>NZ_AWZV01000023.1 GCF_000472545.1 Burkholderia sp. WSM2232 | reverse complement strand
ACGGCGGACCGTCTGCAACGCACGAGCGTGTGGCGCGAAAGTCTGGAGGGCGGTCTGCAGTATCTGATCGACGTGGTGGTGCATGACAGGCTCGAAGTCGCCGCGGAACTCGAAGCGGACATGCAGCGCGTGATCGATACGTACGAATGCGAGTGGAAGAAGGCAGTGAGCGATCCCGAAACGCGCAAGCGCTTCCGTCACTTCGTCAACAGCGACGCAGCGGACAGCACGGTGAGCTTCGTGAAGGAGCGCGGACAGATCCGGCCGGCGACGCCGGACGAGCGTCAGTCGAAGCTTGCTGCCATTCCTGTCGTAGTGGAAACAGTGTGATTTTAAGCGTTATTGGAAAGGAGCCCCGCCATGAGTAACGACCGCTTGCCACAAACCTGGACGCCCGTTTGCACGCTCGACGACATTCTGCCCAACACGGGCGTTTGCGCGCTCGTCAAAGGCGAACAGGTTGCAGTCTTTCACGTGACCACGGACGACGACAATGCCGCCGTCTACGCGATTGAAAACTTCGATCCGGGTTCGCGCGCGGCGGTGCTGTCGCGCGGCCTGATCGGCAGCCTCGGCGAGCGCGTCGTGGTGGCCTCGCCGATCTACAAGCATCACTTCGACCTGCGCACGGGCGAGTGCCTGGAAACACCGGCGAATTCGGTGAGCGCATTTCCCGCGCGTGTCGAAAACGGCCAGGTGTGGGTCGCCGTTTGAGTTGCGCGCTTCTTTTGCCCGCGTTCCCTTGACTCCTTGAACGACGTTATCCGCCATGTCTTCGACTAATGTGAAAACCGTGTGCCCGTACTGCGGCGTTGGCTGTGGCATGGTGCTGCACGTCGAGGACGGGCAGGTCGTCAAGATTTCCGGGGACAAGGAGCACCCCGCGAATTTCGGGCGGCTCTGTACCAAAGGACAGTCGGCACACGTCGCGCTGCGCAAGTCGGGCCGGCTCGAGGGCGCGTTCGTGCGGCATGCGCGCGGCCAGGACCCGGCGCCGCTGCCGATGGCACAGGCGATCACCGACACGGCAGCGCGCTTGCGCAAGCTCCTCGACGAACACGGACCCGACGCGTTGTCGTTCTATGTGTCGGGGCAGATGTCGATCGAGGCGCAGTATCTGGTGAACAAGCTCGCCAAGGGCTTCGTACGCACCAACAACATCGAATCGAACTCGCGCCTGTGCATGGCGAGCGCGGGCAGCGGCTACAAGCTTTCGCTCGGCGCCGACGGGCCGCCTGGATCGTACGACGATATCGACCACGCCGACCTGTTCTTCGTGATCGGCGCGAACATGGCGGACTGCCACCCGATTCTGTTCCTGCGCATGATGGACCGCGTGAAGGCCGGCGCAAAGCTGATCGTCGTCGATCCGCGCCGCAATGCGACCGCGGAGAAAGCAGACCTGTTCATGCAGATCCGGCCTGGCACCGACCTCGCGTTACTCAATGGCCTGCTGCATCTGCTGCACGAAAACGGTCATACGGATAGCGCTTTTATCGACGAGCACACCGCTGGCTGGGACGCGATGCCCGCGTTTCTCGCCGACTACACGCCCGAGAACGTCGCCCACATCACCGGGCTTTCCGCGGACGACATTCGCCGCGCCGCGCAGATGATCGGCATGGCTCGCGAATGGATGAGCTGCTGGACCATGGGCCTGAATCAGAGCACGCATGGCACGTGGCACACCAACGCGATCTGCAACCTGCATCTGGCGACGGGCAGGATCTGCCGCCGCGGCAGCGGCCCGTTTTCTCTGACGGGGCAGCCCAATGCAATGGGTGGCCGCGAAATGGGCTACATGGGGCCTGGTTTGCCGGGCCAGCGCTCGGTGCTGGTCGACGAAGACCGCGCGTTTATCGAAGACCTGTGGGGCGTTCCGAAGGGCACGCTGCGCACCGAAGTGGGCAACGGCACCATCGACATGTTCGCGCGCATGGCGACCGGCGAGATCAAGGCATGCTGGATCATCTGCACGAATCCGGTGGCGAGTGTCGCCAACCGGCAGAACGCGATTGCCGGTTTGAGCGCGGCCGAGCTCGTGATTTCTCAGGACGCGTTTCTCGACACGGAGACCAACCGCTACGCAGACGTGCTGTTGCCGGGCGCGCTGTGGGCCGAAGCCGAAGGCGTGATGATCAACTCTGAGCGCAATCTCACGCTGATGCAAAAGGGCATCGAGCCGCCAGGCTCTGCGTTGCCGGACTGGCAGATCATCGCGCGTATTGCCTGCGAAATGGGCTTTGCCGAGGCGTTCAGCTATGCGAGCGCCGAAGAAGTGTTCGCCGAGATTACCCGCGCGTCGAATCCGAAAACCGGTTACGACCTGCGCGGCGCGAGTCATCGGCGACTGAGGGAAACGCCGCTGCAATGGCCGCTCGCGTCCGGCGATGGCGCCGTGCGCAACCCGATTCGCTACCTCAACGGCGGCGTGAATCAGCCGCTCAGGCAAACCGGCGGCAAGCGCGCGCGGCTCGTGTTTCCGACGCCGAGTGGCCGTGCAACGTTCTTCGCGCGCGCCTTCGCGGCGCCGGCCGAGTCGCCCGACCGCGAGTTTCCGATCGTGCTGAACACCGGCCGCCTGCAACACCAATGGCACACCATGACGAAGACCGGCAAGGTGGCCATGCTCAACAAGCTGAACCCAGGGCCATTTGTGGAGATACATCCGCAAGACGCGGCCACGCTCGGCATCCAGCCGAAGGACGCTGTCGAAGTGCGTTCGCGCCGTGGCCGTGCGGTCCTGCCTGCGCTGGTGAGCGATCGCGTGAGCGCGGGCAACTGCTTTGCACCGATGCACTGGAACGATGTGTTCGGCGACGACCTGTGCATCAACGCAGTGACGAGCGACGCCATCGATCCTGTTTCGCAGCAACCTGAACTGAAATTTTGCGCAGTCTCTCTGAGCCGCGTGGAGGTCGACACGATGCAATCCGTTCCCGACGACGACACCGCGGCGCTCTCCGAAAGCTCGGTCGCCGCCGCGACGGCACACGGCCTCGCGAGCGCGGCGAGCACCGTGAGCACCGGGAGCGGCGTGGCGGGCACAGAAGCCACGGCAAACGCGAGCGAGGCAAACGTGCCGCTTATCGACGCATTCACGAGCCTTCTGCAATTGCCGCCGACGCCCACGCCTTCATTCGACGAGAGCGAACGCACCTACCTTGCGGGCTTCGTGAACGGGCTGCGTTCGGCGGCAACCCAAGGCTTCGGTGCCGTTCCGGTGTTGCCGGGCGCGGCGCCCATCCGGGCCGCCAACCGGCTATACGTGGATGGTCTGCTTGCCGGCCTCTACAGCCGCAGTGCAAACACTCAGGCCGCGCCGCATGCGGCGTCTCATAACACGCTGGCCGAGCCGCGCGAGGCCGGGGTGCGGATCGTGCGTATGCGTCCCAAGGTCACGCTGCTATGGGCATCGCAAACCGGCAACACGGAGTCCCTCACCGAGCGTTACGCGACGCGTCTGATGGAATCGGGCTTTGAAATTCGCACCTCCTGCATGGCCGATTACGCGATGTCGGCGCTTGTCAAGGCGCAATACGTTTTGCTGATGACGAGCACGTTCGGCGACGGCGATCCACCCGATAACGCGCAAGGCTTCTGGACGCAGCTGCGTGGCGAGCATGCGCCGCGTCTCGAAGGCGTGCGTTTCGCCGTGCTCGCGCTCGGCGATCGCAACTACGACCAGTTCTGCGGACACGGCAGGCAACTGGACGAACGTTTCGCTGCGCAAGGCGCCATGCGTCTGATGGACCGCGTCGATTGCGACGGCGAGTATCAGGAAACCGCGGACGCGTGGCTCGAGCGCGTGATCGTGCGCATCAAGGAAGAAGATGCCGCGCTGCACGCGGTGCCGCCCGAGGGCATGATCAACGCGGTGGTGCCCGGCGCCGTGCCGACCAAGACGCGACCGGCCGCCTCGCGGCTCGTCGCGAATCTGCGCCTGAACCAGCAGGGCGCGGCGAAGGACACGCGCTACTTCTCGCTTGCCACCGGCGACTCCGGGCTCGAATACGAAGCCGGCGACGCTCTGGGCGTGTGGCCGAGCAATTGCCCGGAACTGGTCGACGAGCTGCTTGAACTCGCGGGCGTGTCCGCCGATGCGCCCGTGCACGTCGCGGGTGCCGGCGAAATGCGGCTTGCGGATGCACTCGGCAAGCACTATGAGATTGCCCGCCCCAATCCGGATGCGCTCGCCTTCATCGCGTCACGCACCAGCAACGGTGCATTGCGCGATCTGCTCGCGCCCGAACGCAAGACCGACCTCAAGCAGTGGCTATGGGGACAGCAGCTCGCCGACGTGCTGCACGAGTTTCCCGTCAAGCTCACCGCGGCGGAATTGACCGGCATGCTCAAGCGGTTGCAGCCGCGCCTCTATTCGATTGCATCAAGCCCGAAAGCTCATCCGAGCGAGGTTCATCTGACGGTGGCGGCTGTGCGCTACAACAACGGACGGCGCCATCGCAAAGGCGTGTCGTCGACTTTTCTCGCGGACCGCGCCGGCGACGTGAACGTACCGGTGTTCGTGCAGAAGTCCGCACACTTTCGTCTTCCTCATCAATCGGACACGCCGATGATCATGGTCGGCCCCGGCACCGGCGTTGCACCGTTTCGCGGCTTCCTGCACGAGCGGCGTGCACGCGGCGACAAGGGACGCAACTGGCTTTTCTTCGGGGAGCAGCATGCGGCCACCGATTTCTACTATCGCGACGAACTCGAGGCGCTGCGCGACAGCGGTGTGCTGACCCGTCTCGATGTCGCGTTCTCGCGTGACCAGGCGCAGAAAGTCTACGTGCAGGACCGCATGCGCGAGCACGGCGCACAACTGTGGGCGTGGCTCGAAGGGGGCGCGCACTTCTACGTATGCGGCGACGCGAGCCGCATGGCGCGCGATGTCGACGCTGCGCTCAGGGACGTGGTCGCCAGGCACGGCGCGATGAGCGACGAGAAAGCCGCCGAATACGTGAGCCGTCTCGCGCAGGAAAAGCGCTACGCACGCGACGTTTATTGACGCGCTGCGCGAAGTGATCGATTGCAGGCTTGATGGAGTATGCAGTTCGGCAGCGAGAACGACCCGCATGGCATGGACGTTGCATTAACAGCGCGGGGTCCAACAAAGTAATCATTCCGGTGCGTGGCGATGCATGCGGCGAGTCGGGTGATCGGAAAACAGTTTAGTGAGGATGTCTGATGAAAAACGTGATGAGTTCGCTTAAGAGCGGAGACTGGCGCGCGCTGGTGGCGTGTTTCCTCTATTTCGATACCGGCTTTACCGTGTGGGTTCTGTACGGCCCGCTCGCGCCGTTCATCAGCAAGAGCATTGCGATGACGCCCGCGCAACAGGGGCTGCTCGTCGCCGTGCCGGTGCTCTCCGCAGCAATTCTGCGCGTGACGCTCGGCAACCTCTATCAGTCGGCGCACGGCAAGCGCATTGCGTTGCTCGGCGTGCTGCTCTCGGCGGTGCCGACCATCGTGTTGCCGGTGCTGCCGTTCGTTCCGTCGTACACGTTGCTGCTGGTGCTCGGCGTATTTCTGGGCGTGGGTGGTGCGAGCTTTGCGGTGGCGCTGCCGATGGCAGGCAGCAACTATCCGCCGAAGGTGCAGGGCCTCGTGCTTGGGCTCGCGGCGGCGGGCAACATCGGCGCGGTGCTCGACGGCTTTCTGTTTCCGCAACTCGCCACGCACTACGGCTGGCAGGTCGCAACGGGCGGTGCATTGCCGCTGCTCGTGATCGCCGGAATCACGCTGTATTTCTGGGCGAACGACGCGGGCGTGAAAACCGGCAGTGTGCTGCGCGCGTTCGGCAGCTTCGTGGTAACGCTCGTCGGCCTGATCGTGCTGGTGCTGCTTGTCGAGGCAGGCATTTTCGGCGCGGGCAAGACCGGCGTGCTGCTGTTGCCGGTGATCGGCGCGCTGCTTGCCATCGCAGTGCTGCCCAAGCGGTATCGCGCGGTGCTCGCCGAGCGCGACACGTGGGTCATCATGCTGGTGTACAGCATCACGTTCGGCGGTTTCGTCGGCATGTCCTCGTATGTTTCGCTGCTGCTCACGAACCTCTATCAGCTTTCCAAGATCGACGCGGGGCTCTTCATGGCGCTGCTCGCGGCGACTGGCGCACTGGTGCGTCCGCTCGGCGGCCTGATTGCCGACAAGGTCTCCGGCGTGCGCGCACTGACCGTGCTGCTCGCGGCTATCTCGCTGTGCGACTTCGTGTTCGCGGCAGTCATGCCGACGCTGGCGGGCGGCATTGCGCTGCTGGTCGGCCTGTATGTGGCGTTCGGGCTCGGCAATGGCGCGACCTTCCAGCTCGTGCCGCATCGCTGGGCGGGCCGCACCGGCTTGATGTCGGGCATCGTCGGGGCGGCGGGCGGCATCGGCGGTTTCTATCTGCCGGTGGTGATGGGCATTGCGAAAGAGAGCACCGGATCGTACCAGATGGGCTTTGCGACGTTCGGTGCGCTTGCTGCATGTGCGTTCGTCGCAATCGTTGCGCTGCGCCGTCCGTGGATGGCGTGGTCGATGCAGTCGGCCGCACTGCATGCGCACGCAACGGAATAACGCAATGCGCCGGCAGGCAATGCCCGGCGTTGGGCAATAGAGTAGTGCAGCAGCGGCCGCGTCGTCAGTGCACAACGAGAAACGTGCGGACGCGGCCCGCCGACCTGGATCTTCAGAAGTCGATATGGTCACCACGATAGAACGGATTCAGGCAGTGCGTTCCGATACAGCGGAAACCGAGGTATCTAACGAGGTATTGAGCTCGTTGATCAACATTGCCGGTCGCCAACGGATGCTGTCCCAACGTATCGTTTTCAAGGCGATGCTTGCACTGCGCGAAGGCGAGGGTGAAGGGAAGGGCCAAGGCGCGCTGGCAGTCGCGCGAGATACGCTGAGAATGTTCGCGGACAGTCACGCAGCGCTCGTGCAAGGCCGCGACGGTTTGCCCGGGCTCTTTTCGCCGGCGTTGCGCGAGGCGTTCCATGGAAAAGACGACGACAGGCGCAACAGCAGTGGCAATAGCCACGTCGCGAAGAAAATCGCCGATTTCATTGCTCTCGCCAGTGCGGCGCTCGATGCGATTGCACGCAACGCTGCGCACGCCGGGCAAGCCGTCGAGCTGCTGATCGCTTCGGCCGATCCGTTGCTCAACGATCTGCATGCGGTGACGGCAGTCTACGAACAGGAGAGCCGGCGCATTGCACGCATGCAAAAAAGGGAACAGCAGCAACTGATCGAACGGATCAAATCGATCGCGAAGGAGGCGCATATCGTGTCCTTCAACGGTCAGATCGTGGCGAGCCGTACCAACGTGACGGGCCGCGAATTCGCGGTGGTTGCCGGCGTGATGACCTCGATTACGAAGGAACTCGAGGCGGTGGTCAGTGCTTTCGTGAAGAAGACCGCGTCTGTCTGACCCGCGGGCCACGGCCCTCGCCGCAAGCGCTTTGCATCTATCTTTTGTCGCGGGCTAGCTGCACGGTCTGCCCACGAGACTTCATCCCGGCTATGCTTGGCGTTTTCGCAAACGTCGGGTCGGGCACATGATGAGCGGATCGCAAGCGGTGTGGGCAACTGTCTGGCAAACGGTGAAAGGCGAATTCTCAGACCTGGGCAGCACCGCGGATGTCACGCAGGTACTGATGCGTCTGGGTCTCGCCCTCGTGCTCGGCGGTGTGATCGGCTTTGAGCGCGAGATCTCGCGGCGCGATGCCGGCATGCGCACGCACATGATGGTCGCCGTAGGCGCCGCGCTGTTCGTCGTGGTGCCGCTGCAAGCCGGTTTTTCACAGGACAACATGAGCCGCGTGCTGCAGGGGCTCGTGTCGGGCATCGGCTTTCTCGGCGCGGGTGCCGTCATCAAACTCAGCGAGCAGCGCGAGGTGCGCGGGCTCACCACGGCCGCGAGCCTGTGGCTGAGCGCGGGCGTCGGGGTCGCGGCGGGGCTGGGGCGCGAGGCCACGGCGATTCTGAGCGTGCTCATCGCTCTGTTGATTCTCTCCGGCGCGCGCTTCATGAAGGGCCGCGCGCCCGAGCGGAAATAGGCGCATGCCGAGCCGGCAATGAGCGGATGTGTACGCTGAGTGCAGCGCCGACGACCCGCATGCGTTGTGCAATGCCGCTCGCGTCGTTGGCGGGAATCGCGCCGCTGCCTACGCCCGGGAATCAGTCCGCGGTGCGCCGGTCAGCCAGCGCCCGCTCGCAGTCCGCCAGAACCTGGCGGNCGAGCCGTGCCTGCGGATCGAGTTCGTCGGTATCGAGAATTTCCTCGACGGCGTCGCGCGCCCAGTCGGTGTCGACAAAACGCGCGTGCCGGCGAGCAATTTCCAGCGCCGTTGCGGAGAGCTTTGCGATGGAGAGCCAGTCGGCCTCCCGCGCGCGGCGGTCCAGCCATTTGTGCGCGGCCTGCACGTGGAACGCCGCGTCTGGCCAGTCCTCGTTGAGGTAGTAAGCGCCGAGACTGCCGCACGTGAGCCAGCACAACAGCTCGAGGCGGTCCCGCGGACTCAGGTGGTGGCGTACATCACTCATGGCGACGCTCGCTGCAGTAAAGTGCTTTCCGGGGGAGGCGGCGTGCGGCCGTCCTCCGCATGGATTAACAATATCACGCAGAATTCGTCAGCGGCAATTCCCGGGCGTACCCTGGCGAACGCTCCGCCCAACCGGTGGTGGCCGGTGGCGCCGATCGAACCTCAGGACGGCAGGCGCAACCGCCCGGGCGTCTGCATAACACGCGGGAATGGGAGAAGGCGGGCGGAAACGCGCCTCAGCGGGAGAAAGCGGGAGAAAGCGGGAGAAAGCGCGCGGAAGCGCAAACACCCGTAAAACCGCCCAGCAAACCTCAGCAAAAACCCGTAGACCGGATGGAACACAGACGGAACACAGACAGAACGCTCAGACCTGAACGAGCCGCGGAATCTGCACGTCCGGATTGACGTCGGCCTCGTAGTCGACACCCGCGATTTCGAACCCGAACAGACGCAGAAAATCCGTCTTGTACCCGGCGAAATCGGTAAGCTCGTAGATGTTGTCGTTCGTCACCTGACTCCACAGCGCTTCCACGCGCTGCTGCACCTCGGGGTCCAGTTCCTTGTAGTCCGCGCGCAAACGGCCTTCGTCGTCGATGTGCGGCGCCGTCCCGTACATGCTGTCCTTCAGGAGCCCATACACCTGCTCGATGCAGCCTTCGTGCGTGCCTTTCTCCTTCATCACCTTGAAGAGCAGCGACAGGTACAGCGGCATCATCGGGATCGCGGAACTCGCCTGCGTGACGACCGCCTTCAGCACCGAAACGCGCGCGTCGCCGCCCTTCGCCGCAAGCTTTTCGCGGATGCCGAGCACTTTCTGGTCGAGATCCTTCTTGGCCGCGCCGATCGAGCCGTTCCAGTAGATGTCGTGCGTGATCTTCTCGCCGAGGTAGGTGAACGCGGTGGTCTTCGCGCCGTCCGCCAGCACGCCGGCCTCCAGCAGCGCGTCGATCCACATCTGCCAGTCTTCGCCGCCCATTACCGCGACCGTGTGGTCGATCTCGGTTTGCGTGGCCGGTTCGAGCACCGTTTCCTTGATCACTTCCTTGTCTGTGTCGATGCCGCGCAGCGTGACGGCACGGCCCACCGGCTTGAGCGTGGACGTGAACACCTCGCCGGTTTTCGGATGCGTGCGCTTGGGCGCGGCAAGGCTGTACACCACGAGGTCCACCTGGCCGAGATCGCGCTTGATGATCTCGACGGTGCGCGCCTTGACTTCGTCGGAAAACGCGTCGCCGTTGATGCTGCTTGCGTACAAACCTTCGGCGCTGGCGAATTTCTCGAATGCCGCGCTGTTGTACCAGCCGGCCGTGCCGGACTTGGTTTCGCTGCCGCCGCGCTCGAAGAACACGCCGAGCGTGGCCGCGCCGCAGCCGAATGCCGCGCTGATGCGCGCGGCAAGTCCATAGCCGGTGGATGCGCCGATCACGAGCACTTTCTTCGGACCGTTGGCGATAGGGCCGCGTGCCTTGACGTAGTCGATCTGTTCCTTGACGTTGGCCTCGCAGCCCGTCGGATGGGTGGAGACGCAGATAAAGCCACGCACGCGCGGTTTGATGATCATGAAGCACCTCTTGTCGGAATTCGCGACATTATAGTGGGCCGCGCCGGCTGCGGCACGGCACGCGGGACGGCAGCAGCAAGCAGCAGTAAGCGACAGCAAGCGACAGCGGCCGGCGACCGGCAAGAGGCGCAGCAAGCCGGCCGCCGGGTGCCAACGAGCGACGCAAAGCGGCAAGCGTATCCCGGCGGCATAAAAATCGGCTCGCGCCACGCATCTTGGTACGATTCAGCCTTTTCCCGCCGACGGTAGCCAGTGTGAAGCGCCTTTTCTCCCTGTTTCTCGAGACACTCGACCGAGGTCTGACCCGCGCGAACCCGCTCGTGGCCGGGGCGCTGTGGCACGTGCGCCATCCGACGCGGCGCGGCCTTCTGAAGGCGTGCGCGGCGCTGCCGGTGCTCGTCGTGCTGTATGTGCTGATCCTGATTCCGTTCACGCCCGGTATCGGCGATATCCGCAAGGCGAAGGTCGAACAGCCCGCCCGCATTCTCTCGGCGGACGGCAAGCTGCTTGCCGAGTTCAAGCCGTCCAACCGCGAGTGGGTCAAGCTTGCGGACATCTCGCCGAACGTGGTGAACGCACTGATCGCCACCGAAGATCACCGCTTCTATCAGCATTTCGGGCTCGACTGGCGGCGCACTGCATCCGCCGCGCTGCACACGTTTTCCGGCGACCGCCAGGGCGGCTCCACGATCACGCAGCAGCTCGCGCGCAACCTGTATCCCGACGAAATCGGCCGCGCCCCGACGCTCACGAGGAAGCTCAAGGAAGCGATCACGGCTTTCAAGATCGAGGCGCTCTACACCAAGGACGAGATTCTCGAGACCTACCTCAACACGGTGCCGTTCCTCTACAACGCCTACGGCATCGAGATGGCGGCACGCACGTATTTCGACAAGTCCGCGTCGAAGCTGAACGTGCTCGAAAGCGCGACGCTCGCCGGCATGCTGAAGGGCAACAGTTATTACAACCCGGTGCTTAACCCGGAGCGCGCCTTGCAGCGGCGCAATACGGTGCTCGGCCAGATGGTGAAGTTCGGCAAGCTCACGCCCGCCGCGTACGAAACGCTGCGAAAAAAACCGTTACGAATCGACTTCGAACGGCAGACCGAGCCGCCTGGACCCGCGCCGCATTTCTCGCAGCAATTGCGCAAGTGGCTCGCGGCGTGGGCCGACCGTAACGATTACAACATCTATTCCGACGGCCTCGTGGTGCGCACGACGATCGATTCGCGTCTGCAAACCATGGCCACGCAGGCGGTGATTCTGCAGGGCAACGAGTTGCAAGGCATTGCGAACGCGGCGTGGGGCAGCCGCGCCGGTTGTTCGAACGGCAAGGAGCTGCTCTCGACCTTCTTGCGCGAAACTCCCGACTACCGCGCAGCGAAAGACGCCGGACTCTCCGACGACGACGCGCTCAAGCGCGTGTCGGCAAACCACAGCCTCGTGCAGTCGGTGTGCGAATCGAAAACGCGCGTGCAGGCCGATTTTCTCGCGATGGACCCGCGCAACGGCCAGATCAAGGCGTGGGTAGGCAGCCGCGATTTCAGCCAGGATCCGTTCGATCACGTGCAGCAGGCGCGGCGTCAGCCGGGCTCGACATTCAAGCCGTTCGTCTACGCGGCGGCCTTCGCGGCGGGCGCAAAGCCGTCCGACACGCTGCTGGATCAGCCTGTCGAAATTCAACTGGCAGGCGGCGAAGTCTGGCGTCCGGGTGACGAAGACGACCCCAGCGAGCGGCCCATCACGCTGCGCGACGCTCTCGCGTATTCGCGCAACCGCATCACCGCGCAACTGATGCAAACGGTCGGTCCGACCAAGGTCGCGCGGCTCGCGCGCGCAATGGGCGTGCGCGACAGTCCGCTCGAGGCCGTGCCTTCGCTCGCGTTGGGCACGAGCCCCGTCACGCTGAAGGAAATGGTGTCGGCGTACGGCACGATTGCCAACCTGGGCGGCTACGTGGAGCCGGTAATGGTCACGCGTATCGAGGACCGCAACGGCGAAGTGCTGGCCGACTTCGCGTCGGTGCCGCCACAACAGGAACTGCCTGCCGACGCAGCCCGCACGCTGGTCGACGTGATGCGCGACGTGGTCAATCGCGGCACCGGCTCGGCTATACGTAGCCGCTTCGGCGTGCGCGGCGACGTGGCCGGCAAGACCGGCACCACGCAGGGCAACGCGGACGGCTGGTTCATCCTGATCCATCCGCAACTGGTGGCGGGAGCGTGGGTCGGTTTCAACGACAGCCGCGTGACCCTGCGCAGCGACTACTGGGGGCAGGGGGCGCATAGCGCGCTGCCTATCGTCGGCGATTTCTTTCAGCGCGCGCAGCGCTCGAAACTTGTCGATACGCGTGTGAAATTCGCCACTGAGCAGCAGCCGGGCTGGTTTGCCGAGCGCACCGAGCGGCTGCGCGCGTGGTTCGAGCACTTGTTTGCGTCGACGCCGTCGCCGACGAGGCCGCAAGCGCCCGTCGCGGCGCGCGGTGTGACGCGGCGTGAGCCGGTCGAGGTGGCATCGTCTGCGGCTTCGGCTTCGGCTTCGGCTTCTGCTTCGGCTGCGGCTGCGGCTGAAGGGGCGCCGGCGTCCGCGTTGGCTGGTGGGGCGTCGGAAGCGGTGGGAGCGGCGGGCGCATCGGGCGTGGCGGCCGAAGAATCGCGGGCGCTGCCGCCGCTGCTTACGGCGCCTGGCAGCGCTTCAGGTCCGGCACAGCCCGGCGATCCCGTTCACGGCGAGGCGCGCGGCGCCGGCACGGCCGCATCGGCGCCGACGCCGACGCCCGATGATGTCATGCCGCCGGACGCAGCGGGCGTCGACGGTCAGGCCGGCAGGGCGGGTAACGCGCCTTGAGCGCGCCGGACTGGGTTTGAGCGTGCTTTGACCCGTGTTTGAGTGGGCGTGGAGCATGCTTGGAGCATGCTTTGACCCGTGCTTTGACCGTGCTTTGACCGTGCTTTGACCGTGCTTTGGGTGGGCTTGGAGTGGGCTTTGGTTTCGCCTTGGTTTCGCCTTGGGTTGGGTTTGGAGGTGGCTCTTAGTTCGCTCTTGGTCGGCTTGAAGCGTGCTTTGCGTTCGCTTCGAGCTGGCCTCAAGTTGCCCCCTGACCTCGGCTTGACCAGACCTAACGTTGGCTTCAAGCAGGCTTTAAGCAGGCGCTGAGTCCGCTTTCATCGGGCGTTCAGCGCCCTCAGCACCTGTGCACCTGTGCACCTGTGCACCTGTGCACCCGCGCCGTTCAATACTCCGCCACGCTCGGCCGCGCCATGTCCTCGCGCCTTGCCGCACCCGCCGAGGTCTCGAGCGAGACGTCATGATGCAGTAGCAGGGCGGCCGCGGCGCCGACCAGTCCCGCGCCTGCCAGGCACAAAAGGCCCGCGCCGAAACCGCCGGTGCTGTCCTTGATCCAGCCCATCGCGTAAGGTCCGAAGAATCCCGCCAGATTGCCGAGCGAATTGATCGCAGCGATGCCGCCCGCAGCCGCGGCGCCCGACAGAAACGCCGCCGGCAGCGTCCAGATGACGGGCAGGCAGCCGAAAATACCGAAGCCCGCAATCGACAGCGCAATCATTTTTTCCACCGGATTATCCAGCCCCGCCGACGCCGCGATGCCGGCCGCCGCCACCGTCAATGCAAAGGCCACATGGCGTTTGCGTTCGAGCTTGCGGTCGGAATGACGCCCCCACAGCACCATGCTGATCACGCCGACGATATACGGCAACGACGTGACAAAGCCTGTCTGCAGATTGGTCAGGCCGAAGGACTTCACAATCTGCGGCAGGAAGAAACTCAGGCCGTAGTTGGTTGCATTCGCACCGAAGTAGATCAGGGCGATGGCGAGCACACGCGGATTGAACAGCGCTTCCTTCACGCTGAAGGCACGCACGGCCTCGCGATGTTCGCGTTCCTGCTGCTGCCGCGCGACTAGCCACGTGCGTTCGTCGGCGGCAAGCCAAGTGGCATCGGCCGGCTTGTCGGTCAGGTAGAACCACACCGCGAATGCCAGCAGCAGGGCGGGCAGCGCTTCGATCAGATAGACCCACTGCCAGCCGGCGAGGCCGCCGAAGCCGTCCATGGAGAGCAGGGCACCCGAGATCGGCCCGCCTATCACCGTGGAGAGCGGAATGGCCGCCATGAAATAGCCGACGACGCGGCCGCGATACGCTGCGGGAAACCACAATGTGAGCAGAAAAATGACGCCGGGAAAGAACCCCGCCTCGGCCACGCCCAGCAGAATGCGCAAGCCATAAAAAACATGCGCGGCCGAAAGCCCCGTGTATTGCGCGATATGTGGGATATACGCCATTGCGCCCGCCAGCACGCCCCACGTGAACATGATTCTCGCAATCCAGCGGCGTGCGCCGAACTTCTCGAGCAGAAGATTGGACGGCACTTCGAAGAAGAAGTACGCGATAAAGAAAATCCCTGCGCCAAAGCCGAATGCACTCGCGGACAGGCCGAGCGCCTTGTTCATCTGCAGCGCCGCAAAGCCGACGTTTACGCGGTCCAGATAGGCGATGAAATAACAGACGATCAGGAACGGCACGAGCCGAACCGTTACACGTTTCATGGTACGTGTTTCGAGTTCCATCGATGTCTCCTCCAGTTCATGGTCCGGATGGTTCAGAAGATGCCGTTAAAGACTAGTCGCTGGACCATGAATGGGGAAGTGCTTTAAACAGTTCCCGCACGCCAATGCACGCAGGGGCGGCGCGCCCGGGGTGCCTGTGCGCGGACGATTGTTCGGACAGCGGCAACAGTGTTTTCGACCGGTGAGGCTGATCTCGCGCGGCAGATTCGCGATAATCCGATTCGAAATATTGCCAACCAATGTGACCAGCAAGACCGCACCCGGCGGTCATGCACGGAACGATCAGAACACTCAGGTGCATCATGTTGAACAAGCTTCGCGATTGGGCGCGCCTCGCCATTGCGGTGCTCGCGGCAGGCGGCTTGCTTGCCGGCTGCGCAACGTCGACCCATGTCGTCGCTACCGATAAACCCGGCACCTACACGGTCGCCGCACATGCCGCAGGCGGGCGCATGGCCTGGGCCCGCGCGCATGGAGAAGCGCTGAACGAGGCGCGCGATTACTGCGAGCGCCTCGGTATGCAGAGCAGCATCAACGAAGAATCGGTGAGCGGGGTGGCCGTGCTGACTACACACGCTTCTTCGGTGAACTTCGAATGCCATCCGAAGTTCTAGCAAGAAAAGCCGGAGAAGCGGAAAAGGCATGGCGTAACAGCGAAGCCGAATCCATCTGAAAGAAGCGGGGCGTCTACTGGTGGTCGAAGGTTACGAGCTTGTTGTCGTTCCTGTCCGCCACAAAGATGGCGAGAAGCCTCGCCGGCTCCGTGGCGCTTGCGTTCTCGCTAACCGTATGATGCGCGCCCGGTTTTTCCACCCAGTGCTCGCCCGCATGAAAGACGCGCGGCTCCCCACCGTCGACACCGCTGCGAATCGAGCCGGATAACACGTAAGCCACCACGAACGCCTGCCCGTGCCGATGCGGCGAAGATTTGCCGCCTGGTGCATAGTCCACCACGAGTGCGGTCATCTTTTTGCCGGGCACATTTGCAATGGCTTCGGCGAAGGCGGGCGTAACGGTCTCGTGGGCGGCTGCATCGGCGGCCCATGCGAATGGCGGTGTGGCGAGCATGGCTGCGCCCGTAAGCGTTGCGGCAACCATCAGTGTGTGCAGTTTCATTGTGCGATCTCCGGGTCGAGGTTTCCATAGTGCGCGGCGCACGTGACTTGCCCGTCGCCCGCGTTACGCGCCGCGTTGGCCCAATCGAGCGCGATCAACGCCAATTCGGCACGCGCCCGTTCGAGCGCTTCGGCGCGCGCTTGCTGGTTCGCGAACTGCAGTGGCTGTGCGTCGACGAAAGTCGGGTTCTTCACGCCGAGAAAACCGAACGCGGCTTTGAGCGCGGGCGTGAGCGCATCCATGGACTCGTACGGCGAGCCCGGCCGCAGATCGGCGCCGCGGCTCGTAATGAACAGCACTTTCTTGCCCGCGAGCTGGCCGACGATGCTGCCGTCGTCCGCATGCGTGTACGTCACGCCGGTGCGCGAGATGCTGTCGACGAACGCCTTGAATGCGGATGGCATCGACCAGTTGTACATGGGCATGGCCAATACCAGTGCATCGGCGGCAAGCACGCGACTGCACAGCGCATCGGAGGCCGCGAGCCGCGCTCTCATAGCCGGCGTGCGCTCATGCGGCGCAGCGTATGTCGCTATCGCGAATGCTTCGTCCACGTGCGGCGGCGTATCGGTTGAAACATCCAGATAGTCGACCTGAATGGCTGCGTGCGCGACACGAAGACATTCAAGAAAGTAGCGGCTCAATGCACGCGAGTTGGACCGCTCCCGTTTCGCGCTGGCATCGACATGCATCAGCTTCATTGTCGGTTTCCTTGCAGATGAATGAGTGAGTGACTCAGTGATGCAGAGATTAGCTGTGCAGGTGGCTTTGGGAAATGACCGGTTTTGGGGATTTTTAGGTGGCCAGTCGGGGGTGGCCGGGCGCGCTTGCAAAGCCGGCTGTTCGCACTCGTTGATAGCTCTACTTGCTTTCAACATGATCTGGATAACTAACGTTGTATCAATGCGCTGACCCTATGACGAAGCGAGGCAAGCGGGCAGCCGAGGCATCGCTTGAAAGGAGGGCGTGGCGCATTGGATCAGCTCGCGTGCGGCGACAGGCGCAGGCAACATCGGCTGCTTTCGACGAGGCGCCGCAATCCGGTACTCGTCCTGATAGACTCGCACGTTCTCTGACGCAACGAAGCTGAGCAGCCCGCAGACGATGTGGCGCAAAGTCGGGCGTGGTGGTTTTCGTCCGCCGCTACGGCGCTCCTTCTTGCAGCCGCAGCACCGGAGGCGCGCGCCCGGGAAATACGGAAGCGGACGCTTCTGCGGATTTTTGTCCGCTGTTGACAATCAAAAATACGGCGCTTTAGACTTGGGCCATCCCTCGTGGCCTGACAAAGATGTCCGCCCGGGGACCCGGCACAGAAGCCCCCTGACGAACTGACAGTTCGTCAGGGGGCTTTTTTTGTCCAGATTTTTCCCGTGTTTGGCCGCCTACCTCTGGAGAACCCGCATGTTGCTGAAGCCGTCGGGCTGGATCCGTCTCGCCCTCACCGCAGGACTTGCATTGACCTCGCTCGCGTCGAGCGCCGCCGATCCCGTGAAAATCGGTTTGCTGGAGGACGCTTCCGGAAACTTCGCGCTGGCAACCATTCCGAAGATTCACGCCACCCAGCTCGCGGTGGATGAGATCAACGCGAAGGGCGGCATTCTGGGACGCCCCGTCCAACTGATCGCCTACGACACGCAGTCGGATAACACCAAGTTTCAGGAACTCGCGCGGCGTCTCGTTCAGACGGACAAGCCCGATGTGATTTTCGGCGCGTTCTCCAGCGCCTCACGCGAGGCTATCCGACCGATCATGGACCGCGCGCATCAGCTTTACTGGTACGACAACCAGTACGAAGGGGGCGTGTGCGATACGAACACCTTCGTGACCGGCGCGGTGCCCGAGCAGCAGTTCTCGACGCTCATTCCATGGATGATGCAGAAATACGGCAAGAAGGTGTACACCATCGCCGCCGACTACAACTTCGGGCAGATTTCGGCGGAATGGGTGCGCAACATCGTGAAGGAGAACGGCGGCACGATGGCCGGCGAGGAGTTCATTCCGCTATCCGTATCGCAGTTTGGCCAGACCATCCAGAACATCCAGAAGGCGAAGCCCGACTTCGTGGTCACGCTGCTGGTCGGCGCGAATCAGGCGTCGTATTACGAGCAGCAGGCGTCCGCGCATCTGAATCTGCCGATGGCGAGTTCGGTCAACGTCGGTCAGGCGTACGAGCATAAGCGCTTCAAACCGCCCGCTCTGAAGGACATGTACGTGACGGCGAATTATGTGGAAGAGGTCGATTCACCGGCTAGCAACGACTTCAAGAAGCGCTTTCACGCCAAATTCCCGAACGAGCCGTATATCAACCAGGAAGCGGCGAATGCTTACGATGCGATCTATCTCTACAAGGCCGCCGCTGAAAAGGCCAGGTCGACGAATCAGGACGCGGTGCGCAAAGCGCTGGAAAGCGGCGACATCTGCACGGTAGGCGCGCAGGGCAAGGTCTGCATCGATCCGAAAAGCCATCACGCGAGTCATACCATCTATCTCGTGCACGTGAAGGAAGATCACTCCGTCGAGATTCCGAAGGTCTGGGACGACGTTCAGCCGTACTGGCTCGGCAAGGTCGGCTGCGATCTGCCGAAGAAGCCCGATCACCGTCAGTACACGCCTTCGAACCTGCCCAAGAAGTCCTGATCCGAAGCCGGCGCGCGGCCGACACCTGCAGCATGCGCGCACGCCGGCTTCCTGACCGTGGAGCATGCATGGCCACTTTATCGGTTCTCTATTCGCTCGTTTATCAGTTCGGCGACAACTTCGCTTATCTGGTACTCGCGGCGCTCGGTCTTGCGGTGATTTTCGGCATGATGGGCGTCATCAATCTCGCGCACGGCGAGTTCATCATGTGCGGGGCGTACGTCACCATCATCGCGGCGAAGCGCGGCTTGCCGCTGCCGCTCGCCATGCTGCTCGGCGCGATCGCGGCAGCGCTTGCCGGCGTGATCATCGAACGGCTCGTGATTCGTCATCTCTACAACCGTCTGTTCGATTCCGTCGTGGCGACGTGGGCAATCAGCCTGATCGTGCAGCAGACCATGCTGCTGGTCGCGGGGCCGTCGATGGAAGGGATCGGCACGCCGTTCGGTTCGTTCTCGGTCGGCGACTATTCGTTCTCGACGTATCGCGCGTTGCTGCCGCTCATCGCGCTGGCGATTCTGTTCGGTCTCTATCTGCTGTTCTTCAGGACGAACTATGGCGTCTGTGCACGCGCAACGATCCAGAACGCGAACATCGCCCAATGCCTCGGCTTGCGTACCGACAGGCTCTATACGCTGACCTTCGCTCTCGGCGCGGGACTGGCGGGTCTCACGGGCGCGCTGTATGCCCCGACCATGACGGCGGTTCCGACAATGGGCAGCAACTTTATCGTGCAGGCATTCGTTTCAGTGGTCGTTGGAGGCGCGAACGTAATTGCGGGGACAACGCCGGCCGCCGGCGTGCTCGCCATTATCCAGACGGCGCTAACGGCCTCTTATGGGCAGTTGTTCGGGCAGATCGGCTTGCTGGTGACGGTCATCGTCGTCATCCGCCTGCTGCCGCAAGGCCTCGGCAATCTCTTCACACGCTTGCGCTAGGAGGCAGATGTGACGCAATCGAACATGTCTTCGCATCTGGCCCGCAAAAGCGGCACGTCACGCGCGCTGCATGCCGCCCCGTGGCTTGTGGCGCTGTGTCTGCCGCTCATCGTCGACGCAAATACGAGCGGCAACCTCGCGTACTGCCTTTTATGGGCCTTCGGCGCCGTCGGCCTCGCTGCGATGTGGGGCTATGGCGGCATCCTGTCGTTCGGACAGACCGCGTTCTTCGGACTGTCCGGCTATAGCTATGGCATCTTCACGCTGAACTACGGCGACATGTGGTTCGAGTCCTGGCTCGGTCTGGGCGTGGGACTCATGGTGAGCGTCGTGGTCGCCGCGCTGATCGGCTACATGATTTTCTATGGCGGCATCAAGGGCGTGTTCATCGGCATCGTCACGCTGTCGGTCACGCTGGTGCTCGAAACGTTCATGTCGCAGACGGCGGGGCCGCAATGGGCGATCGGCGAGGCGCGGCTGAACGGCTACAACGGCATGGGCGGCATGGCGCCATTGACGATTCCCTGGCCGGGCGGGCCGCTGACACTGGAGAACGCAAGCTTCTATTACCTCGTGCTGGCCCTGCTGATCGTGGTCTATGCCGTCATGCGCAGACTGCTCGACGGCACCTTCGGTCTCACGCTCATCGCCATCCGCGAGAATCCGCAACGCGCTGAGATGCTGGGCGTCGATATTCGCCGACACCAGTTGCTGGTGTTCGTGCTCGGTTGCACGCTGGGCGGCCTCTCGGGTGCTCTCTACACGATCTGGGGGTCCTACATCACGCCGTCCACAATGGGCCTCACCGCGGCCGCGATGCCCGTGATCTGGGTCGCGACCTCCGGCAGAAAGACCATTGGCGGCACGATTTTCGGCACCGCGCTGCTGGTCTGGCTCTCGCAGAATCTCGCCGTGTACGGCAGCCAGTATGCGTTGATCCTGCTCGGCGCGATCCTGCTGATCGTCGTGCTGGCCGCGCCCGAGGGCCTGCTGCCATTCGTCACGCGGCAACTGAAACGTCTGTCGGGCCCTGCACGCGATGGGGCGCACCAGCGTACTGCATGCCTGAAGCAAGAGGAGGGCAAGTCATGACGACGCTGCTGGAAACGCGCGGACTCAAGAAGCACTTTGGCGGCGCGCACGTCATCAACGGCATCGACTTCAAAATCGAGGCGGGCGAGATACGCTGCGTGATCGGCCCGAACGGCGCGGGCAAGAGCACGTTCTTCAAACTCATCACCGGCGAGCATCGTCCTTCGGAAGGCAGTGTCATATTTCTCGGCGAGGACATGAGCCACGTGCTGCCGCACGAGCGCATCCGCATGGGCATGAGCATCAAGTTTCAGATTCCCGGCGTATTTCCGGACCTGAGCGTGCGCCAGCACCTGAAGCTGTCGCTGCATCGCGCGAAGGACGATCGTCCTGAAAGCCTCGATGAGCTGCTGCAGCGCTTCATGCTGGCAAACGAAGAGAACGTGCTCGCGCGCAACCTGTCGCACGGCAAGAAACAGTGGCTCGAGATCGCGATGGCCGTCTCGCTGCGTCCGAAACTGCTGTTTCTGGACGAACCGGTGGCGGGGATGTCGGTGGAAGAAACGCATGCAACGGGCGAGCTCATCAAGCGTCTCTCGGACGCCGGCCTTACGATGATGGTGGTCGAGCACGACATGACCTTCGTCAGGCAGATCGCCTCGCGGGTGACGGTGTTGCATGGCGGAAGCCTGCTCGCGGACGGACCGCTCGACGAGATTCTCGCGCGCGACGATGTCGCCGAAGTCTATCTGGGGAAGAAGAAATGAGCGTGTTGCTCGACGTTTCAGGCGTGGAATCGGGATACGGCGGCGGCCGCGTGCTCAACGGCGTGTCGGTGCGCGTCGCGCGAGGCGAGGTGCTCGCGCTGATCGGCCGCAACGGCGTCGGCAAGACGACGTTGATGCGCACGCTCATCGGACTGGTCAGGCTCGACAACGGCGAGATCAGACTGGACGGCGAAGCAATCGGTCATGAGAAACCCTACGTTCGCGCGCAGAAAGGCATGGGCTATGTGCCGCAGGGCCGCGAGATTTTCGGCGCGTTGACGGTGGCCGAAAACCTTCAGGTCGGCGCGCAGGCGAATCGCGCGCAGGCGGGGCGCATGAGAGAGCAGGTCGTCGGCTACTTTCCTGTTCTGAAGCAACGCTATGCGCAAAAGGCGGGAACCATGAGCGGCGGCGAACAGCAGCAACTGGCCATTGCACGCGCCCTCGTTAGCGCGCCCAAGGTGCTGCTGCTCGACGAACCGTCTGAAGGCATCCAGCCTTCCATCGTCGATCTGATCGGCGAGACGTTGCAGCAGATCGCACGCGAAACCGGTATCGGCGTCGTGCTCGTCGAGCAGGACATGGGCATGGTCGAACGGATCGCGACACGCTGCTGCGTGATGGACAAAGGCCGGATTGTCGACACATTGAGTCCCGCGCAACTCGGGGATGAGCAACTGATTCGCCAGTATCTGGCGCTGTGACGGAGAGCGGAACATGAAATGGCTTGAAGATTCGATCATGATGAGGCGCGGTGTGGGTGCCGGTCGGGAACCGGTGGAACACCATCTCACGGAAGAGTTGCAGAAAACGTATCACTACACCATCGGCCCCTATTCGCAGCCGGTGCTGCACGTGAAGCCCGGCGATCGGATAGTGGTGGAAACGCGCGATGCGTTCGAGGGCAAGATCAAGGAAGAGACCGACAAGCCGTCGCAGGTGCTGCAGGTCCCATTTCTCAATCCGCAGAATGGGCCGATCATGATCGAGGGCGCGCAGAAGGGCGACGTGGTCGCCGTGTACATCGAAAAAATGGCGCCGCGCGGCGACGATCCGCACGGCTTTTGCTGCATGATTCCGAACTTCGGCGGGCTGACCGGCACCGACTATACGGCCTTGCTCAACGAGCCATTGCCGGAAGTCGTGCGCAAGATCAAGATCGACGAAGAGAACGTGTACTGGAGCAAGCGCAATACGCTGCCTTATAAGCCGCATATCGGCACGCTCAGCCTCTCGCCGGAGATCGATTCAATCAATTCGCTCACGCCCGACAACCACGGCGGCAACATGGACGTGCCGGACATGGGGCCGGGCAGCATCACGTATCTGCCGGTGCGCTCGCCCGGCGGGCGCCTTTTCATCGGCGACGCGCATGCCTGTCAGGGCGACGGCGAGGTGTGCGGCACGGCCGTCGAGTATCAAAGCACGACGACCGTGCGCGTCGATCTCATCAAGAAATGGCAAATCGACTGGCCGCGACTCGAAAACGAGGACGCGCTGATGAGCATCGGCAGCGCACGGCCACTGGAAGACGCCACCCGCATCGCCTATCGCGAACTGGTGTTGTGGATGGCCGCCGAATACGGCTTCGACAAATGGGATGCCTACATGATGCTGAGTCAGGTGGGCAAAGTTCGACTCGGCAATTTTGTCGATCCAAAGTATACGGTCGGCGCTATGGTCGCCAAGCACTACCTCAAGTAACGCAGTGCCCCGGCGAAAGGCTTGCCGGAAGCATCAATCAAAAGAATCGACCCAAGCGCGAAGCGCACCGCTTCGCGCATATCCGTGAGCGTGTGACTAAATGGCTTTGTCCGATACCATCCGAGTGGGCCTGCTGTGCTCGACGAGCGGTTCCACCGGGTTGCTCGAGCAATCTCAATGGCGCGGCGCTTGCCTCGCCATCGAGGAGATCAACGCGCGCGGCGGTATTGACGGACGGGAACTCGTCGCGCTCCATTACGACCCCGGCTCCGACCCCGCCGCGTTTCGCGAACTCGCCGAGCGGCTGATCGTGAAAGACGGCGTCAACACCATTTTTGGCGGCTATACCTCGACTAGCCGCAAGGCGATGCTGCCCATTGTCGAAAAGCACAACAGACTTCTCATCTACGCGCAGATGTACGAGGGCTTCGAGTACTCCGACAACATCATTTACAGCGGCGCATCGCCGAATCAGAACGGGGTGCAGCTCGCGGACTTCATGACGGAAACCTTTGGCGCCCGGGTCTACTTCGTCGGCTCCAGCTATGTCTATCCATACGAATGCAATCGGACCATGCAGGAACTGATCCTGCAGCACCCGGAGGGCGCCATTCTCGGTGAGCGTTATCTGCCGCTAGACGCGACGCGCGATCAGTTTGCGCAGGTCGTCGCCGATATCCGGCGCAAGTCGCCGGACTGGATTTTCTGCACGGTGATAGGCAAGACCGTGCCGTATCTCTACGACGCCTATGCACACGCGGGCTTCGATCCGGCCAGAATACCCATCGGCAGCCTCAATACCTCGGAGACCGAAATTCATGCAATGGAGCGCGGCATTGCGGCGGGGCACATCACGGCAGCCCCGTATTTCCAGAGTATCGACACCGAAGCGAATCATCGCGCGGTTGCGCATCATCAGTCGCGCTACGGCACGGACATACCCACGGACATGAACTGGGAGGCTGCGTATTATCAGATGCACATGTTCGCCGAAGCATTCGCGCGCGCAGGCTCCGACGAGCTTGCGACCATCATGCCGCATCTTCTGGGCTCGGAATTCAGCGCGCCGCAAGGCCGCGTGCGCATCGACCCCGTGAATCACCATATGGCGCTTTATCCGCGCATCGGCCGCGCCAATGCGGACGGTCAGTTCACGATCCTGCGCGAATCCAAGTTTGCCGTCGGCCCCGACCCGTACATGACGCGTCAGATGCTCGGGGACTGGGTCACGAAGCTGAGCACGCGGGATTATTGACGTGAGCGCGCATCCGGGCAGAGGCCAACGCAGCCTCACCAGTTCGATTCTCGAGCGTAACGCGCGCGTGGTCGTTTTTCATCCGGACGACGATGACGGGCAAACGCTCGCGAACCATCTGCGGCGTATGGGCTTTCAGGTAGAGCGATGCTGGCCGCCAATGGACACGCTGCCCGAGCGCGTCGACCTGGTGTTTCGCGCGCTGTTACCCGAGGAGCGCGCGCCGAGCGGCGAATGGTCGGGGCCCGATGCGCCGCCCGTTATCTGCGTGGTCGCCTACGAGAACCCGACCTTCATCGATCAGGCCATCAAGCTCGGTGCCGACGGCATTGTGACAACGCCGATCCGGGCGTCGGGGCTGCTGGCGACCGTGGTGATGGCGTTGTATCACGCGAAGCGTTCGCGTCAGCATGCGCAGCGTATCGCCAAGCTCGAACAGAAGCTGCTCGACAGCCGGCACCTGCAGGACGCAAAGAACATTCTGATGACCATGCATCGCGTGAGCGAGCGCGAGGCATACGACATTCTGCGCGCTCAGGCGATGGAAAAGCGCGTGACCATTGACGATATCTGTCACTCCGTCATTCAGGCGGGAGAGGTGTTGCAGATCGCGCGCGGCATGACATCCGGGGAAGGGCGGGAGCAGGACTGAGCACCCCTTCATACGTTTTCTGATCGACACGCACAGGAGCGGCGAACATGGACCTGCAAATGAAAGGCTTGAGGGCGATCGTGACCGGCGGCACCAAGGGTATCGGTCTTGCGATTGCGCGGACACTCGCTGCGGAAGGCGCGGACGTCGCCATCTGTGCGCGCGACGAGCTGGCTGTGCAATCGACCGCGAGCGCACTCGCTGAACTGAGCGGCGCACGCGCGTCGGGCACAGCCGTCGACGTGTCGGACGGCGCCGCGCTAAAGGCGTGGGTCGCCCGCGTCGGCGACGAGTGGGGCGGCCTCGATATCGTGGTGGCCAACGTGAGCGCGCTCGCCATCGGCAACGACACCGAATCGTGGCGCAAGGAGTTCGAGACGGATCTTCTCGGTACCGTCAATCTGGTCGATGCGGCCATGCCGTTTCTGGAGGCGAGCGCGGCTGCGTCGATCGTGGCGATATCGAGCGTGTCGGCGCGTGAAATCGACTTCGCCGCGGGCCCGTACGGCGTCTTCAAGGCCGCGCTGGTTCACTACATGCAAGGGCTGGCGAATCAGCTCGCAGCAAAGGGCATTCGCGCGAATACCGTGTCGCCGGGCAACGTGTATTTCGAGGGCGGCGTGTGGGACTGGATCGAGCATAACGATGCGGCGCTGTTCCAGCGCGCGCTTGCCTTGAACCCGACCGGCCGTATGGGCCGGCCGCAGGAAATTGCCAATGCGGTGGCGTTCATCGCCAGTCCGGCCGCGAGCTTCGTGAGCGGGGCGAATTTCGTGGTCGACGGCGCGCTCACACGCGGCGTCCAGCTTTGAGCGCTTGGCGCACCGACAATCCAACAGGAGCATCAAATGACACAGGGCAGGGCGATGGACATCGATCTCGACGCTCTCACGGTGCAAGCCGTGCAGGCGCGTTTCAGGGCCGGCACGTTGACGGCCGAGCAACTGACGCGCGCCTGCTTTGACAGAATCGAGCGCGACAACGCGGAGTACAACGCGCTGATCTTTCTCAATCCGCAAGCGATCGACGATGCGCGCGAGATCGACGCGCGGCGAGCGGCCGGCGAAGCGCTGGGGCCGCTTGCGGGCGTGCCGGTGGTCATCAAGGATCCGATGGATATGGTCGGTTTTCCGACTACGGCAGGATGGGCCAGGCTGTACAGCAAGAAGGGCGGCGTCGACCTGATGCCTGAACGGGACGCGCCGGTCGTGGCGCGCATGCGGCGTGCAGGAGCAATCCTGCTTGGCAAGACTAACGTCCCCATCCTGAGCCATACAGGATCGCATGCCAACGATAGCTGGGCGGGGCCTACGATCAATGTTGCCATGCCCGATCGCGTGCCGGGTGGCAGCAGCGCCGGGACGGCGGCGGCGGTCGCCTCGGGCATGGCGGTGCTGGGACTTGCGGAAGAAACCGGCGGATCGATTCAGAACCCGGCTTCGGCGCAGGGACTCGTCGGCATCAAGCCGACCATCGGGCTGGTTCCGAATGCGGGCGTCGTGCCGCTGTCGGGCAACCGGGACGTCGTCGGGCCGATTGCCCGGAACGTGAGGGACGCCGCGTTATGCCTCGACGTACTCGCAGGTTATTCTAGCGAGGATCCCAAAACGCTCGCCAGTGTCGGTCGGCAGCCGCAAGGCGGCTATACGTCGGCGCTGGAGCCGAATGCGCTAAGTGGCAAGCGCATTGGCTTGTATGGCCCCGGCTGGCGTGCGCAGCCGCTTTCGGACGTAGCCGCCATGCTGTATGAACGCGTCAAGGAGGAACTGACCGCTCTGGGCGCGGACCTCATCGACGATCCGTTCGCGGGCTCCGGCTTCGCCGATCTGAGAAAGCCGACTCCGCCGCTGGAGCACTTCGATGCGCGCGGTCTCGAATCGATTCCCTACGATATCGAGAAGTATCTGCAACGGCTCGGCAAGCATGCGCCACTGAAGACTTTCGCGGAATTTGCCGAAGCGACCCGGGACGACGATGCGTTCGGACCCGACGGCGTGCTGCGCTACCTGCATAACCTTGCCGATTTCAGGACGGCGCTGGCTGAGCCATCGTTGCCGCCGGAGATGCCGGAGTTCATCGAACTGAAGGCCCGTTATCTGCGCATCTTCGAAACGGTCATGACTTCGCAGCGGCTGGACGCGCTGGTTTTTCCGCAAATGCGATGTGAAATTCCGCCGCTTCACGGCAAGGAAGTCATTCAGGAGACGACGGTCGGCGAGATCAACATTGCGGGGCTGCCGGGCATCGCGGTGCCGGCGGGTCGCTACCAGTCCGGGGCCCCGTTTGGGCTGATCTTCGTCGGGCGGCAATGGGATGAGGCGGCGCTGCTTGGATATGCGTATGCGTATGAAACCTGGCGCAGGACGTAAGGAAACGCGGATGGTGGATTCATACGGGTCGGTTGGCGCGACGGGTTGTTGCTCCTAGAAATGCGGAAACTTTTGTCTGCGGCGCGCGGGCTGGCTGGATCACGCAGCCGGCGCCGGGAACACAGAGGCCGGTCAGCTTACGATGATCCGAAAAAGCGGACATTTGGACTTGGCGCAAACACGACATCTGAACTTTGGACTAACATCGTTCAGGTTGATAATTTATCTTATGTCAAATTAGGAAACTGAACGTGTAGTGGCGTTCCGCGCTTGCGCGCCTGCCGCCATGTTTCATTCGAGATTGCGTGGCCGGTTGCGCCATTGCACTGCTGCCGACGTGGCTGGCTTGCCGCCGACCTGTGCCCCGGACGCTTGCAGCCGGCGTTGCCGGAATGCGAGGCGCGCACCGGACGAGCCGCCCCCGCGGTCTGGGCGGCGTATCGGCCCAGGAAGGCAGTTTCGTCGAAAGTGCGTGCCTTCGTGGACTTCTGCGCCGAAGCACTCGGCGAGCCGCCGCACTGGGACGACGGGCTCGCACCACCACGTGTGCCTTAGCGAGCGAAGCGGATGTCCAGCGTGCGCAGATACGTCTGCAAGCCAGCGTCCTGGATTGGAATGACATACGCGTTGTCGTTTGTTTCATTGAAATGCGCGTGCCAGTATCCAGGGGGCGTGACGAACGCCATACCCGCTTCCCAATCGACACGAGTCGGATTCACGATATCGCCCTGCGCGTCGAGTTCGGTGCCGACCAGTGTATAGACGCCTGGCCCGCCGTCGGCGATGAAGTCGAGCGCAATCGATTGGTGTCGATGCGGCTTCTGCACGGAATTCGGCGGCACGATGCCGAACATTGCCCACAGCACGTGCGTGACCGTGCGCGTCTGCGGGAACTGGGCGTTGCCCATCAGCACGCTGATGCGATTGCGGCGGCCCGCGTTGCTTTGCTCCGCGACTTTGCGCAATTCTGCCTGCGCGCGAGCGGCCGGATAGCGGGTTGGCGCAAAGCGCGGCTGTACTTGGGTTGTACCGAGATAGGTCAGCAGCGGCGCATCATTGACGTAATACAGCGTCGCGGTCGTATCCGCGGAAAGCACAGCAGCAGCGCCGCCCGGAAGCGTAAAGAAATCGCCCTGCGCAAACGGAAAGTGCGTTGCGCCCTGCTTCACGCTGCCGGCTCCGCCGATCACGTAGCAGACCTGGGAGGTCGCGTTGGGATCGAGCGTCAAGGCTTCGCCCGCCACGATACGCAGGAAGCTCGCGCTCAAACCAGGACCGGTCGCGGGGCCGGGACACCCGAGTTCGGCGGACAGGTCGAGCGGCACGACCCGGGTCGCGCCGTCGGCATAGAGCGCAGACGGGAAATTGCGGAACGGCACGCGTGAGATAAGTTTCGAGCCAATCGCATTCGCCGATGCCGTGTATTCGAAATACTGTGCGTCTTCGGTCGCCATGTCGGGTTCGGCGAGAAGCGCGGAAGATGTTCTGGTCAGCATGTTTGCTCCTTTCGGCGGTTAGAAGCTTCGTGCGGGTCCATTCTGGTGGAGAGTGCCGCGTCCGAAGGCTGACCTGACTGTAGGCGCGGAGCGTTCACGCCAGAAGTACCGAACGTCGAAATCAGTTTTGCGCAAAACGGTGCGCCATCCGTTGGGTCGCGGCTCCGCACCTAAATGCCAATGCGGCAATTGCATATCGTCAGAAGTTCGAAAGCCATCAGCGGGCGCGCGTTAGCATAGACAGCTTCCCCACTTTGTCTCCGGAGTCACAGGCGATGTCTAACCCTCCCCGCTTCGGCGTTTGGGCGCTCGTACATGGAAGCCGTGCGGCGCTGCAGGATCCCGCGGAACCGTACGACGCTTCGTGGGCGCGCAACAAGGCCCTGGTGCTCGAAGCGGAGCGGCTCGGCTACGACTCTGTGCTTGTCGCCCAGCACACCGTCAATCCGCATGACCCTTCGCTCGATCAACTTGAAGCGTGGACCGCGTCGGCCGCGTTGGCGGCACTGACGTCGCGCATCGAGATCATCGCCGCGATCAAGCCGTATCTCTACCATCCGGTCGTGCTCGCGAAAATGGCGCAGCAGATAGAACACATTAGCGGCGGACGTTTCGCGATCAACCTCGTCAACGCGTGGAATCGTCCGGAGCTTGAACGGGCCGGCATTGGCTTTGCCGAACACGACGAGCGCTATGCATACGGCCGCGAATGGATCTCGGTCGTGGACGCATTGTTGCGCGGCGAATCCGTCACCCATCGCGGAGACAACTTCCGCATCGACGATTATCAGTTGCGTCCGGCCGATCCGTTCCGCGCGCGGCCGCGCATTTATGTCGGCGGCGAGTCGGAGCCGGCGCGCTCGCTCGTGGCGGCTCATGGCGACGTGTGGTTCATCAACGGGCAACCGCACGACGACGTGGCGCGCCTCATAGCGGATGTCTCGTCGCGTGCGCGGCCTCCTCACCAGGATGCGTTGCGCTTCGGCCTGTCGGCCTTCGTGATCGCGCGGCAGACGCAGGCCCTCGCCGATGCTCACCTCGATCACCTGTTTGCGCTTGCGGAGCTCGACAAGCCGCTGCGCGAGCGGCAAAAGGCCAACACCGATCCGAATGCAGTCATGCACCAAACGTTCGCGCGCTCACCTCGCGTCGGTTCGAACGGCGGCACGGCTGCGGGGCTCGTTGGCGACTACGACACGGTCGCTCGACGCGTCGTCGACTTCCACCGTGCCGGCATCGAACTGTTCATGCTGCAGTTCCAGCCTTTCGAGGCGGACATGTCCGTTTTTGCCGAGGAAGTCATGCCGCGCGTGCGTCGTCTGCTTGGCTGAGCGCTCGGGTCATCGCACCCGAGTCGCAAGCGAAGACCGGGCGGGTCTAAAAGAACGCGCCGGTCGGCGGCAACTGACCTGTCAGCAGATGCTGTCCGAGCAGACGCTCCTTATATAGCCGCGGATTGTGCGATGCAATCACCTTGATATTGCGCCAGTGCCGGTCGAGTGCGCCGAAACGCGAGACAACCGAGCCCGAGCCCAGATCGATCAGCCAGCTTGCTATTTGCGGAGCGAGGTCGTCGATGACGACTTTGGCTTCCGACGCCGCGAGCGTGGCAGCAAGCGTGGCTTCATATTCGCCGCTTGTACCGTAAGCGTCCCACGCTCGCTGGAGCGCAGCGACCGCGCGGTCAGCGGTAGCTTCCACGCTTGCCGCATAGGCGCGAATGCGCCCAAGTTGCGACTGAAGCACGGGTTCGTCGGCGGGATGCGCTGCTTCGCCGTGATAGAAATTGCGGCTGCGCGTGCGCAACACTTCGACGGCATCCAGCGCGACCCGGCGCACGATGCCCGCAATGCAGTTGGTCAGATAGACCTGATGGAACGTGAAGCCCCAGGGCGCGGCCTCGTCCGGTCGTGGAGGATCGAGGGGGTACAGGTGCGCCGCGGGCACGGTGACGTCCCGAAAGCGGGCCGTGCCCGAGCCGGTCAGCCGTTGGCCGAACCCATTCCAGTCGTCGTCGTTGCTAACGCCCGCGCCCCGCTCCAGCACGTATTGCACAGTTCGCTCCATACGGCTCTCCACCGCCGAGCCGATAAAGGCGTCGTTGTAGAGGTTGCCTGTCGCGTAGACCTTGTCTCCCGAACCGACGTACACGTCGCGAGAAGCATCCCATTCGAGTCGGGCCATCACCTTCGTCGGGCGCGCCCCGGCCGCCGTTACATCGCTCTCGGTAAAGCTCAAGCCAACGGTCTTTCTCTGTGCGGCAAGCCTCAGCACGTGCGCGTGGAACGGATGATCCCTCTTCCTTAGCGCCGTCTCGACCTGCCACAAATGATTGCGGAACGCATGCGCAATGTTCGAATCCGCCGCCGCCAGGTCGCGAGCGACGACGAACAGATCGCCAAGCGACACGCCGTGCCCACCCTGCTCCGGCGACAGGCGCAGCGCGCCGAAACCGAGCGCCTTCAACTCCGCAATCTCATCGTGCGGTAAGCGATGCTCCCGTTCGCGCGCCGCCGCGGTCGCCGCAATATCGGCGATAGTCTTCGCGAAGCCGAGTGAGACGGTCAACGGCGAGATGCCCTGCGCGCGGCTCGCGTCCTTGCTGCTATTGGTATCAGTCATGCGGGCGCCCGGGTTCAAACTCTGATGCTGTAGTCAGCGACCTTGATGCGCGAGTTGATGATCTTGCGCTCCGCGAGCCAGTCGGCGGCGCGCTGAAACTGCGCGATGAAGGCGGCGTCGTCGGCTTCGTGAAACTGGTTCACACGCTTGAGACTCGCCAGATAGTCACGCACCTGATCCGGATATTTGCCCTCGCGCTGCACAAGTTGCTCCGCTTCGGCCGAGTGTGCCGATTGCCACGCGCCTTCCACGTGATATGCGTCGATTACCGCGCGAATCAGCTCCGAGTTTTCTTCGGTGAACTTGCGGCGCGTCACCAGCGAACTGTAGTCGATCAAAAAGTCCAGGTCGCGGCCTTCGTTGAAGATGTCCTTCGCGTCGTTCGAGAAGCGCGCAATGTCCACGCCGGGCGACCACATCGACCACGCGTCCACCCTGCCCTGGGCAAAAGCCGGCGCGGCATCGGGGGGATTCAGATAAACGAACTGCACCTTGTCACGCTCGACGCGATGTTTCTCCAGCGCCGCGATCAGCAGGAATTCGCCAAGTCCCGAGCGGTTCACGGCGACCTTGCGGCCCGCAAGATCCGCAACCGAGTTGATGCCGCTCGTCTTCTTCACGATGATCGAAGTGGAGCGCGGCGAATAGATGTCGAACGCGTTGAAGACGATCGGCGAGCCGGCCAGCATCGCTGCAAGTGCCGGTGTGGTCGAGCCCCAGAAGCCGAAGTCCGCGCTGCCGCCGACGACGGCCTGAATGGACGGCGCATGGTTCGGGAACGGGCCGATCCATTCGACCTTGATGCCCTTGGCCGCGAGCGTCTTTTCGAACACGCCGCGTTGCTTCGCGATGTCGGGCAGGCTGCCATAGCCCCAGCCAACGCGTACCGTGTCGGTGTTGCGCGTCAGCTTGCGCGGCTCGGCTGCGTGAACAGGAAAGAGCCCTGCGGCAGCGACGCCTGCCAGCAGGCCGCCCGCCGCGCGCAACAGCTGGCGGCGGCTCAACAATGAATCAGTCATGCTTTTGGGTCCTTCGATTGATGGCGATATGGGTTAGTGAGAACGCACGCCCAGTTCGTCGAGCAGAATGGGACGCAGCTCGCCGGCCTGCTCTTTCGGCCGGAAGGATGCCGCAATGCGGCCGGCGCGCATCACGAGAATCCGGTCGGCGAGGGTCAGCGCTTCGTCGACGTCGTGCGTGACAATCAGCACGCCGGGCTGGTGCAGCGCGACGAGTTCCTTGACGAGTCCGTGCATCTTGATGCGAGTCAGCGCGTCGAGCGCGGCGAACGGCTCATCGAGCAGGAGCAGCGCCGGCTCCGGAACGAGCGCCCGTGCGAGCGCTACCCGCTGAGCCTGACCGCCTGAGAGGTTGCGCGGCCAGTCGTCTTCGCGGCCGGCAAGTCCGACCTCGGCGAGCGCAAGCGCGGCGCCGCGGCGGTCAATCGTTTTCTCGTGACCCAGCGAGACGTTTTCCCACAGCGTCGCCCAAGGCAACAGACGATGCTCCTGAAATACCACCGACGGGCGCTCCGGCGCGCGGATGGTCCCCGCGTCGGGCAGATCGAGTCCCGCAAGCGCGCGCAGTAACGTCGTCTTGCCGCAGCCGCTCTCACCGAGCAGCGCGACGAATTCACCCTTGTGGATGTCGAGATCCAGTGAGTCGATCACGACGCGGCTGCCATAGCGCCGCTGCAATCCACGGACCGCTACGGCTAATGTGTGTGCGCCGGCGCTGACGTTGACCGGATCTGCGGCGAAATGATCGCGGCCGGTGGCGATGCTTTGGCTCACTTGCGTGCTCCTTTCGCGTAGTTCGCATGCCACGAGAGGAAGCGGGTTTCCAGCAGGCGCACGAGCGCGTCCGCCACGACACCGATGATCGCGTAGACGATCATGGTCAGAACGATCACGTTCGTGTTGAGAAATTCGCGCGCGTCCATCGCCAGGAAGCCGATACCTTTCGTGGTGGCGAGCGTTTCGGCGATGACCAGGGCGAGCCACGCATGCGCGAGCGCATAGCGCACGCCTGTGAGGATCGACGGCATTGCTCCCGGAAGAATGATTCGCCGCACGGTCGCCGTCCGCTCGAGCCCGACGACACGCGCCAGCTCCAATAGCTTCGGGTCAAGCTGGCGAATGCCGAGCATCGTATTGATATAAATCGGGAAGAACACCGCCAGCACGACCAGGAAAATTTTTGCGGTTTCGCCGACTCCGAACCACACGATCACGAGCGGCAGCATCGCGAGGAACGGAACCGCGCGCACCATCTGGATCGGGCGATCGAGAAGCGCCTGCGCGAGCGGCGAAAAACCGACGAGGATGCCTAGTGCAAGGCCGAGCGTTCCGCCGATGACAAACCCGCCCGCGGCACGCAGCAGCGAGACGCCGAGATGAACGAAGAGCTCGCCGTTACGGGCCAGGTTAAGCGCCGTTTCCAGGACGCTGCTTGGGGCAGGCAGCACTTGCGGTGCAATGAGCCCAAGGCGGGCCGCAGCTTCCCAGAGCAGCACAACGGCGGCCGGGATCATCCACGAAAGCCAGCTGTACAGCGTCGCCGTGGGAATGCCCGTGCGGGTTGGTTGGGCCGCGACATAGCGGCTGCGGGTAGAAGTCAGGTCGGCCATGCCATTTCCATGTCAGCTGTGCAGACGGCGCGCGGCGGGGCGAATCAGAAGCTGATCGTCACTGCGCAGAGCGCCATTGCTTTGCCTTTGATGAAGGAGACTCGCGGTGCGACTTTCTAGCGGGCGTCAAGCCGACTCGTTCCGGGCAGCGAGCATGGACGCTCGCTCCCAGTCCGAAGCGCTTTAAACCTGTCGCGACAAGCTGATTATTAGAAGCCGTCAGGCGAGGCCCTGACAAACGCTTTTTTATGCTTTGCTTTCCCGCAATTTCCAGATGGAAGGTTCGCCGGCCATATTTGATGGCGGGCCGGGAGCGATCGTTGATGCTGGCCATCAACGAAGTTTTGGAAGTTTGTCCGTGTGGCGAACAATCTGATCCCATGCAGCCATCGCCATCTCAGCGACGACCTGGGGTTCTGCTCTTTTGGCGCCGTCCCGCGCCTGGATCGCCATATCGCTCTGGACCGTTTGCAGAAACCTCGCGTGCTTCGCCACGTCAACGGATTCCGGCAACTCGCCCTCGGCAACGGCCCTCTCGAAGCGCGACGAGAGCACATGGAATGCATCACCTCGTGCGATCCGCAGACGCTGATATCGCTCTCTGCAACACGATCGCAGACTTCAGCCTGGCGGGTTCATGTCGGTATCGGTCGAGCCTGGTTGAACCAGGCCCCCGGGTCCTGGCATGTCACTGGCGCCGTTCTCACGGTCGACGGCGGCTTACCGACCTGCCAGTTCATCAGCAATAAACGACGCCGTCGCAGCCAGTGCAGAGCGAAATCTTCGTCGTTGATGTTTTCCTGCTCCGCAAAGGCTTCCTGCACGCCCTGCTCCTTTGCACGCCATCATGAGATCGTGCCATTGCGCGAGCACATGGGTCCCACCTGGTACTCGTGAGCCGAATCTGCGGGCGCTTATTTGATTACCTTGCGCCAAAAGACCAGATATGCGGCGGAGCAGGATGCGATGAGCAGAATGCCCCACATCGGGGCCATGCTGATAAGAACGGAGGTGGCGGACATTTCATACTCCTGAGTAATATGATCGATTGCTGGAACTCAACTGCTTTATCCTCTACTTGGCCGCGTCATTTTGCTGCGCCCTGTACCGATGCGTTCATGGTATCCCCGCAAGCGGTGGTCTACCTGTGGTGCCCTGCCGCACCCACTTGCGCCAGATCAAAAATCAACGAGTGGTAGTAGCTGATGGCTGGACGCGACCCGGTGCGCGCTGCTCCGCTTGATTACGCCCGTGATGCAGTCTAGTGCGCGAGCCACCGTCTCCGCTGACATGGGTCAATCCGCTCGCTCGCCGGTCGTCGCGGCTATCTAAGGTTGCGGCACAGGGCACTTCATGCTCCGGGCAGCCACTCCAACTCCACCGCGAATAGCGCACAAACAACGAGGTATCGCCGTATCCGTTGCAGCGGGCTTTGCGTAGCTTTGACGCACGTCAATCGGTCACAGCAAGCGAAACGTATTCTCGATTCAGAGCAAAACCAAACAGTTCCGGAGGCAATATGTTCAGAAGCGCGATACTCGTTAGCCTGTTACTGATGCCGGGCTCGTTTCTCGTTCTCGCACTAGCGTGTATTCATCCCCGACTTCGCAAGGAAATAGTGCGCATGAGCAGGCTATCCCATCCGTTGACCAAGGCGGGGCTGGCGCATGCGAGGATGCGGGAAAAGCTGCTGTTGCGCCCGGCTCATCGTCCGATTCGCCATGCAGTTGCGAAGCCAGACAGGTTCCTGTAGCGCGCAGTGAGCAGTGCCTCGCGCCTGCCATGCTTTCCGAGCGCACCCGAGCGACTACGACGCGCCCGGAAACAGCGGACATTGCCTTGGCCGCGTCGCGTGTCGGGGTGCCGCATGCATCGATACCAGAAGCGTCCGGACATTGCGCGACATGTTCGAGCTCGCCTGCTGGCCCCCCCGCCCGGCGCGCTGCATCCAGCCCGTTTGCATCCAGCCCGTTTGATCTCACGCTCAACTATCGGACGTTGCGCCGTATTGCAACGTTTCTCCAGGATGCTCGTCAACCATTCAAACCGCCACCACTCTGGCGGGCGGCACTCGTTCTGCCGAACGGCTTACCCCGTGCAGTAGCCTTCTATGGTGTGCGCGCCGCGGACCTTGTTGTACTGACGTCAACCCGTTCGCTTCGATGACGAACACCCCTCCCAGATTTGTGCGATCCCTTCGCATCCGTCCGGCAAGAGTATCTGGCTTGTATTGCCAATGCACGCGGATGGCATGGCATGCATCGCGCCTCGGATCGAACACGCTGCGATACGAAGCAAGCCGCCCTGACCTGTCCGGGCCTGGATGATCCAGATCAAGTTGCACCATCCACCGCGTCGGTTATAAGTACTTGCAGCATAAACGTTACATGGGGCGTTGCGGGTCGAAATCCCGGCCGCTCCGCGCTCCGCCTGCTCGCAAGTAACCGCTTGCGACCGCGCGGAGTGCAGCGCTCATTGCGTAGCCAATGTCCGTCCCAGGCACTTGCCTTGACCGAAGCCATTCCGCCCAATTCACAGCACGCACTCATGTTCTTATCGTCGCGCTCCCGACCGCCGCCAGCAACACGTCCATCGCCTTGTAGCGGCATGACGTTCGCCTCGGCAGTCGTACTGTCCGCGGCGCTCTGCGCAGGCGGATGCATGTCGTTCACGCCGTCCTATGTGCGTCCTGCCCTGCCAGTTCCAGATAGCTGGAACGCCGATTCGTCCGCCGCTGTGCCCGCCGACGGCATATCGGCCCCAGTCCAGCTCGACTGGCGCAGCTATTTTCCCGACGCCCAGTTGCAGGCCCTGATCGAACAGGCACTTAGCGGGAACCGTGATCTGCGCATTGCCGTGCGGCGCGTCGAGCAAGCTCGCGCCACCTATGGCGTGCGGCGGGCCGACACCTTGCCCACGATCGCTGCCGGCGCGGGCTATGTCCGTTTGCATACGCCGGGCGTGCTGGCGCCCGGCGGTAGTCTCGACGCCGACGCATATCAGGTCGGGCTCAGCGAAAGCAACTGGGAAGTCGACTTCTGGGGCCGCGTACGCAACCTCAAGGACGCAGCGCTGGAGCAATTTCTGGCTAGCGACGCCTCGCGCCGCGCCGCTACGCTCGGCGTCATCGCAAACGTAGCGGACAATTATCTGCTGCTGCGCGAACTCGACGAACGCATCTGCGTTGCCCGCGAGACGATCGCAAGCCGATCGGAATCGCTGCGAATCTTCCGCCGCCGCTTCGAGGTCGGGGCGATCTCGAAGCTGGATCTCCGGCAGTCAGAAATTCTCTTGCAGCAGGCGCAAGTGCTGGTTGCCCAGCTCGAACAGTCGCGCGCCACTCAGGCCCACGCACTCGCCGTCCTGGTCGGCGCGCCCGCACCGCTGCAACCTGCGCCGCTCGCCGACACGAGCGTGTACCCGAATCTGCAGCCAGGGCTGCCTTCGTCGCTGCTTGAAAAGCGTCCGGACATCGTCGCAGCGGAACATCAGTTGCGCGCTGCCAACGCCAATATCGGCGCGGCACGCGCGGCGTTTTTTCCGCGCGTCACGCTGACTGGCGCCGTCGGGTCGACGAGTACCGATCTGCATGGCCTGTTTGCATCGGGCAGCGGCGCATGGATCTTCATGCCCAACATCTCGCTGCCTATCTTCGATGCCAGCCGCAATCGCAGCAATCTCGAACTTGCCAGGGCCCGTGAAGGCGAAGCGGTCGCGCAATACGAAAAAGCCATTCAGGAAGCTTTTCGCGACGTGGCCAACGCGCTTTCGGCAAGAGAGTGGCTCGCCGCGCAGGTTCAAACGGAAACAGACACGCTGGCGGCGCAGACAGAGCGCGCCCGCCTCGCCAGGCTGAGATACGACAATGGCGCGACGCCGTTTCTGGAGGTGCTGGATGCGCAGCGGGACCTGCTCAATGCACGACAGCAACTGATACAGACGCGCCGCGCATTGCTTTCGAGCCGCGTCGCACTCTATGCCGCGCTCGGCGGCGACGTGCAGGACCGGGAGCAGACCGGCACGCCCCCCGCCGCCGACATCGCGCATGAACAAGGCCCATTGCCATGAACCCAAGAAGAAAAGTGATACTGGCTGTCGCCCTACTGGCCGTGATTGCCGCCGCCTACTACGTCCCGAAGATGCTGCGTGGGTCGCGTCCCGCCGCGGATTTCGTCAGCGGCAACGGCCGGATCGAGGCAACCGAAATCGACGTGGCCACCAAGCTGGCGGGCCGTGTCCAAACCATTACCGTCGATGAAGGCGACTTCGTCAACGTAGGCCAGCCCCTGGCGACCATGCAGGTGAGCGTGCTCGACGCGCAACTCGCCGAAGCACGCGCGCAGCATCAGCAGGCGCTCAACACCGCGCTCAGTATCGAAGCGCAAGTCGTGCAAAGGCAAAGCGACAAGGCTGCCGCCGAGGCCATTGTCTCCCAGCGTGAAAGCGAACTCGACGCGGCGCGGCGCAAGTTGGCGCGCTCGGAGACGCTGTCGCGAGAAGGCGCATCCTCCATGCAGGAACTCGACGACGATCGGGCTCGCGAGCGCGGCGCGCAAGCTACCGTCCTTGCCGCGAAAGCTCAGGTCACCGCCGCCCAGGCCGCCGTCGACGCAACCCGCGCGCAACTGGTGGCCGCGCACTCCGCTGTGCATGCCGCGCTCGCGACCGTTGCGCGCGTGGAAGCCGACATCAGCGACAGCCAGTTGACGGCGCCGCGCGACGGCCGCGTGCAATATCGCATCGCCGAGCCAGGCGAAGTGCTGCCTGCGGGCGGCAAGGTCCTGAACATCGTCGATCTCTCCGACGTCTACATGACGTTCTTCCTGCCCGAGACGGTGGTCGGCAAGGTCGCGTTGGGCGCCGAAGTACGTGTGATACTCGATGCGGCGCCCAACTATGTGATTCCCGCCACCGTGTCGTTCGTCGCCAGTACCGCGCAATTCACGCCGAAGACCGTGGAAACCACCAGCGAGCGCCAGAAGCTGATGTTCCGCGTCAAGGCACGGATCAACCGCGAACTGCTGCTCAAGCATCTGAAGCTTGTCAAGACAGGCCTGCCGGGCGTGGCCTGGATCAGGATTGATGAGCACGCCGCGTGGCCGGCCTCGCTGGCGATCAAGGTGCCGCAGTGAGCGGCGCGACAACGGCTGAAGCCTCGCAGGTCATCCGGCTGCGCAACGTCGTGCTGCGCTACGCGAATGCCGTTGCGCTCGACAATCTCACTCTGGACGTTCCCGCCGGCCGCATGACCGGACTGATCGGACCGGACGGCGTGGGCAAGTCCAGTCTGCTGGCGCTCGCGGCCGGCGCCCGCGCGGTTCAGCAAGGCAGCGTCGAGGTGCTGGGCGGCGACATGCGCTCGCGACGACACCGGGCGCTCGTCTGCCCGCGCATCGCGTACATGCCACAAGGCTTGGGAAAAAATCTGTACCCGACGCTCACCGTCGAGGAGAACCTGCAATTCTTCGCGCGGCTGTTCGGTCACGACGCCGCCGAGCGCCGCGAGCGGATCGACTCGCTGACCGCCAGCACCGGCCTGAAGCCGTTTCTGGCGCGGCCGGCCGGCAAACTGTCCGGCGGCATGAAACAGAAGCTGGCGCTCTGTTGCGCCCTGATTCACGACCCCGACTTGCTGATTCTCGACGAGCCGACCACCGGCGTCGATCCACTGGCACGCGCACAGTTCTGGAATCTGATCGCGCGCATCCGTGCCGGCCGCCCCGGCATGAGCGTCATCGTCGCAACCGCCTACATGGACGAGGCCGCGCGCTTCGATTCGCTGGTCGCAATGGATGCAGGCCGGATCCTTGCGACCGGCGAGCCGCGCTCACTGCTCGCGCGCACGCATCAGAACACGCTGGAAGCAGCATTCATCGCGTTGCTGCCGGAGGAACGCCGCCGCGGTCATCAGCCGGTCGTCGTGGAGCCGCTGGCCGCCGACGCCGCGGGCGAACTCGCCATCGAAGCGAGCAAGCTGACCATGCGCTTCGGCAATTTCGTCGCAGTCGATCACGTCAGCTTTCGCATTCGACGCGGCGAAATCTTCGGGTTTCTGGGCTCCAACGGTTGCGGCAAGTCGACCACGATGAAGATGCTGACCGGCCTGCTGCCCGGGAGCGAAGGGTCGGCGAAGCTGTTCGGGCACGAAGTGGACCCCAACGATATCGACACGCGTACCCGCGTCGGCTACATGTCACAAGCGTTTTCGCTCTATGGCGAACTGACGGTTCAGCAGAACCTGGTATTGCATGCGCAGCTGTTTCACGTGCCGCCGCAAGCGATTGCCGCCCGGGTCGACGAGATGGTGAGCCGCTTCGGCCTTGCGGAAGTGCGCGACGCATTGCCCGGCAGCTTGCCACTCGGCATGCGGCAACGTCTTTCGCTGGCGGTCGCGATGGTGCACAAGCCGGAGCTACTGATTCTCGACGAACCGACGTCGGGCGTGGACCCCGTCGCTCGCGACAATTTCTGGCAGTTGATGATCCAGCTTGCCCGCCGCGACAAGGTGACGATCTTCATCTCGACGCACTTCATGAATGAGGCGCAGCGCTGCGACCGCATTTCGCTGATGCATGCCGGCCACGTGCTCGCGACCGGTTCCCCAGCGGAACTCATACGCCTGCGCGGCGCGGCCTCCCTCGAAGCGGCCTTCATCGGCTACCTGACCGAAGCGGGCGCCGAAAAAGCGGAGCCAGGCGCTGGCGCTGAAGCGACGATCGAAGCGCCGGCCAGCACGAACTTTTCGAGTACACCCGCGCCGGCAAGCTCACCAGGCCGCGCGCAGCCGCGCGTGTTCAGTCTGAGCCGGGCGTTGACCTACATGTGGCGGGAAGCGCTCGAGTTGCGCCGCGACCCGGTGCGCGCCACGCTCGCCCTGCTCGGCTCAGTCGTGTTGATGCTCGTGATGGGCTATGGCGTCAGCCTCGATGTCGAAAGTCTCACCTACGCGGTCCTCGATCGCGACCAGACGGAACTGAGTCACGATTACGCGCTGACCATGTCGGGCTCGCGTTACTTCGTGGAACAGGCCCCGCTCGCCGACTACGACGATCTGGACAAGCGCATGCGCAGCGGCCGGCTGTCCCTCGCCATCGAAATTCCCCCGCATTTCGCCCGCGACCTCCAACGCGGCACGCCCGTGCAACTCGGTGTATGGATCGACGGCGCGATGCCGCAGCGCGCGGAAACAATTCGTGGATATGTGCTCGGGCTGCATCAGGCGTGGCTAATCGACCAGAGCATCCGTCGGCTCGGCACGACGCCTGCCGCGCAGGTCAAAATCGAGACGCGCTTTCGCTACAACCCTGACGTGAAAAGCGCTCCGGCAATGGTGCCCGCGATCATCCCGCTGCTGCTCCTGATGCTGCCTGCCATGCTGACCGCTCTCGCGGTCGTGCGCGAACGCGAACTGGGCTCGATCATCAATCTGTATGTGACGCCGGTCACGCGCAGCGAGTTTCTGTTGGGCAAACAGGTGCCATATGTGCTACTGGCTGTCCTCAACTTCCTGCTGATGACGCTATTTGCCCGAATTGCTTTCGGCGTGCCGGTCAAAGGCAACTTCCTGACGCTACTCGCCGCGGTGCTGGTCTACAGCACCGTCGCGACCGGCGCCGGCATGCTGGCATCCACGTTCACCCGCAGTCAGATCGCCGCAATCTTCCTGACGATGATCGGCACGCTCATTCCCGCAATCCAGTTCTCCGGCCTGATCAATCCCCTGTCGTCGATGGACGGCAGCGGGCGCTTCATCGGCTCGATCTATCCGGCCACCTACATGTTCACGATCAGCCGCGGCGTGATCAACAAGGCGCTGGGCTTTGCCGAGCTTCAGGCGCAATTCTGGCCGCTACTGGCCGCCATACCGGTGGTGCTCGGCCTGACCACGGCGTTGCTGAAAAAGCAGGAGACCTGAGCATGCGCCACATCGCGAACATCTACCGCCTCGGGGTCAAGGAACTGTGGAGTTTGTGGCGCGATCCGATGATGGTCGTGCTGATCGCCTACACCTTTACAGTGGCGATCTATTCCGCCGCAACCGCGCAACCGGACACGCTGCATATGGCGCCCATTGCGATCGTCGACGAAGACGCTTCGCCCTTGTCCGCCCGCATTGCCGCTGCGTTTTTTCCGCCGCAGTTCGGCACCGCGCGTCTGATTACCCCGGCGCAAGTCGACCGCGGGCTCGATACGGGCGAATACACGTTCGCGCTCGATATTCCGCCCGACTTCCAGCGGAATGTGCTGGCCGGAAGACCTGCGTCGATACAGTTCAATGTCGACGCGACGCGCATGAGCCAGGCGTTCACAGGCAGCAGCTACGTGCAACAGATCGTGTCCGGCGAGATTGCGGGTTTTGTGGCGCGCTACCGGGACAGCGCGCCGCCGCCCGTCGATCTTGCCGTGCATATGCGCTTTAATCCGAACCTCGAGCAGACCTGGTTCGGCGCACTGATGGAGATCATCAACAACGTCACGATGCTGTCGATCATCCTCACGGGCGCTGCGCTGATACGCGAGCGCGAACACGGCACGATCGAACATCTGCTGGTCATGCCGGTCACCCCGGCAGAGATCATGCTGGCAAAAGTCTGGTCGATGGGACTCGTGGTCATGGCAGTGGCGACCGCTTCACTGACGTTCGTCGTGCGAGGCGCGCTGCATGTGCCAATTGAAGGTTCCGTGGGCCTGTTCATGGTCGGCACGGCGCTGCATCTGTTTGCCACGACGTCGATGGGCATTTACATGGCGACGCTCGCGCGCAGCATGCCGCAGTTCGGCATGCTTGTGGTTCTCGTACTTCTTCCGTTGCAGATGCTCTCCGGCAGCATTACGCCGCGTGAAAGCATGCCGAAGATCGTTCAGGACGTCATGCTGCTCGCGCCCACCACTCACTTTGTCGAACTGGGGCAGGCCATTCTGTATCGGGGCGCGGGCCTCGACGTCGCCTGGCGGCCGTTCCTGATCCTGATCGCGATCGGGTCGGTCCTGTTTGCTCTGGCCTTACGGCGATTTCGCAGGACGGTTGGTCAGATGGCGTGACGTGGCGCCCTTCGGTCGTCGCATGGAATCTGGAAAATGCGCTTCGCACCGGAAATCCGATGGTGCAGATACGCGGGATAATGCGGCGAGTCTCAAACTGACGGCGCACAGGTCCGTCTTTTTGGGCGGCGGCGCCGACTCTTTGACTGAAGTAAGTCTGCTTTTTTCAGGGTGCGCGCCACCTGGCGATCCCCATCAATATCGAATCCTCTGCGGACGAGGCATCGCGCCTCGCCTGATCTATTGCCCGCCGGTTCAGACGCAAGCGGCGAAGATCACTCCTCGTCACCCGCCCGGACACTGGCATGGCAAGCCTCCTCACTCGCGCTGCGGTGGGATCGCTGTGCGCCGGTCAGGCCAATCGACAGTGTATTCGACATTTTGAGCTGCACCCACACCATGCCTTCGCGCAAGCCGGCAAGTACCGCCTCCCGCTCGGTCGGCCAAATGCTGCTGTGCTTGAACTCGTGATTGAAGTCGCCCTCCGGAGCGGCGTGGCTGATCTTGATTGAGCAGTCGAATCCGCCCGTCGTCGAATGGGTGACCGCCGAGACCGACCAATGTCCGTCACCAACGTTTCCAGTAAGCGTCATGTGCTACTCCTGATGTCTGACCGATGAGCTAACCCAACCGCACCCGAATGCGCTGCGCTCAGGGCGTCGCAAGCTTGCCGATGCTCATGCTCACGAGGTCCGATACGCCTGTGACGCGCCGCGCAACGCAGGTCGGCACGATTGAAGCCGGCTTGCCATACGACCGACTTTAGATGGGCTCGCGCCCCGACGGTTGACATGTATCAAGTGGCATTCACCGGCGGCAGCTTCTGCGAACAATGATTTCCATCAATAGACGCACGTCGGGCTGTGCCTATCCTGAAGCGGTCGTCATTGCAATCGCGGAGCCGATCATGGCCGAACCTCTTCTTTCGCCGCAGCACCGAACGCTGCATGCGAGGCAACGTGAGCGCCTCGCACGGCGCGGCTGGTCCGATATCGACCGGGCCTTGCAACGGCCCGCATCCTATTGCCATCCCGCCGGGCGTATCCGCCGGATCGAAACCCATATCTCAGTGGTTTATCTGGCTGGACGCTACGCGTACAAACTGAAGAAGCCGGTCGATCCGGGCTTTCTCGACTTCACCTCACCCGCCGCGCGGCAACGCGCGTGCGAAGACGAAGTGCGGCTGAACCGGCGCTTTGCACGCGAGTTGTATCGCGGGGTGGGGACTATCGTCCGCGAGGGCCGGGTCTGCAAGATTGGGCGGCGCGGACGCGTCGTCGAACATGTGGTGAAGATGCGGCGCTTCGACGAACGCGAGGTGTTCGACGGATTAGTCGCGCACGAAGCGCTCGGCTTTCCGGAGATGGACGCGCTGGCCGACAGTCTCGCCGCGGCTCATCGTCGCGCATCGCGAGCGGTGCCGCGCGGCAGCTTCGGTGCGGCGTCCACCGTGCGAACGCAGATGCAAGCAGTGCTGGACAACCTGGCCAAGCTGGGACGCGAGGCCGGCGTGCACGTGCCGGCCTCGATTCGTGAATGGTGCGAAAGAGAGTGGGTGCGGCTCGCGGAACATTTCGAGGCGCGCCGCGCCGGCGGTTTCGTGCGTGAATGCCACGGCGACCTGCATCTTGGCAACGTGCTGCGGCGAGGCAAGCGCGTGGTGATGTTCGATTGCATCGAATTCAGCAACGCGTTGCGATGGATCGATGTGGCCAGCGACCTCAGCTTCCTGCTCATGGACCTGCAGGCGCACGGACGCGACGATCTCGCCGCCCGCTTGCTGAACGGCTGGCTGCGACGCACTGGCGATTTCGGCGCGTTGCCGGCGCTGCGCTACTACTCGGTTTATCGCGCGCTGGTGCGGGCACTGGCGGCGGCGCTCAAAACGCGCGGCGGCTCGAAGCATCAGCCGCTGACCGAGGTGAACCGCTACCTGGCACTGGCTGAACGGCTGGCTGCGAAGCCCCGGCCCTATTTGCTGTTGTGCCACGGCTATTCGGGCTCGGGCAAATCCGCGGCGAGCGAGGCACTCGTCAGTCTGATCGGTGCGGTACGCGTTTCCAGCGATAGCGAACGCAAGCGCGTGCGCCCTTTCGCATTGCCGGATACGCGCCCGTTGCCGCCCAGCGCTTATACGGCTCAGGCCATAGACAGACATTACGACGCCCTGCTGTCTCTCACACGTCAGGTGCTGGCTTCGGACTATCCGGCGCTGGTCGATGCGACATTCCTGAAACGCGCTCACCGGGAGAGATTCGCGGCCCTTGCCGGCTCCATGGGCGTGCCGGTGCTCCTGCTCGATTTTCACGCGCGGACCTGTCTGCTGGCGGAGCGTGTCAGCAGGCGCACCGCGCAGGCGCAGGTGCATGCCGAGTCCGACGCCGGGCTTGTTGTCCTCGTCAGGCAACTGGCGAACGAGGAGCCGCTCAGCGCACAAGAGTGGGCGCGCGCGGTGTGCTTCGACACCGAAGTCGCACCTGACGCTTTCGAGCATCTCAAGTACTGGCGCGCTTTACTTGAGCGCCTCGCGCATCTCGACGGGCCTGCGCTGAGCGAAGAAGCGGTGTCGCCCGACGCGATGGCGGCTCACGTATGAAAATGAGGGCCGCGTGAGCCGGCCTCCGGTGCAAGCGCCGCCGGACGCGCTGGCGAGCCTGCCAGCAAGCCGCTGCGGCAGCCACGCAAACGTCGCAATGCGGACGGTGACGACCGCGGCAATCACCCCGCCACCTGAGAGAAAGTGCGCCTCGCACGGCAAGGAGGCGCCACGAAAACGGCAACAGCCACACGACCAACCAGGGCGCCCGACGCTGGGCGCCAGGTTGTTCGTTAAATCGCCTGCAACTGCGCCACAATTTCACGGCTCCGCCACCCGGCCGTCGTGACGCTAGCGCGCCTCTCCCGCGCCCGCCGCCAGCTCCACGATGTCGTCGGTGATCTCGTCCTGGCGAACCCTGCGATAGCTTTGCGTCAGTTCATCGAGCCTGTCGCGCACATTCGCACGAGCGGCCAGCATCGCCCGCATCCGCGCTTCGTTTTCAGCGGCGAACGAGAGCATCAATGCCTCACAGATTTCGACAAACACATAGGATTCGACGAGCCCAGCAAGTAGACGTTCGACCGGTAGGTTCACCAGTGGCGGCAAGCTGCGCTCGAGCGCCTCGAACCGTGAAAAATCGAAAGGAATCAGGGGGTGCTCGACAATCTCGCCTGAGAGCGGACCACCGGGCAGCGCGTGCACGAGAGAGACACTGTCTATCGCACGGGTTGCGAGACGCTCGTAGAGCGCATCCGTGATGCGGCCCGCCAGAGACAGGACGTCGTCTGCGTGAGAAGCTGCGGGCGAATTCCAGACCACTGCACAGCGACGCTCGTTGGCCAGCAACTCGCCGCGCGTGCCGACCAGCATCAACTCCGATTGCGCGTAGTCGATGCGGTTCTGCACATAATCGAGAATCCGCTCATTAAAGGCACCGACGAAGCCCTGCTCCGAACATAGCGCGATCACGATTCGCGCGCGCGGATCAGAGGGTGCCTGGAGCGCAGGCTCGGGTCTTCCATGCCCGAGCACCGCCCCAATCGCCGCGCCCACGGTTGCCGCGGAAGAACGTATGCCGGGCAGCCGCCGTTGCGCCTCCCGCGAGCGGGCTGCCGCGATGCCGCGCATCGCGCCGATCACCGCATCGAGCTGACGCGCTGTCGCGTTGCGCGCTTCGATTTCCGCCAGCTTTCCGCTCATCGCTCGCTCCGCGGCCCGGCCGCGGCCGTACCCGTACGGCTGTCCCGCGACAGACGCTGCACGAGGTCGCGCACCGCTGCAACGAGTCTCGCCTGAGCTGCCGCGTCGAGCGACGCGTCGTCATAGGCCCCTTCGAGATGCGCGCCCGGCAGCCGCGCGGCGAGTTGTGCGCGCACTGCCGCCGCGATCGACGGCGGCGCTGCATCGAACACGCCCTCAGCAAGTGCTGCAAGCAACGCGGTTTCGTCGAGCGTCGAGAGCGGCGCAAAGCGGGGCTGCGCAATCAAGGCCCGAATGCGCTCGCCGCGAGCAATCTTGCCGGCGACATGCGAGTCCGTCAGTCCACCAAACCTGCTGAACATTTCGAGCTCGAGAAACTGCGCGTAATCGAGCCGCAATCGTCCTGACACGTCGCGCAATCCACGATGCTGGGCCTTGCCCCCAACCCGGCTGACGCTCAGGCCGACGTCGACGGCTGGGCGCTGGTTTGCCGCGAAGAGCCCGGCGTCCAGCACGATCTGGCCATCGGTAATCGAAATCAGATTGGTCGGAATGTACGCCGACAGATTACCCATATCGGTTTCCGCAATCGGCAACGCAGTCAGGGAACCGCCGCCGAGCCTCGCGGACAGTTTTGCAGCGCGCTCGAGCAGCCGCGCATGAACGTAAAAAATGTCGCCTGGATAGGCTTCACGGCCCGGCGGCTCGCGTGTCAGCAGCGCCAGTTCGCGATGCGTCGCGGCGTGCTTCGTCAGATCGTCGATGACAACCAGCGCATGCTGTCCACGGTCTCTGAAGTATTCGGCTATCGTGAAGCCCGCAAACGGCGCGATCCACTGCAATCCTGCCGCCGACGCCGCGGCGGCAACGACGAACACGCAGCGTTCGGGAGCGCCATAGCGATGCACGGCTTCGATCACCCGCTGCACGGCGGTCGAGCGCTGGCCGATTGCCACATAGACGCAAATCATGTCCGAGTGCTTCTGGTTGACGATCGCATCAATCGCCAATGCACTCTTGCCGGTCGCCCGGTCGCCGATGATCAGTTCCCGCTGCCCGCGACCAATGGCGAACAGCGCGTCGACGATCAGCACGCCGGTCTCGACAGGCTCGCTAACCAGATCGCGATCGACGATAGCGGGCGCCGCACGCTCCACCGGCATGCGACCGGCCGCGCTCACCGGTTCGTCCCGGTCGAGCGGCCGGCCAAGCGGGTCGATCACACGGCCGAGCAATCCTTCGCCGACCGGAACCTCGAGCACCGAGCCGGTACGAGTCACCGACGCGCCGGCTTCCACCGTGGCGGCATCGTCCAGTAGCACCACGCTCATGAGGTCGGCTTCGAGCGTATGCACGAAGCCGCTCGCACCGTTGTCAAAGTGCACCAGTTCATTGAGCGCGGCATCGCTCAGTCCCGACACGAACGCAATGCCGTCGCCGATACGTTCGACGCGCCCCAGCGTGTCGGCGTATGGCCCTGTCGGCACGCGGGCGAGCGCCGCCCGTTGCGCCGCGAGCCAGGTGTCGTCGCAGGAGTCAGCGCGAAGCATGGCTGTCATCGAGCAGGGCCTCCGTGATTCTGGCAAGTTCGGCGCCGAGGCTGTTACGCACGACGGCGTGCGGGGACCGCAGTTCGAGGCCCGCGATAAGTTGCGGGTCGACCTCGAAGCGAAGCGGCAGATCCCGCCCCAGGCAGGCGGCCAGCATCGCGCGGCAGCTTTCCTGTTCCTGTGGAGTCAAAGCGCGCGGCGCGGCAAGCACCGGCGCGACGCTGTCTTCTCCGAGCGCGGCAAGCGCCGGCTGCGCAAGCTGCCCGATTCCCGCCGCAAGACCATCGATAAAGGCCGTGACGCGCACGCTTTCGGGCAGCCTTTCGAGCAGCTTCGCCGCGATGTCGACGGCAAGCCGGCTCGCCCGCTCGCCAGCAAGTTTGTCTTCGAGCGCGCGCGCGGCCGCCGCTTCCTCGCTCGCCGCCGCCCGCAACGCCTGCGCATCGGCTCGCGCGCTGGCCAGAAGAGCCTCCTTCTGCGCCGCGACCTCCGCGGCAACGGCCTTTAGCGCGTCGTCGCGGGCCGCGACGATCCGTTGCGTTTCGCGAGCCGCCTCGTCGCGCTCGTGCATTGCCGCTGTTTTCGCAGCGCCGGCATCGGCGATAAGGGCTCGCGCCGTGTTCTGCCGTTCGGCGATGATGTTCGCGACCGGGCGGAACAGGAACCGCGCCAGCAGCCATATCAATACCAATGCATTGATGGTTTGCAACGCGAGGGTCCACCAGTCGATCCTCATGGCACCCACCTACTTCGCAAATGGATTGGCAAACAACAGCAGCAGCGCAATCACAAGGCAATAGATTGCCATGGTCTCGATCATCGCGAGACCAACGAACAAGGTTCGCGACACCGTGCCGGCGGAATCCGGCTGACGCGCGATCGCATCCATCGCCGCGGCGACCGCGCGCCCTTCGGCAATGGCCGGCCCGATCGCGCCGAACGAGACGGCAAGCGCTGCCGCGACGATGCTGACAATCTGCACAAGGTTATTCATGAGTCTTTGCCTCTTTGATGTTAGCGGGTTGCGGTTCGCCGATTGCGGCGCCTATAAAGACCATTGAGAGAACAGCAAAGATGTAGGCCTGAACGGCACCTGTCAGCAGATCGAGCGCCATCAGCGGAATCGGCACGAGCAACCCCGCGAGCGACAACACAATGCCGACCACGAACACACCGCTCATTACGTTGCCGAAGAGGCGCACCACAAGCGAAAACGTCCGGGTGATCTGCTCCACCACGTTCAGCGGAATCATGACCCAGCTCGGTTCGGCGAACGACGCCAGATAGCCGCCGAGGCCCCGGCTGCGAAGGCCGTGGAAGACGGCAGCGCCGAGCACCACCAGCGCGAGCGCGGCATCGGTTTCGAGGCGCGCGGTAGGTGGCGTGACGCCCGGAACGAGCGCGCACCAGTTCGCGATCAGCACGAAGACGAAGAGCGTACCGATCAGCGCGCGATAAGGACGCGGCTCAGCTTGCATGGTGTCGCGTATCTGCTGGTCGATAGTGTCCACGAGCAGTTCGAGGACGGTCTGCATCTTGCCGGGTGCAAGCGAGAGTTGTCGGCTCATCACGACTGAAATGATCGTCACGACGGCCATGATTGCCCACGTCGCTAGCACCGGTTCGGTAATTACGACAGGGCCAAGCTCGAAAACTGGCGAGACGGTGAGCGGGGACTCGGTCATGACATGCCTTTGCAAGCTCTGTGATGCTGCACGACCATGCGGCGCGCCAACAGCACGCCCGCCATTCCGGCAAGCAATGCCGGCGCGCCAATTCGTGCGAGGAGCAGCAACAACGCGCAAGTCAGCGCAATGCGCGCGCACTGCAGTCCGAGTGCCGCAGCAAATTTTCCCTCTGAGAACAAAGGCCAGTTCCATTTCAACGACAGGAAATGCCACGCGCCTGTCGCGAGGCCCGCAGCGAGTCCAACCGCGCTCTGGATCGCAAGAGAAGGGAGCGGCACGATCAAGGTGTTCAGCGTACTAATCACGGGGTTCCTTATGTTCGCGATGCATCCATTTCCACGCGGACCAGAAGCCGAGCGCTGCCCCCGCCATCAGCAGAGGTGCGGAGAAAAACACGCCCGTGCCGAAGATCCGGTCCAGCCAGCGTCCCGTGGCGACCCCGAGCAATGTCGGCAGGACGATTGCCCAGCCTAGAATGCCGATCTGGCCGAGCCGGCTGCCAAGCGACGGTTCGGGAACCTCGCGTGCGCGCTCTGCGCGCCGCGCGGCCTCGCGTGCCGCGTCGGCAAGCCTGTCTTCGCGGGAATGCCGATCGTCACGGCGCGGCTCGTTCATGGCAGCGACGTACCGGCAACGGTTGACAGCGCACTGCCTGCATCGGCGCGCGGCCGCAGGTAGTGCAGTATCTGACGCACTGCGCGCGCATGAAGGCGCAACTCGTCGACGCGCGCGCGCCGCAGGGCTTCCTCTTCGGCGGCGTGGTGGCTCTGAACGATTGCCGCGAGATCGTCCAGCGCGTCGCCCGGAACTGCTTCACGGCAGGCGATGGACAGGTGCGTGCCGCCCGACACGAGCAGCACACCGCCACTCACCGCGCAGTAGTGCGTCACGTTGTCCGTGCCGCTCCAGCGGACCACCGACGGCGTGAGTTGCGTGACAAAGTCCGCATGACCGGCGCGGATGCCGAACGCACCGCTTTCGTCTTCCGCGCGCAGCGAAACGATCTCGACGCCGTCGAACCACACGCGCGAAGGCGTGGCGATGGTGAGCCGTAATGTGCTGTTGCTCATGCCGGTTGCTCCGTCGCGGCAGCAGCGGCCTGCTGTGTCGCCACCTCTTCTTTGCTGCGGGCCTCGTCCAGCGTACCGATCATGTAGAGCGAGCTCTCCTGCCAGGTGTCGCATTCGCCAGCAAGAATCGCCTTGCAACCGGCAATCGTGTCGGCAAGCGCGACCGAGCGGCCGGGCACGCCCGTGAAAGCCTCCGTGACCGCAAAGGGCTGCGTGAGAAAACGCTGCAGGCGTCGGGCGCGGCCCACCAGCATGCGATCTTCCGCGCCCAGTTCCTCGATGCCGAGCAGCGAGATTACGTCCTGCAATTCGCGGTAATGCTCGATGACTCGGCGCACTTCGGTAGCAACCGTCGCATGTTCGTCGCCTACCACGAGCGGATCGAGAAGAATCGACGACGACGCAATGGGATCGACGGCGGGATACATGCCTTCGGCCGCCATCGCGCGCGACAGCACGACGTTGCTGTCGAGGTGTGCGGCGATCGCGGTCACGGCCGGGTCGGTGAAGTCATCGGCGGGCACGTACACCGCCTCGATCGCGCTGACGGACACACCGCCCACTGAGACGATGCGCTCCTGCAACTGCGCGACTTCACTTGCAAGCGTAGGCTGATAGCCCACTCGCGAGGGCATGCGCCCGAGCAGACCCGAGACTTCCGCGCCCGCCTGCACGAAGCGAAAAACGTTGTCCATCAGCAGCAGCACATTTTGACGGCGTTCGTCGCGGAAGTACTCGGCTATCGTCAATGCGGTGAAGGGAACGCGCCAGCGCGCGCCGGGCGGCTCGTTCATCTGCCCGTACACAAGTACGGTGCGGGCGAGTACGCCTGAAGTGCGCATGTCGAGCAGCATCTCGTGCCCTTCGCGCGAGCGCTCGCCGATGCCGGCGAAAACCGAGATTCCCTCATAGTGCTCGACCATCGCGTGAATCAGCTCCATGACGAGCACTGTCTTGCCGACTCCAGCGCCCCCGAACATCGCGGCCTTTCCGCCTTGCGCGAGTGGCGTAAGCAGATCGATTACCTTGATGCCGGTCGAGAACAGCGCGGTGGTGCCCTTCTGCGATCGAAGCGGGGGCGCCGCGCGATGAATCGGGCGCCGTTCGATTTGCGACGGCAATGCATCGCCGCCGTCGCACGCTCTGCCGGTCACGTCGATGAGCCTGCCGAGCACAGCCTCGCCCACCGGCGCCTCAATGGCACCGCCGGACGCCTCCACTCGTGTGCCGCGCCGCAAACCGGCAGTGGTTTGCAACGCCAGCGCGCGGACCGTCGTCTGGCTCAGATGCGCCTCTACTTCAGCGAGCACTGGCGCAAGATCGCCGGGCCTGACGACGAGCGCCTCTCCGAGCGCAGGCAGGGGTGCGCCACTGAATGCAACGTCGACGATCGCCCCGCGCACGGCGACGACGTAGCCTTCGCGCATGGTCGCGCTGCGCGCTGGCTGTGACGCTGCATGATCTGCTTGCTCGGCATGAGTCGGCATACGCGTTCCCCCGGTCGGTCGTGAACAGTCAGAAGATATCGCCCGAGCATTCAGACGAACTGATCTCCATCAACTGTCGCATCGATAAGTGCCACGATTTCGTGCCCTGTTGGGTGCGCGCACATTCGACCTGCGGGGATTGTGCAGGCGGCGCGGCCGACTCTGGCCCGAATGATCCAGATCAATCCACGAGGCCCCCCGCGATGTCCTAATCCTCTTATTCCAAAACGGAGTGAGGTCCGTCATGAAAAACCTGACAGGTTCATTACCGGCATCGTCTGCCACGAGACCCGCCGAGCCGGCTCGCAACGTTGCGGTGAAGCAGTTGCGACTCGGCCTGCTCACCGCGCTCGTGATCGGTTCGATGATCGGCAGCGGCGTGTTTTCCCTTCCACAAAACATGGCCTCGGGCGCAGGCGCCGCCGCCGTGCTGATCGGCTGGCTCATCACAGGCGCAGGCATGCTGATGCTCGCGTTCGTCTATCAGACGCTGACCACCCGCAAGCCGCAACTCGACAACGGCATCTACGCTTATGCGCAAGCGAGCGCCGGCGATTTCCTCGGTTTCAATTCGGCATGGGGCTACTGGGTCAGCGCGTGGATCGGCAACGTCGGCTATCTGGTGATCGTATTCGGCACCCTGGGCTACTTCTTTCCCGTCTTCGGCGACGGCAACACATCTGCCGCCGTGCTGGGGGCGTCCATCGCGCTGTGGACCATGCACGCCGTGATCCTGCGCGGCGTGCGCAGCGCTGCTGTGCTGAATGCCATTACCACGGTCGCCAAGGTCATTCCGCTCCTGCTGTTCATTGTGCTCGCCGCAGTGGCTTTCCGAAGCCATGTCATCGCACAGGATTTCTGGGGCAATGCGAAGCTCGGCAGCGTGTTCACACAGGTCAAAAGCACCATGCTTATCACCGTGTGGGTGTTCATCGGCATTGAAGGCGCGAATGTGTTCTCGGCCCGCGCACAGCGGCGCGAAGATGTGGGTCGTGCCACCCTGCTCGGCTTCAGCGTCGTTCTGCTTCTGCTGATGGCGGTTTCCCTGTTTTCGCTCGGCATCGTCCCGCAAGGCGAGCTTGCCGCGATGAAAAACCCGTCGATGGCCGGCGTGCTGCAAAGAGCGGTCGGTGCGTGGGGCGCGGTGTTGATCAGTCTCGGTCTGCTGGTGTCGGTGGGTGGCGCCTTGCTCGCGTGGACGCTGCTGGCAGCCGAAACGCTCTTCACGCCGGCGAACGGCGGCGTCATGCCTAAGTTTCTCGCGCGCTCCAACAGTCGGGGTGTTCCCGCCAATGCGCTGTGGGTCACCAACGGGCTCGTGCAACTGTTCCTCGTCATCACGCTCGTGTCGAGCGCGACGTATCAGGCGCTGATCTCGCTCGCGACCTCGATGATCCTCGTTCCTTATCTGTTCTCCGCGGTTTACGCGACGCGCATTGCGCTGCGCGGCGAAGGCTACGCACAAGGCGAAAGCGTGCGAACTCGCGACATGCTGATCGGGGCTGCGGCAACCGTCTATTGCTGCTGGCTGCTGTATGCGGCAGGCCCGAAGTATCTGCTGCTCTCGGCCCTGCTCTACTCGCCGGGCGTGCTCCTGTACGGATGGGCCAAACGCGAGCGCGGCGCGCGTCTTTTCAAGCCATTCGAGCTCGCGATCCTCGCGGCGCTTCTCGTGCTTGCAGCCGTTGCGGGGTGGCTGCTGGCAACAGGTGCAATCGGCTTGTGATCCGCCCATCTTCAGGAGAACTACAATGACATTCGGCGTTTATTCTGAAATCGGCGCGCTGCGCAAGGTGATGGTGTGCCGGCCCGGCCTTGCGCAGTCGCGTTTGACTCCCGCCAATTGCCGCGACCTGCTGTTCGACGACGTGCTCTGGGTCTCGCAGGCAAAGACCGATCATTACGCGTTCGTGAGCACCATGCAGGAGCACGGCGTCGAAGTGTTCGACATGCATGACCTGCTTGCCGACATTCTGCATGGACGGGAAGCGCGTGAGTGGGTACTCGAGCGCAAGCTTGCGCCGGGCATCGTTGACGCGGAGCTCGCTTCTCAACTGAAGATCTGGCTCGCTCAGATGCCGGCCGCGGAACTTGCCGAGCGGCTGATCGGCGGCATCGTGCGTGCGGAGCTGCCATTCGAGCCCGATGGTCTCCTCGCGCAATGCACGCCACCGTCCGGCTTCATCCTTGCGCCGCTGCCCAACACGCTTTTTACGCGCGACAGCAGTTGCTGGATCAACGACGGCCTCGTGCTCGGCTCGATGTACTGGCCTGCACGACGCGAGGAGACGCTGCTCGCCGCGGCGATCTATCGCTTTCATCCGCTTTTCAGCGGCGGCACGCGCATCTGGTGGGGCGGTCCCGACGTGGACCACGGCGGTGCGACGCTGGAGGGTGGCGACGTGATGCCGCTGTCGCGCGACGTCGTACTGATCGGCATGGGCGAGCGAACCTCGCCGCAGGGCGTCGCTCAGCTTGCGCGCGCATTGTTCGCCCGCGAATCGGTCAAGCAGGTCATCGCCGCGCAACTGCCGCGCTCAAGAGGTGCTATGCATCTCGACACGGTGTTTACGTTCTGCGACCGCGACCTCGTGACGATCTTCCCGGAAGTGGTCGATGCGATCCGCTGCACGAGCCTGCGCCCTGGCCGCCTGCCCGATCAGCTCGACGTGCGCCCCGAGAAAGCACCGTTTCTCGAAGTCGTGGCCAAAGCGCTCGGGATCGCGGCATTGCGCACCGTCGCCACCGGTGGCGACACCTGGGAGTCCGAGCGCGAGCAATGGGACGACGGCAACAACGTGATCGCGCTCGCACCGGGCGTGGTCGCTGCCTACAACCGCAATGTGTACACCAACACGCTGCTGCGCAAGGCGGGCGTGGAAGTCATCACCATTCCGAGCGCAGAACTCGGCCGTGGGCGCGGCGGCGGCCACTGCATGACCTGCCCCATCGAACGCGCGCCGGTCTGATGCCGGGCGCACGCCGCATTTCGTGATATTTCTGGAGAACTCGCGCATGGCATTCAATCTACGCAATCGCAGCCTGTTGAACATGCAGGACTTCACCCCACGCGACATCCGTTTTCTGCTCGACCTTGCCGCAGAACTCAAGCGTGCGAAATACGCCGGCAACGAAGTGCCACGGCTAAGCGGCAAGAACGTGGCATTGATTTTCGAAAAGACTTCGACGCGCACGCGTTGCGCATTCGAGGTTGCCGTACACGACCAGGGCGGGCACGTCACGTACATTGACTCTTCCAGTTCGCAGCTCGGCCGTAAAGAGTCGCTCAAGGACACGGCGCGCGTGCTCGGGCGTCTTTACGACGGGATCGAATATCGCGGTTTTCACCAAAGCGTGGTGGAAGATCTTGCGACCTATTCGCACGTCCCGGTCTGGAATGGGCTGACAGACGAATTCCACCCTACACAGGTGCTCGCCGATCTGCTTACCATGCGTGAATTCGGAGAAAAACCGCTTCACGAGCTCTCGTTCTGCTACCTTGGCGACGCGCGCTTCAACATGGGCAATTCCCTGTTGATCGGCGGCGTGCAGATGGGCATGGACGTGCGCATCGCGGCGCCGCGCGAACTGTGGCCGCACGACGAACTGGTCCAGCAGATGCGGCATCTGGCCGAACGCACGGGCGCCAAGGTCACGATTATCGAGGACCCGTATGAGGCCGTGAGCGGCGCCGATTTCCTCTATACCGACGTCTGGGTGTCGATGGGTGAGCCGGTCGAGGCGTGGGGGCCGCGCATCGACTTGCTGCTGCCCTATCAGGTCAACGCCAGGCTGATGAAGGCAACGGGCAAGCCGCGCACACGCTTCATGCATTGCCTGCCGGCGTATCACAACCTGGAGACGGACACCGGGCGCATGGTTCACGAGCGATTCGGGCTGTCCGAACTCGAAGTCAGTGACGAGGTGTTCGAGTCCAACGCATCGATCGTATTTTCCCAGGCCGAGAACCGCATGCACACCATCAAGGCAGTGCTTGTGGCGACCCTTGCATAGGGGCCGGCATGCGCATCCTGATAGCGCTGGGCGGCAACGCGCTCCTTCGCCGTGGCGAACCTATGACCATGGCGCACCAGATCGCCAATATTCGCCAGGCAGCAACGCAGATAGCGAAGCTCGCGGATCACAACCAACTGGTCATTGCCCACGGCAACGGTCCTCAGGTCGGCCTGCTTGCCATGCAGGCAGCCGCAGGGGACGCGAAAGACGTCGCGCCGCTCGACGTGCTCGATGCGGAGTCCGAAGGCATGATCGGCTATCTGCTCGAGCAGGAACTGGCGAACGCATTGCCGGCTACCCGGCAGGTAGCCACCCTGCTGACGCGCGTCGAAGTGGATGCTCGCGATCCCGCTTTCGCTCATCCGACCAAGCCGATCGGGCCCGTCTATACCCAGGCCGAGGCGCAACTGCTGGCACAGCGAAACGGCTGGCACATCGCCGCGGACGGCAGCGGTTTCAGACGCGTGGTGGCCTCGCCGAAGCCGCAACATATTGCAGCGCTGAAGCCCGTGCAATGGCTTCTGGAGCACGATGTCATCGTCATTGCAGCCGGCGGCGGAGGCATCCCGGTGACGCTGGCCGCAGACGGACAAACCAGAACCGGAGTCGAAGCGGTAATCGACAAGGACCTGTGCAGCGCATTGCTCGCCGCCCAGTTAAACGCCGATGTGCTGCTGATCGCAACTGACGTGGAGGCCGTCTATGCTGACTGGCGTACGCCGCGCGAGCGCGTGCTGCGCACCGTTTCGGCCGCCGAGCTACGGTCCATGGAATTTCCGGCCGGATCGATGGGACCCAAGGTAGAAGCGGCGTGCGACTTCGTCACGCGCATGGGAAAACGCGCGGTAATCGGTTCGCTCGAACATATCGAGGCTATGGCAGCGGGAACGGCGGGCACCCAGATCACTTGAAGTAAGACGACGCGCCGTGGCCCAAACGGGCTACTTCGTCATGGTCATCAATTCGTCGAAATTCACACCGCATCCATTCCACGAAGGCGCGCCGTTTGCCGCCATATTGAAGTTGTCGTCTCGCAAATCAAACTGCCAGTTCATTGCAGAAGCAGACAAGGCAAGCGGGCGTTGACCGCACATATCCAGAACGGAGGCCACGGCGTTTCTATAGTGGTTCTGCTTCAATACCATGTAGCCCGCCAGACTTCCTGCCGCCAGCAACGAGTTGAGCAGCGCCAGAGCAATTATCGAGCGGAAGAGTCTTCGGCTGTTGGAGAAAGCGGCTGAACTCAGGAAAGGAGCCGCGTAAAGCATGGGAACATAGCGCGCCCACCACGATTGAGGATGTACCAGCACGATCGCCAGCGTGGCCAGCAGATAAATCTTTGCGACGCTTGCGCCTTTCTTGTTCCCTAACGCTGCCGCAACGCCAAGTACTAGCATTACGCCAAAGAACGGACCAAATCCGGCGAAGCGGGTATCTGCTGTGTGGAGAACGATAAACGCCTCACGTAGATGCCTTATCGATGGCACGAAGATCGGCTCCGCTGCCGCGCAAGAACTGCAGTTACTCGGTATGGAGAAATACGACAGAACGAGCCTGTGCAACGGATTCATGGCAAGAAAATGCGGCGACGCCTGGCCCGATATGACGTCTATTCTGTCCTTGCCAAGAATCGGATAGAAGACGTGCTTGCCGGCGGATAGATTCTGCAGGTAAGGCGAATAGCCTAGAGTCATGACGGCCACGCCTGACCAGAGAGCAATATGAGCAAACACCTTCCATTGTCTTCGCAGAAATCCATTCCTGTTCTGTTGCACAAGCGCCGCACCCACAACAACTAGTATGGAAACGCCAGCGAACACTGGACCAGTCATCTTGGAGCCAATCAGAAGTGCAAGTGCGGCACCTAACTGGATTGCGGAATACGGCCTGTTCCCGACTGCAAATATGAGCTGGACCGAGAAAATGGTCCAGCAATAATAATGCGCTGCATCCACATAAAGCGTCGTGATCTGTCCTAACGCGACCGGACTATAGACGCACGCTAACGCTGCGGTGAATGCCGTCTTTCCCGAGTGTCCCGCGCTTCGGAACACCTGCATCAGGCAAACCAACGCAGGAACGCTCAGCAGAAAAGTGAAGGACTTTCCGCTGTTGAAGCGAGTAGTAAGGACGCGGGCGGTATATGCGAAGAATTCAAAGGCCTTCGGGTAGTGCTCTGCCCAGAACATTCCGCCTATCTCGTACGAGCCTGTCTGCCCGCTGTTGCGCTGATCTAATGCGAGAGCGACGGCGCTATGGTAGTTCAAGCCATCGTAACTGAACTCCCGCAGCAATCCACAGGCGAATAGCACGACGGCGATAAAGGCTACCACCAGCAGCGCCGTGCGCCAGTCGGCGCGAGATATATAACCGTGGAACGCGATTGCCGCCAGAATGGCCAGCCCGAGCACCGCCTTCCAGAACGGAGCATGCCAACCGGTGTTGTAGAGCACCGCAGCATATAGAGACGACGCAAACACGAATACGACAACGTGATCGCAGAATTGGGGCCACGAAATCCGTTCAATGGCGTTTCTCACCGGTGTCGACATGAATGGCCCTCCTGCTGCTAAACGACGTTCGTGCTCCTGGCTCGGTCGGCTGGTCCGCAGAACGCCGCTTCCTTCATATAAAACCTGCATGGGCGAGCCGCGAGACGCGTATGTTTCAGTTCCTTTTCCATGAGGCTTCAAACTCGGGCGCCTTCACAATTGGCGAACTTCCTTCTCTCGATTCCGGCTGGTGCGAAGAGGCACCTGAAACCATACCGCCGAGGCATTAACCGGATGGCGCGTCTTCGGAGAAACCATAACCGCCCCGATCAGCCTCGAAATCCGCTTTAAAAAGCGTCGGGTCTATTTTGAAAGCACAATGAAATCAGAGGAATTTCTCGCGGCCTGCACGATCCGCAACTCGACACATAGTAGCCTGCTTTCAAGCCGGACGACGCTGCAAATAGATAAGAAACTAACTTTTTCATCCGTCGATGGCTCTCTCGTGAAAGGTGATTAATCAGCGTTCAATCGCGCTTCAGGCGAAATCAGCCACGACCTCCCTTCCCCGCGCCAATGATCTCTCATCGACTTTCGATTAAAAAAACCTGTGCTAGCTTAAATACGGTGCGTCGCGACGCATGGTGTCAGGGCTGCAGCAATGAACTTCGGTCGGCAACCGTTGAGGCTAATGATGGCTGGTGCAACTGTCCCTCTTTGCGTGGATCTGGATGGCACATTGACCCATAGCGATATTTTGATCGAATCGTTCCTGGTACTGATCAAAAAGAACCCGCTCTACGTTTTCCTTTGCGTAGCATGGATATTGCGCGGCAAGGGATACCTGAAAGCCCAGATCGCCGCGCGCGTCGCAATCGATGTGTCTTTGCTTCCCTATAACGCCCGCCTGGTCGATTTCTTGCGGCATGAACGGTCCAGCGGCCGCGATTTATATCTGTGTACCGCCGGTGATCACCGGTATGCCGATCAGGTTGCTTCGCACTTCGGATTTTTCAAAGGTGTAATGGCAAGCGACGCCTCGCACAATCTTTCCGGCGTGCACAAGGCGCAGGCATTGTCCTCTGCGTTTGGCATACAAGGCTTCGATTACTGCGGCAATGCACGCGCCGATATTCCCGTCTGGAAGCTGGCGCGCCAGGCGATTGTGGTAGGAAGCAAGAGCATTGAGGCGGCGGCCAAAAAGGAAAATCAAACAACTGTCTTTTTCGAGGAGTCCCGTCCGTTCCTACGGCTCGCGCTTAGGGAAATGCGGGTGTATCAGTGGGTGAAGAATCTTCTGATCTTTGTGCCGTTGCTCGCGTCCCACCGTTTCACTCAAGTAGGCACTCTCATCGACGAGGGCATCGCATTCCTTTCGTTCTGCCTTTGCGCATCGTCGGTGTACCTGTTGAACGACATGCTGGATCTTGACGCAGACAGGCGGCACAGCCGAAAGCGCGCTCGCCCTTTTGCATCAGGTGAACTGCCGCTTCTCGCAGGCATCATCCTGATGCTAGTGCTGTTATCCGTGTCGGCAAGCCTTGCTGTCATGTTGACGCCTGCGTTCCAACTCGTGCTGACGGGCTACGTCGCGATGACGATGGCCTATTCCTTTCGCCTGAAGCGAATGACGTTGATTGACGCGTTCGTGCTCGCCGCGCTCTATACGGCACGTATTGTGGCAGGCGGAGCGGCCGGCGACATTGTGCTTTCCGACTGGCTCATCATGTTCTCGGTCATGATTTTTCTCAGTCTCGCGATGGTCAAGCGCTATACGGAACTCGACAAAGTCCGGCGGGAGGGCAAGACAGCGGCAGCAGGTCGAGGCTATCTGGCGGACGATATGAGCATCGTGCGGTCGTTTGGAACGGCTGCAGGATACGTTGCGGTGCTCGTGCTCGCGCTCTACATGAACTCCGATGGTGTGACCGTGCTATATCGCCACCCTCATTGGCTCTGGGTTCTGTTTGCCCTGCTCCTTTATTGGATCAGCCGCGTATGGATGATCGCCTTCAGGGGACAGATGAATGACGACCCGATCGTCTTCGCTATCAAAAACCGGGGGAGCCTGTTCATCATCATGTTGTGTGTCCTGACTGTGGTCGTTGCGACCTGACACAAGACGCGGCGCAGAGAGCAGATACGCGCGCAATTATTCAGCTTCCTGCCTTTCGGTCACTCATGCACGAGTGCGGTCGTTCGCTGACTCCAAGCACGATTGCTCGGCACCGGGAGGCATTTATCAGAAGTGCAACCGTGAACAACGGGCATTTTTGGCAGAATTGATCAGTTTCCGTTGTAAATCAAAAATTTATATCATCCAGCAACGACCCGAAAATGCCGACGGCGCACAACACAGAAACCTCGAACGATGCACTACGCAAAAGCCGGCCCCATGTGACGACCTCATACCAGACGCCCTCGGGAAAGTCCGCAGCGATATCCGCTCACAAAACAATTTGACGGCATGACCGACTCGTATATGCTGGTAACAGGCGATCGTGAAACCGGCGTCGGAACGAAAACACACATCGTGTTTTGCGGCGCAGCGAATCCGGTTCGCAGCGGGTAACACGATCATCCAGACAGACTGCTTCCGTGCATGCCCCCATGCAATGCAGCAGCCGGTTCAACATGTTCAACGTCGCTAATCGAGTGTCATCGTGAGAGTCCGTGGCCCTTTGGTGAGATGGAACCGCAGTCAGGCGAGCTGTCCTCGCGCTGACGGCGCCATCGCCAACGGCAGCAGCGGCAGCCTTGCGTTCCGCCGCTTTCTGTCCGTCTTCACAATCCTGTCCCGGCGTTCAGTTCGACGTCACAACTCTGTCTCGGCGCGCGCCTTCATCGCGGTGCGCACAGACGAAGTCGCGTCGCTGTTGCCCTAGCGCCTCCCTACTGTTTGCCGTTCGATCCACCCGTCTGCCAGAACATACTCGCCTGAGGCGAGGGTTGGCGCGCGTGCGCGTTTGCCTGACCTCGATCCGTCTGGCACGCGCGCGCCCTGCTGCCTACCGTCGCGGGCGGCATCGAACTGCGCATCGGATCATGACGCGCGGCGCGTTCCGTTGACGGCGACCTCCTGCCCTGCCTCGGTGGCCTGACGCGGCGCCTGCGGCGGCACACTTCGCACGCGCAGCGCCCGCCGGTTCAAAGCCTTTCCTGCCGCATTTGTGGCTGGACAAACACAACGGTTCGTTATGCAAAATAAACCTCTGGTCGGCATCACCGCCGATAGAACGACGATAGGAAAGCACCCATCCCACCTGGTCGGCGAAAAGTACATCGCAGCGATCGTGGACGGCGCGAAGGCGCTGGCCATGCTGCTGCCTGCCCTCGGCGAGCGTCAGCCGGCGGATGACGTGCTGGCCGCAGTGGACGGCCTGCTCTTTACCGGCAGCTACTCGAATGTCGAGCCGTATCGCTACGGTGGCGAGCCCGACGAACCCGGCGCGCTCTACGACGCGGCTCGCGACGCAACCACGCTGCCCCTGCTGCATGCCGCGATCAGGGCCGGCGTACCCGTGCTCGCCATCTGCCGGGGGCTCCAGGAAATGAACGTCGTATTTGGTGGCACGTTGCATCAAAGCGTTCATGCGGTGCCTGGCTTGCACGACCATCGCGAGAACAACGAAGACAGCCTCGAGCTGCAATATGCACCCGCTCATCGCATCTCGCTCACTCAAGGCGGCTTATTGCAACGCCTTGCAGGGGGCGCAGACGAAGCACGTGTGAACTCGTTGCACGACCAGGGCGTGGCGCAGCTTGGTGAGGGCCTCGCGATCGAAGCCCGCGCGCCCGATGGACTGATCGAAGCGGTCAGCGTCAGAAACGCGCGCGGTTTCGCACTGGGCGTGCAGTGGCATCCCGAGTGGAAGCATGCGGGCGATGCACTCTCCAGCGCGATTTTTAGTGCATTCGGCGATGCCTGCCGCGAGCGGATGCGCGGCAAGGCCGGCTATGTCGTGGCACCTGCCACTGCTTGACCCGAACAGTAGTGCAACGAAATAGAGAGAAAGATCATGCATCACATCGACGATTTTCTGAAGAAGAACCACGTCACCGAAATTGAGGCGATCATTCCAGACATGGCCGGAATTGCGCGTGGCAAAATCATTCCGCGCAGCAAGTTCGAGTCGGGCGAATCCATGCGCTTGCCGCAGGCCGTGATGATTCAGACCGTCACAGGCGACTATCCGGACGACGGTACGCTAACCGGCGTCACGGATCCAGACATGGTGTGCGTTCCCGATTCCACCACGATCCGGATGATCCCGTGGGCTGTCGACCCCACGGCCCAGGTGATCCACGATTGCGTGCATTTCGACGGCACGCCCGTCGCGATTTCACCGCGCCGTGTGTTGCGCCGCGTGCTCGAGTTGTACCGCGCGAAGGGTTGGAAGCCGGTCATTGCGCCGGAGCTGGAGTTCTACCTGGTCGATATGAACAAGGACCCCGACCTGCCCTTGCAACCGCCGATCGGCCGCACCGGTCGTCCCGAGACGGGACGTCAGTCGTATTCGATAGAAGCCGTGAACGAGTTCGACCCGCTCTTCGAAGACATCTACGAGTACTGCGAGGTGCAGGAACTCGAGGTAGATACACTGATTCATGAGGTGGGCGCCGCGCAGATGGAGATCAACTTCATGCATGGTGATCCGCTGAAGCTTGCGGACAGCGTCTTCCTTTTCAAGCGCACGGTGCGTGAAGCCGCATTGCGTCACAAGATGTACGCGACTTTCATGGCCAAGCCAATGGAAGGCGAACCCGGGTCGGCCATGCACATGCATCAGAGCCTCGTAGATGAAGAAACCGGCCACAATCTTTTCACGGCTGCGGACGGCAAGCCGACGTCGATCTTCACGAGCTATATAGCCGGCCTGCAGAAATACACGCCTGCGTTGATGCCGATTTTCGCGCCGTATATCAACTCATATCGGCGACTGTCGCGCTTCATGGCCGCACCTATCAACGTAGCCTGGGGTTACGACAACCGCACCGTAGGTTTTCGCATTCCGCATTCGGGGCCTGCGGCGCGGCGCATAGAAAACCGCATTCCTGGCGTGGATTGCAACCCTTATCTGGCGATTGCGGCGACACTCGCGGCCGGTTATCTCGGCATCACACAAAGGCTCGAAGCCACTGAACCGCTGCTGAGCGACGGCTATGAATTGCCCTATCAATTGCCCCGCAACCTCGAGGAAGGCCTCACGCTAATGGGTGCATGCGAGCCCATTGCGGAAGTGCTCGGCGAAAAGTTCGTGAGAGCCTACCTCGCTTTGAAAGAGACCGAATACGAGGCGTTTTTCCGCGTAATCAGTTCGTGGGAACGCCGGCATTTGCTATTGCACGTCTAAATGCAAACAGAAACAACCCGGAGAGCAGAATGAGCTACCAAACGGAAGAAATCGCCTATGTGCAACCGGCGCAATCTGCCGCGAGCGCGGCCCCCGCACCGCAACGCAGTACCGCGGAATATCGCGCACTCGACGCTGCGCACCACATTCACCCCTTTTCGGATATGGGCTCGCTCAATCGCAGCGGCAGCCGCGTGATCGTGAAAGCGCAGGGTGTATATCTGTGGGACTCGGAAGGCAACAAGATCATCGACGGCATGGCGGGCCTCTGGTGCGTGAACGTCGGATATGGGCGCAAAGAACTCGCCGATGCGGCCTACCGGCAGATGCAGGAATTGCCCTACTACAACACCTTCTTCAAGACCACTCATCCGCCGATTATCGAGCTGTCGGCGCTGCTTGCCGAACTTGCGCCGGAACCGTTCAAGCACTTTTTCTACTGCAACAGCGGTTCCGAAGGTAACGACACGGTGCTGCGCATCGTCCATCAATATTGGGCCACGCAGCGCAAGCATTCGAAAAAAGTGGTGATCTCGCGCCGGAACAGCTACCACGGCTCCACGATCGCGGGTGCCACGCTCGGCGGTATGGGCTACATGCATGAGCAAATGCCGTCAAAGGTCGAGAATGTTGTCCATATCGACCAGCCGTATTTCTTCGGTGAAGCTGCAAGCGGCGAGACGCCCGAAGAGTTCGCCCTCGCTCGTGCGCAGCAACTGGAAGCAAAGATCCTGGAAACAGGCGCTGAAAACGTAGCCGCGTTCATTGGCGAGCCGTTCCAGGGCGCGGGCGGCGTCATCTTCCCGGCGTCGACATACTGGCCGGAAATTCAGCGTATCTGCCGCAAATACGATGTTCTGCTGGTTGCCGACGAAGTTATCGGCGGCTTTGGGCGCACGGGAGAATGGTTCGCTCACCAGCACTTCGGCTTCGAACCCGATCTCATCACGCTGGCTAAGGGGCTGACGAGCGGCTACGTACCAATGGGCGCGGTCGGCCTGCACGATCGTATCGCGACCGCGATTATCGACAACGGCGAATTCAACCACGGCCTTACCTACTCCGGCCATCCGGTCGCAGCAGCCGTGGCGGTAGCGAACCTCAGGTTGCTGCGAGACGAGAAAATCGTCGAGCGAGTCAGACTGGACACGGGGCCCTACTTCCAGAAGCAACTGCGCGAAGCCTTCTCGGATCATCCGATTGTGGGTGAGATTGCCGGCGCCGGGCTGGTCGCCGGAATTCAGCTTGCGCAACAACCTTCGTCGCGAAAACGCTTTGTGAATGGGAGTGATGTCGGCACCCTTTGCCGCGACTTCTGCTTCAACGGCAACCTGATCATGCGCGCGACTGGCGACCGTATGCTGCTGTCGCCGCCGCTGGTTATCAGCAGGCAGGAAATCGACGAGATCGTCGCGAAGGCAAAAATGGCCGTCGACGCCACTGCACAACAACTGGGCATGTTGTAACGGTTCGCGCGCCCCGGCAATGCGCGCAGCGGCGCAATGCGCGTCTTGCCGGTTATTCTGCAACCGCGTGTCCGATCGCACCGCGCGGAGATTCGGATTTTCCGAAGCGTAGCTTCGCCATTAACAGGTTTATCCGATACCGATGTTGCCGCAGACTGGGTTGTCGTCAATACGGACATCTTCCGCGAAAGGACCCGATCATGCGAACCTATCCGCGTAACAGTAAAGAAGCAGCAGCACGTATCGTCGCGCTGGCCCTCACCTCGGACGGCTACGTATGCAGCTCCGAAGAACGGGCGCTCGAAAAGCTGAACATAGCCGGCGAACTCGGCCTTGCGCCCGCGCAGTTCGCCGGCATCGTGCAGGCGCTTTGCGAGGACCGTTCAATTGCGCAGCTGTCGTGCACGCCTCCCATGGGTTGTCTCGACACCGCGCTGCTCGCCGCGCTGATCGACGAAATCGACGACCCCGCGCTGCGCCGCAAGGTCGTTCGCCTATGCGTCGCGGTAACCGTCGCCGACGACTACCTCGCGGACGGTGAAATCGCGCTGCTCGCGGCCGTCTTTGACGCATGGGGACACGAACTGAGGCCCGCCACGAGTCGTCATGGACTGCCGTCGCAAGTGTTGCGGGACTACGAGCGCGCGGTGGCGAGCACCTGAGACGCCAGCGTGTGATGCTGGCCGCGGCGCGAGCGGATGGCGTGTATCTCTTCGATCACCCCCTCCGCGCGTCCAAGCCGACGCAAGCCGCGCAACAGCGACAGATCTTCAGCACCGAGTTCCGCAAGTGGAAAAACGCCGAGGCCGCGCGCGGCGAAAACCGCCATCAGCGCGCTGTCTTCGAACTCGCCGACAACGCGTGGCCGGATGCCCTGCGAATCGAACCAGCGGTCAAGCCGCCCGCGCAACGCGGCATGCCGCGTAGGCAACAGCACAGGAATCTCGGCGAGGCACTGCGGAAAGCCGGCTCGCGCCGACCTGCGCACGATCTCGGCCGGACCGTACCAGTCGACCGGTGCGCCCACGAGCCGCTGGCTCAGTACGCGCAGGTCGGAATTGTGCGGCGCAGGCTGGCACGCAAGCACCAGATCGAGCCGATGCAACGCGAGTTCGGACAACAACTGTGCGGGCTCGCCCTCGTGGCACAGCAGCCTGAGCGACGGCGTGCCGAGCACCGGCGCAAGAAGTGCGTGAGCCGCGAGCTTCGAGATGCCGTCGGACAGACCGACAGCAAGCCGGGCCACGTCCTCGCCGCCTGCTTCGCGCATGTCGTCGAGCAACGCCTCGCCAAGCTGGAAGATCTGCTCCGCGCGGCTGAATGCCGCCTCGCCGGCCTCGGTCATCGTCACGCCTCGTCCGGCCGGTTTCAATAGCTGCCGCCCGATGGATTTTTCGAGCTCTCGCACCTGCGCGCTGATGGTCTGAACCGCCATGTCTAGCCGCTCGGCGGCGCGTGCAAAGCCGCCCTCCTTTACGACGATCCAGAAATAGTACAAGTGCCGGTAGTTGAGCATAGTGCGGTCCACGGAAGTCAGGTTCGAAAAAACCAGAATGTTGGTCAGTTTAACACCGGTTTATACGATACGCGCCATGCGCGATCATGGGCGCTATTGTCTGGCCTATTCCACCCATTCACTCACGAACTCATGGACACTCTGCTCGCACTCGCTGCCGACCCCGCCGCATGGGTCGCGCTCCTCACGCTGGTCGTGATGGAAATCGTGCTCGGTATCGACAATCTCATCTTCATCTCGATCCTCACCAACAAGCTGCCGCGAGCACAGCGCGCTCGTACGCAGCGCCTTGGCATCATGCTCGCGCTTGTATTGCGACTGGGGCTTCTCGGTACGGTCGCCTGGATCGCACAATTGACCACCCCTGCAATCGCGCTGTTCGGCCACGCATTCTCATGGCGCGACCTGATCCTGCTCGGCGGCGGTCTCTTCCTGGTATGGAAGGCGACGCGTGAAATGCACCATCACGTGGTGCATGCCTCCGGCAATGAGGAACGCGGCGCAGCAAGCAGCGCTGTGCAATTGACGGTGGCGGGTGCGATAGGCCAGATCCTGTTGCTCGACCTCGTGTTTTCGATCGACAGCATCATCACGGCCGTCGGCATGACCGACCACGTGCCGATCATGTTCGTTGCGGTGATCAGCGCGGTCATGGCCATGCTGTTCGCCGCGCGCCCGCTTTCGCAATTCATCGACCGCAATCCGACTATCGTCACGCTGGCCTTGAGCTTCCTGCTCGTGATTGGCATGACGCTGATCGCCGAGGGCTTCGGATCGCATGTGCCGAAGGCTTACATCTATGTGGCGATGGCATTCTCGGCGTTCGTCGAAGCGATGAACATGTTGACCCGGCGAAGGACCCCAAAGCCGCATAGGGCAACTGAGAGGAACGACTGAGCCACCGCAGCGCCGTTTGCACTTTTCATGATGTCGCCGGCGAGGTGGTCGCGATGTGTCCACCCGCCGGCAACACCATTACTTCTGCTGAGGCCTCAACCAGAAATAAGCGCTGTAGTCGATTACCTGGACCGTGTTGACCTGGTACGACGTGAGTCCACCGGGTTCGTCCTGCAAAGGTGTGCCAAGCATGGTCCGCGGCTGCGGATTCAGTACCTTCTGGACGCTGGTCCGGTTATCCGGGTACTGGATTCGAATGGTATGGGTCACCGTACTCGCCGGGCGCCGACTGACGACCACCACCTCGGCACCGACCTCCCGCGCCTGAGCAAGCGCGTCGCTGCGCCAGGATGTGAGCTCTGTCCACCGGAACCGCGACGTGCCGATCAGACGAAAGTGGAGGTCGCCAAGGTGTCTGCGCTCCGCTTCGATGTCATTCCTGACAAGCAGATCGATCCCATTGCGCGGCGCTTCGGGACTGCGCGAGACGTCCTGCGTACTGTTCGTGGCCGTGAAGTGCTCGGCAAACGGATTTGAAAAAAGGTCTGAGCATCCGGTTATGCCCAATGCGACGACCGGCAAAGTGAATTTGCCCAGTACCCTCATGATGGAACTCCTTGCAGTCAAAATCGCGCGCCCCCTACGGTACTTGCTTACTGAACGTCGGAATAACCGGGTCTTCAATTCGATACCCCGCGCACAGTGTTTCGCAGCCCCGCAAGCAGTGAGAGGTCCTCCTCGGAGATCGCCCTGAACAACCCCGCGTCGCACGAAATGCCAAGTTTGGACATCGCGCTCGACTTATGAGTGCTGATAGTCTGCTTGGCGCGGGACCGCTTTTTCGCAATCTCATTGACTTTGTTGCCGGACAAAAGCAGTTGCAATACCTCGATTTCACGGTAAGACAGCGGCGTTGGCGTACCGTGTAGCTGCGCATGCGCCTCGGTGGCCGAAGCCAACTGCGGCGACAGGTACGTGCCCCCCCGGAAAGCGGACTGAATGGCAATTCCCAGGTGGTGGGTAATATCGTTCTTGCCCACGAGAGCGTGGATTCCGCAGCAAGACAGCGTTGACAGATACGCGGCATTGCTATTGCACGAATGCAGAACAACGCCCTTTTCCGGATGTCTGTCGCGCATGAGGCAGATCAAAGGGCGCCAGTCGTCATAATCGGGTGCCGGGGCACTCGTGTCGGTGACTAGCACGTCGAAGAAGACTTCGCTCGACAGGCGCAGCGCACTGGTACAGTTGTTAGCGGTGCCCACCAGTTCCACCTCCTCCATACGTTCGATGATGGCCTGCATACCAATTAACAGAACCGGATGTCTGTCAGCGCAGATAACCTTGATGCACATGAGGATCGTTCGTAACAGGGTTGATCGGTTTCGCGGCTGATCACACCGAAGAGAAACGGTGCGCTCAGGCCCCGCGACAAGCATATTTCTCATTCAAATTCCTCTCAATCGGACACGTACGGTTCTTGCATCGGTCGAGCACAATGAGATCAGTTCAATGAATGGCAGTCCATGCATTCGTGGTAGCTTGACCGCAAAACGAAATCAGCCGTGGCCATTAGAAAGCTCTACTGATCATTGAGCGGTCACCTCGAAAAAAAGAGAGCCGCTGAGAGCGGCTCTAAAAGCAAGGCACTGTCGAGATATCAGTGCCTTGCCGGCACGGAAGAGGCGTAGAGGGGTCGCCTACCACTTCCGCACCGGTCGCACTCTTTGCAATGTCACCGATCTGGGAACCGGTAGCAGTAGCATCGAATCAGGAAAGTCTGATGCACCACGACTGTTCGCAATGGCTGCCCGGACGAACGTCAGATCGCGCAAATCGTCGCACCCGTCGACATGGAGAAGGACGATACAGGTTCCGAAACACGCAATCAATCGGACAGGTACGGAACTATCGCCAATACCAAAGCAGTACGATTCGTGAATGAAATGTCCAGCACGGGGCACAGCGAACAGCGCGTACACCGCACTGAATTCATCAGGTAATGCGAGGACAAACCAATGCCATACAGACGGCAGGTTTCGTAATGAACCTTTCGAATCTTCGCGCATGTGTTAAGTGAATCCATTCGCGTCGTGGCTTGCGCTGTTGCGCTCCTGTTTAGGACTCTTTTGATCAATACCATTTGCCGCACGATTGCCTATTGACGAGGCAGATAAAGAGCAATTACCATTCGGTCCATCTGAACTGCCGGAGATTTCTGTGAACACCGATGCGAGTTGTAGTTGGTCCTGTACCAACTTGACTGCACTCTGAGATGTAACGCAGAACTCTGCGTCGCATCCAGAGCAGCAGGATGCGGCGCTTCTCGCCCCTTCCGGGCAAATTCCCCGCCTTTAAATCGAACAGCACGCCACCCGACGTGATGCGTTTGCGCGCCATTCGCGTAGCGCACGTACTCGCGACGAACACGTGTGGCCGGCCATTCGATTCACCCCGGCCAGAGTTGCCACTTAACCGACACGAGGGCTTTCCCGCGTCGTCGCTTGCGCTCGCCCGCAACAGCGCCTGAGCATTTCTGCTCGTCGCGTTGCGCGACCTGCGTTGCGGCGCGCGACGGCTGCCTGCCTCGTGGTGGATAACTTTGTCCAGGGCCGTGCCGCGCTGCATGCGTGGCTTCAATTCTGCAAGTTACTCTAGCAAGGAGGGACACGTCTCGAGCGTTGTGTCGAACGTCAGACGCAGACCGGATTTCGTGGCCATCATTCGGAACACTGACTTCGATTAGTCCGTGATCAGATGTGTCTGATAAGGAGTACGACTCATTGCAGCGGAATCTTTGATCCGCTGCGATGTGCGCAAGCACTGCGATTCGATCACGCAGGCGTTAGATCAAGCGCGAGGCGCGTCATCACATCATGAAACCACAAATCATTTCCCGCTTCATGCTTGGAAGCCTGCTGTACTTCGCACTTGCCGAAAAGCGTTGCCCGAGCCCCACTACGGGGCGATCGGACACCAACTGCGATCCGTGCGCCGTGCGTGGCTACGCCGCATACCGCCTGACCCTGAACCCGACAGTGTGGCTCGCTTCGAGAGGCAAAAAGAACCGCAAAAGACTGCGTGCACCCAAGCGTCCCTGCGAGCAGGCGAGACAGCCGTCATTCATGTCCCGATGACGGCTCGATATACCCAAGAGAGGGCTTTTAATGCGCAACCTACGAGAACTTCTTATGCAACTTCACCTACAGCCTGATCGTCGAGTCGTCTCGCTGCTGTGCGATGCCGTAGTACTCACGCTGCTGATGCTCTTTGCGTGGTTCCTGGGAGTCGCCTGGCACGGCATGCACCAGCCCGCCGCCGACAACCCGGAAGTGACGCTCGACGCCACCAACCTGCTCTACTACTCGTCCCGCACCACAATGCGCTTCCTGTTTGGAATGGTCTGGTCAACGTTGTTCACCCTGACGTTTGCCGTCCTTGCTGCACGCTATGCGCCAATGCGCCGGGTCATTCTGCCTTTTGTGAATTTCATGGAGTCCGTGCCGCTCGTGGGCTTCATGACATTCACCACGGGCTTCTTCCTCAACCTGTACCCGGACAACACAATGGGTATGGAGGCACTTGCGATCTTTGCGGTGTTCACGGGGCAAGCCTGGAACATGATGCTCAGTGTCTATCAGACGATGAGGGTCGTGCCGCAGGAGCTGTGCGACGTCGCTGACTCGTTCAGGTACAACGCCTGGCAACGTTTCTGGCGTCTCGAAGCACCGTACTCTGCGCCGGGTTTTCTCTGGAACGTCATTAATTCGCAAGCGGCTGCGTGGTTCGCGCTGGTCGCATCCGAAGCAATCCCGGCGGCAAACGGCAACACGACCCTGCTTCCCGGCGTGGGTTCGTATGTGTCGGTTGCGCTGGCGCACGAGAGCATCAAGGCTGTGTTTTACGCGATCATTGCGCTCGCGTTGAATATCATCCTGATCGACCAGCTCGTTTTTCGGCCTCTCGTGCGCTACACGATCCGGTTCAAGAACGACGACGCATCTGCGAAAAAGGACTCGCTGTATCGCTCATGGCTCTATGACTGCCTGCTTGCGTCGAACATTGCGGCGTTCATAGGACAGGAACTGCGCGCCTTTAGCGACCTGTGGCTCTACGAGCTTCCAAAGATCTGGTACGCGCTACGACTGCACTGCCTTGTGACTGCTCTCGCCCGACTCAACTGGTTGTGGGCCACCCTCTGGTATTTCGGGCTCACCATGGCAGGCGCGTACTTTGGCTATCAGCTGTGGGAGTTGTTTCCCAAGAATCTCTTCAACGTTTTGCCGTGGTGGATGCTGGAGACGTCGGCTCGTGTCGTGCTCGCAATGGTGCTGTCCTGTTTGCTGTGCGTCCCCCTTGGGATCTGGCTTGCCTCGAACCCGAAGCGGCTGACTGTCGCGCAGCCCATCGCGCAGATTCTGGCTGCAGTACCGCCCAACATCTACTACCCGATCATTGCGTTCTTCGTCATGACGCGGCATCAAAGCCTGGGGTGGTGGACGATCCCCATGATTATGGTAGGAACGCAATGGTATTACCTCTTTAACACGATCGCCGGCACGCTCGCCGTACCCAACCAGATTACCGAAGTGAGCAGGATCTTTCATCTGAAAGGCGAGATGTGGTGGCGCCTGTATATGCTGCCGGCGATCTTTCCCTACCTCGTCACGGGCACCATCTCCGCGGCCGGTGGTGCATGGAACGCTGCCATTGCGGCAGAAATCATTCAGTGGGGCACAAACACCGTCAGCACTACGGGCCTTGGAGCCTACATCTCTCAGGCGACGGACAAGGGCGACAACGCGGCTGCGGCACTCGGCTGTGCAGCGATGTGTTTCATGGTGGGGCTCTGCATCATGTTCGTGTGGCAACCGGTGTACCGGTTCGCCGAACAAAAGTACAAATACGACTGATCGAGGTAACTGCAATGACGAAGTCAAATCTGCTCGAACTGAAGAATCTCGGCAAGACATTTGTGGACAGCAGCGGCTCACGGCAAGACGTGCTGCACAGAATCAACCTCACTGTGGATTCGAATGAGTTCATCAGCGTTCTCGGCAAATCCGGATGCGGAAAGTCCACTCTGCTCAAGATCATCGCTGGCCTGATCCGTCCGACGCTCGGTACAGTGTCATTGATGGGGCAACAAGTGACCACTCCACATTCTGCGGTGAGCATGGTTTTCCAGACGTTCGCGCTCTATCCCTGGCTGACGGTGTACCAGAACATTTCGTTCGGCCTCGTTGCCACAGGTAGGGATCTGGTGGACGTCAGCACTGCGGTGTCGAATCTGATCAGAATGATCGGCCTTGAGGGCTACGAGAAGGTCTACCCGCGGGAGCTGTCTGGCGGCATGCGCCAGCGCGTCGGTTTCGCCCGGGCACTCGCGGTACAGCCTGAACTCCTGCTGCTCGACGAACCCTTCTCGGCACTCGACATGTTCACTGCGCAAAAGCTCCGCACCGATCTGATGAGTATGTGGACCGAGGGCACAATCACGACACAAGCCATGATCATGGTCACGCACGACATCTCGGAGGCAGTCATGTTGTCCGACCGCGTGATCGTGCTCGACGCGCACCCCGGCCGCATTACAGAAGATATTCCGATAAGCACGCCGCGGCACGATCGAACGCTGCGCAACATGCTGGACACGATCGAGTACATCACCGACCTGTTCAATCACAGAAGCGCGCTAGCCTACGCGTGAGTCGTTTTGGGGCCGCAGAGCGCCTGCGGTCCCCAAACGACTCCATCACATGGTGACCATTGCGCCATCAAGCAGCGAATTAAAGAAGCCCGCGTAGCAACTCGCCTATTCCAATCCGGGAATGCACAACGCGCGAACGCGCTCATGCATCCATCACTCTGCACGTTCATGAACAACATATTCACGATCAAGCGACTGGAGCCCATCGCGGCAGGCGCCCTGCTCGCGCTCTTTCTCGCACGCCCCGCGTTGGCGGACACAATCGCAGCATCAGCTCCCGAGCCTTCGTCGCAGGGACTGTGGAACCGCACGGTGCTGTTCGGTGACATGGCCGGAGTGCGCTCATGGCTCGATCGCTACGGCGTCAGCCTCGGCCTGCAGGAAACTGATGAATATCTACGCAATCTGTCTGGGGGGACCCGTCGCGGCGGCGCATACGACGGGACGACCCAGCTCGATCTCAGTGTCGACACGCAGAGGGCATTCGGCCTTCCCGGCGGCACGCTGCACGCATCGGCTCTGCAGATTCATGGTACGAGCCTGAGCCAACGCAACCTCGACCTTCTGCAGAATGCGAGCGGTCTCGAGGCGAACGCCGGCACGCGCCTTTGGGAACTCTGGTACCGGCAGTCTCTGCTCGAGGGCAGCGCAGACCTGAAACTGGGCCAGCAGAGTCTCGATCAGGAGTTCATGACGAGCGAGCACGGCGCGACTTTCATGAACGCGACTTTTGGCTGGCCTGGCCTGCCGTCCGCGGATATGCCCGACGGCGGTCCGGCATACCCGCTCTCCTCGCTCGGTGCGCGGCTTCGCGTTTCGCCGTCCAATGCATGGACGATACTCGCGGGCGTGTTCGACGGCAACCCGGCTGGCCCGGGAGAAGGGGATCCTCAACGACGCAATGCGCATGGCACCACATTCAACCTGCACGGCGGCGCATTGTTGATTGCCGAAGCGCAATTCACTGTTAATCAGGAATCCGCTAAGCACTCCGCGCAGCAGACTAGGGGGATGCCCGGTACTTACAAGCTGGGCCTGTGGTACAACACGCAGCACTTCGGCGATCTTCGCATCGACAGCGCGGGGGGATCGCTCGCCAATAGCACGAGCAACGGCGCAGCACGCCAGCATGCGGGCAACCACGGGTTCTATGCCATTGCCGACCAGATGGTCTGGCGTCAGAACACATACAGCGCTCGCTCGCTAAGTGTATTTGCCGAGCTTATGGCTGCGCCCGGCGACCGTAATCTCATCGACATGGGGATCAACGCCGGCGTCACACTCAGCGCGCCGTTCAATGGGCGGGACGCGGACGTTGTGGGACTGGCGCTCGGCTATTCGCGAATCGGATCGCACGCGCGCAGCCTCGATCGCGACACGCAGCACTACACTACCGGTTACCCTGAACGCACCGGCGAGACCATACTCGAGGCGACCTACCAATATCAGGTCGCGCCATGGTGGCAGCTTCAAGGGGACTTGCAGTTTGCGATTCGCCCGTCCGGCGGCATACCCGATCCGAACCACCCCGCCTCGCGCATCGGCAACGAGACCATCGTCGGAATAAAAAGTACCATCGAGTTCTGACTCAAGACGGTGCGTCGCGCACTTGCGCGCGACCGGCACCCGGCACATTGGAAACAACGCCGCACCCGTCCGAAAATCCCTGCAGAATGTGCCGCGCAGGCGACCTACCGGCCCTTCCCCTGCGCATCGCCGTGCCGCGCGACCATCGGCTCCACCACGCTGAAGAGGAGCAATAGACACAACAGCGCGGTGCCGACCATGTAAAGAAACACGCTGGTCCAACTGAATCTGTCGAGCAGCATGCCGACCGCAAGCGGCGCGCAGGCGCCACCTATCTGGCCCACACAGTTCACGATGCCGAACGCCGTGGGATACGTGGACTTGGTCGCCAGTCCCATCGGATACGCGGAATAACCGGCGAAGCCGATGCCGAGCATCAGGCCGGCAAGCATCAGCGTCACGCCGAGATACGCGACGCTGTTCGGCGCGTCGATCAACAGCAGCATGGTGAGCATCGTGCCGAGCGCACCGAGCATCATCATCGGCTTGCGGCGGCCGCCGAGCAGCCGGTCCGAGATCACGCCGCCGAGCATGTTGCCCGCGACCGCGCCAATAAACGGCGCCGACGCGAGAAAGCCCATTTTCACCGAGGCAAAACCCTTGACCGTAACGAGGTAGGTCGGCATCCACGACATGAAGATATTGCTGATGCCGATCATGCAGCCATAGCCGAGCGCCACGCCGAGGATGTTCCATGAGCCGAACACCTGGCGAACCGTCTCGAGTTGCGCAACACGCTTCGTCCGGTTGAAGGCATCCAGGTAAGGAATAGGCGCGCCCTCGCTGCGCCGGGACCCGTTGGCGCCGCGGCTCTCGCGTGGGGTGTCGTCGGCGATATAACGCTGCTCGGCTTCGGAACAGAAGCGGTTTTCAGCAGGCGAATTAGTGACGACAAACATCCAGACGATCGAGAGCACGATGCCCGGAACGGCGAACACGTAGAAGATCTCGCGCCACCCCCACAACTGGATCACGACGATGCATACCGACGGCACGATCAGCGGACCCAGTTTGGACGCAGCGATCCAGAGTCCGGTCGCCGTGCCCTTTTCTTTCGCGGGAAACCAGCGATTGATCACGTTCGTGCAGCCGATACCCAACGGGCCTTCCGAGAGGCCGAGACCGACGCGATACGCCTGCAGCAGAAACACCGACGAGGTCGTGCCCATCAGCCCTGTAAAGACCGAGGTGAAGATCATGAAGATCGAAAACAGAAAGCCCGTGGTCTTTTCACTGAGCCGCCTGTAAAGCAGGCCGACGGGTATTTGCACGAAGCCGTATGCAAACGAAAAGAGACTGACTATCAGGCCGGCCTGCGTGTTGGTAATGCCGTATTCTCTCTTCAGGTACGGCAGTGCAATGCCGAAATTGGCGCGATCCGCGCAGGCAATCGCCCAGATGCAGAAGATCAGGCCCATCACCACCCAACGATGGCTCGTGCGCTTTTGCGCAAGCGGCTCCGCCCTGGCAGCGGCGACCACACTCTCGGCATTATTCATGGCGGCTCCGCGCAGGCGTTGCGTCGTGACGCGGGGGCATTAGCGAAAAGCCAGGTGCAACGAGAGGCGTCATGCGGCAGCATGTTTTCACGCTTTGTCTCCGATGTATTTGAAATGTATGGGCGCCTGCCTGCCGGTAAATCTGCGAAGCAATGCTCCTTCCGACACTGTCGATTCTCGCGGCCCATGCCATCGGCCGTCCAATCTTTTCTCGCTATTACCTGATTCCTGGATTGAATCATCGGCGAGCGCGGGCTGCGCTTCGATTCGTAGATCAACTGATAGCGTTTTGGGATTGGACGCCGCTCACCAAAAGGCCCATCATCCGCCGACATCACGACGGCATGCGTGCGCTGCTCGCGGCGCGTAGCGCATCGTCGACTACAACAAGGAGCACGACATTGAAACCGAACATTCTGCAACTGAACCCCATTCTGATTCCCGCGATCAACGAGAAACTTGCATCGCTCTACACCGTGCATCGGCTCTTTGAGCAAAATGATAAGGATGCCTATATCAGCGAGCACGGCGCGTCGATCCGAGGTGTGATCACCGGCGGCCACACGGGTATTTCGAACGCGCTGATCGAACGCTTGCCCGCTCTTGAAGTAATCGCGGTGAACGGCGTGGGTACTGACGCGGTGGATCTTGCTTTCGCGCGTTCGCGAGGCATTCCGGTCACGGCCACGTTCGGCGCGTTGACGGAAGATGTCGCCGATCTCGCGATCGGCCTGATGCTCGCGGTGTGCCGGGAAATCTGCGCAGGCAACGAGTTCGTCAAATCCGGCAACTGGCAGAAGAACCCGCATCCGGGGGCATTGCCGCTGTCGCGCCGCTTGAGTGGCAAGCGTGTCGGCATTGTCGGCATGGGCAAGGTGGGGCGCGCCATCGCGCAGCGCGCGAGCGCGTTCAACTGCCCGATTGCATATACCGACCTGCGCCGCATGGAGGATGTCGCGCATCCGTTCATAGGCGATCTGCTGTCGCTCGCGCGCGGTAGCGACTTTCTCGTGCTGGCCGCGGCCGCCGACAAGGCACAGGGCATCGTCAATGCCGCTGTGCTCGACGCGCTCGGCAGGAACGGCTACCTCATCAACGTGGCGCGCGGCAAACTGGTGGTGGAGCGCGACCTCGTCGAGGCACTCGAAGGCGGCGTGATTGCAGGCGCCGGCCTCGACGTGTTCGTCGACGAGCCGAATGTGCCGCCTGAGCTCTTCGGCATGGACCGCGTCGTTCTGCAGGCGCACCGTGCGAGCGCCACGGTGGAATCGCGCACCGCAATGGGCGAAATGGTGCTCGCAAGCCTCGAACAGGCGCTGGCTGGCCAACGTCCCGAGGGCAGTCTCACGACCTGACACAAGCGCGGCCTGCGCCTTCGCGTGGCCGTTGCGATTCGGGTGGGAACGAGCGCACCTATAATGAGCGTCGATTCCCATCCATGTCGATACAAGCATGCTCGATCTCGGACAAGTGCGTTGCTTCGTCGCCGCGGCGACAGAACTGAACTTCAGACGCGCTGCCGCGCTGCTGCACATGACCCAGCCGCCATTGAGCAGGCAGATTCAATTGCTCGAAGACAATCTGGGCGTGAAGCTGTTCGAACGCATTGGCCGCACGGTCAAGCTGACGACGGAGGGCCGTGTGTTTCTCGCGGACGCCACGCGCCTGCTCAATCTCGCCGAACAGGCGGAGGGCACGGTGCGCCGTGCGAGCAAGGGCAAGACCGGGCGCGTGCGCCTGGGCTTTACCGGCGCGGCCGGTTATGAACTGATTCCCGAGTTGCTGGTGGCCGCAGCCGATGCGCTGCCCGACATCGACGTCGTGCTGCTGGAACTCGTTTCCGCCGCGCAGATCGAGGCCTTCGCCGCGAATGCAATCGACCTTGGCTTTCTGCGGCCTTTGCCGTCGAGGCAGAAACTGGAGTTTGTTCTCATCGACGAAGAGCCGCTGATCGTCGCGCTGCCAAAACGCCACGCGTTGTGCGAATTCGAGCAGATCGAGCTCAAACAGCTGGACGCGCAGCCGTTCATCATGCCTTCGCCCGCGCAAGGCAAGTACTTTCATGATCGGATCATGGGCATGCTTGCGGCCGAGAACGTGAATCTGAGCATCGCGCAATATATCGATCAAACACCTACCATCCTCTCGCTCGTGCGAGCCGGGCTCGGTCTTGCGATACTGCCGGCTTCGGCGCAACGGTTTCGCTACAACAACGTCGAATTCCGCCTGATTGCCGGCAATGCGATCCACGCGGAAATGGGCATGGCGTGGCGTGCCGATCAGGACAACCCGGCTGTCACCGCGTTCCGTTCGATGGCGGCGCAATACTTCGCGGACAAAGCGCGCACGCGCAACAGTGCCGCGCAAAATAGATAAGGCGCTCCTCGTGCAGAGCGAGCTGTTGCATAATGCTTGCGCGACTTCGTCAGAAGACAACAACGCACAGAACAGCGGGAGAAGCGGCGCATGAGGCGTCGCGAAGGGAACCAGACCAATGCGCTGAGTGCTTCTGCCGCTCCGCCCCCATGTATTTCGCCGTTCGTCAATTCTCGCCATGAATCTTTCCTTTGAAGTTCTGCAGGTGCTCGACGCGGTGGATCGGACCGGCACGTTTGCAAGCGCTGCAGAAATCCTGCATAAGGTGCCCTCCTCGCTCACTTATCTGGTTCAGAAGCTCGAACTCGATCTTGGCGTCAAGCTGTTCGACCGCAGCGGCCGGCGCGCCACGCTCACGCCGGCCGGACGCGTGGTGGTCGAAGAAGGCCGCCGCCTGCTTGCGGCCGCAGAAGACCTTGAATCCAAGGCAAAGCGCATGGAACAGGGCTGGGAGCGAGACCTGTACGTGGCCGTGGACGAGATCATTCCGTTTGCGCTGCTATGGGATCACGTCGAGGAGTTCTACAAGCTTAAGCTCGACACACGCCTGAATCTGTCGAAGGAAGTGCTGGGCGGTTCATGGGATGCGCTGCTCACGCGCCGCGCGGATCTGATCGTCGGCGCAGCCGGCGACCCGCCGCCGATTCCCAATCTCGTCGCAAAGCCGATCGGCTCGCTGCGGCATGTTTTTGTGGTCGCGCCAGATCATCCGCTCGCAGCGTTGCCCGGACCGTTGACGCTCGAGGTGGTCGCGCGTCATCGTGCAGTAGCAATCGGCGATACGTCGCGCAAGCTCGCGCCGCGCACCATCGCAATTGCGGACCATCAGGAAGTGCTGACCGTACCGACGCTCGAAACCAAGCTCGCCGCGCAGTTGCGCGGGCTTGCCGCGGGCACCATTCCCGAATGTCTCGCCGTCGATGCGCTCAAGAGTGGCGAGCTGGTTCAGAAAGAAGTGCTAGGCATGCGCGAGGTCACGCATTTCTATCTGGCCTGGCGCGACGACGAAACGGGTAAGGCACTACGCTGGTGGGTCGAGCGGCTGGACCGGCCCGACCTGATCGACAGGGCCGTGCAACAGCACATACTGCACGCGCAGTCCGAGGGGTGAGCGAGGCCGTGTGACGTTCACGCGGCAATTGGCGGTGCGAGCGGCTTTAACGGGCGCTAGCAGCTTCGTCAGATGCTAGCGGCGGTATGCCCGCCCTTGAGGCTTGTCCGTTCCTGCGGCTTTATCGGCCGTTCAGCCGCCTTGGCGGCCTGAACGGCCTCAGCAACCTCAGCGGTCCTCACTCACCCGCGGTGGTCGCGAACGCCTGACAAGCGAAGAACCCGCCTGCCCTTGCCCCTGCACACAGCGCCGCATCGCGGCCGACGCAGACCGCGCGGCTTCAAGCAGTTGTGCCGCTGCGTTGAAATCGTCGAACTCGCGTCCTTCGCTCACTCTTGCGCATGCGGACTCAAGCAGACGGACCGCTTCGTCGGCGCGCCCTTGCGCGCACCACAGCCGGCCGAGGCTCGTCGCTACCCGCAACTGCAACGAAGCGCAGCCTTGTGCAAGAGACTCCTCCATCGCCGCGCTCAGACACCCCTGCGCATCCGTCGCGGCATCGCTGCCTGCGGGGGCGTGGGCGTCGTCGCGCAGCAGCAGCTCGGCATGCACGCGCCGAAGTTCAACCACATACCAGTGGTCGCCGCTTTCGTCGCATTGGGCCAGTGCACGCGTCACCGCTGCGATGGCCTCGTCGCGCCGATTTGCGCGGGCTAACGCAAGCGCGTATTGCGCCACCAGCAGCGCACGCTGCGCGCCGTATTCCAGCGCGTCCAGTTCGTCCAGTGCGAGGCGATAGGCGTGCAGGCGCTCGGGCCTCACGTCGTCGAGCGAGCGCAGGTATTCGTCGAAACAGCGCGCACACGCTTGCGAAACGCCGAGGCCCGTGCGCGCGGATACATCGCGCAGCAACGCGATGGCTGCCGCCGCGCGCTCGCGCATGCCCGAGAGCAACGCGAGCGGAATCTCCGCTTCGACCAGCACGTAGCAGGTCACGATGGACTGCTCCTGCGCGCACGCACTCACGACGCAGGCTTGCGCGAGGTCCAGCGCTTCGTCGCGCGAGCCCTGCAACCACAGCAGCCGCGCCAGCGTTGCGCGTCCCACCACGCCCTGATCGACGGACTGGCCCAACGGCAGGCCGTGCTGCAGCGTGTCCGAATGCAGCAGAAAGCGTTCGAGCGACGCACGCGCCTGTTGCTGATTGCCCGCGTAGTGCCACGCTATGCCGAGCAGCCGCGAAGCAAGAATGCCGTTGCTGGCGTCGCCCGTTTGCGCCGCGAGCGACGCGAAGCGATGCGCAAATGCGAGCGCATTGCGCGCCGAACCCGAGGACTGGCTCGCATTCCACATGCCCCATAACGCGCGCGCTTCGAAGGCGCGATCGCCCAGCGCGATGGCGAGCGCGAGTACTTCAGCCCATACAGCAAGCGTTTCGCGGTTCGGTCCATTCACGTAGACGAGCGCCGCGCCGAGCGCCGCGAGCAGTTGCATGCGCACCCGCAGATGGCGCGCCGACCCCGACGCGCCATGCGTTTGCGCGACGCACTCGAGCGCGCGGCGCGCCCATGCACAGCACTCATCCACCAGTGACAGCTCGTACAGCAGCGCGACCACTTTGACTGCGAGTTTTTCCGCGAGCGCGTCGTCGCCTTTTGACGAGAGCGCCCAGCCAAGGGCCGCGCGCAGGTCGTCGAGCCAGTCGCGCATGCGCACATGCCAGCCGTCGGCGTCGGTCTGCGCGGCACGCATTTGCGGCGACATCTGGCGCTCGATCAGTCCGGCGAAGTAGCGCGCGTGATTGAGCGTGACGGCGCGCCGCTCGCCGTTGTCGTCGAGCTTTTGCAGCGCGTAGGCGCGCGTGGTTTCGAGCAGCCGATAACTCGCCTTGCCAAAGCCCACCCGCGCGACCACCAGCGACTTTTCGACGAGACCCGAAACCGCCGCGATCACATCCGCTTCATGCAAGCCGTTGTCGGCGACCACGGCAAGCGCCGCGTCCATCGAAAAACTGTTCACGAAGATGCCGAGCCGGCGCAGCGTCGTGCGCTCGGCGTCGTCGAGCAGACCGTGGCTCCAGTCCAGCGTGGCCTTGAGCGTCTGATGCCGCGGCAGCGCCGTGCGGTTGCCGCCTGTCAGCATGTTGAAGCGGTCGTCCAGATGACCGGCGAGCGTTTCGATGCCGAGTGTCGCCGCGCGTGCCGCCGCGAGTTCGATGGCAAGCGGTATGCCGTCGAGCCGACGGCATACGGTGCCGGTGAGTTGAATGCTGCGCTCGTCCGACGAAAGGCGCGCGTCCATGGCGCGGGCGCGTGAGAGGAACAGCTGCACAGCGCTGCATGCGAGCATCTGCTGGCTTGGATCGTCCTGCGCGGGCACGTCGAGTGAAGCGACCCAATAGAGATGTTCTTCGGGCACGCGCAGCGGCTCGCGGCTCGTCGCCAGCACGCGCACCCCCGGGCCTGCGTTCAGCAGTGCTTCGGCCAGTTCGGCGGCCGGCCCGAGCACGTGCTCGCAATTGTCGAGCACGCACAGCACACGCCGTTCGCCCCACTCGCTGCTGACCCGCTTGAGCGTGAGCGGGCCGCTTGCCTTGCTCACACCCACGCTCGCGGCGAACATGGCAAGCACGCTGTTTGCGTCGGAGGTCGACGCAAGCGGGATCAGGTAGACGCCGTCCGGATACTGCGCGACCAGGCGCCGCGCGACTTCGACCGCGAGGCGCGTCTTGCCGATGCCGCCCGCGCCGAGCAGCGTGACGTGACGCGCCGACGCGAGCGCGTGTGCGACGTCGCGCAGTGCGTCGTCGCGGCCGATCAACGGCGAGAAACTGGCGGGCAGGTTGTGGGGAATCGCAGCCGCGGCGCTTCCTTGCTGATCGGGTGCGTGAGCATCGCGGCCGGGCCCGGCCGACGCGTTGCCGCTCTCAGGCGACAGCGGCCATTGCCGTGCGACGAGCCGGTAGCCTCGTCCCGAGACGGTCTGTATGAGTCCGCGGCTCTCGCCGAGCACCTTGCGCAGCGCGGACATGTGAACCTGCAAGTTGTTTTCTTCGACTATGGTGTCGGGCCACACCTGCTTCAACATATCGTTCTTCGAAACCAGTTCGCCTTTTGCGGCGATCAGAACGGCAAGCATGTCGAAGGCGCGGCTGCCGATGCGCACGGGTTGCCCATCGACGACCAGTTCCCGACTGGCCAGGTCCACCTGTAGCGGGCCGATGCGGATCATGAGGCGGTATCCAGAACACGTGGGATGACGATGCAGCCGGGCAACAGCCGCCCGGCAATGAGTCCCCGAAGTCTAGACTAACCGCAATTAGGCATGCGCGGAAAAAACTGAACCTATCGTTCAAAATTTTTGTATTGAGCGAGCGGATGCTGAACGTCGACCACCGAAGCCAGAATCATTGCAGCGGCATTGACCGGCACCGCGCTGCGCACGCGCGGCTTGTAGATCGGATCGTTCCGGCGGATCGTCGCGCCGCTCAATGCGCAGCGGCCCTTCAATCTCGCGCGGCAACTGATCCACACCTGGTCCGCATAGCGGCACAGCGTGGCGTCCTGCCAGAGCACCGCAATGGAAGTGTCCGACAGACGCTCGATCACTTCGACCTGGCGGTGCCGCGACGGACCGCTGGCGGCCTCGCGCGTGAGCGGCACGGCGCGATATGCCCTCGCTTCGGTGTCGTTGCGATAGCCGGCCACAAGCCGCTCGATCACGTGATTCCAGACTAACGCGCGGCTGCTTTCCTGCTGATGCTGATGCTCGTGCGCGTCCTCATGCGCGTGCTCCTGCGCGCTCTCGTCCTCGTGAAGCGAGGCCCGGCATCGTTCATGGTGCCCGCATGCTTCGTTCCTCGCTGCATGCGTGCGGGGCCTGGCGCGGGTTTCGATCTGCATCGCGATTCTCCTCGAAAGTTGGCTAGGCGGCCGTGCGAAAGCGTGCGGGCTCCTCGCCGCGCAACGCTGCGTCATGGGCCGGGCGCCGCCTCGTAGTTAACCGGCACCCAGTCGTAAGTGGCGCCGTTTTTGCGGATGTGCCCAAGGCCAGGAAACGCGATGTGCGCAGCACCGATCAGGTAACGCCGGTCGGCGGCGAGTTCGAGTGCGCTGCGCCGCGAACGTTGCGCCGCGCCGGCGTCGGTGTCGTATTCGACCGACGCTGTCGGGTTCTGCAACTGGATCGCAGCCACGTGCACGATGTCGCCCCATACGAGAAGATGCTGCCCACCGCTTTCCACCAGATAGCCGGTGTGGCCCGGCGTGTGTCCGGGCAGCGCGAGCGCACGGATGCCCGCATCGAGTTGCACGTCGCCATCGAACGGTTTGAAGCGGCCCGCGGCTGCGTACGGCGCGATGCTCGCGCGTGCGGCGTCGAAGAACGTGCCGAGAAAGTCCGGCGCTTTCGATCTGTTCGCCGGATCGAGCCAGTAGTCGGCTTCAGACCGGCTCGCGCGCACGATCGCGTTCGGAAACGCCGGCGCGCCGTTTGCGACGATGCCGCCCACATGATCCTTGTGCAGATGCGTGAGCAACACCTCGTCGATCTGCTCGGGCCGATAGCCGGCCGCGCGCAGATTCGCGAGCAGCTTGCCGCAGCAATCGCCATATAGCACGCCCGCTCCGGTATCGATCAGGATCAGCTTCGCGCCGGTATTGACCAGAAACGCGTTGATCGAGCCTTGCACCGGCCCACTCAGAAAATCGCGCGCGAGGTCCCGCGCGATCTCGTCCTTCGACACGTCCTCGACCACCGTGTCGATAGGAAACGGATGGGTCCCGTCAAGCAACGCCGTCACTTCGAACTTGCCGAGCATGAGCCGGTAAAAGCCCGGTCCCTGGTACTTCATTTGCGGCGCGGCCGCGAACGCCGCACTGCTGAACATGCTCATAACCACGCCCAGCATCAGCATGCAACGCCCGGCTGCGTGCAGAGTCCAGCCACGTCGAAACGACTTCATCTTCTACTCCATCAAGAGTTGGCCGCCAGCCTGGTCGACCGGCTCAAATAGGCATGAATCTGCGCGACGACCGCCGCACCGTCGCCCACCGCCGCGGCCACGCGTTTGGCTGAATCAGAGCGCACGTCGCCGACCGCGAACATGCCAGGCACGCTCGTCTCGAGCGGATAGTGCACGCCGGCCGCGGCCGCGTTCTGTCCGCTTCTTGCGGCGCCCGTCACGACAAAGCCGCGGTTGTCGAGCTCCACGCCGCTGGCCGCGAGCCAATCAGTCTTCGGATCGGCGCCGATAAAGAGAAACAGATGCCGCGTTGCCACCACTTCGTTCTCGCCGCTTTCCTGATGACGCACGTGCACCTGCGTAAGGCCCGCTTCGTCGCCTTCGAGCGCGCTCAGCGTGCAGCCCGTGCACAGCGACACATTGGGCAGCGAGCCGATCCGGTCGATCAGATACTTCGACATGCTCGCATTCAGATCGCGGCCACGAATCAGGAGGCGGATGCTGCGCGCGAAGTTGGCGAGAAACACCACCGCCTGCCCAGCCGAGTTGCCGCCGCCGATCAGCACGATGTCTTGCCCCTTGACGAGCTTCGCTTCGATCGTCGACGCCCAATAGTAGGTGCCGCGACCTTCGTAGCGCTCGAAGCCGGGCACCGTCGGCTTGCGATACGCGGCACCGCTTGCCACCACGACCGTGCGCGCGGTGATGCGCTGACCATCGACGAGCTTGAGCGTGAACATGTCGTCATGTCGGCGCAGCTCGGTGACCTTGCCCGGAATCGCAAGATGCGCGCCGAACTTGAGCGCCTGCTGGAACGCCCGCGCGGCCAGCGCCTGGCCCGAGATGCCGGTCGGAAACCCCAGATAGTTTTCGATGCGCGAGCTCGCGCCCGCCTGGCCACCCGGCGCACGTTGATCGAACACGGCGACGGAGAGCCCTTCGGTCGCCGCATACACCGAGGCGGCGAGCCCCGCCGGCCCCGCGCCGACAATCGCGACGTCGTACCGATGCGACTGTTCGAAGGTCGGCACGAGCCCGAGGCACGACGCGAGCTGCGCTTCGTCCGGCGCGCGCAGCACATGACCGTTGGCGCAGAACACCAGCGGAAAGTCGCCGGGGCCGGTGGTCATGCCGCCGAGCAGCGCGACGGCGTCCGGGTCGGAGCGCGCGTCGATCACGGTCGCGGGATACGCATTGCGGCGCAGGAAGCCTTGCAAGCGGACGAGCCGCGCGTCATCGCCATTGCCCACGATGATCGGTCCGAGCCCCTGCTCGATCAGCCCCAGTCGCCGCAGGATCAGCGCACGCATGATGTGCTCGCCGAGCTGGGCGTCGGCGACGATCAGCGCGCGCAGGCGCTCCGGCTCGATCACTAGCGTTTCCACGTCGGTGAGCGCGAGTCCGTCGATTAACGCAGGTTTGCCGGAGAGTTGCGCCATCTCCGCCATGAAGTGCCCGTCGTCGTGTTCGGTGACGAGCGTCGAGCGGCCGAAGCTGTCGCGCGAGAAAATCCGTACGCGCCCATGCAACAGCACGAAGAGGCCGAGCGCGACTTCTCCGGTCCTGAAGATGAGCTCGCCGGCGCTGAAGTTCATCGGCCGCGCGAAACGCCGCACGCTTTGAATCTCCGCCGCCGACAGACGCGGAAACATCTGATGACGCCGGTATTCGAGCGACGAATACGGAAACTCGAGCTCGGACGGTTGCGATGTGTCGTGCGACACGCTCGAAGTGCTCATTACGATGACTCTCCTGTATTCATGACGGCCCGTGTCAAGCCCGCCCCGATCGACGTGGGCCGCTTTCCGCCTGGTGTTGCAGGGTGTTGCCTGGTGTTGCCTGGGTGTTGCCTGGGTGTTGCCTGGGTGTTGCCTGGGTGTTGCCTGGGTGTTGCCCGGCTATCGCCCGGTGCCGCCCGGTTTTTGCGCGGGCGTCGCCAGGTTTTTCGCCGCTACCAGCCGAACTTCAGTTCCGCGCCGACGTAGTCCGCGTTGCGTGCGCCGAGTTCGCGCAGCGACGGCCCGACCTGGAAGTGCACGGCCTCGAGCGCCGCGGCGAGATTGGCGGTGACGGCCCAATCGGCGCGCAGTTGCGTATAAAAGCCGGTCCAGCGCCCGCCGCGTCCCGCCGTGCCCGGCACGACCGCCGAGCCTTGCTGATAGACCGCGTCGGCCGTAGTCTCGCGCCATTGCAGGCCGACGCCCGCGAGCAGCGAGAGCTTGCTGGTGGGCTTGACGACCAGCGTGGGCTTCACGTGGATCAGGTTCGTGTAGCCGGTGTAGCCGGCGAGCGCGAAGTAGTAGCCATTCGGAAACAGCGGGTTGAAGGTGCCGACACGCCCGTCGCCCGGATGGCTGTCGCCCGAGGCGGCGTCGACCTGGATGCCGACGCGCGGCGTCCACGGCGCGCTCGCGAAGGTATAGCCCGCGAGCGATCCCACAGCCCATGCGCCGATTGTCTTCGCGCCCACATGCCCTGACTGGTACATCGCCTCCATGTCCCAGTCCGCGTGACCGAGCGTGCCGGCATAGCGCGCGTCGAACACGTCGCGGTGCTCGTCGCCGGCCGCGTCGAGAAAGCGCGCGTTGCTGCGGTTATAGCGCGAGTAATACGCGGACACGTCGCCGGGACCGACGCCCTTGCGCTCCACGCGCACGCCGCTGAACGTGAGGTGCCGGTTCGACACATCGTCGAAATCGCTGTTGTAGCGGTACTGGACCGGCTGTGTTGCATAGGCGATCCAGCGCCACGGGCCGGTCTCGTAGTCGGCCCAGATCGCGTCGAACGCCTGGCGCACGTTCGGGCCGTCGCGCACCGAAATGAAACGCTGCAAGTCGAACGCCATCTCCTGGCGGCCGACGCGGAACTTGATGACGCCCGGTCCCAGCGGCTCGACCACGGCGACAAACGCCTGGCGCAAGTCGAGCGGATTCCTGTCGACCGGCGAGACGAGGTCCTTGCCGAACGGACGCGCATCTTCGAATTGCGTGAAGAACTGCACGTGCGGACCGAGCCGCACGTCCGCGTGCACTTCGAGGCGCTGCAACAGATAGGTATCGTCATGCGCTGCGCCGAGACCGAAGAGCGGCGCGTCGTTCATTTCGAGGCGCTCGCGCAGCACGACGCCGAGCGACACATAAGCGTCGGGATTGCCGAACAGCGGGACGTACTTGAGCGAGTCGAACGGACGCTTCGGCACACACGGATTGGCAAGCGCCCCCCAGTTTTCCTGCCAGCGGTTGAACATCACCGTGGGACGCGCGCAAGAGGCAGCCGATGCGGGAGCGCTCACGGCCGCTGTGTCGTCGGCGCTGCCGAGCGCCGTATCCGCGGCCATGACGGGTAGCGCTGCGCCGAGCCCTGCCGTGAGACCGGCGCTGACGCTACCGCGCACGAGCCATGTGCGCCACGCGGCGCTCGACATGGCTCTTGCAGGCCGCCGGGGCCGCGCGCTCACTGCGGCTCGCGGCGCGCGCGTGGCCGCCGCGAAGAGCCCCTTGATCGCGCTCGCTTTAGCGGCCATCGTGCACTTCGGCGATGTATCCGCCCGGGAATTCGAGCACTGCAGTCTTGCCGGAGGCCGTCGCGTACGGCGCGTACAGCACCTTGGCGCCGGCCGCTTGCGCACGTTGCAGCGTTTGCGCGACATCGTCGACGGCATAGCCGGTGGTTTCGCGGCCGAATGGGAACGGCAGCTTGCCGTCGGTGACGAACACGACCATGCGGCCAAAGCCCGAAGTCAGGCGGATCTCGCGGATGGTCTCGCCTTTACGGCCAATCACGCCCGCATCGGCGCGCGGATTGTCCGACACCACCTTGCCATGCGAGAAGTGCAGCCAGCGGCGCACGAAGTTGTCCGCCTCGTAGCGCGACACGTACACGCGGTTATCCGGCACGCTTTGCAGCGGCGCGTAGTTCGGCGCCTTGGTGTGCCAGTAGAGCTGCATCGTGAGACCGCCCGGCCACTGGATGATCGCGTCCTTACCGATCGGATCGTCGAAGCTGTCGACCAGCACGTCGGCGCCCGCCGCGCGCGCGGCCTTGAGCGCGTCGTCGATATTGCTGACCAGGTAGCCGGTGCGCTCGTTGCCGAACGGGTACGGCACCGGCGTTTCGAAGCCGAACACGGACAGCATGCCCACCGGCGTCTGCACGTATTGCGAGGCGGTGCGGCTAGGCGTCGGCGTCACGGTGAAGACGGCACGCGGCGAGGCCTTGCCGCCGAACGTCGCGACAAAGCTGTTGACGAATGCGTCGAGATCGGCCGACGCCACGTAGACGTGCGTGGTGTCGTATTGCGGGCCGACCGACACGTCGGCATGGCGCACGGCGAGCGCGGTCTTCGCGCTGGCGACTTCCGGCGGACCGGCATCGGCGAAAGCAGAGGTGAACGGCGCGAGGCCGATCAGCAGCGCGGCAGACACCGCCGCGACAGGACGAAAAGCAGAAACCGGATTGAACATATGCATGACCTGATGGTGCGGAAAGAATGGTTGTGCGATGGATCGGGTAGAGGAGCGGCGCAACCGCATTGGGGCCGCATTAGAGCCACATTAGAGCCGCATGTACGTCGTGCATGTGAGCGTTGCGTGAGCGCCAAATGTGAGCTTTGCGTACGCGCCACGTGTGAGCCTTGCGTGAGCGCCACGTGTAAGCGATACAAACGCCTCATGTGAGCGGCAAAAGCTCCACATCTGCGCCACACAAGCGCCCCATTTGAGCCCGCAAGCTCCGCATTTGAGACCCATGTGAGCCGCCTGCAAGCCACATGAACAGCCACATGAACAGCCACATGACCGGCCGCCTTAACGAGCCGGCCGCGCACGCCGCTTCAACCGCCCTCTTTCGCGGCGCCCGCTGAGGGCGTCGGTTTCGACGCGTCAGCCGACGACGACACAGCGCTCTGAACCGTCGCGTTGTGCGTGAAGAGCTGACCCTTCACGGCCGGTATCGCGTGTTCGCCCAGCACCATGCCGAGCAGACCGGCAAGCGCGATCAACGGCGGCGCCGGCGACTGCACCTTCAGCAGCCAGTAAAGCAGTCCGACGCCGAAGCCGACGCCCAGTGAAACGATGTAACCCATGCCAATCTCCGTATCGAGGCCAGGCTCAGTTCGGCCATTCCGAACCGAGCACCAGCCCGCAAAAATTCATCCGCCGGTAGTTCGGGTCCCAGCGGTCCAGCACGTCGGCATTCACAGTGCCGAACGTCGTGTCCGGCCGGTGCTCCATGCCGCGCGCGTAGTCCTCGAGCAGCCGCTTCTTGAACCCGGCTTCACGGGGGCAAGCCTCGACGATCTCGTCGCGCTGCTGCGCGGCGAATTCGTCATAGCGCGCGCCGCGCACGTCCATCTGCACACCTGCGGCGAGCAACGCCGCGAGCGGCGTCAGATGCTCGGGAATGCCCGGCGTCGTATGCAACACAATAGCCAGCCAGACTTCGTCGATCGCGCTTGCCGCCGCCTCGTGCTCGCGCATGAACTCGCGCGCCTCGTTCGCGCTGTCCACCTCGTAGCGGCGCGCCGAAAGCCGATGCGCTGCACCGAGGCCCACGTTATGGAACATCGCCCCCACGTACAGCAGCTCGAGGTCGAACACCAGGTTCTCGCGATAACCCGTCAACGCGCCGAACAGAAACGAGCGCCGCGCGTGATGGAACATCAGCGTGGACTCCGTCGCGCGGATGCGCTCTGTCGCCCCGCGGGCCATCGCACTGTCGGGCATGGCGATGCCTGCAATGGTCTGCTTCATGTCACCTCCTCCATGTGCCGCATCGCCAGCGATGCGCGCGGGCCTCTTTCCGGCGGGCCCTCTTCCTCACATCGCTTCACTCTTTGACCCTGTCACGCGATTCCGCGCCGGCGCCATGAACGCTGGCAGCGCTGCAAACCGCAAAAAACGCGCGGGTTGCGGCCACGGCCACCCATCGCCCAATTCCCACGCAGCCTACCGGTTGCCGCCGATAAAAGCCTTGGCGCCGACTTAAAAACTCTGAAGCGAAGATGCGCTGCACGGCGGGCGCGCTCACAGCGCCAGTTCGTGAAAACGCCGCATGCCGTCTCGAATCCATTGCAGCAGGCCGCCGCCTGCCTCGCCGCTGTCAGCCGGTGCCAGCAGCATCTTTTCGCTTTCGTGATGGACCGAGAGCAGCCGGCACATTTCGCGCGCAACTTCCGGCCGCCGCGCGAGCACCGGCGTGAGCGCCTCCTTGTCGAGCCGGAACACCGTGGCCCGCGTCAGCGCGCGCACGATCACGCCAGTGCGCATCCCGGCAAGAATTCCGGACTGGCCGACCGAGTCGCCAGGCGCGAGCCGGCGCAATTCGACCTCGCTGCTCTCCTTCGGCACCACTACTTTGGCGACGCCGCGCGCGAGAATGTGCAGCTCGTGGCCGCCCTCGTCGGCGGCGCTGTAAATCGTTTCGCCGCTATCGAACTCGTGCAGCCTGAGTTGCCCCGCCAGTTCCGCGATCTCGGCATCGCCGAGGGTCTGGAAGATCAGCACGTTGCGCAGCAGGCGGCGCTTTTCGTCGAAAGGCTCGCCTGGCGGCTCGGCCACCGACAACGGCCGCAACACCACGCCGCGCGACAGCAGGTGCCGGTGCGCGAGGTCGTAAAGGTCATTGCGCACGGCGATCTTCCTCGTCCACGTGTCGACATAGCAGACAATCTCGTACTCGATCGCATCGTTGGTCGCCCGCTTCACGCTGATCAGCGGCTTCGGCTCAGCAAGCACTTCCGGAGCACTGGCGGCGGCGTGCGCGAGCGCCTGCAGCACGGTGGCGGGGCGAATCGAAGGGTTCACCGGCAGCACCACGCTCACGCCGTGCGTGTGCATCGGCTGGTTGGCATTGACGATATTCGTGCGTGCCGCCGCGCTGTTCGGAATCACGACGATGTTGCCCTGCGCGTTGAGCAGGCTGGTCGCGCGCCAGTTGCTCTCCACCACGCGGCCTTCCACTTCGCCGATGGTGATCCAGTCGCCGATGCGAAACGGCTGCGTCGCGTTGAGCACGACGCCGGAAAACACGTCGTTCAGCGTGCTCTGGATCGCGAGACCCAGCACCACGGCCACCGCGCCGGAAGTGGCGAGCAGCCCGCGCACCGGCAGTTGCAGAACGAATGCAATCGCCCCGACTGCGGCCGCGAGAAACACGAGCGCGCCGAGCACGTCCTGAAAGAGGCGCTCCTTGTGCCATGTTTCGGGCAGCACCAGGCGGTCGAGCACCACCGTCAGAAGCCGCGCGCCTTGCAGCCACCACACGACCTCCAGAATCTGCGCGAGCAGATGACGCACCGGCTCGGCCGGCCACGGCGCCTCGCGCAGCGGATTCATGCCGTGGGTGAACAGCACGTAGCTCGACAGGCCGAACATCAGCGCGCGCAATGCAAGTCGCGCGCCGCGGCTATGCCGCCCCATGAAGCGCCACGCGAGGAAGTCGAGAACCAGAATGCCGAGCCCATAGAGCACGCCATCGGTCAGAGTCGGCATGATGGTTCCCGCTTGCGGCTAAACATTGAAGTACGTGACGTAACCAGGCGCCGCGCGTCAGAACGCGAAGCAGCTACAGCCGAGCGCGCCCCAGAAGCCGTTCGAATCGCTGACCGGTACGTTCTTGCGCCATGCCCAGCCGTGCGCATGGGCGTGCACGCCGCACAGGTTCACGCAGCCGTCGGCGCAGGCGAGCGCCGTCGGCTTGTAACGGCTGTAGCCGCCGAATTCGGCGACGGGCGACCACGACGGACTCACCGGCAAGTCAGGCGGCGCGAGCGGCGAGAACTCGTCGGCTGCGTAGACGACCTTGCCGCCCACCACCGTCAGCACCGATTCAAGGTACTTGATGCGAGTTTCGTCGACGGTGAAGTAGTCGTCGCTCAGCACCGCGAAGTCCGCGAAGTGGCCCGGCATGAGCGCGCCCTTGTGGTCTTCTTCGCTGGAGAACCACGCGCTGCCCACCGTGTAGCGGCGCAGCGCCTCCATGCGGTCGAGCCGGTTCGCGCTCGGGTACATCGCCGTGCCGCCAACGGTCTTGCCCGACACCATCCAGTAAAGCGATACGAAGGGGTTGAAACTGGCGACGCGGGTTGCGTCCGTGCCCGCGCCCACCGGCAGCCCCGCGTCGAGCATCTGGCGGATCGGCGGCGTGTGCCTGACGGCCTCTTCGCCGTATTGCTGGATGAAGTACTCACCCTGATAGGCCATGCGATGCTGGATCGCGATACCGCCGCCAAGCGCGCGGATTCGCTCGATGTTTTTCTGCGTGATGGTTTCGCAATGGTCGAAGAACCAGCGCAGACCGTCGAACGGAATGTCGGCGTTCACGCGTTCGAACACATTCAGGAAGCGCTCGATGGATTCGTTGTAAGTGGCATGCAGACGGAAAGGCCAGCGATTGGCGACCAGCAGCCTCACCACCGCCTCGAGTTCGGCCTCGAGCGTGGCGGGCAGGTCGGGACGCGGCTCGAGAAAGTCCTCGAAATCCGCCGCGGAAAACACCAGCATTTCGCCGGCGCCGTTCACGCGCAGAAAGTCGTCGCCCTCGCCGGGCTTCGTCATCTTCACCCACTTCGCGAAGTCTTCAATCTCTTTCTTTGCATTCTGCGTGAAGAGGTTATAAGCGATGCGCACCGTCAACTCGTTGCGTTTGGCCATGTCCATGATGACCGCGTAGTCGTCCGGATACGCCTGATAGCCACCGCCCGCATCGATGGCGCTCGTCACGCCGAGGCGGTTCAGCTCGCGCATGAAGTGGCGCGTGGAATTGCGCTGGTCTTCCGGTGCGAGCTTCGGTCCCTTGGCGAGCGTGGCGTACAGCAGGCCCGCGTTGGGCCGCGCGATCAGCATGCCGGTCGGAGTGCCGCGTTTGTCGCGCTGAATTTCGCCACCCGGCGGGTTGGGGGTGTCTTTCGTGTAGCCGACCGCGCGCAGTGCCGCCGCATTCAACAGCGCACTGTCGTACAGATGCAGGATGAATACCGGCGTATCCGGCGCGATCGCGTTGATTTCCTCGAGCGTCGGACCGCGCCGCTCGGCGAACTGGAATTCGTTCCATCCGCCCACCACGCGAACCCACTGCGGCGCCGGCGTGCGCGCCACCTGCTTGCGCAGCATGTCGAGCGCATCGGCGAGCGAGGGCACGCCGTCCCAGCGCAACTCCATGTTGAAGTTCAGACCGCCGCGAATGATGTGCAGGTGCGAATCGTTGAGACCCGGAATGACTGTGCGGCCTTTCAGGTCGACATGGCGCGTGGCGTCGTTCACGTGACGCATCACGGCGTCGCGCGAGCCCGCGGCGACAATGCGGCCGTTGGCGACGGCAAGCGAATCCGCGAACGAACGCTTGTCGTCCTGCGTGGCGATCTTGCCGTTGAAGAAAACGACCTCGGCCGGGGTGAATCCGGATGACGGGTCCTGGGACATGACGGGCTCCGTAGGGGAAAGGACAGGCAGACTGATATGAACGACGTGCCGCGCCGGCTCACTGCGCGAGCCGGGCGTTGCGAGCGCGCCCTGCGGGTCGCGCTGTGCAGGTCGCGCTTTGCAGATCGACTGGAGGCAGTCTATCGGCGACGTTTCGCCGAGTCCTTGTGGAGACCCTTAATAGTTCTTAAAAGAACTGTCCGCCGAAAGAGACGCAGCGCGCATGTGCACGCGCCTCAGAATTTTTCATCTTTTCTGCAGGACTTTATGGGCGCGGCGTTCCTACACTGGCAGCGCGGTAGACCTTCTGCCGGCCTGCCCGCTCACCCTCTTCCAACAAGGACTTGCAAGGACTCGACATGAAAGACGCAAAAGAGGCCGCAGCGCATCGCGCAGCGCCGCTCAGGACGCCCAGCCGCCTGACCGAAGACGCGACGCGCGACATCGCCGCCGCCTTGACCACGCTGCTTGCCGACGTGTTCGCGCTATATCTGAAGACGAAGAATTTCCACTGGCACATGTCCGGCCCGTACTTCCGCGACTATCACCTGCTGCTCGACGAGCAGTCCGACCAGATCTACGCGACCACCGACCCCATTGCGGAGCGCGCACGCAAGATCGGCGGCAAGACGTTGCGCTCGGCCGGGCACATCACGAAGCTGCAACGCATTGCCGATAACGACGCCGAGTTCGTGACGCCCGGCGACATGCTCGCCGAGCTGCGCGAGGACAACCTCGCGCTAGCTGGCCACATGCGCGAAACGCATTCGCTGTGCGACGAGTACGGCGACGTGGCCACCGCGAGCCTGCTCGAAAACTGGATCGACGAAGCCGAACAGCGCGTGTGGTTCCTGTTCGAGTCCGGACGCCATGCGTGAGCCTGCGCGCCACGGTTGACAGCGCGCAGTGAACGGGCGGCTTGCGCGGGGCCGCTTGCACCGCGCCGCATTAACAACAATTAAGCAATCTGAAGTACGGCGAATATTCGCGTCCGTAGGATCTGCAATCCTGCGATGCCGCGTCACGTCCGCATTGCGACTCACGCATCGCGCATGCGCGGTGCACACCATCACGTTACAGGTACGGAGAAAAGATTTGGCTAACCCATCCGCAGTTCCATCGGCCAATCGCCGCCACTTGCTCGCAGCGGGCGCAAGCGCGGCCGTGGCCGCGTTCGCCGCGCCCGGCGTCGCGATGGCCGCGGCATCGACCGGCGGCAGCAGCCCTGCGGGCAACTCACCTCATTCCAGGCACGGAGAGCGACACACCATGAACACGGTCACCACGAAAGACGGCACGCGCATTTTCTTCAAGGACTGGGGCACCGGCAAGCCGGTCGTCTTCTCGCACGGCTGGCCGCTCGATGCGGACGCCTGGGACGCGCAGATGCTGTTCCTCGTGCAGAAGGGTTATCGCGTGATCGCGCATGACCGCCGCGGCCACGGCCGCTCGGACCAGCCGTCGCACGGCAACGACATGGACACCTACGCCGACGACCTCGCGGCGGTGATGGACGCGCTGGATCTGAAGGATGCGACGCTGGTCGGCCACTCCACGGGCGGCGGCGAAGTCGCTCACTATATTGGCCGCCACGGCGGTTCGCGCGTCGCGAAGGCCGTGCTGATCGGCGCAGTGCCGCCCATCATGCTGAAGACCGAAGCGCATCCGAACGGCCTGCCTATGTCCGTGTTCGACGGCATTCGCGCGAGCGTCGCGGCCAACCGCTCGCAGTTCTACAAGGATCTGGCGATGCCCTTCTACGGCTTTAACCGGCCTAACGCCAAAGTCTCGCAAGGCGCGATCGACGAATTCTGGCGCGAAGGCATGCTCGGCTCGATCAAAGGCCAGTATGAATGCGTCAAGCAGTTCTCCGAGGTGGACTACACGCCCGACCTGAAGAAGATGGACATGCCCACGCTGATCCTGCACGGCGACGACGACCAGATCGTGCCGATCGACGCCTCCGCCCGCCTGTCGGCAAAGATTGTCAAGAACGCGACGCTGAAGGTGTATGCCGGCGCACCGCACGGCATGTGCACCACGCACGCCGACAAGGTCAACGCCGACCTGCTGGAATTCCTGCAGAGCTAAGACTGCATGGGCCGCGCGCCGAAGCTTCTGGCCGCGGGCTTCGCTCACGAGCGGCTCGCGGCCACGTTCCCACCGGACCCGTTGCGCACCATTCGCCCGCCACGCGCTGCGGCGCGGGCGGCGTAGACGCATTTCCCAATGGCCGGCGAACCGGCATAATGACGATTCACTTACATTTAATTATGTCCGAGTAAATTAGCGGCATGCAGTCGGGGGCTGCGACGAACCGAGGTGACGACCATGTTCAACCCAACCCTTGCATCCGCCGCTTCTTCCGCTTGTGTGGATCCGGCCGTGCGTCGCAAGGACTCGCTTGGCTGTCTGTCGAGTCAGTTGCAGCACGATGTCGAGCTCGATACCGGCGAATTCCGCTTCCATCGCAAATGCACACGCGGCAGCGAGACGAACCCGGTCGCACTGGACGGCTGCGACCGCGGCATTCTGATCGGCGTATCGCTGGGTACAGGACACCGCCGGCGCATCTATTCGCAACATCGCTGGACTACGCACGAGTTCGAGCGCGACTCGGTGTACGTCCGGAATTTCGCCGACGACTACCGTGCCGAACTACTGGGCGGCTTCGACTTCGTGCTGATCGAACTGTCGCGCGCGTTCGTCAGCGACACCTGCCACGAGCGCGGCGGCAGCGGCCTCGCGCGCATTGCCACCGTGGCCGGTAGCAAGGACCCGGTGCTCGGCCATCTCGCCCAGGTGCTCGCGCTCACGCTGCAAGCGCAACACAAGGCGAGTCCGCTTTTCATCGAACAGCTCGGCGTGACGATCGGCACGCATCTGCTCGATCGTTACGGCGAGCCCGCGCGTGGTTCGGATCGCGTCAGCCGGCGTCTGTCCGCATGGCAGGAAGCGCGCGCCAAGGACATGCTGCTCGCGAGGACGCAAGGCAATGTGTCCATTGAAGAGATCGCCGCGGCGTGCAACCTCTCGCGCAGCTACTTCATTCGCGCGTTTCGCGAGACCACGCAGCGCACGCCGCATCAATGGCCGCTCGAGCGGCGCGTCGAAGAAGCGCGCGAACTCCTGAGACGCTCGGACCGTTCGCTGTCCGACATCGCCATTGCCTGCGGCTTCTCGGATCAGAGCCATTTCACGCGGACATTTTCGCAACTGGTCGGCACGCCCCCTGGACATTGGCGTCGGCAGGCCGGGCGTTAGGCGGGCGGCTATAGCCGCTGCCGCTCAATGCGCGGTGCCAGAGACGGCGCGAGGCATTCCCTGCTTGTTCCTCTTTACACTTTCCAACAAAGATCGCACTAACCGACAAGACAAGGCGGCCCCCATGCGGTAATTTCTGCCATGCCGCTTGCATGTTTTCCTTTAGAGCCCGTTGTCCCGGAAATTGAAAACGACATGATTGAACTAGGCCGCTTTCAAATCGATCTGGAACTGCGCACCTTGTGGCGCGACGGCGAACGTGTGCCGCTCGGCTCGCGCGCGTTCGAAATTCTCGCGATCGTCGCGAAGGCCGAAGGCCGCCTCGTCACGAAAGACGAGTTGATGGATGCGGTGTGGCCCGACACCATCGTTGAAGAAAACAATATCCAGGTTCATCTGTCCGCGTTGCGCAAGATCCTCGGCGCGGACCGCGATCTGATCCTGACCGTGCCCGGCCGCGGCTATCGGCTCGTGCCCCGGCAACGGACCACGGCCAACGCGACCGCCGGGCACCCNCTTCCGCCGCAGCGCATGCAACTGGTCGGGCGCGATGCGGGGATCGCTCAAATCCGTTCGATGCTGGCCGACGTGCCCGTGCTGACGCTGGTCGGCGCCGGCGGCATCGGCAAGACGAGTCTCGCCGTCGAAGCCGCGCGGCAAGCCGCGGAGGATTTCCCGCAGCCGGTGTGGCTCGTCGAACTCGCAACGCTCAGCACGCGCGACGACGTGCTGGCGGCCATCGCACAAGGCTGCGGCCTGCCGGCCGAACACACCACGCCGAGCCTTGTGCAGATCGCGGCGGCGCTCGCCGGGCGCCGCCTGCTGGTGCTCGACAATGCCGAGCATGTGATCGCCCATGTCGCGGAAGTGGTCGAAACACTGGCCGCCGCCAACGCGGACTTGCGCGTGCTCGTGACAAGCCGCGAACCTTTGCGGATCATGGCCGAAGCCGTATTTCGCGTGGAACCGCTCGACGTGCCGCAGCCAGGCAGCGCTGACGCCGAGATCCTGCAGCAGTCCGCCGTCAACCTGTTTCTGCTGCGCGCGAACTCCATGCAGCGCGATATCGGCACAAACAGTACGGAGCTGCGGCTCGTCGGCGAAATATGCCGGCGGCTCGACGGCATTCCGCTCGCGCTCGAACTGGCGGCCGCGCGCGTCGTGACGCTGGGCGTGGTTGGCGTGCATCAACGGCTCGACGATCGCCTCGCGATACTCGCGGGCGGCTACCGCACCGCATTGCCGCGCCACCAAACCTTGCGCGCGACCTTCGACTGGAGCTTCGCGCTGCTCGACGCCAAGTCGCAGGCGCTGTTTCGCCGAAGCGCAGTGTTCGGCGGCGTGTTCAGTTTTGAAGCGATGTGCACGGTGGCCTGCGATGCGTCCCTGAGCGTGGCCGATGCAATCAGCGCTATCAGCGAGTTGCTCGCCAAGTCTCTCGTGAACGTGGAGTTCGACGGCCCGGTGGCGCGCTACCGGCTGCTGGAATCCACCCGCGCCTACGCGCTCGAAAAACTGCAGGCCGAAGGCGAGCGTCAGGAACTCGCCGTGCGCCACGCGCGCTATCTGTCCGAGTGCTTCAATCTGCATACCGCGCAGACCGTGCGGGGCAACGCGCACAGCGCCGCCGCCCTCAAGCACGCACTGGACGACGCGCGCCATGCGTACGACTGGGCGTTTTCAGCGGACGGCGACGTGCAACTGGGCATCGAGCTCGCGTCGAATCTCACGGCCGCGCTGCTCGACGCCGGCATGATCGCGGAGTGCTGCGAACGCGCGGAGCGCGCCGTGGAAGCCCTGGACGCGCTGCCCGAGGCAAGCGTGGATGCTCGCGACGAAATGCGCGTGCGCACGGCGCTCGCCTCGGCGCTGCCGCACGTGCGCGGCTTTGTGCCGAAGTCCGGGCAATTGTGGCGCAAGGTCTACGCGCTCGCCACACAGCGTGCCGACAGCGAATACCAGGCGCGTGCGCTGTGGGGCTTATGGACCACGATGATTTCGAGCGGCGACATTCATGCATCCGCTCAATTCGCCGCGCGCTTGCAACAGCTCGCGCAGCAAAGCGACAACCCCTGGCAGCAAACCCTGGCCGACCAGATCGCCGCCATCTCGCAGCATTGCCTCGGCCGTCATGCGCTCGCACGGACAGAACTGCTGCGCACCAGAAACCGCTTTGCGGAACTCGAATACAGCGGACTGCGCGACAACACCATTCCCGTCGACCCGCTCGTCTACTGCAACGGCACGCTCGCGCGCATTGCATGGCTGGAGGGTAACTGCGGGGAGGCGATGCGGCTCGTCGACACGCTCGTTGGCCTCGTGCGCCCCGACATCATGGAGCCTTCGCTCACGCACACGCTGGGAGCCTCGGCGGCGCCGCTCTCGCTGATGTGCGGTGATCTGGGCCGCGCGGCGGTGTATCTCGACATCATGCGCTCCCAGGTAGCGCTGCACGGCCTCGACGTGTGGCGCGACTACTGCAACTGCTTGTCCGCGTACCACGATATTCTCGGCGGTGAAACGCAACGCGGCATCGCGCTGCTGGAAAGTTCTCTCGACGCGCTGATCGCACGCGGCTTCCGGCGGCTGATCACGCTCTTCATCGCCGCTTATGCCGAGGCGCTGGTGGAAACCGGGCGGCTCGACGAAGCGGCGCGCCGGCTCAACGAAGCGCTGCAGTTCTGCGAGAGCAACGGCGAGATGATGTTCGTGCCTGAACTGTTGCGCGTGCTCGGCATCGCCGCGCGCGCGCAACAGCAGTTCGCCGACGCAGAAGCGTGTTTGGCCAAAGCGCTCGCGATGGCTCGCCGGCAAGGCGCGAAGATGTGGGAACTGCGTGCGTGTCTCGCGTTGGCGGCGCTGTGGTGCGAAGAGGCCGGCGACGGCGCGCGCGCCGCAAAAGCCCTTGAAATGCTCGAGCAGATCGCGCCTTGTTTTGATGCATCTTCCAGTGCGACGGACGTGCGCATGCTCTTCGCCACGCTCGCGACCCTGCGCGACGCACAACGCACGAGCGGCGCACTGTCGCGGCCGGCGAATGGGGCGAATGAGGTGGATGGGGCGAATGCGGTGAATGCGGTGGATGCGGTGCATGCGGCACGGTCGGACACACGTCGGCGCGCTGCGCGCAAGGCAAACCGCAGCCTTGCGCGGGTCGATTAGATAGCACACACGGCATGCCGGACTAATACGGTGTCCGGATTGATTTTCGCTACGTCGCGTTCTCCCCTTTGGAGCGCTTCCGGCCGCCGTCGCCGGTCGCTACGTCCGCCGCGGCATCCATGTTCTTCGCCGTCAGCACGGCGGGCATCGACGGATTTTCCGGCTGGGTGTAGCGTTCCTGCACAGCCGCCTTGATCCGCGCGAGGCTTTCGGCTGCATCGAGCGAAGCGTCCTGCTCGATTTGCCGTGCCTGCGCCGCGAGGTCCGGGTCGCCGATCTCCTTGTCGAACCAGCGCGAATAGTCGCCCCGCTCGCGGTGATACTGCCACGTGGGCGCATCGACACCCTCGGCAATTTCGACGAACAGCACGAGATTATGAGCGCGCAGGTTCAAAGCCTGCTCGGGCCCGCGGAAATAGAAACTGCGCTCGGGAATCAGCAGCCCTTCAGCGTATTTACGCCGATGCCTGAGCCGGTGCTTGCTACCCGGCTCGAGGCGGATCACGCCTTCAGGCGCGGGCGAGTCGAGGCGCCATAACAGCGCCTGCCCCGTTTCGAGTTCGGTTCCAGCGAGCTGCGGCACGGCCCTGCCGGTGGCTTTCGCGAGTTCCTGCACCGCCTTGCCGGCGCTTGGGCCCATCGCGAGCAGCAGGTTCACCTGGCGCAGGAATGCGCTGTCTAGTTGCTGCGGAGACACGGTAATGGCGAGCGCTGTTTCCAGCGTCTGCGGGATGGTCTGGCTCGCGCCGGCCCAGCCGGCCGGAAACAGATGATGCGCCTCGTCGAACACGAGCCAATGCGGCCGCCCTGTTCGCATCCGTAACTGCTGCACCTCGAGCAGCAGAGAGGCGCAGAATGCCGGCCGCTCCGCCAACGGCACCCGTAGCAGATTGACGGCCACGGCCGAGCGTGGAGGACGCAGCAGCAGTTGCACGATTTCGTCGATCAGCGGCGCGGTGTGGGCGTCGCCGACCACGATGGTATCGTCGTCGTTCTGATAGTCGCCCTCCGGGTCGATGATGCACAAGAGCTGCTGCATGCCCGCGAGGCGTTCGAGCAGACCCGCACACGCGGTTGACTTGCCGCAGCCGGATTCGCCCGCGAGCAGCACGACCGAACCGTGCGCGGCGCAGTACACGTCCGGGGCTTCGGTGGCTTTGCTAGCTTCGGTGACTCTTCTGGCTTCGGTGGCTCTTCTGGCTTCGGTGACTCTTCTGGCTTCGGTGGCTTCGGTTGCCCTGCTGCCCCCGGTGGCCCCAGCGGCTTCAACAGCTTCGCGGGCATGGCCGATCAGCACGCGGCTGCGCTGCGCCCTGCTCGCGCGCTCGTGCAGATCATCCTTCACCAGTGCGTCGACCAGTTCCGCGACACCCGCGCCCGCTGCCTGGCTCGTGACCATATCGGCGTGCTCCTTGAGCGCCGGCAGCGCATTGGCCACCGCGACCGAAAAACCGCATGCGTCGAGCAGTGCGTGGTCGTTTTCCGCGTCGCCCACGCCCACCACATTGAACGGCGACAGCGTTAGTTCGTCGAGCGCCTCGTGCAGGCCGCTTGCTTTCGATATGCCCGGCGACACGATCATCACCGCCTCGCCGTTGAAGATGATCTGCAGGCCGAGGCCCAGATCGCGAATCACCGCGAGCGCGATCTGCTCGGCGGGCTTCATCGTCGCGACCAGCGTCTCGCTCACGCTGAAGTGCGCGAGGCCACGTCTACGCAATTCGTCGACGAACGCGGGCGGCGGCGGCGGCGCCAGCAGGCGCCGCGTGCCCGTGGAAGGCGTGTACAGCACGCCGCCGTTTTCCGCGACGACGCGCGAAAACAGATCGAGCCGCGGACAGATTTCGAGCAGGTCGTCCATCTCGCGGCCGCTCACGAGGATCGCCTGGCGGCCCGATGCGCGCAGGCGCTCAAGTGCGTCCCACGTAGCGTCGGCAACGCGTCCGTCGGACGCCAGGGTGTTGTCATAGTCGGTCGCAAGGGCAAAAAATCGCATGGAAAGCGCTCCGTGATCCCCGTTCGTTTGTCTGATTGAGCCGTGTTTCAGCCGTACTTGAGCCGAACTTCAGCCGGCCTGCAGCGGTTGCGCGTCGCGCACCATCGCCTCGTAAATGTGCAGGTACTGATCGACCATGCGCTCCACCGTGAAGCGGCGCTCGAAGGCCGCGCGGCACGCGGCGCGGCTGATGCTGTCGATTTTCGCGAGCGCGGCCACGGCTTCGTCGATGGAATCGACCAGAAAGCCTGTCACGCCATGTTCGACGATTTCACGCGCCGCGCCGTGATCGAACGCGATCACCGGCGTGCCGCACGCGAGCGCCTCGATCATCACGAGGCCGAAGGGTTCGGGCCAGTCGATCGGAAACAGCAATGCGCGTGCTTGTCCGAGCAGATCGTTCTTGCCGGCGTCGTCCACTTCGCCGCAATACTCGACATGCGGCATCTGCAACAGGCCGGCAATCTCTTCCTCGAAATACGCGCGGTCGCCATTGTCGATTTTCGCGGCGATGCGAATCGGCAAACCCGCACGCCGTGCAATGTCGATCGCGCGATCGGGCCGCTTGGCGGGCGCGATGCGGCCGAGAAAAGCCACGTAAGCGTCGGGCCGGTCATGAAAGCGCAGCAGATCGGCGGGCAGGCCGTGATGCACCGTGGCGCGCCAGTCGAGCCACGGCAACGGCGCGCGCTGCGCGTTCGAGATCGACACCACCGGCATGTCGGCGAACTGCCGGTAAAGCGTGCTGAGGCCCGGCACATCGAGCCGCCAGTGCAAGGTGGTCAGCGACGCGCAGCTCAGCCGCCGCGCGAACGGAAAGCTCGCGTAGTCGGTATGAAAATGCACGATGTCGAATTCGTCCGCGCGCTGCACCACTTCCTCGAGCATCGCGAAGTGGAACGCCTGCGGGTCGGCGGTATCTTCAATCAGGCGAATCGCGCAGTCGCTGCCGGACACGAGCCGCGCTCGCGTGCACGAGTCGCCGCTCGCAAAGAGCGTCACGTCGTGGCCTCGCGCAACGAGACCGTCCACCAGCCACGCCACCACTCTTTCCACGCCGCCATACGCGACGGGCGGCACTCTCTCATACAGCGGCGAAACCTGCGCGATACGCATGCCCTGCTCCGTTCGACTAACCGATGCGAGACGCGCCGCATGGTGCATGCCCGCCGAGGTCGCGCGTGAGCCGCGGCAGTTTTCGCGGATGGAAAAATGTACAGACCCGCAATGAAATTAAGCGTAGCGCTCATCGCATGTCGAGCGCCCGCCATCGCGTTGCGAAGGCACTAGGCGATCGGGCCGCTGTAGCCGTCTGCGGGCGCCGCCGGCTCCGCGCCCTCTGCACGCTCGACGTGCTCGTCGATCCACGCCGTCGCACGCTCGCGCGCGAATTCGAGCGCTTCGTGTTCGTCCACGAAATCACGGTGAAATTCCATGTCGTGCGTGTCGTCGCCGGAACTTACGCTGCCTGGTGTGACCTCGATCCTTGCATGCGCGACGATCGTGCCGGCGTCGACGCCCGCCGTCAGGTGAACGATGCACCCTCCGTATTCGAAATCCATGATGCTCCTCCCGCGTGTCGTGGTTATGGGCTGCGTTGCCTTGCGCTGCGCTGCGTTGCGGCACCTTGCGTTACGCCGCGGCTAGCGGCTGCCGGGCGTGTTGTCGGGCACCTCTGCGCCTTCGTCGCCAATGGCTTCGGCCGCGCGCCGCCCTTTGCCCGACTGATCGGCGGCGGCCGTGGGCTCGCCGTCGCCCGCTTCGCCTTCAGCCTGGATCTGCGCCTCGGCGCGTGCCCAGTAATCGTCGGCCCGGCCTTCGGGCGAGCCGTCGCTTTCCCACAATTCGTAAGCGCGCTTGCGGATGCGGTCCTCTACGGTGGGTTCGCCCGGCAGGCCGTCCATGGCAATCTCCAAACGTGGTTGTCAGTCGAAAGGCGCGGCCCCATGCGGAGCCGCCTGGTGAAGCGAGCAAAGCGCGTTCCTATTCGCCACGTTGGCGGCGGGCGGCGTGTTTGCGCGGTCTCCGGCGTGTTCGCGCGCGGTCTGGCCGCGTGCGCGTCCTGTCGTGCGTCTCTATTCGTATGGCGCTAGTTGTGTTGCGCTATGCGTATGGCGCTACGGAGTGTTGTTATTCGTGCATGTGACGCAGCAGCACTGCGTGCACAAAACTCGCGGTTTGCTTCGCCTCAGCGCTCGCCGCGCCTGTCAGCTGTCGTTATAATCGTTTCAACACGCCTGAACAAAATCTAACGTCGTTCACACACCCCACGCGCCAGGAAATCCATGCTCAAACCCGATCGCCTACGCGCTCTGGCCGACGCGCTGACCCGGCAAAACGTGATGCGCCTGCGCGATGCCGCCGCCCTGCTCGGCGTCTCCGAGATGACGGTACGTCGCGACATCGCTGCCAGTTCAGACCGCTTCACCTATCTGGGCGGCTACATCGTCAGCGCGACCGACGTGCCGAACAACGCGGGCTATTCGCTGGAGCAGGAGAAGGATCATTTCGCGCAGGCCAAGGCCGAAGCTTCGTCCATTGCCGCGGGGCTGATCGGCGACAACGAAACGCTTTTCATCGATTGCGGAACGACACTCGTGGCGCTTGCGCGCCTGATTCCGCCCGAGCGCCACGTCACCGTGGTGTGTTATTCGCTGAACGTCGCGGAGGCGTTGCGGCGCAAGCCGAATGTGCGGATGATTCTGCTCGGCGGCGTCTATGTGCCTTCGTCGGATTCGTTTGCGGGCGAAGAAAGCCTCGAGATGCTGCGCCGCATGGGCATCAACAAGGCGTTTATCTCGGCGGGCGGCGTGGACACCGCGCGTGGCGTGACCTGCTGGAACTTCCATGAGGTCGCGGTGAAGCAGGCCGCGATGGCGAGCGCCGTCGAACGGCATCTGGTGGTGGATAAAAGCAAGTTCGGCGTCGTGAAGGCGGTGCGCTTCTCGCAGATCGAAGACTTCGACTCGATCATCACCGAACAGGGCCAGCAGGCGCGCAAGCTTCAGTAGCACGGGTCGGGGGCGCGAGGTGTTCCTCGCGGGGCGCGCTTCGCTTCGCGCGGTGTTGCGGCGCAAAGCCGCTGGACCGCTGGACCGCAGAACCGCAGAACCGCTGGACCGCAGAACCTCTAAACCGCAAAGCCTCTAAACCGTCTGCCTGAGTGCTTGCGCTCCGCGTGATGGCGCAAAGCCGCCAAACCGCGACCACCCATCCCTCAGCGCTTGCGCTGCAACGCGAACAGCGTACCGGCCAGCAGAATGAACGCGCCGATAATCACCTTCTGCCACGTACTAGGCACACCGACGAGAATCAGCACGCTTTTGATCAGCGTAACCAGCACCACGCCGAGCAAGGTTCCCACCACGGTCCCCGTACCGCCCGTAATGCGCGCGCCGCCCAGAATCACGGCGGCGATCACGTCGAGTTCCGAGCCGACCAGGTCGAACGGGTTCGCCAGGCGGTTATTCGACACATGCAGAATCCCGGCGATGCCCGCCAGCATGCCCGTATAGCCGAACACGAACAGATGGATTGCGCGCAGGTTGTAGCCGAGCCGCTCGGCGATGGCGAGCGAGCCGCCCATTGCATAGACACCGCGCCCCATCATCGTACGGTTAAGCAGCCACCATGTGACGAGCGCGGCGGCGACAAGCGCCAGCACCGAAGCCGGCAGCACCGCGCGCAGTCCGTCCGCGGTGTGATAGAAAAACAGCGGAATGCGGCCGAAGTGATCCATGCTGTGCGGAATGTTCATGAAGAACGTCGTGCCGATGAAGGTCAGCAGCAAGCCGCGGTACAGGTACTGCGTGCCGATCGTGACGATCAGCGAAGGCGCTTTGAGCCGATGCACGAGCAGCCCGTTGACAACGCCGAGCACTACACCGCCCAGCGCCCCGGTGACGAGTATCAGCGCAAACGGCGCATCCGGCCACCAGGCAAACACCGCCTTGGTGATGCCGTACATCGTTAACGCGGCAATGGCGGTGAACGACACGTCGATGCCGCCCGACGCCAGCACGACGAGCGTACCGAGCGCGAACAGCGACATGGTGGTCGCCGAATGCAGCAGATCGAACAGCGTCGCGAACTGGAAGAAGCGCGGGTTGATCGCGCCGACAATCAGACACGTCACCACGATCAGCGCGACGGTGAACCATTCGGGGTTGCGCGCGAGCCTCATGCGCAAGCCTTGCGGTTCGACGCTCGGCGCGACTTCGACGACATTCGGAGTGGTCATGGTCTGCCTGCCTGGCGAAGCGTTGGACGAAACTTTGGACGAATTCATGCGCGGCTGGATGCGCGAGTTCATGGCGGTTGACGTCCTCTATGCCGCTTCGGAAAGCAGCGCGTGATACAGATCGGCCTCGGCCAACTGGTCGGCGCGATATTCGGCGGCCACGCGTCCCTTTTTCATCATCAGGATGCGGTCGCAGTTCTGCAGAAGCTCGGGCAGGTCGTCGCTGATCAGAATGATGCCGATGCCGCGTTGCGAAAGCCGCTGCATGATCCGGTAGATGATGTCCTTCGAGCCCACGTCCACGCCTACTGTCGGTCCGTGCAGGATCAGCACGCGCGGGTCGATGGCGAGCCAGCGGCCAATCAGCACGCGCTGCTGGTTGCCCCCGGAAAGCGATTGCACGGGCTTGTCGACGCCGGGCGTCGCGATCTGCAAATCCTTCACGGTCTGCTCGGCAAGCGCCTGAGCACGCGCGCGGTCTATCTGGCCGAAGCGGTCGCGCAGGCTCGAGATCATTGCGGTGATCACGTTGTCGCGAATCGGCTTGTCGAGAAAAAGCCCTTCGTTCAGGCGGTCTTCGGGCACATAGCCGATGCGGTGGCGTTTCGCATCCGAAGGGATGCGCAGCGCAATGGGCTTGCCGTCGAGCAGCACCTCGCCCGCTTGTGCGGGCGCCACGCCCGCCAGTGCGCGCGCGAGTTCGTTGCGGCCCGAATCGAGCAGCCCCGTCACGCCGAGAATCTCGCCGCCGTGCAGTTTGAAGCTGACGTCGCTGAACTGGGCGGCGCGCGTGAAGCCTCGCACGTCGAGCACGACGTTCTGTGCGTGCGCGCTTTCGCGATACCGCTCGTTCGACAGATGCCGGCCTGTCATCAACTCGCTGATCTGCGCTTTGGTGAATTGCGCGATCGGTCCCTGCGCCATCTTCTGTCCGTCGCGCAGCACGATCACTTCTCCGCCTATCGCGTAGCACTCGTCAAGCTTGTGGCTCACGAAAAGCACCGTCACGCCCTGCGCACGAAGACTTGCGAGCACCGCGATCAGATTGTCGACTTCCTTTTGCGTGAGCGACGTAGTGGGTTCGTCCATGATCACGAACTTCGCCTCGCTTGCAATCGCACGCGCGATTGCAACGAGCTGGCGGGTGGCGAGCGGCAATTGCTCGATGAGCGTCGCCTGGAATTCCGCATTGCCGGGCAGCCCCACCGCTTCGAGCGCACGCGCGGCCGTGGCGGCCAGCACGCGGCGGTCGAAGGTGCGCGCGAGCCGCCCTTCGTGAGTAGCCAGTTCCGCGGTGAGCGCGACATTTTCCGCCACGCTCATGTTCGGCAGCAACGACAGGTCCTGATACACGGTTTCGATGCCGGCAGCGAGCGCCTCGAGCGCGGAGAGCCGCGCATGCGCGACGCCTTCTATCACGAGCTGCCCTTCGTCCGGCGGTTGCGCGCCGGAAATGATCTTGATCAGCGTGCTCTTGCCGCAGCCGTTTTCGCCGAGCAGGTGATAGATCTGGCCGCGCTCGAACGCAAGGCTCACGCCGCGCAACGCATGCACGCCGGTAAAGCGCTTATGCACGCCCACCACTTGCAAGAAGGGCTGAGCGGAGTGAGCGGAGTGAGCGGACTGAGCGGACATGGGTTGAGCTGACGGCCTGGAAGCCTGGTCTTCTTGATTCATCATGATCGGTCGCAAGGTCGAGGCGTGCCAACAGGGCACGCCTCGAAATGAACAGCGGAATCAGAACGGATACTGCTTGTAGTTCGACTTGTCGACGTTCACCCAGCCCTGGCCGCGCACGATGATGCCCTTGCCCGGACCCTTCGCGACCGTCACCTTCGTGTAGCCGGGAATGCCGAGATCGGCGCCGTTTTCCACCGTCTTGCCGTCGACCAGCATTTTCGCGACCTTGTTCATCGCGATGCCCGCGAGCTTCGGATCCCAGAAGGCGATACCGTTGATCGCGCCGCTTTCGAGGAACTTGCCGGCTTCGGTCGGCAGGCCCGTGCCATACACACAAATCTTGCCCTGCATGCCGGCTTCTTCGACGGCGCGGCCAATGCCGATCACATCCAGCGACGACGAACCCTGGAAGCCCTTCAGGTCCGGATGCTTGCGCAGCACTTCTTTCGCGACTTCGTACGCGCGCTCGCCGTCGTTATTGGTTTCGAGCTTAGGCTCGACGAGATTCATCTTTGCGTACCTGGCTTTGGCGTTGGCGATGCCGCCGTCGGCCCATTGCACCTGCGAGCGGCTGCCGAGCGAGCCGACCAGCACCGCCCACTTGCCTTCGTTGTGCATGCAAGAGGCAAGCCGTTCGTTCAGGCCCGCACCGTAGGCGGTGTTGTCGAATGCCTCGATGTCGACCATCGTGTTCTTCGCGTTGTCCGCTTCGTGCGTGACCACCTTGATGCCGCGGTCCATTGCTTTCTTCAGCGCCGGCTCGAGCGTCGGCGGGTCGTAGGGCACCACGGCAATCGCGGTCACCTTCTTCGCGATCAGGTCCTCGATGATCTTCAGTTGCTGCGCCGCGTCCGCGCGGCCAGGCCCGGTCTGGTACGCAGTTATGCCGGCGTTTTCCTTGGCAAATTCCTTCACGCCGTCGTCCATGCGGTTGAACCAGTTGATGCCCGTCACCTTGACGACCGTGACGATGGTTTCGTTGGTGGCTGCCTGCGCCGCGGCAATCGCGCCCACCGCCACTGCGCCTGCTGCGAGCGCGGCACCCAGTCGAGTCAGTTTCATGCAATGTCTCCTTTATCGTTCGATGTCGCCCGTGCTGGCCGTGTCAGCCGTCGCGAACAGGGAGGGCACCCTGCTCGCCCTGGTTGTTACGTTGATCGTTACGTTGATCGTTACCTTGATCGTTGCCTTGCCTTGCGCTCACGCGCTAATGCCGACGCTATGGCTTGCGTGCACCGCCGTTAGCGCCAGCGGCGCTTCCCGCTGCCGGGCCGGTCGTCGGGCTTGCCCCACCGCCGCCGAAGCCGAAAATCGCGCGCAAGCGTTCGCCGCCCGCAAACGCCAGCGACAGGAGCAGCAAAAAGCCCCACGCGCAGTCGCCGAAAAACTGCGAGACGCCGAGCAGATTGAAGAGGCTCGACAGAAACTGCAGCACCGTGGCCGCGAAAAACACGCAGACGATGCGTCCATAACCACCCGCGGGATTGACGCCGCCCATCACCGCGATGAGGATCGCGATCAGCAGATACGAGTTGCCATAGTCCCATTTCGCGCTCGACGTATGAGTCGCGCTGATCAGACCGGCGAGCGACGCGAGCACGCCGCAAATCGCGTAAGTCGTAATGAGCATGCGTGCGCGCGGAATGCCGGCATAGAACGCAGCCTTCGGATTCGTGCCCATCAGATAGAGACGCAGGCCGAAGGGGCTGCGCCTTAACAGCCAGCCGAGCAGAATCACCGCGGCAATGAAGATGCAGAACGCAATCGGCACCTGCAACACCGTGCCGTTGCCGATGTCCGACAGTGGCTCGACATAATCGACATGTACTGAGGCGCCGTTGCTGATTACCACCGCGAAGCCGGTGAAAAGCAGTTGCGTGCCGAGCGTGCAAAGAATCGGCGTGAGCCTGAGGCGCGCGATCACGACACCGTTGAGCAGGCCGCCCAGCAAACCCATGGTGAGCACGATCGCGCAAAAGAGCGACGTGTACAGCAGCGGCGCTTCGTCAGCGTTGACGAAGCGCGGCACCACGATGGCCGCAACCATGCCCGAGAGATTCGCGAGCCCGACACCGGAGAGGTCGATGCCGCCGTTTCCCGACACCATCGAAAGCATGATGCCGAGCGCGAGCAGACCGAGTTCGGGAAGCTGGCCGCCCATCGACTGTAGGTTGTCGATGTCCACGAACTGGCCGTGCGAGAGCCACGTCGCAACCAGCACGACGAGCACGTTGACGATCAGAAGGAAATTCAGTTGCCGGTCGGCAAAAAGTTTTCCCGCAGCAAACGAAGACTTCATGGCGCTCATGATCTCCTGACACTGCATTGCACTGTACTGCACGTTAGCGCGCGACGACACCGCACTGCGCGAACCCGGAACTGCCCGAGCGCCTTACGACACCTGCGCGGCCTGACCGGACTCGCTGTACTCGCTCAACACCTGGTTGATTTCGGCGAGCGTCGGCATGGAAGGCGCCGTGCCCGCGCGCGTGACCGAGATGCCCGCGAGCGCGCAGCCAAAGCGCATCGCCGAGACCGGATCGTCGCCCCGTGCGAGTGCGGCCGCAAAGCCGCCGGTGAAGCCGTCGCCCGCGCCCGCCGTTTCCACCACGGCGCCGCAGCGAAACGCGGGCAGCCAGACCGACTGGGTTGCGTCATGCAGCAATGCGCCGCCTTCGCCAAGCGTGACGATCACCGCGCCAACGCCCTTGGCGAGCAGCACGTCGGCTGCGCGGCGCGCATCGTCGACATTCGCGATGGGCACGCCGGTGAGCGCAGCCGCCTCGCTTTCGTTCGGCGTGATGTAGTCGCACAGCGGGAACATGTCGTCGTCGAGCGGCATGGCGGGCGCGGGATTGAACACCGTGACGACGCCATGCTTGCGCGCCACTTCCAGGCCGCGCCGCGCGGCCGCGAGCGGCTGCTCCAGTTGCGTGACGAACACGCGCGCGCTCGCAATGTCGGCTTCTATCGCGTCCACGTCGGCGGCGCCAAGCGTGCCCGCCGCGCCCGCCGCGACGATGATTGCGTTCATGCCGGTGGTGTCGTCGACGAAGATATGGGCCGCACCCGTCGCGACGCCGCGCAACACCGACGCGCGTGCCGTGATGCCTTCGCGCACCCACGTTGCCTGCGCGATGGAGCCGAACGCGTCGTCGCCGATGCGCGTGCAGAACACCACTTCGGCACCGGCACGTGCTGCAGCCACCGCCTGATTCGAGCCCTTGCCGCCGGGCCCCATCGCGAATGCCGAGCCCGCAATGGTCTCGCCGATCAACGGCATGCGCGCCGCGCGAAAGGTCAGGTCCGTCACGTAGATGCCGAGAATGACGACACGTCCGCCCGCCTGCTGCTGTGCGCTCATGACCCGAGCCCTCCGCGCGCGGCGCGCATCGCGTGGCAGCCCGGCGCGCGCGGATGCCCCGCGTTCGTCAACGGCAAGAAGTCCAGATTGTTCGGCACGTTGTCTCCTCCATGTTTTGATTGACGTGCATTCGCTGCTGCTCGGTCAATCTCCGTACGGTATCCAGATGTTCTTCACTTGCACCGCCTCACGCAGGAACGGCCTGCCTTCGCTTGCACGGCCGAACCAGTCGAACTGCTTTCCGTAGTCGGTGAAGGTGCGCTTCAGGTTGCCGACCGACAGACGCTCGACAAGCGCGGAGTCCGCCGCGTTGCCGAAACACCAGACGGCATCCACATCGTCGTGGCTCGCCAGCGCCGGCAGCAAACCGGCGCGCGCGCCCGTGACGATGTTGACCACGCCGCCGGGTACGTCGGACGTCTCGGCGACCTGATAGAAATCGGTCGCCGTGAGCGCCCCCGCCTCGCCCGGCAGCACCACCACGCGATTACCCATCGCAAGCGCGGGGGCCACGAGTGAAACGAAAGCCAGCAACGGCGCTTCGTCCGGACACGCAATGCCGATCACGCCAAGCGGTTCGTGCATGGCAAGGGCGACACCGCGCAGCGGCGGCGTATGCACGGCGCCGTCGAACTTGTCGGCCCACGCCGCGTAAGCGAAGAGTCGTGTGACCGACGCTTGCACTTCGGCACGCGCCGCTTCGGGCGCAGCGCCATTGCGCATGCAGAGCCGCTGCGCGAATTCGTCCGCGCGCACCGCCAGGTTTTCCGCAAGATAGAACAGCACCTGCGCCCGGTTATGCGTGCTCGCCTGCGACCACTTGTGCGCCGCGCGCGCCGCTTCCACCGCGTTGCGAATGTCCTTGCGATTGCCCGCGCCCACTTCGCCGACCGGCGTGCCGTCCGGCGCATGCACCGTCAGCGAATAGCCGCTGTCGGGCCGCACCTGCTTGCCGCCTATGAACAGCTTGGCCGTGCGGTCGATCGACACGATGTTCGGCGCGTCATGCGCTAACTGCGTGCGCTGGCTTGTCTGCTGCGTGGCGTCCACCGTGCGGCGCTTCGGAAGATTGAGCCACGCGCGCGGTTTCAGATATTCGTAAATGCCCTCACGTCCGCCCTCGCGTCCGTAGCCCGACTCGCGGTAGCCGCCGAAGCCGACCGCCGCGTCGAACAGATTCGTCGCATTGATCCACACGACGCCCGACGCGAGCCGCGGCGCGACGTCGAGCGCCCGGCCGATGGTCTCGCTCCATACGCTGGCGGCGAGCCCGTAGCGGGAATTGTTGGCAAGCGCGATGGCTTCGTCGGGCGTGCGAAAGCTCATCGTCACGAGCACCGGCCCGAAGATTTCCTGCTGCGCAAGAATGGATGCGGGCGCAACGTTCGTCACGAGCGTGGGCGGATAGAAACAGCCAGCGGCGGGCAACGCGCATTCTTCGGCCTGCCAGACGGTGCAGCCTTCGCGCCGTCCGCTTTCGACAAGCGAGCGGATCCGCTCCAGTTGCACTGTATCGACGACCGCGCCCATGTCGATGTTCTTGTCGAGCGACGGCCCCACGCGCAGGCTCGCCATGCGGCGCTTGAGCTTCGCGATGAAACGCGCTTCGACGCCTTCCTGCACGAGAAGGCGCGACCCCGCGCAGCAAACCTGCCCCTGGTTGAACCAGATCGCGTCGACCACGCCTTCGACGGCGGCGTCGAGATCCGCGTCGTCAAATACGATGAATGGGGACTTGCCTCCGAGCTCGAGCGTCAGCGATTTGCCGGAGCCCGCCGTGACCGAGCGGATTTGCTTGCCGACTTCAGTGGAGCCGGTGAACGCAATCTTGTCGACCTGCGGATGTTCGACGAGCGCCGCGCCCGTCGTGCCGTCGCCGGTCACCACATTGAGCACGCCCGCGGGCAGCCCGGCGCGATGCGCGAGCTCCGCGAACAACAAGGCGGTGAGCGGCGTGTACTCGGCAGGCTTCAGCACCACGCAATTGCCGGTTGCGATAGCCGGCGCGATCTTCCACGCGAGCATCAGCAGCGGAAAATTCCACGGCACGATCTGGCCTATCACACCAAGCGGTGCGTAGTCCGCGAACTCGCTGTCCTGCAACTGCGCCCAGCCCGCGTGATGCAGCAGGTGGCGCGCGACGAGCGGCACGTCGATATCGCGCGTCTCGCGAATCGGCTTGCCGTTGTCCAGCGCTTCGAGCACCGCGAAGAGCCGGCTGTGCCGCTGCACCATGCGCGCAAGCGCATACAGGTGCCGCGCGCGTGCCGCGCCGCCGAGCGCTGCCCACCCCGGCTGGGCGGCGCGCGCAGCGGCGACCGCCGCGTCGATGTCCGCAGCGTCGCCCAGCGCGATCTCGGCGAGCCGCTCGCCGCTTGCCGGCGCGTGGGACACGAACCGCGCGCCGCTGGCCGGCGCATGCCACGCACCGCCGATGAAATGCCCAAAGCGCGCGTCATGCTGCGCGAGCCATGCACGCGCGGGCTGGTCGTCTTCCGACGCGGGGCCGTACTCCATCGAAGAAAAATACTCCGCTACGCTCATGGGTTGGTCTGTTTTCAGGCTACGGGGTGACGGTTGAAAGCGGAATAACGGCCGCTCACGTGGTGTTCGAGTTGCCGCTCGATATCGGCGAGCAGGCTCGACGCGCCAATGCGCAGGAGCGCCGGTTCGAGCCACGCCCGGCCGAGCTCTTCCTTCATCAGGATCTGATACGCGAGCACCGACTTGGCGCTCGACACGCCGCCCGCGGGCTTGAAACCGATCGCGACGCCGGTGCGCTCCTGATATTCGCGGATCATGCGCACCATCACGAGCGAAACGTCGAGCGTCGCGTTCACGCCCTCCTTGCCCGTCGACGTCTTGATGAAGTCGGCGCCGGCCATCATGCAGACCATCGACGCGCGCGCCACGTTCGACAGCGTGCGGATATCGCCGGTCGCCAGAATCGCCTTCAGATGAGCGGGGCCGCAGGCCGCGCGGAACTCGCGCACTTCGTCGTAGAGCGCCTGCCAGTTGCCGGTCAGCACATGTTCGCGCGTGACGACGATATCGATTTCCGCCGCGCCGTCCGCGACCGAAGCCTCGATCTCCTTGAGCTTGAGCGGATGCGGAATCAAGCCGGCCGGAAAACCCGTGGACACTGCCGCCACGGGTATGCCGCTGCCTTCGAGCGCATCCACGGCGGCGGCGACGAACCGGTGGTACACACACACCGCGCCCGTGGCAATGCGCTCCGAGCCCATGCCGAGCGCGTCCAGAAGGTCCGCGCGCACCGGCTGGCGCGCCTTGGCGCACAGACGCCGCACGCGGCCCTCGGTGTCGTCGCCGCTGAGCGTGGTGAGATCGATGCAGGTGACGGCTTTCAGCAGCCACGCGGCCTGCGCATCTTTCTTGACGGTGCGGCGCGTGGTCAGGGTGGCGCAGCGCCGCTCGACGGCCGACTGATTGACGCGCAAGCCGTCGAGCCACGCGGCGTCGAACGGCATGCCGGGGTTGCGCACCGGATGAACGAGCGGCCCGCCGCGCAGCGCGACGACCGATGACGACGGGAAAGAATCAGGCATGAGACGTCCGGAATGAGCACATGGCACGACAACGGCCGGCGAATGAGTGAGTCGTATGCTACTCCGCTTTGAGAGGATTATCACATCGTCTACGGGTAAATCCTCACATTTCGCGCTGAAGGCGCGCGCGGCGGGCTGCCCGCTGTGATAAGCGATGTGAAATCGCGATGTAAAGTTCACAAAACGCCTGGCGGCGCCCGGCAAGGCCGCTCGTCGCCGCCAATCTCCCCGCGTTCGCGCGCGAGAATGTGCGGGTTTGCCCTCAGCGGGCGCGTCACAAGGCAAAATACGGGTTTGCGCGCGCCTCGCGCCGCTCGTGGCGGCGCACTGCGCCGTTGCTGACGGCAACACTGGTTCTGGCCTCATGCGTATTGCACGCGGGCGCCGTGGCTATCGACCTCGCGCGCCCGCTCCGGACACAGGACAGCTCGTCCTCTAACAGAGCATCTCAGGAGCATTGATGAACGATTCGAACCCATCCTTCCTCGGCAGGATCTCGCTGGCTGTCGGCGCCTTTTTCCGCATTCTCGGCGACGGCGACTTCGCCGCCGCGGTACTGCGCGTGCGTGACGGCGCCGCGCCTGCGCACACCGCGACGCAAGCGCCGGCACCCTCGTCAGCACCCGCCCCCGCACCGACCGCCGCACCCGCGCCGGTACTCAAAGAGGCGAGCCCGGATGCCGCATTGCAACTGCTGGGTCTGTTGCAACGCGACGCGCGCTTCATCGACTTCGTCGAGGAAGAAATCAGGCATTTCAGCGACGCCGATATCGGCGCCGCCGCGCGCCTCGTGCACGAAGGCTGCCGCGCGACGCTGCGCGAGCACTTCACGATCCGTCCGGTGCGCGACGAAGCCGAAGGCAGCCGCGTAACGCTGCAGGAAGGTTTCGACGCAAGCGCGATCCGCCTGACGGGCAATGTCGTCGGCAAGGCGCCGTTTGTCGGCAACATCAGCCACCGTGGCTGGCGTGTCGACGAAGTGCGGCTGCCGAGGCTCGCCGAAACCCACAACGCGAAGGTGATTGCGCCGGCCGAGGTGGAGCTATGAGCGGCGCGCGTTATTCGATCGGCATCGACCTGGGCACGACGCACTGTGCGCTGTCCTATGTCGACACCAGCGCCAGCGACGGCGAGAGGACCACGCTCGCCGTGCTGCCCATCGCCCAGTTGAGCGGCCCCGGCGCGATTGCCGATCTCGATCTGCTGCCCTCGTTCCTGTATCTGCCGCATCCGGACGAACTCAGCGCCGGCGATCTGCATTTGCCGTGGACCGGCGAGCGCGACTTCGCGGTCGGCGAGTTTGCCCGCAGCCGCGGCGCGGCGACGCCGATCCGGCTCGTTTCCAGCGCGAAGAGCTGGCTGTGCCATCCGGGCGTGGACCGGCGCGCGGCGATCCTGCCGAACGATGCGCCGCCCGAAGTCGCGCGCGTCTCGCCGCTCGAAAGCTCGGTGCGCTATCTCACCCACCTGCGCGAAGCGTGGGACCACGCGCATCCGGACGCGCCGTTTCGCGACCAGGACATCACGGTGACGATTCCCGCGTCGTTCGACCCGGCCGCGCGCGAGCTGACGGCGGAAGCCGCCGAGGCAGCGGGCTACGGCCGCATGACGCTGCTGGAAGAACCGCAAGCCGCGCTGTATAGCTGGATCCAGAAGAGCGGCGGCCAATGGCGCAAGCAGGTCAAGGTGGGCGACATCATCCTCGTGGTGGACGTGGGCGGCGGCACGACCGACCTCTCGCTGATCGCGGTGGTGGAGCGCGAGGGCAATCTCGAACTGCATCGGGTGGCGGTCGGCGAACACATTCTGCTCGGCGGCGACAACATGGACCTCGCGCTCGCGCACGTGGTCGCACGCAAGCTGGCCGCGCAAGGCACCCAGGCCGACGCGTGGCAGTTGCGCGCACTCACCTATGCTTGCCGCTCGGCGAAAGAAACGCTGCTGAGCGACCCGGCCACCGACACCGTGCCGCTCATCGTGCCGAGCCGCGGCTCGAAGCTGATCGGCGGATCGATTCGCACGGAACTCACGCGCGCCGAGTTGACACAGACAATTCTCGAAGGCTTTTTCCCACAGGTGGAAAGCGCCGCGCGTCCGGTGAGCCGCACGCGCGCCGGCCTCACGCAGCTCGGCTTGCCGTATGCGCAGGACGCGGGTATCACGCGGCATCTGGCGGCGTTTCTCGGCAAGCAGGTCGGCGCGCTCGCCGATCTCGAAGGACTGCGTCCCGTCGCGGCCGAAGCGTCGGCGCACGAAGCGAGCTTCCTGCATCCCACGGCGGTGCTGTTCAACGGCGGCGTGTTCAAGTCGGCGCTGCTCGTCGAGCGCATCATGGGCACGCTCAACGGCTGGCTTGCCGCGGAAGGCGCGGCGCCGGCGCGTCTGCTCGAAGGCGCCGATCTCGATCTGGCCGTCGCGCGCGGCGCCGCCTATTACGGCTACGTGCGGCGCGGCCAGGGCGTGCGAATTCGCGGCGGCACCGCGCGGGCCTACTACATCGCGATCGAATCGGCGATGCCGGCCGTGCCCGGCATGGAGCCGCCCATTCAGGCGCTGTGCGTCGCACCGTTCGGCATGGAAGAAGGCACCGAAGCCGAGCTGCCCGCGCAGGAGTTCGGGCTGGTGGTCGGCGAGCCGGTGCACTTCCGCTTTTTCGGCTCGTCGGTGCGGCGTCACGATCAGGTGGGCACGCTGCTCGACTTCTGGGGGCCCGACGAACTTCAGGAGCTTGAAGAAATTCAGGCGACCCTGCCTGCGTCGGGCCGCACGGCCGGCGAAGTGGTCCCCGTGAAGCTGCACGCGCGCGTGACCGAAGCGGGCACGCTCGAACTCGAAGCCGTGCCCCGCGGCACGGACGAGCGCTGGAAAGTCGAATTCGACGTGCGCGGCAGCGTCAATGCATGACTGACATGAAGCGGTACTGCGTCGGCATCGACCTCGGCACCAGCAACACGGTGCTCGCGTATGCCGAGGCCGGGGCGCGGGAGATTCGCGTCTTCGGCATCGACCAGCTCGTCAGTCCCGGCGAAGTTGCCGAACGGCCGCTGCTGCCCTCGGTGCGGTATCACCCGGCGCCGGGCGAGCTCGATCCAGCTGATCTGCTGTTGCCGTGGAGCGCGGCGCAAGGTGCCGCCGCAGCGCCCGCGCACGCTGGCCGCGCAAGCGGTTCGGGGCCAGGCGCGGGAATGTCCGGCGCGCCGGCCCAAGGCGCTGCCGAGGCAGCGCCTGCCGTCATTGGAAGACTTGCACGGGTGCTCGGTGCGCAGGTGCCCGGCCGCCTCGTGACCAGCGCGAAAAGCTGGCTCTCGCATGCGTCCGTCGACCGCGTCGCGCCGATCCTGCCCTGGGGCGCCGCCGACGACGTCCACAAGGTCTCGCCCGTCGAAGCCAGCGCGAGCTATCTCGCGCATGTGCGTGCGGCATGGAATCAGCGCTTTGCCGAGGCGCCGCTCGAACATCAGGACGTGGTGCTCACGGTGCCCGCCTCGTTCGACGAAGGCGCGCGCGCCCTCACCGTCGAGGCGGCGCGCATGGCCGGGCTGCCCGCGTTGCGCCTGCTCGAAGAACCGCAGGCGGCCTTTTACGACTGGTTGTTTCACCATCGCGAACGCCTTGCCGAAGAACTCGCTCATACGCGCCTCGTGCTGATTTGCGACGTGGGCGGCGGCACCACGGACCTCACGCTCATCGAAGTGAGCATGGCCGATGGCGAGCCACAGCTCACGCGTATCGGCGTGGGCAACCATTTGATGCTGGGCGGCGACAACATGGACCTCGCGCTCGCGCATCTGGTCGAAGCGCGGCTCGCGGGCGGCGGCGAGCGTGCCCGTTTGTCGGCGGCCAGCCTGTCGCAACTGGTCGAGCGCTGCCGGGCTGCGAAGGAACAGTTGCTCGGAGCCGACGCGCCCGAGTCTGCGGCGATCACGCTGCTTGGCGCGGGCTCGAAGCTGGTCGGCGGCGCGCGCAGCGCCCGGATCACGCGCGAAGAAGTGGAGCGCGTGATCGTCGACGGATTCTTTCCGGTGGTCGGGTCGCATGAGCGGCCTGGCAGGCCGCGCGGCGCGCTTGTCGAATTCGGTCTGCCCTATGCGACGGACGCCGCCGTCACGCGCCATATCGCGGCTTTTCTGAGCCGGTTCGACGCGCAATCGCGCAAGGCGCTGGGCGCAGACGTTGGCGATGGGAGCGCGAGCGGTACCGGGCATGGCCACGCGGCGGGGGCTGCGGCCTCTTCCACATCGTCCAGCGCTGCGGGGAGCCTTGGGGCCGCGAGCGACGCACCGCCGCCCCTTCCCGTGCCCGACACGCTGCTGCTGAACGGCGGCGTGTTCCGTGCGCAGCCGCTGCAGCAGCGACTCGCCGAGACGTTGGGCGCGTGGCGCGGCGAGCCGCTCAACGTGCTGCATAACGACAATCCCGACGTCGCCGTCGCGCGCGGGGCCGTCGCCTACAGCCTCGCGCGCGCGGGCGGCGCGCCGCGAATCGGCGGCGGCTCGCCGCGCAGCTACTTTCTCGTACTGGACGAACCGGCGCGGGGCAGCCAGGAACCGCACGAACCGCATAGACAGCACCACTCGCACGAACCGCACCAACCGCAGGAACAGCACGAACAGCACAAGGCGGACAATGGCCCCCCTGCGCAACGCGGCATCTGCCTGCTGCCGCGCGGCACCGAGGAAGGCCACGAAATCCTGATCGCGGAACGCACGTTTGCACTGCGGCTCGGGCATCCGGTGCGCTTTCACCTCGTGTCGTCGAGCGCGGACACGGTGTATGCGCCCGGCGAGCTCGCGGACCTTTCGAGCGGCGACTTCGTGCGCCTGCCGCCCATCGCCACCATCGTTGCGCCGCGCGGTGCGGGCAATGCCCGCGAGCGAGCGGTGCGCATCGCCACCTCGCTCACCGAGGTCGGCACGCTCGAAGTGCACTGCATCGACCGGGACAATCCCGCCGAGCGTTGGCTACTCGAAGTCCAGCTGCGGCGCGAGCACGCGCATGTGACTGTCGCGGACGATGCGGCCAGCGCGCGGCATGCGCGGCTCGACGAAGCCATCGAACACATCGACCGGTCGTTCGGTGCGCGCTCGCAAAACGTCGATAAAAAGGAAATCAGGCGCCTGCGCTCGCAGCTCGAACATCTGCTCGGCCCGCGCGAGACGTGGAACAGCGCGCTACTGCGGGAACTGTTCGGCGCGCTATGGGAACGCGCGAAGCGCCGCCGACGCTCCGCGGACCACGAGCGGCTCTGGCTGAATCTGGCCGGCTACTGCGTGCGCCCGGGCTTTGGCTACCCGCTCGACGAATGGCGCGTCGAGCAACTGTGGTCGCTGTTCGACGACGGTATTCAGTACGTCCAGGAAAGCCAGGTCTGGTCGGAATGGTGGACGCTGTGGCGCCGCGCCGCAGGCGGCCTCGACGAAACTGCGCAGTTGCGCGTGCTCGACGCGATGACGTATCTGCAAGCAGCGGCGCAGTCGCGTCACAAGCTGCCGTTCGACGTGTCGAAAACCGGTATTGCCGATATGGTTCGCCTGAGCGCGTCGCTCGAACGTATTCCCGTGGAGCGCAAGGTCGAGCTCGGCGAGTCCGTGCTCGCGCGTTTGCAAAAGCCTGCCGAAAATCACCAGACCTGGTGGGCTGTCGGACGGATCGGCGCGCGCCAGCCGTTTTATGGCAGCGCGCATAACGTCGTGCCGCCCGAGGTCGCGAGCAGGTGGCTCGATGCGATACTTGCGCTCGACTGGAAGAAGGTCGACCCGGCCGCGTTTGCCGCCGTGCAGATTGCACGCATGACAGGCGACCGTTCGCGCGATCTGCCGGACGAGACGCGCGAAGCTGTGATACGCAGGCTCGAAGCGACCAACGCGCCGCGCGCGTGGATTGCGATGGTCGGCGAAATCATCGAGCTCGACAATGCGGACGAAGGGCGCGTGTTCGGCGAATCGCTGCCTGCCGGGTTGAAGCTGATTTCGGAGTGAGCGGTTCGGCGGGAAGAGCTTGCTGAGCGCGCCGGATGCCAGGCTATCTTGCGCAACACCAATGGCGGGCCGACGCAAGCCTGCGAACGTGGTGACACCGCAGACCTAGGACGACGCTCGACCCTGTGTGCGATTACCGGGCAAGCAACACGGGTGGCGGAGCCCACGAGCCGTCGACGATCCCCGTCTTGGGCCAATAGGCTCGCAGGTATAGCGAAAACGGTGCGCCGGCCGGTGCCGGGAGCCAGTTCGTCTCCCGGTCGGCACCGGGTGAATCTGCCTGCACGTAGATGGTCAGCGAGCCGTCTGCATTGAGCTTCAGGTTCCGGTTCTTGGTGCCGAGCGAGTAACGCTTAAGGCGGTTCGGCACAAAAAAATGAGCCTCGTCGTACAGGGTCAGCGACCAGAAGCCGTCGACGGGCGGCGTCTGGCCTTTGGGAAAAGTGACCACGTAGCGATTCGCACCGGAGAGCCGCTGGCCGTTGGCATCCAGGTCCTGGTACAGGTACTTGGTCTCTGTCTGCGCATTGACGAGTATGTTCGACTTGGCCACCGCCGTGCGAGTGAAGTAGTCCGTGCCGAAAGAGGCGTTGTTGGCGGTCGAGCTCCAGTGATTGCCCGCTGGCCGGCCCCAGTTGCGGAACTGCAGGAGCGGGTCGATGAGCTCGTGCTCGGTCTTGACGGCCTCGTCAATCATCGCGCGCTTGAGCGCGGGGTCATCTTTCGCTGCGGCGAGTACCGCATTGATTTGCGCGTAGCGTGCTTCTTCGCCCGGCAATGGTGGCGAGTCCTTCAACACGAGGGGCAATTCGTCGAAGAACTTCTCTGGCAGGACCCATTTGGTCTCGCCGGAGCTGTCATCTCCGGTTGGCGACTTGAGCGCAGGTAAATTGCTCCAGTCGCGCCGCTTGGGCTTGCCGTCGAATTCCGACAATGGGTAGATGTCGATCCCGGCAAGCGCAGGCTGAATGGCGACGCGGTCCTCCGCAGTGTCGTCCATGAACACCCGCGGGACCACGAAGGCCGTGTTGGTGCTGGACCGGAATACTTTCGTAATACCGGCCGGGACCTTGCCCTTCCAGTCTGGGCCGACCAGCAGATAGAATCCCGGTCGCGTGCCGTACATTGAGCCTAACTGCGCGAAGCTGTCGGTTCGCGTATTCACGATCTGATAAACCCAGAAGCGGGTTCCAAAATCAGGAATCTGCACGACGACGGGCGTCTCGTCCAACGCTGCAATACCCGCGCCGTAAGCGACGTCCTGATTGGGACAGGCAACCCAGCGCTGCTCCGGCTGAATGTAGTCGTGCAACATGGCAAGCCGATTCAGCGGCGCGTAGGGAAGCGTGCCGTTCATCAAACCGACTTTGGGCGCCTGCTTGAACGCAAGCCGGCGGTTGTAGATGTTGACCATCGGCCAAGCCCAGAAGTAAGTGTCGCGCGCAACCATCCGGGCGTAGCTCTCGGTGACCCGGACACTCGTATCGGGACCGACTGGCATCGCCTCGTTCCAGCCAGGCGACGGCGCGACAGCACCGGCATGCGCCACGCTGGCAACGGTCAGTAATGCGCAAACGCCGGCAACAATAAGTTTCTTCTGGGTGTTCACAATCGCTCCCTTCTTCAGAAAGAGCCGACATGGGCTCGGTTGGTATGCCCAACCAGCAAAACGTAAATAGCAGGCCCGTTGACTACCGTCTAGCGGACGATAGTTCCAAACGCCAGCCATTACCCCGCGGCGGATCACGGCCCAAGTCCGGATAGCCGTTCGTGCCGCGCAGTACGGCGTGCCACGCAGTACGGCGAATATAACGATACTCACTTGGGCGGGCAATTCGCCCCCCTCTTTTCAGGGGGCGATGGCGCGAACATTATGTGCGATTGTGTCGGGCGCGCGGACGGTCATTGAATCAGGAGCTTGCTGGGATCGATTGTTCGCAGCCTTCAATGAGGCCTGAGTTTGTCGTCGGTAGTCGTGTGATCCCTCGCCTTCCCAGCGAATCTGCGAAAAAAAACGGCGCCCAAAGGTGAACTGACCCCGTAAAGTTGGACAGTTTGGTCGGCTAGGCTGTTGAGGGCTGAGTTCTGTACATCACGGGACTCAGCCCTTTCAATTTCAGCTTGATGCGCTTGTGGTTGTAGTAGTGGATGTACTGTTTGATGCCGGCCTTCAGTGCATCGATGCTTTCGAACCTGTTCAGGCGGAAGAACTCCGACTTAAGGGTGCCAAAGAAGCTTTCTATCGCTGCGTTGTCGTGGCAGTTTGCCTTGCGCGACATACTCTGGGTCAGGCCACGTTGATCGAGCATCCTCCGGTA
>NZ_AWZV01000022.1 GCF_000472545.1 Burkholderia sp. WSM2232 | reverse complement strand
AGCCGTACCTGATCAACGACACGCCGCCGCCGGAGAAGGAGCGTCTGCAGTCGCCGGAAGAGCGCGACGAGCTCGACGGGCTGTACGAGTGCATTCTGTGCGCGAGCTGCTCGACGTCGTGCCCGAGCTTCTGGTGGAATCCGGACAAGTTCGTGGGCCCGGCNGGTCTGCTGCAGGCGTACCGCTTCATCGCCGACAGCCGCGACCAGGCNACGGGCGAGCGGCTCGACAACCTGGAAGACCCGTACCGGCTGTTCCGCTGCCACACCATCATGAACTGCGTCGACGTCTGCCCGAAGGGATTGAACCCGACCAAGGCAATCGGCAAGATCAAGGAATTGATGGTTCGGCGTACTGTCTAGACTGAATAACCTTCATGCTTCGCGTCGTTCGCTGTCCTTCATGCGGTGGTACGACCCGGGGCGACCCGGCAAGTATTGACATGAACGATGCACCGCATCAGTCCGACCCTCTCCGCCGCGCGCGTCTTCGCTGGCGCGCCCGGCGAGGCCTGCTGGAAAACGATCTGATCTTTGAGCGTTTCTTCAGCCGATATGAGCATGACCTCAGCGATGCCGATGTGGGCGCACTTACGCGCCTGCTCGAGCTGAGCGATAACGACCTGATGGACTTGCTTCTCGCGCGCAAGGAACCTGAAGGCGAGCTTGCCGACCCGGATGTGATCCGGGTTCTGGAGCTGTTGCGCAACGCTTGAGCGCCGCGAGTGCGTTGTTCCGAGCGTGCAATTATCGAAACCCCGTTTCCATTCTTCGATTGAGGATGTGCTATGACCCCGTCAGATGTTAAAGCCACGCTATCGTTCAGCGACAATTCGCCGAGCGTTGAAATGCCGATTTACAAGGGCACTCTCGGCCCGGACGTGATCGACATCCGCAAACTGTACGGCCAGACTGGCAAGTTCACGTACGACCCTGGCTTCATGTCGACGGCGGCGTGCAATTCGGCGATCACCTACATCGACGGCGATAAGGGCGAGTTGCTCTACCGCGGCTACGCGATCGACAACCTCGCGGAGAACGCTGACTTCCTCGAAACGTGCTACCTGCTGCTGAAGGGCGAACTGCCCAACGTCGAGCAGAAGGCCGAGTTCGTGAAGACCGTGACGAACCACACGATGGTGCATGAGCAAATGCACTTCTTCTTCCGCGGTTTCCGTCGCGACGCGCACCCGATGGCGATTCTGGTCGCCGCAGTGGGCGCGCTGTCGGCCTTCTATCACGACTCGCTGGACATCAACAATCCGCGCCACCGTGAAGTGTCGGCTATCCGCATGATCGCGAAGCTGCCGACGCTCGTCGCGATGGCTTACAAGTACAGCATCGGTCAGCCGTTTGCGTACCCGCGCAACAACCTGTCGTACAGCGCGAACTTCATGCACATGATGTTCTCGAACCCGTGCGAAGACTACAAGGTCAACGACGTGCTGGTGCGTGCTCTCGACCGCATCCTGATCCTGCACGCGGACCACGAGCAGAATGCGTCGACGTCGACCGTGCGTCTCGCCGGCTCGTCGGGCGCAAACCCGTTCGCGTGTATCGCAGCCGGTATCGCATGTCTGTGGGGCCCGGCGCACGGCGGCGCGAACGAAGCTGCGCTGAACATGCTGGAAGAAATCGGCTCGGTCGACAACATTCCTGAGTTCATCAAGCAGGTGAAGGACAAGAACTCCGGCGTCAAGCTGATGGGCTTCGGTCACCGTGTCTACAAGAACTACGACCCGCGTGCGAAGCTGATGCGCGAAACCTGCCACGAAGTGCTGAACGAGCTGGGCCTGCACGACGACCCGCTGTTCAAGCTGGCCATGGCACTCGAAAAGATCGCGCTGGAAGACGAGTATTTTGTGTCGCGCAAGCTGTATCCGAATGTCGACTTCTACTCGGGTATCGTGCAGCGCGCACTGGGTATCCCGACGTCCATGTTCACGTGTATCTTCGCGATGGCGCGTACGGTCGGCTGGATTGCACAGTGGAACGAAATGATTGCCGATCCGGAGCAGAAGATTGGCCGCCCGCGTCAGCTGTTCATCGGCGATACGCCGCGTGAAGCGAAGCCGATCACGCAACGCTGATCGGGTTTGAGTCTTCTCCGTCTGTAGTTGGCTGTTCGCTGCAGGTTGGAAAGGCTTTAGGGCACTGAATCAGAAACGCCTCAACGGGTACAACCGTTGGGGCGTTTTTCTTTGAGCGACACGGCGACACGGCGACACGGCGGCCAGCGTCACAGAACTGGGCCGCGAGGCGTGGCTCACAAAAGCGCTTCACGCCTCTGGCGCGGGCCGCTCACGCCTTCCCGGCTTATCAAGCGAAGGCGAACGCGTCCGCAAATCATGCTGCGCCGCTTCTGGACCCATCGGCGCCCGGCCGTGCGTTTCAAAGAAGCGCCGGTACGCGCTCGGCGTCATGCCTCGCGCGGCGAGAAACTGTCGATTGAAATTGGCGAGATTCGGAAAGCCGGCTTTCGCGGCGATCAGTGCGACGGGCCATGTCGTGTCTGTGAGTTGACGCGTCGCATAGCCGATCCGTAGCCGGCTCAGATAGCGCCCCACGCTTTCGCCAAGATGCCTTGTGAAATACCGGTGCAGCGAACGCTCCGACAGATTGGCAACCTCGCACAGTTCAGCGATTCGCAGCGGCTCGTGAAAACGCCGGTCCAGCAGATCCAGCACGCGGTTCAGACGTTCAGCCTCGGATGCGCTGCCGCCTGCCATAACGATGGCGCCGCCAACTTTTTGCCGTGGGTCTCGGGCTGCGTAACCGGCGGAATTGTCACCGTCGACAAACTGGTGGGAGCCTGCGGCTCGATCAGAGCGCCGCGCGGACGCCCCCGCGGCGTTCGTTGCGCGTCGATGCGCAGCCGGCGACGCCAACGGCTGCGAATCGGCTTCCGAGAGTTGCGCCAGCACGTCGAGCACGGCGCCAAGCCGAACGCGCGGCAAAGCGTCCAGCAACGCAGCCATGCGTTCGCGTACCGAGGCTGCGGCTTCGCTGGAAAAGCGCAGACCTGGCGCGCCGCGTCGCAGCAGCGTGCGCAGCGCCGCAAACTCCGGGCAGCAGTCCGCAATACGCCGCGCCCAGTCGCCGCTGAACCACACGACGATCGCCACTTGAGGCGCGCTTGCGTCGATCGGTTCAGTCGACGCCCACGTATGCGGCATGTCCGGCGGCACCAGCACGAGATCGTCGCCGCTGTAGTCCTCAATGTGATCGCCAATGAACCGGCGGCCACGGCTGTTCATGGTCAGCGTGAGTTCGTATTCGGGATGGTGATGCCACTCGAACGGAATCTGCGCGAGTTGCCGATGGTAGACGCGGATCGAGCAACCGTCGGGAATGGTCACGCGTTCATATTGAGGTTTCACGGCGGACGCTCCGAGGCAGGCGAGCCGGCCGCACGGACAGAAGCAGCGGCGAATGTCTGAATTGTATCGGTATCTGGCTGTAAAGCATGCTTTGCGGCGGTCGAACATCCTTAATCTGCAAGGAGGACAGCACTACACAGACCATCACACGGAGACACACCATGCCGCTTGTCATCGACAATGTTCCGGAGGCGATTCGCAGCGCGAAGCGTGCGCTGCGGGCCGCGCTGCCGAACTACAAACAGGTTTTCGACGAAGTCGAAGGCGCGATCCGCCAGCAGATCGATGCAATTCACCGCGACCGCGCGCAGGGGCGCGAGGCGATTCCCGTGTTCGACTACGCGTCGGTCGCGTCCGGCAGTGTCGATCCAGCCGCCATTGCCGCCATCAAAGTGCGTGGCGCGTGCGTGGTGCGCGGTGTTTTCGACAGGCAACAGGCAAGCGACTGGAACGACGAAATCACCGATTACCTGGTGCGCAACGATCTCGACGCCAGGCTCGCGCATCGGGCGGAAGACAAGTATTTCGGCAATCTGTCGTCGAGCAGGCCGCAGATTTACGGCATTTACTGGTCCAAGCCTCAGACAGCCGCGCGCCAGTCAGAACAACTGACTAACACGCGCGTGTTCCTCAATCGTCTGTGGAAGTCGGAGAGCGAAGGCAGGCGGCATTTCGATCCTGAGCGCGTGCCGGTTTACGCGGACCGGATTCGTCGCCGGCCGCCGGGTTCGGAGTCGCTGGGCTTGTCGCCGCACGTGGATGGCGGCTCGGTCGAGCGCTGGCTCGACCCAAATTTCCAGAAGGTCTATCGGCATGTGCTGTCAGGTAACTGGCGCGCGTATGACCCGTTCGACGCCGCTTACCGGCCGGATGTCCAGGAAATTCCATCGCCGGCCGTGTGCTCGATGTTCCGCACATTTCAGGGCTGGACCGCGCTGACGCCGCAAGGCCCCGGCGACGGCACCTTGCAACTGGTCCCAATCGCAAACGTCATGGCTTACGTCATTCTGCGCGCGCTCCAGGACGACGTTCCCGACGACGAACTGTGCGGTGCCCAAGCCGCGCGAGCCCTGTCGATCAAGGCCGAGTGGCACGGCCTGCTGCTGGAAGCCGTCACGCCGATCCCGCATATGCAGCCGGGGGATGCGGTGTTCTGGCACAGCGACGTGGTGCATTCGGTCGAGGACGCGCATCGCGGCAAGGGCTACAGCAACGTGATGTATATCGCGTCCGCGCCGTGGTGCGAGAAAAACGAAGCGTATCTGAGGCGCCAGTTGCCAAGCTTTCTGCACGGCGAAAGCCCGCCCGATTTTCCCGCCGACCACTTCGAGACGGACTTCGCCGGCCGCGCACAGGAAAGCGATCTGACGGCGCTCGGCCGCGTGCAACTCGGGTTCGAGTTGCCGCGCTAGGGCGTGCGGCAGGCGAGGCGGTGAGTAACACGCCTCGCCTTGCCGTTTACGCGGTGACTCGACCGCCTAGCCCTTTGCCGTGAACGCGCGGCAATCAGGCCCGTCGGCGCACCACCCCGTAGATCAGCAACAGCACGATCGCGCCGATCACCGATGCAATCCACCCCGCCGCCTGGCCCGGCTGATACCAGCCGAGCGCCCGCCCCACGTAGCCCGCAATCAGCGAGCCGGCAATGCCCAGAATGATGGTCATGAGCAGGCCCATGCGGTCGTCGCCGGGCTTCAGTGCCCGTGCAATCAGTCCCACGATCAGCCCTACGATCACCGTACCAATGAAGGAAAGCATGCAGACCTCCGAAAGAGTGTGAGTGTTACCGTCTTCACTACTACCCGCTACCGTTCCTGCCGCGATGCTGTTGGGAGCATACGCGCCGGACGCGGAACCGGTCGCAAGAGTCGCGCCCGTCTGTGCGGCAGGCGCCCTTCGCAACGGCGGCAATCTTGCAGGCAGCTTGCCGGGTGCCCCCGATACAGGTATCGACACTACCACCCAACTCACTGTTTTTTATCGCTTTTTTCCATGATGCGACGGCCCACGGCGTGACTTGGCGTGGCATAATCGACCGACACAGTCAGCCCGCAGTCATTACTACCCCGCATACCATGGCACAGACTCTCTACGACAAATTGTGGAACACGCACGTGATCCACACGGAAGAAGACGGCACGACGATTCTCTATATCGACCGTCACCTGCTGCACGAAGTCACCAGCCCCCAGGCGTTCGAAGGGCTGAAGCTGGCCGAGCGTCCGGTGTGGCGCATCAGCGCGAACCTGGCTGTGTCGGACCATAACGTGCCGACCACGGACCGCAGCCACGGCATTGCCGATCCGGTTTCGAAGCTGCAGGTCGACACGCTGGACTCGAACTGCGACGCCTTCGGCATCACGCAGTTCAAGATGAACGACCTGCGCCAGGGCATCGTGCATATCATCGGGCCCGAGCAGGGCGCCACGCTGCCTGGCATGACGATCGTCTGCGGCGACTCACATACGTCCACGCACGGCGCGTTCGGCGCGCTCGCGCACGGCATCGGCACTTCTGAAGTGGAGCACGTGCTGGCCACGCAAACGCTCTTGCAGAAGAAGAGCAAGAACATGCTGGTCAAGGTGGAAGGCCAACTGCCGCGCGGCTGTACCGCGAAAGACATCGTGCTTGCGATCATCGGCAAGATCGGCACGGCGGGCGGCACGGGCTACGCCATAGAATTCGGCGGCTCGACGATCCGTGCGCTCTCCATGGAAGGCCGCATGACCGTGTGCAACATGGCGATCGAAGCGGGCGCGCGCGCCGGCATGGTCGCCGTGGACGACATCACGATCGACTATCTGAAGGGCCGTCCGTTCTCGCCGGAAGGCGCGGAGTGGGACGTGGCCGTCGAATACTGGAAGCAGTTCAAGTCCGACGAAGGCGCGCATTTCGACCGCGTGGTCGAGCTGAATGCGGCGGAAATCGTGCCGCAAGTCACGTGGGGCACCTCGCCCGAAATGGTCACCGCCGTGGACGGCCGCGTGCCCGATCCCGAGCGCGAGAAAGATCCGGTCAAGCGCGACGCCATGGAGCGCGCGCTCAAATACATGGCGCTGGAACCCAACGCGCCAATCGAGTCGATCAAGCCGGATAAAATCTTCATCGGGTCGTGTACCAACGCGCGCATTGAAGACATTCGCGCCGCCGCATACGTCGTGAAGAAACTGGGGCGCCGCGTCGCGCCGAATATTCGCCTCGCCATGGTCGTGCCGGGCTCGGGTCTCGTGAAAGCGCAGGCCGAGCGCGAAGGTCTCGACAAGGTGTTTACGGAGGCCGGTTTCGAATGGCGTGAGCCGGGCTGCTCGATGTGTCTCGCGATGAACGCCGACCGGCTGGAGCCGGGCGAGCGCTGCGCGTCCACCTCGAATCGCAATTTCGAAGGTCGTCAGGGCGCCGGTGGCCGTACCCATCTCGTGAGCCCCGCCATGGCCGCAGCCGCGGCCATCGAAGGGCATTTTGTCGATATTCGCAAGCTGGGATAAATCGCATGATGAACAACATGAATCGCACTACTCTACTGCGTCGCTTCGCGCTCGGTGCTCTGGCTGGGTTGCTGCTCGGTCTGACCGGCTGCAACACGGTGCACGGATTTGGGCAGGACATGTCGCACCTCGGCAATTCGATCAGCAATCACGCTGAGAAATAACCGGTTTTTGATTTTTGCCGGCGATGTGGCTCGCGGCCTTCATGCCGCCACACGCATCGCCCGGTCCTGAAACAGGCGCAAGCGTCATGGATAAATTCATCGTACACACCGGCGTCGTGGCGCCGCTCGATCGCGAGAACGTCGACACGGACGCGATTATTCCCAAGCAATTCCTGAAGTCGATCAAGCGCACGGGTTTTGGTCCGAACGCTTTCGACGAATGGCGTTATCTGGACCACGGCGAGCCGGGCCAGGACAACTCGAAGCGTCCGCTGAACCCGGACTTCGTGCTGAACCAGCCGCGCTATCAGGGCGCTTCGGTGCTGCTCGCGCGCAAGAATTTCGGCTGCGGCAGCTCGCGCGAACATGCGCCGTGGGCGCTCCAGCAATACGGCTTCCGCGCGATCATCGCGCCGAGCTTCGCGGACATTTTCTATAACAACTGCTTCAAGAACGGGCTGCTGCCGATCGTACTGAGCGAACAGCAGGTCGATCATCTGTTCAACGAGACGCACGCGTTCAACGGTTTCCAGCTGACCGTCGACCTCGAGGCGCAAGTCGTGCGCACGTCGGACGGCGCGACCGAGTATCCGTTCGAAGTCGCACCTTTCCGCAAATACTGCCTGCTGAACGGTTTCGACGACATCGGCCTCACGCTGCGTCACGCGGACAAGATTCGCCAGTTCGAAGCCGAGCGCATGGCGAAGCAGCCGTGGCTGGGTCACCGCATCGTCGGATAAAGCTTGTGCGCGCTGCGGGTCGGCGCGCGTTGGCGGCACAAGCTGAACGTCTCGAAGAAAATCATTAAGGAATTCGCATGAAGATCGCAGTGTTGCCGGGCGACGGCATCGGCCCCGAGATCGTCAAGGAGGCCGTCAAGGTCCTGAACGTGCTTGGCGAACAATTCGAACTGGAAGAAGCGCCGGTTGGCGGTGCGGGCTACGAGGCGAAGGGCCATCCGCTGCCTGATTCCACGCTCGCGCTCGCGAAGGAAGCCGACGCAATCCTGTTCGGCGCGGTGGGCGACTGGAAGTACGACAAGCTCGAACGCGCGCTGCGCCCCGAGCAGGCCATTCTCGGACTGCGCAAGCATCTGCAGTTGTTCGCGAACTTCCGTCCGGCAATCTGCTATCCGCAACTCACCGGCGCTTCGTCACTGAAGGAAGAAATCGTTTCGGGCCTCGACATTCTGATCGTGCGCGAACTGAACGGCGACATCTACTTTGGCGCGCCGCGCGGCGTGCGCGAAGCGCCGGACGGCCTGTTCGCCGGTTCGAAAGAAGGTTTCGACACCATGCGTTATTCGGAGCCCGAAGTGCGCCGTATTGCGCACGTCGCCTTCCAGGCGGCGCAAAAGCGCGGCAAGAAGCTCACTTCGGTGGACAAGGCGAACGTGCTCGAAACATCGCAGTTCTGGAAAGACGTGATGATCGACGTCTCCAAGGAATACGCGGACGTCGAGTTGTCGCATATGTACGTCGACAACGCCGCCATGCAACTGGTGAAGGCGCCGAAGTCGTTCGACGTGATCGTGACCGGCAACATGTTCGGCGACATTCTGTCCGACGAGGCCGCCATGCTCACGGGCTCCATTGGCATGCTGCCCTCGGCGTCGCTCGACAAAAACAACAAGGGCTTGTACGAGCCGTCGCACGGCTCCGCGCCGGACATCGCGGGCAAAGGCGTTGCCAATCCGCTCGCCACTATCTTGTCGGCCGCCATGATGCTGCGCTATTCGCTGAACAAGGCCGAGCAGGCGGACCGCATTGAAAATGCTGTGAAAAAGGTGCTGGAGCAGGGCTACCGCACCGGCGACATCCTGACGCCCGGCTGCAAGCAGGTGGGCACGGTCGCCATGGGCGACGCAGTGGTCGCCGCACTGTAAAGCGGCTAGCGCGCGGCTACCAAGCCGCGCTCATGCGCGGCGCGCTCCAATGCGTGCCGCGCGAGCCGTTAAATTAGTCTTTAATACGCGAATCGGGCCAATAAAAGCCGATTCGCGCGCAACAGAGACCACAAAAGACGACAAAGGACGACAGCGGCGGACAACAACGTCGCCGGATTCCGGTTTTCGTGTATATTGTAGCGATGGCACAAATGGCTCAAATCTCCACGATTTCGAAACTGCACGGCAAAACGGCCCGTGTGGTTGAGCTCGCCATTTCCACTCAAGCGCTGATTAAAACGATTACCCCGAAAACGATCACGAAACGCTGATCGTCCGTCGTGCCCGCTCATCTTCCCCGCGCGGTCACTGCGGGCAAAGATGCGGGGAAGTTTCCATTCGAAGGGTATGAAGTCATGAACGTAGGTCTCGTAGGTTGGCGCGGCATGGTCGGCAGCGTCCTGATGCAGCGTATGCAGCAGGAAGGCGATTTCGACTTGATCGAACCGGTGTTTTTCAGCACCAGCAACGCGGGCGGCAACGCGCCGTCGTTCGCCAAGAACGAGACCAAGCTCAAAGATGCGACAAGCATTGAAGACCTGAAGAAGTGCGAAGCAATCATCTCCTGCCAGGGCGGGGACTACACGAACGAAGTGTTCCCGAAGCTGCGCGCAGCGGGCTGGAACGGCTACTGGATCGACGCGGCTTCCGCGCTCCGCATGAAGGACGACGCGGTCATCATTCTCGATCCTGTCAACCTGGACGTGATCAAGAACGCGCTGGTCAAAGGCCAGAAGAATTTCATCGGCGGCAATTGCACGGTCAGTCTGATGCTGATGGCGCTGGGCGGCCTGTTCCGCGAAAACCTCGTCGACTGGATGACGGCCATGACGTACCAGGCCGCGTCGGGCGCGGGCGCGCAGAACATGCGCGAGTTGCTTTCGCAAATGGGCACGCTGCATGGCGCGGTGAAGAACGAGCTCGCGGACCCGGCTTCAGCGATTCTCGATATTGACCGCCGCGTGCTTGAAGCGATGAACAGCGACAGCATGCCGACCGACCACTTCGGCGTGCCGCTCGCCGGTTCGCTGATTCCGTGGATCGACAAGGACCTTGGCAACGGCATGTCGAAGGAAGAATGGAAGGGCGGCGCCGAAACCAACAAGATTCTCGGCAAGCCGGCCATGGGTACGCCCGGTTCCATTCCGGTGGACGGCCTGTGTGTGCGCATCGGCGCAATGCGCTGCCACTCGCAGGCGCTCACCATCAAGCTGAACAAGGACGTGCCGCTGGACGAAGTGAACAGCATCCTCGCTTCGGGCAACGACTGGGTCAAGGTCGTGCCGAACGAGCGCGAAGCGTCGATGCGCGACCTGTCGCCGGCAGTCGTCACGGGCACGCTGACGGTGCCGGTCGGACGCGTCCGCAAGCTGGCCATGGGCGGTGAGTATCTGTCCGCATTCACGGTCGGCGATCAGCTGCTGTGGGGCGCGGCTGAGCCGCTGCGCCGCATGCTTCGCATTGTGCTCGACAAGTAAAGTAAACTACGCGGTCACGACGCGTAGAAAACTCAAGAAGCGTCGCGCTTGCGCGGCGCTTTTTTCATTTGTGTGCTCCGATTATCTTGTCTCTTTATAACCGCAAAAAAGGGCCGCGCGCTGACGCGCCAGGAGTCCCGATGAATCTTCGACTCGCTTCCCTTCGGGCCATGTTTGCGCGCCCAGATACTTGCCGCCTCGCGGCCGCAGCCGCTTTGGCGTTCCTGCTGACGGGCGCGAGCCTTGGCAGCGCATTCGCCGTGCCGCTCGACGCCGCGAGCGCGCCGGACGGTGCCGCGGCATCAGCGCCCGTGGCGGCGTCTGGGTCTTACTCGGGCGGCGGGCAATATACGGTCAAGCCGGGTCAGTCGCTGAACGACGTGGCGATTGCGGTGACTCAATCGCGCGACCGGGCCACGCTTGCACGCGCGGCCCGTGCTCTGTTCGACGCGAACCCGAACGCGTTCATGGGCCACGATGCTAATCGCATGCGTCTTGGCTCGGTGTTGACTGTGCCGCCGCTCGACGCGTCGGGTGCAGTGGCGGCGACCGCGGCGGGAGCCTCCGCGCCGACGGCTGCTAGTGGTTCGTCGTCGTCGAATGCTTCGGTTGTGGCGGCCGCGAGCGGCGCCACGCAAGGCAGTGCCGCGGCGGCTAGTGCGAGCGGCGCGACCGGCGCGGAAAGTCCCGCGGCGCAAGCAGCGGCGCCGACCCCGCCTGCCGCTGCCGCACAAACCGCGGCCAGTGCGGCGACGGACGCTAGTTCGGCCGCTTCCAGCGACGCTGTTTCGTCGGCGCCTGCCGCGGGCTTGCAGGCGGCGTCGGCTGCGAGCGGCACGCATGTGTGGGCCGGATCGGTTCAGCCGTCGGCGAGCGGGGCCGCCGCTGTCACGGGTGCCTCGCAGCCGCGCGCGCAAGTGTCCAGCTTGCAGCAACTGCTCGCGCTGAAGAACCGCGTGCTGATGGAATTGCAAAAGCATGGCATAGGCGGAGCGCCGGCGGCGCCGACCGCTGCTTCGGGAAGCGGTACGCCATCGGTGGCGGGCGCATCCACCGTGGCTGTCGTGCCTGGCCATGCAGGCGCCGCTATGTCGACGTCCAACGAGCCCGGCATTTCGCAGACGAACCTCGCGGTGGGCGCCGCGGTCGGCGCGGCGCTGGTGGTACTGCTGGCTGCTTTGCGGATGGGTCGGCGCAAGCGTGAGCGCCTCGCCGAGGCGCGCCGAGCCGAAGCGTCGGAGAAGGCCGAGTCGTCGAATGACGTGGAAGTGGCGGCTTCGGTTGCCACTCGCGGCGACACGGTCGACGGAGATGAGGGCGCTAACCTTGGGACCGCAGCTGCGCAGCATGCACCCACGGCGGTCGCAGCACCTACCGCAGCGGCAGCCGTCGCGGCAGCGGCCGCCGAGCGCGAAGCGGCTGAAGGCGATGCAGCGGCACGGGAAATGTCGGAGCGCGTCGCGGCCGAGCGCGAGGCTGAGATGCGCACGGCCGCCGCACGTGACGCGCAGGCGCGCGAAGCGGATGCTCGGGCCGCCGCGCAGAGCGCTTCGGAACGCGAAATAGTAGGGCAGGTTGCCGCCGACGACGCTGCACACGAGGATGCCCACGCTCAGCGCCTAATGGCTGAACCACACGCAGCGGACACTGCAGCCGTCGGTACTGCCGAGGAAACAGCCGCCCAGCAAGCCGCGGCCCGGGACCAGGCGGCATTGCGTCAAGCTGAACTCGCGTCGGAACAGCAGCGCACACCGCAGGACGTGGCACCGCACGAACTGTCACCGGAAGATGCAACTGGAGAGACGCCGCTCCAGACGGCTGACTTGGCCACAGCACGACAGCCCGCGTCTGATGAACCATTGGCGACTTCCGTGCCGTCCCATGCGGAACTGCCCGCAGAACCGCGCTCATCGCAGCCAATCGCCGCGTTCGAGGAAACCGGGGCGGCGTCGGAGCAAGACGGCGAAAACCTGCAGAATGCGACCGCAGCCGCAAGCCTGGGCGCCGCCGCCGAACTGGGCGCCGACGCTTTGCCGCGAGCGCCGCTCGAACCGTTGAACGAGGCGTGGGAGCCGGAACCGTTGTCGCATCGTCTGGAATGGGACGACGAACCGTTGCCGCCGGAGCCGTTGCTCCCGCAGACCCCGGCACCAGGCCCGCAAGTTCACGACGACGAGCTCGGCACGCCCGCGCACAAGGAGCCTGGCGTGGCAGCGGCTACACAATTCCCGCGCGCCGCCGTGGATGCTTTCGGTAGCCTCGACATGCCGTTGCCGCCGCGTGTCGGCTCGGGCGCGGAACCCATGCGCGCACCGGAATCACTGAGCAGTCAACCCGTTGCGTCGCCCGAAACGACGGCGCGGCAAGCCGTTCCGCCGCCGCCTGACGCAGATGAGGCGCCGCACGCCGCTGACGAAATTGCCGCGGGCACGGCGGCCCGCGGCGCGGTAGCAGGCTTGGGCGCCGGTAGTCTGGGCACGGCGGGTTTCGGCGCGCTGAAACTCGACTTCGACCTGGAACTGCCGCCCAGTCCGACGCAGCCGCTGCCCGCGTTCACGCCTGCCGATCTGGCCCGCATTGCGCGAAACAAGCTGGAGCTGGCCGCCGAGTACATCGAACTCGGCGATCTGGCCGGCGCGCGCACGCTGATCAACGAAGTGATCGAAGCCAACGATCCGGCCACGCGCAACGACGCCCGCGCGCTGCTCTCGACGCTCGCTCCGTTGTCGTGAAGCGGATTGCGCTAGGCATTCAGTACGACGGCACGGCGTTCTGCGGGTGGCAGTCGCAACCGCATGGCAACACGGTCCAGGACGAGCTGGAACGGGCGCTGCGCGAGTTCGCGCAGACGCCTGTGCACACCGTCGTCGCAGGGCGGACGGACACGGGCGTGCATGGGTTGGGTCAGGTCGTCCATTTCGACACCGAACTGGAGCGGGCCGATGTGTCCTGGGTCCGGGGCACGAATTCGTTTTTGCCGAAGACCATTTCGGTGCAGTGGGCCAAGCCGATGCCCGACGCGTTCCACGCGCGGTTTTCCGCGTTCGAGCGCACTTATTACTATGTGCTATACGTGCATCCGGTCCGTTCGCCGATGCTCGCGGGGCGCGCGGGTTGGGTCCACGCGTCGCTGGATATCGACGCGATGCGTGCAGCGGCCGCGCAATTGATCGGCGAACACGACTTTTCGGCGTTCCGCTCGTCGCAATGCCAGTCGAAAACGCCGGTCAAACATCTGTATCAGATCGACATTCAGAGGGACGGCGACTTCGTGCATTTTCGCTTCAGGGCAAACGCATTCCTGCATCACATGGTGCGCAACCTGATGGGCTGCCTGGTTTATATCGGCAAAGGCCGTCGCCCGGTTCAGTGGATGGCAGAGGTCCTCGCGAGCCGCGACCGCGAATGGGCCGCGCCGACTTTCATGCCGGACGGCTTGTACCTCGCGCAGGTGGGCTATCCTGAGCACTTCGCCGTGCCCGCGCCGCAGACCGGCAGCGTGCCGTGGAGCACCGTATGGAACGAGCAGGCACAGACATGAGTTCGACCGATATTCTCGCCACTGACAACGCCGCGCCGGCATCGGCTACCGGCGGCCAGCAGCAAACCGTGCCCCGGCGCACGCGCATCAAGCTGTGCGGCCTGTCGAAAGCGGCTGACGTCAGCCATGCTGTCGACCTGGGCGCCGACGCCATAGGCCTGGTGTTCTATCCGCCGAGCCCGCGCGCGGTCAGCGTCGCGCAGGCCGTCGAGCTGGTGCGGGACGTGCCGCCCTTCGTGTCGGTGGTCGGCCTGTTCGTGAACCCCACGCCGCAGTGGCTGCGCGAAGTGGTGAGCAACGTCGGGCTCTCGCTGTTGCAATTTCACGGCGACGAGACGGCGGACCAGTGCGAATCGCTTGCCGGCATTGCGGGTTTGCCTTGGTTGCGTGCGTTGCGCGTTGCGTCGGATACTCAGTCGGCCGATTTGGTAAAATCGGCTCTCAACTATTCAGGCGCCAATGGTTTTCTGTTCGACACTCATGTCGACGGCTATGGCGGCGGCGGGAAGGTTTTCGATTGGTCACTTATTCCAGCAGAGCTCGCGCGTCGGGCCGTTTTGAGTGGTGGGTTGAACGCGCAAAACGTCAGTGATGCGATCCATCGCGTGCGCCCGTACGCGGTCGATGTCTCGAGCGGCATCGAAGTGCCGGGTGCCAAGGGCGTGAAAGATCACGCCCGGATGGCGGCGTTCGTACGCGCAGTGCGCGCGGCGGACGCCGAGTGATTCCGCGGTGCGGCGCCTTTGAGCGCGCCGCACGCCACGAAAGAGTGACCTCATGTATAACTTGCCTGACGAAAGAGGCCATTTCGGCCAATTTGGCGGCGTGTTCGTCGCTGAAACGCTGGTTCACGCACTCGACGAGCTGCGTACCTCCTACGAGAAATTCCAGAAAGACCCCGGCTTTGTTGCGGAATACGAGCGCGAGCTGAAGTACTTTGTGGGCCGGCCTTCGCCGATTTACCACGCGCAGCGCTGGAGCGAGCTACTCGGCGGCGCGCAGATTTTCCTTAAGCGTGAAGACCTGAATCACACCGGCGCGCACAAGATCAATAACGTGATCGGTCAGGCGTTGCTGGCCAAGCGCATGGGCAAACCGCGCGTGATCGCAGAAACCGGCGCCGGACAACATGGCGTGGCAACTGCGACAATCGCGGCCCGCTTTGGTATGGAATGCGTGGTCTACATGGGCGCCGAAGACGTGCGCCGCCAGGCTGCGAACGTGTACCGGATGAAACTTCTCGGTGCCACGGTCGTGCCGGTCGAGTCGGGCTCGCGCACGCTGAAAGATGCGCTGAACGAGGCCATGCGCGATTGGGTAACCAACGTCGAAAACACCTTCTACATTATCGGTACGGTCGCGGGGCCGCATCCTTATCCCATGATGGTGCGCGACTTCCAGCGCGTAATCGGCGACGAGTGCAAAGTGCAAATGCCGGAGCTGATCGGGCGTCAGCCCGACGCGGTGATCGCGTGCGTTGGCGGCGGTTCGAACGCAATGGGGATCTTTTATCCGTATATCGACGATGCTTCCGTGCAGTTGATCGGCGTGGAAGCGGCCGGCGACGGCATCGAGTCGGGCCGGCACGCGGCGTCTCTCATCGGCGGCAGTCCCGGCGTGCTGCACGGCAACCGCACCTACCTGCTGCAAGACGAGAACGGGCAGATCATCGAGACGCATTCGGTGTCCGCCGGTCTGGACTATCCGGGCGTCGGGCCAGAGCATGCGTGGCTAAAAGAGTCTAACCGCGCGCAATATGTCGGCATCACGGACGAAGAAGCGCTCAAGGCGTTCCATGATTGCTGCCGTGTCGAAGGCATCATTCCGGCGCTGGAATCGAGCCATGCACTGGCTTACGCGACGAAACTCGCGCCGACGCTCGCAAAGGACAAGCACCTGCTGGTGAACCTGTCCGGGCGTGGCGACAAGGACATGCACACGGTCGCCGAGCGATCGGGCATTCAGTTCTGAGCGCGCCCGCGATGCGCGACGAGTTCGACGAACCCCAACAGGCGACCAGCGAAACGGCGCCGGCTGAGGAGCTTCTGGCGCCCGAGGCGCCTGCGCTGCTGTTGCCGCAGGTGCCCGCAGGCATCCAGTTGTTGAACCGCGACTTTCTGACCGATGTGGCGAATATTCCTGACGGGTCGATCGACCTGATCCTCTGCGACCCGCCGTACGGTCTCGGAAAGGATTACGGCAACGACTCCGACATGCGCAGCGGCGACGACTTTCTCGCCTGGACGCGCGGTTGGCTCGAGCTTGCCATTCCGAAGCTCAAGCCGTGGGGCTCGCTCTATATCTTCTGCACGTGGCAATACGCGCCGGAAATCTTCAGCTTCCTGAAGACAAAACTCCTGATGATCAACGAGATCATCTGGGACCGGCGTGTGCCGAGCATGGGCGGAACGACGCGCCGTTTCACGTCGGTGCACGACAACATCGGTTTCTTCGCGGTGTCGAAAGATTATTATTTCGACCTCGATCCCGTCCGCATCCCGTACGATGCCGCCACGAAGAAGGCGCGTTCGCGTAAGTTGTTCGAAGGGAGCAAGTGGCTGGAGCTTGGCTATAATCCGAAGGACGTCTGGTCTGTATCGAGGCTGCACCGGCAACATGCCGAGCGCGTCGATCATCCCACGCAGAAGCCTTTGGAGATTGTCGAGCGCATGGTGCTGGCAAGTTGTCCGAAGGGCGGCCGCGTGCTCGACCCTTTCATGGGCAGCGGCACCACCGCAGTCGCTTGCGCCCGCCAGCAGCGCGAATTCGTCGGCTATGAGATCAATGAAAGTTACTGCGCGATAGCGCGGGAGCGCGTTAGCGCTGTCGCTGCCACGCCCGCCGGGCGTGCGCCCGTCAAAGCGGGAGCGCAGCGGCAGCCTGAAGTGCAATGACGCGCCGCGCGCAGTAGCTCAATCGAGAATAACTCCATGTCCCGTATCAAAAGTACATTCGCTGCGCTGTCCGAGCAGGGCAGAAAAGGCCTGATTCCTTTCATGACGGCGGGCGACCCCGACCCGGCCCGCACGGTCGAATTCATGCACGCGCTGGCCGCGGGCGGCGCCGACGTCATCGAACTCGGCGTACCGTTTTCCGACCCGATGGCCGACGGCCCGGTCATCCAGCAATCGTCCGAGCGCGCGTTGGCGCACGGCGTGTCGCTTCGCCACGTGATGGCGGACGTCAAGCGGTTTCGCGAAACCAACGACACCACGCCTGTCGTGCTGATGGGCTACGCCAACCCCATCGAACGCATGGGCACCGAAGCCTTCGCCCAGGCGGCGAAGGAAGCCGGCGTGGACGGCGTGCTCGTGGTCGACTACCCGCCGGAAGAATGCGCGAATTTCGCCGAAAAGATGCGCGCGGCTGGGATCGATCCGATTTTCCTGCTGGCGCCCACCTCCACCGACGAGCGCATTGCCGAAGTCGGCAAGATTGCGAGTGGTTATGTCTATTACGTGTCGCTAAAAGGGGTGACCGGAGCGGCAAATCTGGACGTTTCCAGCATCGCGAGTAAAATCCCGGCGATCAAGTCGCGCGTGCCCCTGCCGGTGGGCGTCGGTTTTGGCATTCGTGACGCCGAAACGGCCCGCCTCGTGGCCGAAGTTTCCGACGCCGTGGTGATCGGCAGCCGTATCGTGCAATTGCTCGAGCAGGCCGCCCCGGAAACCGCCGCCGAAACGCTCACGCGTTTCGTCGCTGAGGTGCGCGAAGCGCTCGATAGCGTTGCGACTGCCCGATAACAGTGATTTGTCGTCTGTAGTGCGAGCGGCGGGTTTGTCCCGCCGTTTGCGCAACCGTTGACCCCAGAAGGATTCAATATGAGCTGGCTCGATAAGCTGCTGCCGCCGAAAATCAAACAAACCGACCCGAAGAGCCGCAAGGGGATTCCGGAAGGCCTGTGGATCAAGTGCCCGTCGTGCGAAGCCGTGCTGTATCGCAACGACGTGGAGGCCAATCTGCATGTGTGCCCGAAGTGCGACCACCACATGCGCATCGGCGCGCGCGAGCGGCTAGACAGCCTGCTGGATCCGGAAGGCCGCTATGAAATCGGCCAGGAGATCGTTCCGGTCGACGCGCTCAAGTTCAAGGACAGCCGCAAGTACCCGGACCGCCTGAAAGAGGCCATGGACGAGACCGACGAGACCGACGCCATGGTCGTCATGGGCGGCGCGATCCACACGTTGCCGGTGGTGGTGGCCTGTTTCGAGTTTTCGTTCATGGGCGGCTCGATGGGCTCGGTGGTCGGCGAGCGTTTTGCCCGCGGCGCGCAGAATGCGCTCGAGCAGAAAGTGCCGTTCATCTGCTTTACCGCGTCGGGCGGCGCGCGCATGCAGGAAAGCCTGCTTTCGCTGATGCAAATGGCGAAAACCACCGCCATGCTGACAAAGCTGGCCGAAGCCAAGCTGCCGTTCATTTCCGTGTTGACCGATCCGACCATGGGCGGCGTGTCGGCGAGTTTCGCGTTCCTCGGCGACGTCGTTATCGCGGAACCCAAGGCGCTGATCGGCTTTGCCGGCCCGCGCGTGATCGAACAGACCGTGCGTGAAAAGCTGCCGGAAGGCTTCCAGCGCGCCGAGTTCCTGCTGACGAAGGGCGCGATCGACATGATCGTGGACCGTCGCAGGCTGCGCGAAGAGCTCGCTCAACTGATGGCGCTCCTGAGCCACCAGCCGGCGGACGCCGTCGCGTAAGTTCGGCGAAGCGCACGGGCCCGGAGGCCGGCTTCCCGGCCACCGTCACAGTGCCTCGGGATGCAGCCAGCCCGGCGCCGTCAGCGAAAAAATCTGCAAAACATAGCGCGCCGCATGAGCAATCAAGCGGCGCGCTGTCATTTCCGGGATAATCACGGTCTCACATACTGCGCAAGGCGCCGCGCCGCGCATGTTTGTAACACCGCTCAATGATTTTCTCGCGATTCACCCGATGACCACATTCCCCACCCTCGACGCGTGGCTCACGCATCTCGAATCCGCGCATCCGGTCGGTATCGACATGGGTCTCGCACGTATAAGCCAGGTGCGCGACGCGATGCAACTGTCGTTTGCCTGCCCGGTCGTTACGGTGGGTGGAACGAACGGCAAGGGTTCGACGTGCGCGATCCTCGAATCGATCCTGCTGCGCGCCGGTTTCACCGTGGGCTGTCATACTTCGCCGCATTTGCTGTCATTCAACGAACGCGCGCGGATCAACGGCCAAATGGCGAGCGACGCCGACCTGCTGCCGCACTTCGAGAAAGTGGAGGCAGCGCGCATGAGCCTCGGGAAACCGGTTTCGCTGACTTATTTCGAGTTCACGACGCTGGCGATCATGAGCCTGTTCGCGTCGCGCGGGCTGGACGCGGTGATTTTCGAAGTAGGCCTGGGCGGGCGCCTCGACGCTGTGAATATTCTGGACACCGACTGCGCGATCATCACCAGCATCGACATCGACCACACGGAATACCTGGGCGACACGCGCGAGAAAATCGCGCTCGAAAAGGCGGGCATTTTCCGCGCTGGCAAGCCCGCCATCTGCGCTGACCCGGTTGCGCCGCAAACGCTGATCGACCATGCGGAGCAGATCGGCGCCGAACTGTGGCTATTTGGCCGCGATTTCCGCTACGAAGGCCAAGCCGGCAGCGAGCGGCAGCAATGGAGCTACGTGGGCCCGACGCTGCGGCGCTCGGCGCTCGCTTATCCGGCACTGCGCGGCGCGAATCAGTTGATCAACACGTCCGCCGCTTTAGCCGGCCTGGAAGCGCTGCGCGACCGTCTGCCGGTTTCGGCCCAAGACATCCGCCTCGGCCTCGCGAACGTCGAGTTGCCCGGACGTTTCCAGGTGTTGCCGGGCAAGCCGGCCATCGTGCTGGATGTCGGCCATAACCCACACGCGGCCGCTGTGCTGGGCCAGAACCTCGGCAACATGGGCTTTTTCCCCTACACATACGGCGTGTTCGGCATGATGGCCGATAAGGACATTGCCGGCGTGCTCGCGCACCTGAAGGGCGAAATCGATCACTGGTGCGTCACCGACCTGCCGACGCCGCGAGCGGCATCGGCGCAACAGCTCGAGGCCGCGTTGCGCGATCAGGGCGTGCAGGACAGCGGCGACAGCAGCGTAACGCGTTACGCGACGCCTGCAGAGGCGTACCAAGATGCGCTAAAGCGGGCGTCAGAGAATGATAGAATTGTGGTTTTCGGCAGTTTCTATACGGTAGCGGGCGTTATGGCCTACCGTAAATCGCAGCAACACTGAACGGGCGCCACGCTCGAACCAAGCGATTCATGGGAATTTTCTCGTTCGGCAAGAAAGACGACGCGCCCAGCAGGCGCGGCGCAAACACCAGTTCCACCCGGGCCGCCCGTAGCGAGCGCGTGGAGCGGCGAACCCGCCGCACCGAGCGCACCGTCGATGCCGATGCGATGCTGCTCGACCCCACGCTGCCGGAAAAACAACGTGCGCGGCGCCGCCTGGTCGGCGCGATCGCAATGGTCGTGGCAGCGGTGGTCGTGCTCCCCATGGTGCTCGACTCGCACCCGAAGCCGGTTACCGACGACATCTCGATTGACATTCCCAGCCGCCCCGCGCCCCGGCTCGCCAGGCACGAAGTAGACACGCAGGCTGGCGTCGCACCGGATAATCCCACGCCGGACGCTGCGCTCGCGGCTTCGAGTCTCGCACCGGCCTCCTCGGCGGCGCCGTCGGTTGCGCAAGGGCAAGCGGGCGCCGCGAGGAAAGACGCGAGCCAGCAGGCCGGCAAAGAAACTACGCACGCCGAGGCGAGCGCCAATCCCGCTCCCGGCGCGAAGCCTGCTGCCAGGGCGCCAGCGCCCGCAGTCGCAGCCAATACCGCGAAGGCACCGGCATCCGCCGCACAGGCGTCGAAACTGGCCAACAATCCCGCCAACAGCGCGGTCAACAAGCCGGCAACCCGCAGCAATACGACGGCCGCCGCGCCGTCCGCGGACGAAACCAATGTCGCAGCAAACGCCGACGCGAATTCCGGCACGCCGGCCTCGCCGCCGGGCAGCCGTTTCGCGGTCCAACTGGGCGCCTTTGCAAACGAAGCCAACGCGCGTAATTGGGCAACCAGGTTGAAAGCAGCCGGCGTACCCGCATATACCGAACATCGGAAGCAGGCAGACGGCTCGACGCTCACGCTGTTGCGTGCCGGTCCGTTCGCGGATCGCGCAGCGGCAAGCGCCGCCATCGCGAAGGTTCGCGAGGCCGGTTTAGGGTCGGGCGCGAACAGCGGCGCCGCACAGTAAAGCGAGCGATGTTCACTGCCTTCGACTACGCTGTAATGGCGGTGATCGGTTTGTCGGCCTTGCGCGGCACATGGCGCGGGTTTTTGTCCGAAGTGTTCGGGCTCATCGGCTGGATTGCGGCGTTTTTCATTGCTTGCCGCTTCGTCGGTTATGTCGTGCCGTATATTCCGTCCACGTGGCCGGGCGGCGCGTTGACCCAGTGGCTGTTGGCCTTTGCGTTGGTGGCGATCGGCGTGGTGCTGGTGGCAAGCGTCCTGAATGCGCTGCTTTCCCGTATCGTGCAGGCTACTGGCCTGAGCGGCGTGGACCGCTCGCTCGGTTTGATGTTCGGCCTCGTGCGCGGGGTCGTTCTGGTGCTGATTCTGGTCGCCCTCGCCGGCCTGACCGAACTGCCCCAACAGGAATTCTGGCGCAACGCCTTGCTGCGGCCCTATGCGGTCGAGGGCGTGCACGTAATGAAACCGCTGCTTCCGGAAACGCTCGCTGCCTACGTCCGCGTGTGACGATCAGGTGAGTGGTCAAGGAACGCGGCAGCACTCCGGCGCAAACCGGCTGCCTTGGCATCATGTCGCGAACTGTCGCGTCATATCGCGCTCTCGCGAGGCACCGGCCGCTCTGACGAATTTCGTACCTTTGAAGGACATGCCATGTGCGGCATCGTAGGCGTAGTTTCCCATTCTCCGGTCAACCAGCTGATCTATGACAGCCTGCTGCTGCTGCAGCACCGCGGTCAGGACGCCGCCGGTATCGCGACGGCGAACGGCAGCAATTTCCACATGCACAAGGCCAACGGCATGGTGCGCGACGTGTTCCGCACGCGCAACATGCGCAGCCTGCCGGGCAACACCGGCATCGGCCAGGTGCGCTACCCGACGGCCGGCTCGGCTTCGAGCGAGGAAGAAGCGCAGCCGTTCTACGTGAACGCGCCGTTCGGCATCATCCTCGCGCATAACGGCAATCTGACCAACTGGCAGCAGTTGAAAGACGAGATGTTCCGCGTCGACCGCCGCCACATCAACACCAATTCCGACACGGAAGTGATGCTCAACGTGCTCGCGCACGAATTGCAGCTTTCGAGCTCGGGCTTGCAACTCGACCCGGCGGCGCTCTTCAAGGCGGTGTCGGGCGTGCATCGCCGGGTGCGCGGTTCGTATGCGATCGTCTCGCTGATCGCCGGTTACGGACTGCTCGGCTTCCGCGACCCGTTCGGCATTCGCCCGCTGTGCCTCGGCAAGCTCGAAACGCCGGAAGGCGTGGAGTGGATGCTGGCGTCGGAATCGGTGGCGATCGAAGGCATTGGCTTTGAATTCGTGCGCGACGTGGCGCCCGGCGAAGCGATATTCATCGACCTCGACGGCAACGTCCATTCGCAGCAATGCGCGACCAGTCCGAGCCTGAACCCGTGCATTTTCGAGCTGGTGTATCTCGCGCGTCCGGACTCGGTGCTGGACGGCGTGCCGGTCTATAACGTGCGTCTGCGCATGGGCGATTACCTCGCTGAGAAGATCAAGCGCGAATTGCCCGATGTTGCAATCGACGTCGTCATGCCGATTCCCGATTCGTCCCGTCCGGCGGCCATGCAGGTCGCAAAGAAGCTGGGCGTCGAATATCGCGAGGGTTTCTTCAAGAATCGCTATGTCGGCCGCACGTTCATCATGCCGGGCCAGGCGGTGCGCAAGAAGTCGGTGCGTCAGAAGCTCAACGCAATGGGCATCGAGTTCAAGGGCAAGAACGTGCTGATCGTCGACGACTCCATCGTGCGCGGCACCACGTCGCACGAGATCGTCCAGATGGCGCGCGACGCCGGCGCGAATAAGGTGATCTTCGCTTCGGCCGCGCCGCCGGTGAAGTTCCCGAACGTCTATGGTATCGACATGCCCACGCGCGGCGAACTGGTCGCTCACGGCCGTTCGGACGAGGAAGTGGCGCGCATGATCGGCGCCGACCATCTCGTGTATCAGGACGTCGATGCGCTCAAGCAGGCCGTGCGCGACATCAACCCGGCGCTCAAGGAGTTCGAGGCGTCGTGCTTCGACGGCAACTACGTGACTGGCGACGTAACCACCGAGTACCTCGACCGCATCGAAACCGCGCGTCTTGCGCCGTCGTCACAGTCCGACCGCGACGCCGCGAGCGAAGCAATCGACGGTGGCGGCCCCGCGCGCTCGCAGTTGCATTTGCAGTTGTCGGTAGGCTAAGCCCGGACGGGCCTCGCGGCATGGCGCGGCCGCATGTGCGCCGCGCTATGCCGCCGCGAGCGTGTCGAGCCTGGTGGTCGGCGTTCGCGTCGGCTCGAAGCAGTTCATATGAAGAGGTGTCCGCTGGTCACGGCCGGCGCCGCGTAGGACCGACGCGCTTTCCGGCCTGTAACAGGTGAGTAAGTCGATACGCGGCGCGCTGGGCGAATTGGCCGGCGCGCTTTTTTTTGCGCCAGTGATTGATCCGCCAATAAGGTAGCGCCCGATGCGGCGCCGTTGAAAACCGCTCGCTCAGTGCCGCAACGCGCGCCACTGACCCGGCGCAAGCCCGAACCGCCGCGTGAAGGCATGCGTATAAGCGCTCTGATCGCCAAAGCCGGTATCAAACGCAATGTCTGTTAGCGAACGCCGCGGATCGGCGAGCAGTGTGAGCGACGTATCGAGCCGCAGCCGCTGTAAATAGCGATGCGGCGTTTCGCCGAACGCTTCGACAAAGAGTTGATGAAAGCGCCGCACGCCTAAGCCGCAGTGCGCGGCAAGATCGGCAATACGCAGCGGCTCTGACAGATGCGCGCGCAACCAACGGTCGATGCGCGCGAAGTCGAGCCCCGCGGCGGGCGCTTCTTTGCTTTGTGTGCCCGCGCCCGCTACCAGCGCCGCGCCGAGGCGAGCCGCCGCGTCCCAGTGAAAGCGCCGAGCCGCGACAGCGTCTTCCGATGCGCCCTGCGCGGCGCGCAAAGCAATGCGCTGCACGAGCGCGGTGAACGGAGCATCGAAGGTAATGGCCCGCGCCCGGTCGAAGAGCCGCTCCGGCACGGCCAGCGTCGTGGCCGGCAAATCCAGCACCAACTGGCGGTTTTCGCCGAGCCCCGCATAGTCGTGCCGCGCGCCCGCGGGAACGAGCCACGCACAACGCGCGTCAATCTGCTGCTCAACGCCGTTCACGGCCATCACCATCGCGCCCTCCAGTCCGAGTACGACCTGGTGGAAGTCGTGCACGTCCGACGCCTCCTGCGCGCCGAAGCGGCGCAGAGAAACGCTAGGGGCAGTCACGGCGGCGTGCGTCATGGGACTGATCAGCAGACAGGCGAGCGGAGCGAAGCTTCAGACGTCGAGCAATTCGACTTCGAAAACGAGCGTTGCATTCGGCGGAATCACGCCGCCCGCGCCACGCACGCCGTAGCCGAGTTGCGGCGGAATGGTGAGCTTGCGCGTGCCGCCAACCTTCATGCCTTGCACGCCTTCGTCCCAGCCCTTGATGACCATGCCGCCGCCCAGCACGAACGCGAACGGGTCGTTGCGGTCCTTGCTCGAGTCGAACTTCTGGCCGTCGGTCAGCCAGCCGGTGTAGTGCACGCTGACGGTCTTGCCGGCAACCGCTTCGGCGCCCGTTCCTTCAACAATATCTTCGTACTTCAAGCCGGATTCGGTAGTCACAGTGGACATGTGTCGCTCCTCGGTTCATAACGTAAAACCGACATTGTAGGCGCGTTGCAGCAGGGCGGTCGAAGAATGCGGCGTGGCACGGGGATTGCGACCTCCGTTAGCCATCTGGCCAGGCTGGTGGCGCCCGTTGGCATGCCTATAATGGGACTTTCCCAATCATCATGCATTGCCTGAGAGGTCGATCGTGACAACGTCTTCAACCGGAACAGCCGGGGCGCAAACGGCGGGTTCCGGGTTCGTCGTATCCGAACGCACCGCGCATCTGCGGGCCGAATCCGCGCTTTTTATGCGCGACCACGTGCTTTCTCTGGTGTCGCACGACCTGCGCGGTCCGTTGAACGCTATCCATAGCTGGGCGTATGTGCTCGAGCGCAAGCTTGACCCGAACGATCCGAATTCGCAGCGCGCGGTCACGGGCATTCGCAATGGCGTGGATCAACAGGTGAAGCTGCTCGGGACGATCGTCGACGCCACGCGCGCCGAGACCAAGTCGCTTGCGCTTAACTATGCGCCGTTCCCGCTGCATCCCCTGCTCGATGAAACCGTTGACGAAGTGCGTTCGGCGCTCGCGCGTACACGCGGCGTCGAACTCGTGATCAACTCTCAACTTGCCACCGAGCAACTGAATGGCGACCGCGAGCGTCTGGCGGCGGCACTGTGGGTCATGCTGACTTTTGCCGTCGAATCGAGCGCGCAGGGCGCGACTGTCACGCTTGAATCGCGTGCGGACGCAACCAGTTGGCATGCCGCGGTTACATACCAAACGAGCGCCGCGCTGGTCGATGCTTCGTTGCCTCATGTGCTCGAAGCGTTCGCGCGCAAGCAGGCTCGCGAACCGCGTGAAGCGAATCGCATTGCATGGGTGCTCGCGCTGTGCAAGCGCGTAGCGGAAGCGCATGGCGGCGGCTTCGAACAACACGACGCGACTGAGAGTGCGCCGGCCACACTTTCGCTGCGTGTTCCGTTGAGCGCTCCGCCGGCCCGATAAGCGCTGATGCGGACGAGGTGCCGTCCGCAATTAACTTTTCGATCACCTTTCGCCCTCTATACTGACAACTTTTGTTGCCGGAGCCTCCGCTTTGATCCAGGTTGTCGCCCTTATCGGCGCATTGCTACTCGTCGCCCTGAACGGTTTTTTTGTTGCCGCCGAATTCGGCCTCGTCAAACTACGGCAGACGCGCGTGCAAAGCCTCGCCCAAAGACACGGATTGCAGGGGCGCCTGCTCGCCAAGGTACATGGGCGCCTGGACGCCTATCTGTCTGCGTGTCAGCTCGGTATTACGCTCGCCTCGCTCGGCCTCGGCTGGATCGGCGAGCCTGCTTTTGCGGACCTGCTCACGCCGCTTTTCAGCCTGGCGGGCGTGCAGTCCGAGCAATTGATTCACGGCATTTCGCTGTTCTTCGCGTTTTCGTGTATCTCGTTTCTGCATATCGTGGTGGGCGAACTCGCGCCAAAGTCGCTCGCCATTCGCCAGGCGGAGAAGATCTCCCTGTGGACCGCCATGCCGCTGTACGGCTTTTATTGGGCGATGTATCCAGCTATCTGGTTGCTCAACACCAGCGCGAACGCGGTTCTCAAGCTCGCCGGACTGCACGCGGAGCACGCGCACGACTCGCACTATTCAACCGACGAGCTGAAGCTCATTCTGCGCAGCCGCCGTACCAATGTGGTTTCAGAGCGCGGCGCGCCCGAAGACGCGTATAGCCAGGACGAGTGGAACACCATCGCGCATTCGCTGGATTTTTCGCGCATGACTGTGTCGGATCTGATGCGCCCCGCGTATGAAATGGTCGGCTTGAGGCTCGATTTGCCGTTGCGCGAAAACATGCAGATGGTGGCGCGGCATCGCTTCAGCCGTTATCCGCTCTTTGAAGATGCATCCGGCGAGCGCGTTGCGGGCATGATCCACTTGAAGGACCTGCTGCTCGCGCGGCATGCAGGCAGTACGCTCGACGATCTCTCGCATTACGCGCGACCCGTTCAGTACGTCAAGCCTGACATGCCGGCGCTCGAACTGTTCCGGCGGTTTCGCAAGGGCGCGCCGCATTTCGCATTGGTGGGGCACAAGAATGCGAAGCCCATCGGTTTTCTTACGCTCGACAATCTGCTGGGTGCGCTAGTCGGCCAGATTCACGACGAATTCCGTCAGGGCGACGCCGACTGGACGCGCATGGACGACGGCACCCTGATCGGCAAGGGCAGCTTGCCGGTGGTGTCGCTGGAACGGGCATTGGGTATCGACATCGACGAGGGCAAGGCAGAGTCCGTCGGCGGCCTTGTGATCCAGGCCCTCAACGATTTGCCTGCCGAAGGGCAGCGCGTGGAATTCGACCGTTTCGACGTCGTCGTGAAAAAGATGAAGGGTCCGCGCATTGTCCTCGTGCGCGTGTACCCGAAAGTTTTCGACGACGAAGGTGGCTAGCCCCTTCCTCGCGCCGGAACGCTCCCCCACGCTTACCAACGCGGCATGCCGCGCCGAACGCGCCGAACCCGCCTTCCTGCCTGCTGCGCCAGGCGGCTCACCGTTCAGTGTGCCGTCAACTGCGCGGCACGCCGTCTTCCACCAGCACTGCAATCGGCATGGCCGCGAGAGCGTCTCGCAAATACAGCCAGCCGTTTTCATCGACCTTCGGCGCGGCCGGACTCAGCCAGTCGAACAACGCACGCGAGGACAGATCCGCCGGCATCTCGACGGCGGTGTCTTGCCACGCTTCGGGCGCGACCATCGGCAGATCGCCCTGATCGCCGAGCAGGCCAGCCGCGAGCCGGCTCGCCACGACGACGGCCCACGCGTTGCCGTGCCGCCGCGCGAACGCAATCACGTTCGAAGCATGCGCGCCGCGTACCGTGAGCGGCAGATAAGTGCCCTGGCAAAGCAACTCCGGCAAATGCGCCCGTAGCGCGAGCACGCGCTGCACGACCGCAAGCTTCACGCGTCCGTCGCGCCACGTTGGCAAAAATTCAGATGGCGGGGTTTGCGCAAGCAACGCGGCGCGCTGCTCGAAGTCGACCGGCCTGCGGTTGTCCGGATCGACGAGACTGAAGTCCCACAGCTCGGTGCCTTGATAAAGATCTGGAATGCCAGGCGATGCGAGCCGCAACACAGTCTGCTGCAGGCTATTGAGCGCGCCCGCGCGCGCAATGCGTGCGACAAACGCGGCAAGTTCCCGGAGAAAGCCGTCGCGCCGCTGCGGCGCGAGAATGTCGAACAGAAAGTCGCGACAGCCCGCTTCGTAGGCTTCGTCGGGCGTGAACCAGTTGGTTTGCAGCTTCGCCTCGCGCAGTGCCTTCAACTGCCATTGCGCGACGCGTTCGGCCAATGCCTTCACGCCTGCTTCGTCGTCCGGCTGAAGCTCGGGCGGCCAGCAACCCACCAGCGTCTGATACAGCATCGCTTCGGCCGCAGGGCCGGGCGCCCAGTCGTAGCTCGTGTCCTGGCCCACGCTGCTGATTGGTTTGCCGTCGAGCGAACGGCGCTGCGGCGCGTTCAACGTGGACCACGCGCGCAAGGTCGCGCCCCACTCGTGCGGAATTTCGCTCAGCACCGCCAGCCGTGCGCGCACGTCTTCACCGCGTTTGTGATCGTGTGTCGCGGTGCTCAGCATGGCGTGCGGAAAGCGCTGCGAGCGCTCGACGTTGCCCGCATGAAACTGTTCGACCGACAACGCGAATTCGCCCGGATCGGCGCCCACTTCGTTGCGCGACAAGAGCCGGCCGTAGCGATAACACGCGGTGTCCTCGACAGCCTTGGCGGCAACCGGCGCGGTCAATTGCGAGAAGAGCGTTTGCGCAGTGCGCCGCGCCGAACCTGCGTGGTTCGGCGGCGCGCCGTTCTGCCCTTGCTGCGGCTGAGCGTGGCGCGCGGCAGGCGAGTCTTCCGCGCTCGCGCCAAGCCATGTGTTCACGCGTTCGAGCACACCGTGATCGGCGCGCGAAAGCGTGGCGCGTGCACCGGCCAGCGCCTGTTCAAAGTACACGTTGTCCGCGGCGCTGCGCAGGCCGTTTTGCGGATAGATGCGGTACACGGGAAAATGCACCACCAGTTCGGTCAGCACGCGTCGCAAGCTGGTGAAGGTGTAATCGCGCGTGGCCAGCGAGTCGCGCGCGATGCGATGCAGCGCCCGCGCCGCGCGGTCCAGCTCCGCGGAGAGATTCTCCGCGACGATCTTGCGCCGCGCGGCCAGTGCTTCGTCTGCGAAATCCGGACTGCGGCCCGTCAGTTCGGCCCATGCCTGCGCAAGCGGCTCGGCGCCCGCCGGGTCATGCAGCAGCGCGCCCACGTCGTTCATGAAGTCGTAGCCCGTGGTGCCGTCCACCGGCCAGTCGTCGCGCAGCGGTTCGCCGCGTCCGAGAATTTTCTCGACGATCACGTACGGCGTCGTCTCACGCAATTCGGTGAGGCGTTGCCGCAGCCGCTGACAGTACTCGCGCGGCTCCGCGAGGCCATCGACGTGATCGATCCGCAGCCCGTCGATCACGCCTTCCTGGTACAGACGGAATATCAGTGCATGCGTGGCCTCGAACACTTCGGGCCGCTCCGCGCGCACCGCGGCGAGCGTCGATATGTCGAAGAAGCGCCGCCAGTTGACTTCGTCTGCGGCAGTGCGCCACCAGGCGAGCCGGAAGTGCTGGCGTTCGAGCAGCCGATGCAGACGGTCGCGCGTGAGCGGATCGCCCGGCGCATAGCTTTGCAGCACGAACTCAATGGCCGAGGTGCCGTTTTGCGCGACGAACTCGCGCAGCATTTCGCGGCTTTCGGCGGCGCGCGGCTGGTCCGGAGGCTGTGTCGTCAATCCCTGGAAGCGTTCCGCGAGCGCGCTGAGATCGGCACGGTCGGCGCTATTGAGGATCGACGCGTAATCGACCGGGCAAACCGGAAACACGTGTGGCCCGTAGCCGACATAAAAGCGGCCGCTGTCCGCTGCGAAATGCAATGCAATGCGGCCCGAGACGAGTTCGTCGCCATACGGCGCGCCGAGGGTTGGCAGCAGCACCTTGCCGCGTAAGGCGGGATCAGGCGAATGCCAGTCCACGTCGAAGTGGCGCGCATAGGCGCTATGGCGTCCCCATTCGAGAATGTCGAGCCACCACGCATTGCTGGAGCCGCCTACGCCCATGTGGTTCGGCACCATGTCGACGATCAGCCCCATGCCATGCGCGTGCAGCTTTTCGACGAGGCGCTTCAAGCCCGCCTCGCCGCCGCATTCGGCGCTGACCTGGGTGTAGTCGACGGTGTCGTAGCCGTGCATCGAGCCGGGCTCCGCGGTCGTGATGGGCGACGCGTACACGTGGCTGATGCCGAGCGCGGCAAAGTAGTCGACGTGCTTCGCGGCATCGTCGAAAGTAAAGCCCCGGTGAAACTGGAGCCGAAGAGTGGAGCGCGGGACGGTCATGGCGTATCAGGCTCCGAAGCAGGATTGGCTGAAGGAGTGGAAACGGTTGCGGCGCTGCGCGCTCGGTCAACGGCGAGTAGCCGGTCGCAGAAGGTGTCGTCGAGAAACATTTCGTCGATGGGCAGGTTCATGCGGCGGCGCCAGTTCGGATGCTCGTCGATAGAGCCGGGCAGGTTCGGCTGGTCGCGCTGCGCGAGCAGATCTTCGAGCGGAAACGTGACAAGCGGTCCGGGCGTCGCCGCGACGAACGCGAGCGCTTCGTCCACCGGCGGGTTGTCGGTGGGCGGCGCCTCGACTTCCGGCGCAGCCACGCCGGCTTGCTGGAACGCCTGCCATAGCTCGGCGCGGTCGCTCGCACGTTCTTCCTGCGCAGCTTCTTCCGGATCGCGGCCGTCGGGCCGGGCCATCGTCTGGCCGATCCGGTTGCGCCACGTGATGTCGCTGCCCGCCCACCAGCCGGCAACGGTCGGCAGATCGTGCGTCGTGGTCGTGCCGACCGCATTGCGGTCCCATGCCTGGGGCGGCTTGAAGCCGGTGCCGTCCTCGCCGCGCTCGAACCACAGCACGCGGATGCCGGCAATGCCATGCTCGTCGAGCCGCTCGCGAAAGCCGGGCGGCACCGTGCCGAGATCCTCGCCGATCACAATCGCGCGATGCCGCCACGATTCGAGCGCGATGAGCCGCAACAGGTCTTCGAGCGGATAGCGCAGATACGCGCCGTTGCTCGCGCTTTCGCCTTCCGGCACGAGCCACAGGCGCCGCAAGCCGAGAATGTGATCGATGCGGATGCCGCCCGCATGCGCGAACGCGGCGCGCAACATGTCGATGAACGCGGAGAACCCTTGCGTGCGCATTGCGCGCGGCGAGAACGTGGTGAGGCCCCAGCTTTGTCCCGCCTGGTTGAAGAGGTCGGGCGGCGCGCCGACGGACACGCCCTGCAGCATGTCGTCGCGATAGGACCATGCATGACTGCCGGCGCTGTCGCATCCCACCGCGAGGTCGGCGATCAGACCCACGGCCATGCCCGCTTCGCGCGCCGCATGCTGCGCATGCGACAGACCTTTCGCGGCAAGCCATTGCAGAAAGAGATGAAACTCGACCTCGTGGCGATGTGCTTGCGCGAACGCCTCCACCTCGGGGCTGCGCGGATCGCGCAATGCTTCCGGCCAGTTGCGCCAATGACCATTGCCGCCTTGCGCGAGTTGCGCGGCTTGCAGCGCTTCGAAACGCGCATGATCTTCCAGGGCGCGCCCCGCGCGTTCGCAGAAGCCGTGAAATTCCAGCGCGCGCGGGGTGTCTTCCGTGCCCTCGCGGGCGCGCTCATGCGTGCAGAAATTTTCAAATAGCGCGCGTAAGACTTTCAGTTTGAGCACGACGGCCTGCGGCCAGTCGATCAGTGGCAAGCCTTCCAGTTCGGACCATGCATCCACGGCGTCGGCGGACTGCATCGCGGCGCGCGCGGCCGCTTCTCCGAACACGGCAGCCGGGTCGATATGCGTGACGTTCAGCCATAAGCGCGAAGACGGCGAATAGGGACTGAAGCGGTTCGGCTCCGCGCTGAACATGGCATGGGTCGGACTGACGGCGAGCGCATGCGCGCCGCGCTTCGCGCTTTCCGCCGCGATTCGTGTGAGCGCCGAATAATCGCCAATGCCGCCATCGCCCACCCGGCGCAAGCCATAAAGCTGCGCGGCCACGCCCCACAACGGCGGAGCCACGGCACGCTCGTCGTCGTGAAGGTTGCGCCACGCGTCGGCCACGGTGTAGCAGCGCGGCGGCGCAACCGCGAGCGTCACGCGCTGCTCGTGAATCACGAGCGTGTGATAGCCGGGCTCGTCGATGGGCGCGAGCAACGCCTCCTCGCCTTTGGGCGCGGTAAAGCGTCCGTCGATGATCGAGCCGCTTTCCAGCTCGATCCGGTAATGGCTGCCGGACTTCAGCGCCGCGGCGGGCAGCGCAATGCCGCGCCCGACCTGAGCGGTCATCAGCGGCGGCAGCTTGCGGCCGGACAGTTCCGCGTCGAGCGCGGCCGCACTTTGACGGATTTGCGTGGCGTTACCGCATGGCAGGCCCATCCGTTCGAGCAGAATCGCGAGCGTTTTCTCGGGCACGCGATGCACCTTGCGATGCGCGTCTTCCCACTCCACCTCGAAACCGGCGCGTGTTGCCAGCGTGGCGATCGTGTCGCCGGAACGTCGGGTACTCACGAGCGGCGCTCCTCTTTGCCGACAATGCGTGCGTCATGACCGGTCGCGTAGTCGTTGATGTCGCCGGTCAGCCATGCGACGAACGCATGCGCCGGCAGCACCTTCGCGTCGATCTGCTCGCGCACGCGCGGCGGCGTTTCGAAAATGACCTTGCCGGCGGGCACGTCGTTAAACGGCACATTGTCCTTCGACAGATTGAGCGCGAGCGACAGCGTCTCGCCATCGCCCAGCTTCCAGCGCGCGACGAGCGCATTTGCGTCCGCGCCGTTCGCGTCGGTCAGCACCGTTGCGTTCAGCGCCTTGCCGTGTTTCAGACGCGGTGTGATCAGTTTTGCGCGCACCGTCAGCGCGGATTTGTAGAAATGCATCCAGTCGAGCCGCTCCCTGGTTTCGTCGTCATCTTGTGAAGCGGACGCCGCGGCCGTCACCGGGGCGGGCGGCGACGAAGCGGCGAAGGTCTTCTCGTCGTTCGGATCGGGAATCTGCGCGCGCCGCTTTTCGTCGCTGAACGAGGAGAACCGGGCGAACTCGCGGCGGCGTCCTTCGCGCACGGCGTCGGCGAGATCGCCGGTGTAGTCGGTGAAAAACAGGAACGGCTGCGTCGAGCCGTATTCCTCGTCCATGAACAGCAGCGGAATTTGCGGTGACAGCAGCAGCAAGCCGGTGGCCGCGCGCAACGCTTCGTCCGAAGTCAGCTTGCGCAGACGCTCGCCGAATGCGCGGTTGCCGATCTGATCGTGGTTCTGCAGAAACATCACGAACGAGGTAGGCGGCAAATGCCCGCTCGGTTCGCCGCGCGGCGCGCCGTCGTGCAGCGGCGACGGATCGCCCTGGTAAGCAAAGCCCTCGGAAAGCACGCGGGCGAGACGGCGGATCGGCTGGTCCTCATAGGCGTGGTAATAGCCTTCGGTTTCGCCCGTGAGCAGCACGTGCAGCGTGTTGTGCGCGTCGTCGTTCCATTGTGCGTCGAAGTGATGCCCGAGCAGGCTTGCGCTGTTGTGCTCGTTTTCCAGCACGAGATGCACATGGCGGCCATGTTGCACATTGGCGCGAATATGGTCGGCCAGCTCGCGCAGCCACGCATGGTTGTCGATGGCGTGCACGGCGTCGAAGCGCAGACCGTCTATCCGGTATTCGTTGATCCAGTAGACGGCGTTGTCCATGAAGAAGTCGCTGACTTCACTGCGCTCAAAGTCGATGGCGGGGCCCCACGGCGTATGCGTGCCCTCGCGGAAAAACGAACGCGCGTATTCGTGCAGGTAGTTGCCGTCCGGGCCAAAGTGGTTGTAGACCACGTCGAGAAATACCATCAGGCCGAGGCCGTGCGCCGCGTCGACCAGAGCCTTGAGATCTTCGGGCCGGCCGTACGCGGAATCGGGCGCGTACGGCAGCACGCCGTCATAGCCCCAATTGTGCCGGCCGGGAAAATCGTTCAACGGCATTAGTTCGATGGCGGTCACGCCGAGCGCCACCAGCGCCGGCAAGCGCTCCTGCACGCCCCGATAGCCGCCCATCGCGCCCACGTGCAGTTCGTACAGCACGGTTTCTTCCCAGGGCCGGCCGTGCCAGTCGGCATGTTCCCAACAATACGCGCGCGGGTCGACGACTTCGCTCGGGCCATGCACGTCTTGCGGCTGAAAGCGCGACGCGGGATCGGGCACCGCGTTGCCGTCGTCGAGACGAAAGCGGTACAGCGTGCCCGCACCGCTCGCGATGCACGTCTCGAACCAGCCGTTGCCCGCCGGCGTCATGTCGTGCGAGCCTTGCGCGGTGCCATTCTCGATTTCCACCTGCACGCTCTTACACGACGGCGCCCAGAAACGGAAACGCGTGCGCGGATTGGCGCCCTGGGGCCCCAGCAATTGCGCGCCGAACGGCAGGCAATGCGCGAAATGACGCGCGTTAGGATCGATCTGATGTTCGGACATGACTCTTCACCATTCGGTTTTTGCTGCCGGGCCGCTCACACGCCGTTTGCGCATGAACGCCGCGACCTACGCAGCCGGCGACGCGTCGCTCGCCGGCGGATGCTCGCCCGGCTCCGGTGGCAACGCCGTCAGGAGCCGTGACCCGTGCCGCGCGCCGGCCTTCCAGCCCGCTTGCCAGTCGGCCTCGCCGACCGGTTGCGCGGCGAGTATCACGAGGCCATGCGCGGCTACTTCCAGGTCCGTCGCGGCGAGCCGGTGCGGCGCGCTTGCGGTATCGGCAGTGTCTAACAGCACGTGCCATTCCAGGTGCGGCGCGGGGGCTGTGAAACGCAGCGTTTCCGCGCTCGCGTTGAGCATCATCAACAATACTTCCGTTTCGCCGTTCACACCCGGCCCCGCGCGACGCAACGTGAACGCGCGGCCCTCGGGGTCCTCCCACGCTTCGATTGTCAACGGATCGCCGTTTTCGTCGAACCAGCCTATGTCGAAAAGGCCCGGTAATACTTCACGGTCGCCAAACAGAAACCGCGTTTCGCGCAGCAGCGGATGCCGTTTGCGCAGGGCCGCCACCCGCGCCACGAAGTCTGTCATGTCGCGGCCGTCCGGAGATTCGGCTCTTTCCCAGTCGAGCCACGATATTTCGTTATCCTGGCAGTACGCATTGTTGTTGCCGTTTTGCGTGCGCAACGATTCGTCGCCGGCGAGCATCATCGGTGTGCCGAGCGCGATGAACAGCGTCGCGATCATCGAGCGCGCCACGCGTTGGCGCGTTTCAAGGATCGCGGCGTCGTCGGTCGGTCCTTCGACGCCCCAGTTGCTGCTGCAGTTTTCGTTGTGGCCGTCGTGGTTGCCTTCCCGATTCGCCTCGTTGTGTTTGTGCTCGTAGGCGGTAATGTCGGCGAGCGTAAAACCGTCATGCGAGGCGACGAAATTGATCGACGCCCACGGCTTGCGAAAGCGCCGGTTGAACAGGTCGGCGGAACCGGTCAGGCGCGCGGCGAGGTCGGGGCGCAGGCCCGCGTCGCCGCGCCAGAACCGCCGCACGGTATCGCGGAAGCGGTCGTTCCATTCGCCAAAACCCGGTGGATGATTGCCAAGCTGATAGCCCCCCGGACCAATGTCCCACGGCTCCGAAATCAGCTTGCGTTGCGAGAGGATCGGGTCCTGGCGAACCGCGTCGAAAAAACCTGAGCCTGGATCGAAGCCATGAGGCTCGCGTCCGAGCGTCACGCCCAGATCAAAACGGAAGCCGTCTATGTTGAAAGCGGTCGACCAGTAGCGCAGCGAATCCATGACCATTTGCAGCACGCGAGGATGCAGCAGGTTCACCGTATTGCCGCAGCCGGTGTCGTTGATGTGATGCCGCTCGTCGCCGGGAATCAGGCGGTAATAGCTCGCGTTGTCCAGGCCGCGCCACGAGACGGTCGGGCCCATTTCGTTGCCTTCGCAAGTGTGGTTGTAGACCACGTCCAGAATCACTTCTATGCCGGCCGCGTGCAACTGGCGCACGGCAATGCGCATTTCGTCGAGCCGGTGCGTGCTCAGATACGACGGCTCCGGCGCGAAGAACGCCGCGGTGTTGTAGCCCCAGTAATTGCGCAGGCCGCGTTCCACGAGAAAGCGGTCGTTGAGAAACGCGTGCACCGGCAGCAGTTCGACGGCGGTCACCCCGAGCCTCAGCAGGTGCTCGATAAATTCCGGCGAAGCCAGCGCGGCAAACGTACCGCGTTCATGCTGGCGCAGATCGTTGCGCAGCATCGAGGCGCCGCGCACATGCGTTTCGTAGATGACGGTTTCGCCCCACGGCACGTTCGGGCGCTTGTCGTGCGACCAGTCGAATGCTTCGTCGATCACGACGCACTTCGGCATGGCAGGCGCGGAATCGCGCCGGTCGATGGAAAGGTCCGCGCGATTCGAATGCACGCGGTAGCCGAACAACGCATCGGACCAGCGGAAGTGCCCGACGAGCTTGCGCGCGTACGGGTCCAGCAGCAGTTTGTGCGGATTGAAGCGATGCCCCTGCTGAGGCTGATACGGACCGTGTGCGCGAAAGCCGTAAGCGGTGCCCGGATGTGCGTTCGGCAAATAGCCGTGCCAGACCTCGTCGGTGCATTCGGGCAGCGGGTAGCGTTTGATCTCCTTGCGGCCCGTGGGGTCGAACAGGCATAGCTCGATTTTCTGCGCATTCGCGGAGAACACCGCAAAGTTGACACCAAGGCCGTCCCAACTGGCGCCAAGCGGATAGGGCGAGCCGGGCAGAAGCCGGTCCGGCATTGCATGCGACATGGTTCCCCTTCCTTGTTCTGTTCTGGTGAAGCGGCTAATGCCTGCTCATGCGACGAGCGCGCGGCCCCGTGATGCGGGCCGCGCGCTCGTTTCCGGCGCAGGCGTCAGTTGGCCCTCAATCAGCGCGCAGCACGATTGTCGCGAGCGGCGGCAAGGTGAGGGACGCCGAATGCGGCCAGCCGTGGCTCGACATTGCGTCGGTATGAATCACGCCGCCGTTGCCCATGTTCGAGCCGCCATACACGCCTGCATCGGTATTGAGTACCTCCGACCAGCGTCCTTCGCGCGGCATGCCGATGCGATAACCGACGCGCGGCACTGGCGTCATGTTGCAGACCACGACAAGTTCGCGGCCCGCGCCGTCGGTGCGGCGATACGCGAACACGCTGTTGCCGCTGTCGTCGCCGATCAGCCAGTCAAAGCCGCCTGGTTCGCTGTCGAGCAGATGCAGCGCGGGCTCCTCGTGGTACAGACGGTTCAGATCGCGCACCAGCACTTGCACGCCGTGATGATGCGCATCGTCGAGCAGATGCCAGTGCGGCGACGTATCGTGATCGAACTCCGCGAGCTGGCCGAATTCGCCGCCCATGAACAGCAGTTTCTTGCCCGGATGGGTCCACATGAAGCCGAAGTACGCGCGCAGATTCGCGAACTTCTGCCACGTGTCGCCGGGCATTTTGCCAAGCAGCGAACCCTTGCCGTGCACCACTTCGTCGTGCGAAAGGGGCAGCACGAAGCGTTCGGAATACGCGTACACCATTCCGAACGTCATGTTGTGATGATGGTACTGGCGGTACACCGGATCTTCGTGCATGTAGTGCAGCGTGTCGTGCATCCATCCCATGTTCCACTTGAAATGGAAGCCGAGCCCGCCGTCTTCCACGCGTGCCGTCACGCCGGGCCACGCGGTCGATTCCTCGGCAATGGTGATTGCGCCCGGCGCGCCAGGCACATACCCGACTTCGTGATTCAGGCGCTTGAGGAACGCGATGGACTCGAGGTTCTCGCGCCCGCCATAGATGTTCGGCACCCACTCGTCGGCGGCGCGCGAATAGTCGCGATAAAGCATGGACGCCACGGCGTCCACGCGCAGGCCGTCAACGTGATAGCGCTTGAGCCATGCGAGCCCTGACGCGATCAGGAACGCACTCACCTCGTTGCGGCCGAGGTTGTAGATCATCGTGTTCCAGTCCTGGTGGTAGCCCTCGCGCGGATCGGCATGCTCGTAAAGCGGCGTGCCGTCGAACTGCACGAGGCCGTGTGCGTCGTTCGGAAAGTGCGCGGGCACCCAGTCGAGAATTACGCCGAGCCCTGCCTCGTGCGCCTTGTTCACGAACAGCGCGAATTGCTCCGGCTTGCCGAAACGCGCCGACGGCGCGAATTGCCCGAGCGGCTGATAGCCCCACGATCCGCCAAACGGATGTTCCGCGACCGGCATGAACTCGACATGCGTGAAGCCCATGGTCTTCGCATACGGAATCAGGCGCTCGGCGAGCTCGGCCCAGTCGAGACCGCGTTGACCATCTTCGGCGATGCGCAGCCACGACTCCGCATGTACCTCGTAGATGGAAATCGGCGAGCGCGGCGTCTGCTTCGCCCCGCGCGACTGAATCCATTCGTGATCGGTCCACGGAAACTGCTCGATCTCGTCGGCATGCGCAACCACCGACGCTGTGCCAGGCGGCTTTTCGGTTTGCATCGCGCAAGGATCGGCCTTCAACGGCAGCGGATGCCCCTCGCGCGCGAGCAGTTCGTACTTGTAGCGCGTGCCCGGCCCGACTCGCGGCACGAACAGTTCCCACACGCCCGCCTGATGGCGCAAACGCATCGGATGACGGCGCCCGTCCCACGCATTGAAGTCGCCGACCACCGAGACGCGCCGTGCATTCGGCGCCCACACCGCAAAGCGCACGCCGGGCACGCCGTCGACTTCCATGGGACGCGAGCCAAGGCATTCGAGCACCGCATACGGGTCGCCGTTTGCAAGACGGCCGAGCGGTTCGTCGCCGAGAACGGGACCGAACGAGTAGGTGTCTTCGATTTCCTGCACGACGCCATGCCAGTCGATGCGCAACCGGTACGGCGCGGCAGAACTCACGCGCCCCGCAAAGAGGCCGGGGCGCAACTGCTGAAGCTCGCCGAGCAGCGCGCCGTCGGCGCGCGCAATCACGCTGACGTGCGCGGCATTTGGCAACAGCGCGCGCACGACCGGACCGGCGTCCGTGTGATGCATGCCGAGTTGCGAGAAAGGATCGGGATGGCGCGCCTCGACGAGCGCGTCTATCTCGAGCGGCTGGAGGCCTGCGGCCGGATCGTGTTCACTCATAGTCGCCCTCGGCCGGATGAGGCGGGGTGGCGGCGTCTGGCGCCTGGGTTGACGAATCGTGCGAAGCATGCGGCGCGCCGGTATCGCCGAGCAGCCGGCTCGCGAGCGCCGCGAGTCCGCGCACCGGCAAGCTCAGCCACGTCGGCCGGTTGGCTGCCTCGTAGCGGATTTCATACGCGGCCTTCTCGATCAGGAACAGATCGAGCAGCGCCTGTTCGGCCTCGGGTTCAACCAGCGGCGTCGGCGCTTGCGCGGTGGCCGCGCGGTATTCCTTCAGGAACGTGTCGGTGGCGTGCGCGCGGAAACGGTCGAACAACACGCGCTTGCGATCCGCCGTCTGTTGCGGCGCCGCTTCCGTCGTGGACTGCGCTGCGGCGCTCGCATAGGACAGCGAGCGCATCAGGCCGGCCACGTCGCGCAGCGGGCTCGATTTCTGCCGACGCTCTTCGAGCGAACGCGCCGGCTCGCCTTCGAAGTCGATCAGATACACGTCGCCCTGTGCAACCAGCACCTGGCCCAGATGGAAGTCGCCGTGGATGCGGATGCGCAGCGCCTGGGTGTCGGGGGTAAGGAGCTTGTTCACGGCTTCCACGAGCGCCGCGCGCCGGTCGATCAGACTTTGCGCGAGCGCCTTCGTGTCCGCATCGAGCAGCTGTTCGACGCGCGGCGCGAGCAGATCGAGCGCGCTTGCAAGCATCGACTGTGTGCCTTCCACCCATGCCTTCACTTGTTCCGCGCTCGCGGGCTCCGGCGAGAACGCGGGGTCGTCGGTCGGCGAGGACAGCGCGACATGCAATTCGCCAAGTCGCCTGCCGATGATGCCCGCCAACGCGGAGTAGCCTTCCAGCAGAATCGCCTCGTTATCGCGATCCGGCGGGGAGGTGGCTTCCGTGTCGACGGTAATCGCCAGTTCGTCGACCGAGCGGCGCAGATAATCGAGCGACCAGTTCCATGCATCGCCCTGGTTGTCGACGAAGCCTTGCAGGATCGCGAGCGTGTGCGGCACGCCTTCGGGGTCCACCCGCACCACCTCGCCGAACAGCGGAGCCGTGTTGGCATAGCCGAGTTGCGTCAGGTAGCGGCTGATTTCCGCTTCCGGATGAATGCCGCTCACGAGACGCCGCACGAGCTTGAGCACCGCGGCATCCGCGACGATCAGCGAACTGTTGCTTTGCTCGGCCGCGAGCCAGCGCACTTCCGGGCGCTCGCCGAGGTTGTCGAGTTCGGCGAAGCGGTCGGTCGGAATAAAGCGGATCTCGCTCTTCTGCACGGTGGGCACGACCGCGCGTTCACGCAGTTTGCGCAGCACGCCGTGCGCGAAGATCGGCAATGCGAACGCGTCGGTCAGATGCCCGACGTTGCGGCCTCGCCGTACGCGCGCGAGCGCAAGCTGGAGAAAGAGCGGCGTGGTCGTCTCACCGCCCCAGGTGATCGCAATCGGCACCACGTAGCGTTCGGTGTGATCGCCGACGTCCGCTTCGATCTCGGTGAAGGCGAAGCCGCCGTTCGGAATCGTAGTGAGCGCGGCGAGCCGCACGGCGTGCATCTTCTGATCCTTCGACGCAAACCAGCGGCGCCGGCTAAGCCACGAAGGCAGCACTTCGGATTCGAGCAGCCGCACGTTTTCCGGCGTCGGCCCGGCCTGGCCTTCACGAATCACGATGGTGACGAACTCGGGCAATGGCTCGGGATGCGCCTGTGCCCACGTCGGACGCTGACCGCCTTCGCACAGTAGGAACCACAGGAAGCCATACGGCGGGAACGTCAGCAGATACGTCAATTGACCGATGGCGGGGAACACCGAATCGGCGGTCATTTCGATCGGCACCGCGCCGTTGAATTCCGACAGGTCGAGCTCCACCGCCTGCGGCGCGCGCGACAGATTGGCCACGCACAGAATGGGCGGCTCGCCGGGCATCTCACGCAGATACGCGAGAATCTTGCGGTTTTCCGGCTTCAGAAAGCGGATGGTGCCGCGCCCGAACGTCTGTTTCGCGCGGCGCGTGGCCAGCATGCGCCGGGTCCAGTTGAGCAGCGAATGCGGATCGCGGCTTTGCGCTTCGACGTTGACCGCGTCGAATCCATAGAGCGAACCCATGACCGGCGGCAGCACCAGTTGCTCCGGATCGGCGCGCGAGAAACCACCGTTTCTATCCGACGACCACTGCATTGGCGTGCGCACGCCGTCGCGGTCGCCCAGGTGAATGTTGTCGCCCATGCCGAGTTCGTCGCCGTAATAGATCACGGGCGTGCCCGGCATCGACAGCAGCAGCGAATTGATCAGCTCGATACGGCGGCGGTCGCGCTCCATGAGCGGCGCGAGACGGCGGCGAATGCCCAGATTCAGGCGCGCGCGGCGGTCGCTCGCGTAGGTGTTCCACAAGTAATCGCGCTCGGAGTCCGTGACCATTTCGAGCGTGAGCTCGTCGTGATTGCGCAGGAAGATTGCCCATTGATTCGACGCGGCCAGGTCCGGCGTTTGCCGCATGATGTCGGTGATCGGAAAGCGGTCCTCGCTTGCAATCGACATGTAGATGCGCGGCATCAGCGGAAAGTGGAATGCCATGTGGCATTCGTCTTCATCGCCGAAGTATTCCTTCACGTCTTCCGGCCACTGGTTCGCCTCGGCGAGCAGCATGCGGTTCGGATACTCGGCGTCGATGGTCGCGCGAATCTTCTTCAGGACGGCGTGCGTTTCCGGCAGGTTCTCGTTGTTGGTGCCTTCGCGTTCGACCAGATACGGCACCGCGTCGAGCCGCAGCCCGTCAATACCCATGTCGAGCCAGAAGCGCATGATCTGCAGCACTTCGCGCAGCACCGCGGGATTGTCGAAGTTCAGGTCGGGCTGATGCGAATAGAAGCGGTGCCAGTAGTACGCGCCCGCCACCGGATCGTGCGTCCAGTTCGACGGCTCTGAGTCGATAAAGATAATGCGCGTTTCCGGGTACTTCTGATCCGTATCGGACCACACATAGAAGTTGCGGTGATTGGAGCCGGGCTTTGCGCGGCGCGCGCGCTGGAACCACGGGTGCTGATCCGACGTGTGGTTGATCACCAGTTCGGTAATCACGCGAATGCCGCGCGCGTGCGCTTCCTGAATGAAGCGTTTGACGTCGGAAAGCTGACCATAGTCGGGATGCACGTTGCGGTAATCGGCAATGTCGTAGCCGTCGTCGCGGCGCGGCGACGGATAGAACGGCAGCAGCCAGATCGCATTCACGCCCAGTTCGGCAATGTAGTCGAGCTTCGCGATGAGGCCGGGAAAGTCGCCTACGCCGTCGTTATTCGCATCGAAGAACGACTTGATGTGCACCTGATAGATGATCGCGTCTTTGTACCAGAGCGGATCGTCGGCGAGCGCCGTGGGCTTGCCGCGCCGGTTCGTGCGCGGCTTTGCCGTGTTGCCGGGGGCGTTGCCCACCGGCGCTTGCGTCGTGGTCTGGGAGGGATCGTCACGCTTCATATCGCACCTTCCGTCGGGGTAGGGTTGCCAGCGTCTGCGTGAAGGGCGCTGGTCGAATCGCTGTCGGCTTCGTCGGGGCGCTCGGCGGGCAGGCCGCCGAGCGGCGCAATGCGCCAGATCGAAAACGGCTGGCCCGGCCCGAGCCGCACATGCTGCCAGCGGCCGTGCCAGTCAAAACGCGCGCCGGTCATCTGGTCGGTGACTTCGAGTGCGCTGTGATCGTGCAGACTCCACTTCTGGAACGTCTCCCACGACAACTCTATATCCGCGCCTTGTTCGTTGAACGGGTCGAGATTGACAGCGACCAGGATCACGTTGTCGCGCGCTTCGGTCGCCTTCTCGAAGAACAGAATGTTCTCGTTGTGTGCAGGCAGGAACGTGAGACCGAGGTGCGTTTGCAGCGCGGGATTCGCGCGGCGAATGCGATTCAATGCAGTGATCTCGGCCATGATGTTGCCGGGCCGGTTCCAGTCCCACGCGCGCAACTGATACTTTTCGGAGTCGAGGTACTCCTCGCTGTTCGGCAACGCCGCCGCCTCGCAAAGCTCGAAGCCGCTATACACGCCCCACAGGCCGGCGAGCGTCGAAGCGAGCGCCGCGCGAATCAGAAAGCCGGTGCGTCCATGCGATTGCAGATGGCGCGGATTGATGTCCGGCGTGTTCACGAAGAAGTTCGGCCGGTAGAAATCGCGCGCGCCGGTCTGCGTGAGGTCGGTCAGATACTCGATGAAATCGCGCTTCGACTCGCGCCACGTAAAGTACGTGTACGACTGCGAGAAGCCGATCTTGCCGAGCCGGTTCATCATGCGCGGCCGCGTGAATGCTTCAGCAAGGAAGATGGTGTCCGGATAGCGCGAGCGCACGTCGTTGATCATCCACTCCCAAAACGGCAAAGGCTTCGTGTGCGGATTGTCGACGCGGAAGATATGCACGCCCGCCTCGATCCAGAACAGGATCACGTCGCGCAACGCAAGCCACAAGTCGGGCTTCGCGTCGTGCGCGTAGAAGTCAGGGTTGACGATGTCCTGGTACTTCTTGGGCGGGTTTTCCGCGTAACGCAAGGTGCCGTCGGGGCGCCACGCGAACCATGTCGGATGCTCCTTCAACCACGGATGATCCGGCGAACATTGAATTGCGAAGTCCAGCGCGATTTCGAGGCCGTGCGCATGCGCGGCGGCGAGCATCGCCTTGAAGTCGTCGAGCGTGCCGAGTTGCGGATGCACGGCGGTATGGCCGCCTTCGGCCCCGCCGATCGCATACGGGCTGCCGACGTCGCCGGGCTGCGCATTGAGCGTGTTGTTGCGGCCCTTGCGATTGCTCACGCCGATCGGATGAATCGGCGGAAAGTACAGCACGTCGAAGCCCATGTCGCGAATGCGCGGCAGCTTCTTCGTGACGTCGGCGAAGGTGCCGTGACGCGATTCGTCGTCGCTCATTGAACGCGGGAAGATCTCGTACCAGCTCGCAAACCGCGCGGCGGTGCGTTCGGCGTCGATCTTGTAGGTCACCGGATCACGGCTCAGAAACGGACGATGCCGCGCGGCAGTCATCGCCTTCGCCGTGGCCGGCTGGAGCAGCAGCTTGAGTTTGGCCTGATCGTCGGCCTTCTTGAACTGCGTGACGATGTGTTCGAGCGGCTCTTTGTCCGCGCCTTCCGCCGTTTCCACTTCGGCCAGCACGAGCGCGAACAGGTGCGCGGCTTCGTCGAGTTCGGTCTCGACTGTCTGCCCTGCTTTCAGCTTTTTCTCGACGTGCTCGACGAGCGAAGCAAAGTCGTCGCGCCAGGCGATCACCGTGAACTCGTGACGGCCCATACGTTCGAGCGGAATGCGCGCCTTCCAGATGTCGAGGCCGGCCGGTTGTGCCGGGCTCATCGGTACTTCGTGCCAGTTGTTCTCGTCCGCGGCGCGCCACAGCACCGCGGCTGCAATCTTGTCGTGACCCTCGGCGAAAATCGCGGCGCTGATCTCCGCGCGTTCGCCGACGCTGCGCTTGGCGGCAAAGCGGCCGTTGTCCACGGAAGGCATGACGCTTTCAATCGCGACGCGCGGCGCGTTGATCGCTTCGAGCACGGTCTTGCGGCCGCTGCGTTTGCTGTTCGCTTTGTCGATGGGCGGTGCGAGACAAATCGGCTTTTCCGTGACGGCCTGGAAGAGACGCACGGCGCCGGGGGCGAGCGTGAATGGCGCCAATGCCGCGGGCGACGCGCCACCGCGTGCATCGAGCGGAATGAAGCGCGTGAAATTGCCAGGCACGCCGGCAAGGAAGCGCGCCGGATCCACGCGAACCGCCGCACTGAGTTCGGGATTGATCGCGATAAGGACCGCCTGGCCGGCATCGCGCATGTCGGGCTGGTCGGCACGCAGCAGAAGAGCGGCCGGCGCGCCCGGCCCGCTCAACGGGCGCAACTCGCCGTTCACCTGCAGCGCCTTGGTGTGGCGCGCGAGTTCGTTGGCGAGCGAGATGGATTGCGACAGGTCGAACCGCTTCGCCTGGCAAGCGAGTGCGAATTGCGACGCGTTGCCTCGCGTTTGCGACATGGGTTCGCTCACGCCGTATTCGAAACCCATCGGCATCATCCAGCCGGTGCCGACGGCGGACGCCGTGAACAGTGCACGCCGATAAGCGCGCTCAACGACGCCCGAATCATGCGGGTCGCTCAATTCGGCGGCGAGCCGCGTACCGTATGGCGCTTCGGGAAATGCAATGGGCCCGCCTATGCGCGCGAGCGCGGCGTGCTCCTCGACCATCCAGCTCGCGCGATAGTCCCACCAGCGCACCGACGAGAACACGCTGTCGAAGCCCGCGCCGTCGAGCCCGGACAGATCGCCGCGGGCGAGACCTGGAGTCGCGGCGAGAAAGCGCACGTCGGGATGAGCGTCGCGCACGGCGTCGCGCAACTGCCGCCAGACCTCTGCGGGCACACGGTGCGGCGAATCGAAACGGAAGCCGCCAATGCCGGCCTCGGCGAGCGCGAGAAGCTGGCGCGTCCACCAGTCGGCGAGCGCGGCACACGTACCCGCATCGCTGAAGTTCGCGTAAGCGACGTTGTCCTCGCGATGGACATGACGCGGATCGAGACGGGCCTCTTCGCGCTCCAGCGGATGAAACCAGTCTGCGTGCTCGGCGTAGAGCGCACCGTCGGCGGCGACGCGGTCGATCACCAGATCGCCCAGCAAGGTCAGACCGTGTCGACGCGCCTCGTCCGCGAGTGTGCGGATGGCCTCGCCGGCGGAACCTTGCGCTTCGAACGCCGGGTGCAGGCGCGCATGGTTGCCGACGACCTGGCCGTGGCTCGCCCGGCCTGGCTCGAAAAGGCTGCCGATCAGCGCGTGATCGAAGCCGAGTGCGGCCGCGTGAGCGAACTGCGCAGGCCACGCGTCAAGCGGACCGACCAGAGGTGAATGAAAAAAATAGATCCGCGGCGCGTACCCGTTTGGAGGTTCCATCGGTCGTTTCCAGATTTGTCCTGCTGCGGTGTGGATGCAATTGGCATGCGATCACAGCGCTCATTGGGCTTCCAGAGCCGGCTGCCGCGCGATCCGTAGACTGACGGCGCGTACTTGGTCAATGTAGTGCAAAGATCGTCACGCCGCTGGCCAGTTACGGGTGCCTCGCCGCCAGGCGTCGCGGCACGAGCCGGTCACAACGTCTGCGGAAGTCAGCAAAGGCTGTGCCCGTGAGCCGGAGGCGGCGGCCTTTGGAGCAGCGAGTGTTCTGGAGGAAGCGTTGCGGCGCGCGGCGGCGTGAGCAGCCGCTGGATGGCGCGAGCCCGTGTAAAACGGGCGGCATTGGTCCGCGTTTTACACGCGACGTGGCGGGACGAAGGGCAGTTGTCAGTTTGCGCGGCGCTGCATGCGGGCCGCGCAACATTGCGGCGTTACGAGCCGAGCAGGCCGGCCGCGATGTTCACGCACAAGCCGAGCACCGCGACGTTGAAATAGAACGAAAGGATAGACTGTGCGAGCGCGGCGCGGCGAATGGCGCGCGAGCGCAGGACGACATCGGACGTCTGCGACGCAACAGCGATCGTGAACGAGAAGTACAGAAAGTCCCAATAGTCCGGCGTCAACGATTGATCGGGAAAGAGAAGCGGCGTTTCCTGCACGTCGGTGTCGTAGTAGAGCCGCGCGTAATGCAATGTGAAGATGGTGGGAATCATGAACCACGCGCCGATCAGCGTCAGTCCGGTCAGCGTGTAATGCCACACGGTCGAGGCGCCTGCCGTGCCCTTGGCCGAAGCAAGTTCGAGCACGATCGCGGCAATGCTCGCAATCGTGGCCACGCAGATCACGAACAGCACGACGCCGGCGTTCTCGTCGTCGCGGCGCGCCGAATCGCGCACGCGGTGTTCGTCCGCGGCGACCATGTGCGCCCAGATCAACACCAGATAGCTCCACACTGCGGTGTCCCAGCCGACCAGTACACGAACCATCGGCCGCATGTGCTGCGGCATCAATACAGCTGCAACGACGCCGAGAGCGAGCGCGATCAGCATGCGTGGACGGTTGCGAAGCGTTTGCGGATAGTATTTCGTAAACATGAAATTGACGAGACGCCGAGGTGTCGCGGATTCTACGCGTGCGCGGCGCGTGCGCGGCGCGTCCGCGGTGCACACGCGGTGCACAGTTGCGAGCGGTGCAGCACATGCACAGTGTTTCCGCAACGGCCTTGCCAATGCCTTTCGATCCGGAGCCGATGGCAGGTGCCCGCGTTAGCGAGCGCAACTTTCGGTGGCGTCTGCGCGTCGAATCCGTTTATCGGTGCGTGTACACACAGTCGGCGCACCCGCACACAAGCTGGCCTGGCAGATTGCGAAGCCAGCAAGGGCGCGCCTTCAGAATGACGATTTGCGGCAAGATTTGCCCTGAAACCTGCGCTTTTCGCGTGATTCCATGTCAAGTTTTCGCCATCTGTTGCCGCGCTACGAGAGGCAGCGCGCATACGCATCGCACATTGCGCATTATGATGAGCTTATGGCTTCCGTACTCGATACCTCTGTTCAGCATCACCCGGCCAACCGGAGCGGCCGCGACTTCGTAGTCGGCGACTTGCACGGTTGTGTCGATGCATTGCGCTATCTGCTGCGCCTCGTTTCGTTCGACCCGGCTTGCGACCGGCTGTTTTCAGTCGGCGATCTGGTGGATCGCGGCGAGCACTCGGAGCAGGCGCTGGCGCTGCTCGACAAGCCATGGTTTTTCGCGGTGCTCGGCAATCACGAAGACGCGCTCTGCGCGGTTGCAGATGGCCGCTTGCGGCGTCAGTGGTGGTATGGCATTGGCGGCGCATGGGCGGCCAACTTGCCCGATGAGAGCCTGCGCCGCTACGCGGAGCGGCTGCGCACGTTGCCGCTTGCGCGCGTAGTGGGCAGCGGGCAGGAGCGCTTCAATGTTCTGCACGCCGAATTCTTCGGTACCGACGCCGAACTCGACGCCGGCAATTTTTCCGCCGAAACGCGTCAGCAAATGCTGTGGGGACGCGAGCTCGCGATGGGTAACGGCGACCCGCAACGGCAGCGCGGATTGTCGCTGACTTACTGCGGCCATACGCCGATGCGCGACATCAAGCAGGTCGGCTCGCAGGTGTTCATCGACACTGGCGCGTTCGGGCCTGGCGGCAGACTGACGCTGGTCGAACCGAGGGCGCTGCGGCGCTGGTCGATTTCCGTTGAAGAAGCGCGCGCGGAAGGCGCGGCGGCGCTGGCGCTGCCCTGAGCGGGCGCCAACCCGGTTGCGTGCAGTTTTGATGCACGCTGCTCGAGGTGCTGTCAGCCGACCTGGCTCAGCTCGAAAACCATATCCACGCTCGTGCCGTTCCAGTTGTACTCGAGATACGCCGCGTGATGGCAATCGCGCAGCAGCGTGGTCTTGAATGCCGCGAGGCATTCGCCCTCCGGGTCGCGCACCGACGGATACGCTATGCCTGGCGCTCCGGCTTCGCGCACCGCGCGTCCGAGCGACTGGCCGGCGAGATAGTCGTCCGGCGAGAGCACTGCGAGGTCCAACTGCGGATCGCCACGCAGGTCTACTACCTCCCCTTGCGCCACCACCGTGTAGAGACGCATTTGCTGACGCATGGGCGGCTCGGCCGTGGCTTCCATGAATTTACCCGTGTGATAGCGCGTTTCGGCTATGGCGGTGGCGCGCGAGCGGGCGCAATAGAACACGCCGTAGGTGCCGTCGGAAAAGCGGCTGCCGAGCGGATTCAGATGCGTGAGGGCGGCCATGATCGGCCCATAGCCTGGCCCGAAACGGCGTTCTTCGCGTGGCACGAGGTCGAGGTCGCCGACTTCGGTGCGCAGCCTGTCGTTGGTCATGGCTTCGAGCGCGTAAAGCGCGTCGAAATCTTCCGCCGATGCAACCCGATCGAACAGATTGACGGCCGGAAAGCGCGTGGGAATGACGCGGTACGCGGGCGACCAGTCCAGTGGCGCGCTGCGCCAGCGGTCCTGCCAATGCGGTTGTGTCACGCCCAGCCGCCCCGCATTGCGTCGAGATACTGGCGCACCGCAACCAGATCGCTAATGTTGCCGGCCAGCATGCGGTCCAGCGCACGACGGCCGCCGAACGGCGGCGCGCTGTTGGGACGTTTGATCCAGCTGTCCGCGGCGCTGGGTTGCGGCAGGAGAATTTGCAGCGCCTTGTAGATGCCGAGCAGCAGCGACAGACGCTCCAGCGTGTCGCGGCCAAGGCGTGCCGTTTCCGGGGCCGACTTCCATTTGAAGTAAGTGGAGCGGCCGGGCGAGCCGAGCAGGACGATCTGCTCGTCCGCGCTCAAGTCCCAGTCTCGCGCGATATTGAAGAATGCGCGCAAACCCGCTGCGGACATTTCCGCAAACGAGGGCTCTGAAGACGGCCGACGAATCGGCGCTTCAGTCTGGGTGGCGCGGGCGGCGTGAGCCATGATGGGGTAAGTCCTAATGTGTACTTATTGCCTATGCTAGTCCAATTTCGGATTTTTGCAAGGGAATATAATCCCGGCTCGCCAGCAGGCAGCGATTTTGGGAGTCGAGCAGATGTGGTTTCGAGCAGTAGCAACGGCGATAGCGACCTGGTGCATAGCCGGCGCGGCCATGGCTAACGGTTATGCGGAGGTATGGAATCCGCCTGAGGCCGGCGCGCATGCGAGGCATGGCGCGGTGAAGCATCAGGCGCAAAAGCCGCCAGTCAACGCGACGACAAAGTCGGCGACGAAGAACGCGGGCAGGCATGCGGGTTATGTCGCAAAGGCGAACCCGGCCGTGCGTGATGGCGTGCGGCACGGAGCGAACGGGAGCGTCAAAGGGACGGCGGCGGTAGTCGGCGGTCAGGCGAAGCAAAACGGTGCGCGAGTTGAGCGGGCCAGGAAACCCCACGCGCAAATCGTCCGGACGAAGTCCGGCGAGGCCAGGGCCGTGCATGCCGACATTGCGCGAGACCATGCCGTGCATCGTGATGCACTGAAGGGCGCCGTGACGGGCAAGAGCCAGGTTCGCAAGCCGGCAACTGCGAAGCCGGGGGCTGCGGAGCCGAAGCCTCGGATGCTCTCAGTCAGCGCCGGTGCGGATCGGGCGGACGCCGCGGCAGATCCGGCCACCGCGCGCAGCGGATCACTGCCGCCAATCCTGCACTGAGCGGGGGCGCACGGCAAAGGCGGGAGGTGGCCGTCGCGGCGGGCCGCCAGCGGCACAGCGGTAGAGAGACACAGCGTACAGCGGCACGGCGGTACAGCGGAACAGCGGAACAGCGGAACAGCGGAACAGCGGCACAGCGCCGTGCCAGCCCCGCCACCACGGCTCATTCCCCGCTCACCCACCCGCCAACCCGTTGGCCACTAGCCGCAGCGTTTCCTTTGAACGCTCGTCGCGCACGCGCGAGTGCAGCGTCACCCGCGATTCCGGCAACGGCGGCAACCCCAGCCGCGGGCCAACGTCGATCAAACCGCGCGGCGCGACTCTGCGCGCGAGCGGCGACACCGCAAGGCCGGCCGCTGTCGCCGCGCCCACGGCCGCCACCCCGCCGCCCACAAATACCTCCTGCCATGCTATCGACGCATCGGCCAGTGTCCGCAAAGCCGTGTCGCGCACATTGCACGGCGGACTCAACAACGCGAGCGCCAGCGGTTCGCCGACACGCGGCAGCCACGTCGGCGTTGCGAGCCAGCCGAGCGATTCGCTAAACAACACTTGGGCGTCCGCGCGCGGCGGCGCGTCCACGCTGTCACGCACGATCGCCGCGTCCAGCCGGCGTTCGTCGAATTGAGCCAGCAATGCGGTGGACGTGCCGAGGTGCAGTTCGACCACCAGCGCCGGATCGTGTGCACTCAGGCGCGCGAGCAACTGCGGCAGGTCGGGCCCCGCGACGTGCTCGCTCAGGCCGAGCGCCAGTCGCCGACGTTCCACCGACAACGCCCCCAGCGCCCGCTCGTGCGCATTCAGCAGGTCGCGCGCGCCGCCCAGAAACGCCTTGCCGTCGACGGAAAGGCGCACCACCCGCGGAGTGCGTTCCAGCAACTGTTTGCCCAGATGCGCTTCCAGCCGCTTGAGTTTCAGGCTGACGGCCGACTGAGTGGTGTTTAGCGCGTCGGCTGCGCGCGTGAAGCTGCACAGGTCCGCAACGAGCACGAACGCGCGTACCGCATCGAGATCAAGAACTTTCATTTCAATTCAACATAGATGAAATAGCGAGCCATGTCTGTTCATTATGTGCGAGGGCGCCTACGCTGTGTGCATGCATCCACCCTCTCAAGGAGAACGTCATGCCAATGACTCGCATCGCTTTACGCGCCGGCAAACCCGTCGAATACCGCAAGGCGCTCACGGACAGCATTCAGCGTGCGCTCGTCGCCACCTTCAATGTGCCGAAGGACGACGTCTTCATGCTGATCACCGAGCACGAGGCCGCCAATTTCGTGTACGACAACCAGTACCTGAACGTCGAGCGGACGGACGACCTCGTCATGATTCAGATCACCGCGAACAACACCCGCACGCTCGAGCAGAAGAAGGCGCTCTATCAGCGCATCGTGGAGGAGTTGCACGAGTCGCCCGGCTTGCGACGGGAGGACGTACTCATCAATCTTGTCGAGGTGCTTAAGGAGAACTGGTCGTTCGGCAATGGGATCGCGCACTACGCACTTTGAGCGGCGCTTCGTCTTCCAGTCATGGCGCCGGCGATCGACCGCCGGCCTGTCTTTCCGTGGGCCGGGGGCCGGTCGCTATAATGGTTCGCTCTCCTCGATCCTTCGTTAGCCGAGCGCGCGCGTCATGGCTTCAGACAGCAACGATTCTTCGCACGAGCCGCTCGAAATCGGCGGGTCCGTGTGGTTCCAGGCGGGCAACAACACGCTTGGCGGCGCGTCGCGGATCGCGCTGCTTGCCGCCATCGGCGAGACCGGTTCCATCACCAGCGCGGCCAAGGCGGTCGGCATGAGCTACAAGGGCGCGTGGGACGCCGTCGACGCCATGAACAATCTCGCCGGCGAGCCGCTCGTCGTGCGGCTGACCGGCGGCAAGGGCGGCGGCGGCACCACGTTGACGCCGCGCGCGCTCAAGCTGATCGACACGTTTCGCGCGGTCGAGCGCGAGCATCGGCGCTTTCTGGAGCGTGCGGGCGCGGCTATCGAGGGTTTCGCGACCGACTGGGATCTGATCGGCCGCATCGGTGTCAAGACCAGCGCGCGCAATCAGCTTTACGGCACGGTCTCGCGCATCACGCGCGGCTCCATCAATGACGAAGTCTCGCTGACGCTGCCCGGCGGCCATACGATCGTCGCCGTTCTCACGCACGAGAGCACGGAGGCGCTCGGTCTTGCCGAGGGCGCGGCGGCGTTCGCGTTGATCAAGGCGTCGTGGGTCGTGCTGCTGGTGACCGGCGAAAGCGGCGCGCCGTTGAAACTATCGGCCCGCAATCAACTGCGCGGCACCGTGCAGAGCGTGAAGCGCGGCGCGGTCAACGCTGAGGTGTCGCTTGCGCTGGAAGGCGGCGCGGTGATCACTGCCGTGATCACCAACCAGAGCGCCGATGCGCTGGCTGTTGCGGAAGGCGCGAGCGCTGTCGCGGTTTTTAAGGCATCGAGCGTGATACTTGGTGTGAAAGACTGAGGGCGTGAGGCGTGAGGCGTGAGGCGTGAGGCGTGAGGCGTGAGGCGTGAGGCGTGGGGTGTGAGGGTGCGGGGGTGTGAGCGGGGAAGGGGCGAAGGCGTGAGCGTGTGAGGCGGGAAAGCGTGAGGGCCTAAGGGCGCGAGTGCATAAAGGCCCGCAAAAACGCGAATCAGCTCTCGCTGCGCAGATAACCGCTGAACGCTTGATGCTCACGCACGCGGCCGTCGCTGATCTGCACGACCTGATCGCCGAAGGCGGCAACGTCGTCGGGATCGTGCGTGATCAAAACCATCGGAATATCCAGCCGGGTTTGCAACTCCGAGAGTTCCGCCCGCATGCGCTGGCGCAGGTTGCTGTCCAACGCGGAAAACGGCTCGTCAAGCAACAGCAGTTGCGGTCTGGACACCAGCGCGCGCGCCAGCGCCACCCGCTGCTTCTGCCCGCCGGAAAGCTGCGCCGGATAATTGCTCGCGACATTGCGCAGTTCGAGCGCGTCGAGCCAGTAATCCACCTGCGCCGAACTGTGGCGCGCCCGCGGATTCAGCCAGCCGCGCTGCAAACCGAAGCCGATGTTCTGCCGCACGTTCAAGTGCGGAAACAACGCATAGTCCTGGAACAGATACGCGACCTGGCGCGCCTGCGGCTTCAGATCGACATGACGCGCGCTGTCGAATAGCGCATTGCCGTGCAGCGCGATCGTGCCTTCATCGGGGCGCAACAGGCCGGCAATCGCCTGCAGCGTCAGGCTCTTGCCGGCGCCCGACGGGCCGAACAGCACCACGCGCTGGGTGGTCGCGTTGAAGGCGACCTCGAGCGTGAAGCGGCGCTCGGCGCTCGCGAAGGTTTTGCGGATGTCGACGGCAAGCGGCATGTCAGCGAGGCACCAGAAGCGTGCGTTGCGGCACGAGCCGGCCGGCGAGCAGCAGAATGACGACGCACGTCACGGAAGTCACGATCACGAGGAAGTTCGCGGTGTTGTCGTCGCCGGCTTGCACGGCTGCGTAGACGGCCACCGAGAGCGTCTGCGTGCGGCCCGGCAAATTGCCCGCGATCATCAGCGTGGCGCCGAACTCGCCGAGCGCCCGCGCGAACGCCAGCAGGCCGCCCGCGAGAATGCCGCGCGCGGCAAGCGGCAGGCTCACGCGAAAGAACACCGCTGTCTCGCTGACGCCGAGCGTGCGCGCGGCGCGCTCGAGCTGGGGATCGACGGCTTCGAAGGCGGCGCGGGCGGACTTCAGCACGAGCGGGAAAGCGACCACCGTCGACGCGATCACCGCACCTTGCCACGTGAACACCAGTTGAATGTCGAAGCGGTCCAGCCAAGCGCCTATCACGCCGCGTCGCCCCAGCAGGACCAGCAGGTAGTAGCCGAGCACCGTAGGCGGCATGACGAGCGGCAGCGTCAGCAACGAATCGACGACGTCGCGTGCGCCCGAGCGCCAGCGCGACAAGCCAAAACCGGCCGCAACGCCGAACACCAGGTTGAGCGCGGTCGCCCAGCCCGCCACCTTGAGTGACAGCATCAGCGGGATCCAGGCGTGTTGCATGATGTTGCGCGGTCCGTATCGTGTCGTATCGGTTCGAGGGCTCAGTGCGCCGGCTTGAAGCCGTATTTCGCGAGCACCGCCTGACCGGCCGGCGACAGCACGAAGTCGACAAACGCCTGCGCCTGTGCGGCGTGGCGGCTGCCTTCCACTTGCGCGATCGGATAGGTGATCGGCGCTTGCGTCGGCACACTTAGCGCCACTTTCACCTTGCCGGGAAGTATCGCGGCGTCGGTGCCGAACACGAAACCGGCATCCACTTCACCTCGCGACACATAGTCGAGACTTTGCCGCACGTTCGCCGCGAGTACCGCTTTCGCGCTGACGGCGTCCCACACGCCCGCAGCCTTCAGCGCGCCTTGGGTGTAGCGGCCGACCGGCACCGAGGCGGGATCGCCATAGGCAATCCGCTTCACGTTCGACGAAGTCAGTTCCGCGAGGCTCGTCGGCGCGAAACGGCTGTCCGCCGGGACGATCAGCACCAGCGAGTTGGCGGCAAAATCTTTGCGCGTGGCCGGCGCGATGACTTTTTCGGCTACGGCCTTGTCCATCGCCTTCTGATCCGCGGAGGCGAACACGTCGGCGGGAGCGCCTTTGGCGATTTGCTGCATCAATACGTCCGACGCGCCGAAATTCAGCAGCACCTTGGTGCCGGCGTGTTGTTTTTCGAACGCTTCGCTCACCGCGCTGAACGCATTGGTCAGGCTCGCGGCGGCCGACACTACCAGCTCGTCGGCGCGCGCCTGGGCGCTAAAGGCAATACAAATCGCGCTGGCGACGAACAGCGTGCGGTTCTGCAGACGGCGGGACAGTGTCATGGAAGTGTGTCACTCCGGCGTGTGCCGAAGCTGTGGTCAAAACGCATATCGTAATATACACGAGGTAATAGCGCTGGCATGACGGACATTGCGCCGGTCGTACGACGCAGCCAGTGGCATGGAAAGGGTCAGGCGCGAAGCGAGGCGGGCGGTGCGAGCACGTTGTGCGTCTGCGCGACAGGTGCCGTGGCTGGCGAGACGTTGCGGATTGCCTTCCATTTCGCGCGGATAAACGGCCGGTCATGGCCGGACACTTTCAGCGCGATATGCGTCACCCAGCGCTGCGTCGGCACGTGCACGCCGTGCATCAGTACCGCGAGCAGCATCAGGCTCACCGCGACCGGAAGGACAGAAAGGCGCTCGGGCTGGGCCGTCCACGCCATCCGGACAAACAGCAGCGCGGCAAGCGCGCCGACCAGGCAGCCGGTGACGGCTTCCGAGGGAGAGTGGGCGCTCAGCACGACGCGCGACACACCGACCGCCATGCCGGCAGCGAGGCCGAGCAGGACGCCCAGCACGCGAACGGCCGGATGCGTTCGCAGCAGCATCAGGAACAGGGCCACCGGATAGACCGCCGTAGAGAGCATCGCGTGGCCGCTGACGCCCGTGAAATCAAGCTCGCGCACGCCGACGCCCCAGCCCAGGAACGCCAGCTTCGTTACCGTCACCACGCCGATTGCCGCGCCGAGCAACAGCAGCCAGCCCGCCGCCATACGCCACGTGTAGCCGACCGCCAGCCACAGCGCGATGGCGAACGCGAGCGGCAGCGTCATGCCGGCGCCGCCGAGGCTGGTGATGGAGTACCACAGGTGGTCGGACAATTCGGGCATCGGACAAGCGCTCAGGGCTGCATAGGATTGTGGATAGCAATTACAACGCGCAAGCGGGGGCACCCGCCGACGCACTGGGATAACCGCCAGTATAAACGGCACCTGACGGCCGCCCGCGCTGGATAAAAAAGCTTTTTGATTCGGAGCGTTAGCTCGCCAACAAGTCGCTAAAGAGGCAGCCCAGCGTGGATGACGAGCGGGCGGCAAGGCTCAGCGTCGGCCAATTGGGGCAGATTCACGCGTCCTGCATAGTGCCGGGATTGGTGTTATTGTGCATTGCACAAGAAGCGCCTGCGCTTTCGCCCATCCTGTCCCTTTTTGCGAGGTTTTTGCGCCGATGGCAAAAAGTCTCTCCAAAATCTGGCTTCGCGGTTTGAAGCGTCTGCTCGCAATTCAGAGCGAGCACGCCCACAAGACCGCCAAGCGCGTTGCCGCGCGTCCGGTGCGCCCGGCGGCGAGCAAGCCCTCCACCAAAGTTCGTCCGGTCAAGTCGGCCTTGGTCCGTGCTCCGGCCAAACGCGAGGCGCCACGCCCGGCGGCGCGCGAATCGCGGGTACGTCCGCGGGCGGCTGCGTGGGCGAGCGGTTCGTGGACGCGCTCGTTCCATTCGGCGCCGGCCGCGCCCGGGCGGCTCGTCAACCATCTCCACTATGCGCTGTACGTACCGTCGGGCCACGCGCTGCAAAGCATGCCTCTTGTCGTGATGCTGCACGGCTGCACGCAGTCCATCGACGAATTTGCACAAGGCACGCGGATGAACGTGCTGGCGGATCGCTACGGCTTCGCCGTGGTTTATCCGGAGCAGTCGAAGCACGCGCATTCGCACCGCTGCTGGCATTGGTACGACTCGGGGGAAAGCGCCGGGGGTGCGGAGGCGCGCGCGGTGGCTTCTCTCGTGGATGCCCTCATTGCCCAGCATGGCTTTGACAGCGAGCGCGTGTATCTCGCGGGAATTTCGGCAGGCGCCGGATTGACGGCGTTGCTGGCGCTGCATTATCCGGAGCGCTTCGCGGCTGTCGCGCTGCATTCCGGTCCTGCTCTTGGGGAAGCCCATTCCGGCATTACCGCGATGGACGTGATGCGACGCGGCGCGCGGCGCGATCCGGTGGAACTCGTCGACGAGGCGGCCGACGTTGCGCATTATCCGGGGATGCCGGCAATCATCATTCATGGCGACGCGGACCATGTGGTTGCGCCGGTCAATGCCGACCAACTCGCGACGCAGTTTCTGCGGCTCAACCGGATGATTGATTCGAAGGGCGCGCGCAAAGCCGGCGAATTGCGCGAGGAACGTAAAGGCGGCGTGACGATGCGGGATTATTTCCGCGGCGGACGACGCGTGGTGCGCGTCTGCCGGGTGCAGGGACTTGCGCACGCGTGGGCCGGCGGCGACGATGCGGTGCCGTTCCATTCCGCCAAGGGCCCCGACGCCACTGCGGTGGTGTGGGAGTTCTTCAAGCATCAGCGGCGCGTGGGCGCGAGCCTGCCCGAAGGCGCCGCGGCCGAAGCCGCTATGCATGTGCGGTGAGGTCGTGCTCGGGTCGCGGTGACGTTTGCGCAACACCTCTAAATTGAATGCTGGCGTAGTCCTAGGGTTTTCCCTATAATGCGGGTTATCCCTTAGGCCTTAACGCCTAAATTCATTGCTGAGGTTTCACCATGTACCTGCTAACCCGCCTGTTTCTGTTTCTGACGAAGTCGCCCGAGCAACTCGCCAAAGAACGCGCTGACGCGTTCCTCGCCGAAGCGACGGACCTGTACGACCTGGAATTCCGCATGCGCAAGCTGGACCGCGACGCGAACTTCCGTCAGCCGTCGTGGATGAGCCAGCACTAAGCTGCGCGTCAATTGATGCATCGGCGGTAGTGAAGGACGCCGGTGCAAGGCGATAGCTTCTGCGCTTATCGCCGTTGGGCTCGCAGCCGTTTGCGCTTCGTGCCTGCAAAAACCGATGTGAGCGTGTGCTCACTTGCCGAATCGGGCCAGTGTTCGCGCTCTAGCTTGCGCGTGGTCCACAATCGGCGCCGGGTAGTCTTCACCCAGCACGACACCGTACTCTGCCAGCCGTTGCGCGCCCGCGAGCCACGGCGCATGAATCCATTTCGCAGGCAGCTTTGCAAGCTGAGGCAAGTAGCGTTTGATGAACCGCCCTTCGGCATCGAACTTTTCGGACTGCGTGACCGGATTGAAAATCCGGAAATAGGGCTGCGCATCGCATCCCGTCGACGCCGCCCACTGCCAGCCGCCGTTATTCGCTGCGAAGTCATAGTCGTTCAGTTGCTCGGCGAAATAGCGTTCGCCGAGTCGCCAGTCGACGCCCAGATCCTTGACCAGAAAACTCGCTGTCACCATTCGCAGACGGTTGTGCATGTAGCCGGTGCGATTGAGTTGCAGCATGGCTGCGTCGATCAGCGGGTAGCCGGTGCGGCCCTCGCACCAGGCGGCGAAGGCAGCCTCCGCCTCTGGACCTTGCTCCCAGCGCAACCGGTCGTAGTCGGCCCTGAACGAGGCGCCGCTCGCGAGCCTGGGGTGATGCGCGAGGATCATGAAGTAAAAATCCCGCCACACCAGTTCCGAGAGCCAGGTAGCCGCGCCCCGGCCGTCCGGTTGCAGCGACATCTCATGCGCGAGCCGCGCCAGCGTGCGGATCGACACCGTGCCGAAGCGCAAATGCACCGACAGGTAGCTGGGCCCTTTTGCCGCCGGAAAATCGCGCCGTTCGGCGTAGCTGTCGATTCGCGAGAGAAAGTCGTCGAGCAGACGCTGCGCGCCGCTCATGCCTGCGGGCAATTCCAGTTGCCCCAGATTGCCCGGCGCGAAGCCGAGCTGTTCGAGCGTCGGTAGCTGCCGGTTCAGGCGAGCGGGCAACGGGGCCAGGCGGTTTGCGTACGTTTCGACCGGGTAGGGCTTCAGATCGAAGCTCGTCAACTGCTTGAGCCACGCATTCTTGTATGGCGTGAAGACCGTGAACGGCTTGTTCTGCCCGGTCAGCAGTTCCGCGCGCTCAAAAATCACCTGATCCTTGAAGGTCTGGAGGGTGCGTCCTGCATCTGCGAGATGCTCGCGTACCGCTTCGTCCCGTTCGATCGCGGCCGGTACGTAGTCGTGATTTGCAAACACGGCATCCGCGCCGAGTTCGCCAGCCAGTTTCGGCACGAGGTCTACAGGATCGCCGTACAGGACGATGAGGCCACCGCCTCGCGCGCGCAGCGCTTCGTCGAGTTCGCGCAGCGACTCAAGAATGAACTCGACGCGCCGGTCTTGCGCCTGCGTGCCCGGATGGCGCAACTGCCATTGCTCAATGAGCGGCTGCAGGATCGTTGTGTCGAAGACGAACACGCACCAGACGCGCTCGCAGTGCTTGAGCGCGTAATACAGCGCGGCGTTGTCGGTATGGCGCAGGTCGCGGCGAAACCAGACGAGGCCGGTCTCAAAGGTGTCGGTCGAATGTCGGACGCGTGTCATCGGCAAGTGGAGCGGCAAATGGCAGTGCGCCGGCCCGCGATCTTGAGCACACGAGCGCACTCAGGCAACGGAAAGGCGCCCGGCTTGACGCATGCAGCGAGCGACGAACAACGCCGTTCAGGCCGCCGGCGTGGTCGGCAAGTCGGGCGTTTGCGGCGTCTGCACGCCGTAGCAGCCGCGATACGTTGCGTAGAACGAGCAATACAGCATGGTCGTGACGATCATCGTGGCGGGCATCAGCACGGCAAAGGCGAAGTCGCCGGCGCCGAGCGCCTGCATCAACGCTGACAAGCCGAGCGATACGGTCATCGCGACGGCAAACCACAGTGCGCCGAATACGATAAACGCGCCGCGATTGCGCCAGCAACTGACAAGGCTGAAGAACATCGCCTTGACGGGCGGCACGTCGTGCCACGCGGCAAGAATGGGCGAGAACCAGAACAGCATGGCGACCGGAACGTAGAACGCAAAAGCAGTGACCACCCCGAGCGGCATGTTGCTGTTAGCAACCGCCTCCGGGTCCATCGGGCCGCCCGCGCCGACCATCACCTTGAGCAACATGCCGCCGTCGGCGAGCGCGGAGCCCGCCAGCACCAGCGCCATCGCGATGACATAGAACACGCCCAGCACGATCAGCCGGCGCGCGACCAGCGGCCCGTAGGATCGAAAACCGTCCGCGAGGATGGTCGGGAACACCGGCTTGCCGGCGATCGTATCGCGGCACGCGGCCATGAAGCCGACGGCGACGCCCGGAATGAACGCGAGCGGCAGCACACTGCCGATCAACGGGATTTGCGCGACCAGCGTCATCACCAGCAGGTAGGTGAAGAAGAGCGTCAGGAACGCGAGCGGATTCTTGCGGAACAGCCAGATGCCTTGCCGGAACCAGACATAGCCGGTTTTCGCGGGAACTTCGATCAGTTGCATGAGGTATGGATGCCTGGAAGTGCTACGCCGGACAGGCGCTCGCGCAGAATGCGCTCGAAATGGCCGGGATCGTGCGGTTTGAGCAGTTCGGCCGCGCGCGGCAAATGAAAATCATACAGCCGCGAAACCCAGAAACGGTATGCGCCCGCCCGCAGCATATCGCCCCAATGGCGATTTTCCTCGACGGTAAAAGGACGCACCGTCTGATACGCGCGCAGCATGGCCTCGGTGCGCGCCTGATCGAGCTTGCCGCTCGCGAGGTCCACGCACCAGTCGTTGACCGTTACTGCGACGTCGAAGAGCCACTTGTCGCAGCCGGCGAAGTAAAAGTCGAAGAAGCCGCCCAGGCGCACCTGGTGGCCTGTTCCGGGCGCGGCGTGCGCGAACATCGCGTTGTCGCGGAACAGGTCGGCGTGGCATGGGCCGCCGGGCAGCGCGGCGTGATCCGCGGATGCGAAAAACGCCTCCTGATACGCGAGTTCCGACGACAGCAGCTCGCGCTGCTCGCCTTCGAGAAACGGCAGGATGGTCGGCACCGTCTCCTTCCACCACGGCAGGCTGCGCAAGTTCGGCTGATAACCGGTGTAATCGCGCCCGGCCAGATGCATGCGCGCGAGCATCTGCCCGACTTCGACGCAGTGCTCGACGCCCGGCGCGAGTTCCGGCGCGCCTTCGAGTTTCGTCACGATAGCCGCGGGTTTGCCGAGCAGCATGCCGAACAGCGAGCCGTCCTCGCGCGGCATGGGGTCGGGCACCGGCACGCGGTGCGCTGCCAGATGCCGCATCAGATCCAGGTAGAACGGGAGCTGCTCTGCTGTGAGCTTTTCGAAAATCGTGAGGACGTATTCGCCGCGCGTCGTCGTCAGAAAGAAATTGCTGTTCTCTATGCCGGATGTAATGCCGCGAAATTCGACGACCTCGCCGAGATCGTAATGGCGCATCCAGTCTGCGAGTTGGGATTCGGTAACAGCGGTGAAGACAGCCATGCGGAAAAGTCGGATCAGGTTCGTCGGGCTGGCGCGGTGCGGCCAGCAGCATACGTGCGGTGGTCAAGGCAGCGGCGAACGCGCGAACAGGCGGGTCCGCAAACGGCAGCGGGATTCACGGCAACAGCGATGTTCTAACGGTTACAGCGGCTAACCTCGCGACGCCAGGGGCGGGGCGTTGGCGAAAGCGGCGGGACGCCTGCCCCGCCGTGCATCAATAGGTCAGATTGACGGACGGCAAACGGGTGCTAGCGCGACCGTTATCGCGCACGGCCGGCGACGTGTCGAGCGGCGCGCTCATGTGATAGCGCGTGCCGAGGTTGGAACGCACATTGATTTCGACGGGCTTGCCTTTGTCTCGGTATTCGGTGATTTCGGTGCCGTTCGCGCTGCGCTCATAAAAGCTCGGCGTGCGCGGGACATTGATTTCGACCTTCGAGCTGACCTGCGCGGCCGGCCGGTTGATCTTTTCCAGATCGGGTAGCCCGGCGCGTTCGTTGGCGGACTGCGGTGCGCCCGGGGGCGGCGTGTCGTCGACAGGCTGGGCAGCCATCGCGGCGTTGCCGCAGGCAAGGGCCAGTGCAACGGCGACGGGAAGGAGCGGCTTCATGGTGATTCTCCGGAATGGTGCCCCGATTCTAGCAAATCCAACCTCTGCCACGGGCGCGATCACCTTATTTTGCGCTGCTTTCGCGCGCCGCGTCCGCCATCGTGCGAACCTCCCGCTGGCGCATGCCGGGGAGCGCGGCAAGGTCATTTGGCTATCACGGCTTCCGTGGTAATGTCGTCTCATTAATAGAGGCGAACGAAGATGAACAACGATACCAATCAACGCGCGGTGCAAACTCCCGTCAACAGCTTCCCGACCGAATCGTTCGACGACGCCGCCGAAGCCGTGACCCGACTGTCGGCGATTTACGAAGCGAACACATCCTTCTTGCGCGACGCCTTCGCACGCTATCGCCGCAACGAACTGTTCGAGCGCCGCGTGCGTGCTTGCTATCCGTTCGTGCGCGTGTGCACCGAAGTGAACACGCATATCGATTCGCGCCGCTCGTATGGTTTTGTCGCAGGGCCCGGCGTGTTCGAGACCACGGTCACGCGGCCCGATCTGTTCGGCAACTACTATCGCGAGCAGTTGCGGCTGCTCGCGAAGAACCATCATGTGAAAATCGAAGTCGGCGTTTCCACGCAGCCCATTCCCATTCACTTCGCGTTTGCAGAGGGCATTCACCTGGAAGGCGATCTGGATCGCGAGCGCCTCTTCCTGATGCGCGACGTGTTCGACACGCCGGACCTCGCGCTGCTCGACGATCGCATCGTCAACGGCACGTATGAGCCGCTTGCCGGCGAGCCGCATCCGCTTGCATTGTTTACCGCGGCGCGGGTGGACTTTTCGCTGCATCGGCTGAAGCACTACACGGCGACCTCGCCCACGCATTGCCAGAACTACGTGTTGTACACGAACTATCAGTTCTATATCGACGAATTCGTCAAACTGGGCCGCACGATGATGGCCCGTACCGACGACGAAGAACTGCGCGCCTACCGCAGCGAGTACACCTCGTTTGTCGAACCCGGCGACGTGGTCACCTACAACGAGAATCTCGGCGAGCAGGCGCAGGAAGGCACCGCGCCGCCGCGCCTGCCGCAAATGCCCGCGTATCACCTGAAGCGCGCGGACGGCAGCGGCATTACGATGATCAACATCGGCGTCGGGCCGTCTAACGCGAAGACCATTACCGATCACATCGCCGTGCTGCGTCCGCATGCGTGGATCATGCTCGGCCACTGCGCGGGGCTGCGCAACACGCAGCGCCTCGGCGACTATGTGCTCGCGCACGGCTATGTGCGCGAGGATCACGTGCTCGATGCGGATTTGCCGCTGTGGGTGCCGATTCCGGCGCTCGCCGAAGTGCAGGTCGCGTTGGAGCGCGCCGTGGCACAGGTCACGCAACTGGACGGCGTCGAACTGAAACGCGTGATGCGCACAGGCACCGTGGCCAGTGTCGACAACCGCAACTGGGAGTTGCGCGATCATCGCGAACCGGTGCAACGGCTGTCGCAAAGCCGCGCGATTGCGCTGGACATGGAAAGCGCGACCATTGCCGCAAACGGATTCCGCTTCCGCGTGCCATACGGAACCTTGCTCTGCGTGTCCGACAAACCGCTGCACGGCGAGTTGAAACTGCCAGGCATGGCCGATCAGTTTTATCGCGCGCAGGTTGACCAGCACTTGCAGATTGGCGTGAAAGCGATGGAGCTGTTGCGCGAGAACGGGCTGCATCGGTTGCATAGCCGCAAACTCCGCAGCTTCGCTGAAGTGGCGTTTCAGTAAGCTGGCAATTACAGCAGCGCGCGGACCGCGCGCCGCCCGCTGCTGCCGCCCAAGCGTTGATGACGAGTGCCTGACGCCGCTCGCAAAAAAGCGGCTCGCTTACTGCCCGAAGCCAGTCAATCCGATCAGGCTGCCCGCGGCCAGCAACCATAGCGGGTGGATGCGCGTCTTCAGCGCGATAGCTGCTGTGAACGCGGTGATCGCCCATGCGATCGCCGTCGAATCCGACGCTTGTGCAATCAGCGCCGCGCTCGCCGCGACGATGCCGGCCGTCACGGGCACGAGTCCCAATTGCGCGTAGCGTCGCCACGGCCGGTCCTTGAAGCGGTCCCACGCGTGCAATGCGAGTATCGTCACGATCGACGAGGGTCCGAACTTCGCAATCGACGTGACGAGCATGCCGGGCCAGCCGGCCACGTGCCATCCGATCAGGGTCACGATCATCAGGTTCGGTCCGGGCGCGGCTTGCGCGAGCGCGAAGAGCGCGCTGAACTCGCTCGCCGGCATCCAGTGATGCACCTCCACCACTTGACGTTGCATCTCCGGAAGAATCGTGTTGCCGCCGCCGAAGGCCAGCAGCGAAAGCTGACTGAAGATAATGGCGAGGGAAACCAGCGTGTCGTTCATGGTGCGTTCCTCGATGCAAGGTAGATGCTAAGCGGCGTCAGTACCAGCATGGTGGGCAGAAGCGGCAACCGCATGACCGCGATGGCGACGAAACCGAGCGCGGCGATGAGCGCGGCCATGGGTTTGCTGCGCAGCGGCAGCACGATCTTCACCGCCATCGAAATCAAAAGGCCCGCTGCGGCCGCCGCAAGCCCCGCGAACAGATGACGCACATGCGGGTCGTCCTGCGTGCGCTCGTACAGGACGCCTAGTCCGATGACTACCAGCGAAGGCCCGGCGATCAGCCCGAGCAAGCCCGCGAGCGCGCCCGGCACGCCGCGAAAACGCATGCCGACTGCAACCGACAGATTGATCACATTGCCGCCCGGCAGGAATTGGCAGAGGCCGAGCAGATCGGTGAAGTCTTCGGCGCTCAGCCAGCGGCGCTGCTCGACGAGCGCGCGCCGCGCGAGCGGCAATGCACCGCCGAACGAGATGAGCCCAAGGCCGAGAAAGCCGCCGAAGATTTCCCGTAACGTGGGCTTTGGCACCGCGGTCGGGTCGAAGGAGGTGAGGTTGTGGTCCATATGCTTTGCTTCCAGTTCAAGCTCAGGAGGTTAGCGCTGAACTGCCGCGCGGCAAAACGATTTTTGCGCCCGGCTTTGTGACTTACAATCACAAGCATGGCTCGCAATCTTCCTCCGTTTCCCGCGCTACGCGCCTTTGAAGCCGCGGCGCGTCATGAAAGCTTCAGTGCCGCCGCGAACGAGCTGCATGTGACTCACGGTGCAATCAGCCGGCAGGTTTCGGCGTTCGAGTCCTGGCTCGGCGTGCAGGTGTTCCAGCGTCACGGCAAGCGTGTACGGCTGACGGCCGACGGCCGGCGTTATCTGTCCACGGTACAGGCTGCGTTCGACAGCATTGCGCACGCCACGGACCAGTTGCGCGACTCCGGCGTGGTGCACGTGCTGCGCGTGAATGCGCTGCCCACTTTCGCGATGAAGTGGCTGCTGCCGCGACTGCATCAATTCCAGCGCAAAGTGCCCAATGTGGAACTGCGGCTTGCCACGTCTAATGCGCCCGTCGAGACACTGGACAGTTTCGACGTCGCCGTGCGGCGCGGCCCCGCGCATTGGCCCAATTGCGTGAGCGGCCATTTCCTCGGCGAAAGCGAGGTGCCGGTCTGCAGTCCTGCGTTGCTGCAGCGTTCGCCAATCAGAAGCGCGGACGATTTCGCGCGGCACGTGCTGCTGCATTCGGACACGCGGCCGGATGCGTGGAGCAACTGGTTATCCGCCGCGGGCGTGACAACGAAATGCCGCAAAAAGCAGTCGTTCGATCACTTCTATCTGGCCTTGCAGGCTGCGGTGGATGGGCTCGGCGTAGCGCTCGGCCCGTTGCCGCTGGTCGCTGACGAACTTGCGTCGGGCCGGCTCGTGATGCCGCTTGCCGGGCCGCGTCTTGACGCGCGCGGCTATTGGTGGGTCGCGCGCCGCGAGGTGGCGAACGCGCCGCTGGTCGCGCAATTCTGCGCATGGCTGCAAGCGCAGGGCGATCAGCGCGACGACATGCAAGCGCAAGCGCCGGTATGAACGCAAACGGGCAGCAAAAAGGCTGCCCGCTCGGGTAGAGACTTCGCGCGGGCGTGCTTGCCGTGCCACGCGCGAAAGCAAGAAGGCCTGTCAGCCTGGACGTTACAGATAGAACATCCGGTCTTCTTCCGACTTGGTGGGCTGCGGCTCCGCACCTTCGCGATCTTCGTAGAACTTGAGCACCGCTTCCAGAACCTGGTCCGGATCGTCGATCACCTGCATGAGGTCGATGTCGGTCGGATTGATGAGGCCCATTGGCGTAAGCGAATTCTTGAACCACGCGAGCAGGCCTTCCCAGAACTCGGCGCCCACCAGAATGATCGGCACGTGGCGCGACTTCTTGGTTTGAATGAGCGTGAGCACTTCGGCAAGTTCGTCGAGCGTGCCGAAACCGCCGGGCATGACGATCACGGCGTCGGAGTTCTTGACGAACGTGACCTTGCGCGTGAAAAAGTGCCGAAAGCGCAGCGAGATGTCCTGCCACTGGTTGCCGGACTGCTCATGCGGCAATTCGATGTTCAGCCCGACCGAAGGCGCCTTGCCTGCATGCGCGCCTTTATTCGCGGCTTCCATGATGCCGGGGCCGCCGCCGGAGATTACGGCGAAGCCCGCATCCGAGAGCTTGCGCGCGATCTGCGTGGCCAGTTTGTAATACGGCGAGTTCGGTTTCAGACGCGCTGAACCGTAGATGCTGACAGCCGGGCGAATCTCCGAGAGGTACTCGGTCGCCTCAATAAACTCTGCCATAATCGTGAACATCTGCCACGATGCGCGGGCTTTTTTTGCCGTTGCGCGCTCTTGATCTGCGAGTGATCGCAGACTCGGAATCACTTTTCTCTTAGTCATAATGCCTGAAGAACGAAGCCTTGAAGGTAAGACCCTGCTATTGGTCGACGGTTCGAGTTATCTGTACCGGGCCTACCATGCGATGCCTGATCTGCGCGGGCCCGATGGTGGCCCCACGGGTGCGCTCTACGGGATGATCAACATGCTGCGGCGCATGCGCAAGGAAGTCACAGCAGAGTATAGCGCGTGCGTGTTCGACGCCAAGGGCAAAACGTTTCGCGATGACTGGTATCCCGAGTACAAGGCGAATCGTCCGTCCATGCCCGATGATCTCTCGCGGCAGATCGAACCGATTCACGTGGCCGTGCGGGCGCTTGGCTGGCCGCTTCTGATGATCGACGGCGTGGAAGCGGACGACGTGATCGGCACGCTCAGCACCGAGGCGGAAAAGCGTGGCATGAACGTGATCGTGTCGACTGGGGACAAGGATCTGGCGCAGCTCGTGTCGGATCATGTCACCCTCATCAATACGATGACCAACGAAAAACTCGACCGTGCGGGAGTGCTTGCCAAGTTCGGCGTGCCTCCGGAGCGCATTGTCGACTACCTGTCGCTGATCGGCGATACCGTCGACAACGTGCCGGGTGTCGAGAAATGCGGGCCGAAAACCGCACTCAAATGGCTCACGCAATACGAGTCGCTGGATGGCATCGTCGCACATGCAGAAGAGATCAAAGGTGCGGTAGGAGACAATCTGCGACGTGCGCTCGACTTTCTGCCGATGGCGCGCAAGCTCGTTACGGTGGAGCGCCATTGCGATCTGACCGAACACATCACGTCGATCGAGGAAAATTTGCAGAGCCGCCCGGAATCGCGGGAAGAACTGCGCGACGTGTTCACCCGCCACGGTTTCAAGACGTGGCTGCGCGAGGTCGAAATTGCCGACGCGGTAGAGGGTCCGGAAACCGACGTGCCGCCCGCGCTCACCGTCGACCACGAACGTCACTACGAAACCGTGCAGACGTGGGAGCAATTCGACGCGTGGCTGCAACGGATCAACGCGGCGGAGCTCACTTCGTTCGACACGGAAACCACTTCGCTCGATCCCATGACCGCGCAGATCGTGGGTTTATCGTTCTCCGTTGAAGCCGGACATGCCGCTTATGTGCCCGTTGCCCATCGCGGCCCCGACGCGCCCGTGCAATTGCCGCGCGAAGAAGTGCTCACGAAGCTCAAACCCTGGCTCGAAAGCGCCGAGCACAAGAAGGTCGGCCAGCATCTGAAGTACGACGAGCAGGTGCTCGCGAACTACGGCATTGAAATGCGCGGCATCGAGCACGACACGCTGCTGCAATCGTATGTGCTCGAATCGCACCGCCCGCATGACATGGACAACCTCGCGTTGCGCCATCTGGGCGTCAAGACGATCAAGTACGAAGACGTGGCGGGCAAGGGCGCGCAGCAAATCGGTTTCGATGAAGTGGCGCTGGAAAAGGCCGCCGAATACGCGGCGGAAGACGCGGACATTGCGTTGCGTTTGCATCAAACGATGTACCCGCAACTCGCTGCGGAAAAAACGCTCGAGAATGTTTACCGCGACATTGAAGTCCCTACGTCGCGCGTATTGCGCAAAATGGAGCGCGCTGGCGTTTTGATCGACGCGGAGAAGCTGCGTCTGCAAAGTAGTGAAATTGCCGCGCGGCTCATCGAGCTGGAAAGCGAAGCGTATGTGCTGGCCGGCGGCGAATTCAATCTCGGCTCGCCCAAACAGATCGGGCAGATCTTCTTCGAACGGCTTGAGTTGCCGGTGGTGAAAAAGACCCCGAGCGGCGCACCGTCCACCGACGAAGAAGTGCTGCAAAAGCTCGCCGAAGATTACCCGCTGCCCAAAATCCTGCTGGAACATCGCGGACTGTCCAAGCTGAAGTCCACCTACACCGACAAGCTGCCGCGCATGGTCAACGCAAGTACGGGGCGCGTGCACACGAACTACGCGCAGGCCGTCGCGGTTACGGGGCGTCTTGCTTCGAACGATCCAAATTTGCAGAACATTCCTGTGCGCACGGGCGAGGGGCGCCGCATTCGCGAAGCCTTCATAGCGCCGCCGGGCCACAAGCTGGTCTCCGCGGATTACTCGCAAATCGAATTGCGCATCATGGCGCATATTTCCGGCGACGAATCGTTGTTGCGCGCCTTCTCGCAGGGTGAGGACATTCACCGGGCAACCGCTGCGGAAATTTTCGGCGTGACGCCGCTCGAGGTGTCGAACGATCAGCGGCGTGTGGCGAAGGTCATCAACTTCGGGCTGATTTACGGCATGAGCTCGTTCGGCCTCGCGTCGAATCTCGGCATTACGCGCGACGCCGCGAAGCTGTATATCGACCGCTACTTCGCGCGCTATCCAGGCGTCGCCCGCTATATGGACGAGACGCGTTTGAGCGCGAAAGCCAAAGGCTATGTCGAAACGGTGTTCGGCCGCCGACTGTGGTTGCCCGAGATCAACGGCGGCAACGGTCCGCGACGCCAGGCCGCGGAGCGCGCGGCCATCAACGCGCCAATGCAAGGCACGGCCGCTGACCTCATCAAGCTCTCCATGATCGCGGTGCAGAAGTGGATCGAAGAGTCCAATATCGGCACTCGCATGATCATGCAGGTGCACGACGAACTCATTCTCGAAGTTCCCGACGAAGAATTGCCCGAGGTCCGCAAGCGTCTGCCCGAGTTGATGTGCGGTGTCGCCGCGCTGAAAGTACCGCTCGTCGCCGAAGTCGGCGCGGGGCTCAACTGGGAAGAAGCGCATTGACCGCCGTGTGACGGCGCGCGATATCGTCGTGTGCATGTCACACATGCGTTATGGCGACTTGTGACAAACCGCGCGACTCGCGGACAATCGGTAAAAAGACACGCGTTCGCGCGTGCTTACGACGCACAACCCATCGGCAAACACGGAGAGTTCAATGCATCGTTTTATCGTCGTCGGCGGAGGTGCGGGCGGGCTGGAACTGGCAACCCGGCTGGGCGATCGCTATGGTCACAAGAGCCGGGGCGCAACGCGGGCGCAGGTCACGCTCGTCGACCGCAATCCGACTCATATCTGGAAGCCGTTGTTGCACGAAGTGGCGGCCGGCAGCATGGACCCGTTCACGCAGGAGCTCGAATACGCGGCGCAAGCGCGCTGGCATGGTTTCGAGTTCCAACAGGGCGAACTCACGGGTCTTGACCGCTCGAACAGACGCCTCACGCTTGCTCCCGTAGTGGACGACGACGGCGCCGAACTGTTGCCCGTGCGCGTGCTCGAGTACGACACGCTGGTCATTGCGATCGGCAGCACGACGGCATTCTTCGGCGTGAAAGGCGCGCCGGAATTTTCTCTTGCACTCGACACCGTCAGCCAGGCCGAGCGTTTTCGCAAGCGCCTGATCGCGGCTTGCATGCGGGCCGAGCATCAGGCGCACGAGCCGGTGGAGTCGGGGCCGGGCACGTCGCCTTCTTCCGAGCCGCGCATTCAGGTCGCGATTGTCGGCGGCGGCGCGACGGGCGTGGAGCTTTCTGCGGAACTGCGCAATACAGCGCAGGTGTTGTCCGCGTATGGCTTGCATAAGCTCGATCCGCGGCATGACGTGGGCATTGTGCTGATCGAAGCAGGGCCGCGCATTCTGCCGGCTTTGCAGGAGCGCGTGTCGACGGCCACGGCAGAGCTGCTCGGCAAGCTCGGCGTGAAGCTGATGACGGGCGAGACAGTGGCGGAAGTCGCGCCCGGCATCATTCGCACGGCGAGCGGCAAGACCGTGCGCGCCGACCTGACCGTGTGGGCGGCGGGCATCAGGGCGCCGGCCATTCTCGGCGAACTTGACGGCCTGCCGGTCAACCGGCTCGGCCAGCTCAACGTGCGCCGCACGCTGCAAACGGAAATTGACGACAACGTGTTCGCGCTCGGCGATTGCGCCGCCTGCCCGTGGCCGGGCAACGAGAAGAACGTGCCGCCGCGTGCGCAGGCGGCCCATCAGCAGGCCAGTTTTCTGCTGAAGGCGCTGGCGGCACGGCTCGACAACCGGCCGCTGCCGGAATTCACGTATCGCGACTTCGGCTCGCTCGTGTCGCTTGGGCACTTTAGCGCGGTGGGCAATCTGATGGGCGGGGTGATCGGCGGCAACATGCTGATCGAGGGCCTCTTCGCGCGCTTCATGTATATGTCGCTGTATCGGCTGCATATCGCGGCGCTGCACGGCTACGCGCGGATGGTGCTCGACACCTTCGCGCACTGGCTACGGCGCACCACGTTGCCGCGCGTCAAGCTGCACTGACGGCGCCGCACCCGCGCGGCCTGCTTCTGCAACAGGACGCGCCCGAGGCGTATCCTGTTGCCTCCACCGTTCATGAGGAGCGCCCGCATGTTGAATCCCGATGTCGACAGCCTCGTCCCGCACGTTCCCTTCAATCGACGCACCTTCATCAAGGCCGCGCTCGGCACCGGCTTTGCGGCTGCCGTGTTGCCGGTGTCGGCGCAAACCATCCATACAGATGCCGAAGGCCTGGAAGCGGGCGAGATTGCGGTGCGCTCGGGCGGCACGCTGGTGCCCGCGTACCGCGCGCAGCCGAAGGGCAAGACGCATTTGCCGGTAATCATCGTGATTCATGAGGCGTTCGGCGTGCACGAGCATATCGCCGACGTTTGCCGGCGCTTCGCCAAGCTTGGCTATCTCGCCATCGCGCCGGATCTGTTCGTTCGCGAGGGCGACCCGATGGCGCTTCCCAGCATCCAGCAGATCAGCCAGCAGATTCTCAACAAGGTGCCGGACGAGCAGGCACTTGCCGACCTCGACGCGACCGTCGCGTGGGCCGGCGAGCACGGGGGCGATCTGAAGCGTCTGGGTGTGACGGGTTTCTGCTGGGGCGGCCGCATGGCCTGGCTGTATGCCGAACACGAGCCCCGGCTAAAAGCGGCGGTTGCATGGTATGGGCGGGTGGTCGGCGACCGCACGGCCACCAATCCGGCCAACCCACTCGACCGCGTGGCCGATCTTCGCGCGCCGGTGCTAGGTCTGTACGGCTTGCAAGACCAGAGCATTCCGCAGGACTCGCTCGAACAGATGAAGCAGGCAATCGCGCAAGGGCCGCAGGTCGCACGCGGCTCGCAATTCGTCGTGTACGACGATGCGGGCCATGCGTTCTTTGCGGATTACCGGCCGAGCTACAAGAAGGCCGATGCTGAGGACGGCTGGCGTCGCACGCTCGCATGGTTCAAACAGCATGGAGTGGCTTGACGCTTCACCGAGTTGCCGAAACGCGCGGCGTTGGCTTCATGAAAAAGGCCGTCGTCGCTTGCTGGCGGCAACGGCCTTTATCTTTTCGCGAATACCGGGCGTTCGGCTAGGGATTCGGCCCGGTAGCGACCGGCCGCTTCGGATCCGAACTCCACTCGCTCCATGAGCCGGCGTAAAGCGCGGCACCGTGCAGGCCGGCCACTTCCATCGCCAGTGCATTGACACACGCGGTCACGCCCGAGCCGCATTGCAGAACGACATGTTCGGGCGGCGTGTCGCCCAGCAGCGCATGAAATTCCTCGCGCAGGGTGTGGGCCGGCTTGAAGCGGCCGTCGGCGGTAAGGTTGTCCTTGAAGAAGCGATTCAGGGCGCCCGGAATATGGCCGCCCACGCGGTCTAGCGTCTCGTTTTCGCCGCGATAGCGGTCGGCCGCGCGCGCGTCGACCACCACGCGTTCCTTCGCGCCGAGATTGCGCTCCAGCATCTGCGCGTCCACGGTAACCGAAAGCGGGGCGCCCGCTTTGAAGTCGCCGGTGTTTTGCGGGGGCACGTCCTGCGTGAGCGGCTGATGCGCGGCTTCCCACGCCTGCAGTCCGCCGTCGAGCAGCGCGACGGCATCATGGCCGAGCCAGCGCAGCAGCCACCATGCCCGCGCGGCGTACATGCCGCCTTGCGCGTCGTAGGCGACAACCTGCTGGCCTTGCTTCAGCCCGCGCGATTCTAGCGTTTCGACGAGCCGCGCACGATCCGGCAACGGGTGGCGCCCGTTCGTACCGTTCTTCGGCCCCGACAGATCGCGGTCGAGATGCAGATAATGCGCACCCGGCAGATGTCCGGCGAGATACGCCTTTTCGCCGGCTTCCGGGTCGGCCAGATCGAAGCGGCAGTCGATCACGAACACGCTGCCCGGCGCATCGGCTAGCCGTTCGGCGAGGTTCGTCGCGGAGATCAAAGTGGTGTAGTGAGTGTGGGGCATGACGTCTCCTCGATGCAGGCGATGGCGGCTTTTGTTGCCGGCGGCCTCATGACGCGGCCGGATGGCCGGGCTTCCTCGTTAGTCTAAACAAAAAAGACGGGCCGAAGCCCGTCTTTCCATGTCGGCGCCGGTGTTCGCACGCCCGTGCGGCCAAGGTCGGCCCGAGACTGAATCAGATGGTGCCCAGCTCGCGCCGCAGGAACTCATGGAAGTGCTGCATGCCGTCTTCCATGGGACTCTGGTACGGACCCACCTGCGATTCGCCGCGTTCCATCAGCGCACGGCGGCCTGCATCCATGCGCTCTGCGATTTCGTCGTCTTCGCGAGCCGTTTCCATATAGGCGGCACGCTCCGCTTCGACGAACTCGCGTTCGAACAGAGCGATTTCCTCAGGATAATAGAACTCGACGACGTTGGTGGTTTTCTGCGGACCGCGCGGAATCAGCCATGACACGACCAGCACGTGCGGGTACCACTCGATCATGATGCCCGGGTAGTACACCATCCAGATAGCGCCGAACTCCGGCGGATTGCCGCCGCGAAAACGCAGCACTTCGTCGTGCCATTTGCGGTACGTGGGGCTGCCCGGCTGCTCCAGGTCTTTGTGCACGCCGACCGTCTGGACGCTGTACCACTCGCCGAACTCCCACGTGAGGTCGTCGCAATTGACGAAGCTGCCAAGGCCCGGATGGAACGGCGCGACGTGGTAGTCCTCCAGATAGACCTCGATGAAGGTCTTCCAGTTGTAGTTGCACTCGTGTACCTCGACGTGATCGAACATGAAGCCCGAGAAGTCGAAGTGTTGCTTCGTGCCGAGGTTGGCCAGATCGCGCGCGACGTTGCGGCCCTGCGCCTCGAACAGCAACCCCTGCCAGTTCTGCAGCGCGGTGGCGCCGAGGTTCAGGCACGGGTTGTCCGCAAAATGCGGAGCGCCGAGCAACTCGCCTTTGAGGTCGTACGTCCAGCGGTGCAGCGGACACACGATGTTCTCCGTGTGGCCGCGGCCGTTCAGCATGATGGCCTGACGATGGCGGCACACGTTGGACAGCAGTTCGACTTGCGATTGCTGGTTACGCACGAGTACCCGCCCCTCGCGTTCGCTGGGCAAGGCAAAATAATTCCCCACCTCCGGCACCATGAGATCGTGCCCGACGTAACGGGGACCTTTCTTGAAAAGGGTTTCGATTTCGCGCGTGAGAAGCGCGTCGTCAAAGTAAGCCGTGACTGGCAGTTGGCTGTGAACAGACCGCAACTGCAATGCATTGCTCAGATTGGACATTCCCACTCCCGATGAAGACGTGAAAGCAGTGAACAACCCAACCATCGAAGAATCGATTTAGGGAGCCCGAGATTATACCTGTTTCCCCCTCCTTGGGACAGTTAAGTCACTGATTTGGGTCAAAATTGTCGGGAAAGTTCGGTCTTTTCGACACAGACCGATCAATTTTTTTCTGCGAGACTGACAGGGCGCCCGCGCAGGGGAGCGGGGTTCGAAGGTGGGTTGACAGATCGGATTTGGCGCTTTTGCCGTAGAATGTCCGACTTGTTTTAATTTTTGCGACTATTCATGGCGAAGACCGCGTCGAACGATACCGCTGCGGCGCCGGCCGAGGGCGTCGACAATACGCCGCTGCCCGAGAACTACGAGGCGGCGCAGGCGGAGCTGGAGGGGCTCGTTGCTCGCATGGAAAGCGGCAACCTGAGCCTTGAGGAGTCGCTTGGCGCCTATCGGCGCGGCGCGGCTCTGGTGGCGTTCTGCCAGCAGCAGCTCGAGAAGGTCGAGCAGCAGGTGCGCGTGCTCGACGGCGAGACGCTGAGGCCCTTGCCCGTGAATACAGCAGGAACAGCCGCTACTGAGAGCGGGGACGACCTATGACATTCGAACAATGGACGCGCGGGGTACTCGAGCGCGTCGAAGCGGCACTGGAACACTATCTGCCCGCTGAAAGCGCGGAGCCGGCGAAGCTGCACGAGGCCATGCGTTACGCGGTGCTGGGCGGCGGCAAGCGGGTGCGCCCGCTGCTGTGCCACGCGGCCGGCGAACTGACCGGGGCGCGCGCCGAATGCCTCGACGCGGCCGCGGCAGCGCTGGAAATGATCCACGTCTATTCGCTTGTGCACGACGACATGCCTTGCATGGACGACGACGCACTGCGTCGCGGCAAGCCCACTGTACACGTCAAGTATGACGAAGCCACGGCGCTGCTGGTCGGCGACGCGTTGCAATCGCAGGCGTTCGTCTCGTTGACATCCGATGTTCTCGCGCCCGCGCAGCAGGCCGCGCTGGTCCGCGAGCTGGCGCTCGCAAGCGGGTCGGTCGGCATGTGCGGCGGTCAGGCTATCGACCTGGCGAGCGTCGGTCACACGCTTACGCGTGCGCAGCTCGAAACCATGCACCGCATGAAGACCGGCGCGTTGCTGCGCGCCGCGGTGCGCATGGGCGCGCTGGCGGGCGAGGCGCCCGACGCGAACGCCATGCGTTCGCTCGACGCGTACTCGGCCGCGGTCGGCCTCGCGTTTCAGGTCGTCGACGATATTCTCGACGTCACGACCGACTCCGCGACGCTCGGCAAAACAGCAGGTAAAGACGCGAAGGACGGCAAGCCGACCTACGTGTCGATTATTGGGCTCGACGCATCGCGCGCGCTCGCCGCTCAGTTGCGCAGCGACGCGCACGCCGCACTGGCGCCGTTCGGTGCGCGCGCGCAGCGTCTTGCCGAATTGGCCGATCTGGTGGTGAACCGGGTCAGCTGAACGCGAAAGCCCGCCGCCGCGCACCGTCCCCACAAGGTGCATGTATGAAGTGCGGGCGCGTAAGTTTTCCTACAATGGAACGACGATGTACGACTTGCTGAAAACCATCGACGACCCGGCAGCTCTGCGCCGCCTCGATCGCCGCCAATTGCAACCGCTTGCCGACGAGTTGCGCGCCTTTGTGCTCGACAGCGTGTCGCAGACGGGCGGCCATCTTTCGTCCAACCTCGGCACGGTCGAGTTGACCATTGCTCTGCATTATGTGTTCGACACGCCGCACGACCGCATCGTGTGGGACGTCGGCCATCAGACCTATCCGCACAAAATCCTGACGGGCCGCCGCGACAAGATGCACACGCTGCGCCAGTTGGGCGGCATCTCGGGCTTCCCGAAGCGCGACGAATCAGAGTACGACACGTTCGGCACCGCGCATTCGAGTACGTCGATTTCGGCGGCGCTCGGCATGGCCATCGCGAGCAAGCTGCAGGGCGACAACCGCATGGGCATCGCCGTTATCGGCGACGGCGCAATGACCGCGGGCATGGCCTTCGAGGCAATGAACAACGCGGGCGTTGAAGACGACGTGCCGCTGCTCGTCATCCTGAACGACAACGACATGTCGATCTCGCCGCCCGTCGGCGCGCTGAACCGCCATCTCGCGCGTCTGATGTCGGGCCGCTTCTACGCCGCCGCGCGCGCGGGCGTGGAGCGTGTGCTGCGCGTCGCGCCGCCCATGCTCGATCTGGCGCGCAAGCTGGAAGAGCACGCGAAGGGCATGATCGTGCCGGCTACGCTGTTCGAGGAATTTGGCTTCAACTACATCGGCCCGATAGACGGCCACGATCTGGATTCGCTGATTCCCACGCTGCAAAACATCAAGGAACTGCGCGGCCCGCAATTCCTGCACGTGGTGACCAAGAAAGGCCAGGGCTACAAGCTCGCCGAGGCGGATCCAGTGCTGTATCACGGGCCGGGCAAGTTCAACCCGGCTGAAGGCATCAAGCCGGCTGTGTCGCCGTCGAAGAAAACCTACACGCAAGTGTTCGGCGAGTGGCTGTGCGACGCCGCCGAACTCGACGCGCGCGTAGTCGGCATTACGCCGGCCATGCGCGAAGGTTCGGGCATGGTCGAGTTCGAGAAGCGCTTTCCGGACCGTTACTTCGACGTCGGCATTGCGGAGCAGCACGCGGTTACGTTCGCCGGCGGCCTTGCCGCCGAGGGCATGAAGCCGGTCGTCGCGATCTACTCGACGTTCCTGCAACGCGCCTACGACCAGTTGATTCACGACGTCGCGCTGCAGAATTTGCCGGTGGTGTTCGCGATCGACCGTGCGGGTCTCGTCGGCGCTGACGGTGCGACGCACGCGGGCGCTTATGACCTCGCGTTCCTGCGCTGCATTCCGAACATGATGGTGATGGCCGCGTCGGACGAAAACGAATGCCGTCAGATGCTGTACACGGCGTTGCAGCAGTCCTGTCCGACGGCGGTGCGTTATCCGCGCGGCGCCGGCACGGGCGTGGCAACGGTCAAGCAAATGGCGGCGCTGCCGGTCGGCAAAGGCGAAGTGCGTCGCGAGACCTCGCAACCGGCGGGCAAGCGCATTGCAATTCTCGCGTTCGGCACGATGGTCGCGCCGTCGCTTGCTGCTGCCGAGGAGCTCGATGCGACGGTGGCGAACATGCGCTTCGTGAAGCCGCTCGATGCAGACCTCGTGCGCCGACTGGCGGAAACGCACGACGCGATTGTCACCGTCGAAGAAGGCTGCGTGATGGGCGGCGCAGGCTCCGCATGCGTCGAAGCCCTGCTCGAGAGTGGGGTTATGCGGCCCGTACTACAATTGGGCCTTCCTGACCGCTTCATCGATCACGGCGATCCGGCCAAGCTGCTCGCCGCGTGCGGGCTGGACGCAGCGGGCATCGCGAAGTCAATTCGCGAGCGCTTTGTGTCGAGCGGCGCGCTCGGGGGGCAATCGTCGGTCAAGCGCGTCGCCTGAGCAAGTCGCTCGATGAGCGCATAACTGCGTTGCCTGAGCGGGGTGATGAAGCACGTTACTCCGGCAACGCGCTTAGCGGATCGTTTGCGGCGCGCCGGTCTGGCGATCAGTCCGGCGGTCAACGGAATGCTTGAACAGAGTCGATGGGCTGATGCTCATTATCGAACGCCGGCAGGGGCCGGCGTTTGCCGTTGCGGATTCTGCTTCGCGCCGCCGCGGAGGTCTCCCGAACCTTTTGCTTTCAGAACGCGCAGCGGTGCGATCGTTCATCAGGGCAAGTTTTCCCGCAGTGAGAATGCCTGCGAAGCGGACCATGGGAGCGCGTCAGCGTCTTCCTGAAAGGACAACAACATGAATCAGATGAATCCCGCCTTTGTGATGCCCGACGTGCAAAGCACGCCCGATACCCGCCAGATTCCGATTCAGCGGGTTGGCGTCAAGGCGGTGCGCCATCCGCTGACCGTACGCACGGCGAGCGGTGAGGCGCAGCCCACGGTCGGTACCTGGAATCTGGATGTCCACCTGCCCGCCGACCAGAAGGGCACGCACATGTCGCGCTTTGTCGCGTTGCTCGAGGAGCACAAGGCGCCGCTCGAAGCCGCAACGTTCCGCACGATGCTCGCCGCAATGCTCGAGAAGCTCGAAGCCGAAGCGGGCCGCATCGAAGTGTCGTTTCCTTACTTCGTGAACAAGACCGCGCCGGTGTCGGGCGTGCAAAGTCTGCTCGACTACGAAGTGACGTTGACCGGCGACACCGGCAACGGCGCGACGCGCCTCTATTTGAAAGTACTGGTGCCGGTCACGAGCCTCTGCCCGTGTTCGAAGAAAATCTCCCAATATGGCGCGCACAACCAGCGCTCCCATGTCACGATCAATGCCGAACTGGCCGGCGACGTCGCGGTGGAAGACCTGATTCGCATTGCCGAAGAAGAAGCGTCGTGCGAACTGTGGGGCCTGCTTAAGCGGCCGGACGAGAAATTCGTAACTGAGCGCGCATACGAAAATCCGAAGTTTGTGGAAGACCTGGTGCGCGATGTCGCGCAGCGTCTGAATGCGGACGAACGTATCGTGGCTTATGTGCTCGAGGCAGAAAACTTTGAGTCCATTCACAATCACAGCGCGTATGCGTTGATAGAGCGCGACAAACGGGTGCTGTGATCCGGCTTCCCGGCTTGCCCTATCTGCAGTAAGTCACAAACGCCCCGAAAAAAACCGCTCTCCAGGAGCGGTTTTTTTGTCGGCCTAACGCGCGTCGCGCAATGCAAGGCTTCAGCGCGCGAGCGACGTTAGATCCCAGCGCGGCTTCACCGTGAAAGCGTAATCCTTGCCCGACTGTTCCGGCCAGCGCTTCAAACGCAAAGCGCCGGCGAGCGCGATCATCGCGCCGTTGTCCGTGCAAAGCGACAGGTCCGGGTAATGCACATAGAAGTTGCGCTTCTGGGCCGCCGCGGAAAGCGCTTCGCGCAACTGCCGGTTTGCGCCCACGCCGCCCGCCACGACGAGGCGGTTGAGCCTGGTGCGCTTGAGCGCCGCAAGCGATTTGGTGGCGAGGACTTCCACGGCTGCGTCGACGAAACCCCGCGCGAGATCTGCTTTCGCCTGCTCGCAGATGTTCGCGCCGCCGAGTTTTTTTGCTTGCGTCAGCACCGCCGTCTTCAGGCCGCTGAAGCTGAAATCGAGGTCGCCGGAGTGCAGCATGGGACGGGGCAGCACCACCGCGCCGGGGGTGCCGAACTCGGCCATGCGCGACACTTCCGGTCCGCCCGGGTAGCCGAGGCCCAGCAGCTTGGCGGTTTTGTCGAAGGCTTCGCCGGCGGCGTCGTCGAGCGTTTCGCCGAGCGTTTCGTAGACGCCCACGTCGGTCACGCGCATCAGTTGCGTGTGGCCGCCCGACACCAGCAAAGCGACAAAGGGGAAGGGCGGCGGCTCGTCGACGAGCAACGGCGACAGCAAGTGCCCTTCCAGATGATGGATGCCGATGGTCGGCTTGTCCCACGCCATGGCAAGCGAATTCGCGACGCTCGCGCCCACCAACAGCGCGCCCGCGAGACCGGGGCCTTGCGTGTAGGCAATCGCGTCGATGTCGCCGCGCGCCGCGCCTGCGCGCGCCATGACCTCTTCCAGCAAAGGCAGCGCGCGCCGGATATGGTCGCGCGAGGCCAGTTCCGGCACCACGCCGCCATACTCGCGGTGCATCGCGATCTGCGAATGAAGCGCGTGCGCGAGCAGGCCGCGCTCGGTGTCGTAGAGCGCAAGGCCGGTTTCGTCGCAGGAGCTTTCGATGCCGAGAACGAGCATGGGAGGTGAGCTTGCCGGGCTTCTCACAGAAGCCCGAAACGCAAAAAGGTAAGCCTCAAAGTATAGCAGCGCAGGCAAGCCGCCGCAGACGCGCAGGTACAATGCGGCCCCATGGAATCCTTCGATATCGCGGTAATCGGCGCAGGCGCGGCCGGCATGATGTGCGCGGCCGTGGCCGGGCAATCGGGCCGGCATGTCGTGCTGATCGATCACTCGCAGCGTCTTGCGGAAAAGATCCGCATCTCAGGCGGCGGCCGCTGCAACTTCACGAATCTGTATGCGGGTCCGGCGAACTATCTGTCGGCGAATCCGCATTTTTGCCGTTCGGCGCTGGCGCGCTACACGCCGCGCGACTTCATGGGCTTGCTCAGGCGCCATCACGTGACCTGGCACGAGAAGCACAAGGGGCAGCTCTTTTGCAACGAGTCGAGCGACGCCGTCATCAACGTGCTGAAAAGCGAGTGCGACGCGGGGCGCGTCGCCTGGCGCACGCCGCTGTCGGTGGAACAGGTGAGGCAGGACGCCGAAGGCCGCTTCATGCTCGACACGAATGGCGGGCCGATTGCGGCGCGGGCGCTTGTCGTCGCGACCGGCGGCCTGTCCATTCCGAAGATCGGCGCGACTGACTTTGCTTTTCGTCTGGCCAAGCAGTTTGGTCACAAGCTGATCGACACGCGCCCGGCGCTGGTCCCGCTGACCTTTGCGGCAGCAGACTGGGAGCCGTTTGCTGCGCTTTCGGGGGTGTCGCTGGAAGTGCGGCTCGCGACGGGCAACAAGAAGACCGGCGCGCAGTTCGAAGAGGATTTGCTGCTCACCCACCGCGGCCTTTCCGGGCCCGGCGTGCTGCAAATTTCGAGCTACTGGCAGCCCGGCGAGCCGATCCACATCGACCTGCTGCCGAACCAGGACGCCGTTGCCGCGTTGCTGGAAGCGAAGAACGGAACCCGCCGGCAGATTGCGAATCTGTTGTCGGAATGGGTGCCGCAGCGGCTCGCCCACGTGTGGCTGGAAACCCACCAGATTCCCGCGGAAGCCCGGGTGGCCGATCTGCCGGACAAGGCGCTGCGGCGCATCGGCGAAGCGCTGTCGCGCTGGACGCTGACGCCGAACGGCACCGAAGGCTATCGCAAGGCCGAAGTGACGCGCGGCGGTGTGGACACGCGCGATCTTTCGTCGACCACGATGATGAGCACACGCGCCCCGGGCCTGTACTTCATCGGCGAGGCAGTGGATGTGACCGGCTGGCTTGGCGGCTACAATTTTCAGTGGGCCTGGGCGTCGGGCGTGGCGGCCGGCCAGGCGGCCGCAGAGTACGTCCGTGGGGCTTGACGGGCGAGTGGCTTTGTGTAAAAGCTCTGCTATACTCCTGAACCTTTACAAAGTTCCGTTATTGAAAAATGACGACCATCCGCGTAAAAGACAACGAGCCGTTTGAAGTCGCCATGCGCCGTTTCAAGCGCACCATGGAGAAAAACGGCTTGCTGACGGAACTTCGTGCGCGCGAGTTTTACGAAAAGCCTACGGCTGAGCGCAAGCGCAAGAAGGCGGCCGCGGTGAAGCGTCATTTCAAGCGTCTGCGCAGCCAGATGCTGCCAAAAAAGTTCTACTGATTCTGGTGTTGCCGCTGTTCCGGGCAAACGGAGCGGCGACATCCAACGGGCGAAGGCACACAGAACGCGTGCCGCCGTCCTAACAGGTCTTTTCAGACCAGCCGGCAGGGTCGCATCCACTACGCACATTGCGCAAACCCGCTTGAGGAAGCCGTCCCAAGCGGGTGTTCGTGTTCATGCGCGTACTCTTGCGTGGCCGACGCGGCCGGTTCTCAATTTTCAACGCATTCAGGGTGAGTGATGAGCCTCAAAGACCGGATCAACGACGATATGAAAGCCGCCATGCGGGCACGTGAGACTGAGCGTCTTGGCACGATCCGGCTGCTGCTCGCCGCGATCAAGCAACGCGAAGTGGACGAGCGCGTGACTCTCGACGACGCTGCGGTTACCGCTGTCGTCGACAAGATGATCAAGCAGCGCAAGGACTCGATTAGTCAGTTCGAAAGCGCAGGCCGCACGGACCTGGCCGACAAGGAAAAGGCCGAGCTGGCCATTCTCGCCGCGTATATGCCCGAGCAGATGACGGACGCGGAAATCGTTGCCGAAGTGCAGGCCGCGGTCGCGCAAACCGGTGCCGCCGGTCCGCAGGACATGGGCAAGGTGATGGGCGTGCTGAAGCCGAAGCTCGCCGGCCGTGCGGACATGACGGCGGTTTCCGCTCAGGTCAAGGCAGCGCTGGCGAAGTAACGCGTGTGCTCGGGTGATTGTGCGCGCCTTGCGATGCGCGTGCCCGCCGCAGACGGCAGGGCGCGGCGCGCAGGCTCGTGCCCCGAGCATCGAACGTCGTCAAGCCTCGTTGAGGCCGTTGAGCCCACCGAGTCGTATTGAGCTTTATTGATTCCTTCCGGCAGCGCCATTCACCGTGATTCCTCCGTCATTCCTGCAGGACCTGCTCAACCGCGTCGATATCGTCGACGTGGTGGGTCGGTATGTGCAGTTGAAAAAGGGCGGCGCGAACTTCATGGGACTGTGTCCGTTCCATAACGAGAAAAGCCCGTCGTTTACGGTGAGCCCTACCAAGCAGTTCTATCACTGCTTCGGCTGCGGCGCGCATGGAACGGCAATCGGTTTCCTGATGGAGCACGTGGGCGCCTCGTTTCCCGAGGCCGTCAACGAGCTCGCGCAGTCCGTCGGCCTGACGGTGCCGAATGAACCCTCGCCCGGCTATGGCGGCGGGGGCGCGTCGGGCGGCGGCTACTCGCCCGCGGCTTCCAAGGCTGTCACCACCGCGCTTTCCGACGTCATGCAGACAGCCTGCGACTACTACCGCAAGCAACTGCGCGGCGCGCCAGCGGCCATCCAGTATCTGAAAAAGCGCGGCTTGACCGGCGAAATTGCTGCGCGCTTCGGGCTCGGCTATGCACCGGACGGCTGGCAAAACCTCGAAGCCGCTTTCCCGAACTATCGCGACGACGCACTGGTCGGATCCGGTCTCGTGATCGTCAGCGAAAAATCGGACGCTCAGGGTCAGAACCGCCGCTACGACCGCTTTCGCGAGCGGATCATGTTCCCCATACGTAATGTGAAGGGGCAGGTGATCGGCTTCGGCGGCCGTGTGCTCGACGGCGGCGAGCCCAAGTATTTGAATTCGCCGGAAACGCCGCTATTTAACAAGGGCAGCGAGCTTTACGGCCTCTTCGAGGCGCGCCTCGCGATTCGGGAACAGCATTACGTGCTGGTCGTCGAAGGCTATATGGATGTGGTCGCACTGGCCCAGTTGGGCTTTCAGAACGCTGTCGCCACGCTCGGCACGGCCTGCACGCCGGTGCATGTGCAGAAACTGATGCGCCAGACCGACACGGTCATCTTCAGTTTCGACGGCGACTCAGCCGGCCGGCGCGCGGCGCGCCGCGCCCTGGACGCCTGTCTGCCGCACGCGGCGGACAACCGGACCATCCGCTTCCTGTTCCTGCCCGCGGAGCACGACCCGGACAGCTACGTGCGCGAGTTCGGCACTGCGGCGTTCGCCGAGCAGGTCGAACGGGCCATGCCGCTGTCACAGTTCATGCTCAACGAAGTGCTTGCCGGCAAGGAACTCGACCAGCCGGAAGGCAAGGCGCGCGCGCTCTTCGACGCGAAGCCGCTGTTGCAGGCGCTGCCCGCCAACGCGCTGCGCGCGCAGATCATGCATATGTTCGCCGACCGGCTCGACGTGCCGTTCGACGAGGTGGCCGCGCTCTGCGAGGTCGATTCGCGCATCGCGGCGGCCGCGCGCTCGGCGCCCGCGCGTAAGGACCGGCGCAGCGTGACGGGCATCGAAGAAAAGACGTTGCGCAATCTTGTGATGTATCCGCGCACCGTCGCCGTGCTCGACGAGGAGGCCGAGCAGGCGCTCCTCACCGTGACGCGGCACGGCGAACTGTTCGAGGAAGTGACGACACACGCGCGCGCACTTGGCGATTCGGCGGAGTTCCAGTTGCTCTCCGACCTATTGCGAAACGGGGCAAACGCCCCAACTTTCGAGGAAATCTTTCGCAAAATTCTGGACTATGATGAAAATGTCCGGGATTTGTTGCTGAAGGACCCGGAAGATGCGACCGTCATCGAGGAGCGGCGCGAGCAGGAAAGGATTGTCGGAGAGGAATTGAAAGCGGCGATTTTCAAGATGCGTTACGACGCTTATTGCGACCGTCTGGAGCAGCTTTCGCGGCAATCCCGGCACACGCCGGAGGAGTTCGCGGAACTCGCCGAGCTCAACCGGAAGCGGGCTGACATGAAGCGCCAGCTTGGCTTGTAGGCGGAGGCGCAGAAACCTGGGTGGTATAATTAAAGGTTTCCAGCGGTTTGTTTTTCAAAGGGTTTTCCTAGCAAAGGCGAAAAGGCGATGCGATGGCAAAGACGACAGGTGGAAAGAGCAAAACTGGCCCACGCTCCACGGAGCAGACCGGAAAGGTCACTTCGGCCAAGCTAGTTTCTTCCCCCCGGAAAGCGTCTGCTGCCAGCGTTACACCCGCTGCCGGGAGAAAGTCCTCGACCACTTCGGCCGCGCGAGCGGAGTCAACAGGAGTGGCAAAGGCGGTGGCGAAGTCGGCGCAAGCCGTGCCACCTCCGGCTGAGAGGCGGCCGGGTGTCAGAAGCGCAAGGGAAGCGGCTGTCGCGCAGGACGATGCGGCAGTGCGCGAGACTCCAGTATCCACGGTTCAACCGGCTGTTGTCCACCAGCCGCGAGTCGAGACTACAGCCGGTACGGCGAACTCCATGACGAAAAAGCTGAATGAAGTACCCGTCGATGACGACGCAACCCAGAGCGAAGAAACCCCAGTGGCCGCTTCCGGCAAAGTGGAAAAGGCCAAGGCTCGCGACCGTCGCGCCAAGGAAAAGGCGCTGCTGAAAGACGCGTTTTCGTCGTCGCAGCCCGGCACGGTCGAGGAACTCGAAGAGCGCCGCTCGAAATTGCGCGCGCTCATCAAGCTCGGCAAGGAGCGCGGCTTCCTCACGTACGCCGAAATCAACGATCACCTGCCGGACAATTTCACAGAGACCGAGGCGATCGAAGGCATTATCAGCACGTTCAACGACATGGGCGTGGCTGTGTACGAGCAGGCGCCCGACGCGGAAACGCTGCTGCTGAACGACAACGCGCCCGCCGCTTCGTCCGACGACGAAGTAGAAGAGGAAGCCGAAGTCGCGCTGTCCACAGTCGACTCCGAATTCGGCCGCACGACCGACCCGGTGCGCATGTACATGCGTGAAATGGGCACGGTCGAGTTGCTCACGCGCGAAGGCGAAATCGAAATCGCGAAGCGGATCGAAGACGGCCTGAAGCACATGGTGATGGCCATCTCGGCCTGTCCGACCACGATTGCCGACATTCTGGCCATGGCCGAGCGCGTCGCCAACGAGGAAATCCGCATCGACGAACTGGTCGATGGCCTGATCGACGCCGACGCGGAAGACGCGGACGGCTTCTCGGTGCAGGAGGCGGAAGCCATCGAGAGCGAGGACGAGGAAGAAGAGGAAGAGGAAGAAGGCGACGAGGAAGAAGACGACGGCACGGCGCAGGCCACGGCCAACGCAGCGCAAATGGAAGCGCTCAAGCGTGCGTCGCTCGAAAAGTTCGCCCTCATCAGCGAGTGGTTCGACAAGATGCGCCGCGCGTTCGAGAAGGAAGGCTACAAGTCCAAGTCCTACCTGAAGGCGCAGGAAACCATCCAGAACGAGCTGATGACCATTCGCTTCACCGCGCGTACTGTCGAGCGGCTGTGCGACACGTTGCGCGCCCAGGTGGACGAGGTGCGCCAGGTCGAGCGTCAGATTCTGCATACGGTGGTCGACAAGTGCGGCATGCCGCGTGCGGAATTCATCGCACGTTTCCCGGGCAGCGAAACGGACCTCGAATGGGCCGACAAGATCGTCAGCGAAGGTCATTCGTATAGCGCGATTCTCACGCGCAACATTCCTGCCATTCGCGAGCAGCAACAGCGTCTGCTGGATTTGCAGGCGCGTGTGGTGCTGCCGCTGAAGGACCTGAAGGAAACCAACCGTCAGATGGCGGCGGGCGAACTGAAGGCGCGGCAGGCCAAGCGCGAAATGACCGAGGCGAACTTGCGTCTCGTGATCTCGATTGCGAAGAAGTACACGAACCGGGGTCTGCAGTTCCTCGACCTGATTCAGGAAGGCAACATTGGCCTGATGAAGGCGGTGGACAAGTTCGAATATCGTCGGGGCTACAAGTTCTCCACGTACGCCACGTGGTGGATTCGCCAGGCCATTACGCGTTCGATTGCGGACCAGGCGCGCACGATCCGTATTCCGGTTCACATGATCGAGACGATCAACAAGATGAACCGCATCTCGCGTCAGATCCTGCAGGAAACCGGCCTCGAGCCGGATCCGGCAACTCTGGCCGAGAAGATGGAAATGCCGGAAGACAAGATCCGCAAGATCATGAAGATCGCGAAGGAGCCGATCTCCATGGAAACGCCGATCGGCGACGACGACGATTCGCATCTCGGCGACTTCATCGAAGACACGAATACTGTCGCGCCGGCGGACGCCGCGCTGCACGCGAGCATGCGCGATGTCGTGAAGGACGTGCTCGATTCGTTGACGCCGCGCGAAGCGAAGGTGCTGCGCATGCGCTTCGGTATCGAAATGAGCACCGATCACACGCTCGAAGAAGTCGGCAAGCAGTTCGACGTGACGCGTGAGCGGATCCGTCAGATCGAGGCGAAGGCGTTGCGCAAGCTGCGTCACCCGAGCCGTTCGGACAAGCTGAAGTCTTTCCTTGAAGGCAACTGATCGACGCGCTGCTCGTTGCGGTTCGCAGCGCTGCAAGAACTAGCGTCTGCCAGTAGCCGATCCCAAGGGGCCTCCCGGTCGTCTCACACCAGTGAAGCGATTGCGGAGGCCCCTTTTTCGTGTAGTATGGCGGCCAATCGGCGAACAGGCGCGGACTGCAAAGGTCCTTTCGTTGTTCGTCTTCCGTACGGTAGAATTTCGAGTTCTCGGGGCCTCTAGCTCATGCTTGGTTAGAGCAGCGGACTTAGCAAAGACTCACCTAAACCCTGCAGTTCGGCATGGTGAGTCATGAATGGGTTGCCTTGGGGTAAGTTAGCTCTGCCCCCTGGTAGAACTGCTCAAATTCGGGGAAACCTCTGCTGTTTTCGCAGCGTGGCAATCCCGAGCGAAGCTCTCTTAGAGAGAACGTGTAGAGACTGAACGGGCAGGTCGTAAAGACAAGAGACAGTCCAGACCACAAACCCGAAAGGGGCGGCGAAAGCCGTAGCTGGTTAGCATAATCCGTTGGTGCCGTGTTCGACTCACGGGAGGCCCACCAAACATCGCAGCGCCGCTCGTTACGGAGCGGCTGTGCACAATCAGGCATGAGTTGTCCGCCCGGACACTTTCTCGCCTTCCGTGCCCGCTAGTCCGCGGGCACGGCTTTCACTTCACGCGTAAGACGGCACCTTTCTTCAAGAGGACGAGGTAGCCCTTCCCCGCGTGCCGCTCACACAGATTCGCCTTACTTTTACGCGTGCCAGTGACACCAGGTAATGCCGACGGAAATGGATTATTGCGCGATTTGAAAACGCACCGTCGGTAGTTGCATTCGCGCAACCACCGGCCCGCAAAGGCACGCCAGTAGCGGGGCAGGTCTTTTGTCGGCATTCAAGCCCTGCCGATCATTTCAGAAAGTGAAAAGAAGTCTTCCGGTCTTGCCTGTTTTTAGGGGAACGCTGAATCGCTATTCTTCGGCCATCGATCACCGGGATCGCCAGCCACATTCAATAGGAGTAGCACCATGAAACGCATTCTCTCTGCCCTGATCGCTTCCATCGCCCTGTTCGCCGCCGCTTCGGGCGCCGCTCATGCCGCAGCGCCTTCGCAGTGCAACGGGCCCGCGTCGTACTGCAACGTATTCTTCGGCAACTAACTGGCCATCGGTGCCGTTAGCCGGCCAACAAGGGCGCCCGTAGCGGCGCCCTTGCCACATCTGGACGGTTTATGCGTGTCAAACCGCGGTGGACGACAGGCGCCAGCAAATTACCGTTGCCTCCAATCGGGACAGGCCGAAGGCAGGCTTGATTGACAAGGCAAAAGTACCAGTTATCCACAAGGTTATTCAGTAAATCTGTGGATAACTTTTGCGCGGCCGGAATTTATCCACCGCCTCCGGTGAAAACCGCCGCGCGACCGACATTTGGCCGAGAGATTGCCTTCCGCGAGCACCGCAACTGCGCTTTTTGCTTATGATGGGCAGTTCGTACCCCTTCGCGCCTAGAGCGCCTAATACAGAGGAAGCGAATCATGGCCCTACATATCGCAGTCGTCGTCGGCAGCCTGCGCCGCGAGTCGTTCAACCGTCAGCTGGCCCAAGCGGTCATTTCCCTCGCACCGCCTGATCTCACGTTCGAGTTCATCGATATCGGTTCGTTGCCCCTTTACAGCCAGGAGTACGACGCCGATTTCCCCGAGACCGCCAGACAGCTCAAACAGCGCGTGGAAGCCGCCGACGGCCTGCTGTTCGTCACGCCCGAATACAACCGCTCGATACCCGGCGTGCTGAAGAACGCGCTCGACTGGGGCTCGCGTCCGTGGGGTGCGAATTCGTGGGGCAACAAGCCGGGCGCGGTGATCGGCACCTCGGTGGGCGCGACTGGCTCGGCGCTCGCGCAGCAGCATCTGCGCAATGTGCTGGCCTATCTGGACGTCGCGACGCTCGGCCAGCCAGAGGTGTTCATCAAGCACGATCCGGCGGTCATCAACGAGAAAGGCGAGATTCTCAACGACGGCACGCGCAAGTTCTTGCAGGGTTTTGTCGACCGCTACGTCGCGTGGGTCAAGCGGCATGCCGCTGCCTGAGGTTGCCCTGGAGTTGACCTGTAGCGTTTGCGGCTAACCGTTGGCCTTGCCCACGGCGGTCCGCGATCTCAACTGGTGTTGAATGCGGCGGCGCGCCCGAAGTTTCCCGGCGCGCCGCCGCGCCGCCTAGCTCTTCCTGCTTCTACACGTGATGATGTCCCGTCACGCGTTCCCAGCCATGACGCACGGCGAGCTTGAAGCGCTCCCACGTGCTGTTGTCCGCCGCCGTCGATTCCCAGTGACGCCGCGCCTCCGGTTCCACGTCGTCCCACGCCCTGTCGCGATAACGCACGTCCTGGCCGATCTCGGCACCGTAGCGGTAAGCCGGCACATAGTCCTCGTAACGCGAGTCGTCAGCCGAATATTGCTCGTCGTAATGCGTGCGAAAGTCTTCCTCGTACTCGAGATATTCGTTGGGAATCTGTCCGCTCAAACCCGACGTAGGATGTGCGGCGCTGGAGACCACTTCCGATGGCTGCATGACTGCGCCCGATCCCGGCGCCGAACCAGCGGCAATGGCGCTGCGCCCGGCGTCGTCGGCTAGAGGATCACGCATGGGTTCGTTCAGCGGATCGGTGGCCGGACGCTCGCTGATCGGCGGCGGCACGAACGGTTCGGCGTCGGTGCTGCGCGGGGGCGCCGTGTACAGTGGATCCGCCGCCGTGGCCGCGTGCGTGGCCGCGCCGGAGCCGGGAGCGGCAGGCGAGCTGACGCTGCTGGCAGGCGTTGCCGGCGTTCCGGTTGTCATTGCCGCCGCGCCAGTGCCGGCGGGCACAGACGTACCCGCGCCAGTTCCAATTCCAGTCCCGGTCCCAGTGGCCTCCGGAGGCGACGTCCACGTCGCTGTGCCTGGCCCGCCGGTGCCCATCGCCGCGCCCATTCCCGTTCCCGCGGACGTCATCGTGTCGCGGTCTGCAGCTTCGCCGAATCCGCTTTCTGCGCCACGCGGCGCGGCTGTGGTTACGGTGCCGATTCCGAGCTCATCCAGCAACGAATGCTCGCGCGCGCTTTCGGTGGCCGTGTGCGTGCTCCAGTCGGCCGAGCGCTCGCCAATATCCGTTGCGCCAAGCCGCGTCAGCGTGTTGCGAGCGAGTTCTGCGTGCGATTCGCTGGCAGCGTCGATCACCACGAGCACCGCGCCACGGCGCACCGCTTCGGTATAGCGGGCGGTCTCCGGCGCGCGCGGGCCGCTTGCAAACAGGCTCGACAGAAAACGTTCGATATTGGCAAGCACGCCGGAACCGGCCACTTCGTCAGTCGCCGAGCCGACCGAGGGCTCGGCGTTCGCCTGCAAATCGATGGCGTCCCGAGCAAAACCGGTCTGCACTAGCGTATCGCGCGCGGCTTCGGCATCTGCATAGGTGTTGAATAGACCAATCACGGTATGTCGCATGGCTGTCTCCCTTTGGGGTAGGACAGCGCGCGGTGCGCCGTCCCCATTCCCGACCAGCGCCGCAACCTTCATGCCGGACATGCGGCGCGCACGGCGCCCGCCGCCGTGGGCTTGCGCTAAAAACCGCTGCCAAGGCTCGCACAACGGGCAGCAGCCCGCGCATTTTTACAATCGGGCGTAACGGCGAACGAAACGGCGAACGAAACGGCGAAAGAAACGGCGAAAGAAACGGCAAACCGGGCCGGAAACGCCCGCTACAGCACCTGATGCGTCGCCGGATCCAGCCCGCTGTGCGCGAGTTCGCGCTGAATGCCCTCCAGAAGGCTTTCCAGCAGAGCGATGTCGAAGGGCTTGGACAGCACCCGCACATTGACCTGCCGCGCGCGGTCGAGCTCTTCCGCGTAGCCGGTCACGAGAATGACCGGCAGGTTGATGTCGAACCCGCGGATGGCTTCCGCCAGGTCAATGCCGTTGAGCGCCCCCGGCATATGAATGTCCGACAGCACGACGTCGAACGGCAGCGGCTCGCCGCTGCGAGTGTGTTGCGCGCGCGCATCCTCCAGCAGACTCAAGGCCATGTCCGCATTCGGCACGCACGTGACGTGGTGGCCCATCATCTGCAGCAGTGCTTCGGTGCCCGCGGCCACTTCCTCGTTGTCCTCGACAAGCAGCACGCGTAGTCCGTGCGAGGCGTCAAGGTCTTCGGTGCCGGTTTCGGCCGGCCCGTCGACTACCGGCTCTTCCGTCGCGCGCGGCAGATAGAGCCGCACGGAGGTGCCCGCGCCGACGGCGCTGTCGATCGCGGCCAGCCCGCCCGAGCGCTCACAGAAGGCAAACACCTGCGGCAGACCGAGCCCCGTGCCCATGCCCTTTGCCTTGGTCGTGAAAAGCGGCTCGAAGGCGCGCGCGAGCACCTCGGGCGCCATGCCGACGCCGGTGTCCTCCAGCGACACCTGGACGAACTCGCCGGTCAGCGGGAAGCCGTCTTCGTGACGGAACGTGATGTTGGTCGCGCGCACGGTGAAACGTCCGCCGTTGGGCATGGCGTCGCGCGCGTTCACGGCGATGTTGATGAGCGCGAGCTCAAGCTCGGCGACGTCCACGCGCATCGGCCAGAGGCCGACGCCGATATCGATAACCAGCGAAACCTTGGCCCCGAGCGACGCGCGCAGCAGGTCGCGGCACGCCGGCAGCCAGCGTTCGAGCGCGACGGTTTCGTTGCGCAGCGGCTGCTTGCGTGCGACACCCAGCAACTGCCGGGTGAGCGATTGCCCGCTCTTGAGCGCCCGCTCCATGGCGGACAGCTCGCGATCCAATCCGCTCGCACCGCGCCGGCGCGCAATCTGAACGTTCGCCGAAAGGATCATCAAGAGATTGTTGAAGTCGTGCGCGACGCTGCCCACCAGCGTGCCGAGCGCTTCCATCTTGCGCGACTGACGGTACGCCGATTCGATGGACCGGCGCATGGAGGCTTCCGCCTGCCAGCGCTCCCAGGCTTCTTCCTCGGCGCCGAGCCGCCGCAAGGAAAGCCAGATCACGCACCACAGGGCGACGGACGGCGTGAATATCGACAGAACCAGCACCGCAAGGTGCCGATACCACGCGGCCCACATAGCCGACGCGCGATAGCCGCACATCACATAAACCGGATACGAGCCGACATGCCGGAATGCGACGATCATGTTGTCGCCGTCGATATTCGAGCGCATGCGCGTCACGCCGGCGCGCCGTCCCTCTTTCATGGCCCCGGCGAACGGCGAGTCGGCAGCGACGGCGGTGGGTTCGCCCGGGCGGCGCGGGTAGTGAGCGAGGACGGCGCCGTCGGCGCGCACGAGGCTCATGGTCATCGGCACGCCGTCGTTGCCGCCCAGCAGCTCGCGGTAGAACGCGTCGAAATAGCTCGGGCGCAGCGCGACCGACACCACGCCGGCGAACGTGCCGTCGGGCGCGCGCCGCTCGATGCCGGAATTGAACACCTGCTCGCCGGCGACGTGCCCCGACATTACTTTCGACACATGTTCGAGGTCGCGGCCTTCGCGCAGGCCGACGAAGTCTTCGCGGTCGCCGATCGACACCGGCGGCGCCGGATAGAACCGGCTGCTCACGAGCAAGGTGCCGTCGCGGCCGAAAATGGACACCGCGGCGACCTGCGGATAGCCGCCGCCCATGGTGCGGACTTTCTGGTGAATGGCGGCCTCGCGTGCGCGTATGCTCGCGTCGTCGAGGCCTTCCGTCAAATCGACGATGCGCGTGTCGAGCGTTTCGTTCATGTCGAACACTTTGAGCGCGTGTTCCTCGGCGATGCGCACGGTGCGCAGCGTCATGTCGGTGGCGTCGGCTTCGCGGCTGCGCATGTCGTTGAACGCCATGGCCGCGACGTAAAGGCACGGCAGCACGATCGCGGCGACCAGCAGCGCGATCAACGTCATGCGCCGCACGTGAAAGTTCTGCTCCGGCACGCTGGGAAACACCGCGTCGCCCTGCCCGTCGTTGGAAAGGCGGCTCGCTCGGTGCGGATCGAACCGGTCAGATGTCATTGTTAAACGCTCGGCCTTTCAAAACGTAAAGACACAGGAATGATACGTGAAGCATAGTCGCTGAACGGCGGTAGAAGTTACCGTAATGGCTGGTGTTCGCAGTTTTCGGGCGCAATTCATCAGCCTTTTAAAACAGTGACAAACTGGCAAGCGCAAACGTACACAAAAGTATAAACGGTATAAAAACTATAATTATGCAGCGTGTATGTTTTCCTAAAGCGACTAACTCAGGAAGATATTGTTAGCTGGTGAAAAATACCGCGTATTGCTTTTCGGCGGTATTGCTTTGAGAATCGATCCCACGACAAAAAGTGCGTCCGCCATGTTCGAACGCACGCGCCGCGAGGGCACCGGATCATGCGTACGCGCGTGAGTGCCGGCGTTCGCGGAAACCACGCGCGCGCGGCACGGGGATCAGCCAGGTTCCAGCGAGCCGCGCCGATTCTATACGGGGTAGGCTCAACATGCCGGTCATAACCGTCGTCCGCCGCACGTACGCGCGTTTCCGCGCGAGCAAGGCGTGCGCCAAACGCGCCTCGCCGCGCCTCATTCCCGCCTGTCTGCAAGCCGCCTCCCAGCAGGCGCACGCGCATCGCGACGCGCGCCGTCGCACGTCACCCTAAAGAGTTCGGGCTATCCGCCGTTAACCCGCACGAGCTTATTCCGTCTGTAGACCGCCATGCCTTTGCCTATCGTGATCGCCGATGATTCGTTGCTTGCCCGCAAGGTGCTCACCAAGGCATTGCCGCCGGATTGGGACGTGGACGTGTCTTACGCATCGAACGGACGCGAAGCGCTCGCTTTATATCGTCAAGGGAAAGCCTCGGTGATGTTCCTCGACCTCACCATGCCTGACATGAACGGCTACCAGGTGCTCGAGGCGTTGCAGCATGAGGACCTGAACACCTTCGTCATCGTCGTCTCGGCCGATATCCAGCCGATGGCGCAGGCGCGCGTGCGCGCGCTTGGCGCCGCGGCGTTCATCGCCAAACCCGTGACGCCGGAGGCGGTACTGCCCATCCTCAAGGAGTACGGGTTGTATGTCTGAGCCAGTCCTCAACGAAGACCAGCGCGACGCGCTGCAAGAGGTCGCCAATCTGGCGATGGGCCAAGCCGCGACGCGTCTCGCGCGGCTGCTCGATTCGTTCATCGAATTGTCGGTGCCGCGCGTCAGGGTGGTAGCGGTGACCGAGGCAGCGCAGGCGCTGAGGGAAATGACCGGCATCCAGGACCCGGTGAGCGCCGTGCGTCAGGGCTTTCGTTCGGACATCAAGGGCGAGGCGCTGGTAATTTGCCGCAGCGACAGCGTGGACGACCTGTGCGCGCTCGTAAGCGATCCCTACTCGCGCTCGGCATACGAATCGGTGAGTCAGAAGGAACTGATGTTCGACGTCGCGAACGTGCTCACCGGTGCGTGCGTGTCGTGCATCCTGGACCAGCTTGGCCGTACCCCGGTGTTCTCCGCGCCGGGCCTGCTCGGCGACGCGCTCACGCTCGACGAAGTATTCCAGCCCGGCGTGCTGCAATGGGAAGTCGCGCTGCTCGTCGAGGTCAATTTCACGCTGGAAGATCAGAGCTTCCGCGCGCACCTCGTGATGCTGATGGCGGAAGAGTCCATCCGCCACATGAACGACGCGCTCGACGCGCTGCTGTCCAGCCTATGAGTTCGCCCGTGCAGTCGTTGAGCGATATGGTGGTGGAGCGGGTCGGCTTTGGCATCTTCGTGCTCGACCGCGACATGAACGTGCTCATGTGGAATCGCTTCATGCAAGACCACAGCGGGTTGTCGGCGGAGCAGGTGGTCGGCAAATCGCTGTTCACGCATTTTCCGGAACTGCCGCGCGTGTGGTTGTCGCGCAAGATTGAAAGCGTGTTTCAACTCGGCAGTTTTGCGTTCAGCTCATGGGAGCAGCGCCCGTACCTGTTCAAGTTCGATCACGACCGGCCCATCACCGGCGGCGTGGACTACATGCAGCAGGACTGCACCTTCATGCCGCTTACGCGCGAACGCGAAGTGGTGGCCGTTTGCGTGACGATCTCGGATGTCACGCACGTGAGCATCGTGCAGCGCGAGCGCGAGGAGGCTGTGGCCAAGCTGCAGGAGTACGCGGACCGCGACGGACTCACCGGCATTGCCAACCGCCGCTATTTCGAGGCGCGGCTGCTCGACGAATACACGCGTTGGCAGCGCTATGGCGGCGATATGTCGGTGCTGCTGTTCGATCTCGACCACTTCAAGAAGATCAACGACCAGTTTGGTCACGGCGTTGGCGACACGGTGCTGCGCGCGATGGCGCAGCGCGTGGCCGGCGTCGTGCGGGCGCAGGACACCTTCGGGCGTTTCGGCGGCGAAGAGTTCGCGCTGTTGCTGCCATGCACGCCGCTCGAAGACGCGATGCGCGTCGCCGAAAAAATCCGCTGCACGATCGCGGATACGCCGGTGGAAGTGCAGGGCACCAGCGTGCCGGTAACCGCGAGTGTGGGCGGCGCGGCGGCGCGGCCCGGCTTGCCCGCCTACGATGTGTTGATCAACGAGGCCGACGCGGCGCTCTACAGCGCCAAGCGCCAGGGGCGCAACCGCTGCGTCGCACTGACCTGAGACGCGCGGCGGCGCGCGATCTGGCGCGCCGAGTCGGCCGCTTTGTCCACCGCTTTGTTCACGTTTGGGCGGGCGAAACTGCGGCGTCTCACAAACGTTGATATACTTTTCGCCGTTTCCGGCATCCCAGCCGTCTGTTTCGCGCGTGTCCGCGCGCGCGGGCCGCCCGCCCTGCGGCGAGGCATAACAATTACTGAACGCCTTTCAGCGGGCGCCCTCCTGCGGAGATCGTCTTGGCTGTTTCCAATCCTGTCGTGGACGATACTGAAATCGACGCCGCTGCCGCCACGTCCGGCAGCTCGTTCTATCTCGCAATGCGCATCCTGCCGGCCGCGCAACGCGACGCGATGTATCAGGTCTACGCTTTCTGCCGCGCGGTCGACGACATTGCCGACAGCGACTTGCCGCGCGCCGACCGTGCCGCCGCGCTGGAGCGCTGGCGCGCCGACATCGACGCGTGCTATGCCGGCGCGCCGCGCGCTTCGTTGCGCGCGTTGACGCGGCACATTCACACGTTCCATCTGCAGCGCGAAGATTTTCACGCGATGATCGACGGCATGGCGATGGACGCGGCTGCCGACATCTGCGCGCCCGACGAAGCCACGCTCGACCTGTATTGCGACCGCGTCGCGAGCGCAGCGGGCCGCCTTTCGGTGAGAATATTCGGGATGCAGGAGGAGCCAGGCCGTTTGCTGGCGCACCATCTGGGCCGCGCGCTGCAGCTCACGAACATTCTGCGCGACATCGACGAAGACGCCGGCATCAACCGTTGCTATCTGCCGCGCGAGCTGCTGGCGCGCGAAGGCATCGCGATCACCAACCCGGCGCAGATCGCCGACGACCCCTCGCTGCCGCGCGTGTGTGCGACGCTTGCCGCGCGCGCACGCGAACACTTTGCGGCGTCCGATGCGATCATGGACCGCGAGCCGCGCAGCCAGGTGCGCGCGCCGCGCATCATGTCGGGCGTCTACCATGTGCTGCTCGAGCGCACGCTCGAGCGCGGCTTCGACATTCCGCGCACGAAGGTCAGTAAGCCGAAGCTGCGCTTGCTATGGATCGTCGCGCGCTACGCGCTTTTCTGAGCTGATGTCGAGGCTCGTACATGTGGTCGGCGCGGGCCTCGCCGGCCTCGCCGCCGCGGTGCAGTTGCAGCGGCGCGGCGCGCGGGTCGTGTTGCACGAGGCGGCCGCGCAGGCCGGCGGCCGTTGCCGTTCGTTTTACGACGCGAAACTCGGCGCGACGATCGACAGCGGCAATCACCTGATCATGTCGGGCAATGCCGCCACGCTGAACTATCTGCGGGCGATCGGCTCTGCGGACGAACTGACGGGACCGGCGCTGCCGGAATTCCCTTTCGTCGACCTGGCCAGCCGCGCGCGCTGGACCGTGCGCATGTCGCCTGGCCGCCTGCCGTGGTGGATCTTCGATCCGAACATGCGCGTGCCGAACACCGGCCCGAGCGATTATCTGAACGTGGTGCCGCTGCTTTTCGCGAAGCCTGGCCGCAGTGTCGCCCAGACCATGCGCAGCAACGGCCCGCTGTGGGACCGCCTGCTCGCGCCGCTGTTTCGCGCTCTGCTCAATGTGGAGCCGCGCGAGGCGTCGGCGGAAATGACTGCGGCGGCGGTGCGCGAGATGCTGATCTCGGGCGGTCAGGCAACCAGGACGCTGGTCGCGCGCCACGGCCTGAGCAGCGCGTTCGTCGACCCGGCGTTGCGGCTGCTGCAGCATGGCGGCGCGACTATCGAACTGGATTCGCGGCTGGAGAAAATGGTGTATGCCGCGCACGCACGAGCCAACGCCAACGCTCACGCCAACGCTCAGGCAATTTCCAGCCGCGTCGAGGCGCTGAATTTCGCGGCAGGCAGCATTGCGCTCGACAGGAACCATGCCGTGATCCTCGCGGTTTCGCCGGACGTCGCGCAGACGCTCGTTCCAGGTCTGCGTGCGCCGACCCGCTTTGCCGCGACCGTCAGCGTGCATTTCAGCATCGAGCCGCCGTTCAAGCTCGCGCCGGTTACGGGCCTCGTCAACGGAACGGCGCAATGGCTGTTTGCGTTCGACGGACGCCTTGCGGCGACGGTCTACGGCGCTCAGGAACTGATCGACACGCCGGCCGAAGATCTCGCCGCACGCGTATGGGCCGAGGTCGCTCAGGCGGCCAATCTGCCCGCCGCGGCGATGCCGGCCTACCAGGTCGTGATCGACAGAAACGCGACATTCGCCGCGCTGCCGGACCAGGAAACGCTGCGTCCCGGCACGCGGACTCGCTGGAACAATCTGATGCTCGCGGGCGACTGGACGGCTACCGGCCTGCCCGCGACGATTGAAGGCGCGATCCGCTCCGGCCAGAAGGCCGCGGATACGCTGCTGAATCAACCGATGGAACGCTGATGAACGACCTATCTCAAGCTCATGTGCTGGCCGCCGCCGGGCCCGAAAACGCCGGCGAAAACGGGACTGCGCCGGCTGCGGCGAGCACTGCGACCGCAACCGCGCCTGCAACGGCAACCGCAACGGCAAGCGCCGCCGCCTCCGCCGGGGTTGCTCCCGCGCTCGACGCCGCCATCACGCGCGCGACCGACGCGATCCTCGCTGCGCAGAATGCGGACGGCCACTGGGTCTACGAACTGGAAGCGGACGCAACGATTCCCGCCGAATACGTGCTCCTCGTGCATTACCTCGGCGAGGCGCCGAACCTCGAACTCGAGCGGAAGATCGCGCGTTACCTGCGGCGTATCCAGTTGCCGGACGGCGGCTGGCCGCTTTTCACCGACGGCGCGCTCGACGTCAGCGCAAGTGTGAAGGCGTACTTTGCGCTGAAGATGATCGGCGACCCGGTGGATGCCGAGCACATGGTCCGCGCGCGCGAGGCGATACTCGCGCACGGCGGCGCGGAGGCCGTGAACGTTTTTACGCGCATTCTGCTCGCGCTTTTCGGCGTGGTGTCGTGGCGCGCCGTGCCGATGATGCCGGTGGAAATCACGTTGCTGCCCATGTGGTTCCCGTTCCATCTGTCGAAGGTGTCGTACTGGGCGCGCACCGTGATCGTGCCGCTGCTCGTGCTCAACGCGAAGCGCCCGCTCGCGCGCAATCCGCGCCGCGTGCGCATCGACGAACTGTTCCGCGGCGCGCCGGTGAATACCGGCATGCCGGCGCGTGCGCCGCATCAGCACGTCGGCTGGTTCCGCTTTTTCCGTGTGGTCGACACGGTGCTGCGCGCGGTCGACGGGCTGTTCCCGAAGGCCACGCGCGAGCGCGCCGTGCGGCAGGCGGTGGCGTTCGTCGACGAACGGCTGAACGGCGAAGACGGCCTCGGCGCGATCTTCCCGGCTATGGCCAACTCGGTGATGATGTACGACGTGCTCGGCTATCCAGCCGATCATCCGAACCGGGCTATCGCGCGCCAGTCGATTGAAAAGCTGCTCGTCATCAAGGACGACGAAGCGTATTGCCAGCCGTGTCTGTCGCCGGTGTGGGACACGTCGCTCGCGGCGCACGCGCTGCTCGAAACGGGCGAGCTGCGCGCGGAGCAGGCGGCGGAACGCGGACTCGCGTGGTTGCGTCCATTGCAGATTCTCGACGTGCGCGGCGACTGGATTTCGCGCCGGCCGAACGTGCGTCCGGGCGGCTGGGCATTCCAGTACAACAACGCGTATTACCCCGATGTCGACGATACGGCGGTGGTCGCGATGGCGATGCATCGTTCGGGGGCGCTCACGCAGTCGGACGTGGATCGCGAGGCGATTGCGCGGGCGCGCGAATGGGTCGTCGGCATGCAGAGCAGCGACGGCGGCTGGGGCGCGTTCGAACCGGAAAACACGCAGTACTACCTGAACAACATTCCGTTCTCGGACCACGGCGCGTTGCTCGATCCGCCGACCGCGGACGTGTCGGGCCGTTGCCTGTCGATGCTCGCGCAACTCGGGGAACTGCCGCAGAACAGCGAACCGGCGCAACGCGCGCTCGACTACATGCTCAAGGAGCAGGAACCGGACGGCAGCTGGTACGGTCGGTGGGGCCTGAACTACATCTACGGCACGTGGACCGCGCTCTGTTCGCTGAACGCGGCTGGCATGCCGCACGACGATCCGCGCGTCCGGCGCGCCGTCCAATGGCTTCTGTCGATTCAGAACGAAGACGGCGGTTGGGGCGAGGGCGGCGAGAGCTACAAGCTGGACTATCGCGGCTACGAGCGTGCCCCGAGCACCGCCTCGCAAACCGCATGGGCGCTGTTGGGCCTGATGGCGGCCGGCGAAGTGAATAACGAGGCGGTCACACGCGGCATCGGCTATTTGCAGCGCGAACAGCGCGAGCACGGCCTGTGGGACGAAACGCGCTTTACGGCGACCGGGTTCCCGCGCGTGTTCTATCTGCGTTACCACGGCTATCGCAAGTTCTTCCCGCTGTGGGCGTTGGCGCGCTTCCGTCACTTGAAGCGCAACGGGCTGACGCGCGTCGCGGTCGGGATGTAACGGATGTCGCTTTCAAACGACCCGCGCGTCGCTGCCGGCTCCGGCAATCCGCCGGTGATCGTCGTGACGGGCATGGCCTTCGAAGCGCGCATTGCGCGCGGCGAGGGCGTCGAGGTGGTCTATGCGGCGCGCGCCGATCTGCTCGAACGAGCGTTGAACGCGGCGGTGGCGCGCGGTTGCTCGGGTATTGTCAGCTTCGGGACGGCGGGCGGCCTCGCGCCGGATTTGCAGCCAGGCGCGCTGATCGTGGCGGATGCGGTTGTCGGTCCGTTCGGCCGCATTCCGACCGATGCGGGCTGGGCCGACCGGCTCGCCGCCGCGCTGTCCGGGGAGGGGCCGCTCGCGTCGCGCGTGCAACGCGGGCTGATGGCAGCGGTCGCCGCCCCGCTCATGTCCGCCGATGACAAGCGCGCGCTGCATCGTTCGACGGGCGCGCTGGCTGTGGATATGGAGTCGCATCTGGCGGGCGCGGTGGCCGCGGCGCGCAGCTTGCCGTTCGCCGTGTGCCGCGCGATTGTCGACCCGGCGTGGCGCACCTTGCCGTCCGCCGCGACAGCCGGATTGCGCGACGACGGCAGCACCGCGCTCGCGCCGATTCTGCGTGAGCTGCTGCGGCAGCCGTCGCAGATCGGCGCGCTGATTCAGGTAGCCCTCGACGCTCGCGCGGCCCGTCTTTCGCTGGTGCAGGCGCGCCAGGCATTGGGCGCCGCGCGAGCGCTGAATATGCGCGTCGCCTGACGTCTTCGAGGCTGAGCGGCAGCGCCTTCTTGTGGCGTGGCCAGCGGAGGCCGACCTGGCTGGTCATCCTTCGCGGCACACGCCTTTCCTGGTCTGAATCCCCGCGGGCGTTATTGCGCTGCCGGCGCTGAGGCGGGCTGCGCCGTCCCGGCGGGCGCCCGCCGAGGAGCTGACGTGGTCGCCGGGCTTGAGGCCGGGGCGTCAGCCGGTGAAGCCGATGAAGCCGGTGCAGCCGATGATGGCGGTGCAGCCGGCGCTGCCGTCGACCCGCCCGGCGCCGAACCCGCCGCACCGCTCGCCGGCGCATCGCCAGGATCGGTGTAATCGGGCACGCCAGCCGGCGCGCCGGCGGCTCCGGACGCCGCCTCGGGCGTTTCGGCCGTATCGCCCGGGTCGGCGTAATTCGGCAACGCTGCGGGTGCCCCTGCCGCGCTGCCCTTCGCCGGCGACGGTACGGCGCTCGAGTCGCCCTGATCGTCGTATTCCGGCAGCGGCGCGGCGTTGTCGCCCGTGCCGCGCAGACGGGCGCGCCGTTGCTGCGTATAGGCATCGCGCACGAACGAGTATTTGTCCAGCGCCGCCTGTTGCAAAAGGTCCGTCGCGCCAAGCAGGTCGGAGCGCACGCTCACGAACTGCAGCACGTACAGCGGATTGCGCACGGCGGGCTCCACGTAGTTCAACGGATTGAACTTGACGTCCACCACGAGCCCCATGCTGTCGCGCACGGTGCTCGGGCCGAACAGCGGCAGCACGAGATACGGCCCCGACGGAATGCCCCAGTGCCCGAGCGTCAGCCCGAAATCCTGATGATGCTTGGGCAGGCCGGCGGGCGTTGCCCAATCGAGCAGGCCGCCGAGTCCGAAGGTGGAGTTCAACGCGAAGCGGACAATGTCCTCGGTGGCGTCGGTGATCTTCAGTTGCAGTAGCGCGTTCGCGGCATTGCTCAGGTCGCCGAGATTCGAGAAGAAGTTGCTCACGGCCGTGCGCAGCGGCTGCGGCGTGACCTTCTGGTAGCCCTTCGCCACGGGTACGGCGACATAGCGGTCGAGGCCGTCGTTGAACGTGAAGACCGCCCGGTTCATCGGCTCGAACGGGTCGCCGGGCTTGCGGTCTGGACCGGTCGCGCAGCCGGTTATCAGGCTGGCGGCGGCAACCGCCAGCACAGTGGTACGCAGTTTCATGCTTATATTCCCTTGTACTTCGCGCGACGTGGGCGCGGCTTGCCCATCAACACGGGTTGGAAAACCACTGCGCCGATGAGCGTGCAAAAGAGCGATAGCGCCAGCAGGCGGCCCATGCTGGACGTCCCCGGATGATGAGATAGCCAGAGGCTGCCGAATGCCGTCGCGGTGGTCGCCGCGCTGAACAGCACAGCGTGCGTCAGGCTCGATTGCAACAGGCCGGTTTGCCCATTGCGCCACGCCATCACGAAGTAGATCTTGAAGGCCACCCCTACGCCCAGCATCAGCGGCAACGCGATGATATTCGCGAAGTTCAGCGGCATGCCAAAAACCACGCATAGCTCGAGCGTAACGAGCGCCGACACCAGCAGCGGAACGAGCGTGCGCAGCATGTCTCCGAGGCGCCGCAGCGCGACCCACAACAGGATCGCGATGGACAGCAGCGACCAGCAGGCCGCCTGCAGAAACGCCTTGATGATGGTCTGCGCAGAATGAAGGATCGAAATGGGTCCGCCGATCGCGCCCGGCTCGGCTTTCTTCACGGCATGCGCGAAGCGTGCGAGCGCGACGTCGTCGTTCGGATCGGCGCCGGGCGTGACCCTCGGCGAAATGTCGACGAGCGCGCGGCCGTCTTTCGAAATCCAGCCTTTGGAAATTTCCTTCGGCAGATTGTCGCGCGTGATTTCGGTGGGCTGCAGCAGGTTTTCGAGTTGTTTGAGCGCGATGCGCAGCGGCTCGGACATCGCGGTTTCCGCACGGTCGCGCGTGGCGGCGTCTGCGGCCGCCAGCTTTTGCAGCGTGGCGGAGAGGTGCTTTGCTTCGGCCGCTCCTGGGCCTGGGTGGTCGTCGGCGGCGAGCGAGAGCTGGTTCGACGCGCGCTTGAGCGCCGCGACGCGCACCGCGTCCGTGGCCTGCGGCGCGGGTTGCTGTTGCAGCGCCGGCAGCAGTTGCTGCGCGGCACTCGCAATCAGCATCATTTTCTGTTGCTGCTGTTGGGGAACGAAGGTGTCGAGGGTCGTGACGCGGCCCACTTCCGGCAACGCGCGCAGGCGCTCGGCCATGCGGTCGGCGTCCGCCAGCGAGGGCGCGAGCGCATGCACGTTGTTCACCGCGGCCTCGGGCGAGTCTTTCAGCGAGAGCAGCGTGGCCATCGACTCGGTATGCGGATCTTTCAGATGCAGCGGGTTGAAGTCGAAGTGCAGGCGCGTGAGCAGCGGCGTGGCGCCGATCACGACGATCAACGTCCCGATGAGCACCGGCTTACGGTTGCGGGCGAGGAAATCGTCGACGGGGGCAAGCTGCCTGAAGCCCGGCGAAGCGGGTTCGCCCGGCGGGTTGAAGATCTTGAGCAACGCCGGCAGCAGCGTCATGTTGGTCAGATACGCGACGAACATGCCGACGCCGGCGATCTCGCCCAACTCGGACACGCCGCGGTACGCGGTCGGCAAGAACGAAAAGAAGCTCAGCGCGACCGCGACCGCAGCAAGCGTCAACGGCACGCCGATGCTATGCGCGGTATGGGCGAGCGCGGCGGACAGACGGTCGTCGCGATTGCGTTCCTCGCGATACTTCACGCCGAACTGCACGCCAAAATCGACGCCGAGCCCGACGAACAGCACCATGAACGCGACCGAGATCATGTTCAGGGCGCCGACCATCATCAGGCCGAGGGCGGCGGTAATCGCCAGTCCCACGAACAGCGTGATGAACACCGCGGCGATCATGCGCCCGGAGCGCAGCGCGAGCCACAGGATCACCAGCACGACGATAAACGTGCCGATGCCGTTGAGCACCGCGCCGTCCTTGACCGACGCGAATTCTTCATCGGCAAGCGGCTGTTCGCCGGTCAGCCGGACCGTCGCGCCATAGCGCGAGTCCAGATGCAGCGAAGCGGCCGTGTCGCGGATGCGCTGCGATGCCGCCGCACCCGGCTCGAGCGCGTCGTAGTTCACCACGGGCTGCACCACTACGAACGCGCGCGCCGGATTTGTGGACGCGCTTTTATCGACGAACGCGCGCCACGAGAAAGCAGCGGGCTTGCCCGCCAGCACCAGATCGAGCGTGTTCGCGCTTTGCGACAATAGGCGGCTCATGTCCGAGAGCTTCACCTGACCAATCTGCAGCGGCAGCAACAGGCTCGTGGTGAGCGTGCCCGCAAGTCCCGTGAGGCTCGGGTCGTGCGCAAGCGTGTTCACCAGCGGCCGCGACTGCACCAGCTGCGAGGTGGTGGACATCACTTCTTCCGTCGACGGAAACAGCAGGCCGTTGTGTTCGAAGAACGGCCCGCTGGCGGGCTGCGAGACCGCGACGAACTGCTTGGGCTCCGCCTTGAGCGCGGCCGTCAGCGCATTCGCGGCGGCGTCGGCGAACTCTGGCGCGCGTGCCTCGACGACCACCAGCACCGTTTCGCCGCGGTCGGGAAAGGCCTGGTCCATCGCATGCTGGAGCGTGGACCATTCCTTGTCGGTTTCGATGAGACGGCTGATGTCCGTGTTGATCTTGAAGTGATGCGCGACATAGATCACGCTCAGAACGGCGAGCACGATCGACAGGGCGATGATCCGTAACGGATGGCGCACCGAATAGGCGACGAGGCGAACAATAGATGACTTCAGCATGTAGGCGGAACTGGCCTTATCACGGGTGGCATTTTGACGAAAGTGCACAAGTATACAGAGCCGGAGCAAACCAGACTGCATTCGACGGCAATCCGCGCAGCCTGCGCGCAGTTAGCATTGCGGACTGACGAGTCGGGGCCGACCAAGCCCGTAGCAAATGCGGCTCCCGGACGGGCGGCTGCCCGGCACGGCGGGGTGGGGCGGGAACGCAATGCCGGTATACTGGTCTATCCAGCTTTGGCGGCCGGCCTGCCCGACTTGCTTCCCGGCAACTGCGTGGTCTTCGTGGCTGCTTTATGAGCGTTGGCCGGTGGTGCACACTTTTTTCAGGTTACCTGAGCGTATGAAACGTTATCTGTCTGCTTTTCTGGCCGCGGCTTTAGTCTCAACGGCTGCGTTTGCGCAAAGCGCGCCCGACGCGGTCGTAAAAAGTGCCGTGGAAGGTACGGTCTCGGCCATGAAGGCCGATCCGCAAGCGCGGGGCGGCGATATGTCGAAGATCACGCAACTGGTCGAGACGCGCTTCGTGCCGGCAACGGACTTTCAGCGCACCACCCGTATCGCGGTGGGCAAAGCATGGAGCACCGCCACGCCCGAACAGCAGAAGCAGCTTTATGACCAGTTCACGCTGCTGCTCGTGCGCACGTATGCTTCGTCGCTTTCGCAACTGCGCGATCAGGACGTGAAGTTCAAGTTCCTGCCGGCCAATGTGCCTGGCGGCGCGAAAGACGTCGTGGTGCAGTCGCACGTCATCAGCAACGGCGGCGACGACGCCATCGACTACCGGCTCACCAAGGGACCGTCCGGCTGGAAGATCTACGACATCAACATGATGGGCGCGTGGCTGATCCAGGTCTATCAAACGCAATTTGCCGATCAGCTCTCCAAGGGCGGGGTCGACGGTCTGATCAAGTTCCTCACCGCGCATAACGCACGCAGCGCGGGCTGATCCAAGGCAGGAGGCTTTTGCGTCGGCCTCCCGCGCTGCCAAACCGAAGCGCAAAAAAAGCGCGGTGGCCCGTGAGGCCACCGCGCTTTTTTGTGGATCTTGCAATGCGAGCCTGCAAGCGGCGCTCATGCGGACACGCCGACCGCGCCGCCCGTATGCTCAGTGCGCGGCCGTAGCCGTTTGCACCTTCTTGCCCTTGCCGCTCACCTTGATCTCTTCCAGCTTGATCTCGACGTGGCGCGAGAACACGTACTCAGCCGGGCGCTGCTTGTCCAGCGGAATGTCTTTGGCGAAGGCACCCGTGGTCTTCGGGCCGCGCATGCTCACCTTCAGGGCCTTCAGCGGATGAGCAACCGTATCCATCACGGCCGTTGCTTCAAAGCCGCAATGGACCATGCAGTCGGCGCATTTTTCGTAGTTGCCGGTTCCGTACTTGTCCCAGTCCGTGGTTTCCATCAGTTCCTTGAAGGTCTTCACGTAACCTTCGCCGACCAGATAGCACGGCTTTTGCCAGCCGAACACCGTACGCGCCGGGTTGCCCCACGGCGTGCATTCGTAGGTCTGGTTTCCGGCGAGGAAGTCGAGGAACATGGCCGACTGGCTGAACGACCATTTCTTGCCGTTGTCGCCGCGTTTGAAGATCTCGCGAAACAGGTGCTTGGTCTTCTCGCGGTTCAGGAAGTGCTGCTGATCCGGCGCACGCTCATACGCATAGCCCGGCGAGACGGTGATGCCGTCAACGCCCATCGGCCCGACCGTGTCGAAGAACGCGGCCACGCGCTCCGGCACAGCGTCGTTGAACAGCGTGCAGTTGATGTTCACGCGGAAACCACGGCGCTTGGCTTCCTTGATGGCCGCGACCGCCTTGTCGTACACGCCGTCTTGCGAGACCGAGTGGTCGTGCATCTGCTGGTCGCCGTCCAGGTGAACAGACCAGACGAAGTACGGATTCGGCTCGTAGTCGTCCATTTTCTTTTCCATCAGCAGCGCATTCGTGCACAGGTACACGAACTTCTTGCGCGCGATGATGCCTTTGACGATTTGCGGCATTTCCTTATGCAGAAGCGGCTCGCCGCCTGCAATCGAGACCACCGGCGCGCCGCATTCGTCGACAGCGCCAAGACATTCTTCCAGCGACAGGCGCTGATTCAGGATGGGGTCCGGATAGTCGATCTTGCCGCATCCATTGCAGGCGAGATTGCAGCGAAACAGCGGCTCCAGCATCAGGGCGAGCGGGTAGCGTTTGTTGCCGGACAGGTGCTGACGCATGATGTATGCGCCGACCCGGACTTTCTGTAGCAGCGGAATAGACAAGACGTCCTCCTTAAACTTCGCGTGCGGCGAGTGGTTGCATCAACTTCGATGGCAACTTGAATTCGACTTTCTCTTCACGGCCCGCCATCGTCGTGACGTCGACGGGTCCCATTGCGCTCAGCGCATCAATTACGTTTTTGACCATTTCTTCGGGAGCCGAAGCCCCCGCCGTGATACCGATGGTTTGCGCATTGGCGAACCACTCCGGCCTCACTTCCGAACCGTCGGCGACGAGATAGCTCGCCACGCCGCTTTCGCTGCCTATTTCGCGCAGCCGGTTGGAGTTCGAGCTATTGGTTGCGCCGACTACGAGCAGCACGTCGACCTGCTTGCTCAACTCGCGCACCGCGGCCTGACGGTTTTGCGTCGCATAGCAGATGTCGCGCGTATCCGGCCCGACGATGTCGGTGAAGCGGCGCAGCAGCGCGTCGATGATGCCGCGCGTGTCGTCGACGGAAAGGGTGGTTTGCGTGACATAGGCGAGCGGCGTGTCGAGCGGCAGGTCCAGATGCTCGACTTCGGCTTCGCTCTGCACCAGCAGCACTTTGCCCGGGATCTGGCCGATCGTGCCTTCCACTTCCGGGTGGCTGGCGTGGCCGATCAGGATCAGCGTGCGCCCGGCTGCCACGTACTGGCGCCCCTGCACGTGCACTTTGGTGACGAGCGGGCAGGTTGCGTCGAGCACGTCGAGCCCGCGGGCCTGCGCATCGCGCTCGACCTTTTGGGCGACGCCATGCGCGCTGAAAATCGCCACGGCGCCTTGCGGCACTTCATCGAGTTCTTCGACGAAACGCGCGCCTTTCTGGCGCAGATTGTCGACCACGTGGCGATTGTGGACAATTTCGTGGCGCACATACACGGGCGCGCCGTGCTGCTGCAGCGCCCGATCAACAATCTCGATTGCACGAACAACACCCGCACAAAAGCCGCGGGGTTGGGCAAGGATGACTCGCATAAGTTGGCGGACTCCGACTGACGCGGGTTTCGAGGAAGCCGGAAATTCTGACTTTATCGCCGCGACCATCTAATTAATTAACGTCTTGAGCTCCGGCGGCGTGCCGGTAAGGAAAACCAAACGCGCATTCTAACGCTATCGGGCCAGCTTTGCTTTGGCGCGCCGATGCAGTGTTGGGCGCACGCGGCACTCGTGCAGGGCAGCCCCGGCAATTCGTGCGGCAATAATTGCACGCTGCACCGCTTTGGCGGAACCCTTAAACTACGGCGTCCCGTGGAGCGCTTCGCCCCACGTCGAAAATAATTCCGGCGCTTGCCGGAAATAAAGGGTGACGATTAATGGGCCTGGCGTCGGTAATTCTGTTTTTTCTTTCCTGTTTATCTTTGCTGATCTGGGCCGTGCTGCTGTTTGCGCGCGGCGGTTTCTGGCGCGCCCGCCCGACCGCGCCGCTCACGCTCGCGCCGCGCGCCGCGTGGCCGGCGGTAGTCGCGGTCGTGCCCGCCCGCAACGAAGTGGATGTGATCGCGCAGGCCGTCACGACGCTGCTTGAGCAGGACTATCGCGGCGAGTTTCACGTGATCGTGGTCGACGACCACAGCACGGACGGCACCGCCGACGCTGCCCGCGCAGCCGCTTTGCAACTGCAATGCCCCGACCGGCTTACCGTGTTGAGCGCGAAGCCGCTGCCGCCCGGATGGTCCGGCAAGGTGTGGGCGCAATCGCAGGGCATCGAGGCCGTGCGCACGCTCGGTTTGCCGGCCGACTTTCTGTTGCTGACGGACGCCGACATCGGCCATCCGGCGGACGCCGTCACGCAGCTGGTTGCCCGCGCCGACGCCGAAAAACGCGATCTTGTCTCGCTAATGGTGCGACTGCGCTGCGATTCGTTCTGGGAAAAGGCGCTGATCCCGGCCTTTGTTTTCTTTTTTGCGAAGCTGTATCCGTTCGCCTGGGTCAACAACCCGCGCAATCGCACGGCGGCTGCGGCCGGCGGCTGCATGCTCGTGCGCCGCAGCGCGCTGGAGGAAGCGGGTGGGATCGAATCGATCCGCGCGGAACTGATCGACGATTGCAGTCTTGCGGCGCGCATCAAGCATCGCGGCACCGGGCGGCATGCAATCCGGCTTGACGTGGCCGCGCGCAGCGTCTCCCTGCGCCCTTACGACAGCTGGCGCGACATCTGGAACATGATTGCGCGCACGGCCTTCACGCAACTGCATTATTCGCCGCTGCTGCTCGCGGGTACGCTGGCCGGCATGACCATCATCTACCTCGTGCCGCCGGTGGCTGCGCTGGTGCTCGGGCCCACGGGCTGGCCGGCGTGGCTCGCGTGGGCCGCCATGTGCTGCGCGTATGCGCCGATGCTGAGCTATTACCGCCGCTCGCCGCTGTGGGCGCCGTTTCTGCCGCTCGTCGCGCTGTTTTATGTCGGCGCGACGTTCGCTTCGGCGCTGCGTTACTGGCGCGGCAAGGGTGGGCAGTGGAAGGCGCGGGTTCAGGCGCCTGTGCAGGAACGGTGAAAAAAGCGGCGCACAGGCGCCGCTTTTTCGTTTAGCGCTGCGTGAGCATCATGTATAGCTGAATCACCATATCCGGCGAAAAGGTGAACGGCACCCAGCCGTGACCCGTATGGCGCATGACCAATAGACGGTCGCCGTTCGACTGCTTCTGCACGGCCATGACCGGATTTTTGGTCGACACGAAACGCCAGCCCGGGGGAATGCCCGGCGGTGGTTCCGGCGTCATGGAGGCGCGCGCGTTCGACAGTTCTTCGATCAGTTGGCCAATCTGCTCCGGCTGCAGCGCGACCGTCTGACCGCCGATGGTCATGGTGATTTCGTTCTGCGCCGGACGATTTATCTCGAGCGTGGGCCGGGCAGCGGGTTCAACGGGCTTTGTCGCTGCTTCATCCGGGTTTGCCGCGGGTTCCTTGCGCGCGGTTTCGGCCTGCGCGTGGACGGCTGCGGCTTCCGTTTCCGCGGCGGCTCCAACAGTCGCTTGCGCTTTTTCTTCCGCGCTCGCAGCGTGTTCCGCCGACGCCTCTTGCGCGGTGTTTGCGTTGCGTGTCTCGGGGATGTTCTGGGCCTGCGGGGCCACGACAGCCTGAATGAGCTGATCGACGCCCACTTCCAGCGCGCCGAGCTGTTCGTGAAGATTCATGCGAGGTTTCTCTGGTAAGACCCACGATTTTAACTGCTGCGCGTAGGCTTTTACCTTTCGCAATCACAGCGACCTTGTAACAAAATGCGTGTGCTAAGGCTTCAGATAGCCTGCCTGCCGGAACCATTCGAGCGCATCGCTCAAACCCTCGCGGTACGGACGCGCACGGTAGCCCAACTCGCGCTCGGCTTTGGCCGAGCTGAAGTACATCTTGTTCTTCGACATCTTAAGACCGTCCACGGTCACGAACGGTTCGCGCTTCGTGAACTTGGCGAGCGCTTCCGCGCCCATTGCGAGCGGGTAAAGCGGCCAGCGTGGCAGGCTGATGGTCGGCGCCTTGCGGCCGGTCAGCGCGGCGATATCCGTGAGCATTTGCTGCAGCGGCAGATTTTCGCCGCCGAGAATATAGCGTTCGCCGATCTTGCCGCGCTCGAGCGCAAGAAAATGCCCGGCGGCGACATCGTCCACGTGCACGAGATTCAGGCCGGTATCGACGAAGGCGGGAATCTTGCCGAGCGCTGCCTCGACGATGATGCGCCCGGTCGGCGTCGGCTTGACGTCGCGCGGACCGATCGGCGTGGACGGATTGACGATCACCGCCGGCAGGCCGTCCTGCGCGATCATGCGTTCCACGGCGCGCTCGGCCAGCACCTTGCTGCGCTTGTACACGCCGATGGCCTGATCGGCTTTCAGCGGCAATGTCTCGTCGGCCGAGTTGCCGGAGCTCGTGACCTTGAGCGTGGCCACGCTGCTGGTGTACACGATCCGCTCGACGCCTTCCTTCAACGCGGCGCGCATGGTCGCCTCGGTGCCTTCAAGGTTCGAGCGCTCTATCTCGCCGGGGTCGGGCGCCCACAGCCGGTAGTCCGCGGCGACGTGCAGCAGATAGCGCACGCCGCGCAGCGCGTTGCGCATCGACGCTTCGTCGCGCATATCGCCGACCACGATTTCGGCGTCGAGCGACTCTACGTTTTGCCGTGGACTGGTGGCGCGCACCAGCACCCGCACCTTGAAGCCCTTCTGTTGCGCGATGCGCGCGACCGACGAGCCGACGAAGCCGGATGCGCCGGTCACGAGCACGAGATCGCGATTCTGTTCGGTCATTCTGTTTCCGTTTCCTGCGTGACAGTCGGGGGATTGTACGTGGCACGCGGGGCCGATGTCGCGGATCGCGCCCGTTCTCGCGGACAACACCGGCCTGCATGGCCGATGCCGCCCTTCATCAAGCGCCCTGCAGGCGATAGCACCCGAGCCCGCCATGCAGGCTCGCCGCGACCCGACTAGAATTCCGGCTTGAAAGATTGTGAGGAGAAATCGGCATGGCCCCGGATCTGGATGAACGGATCGAAACGTATTACGTGCGCGTGCGCGGCATGGTGCAGGGCGTCGGCTTTCGTCACGCGACCGTGCGCCAGGCGCACGCGCTCGGCATCAAGGGATGGGTGGCGAATCTCGACGACGGCTCCGTCGAAGCCGTGTTGCAGGGCGCGGCCAATCAGGTCGACCGCATGTTGTCGTGGCTGCGTCACGGCCCGCCCGCTGCGCGCGTGAGCGAGGTGAGCGGCGAAGAGCGGGTGACCGAAAAGCGCTATGAGCGTTTCGAGCAGCATTGAGGGTACTCGAGCGCGGTGAACCGGTAGCTGGGCGCGAGTCGCTCGGCAAGACCGCGTTGAGCTGAGCTTCGCTGAGACGCCACGGCGGCCGAACTGACGCAAGGAAGCGGCGCGTAGCGTGAGCGCGCCGCTCGACCCCGCCACGCCGCCTCGCTGCGCTACCTCAGAACCGCTACCTTAGAACCGCGACCCCGGAACGGCTACCTCGAAACCGCTACCCCGAAACCGCTACCCCGAAAGTCGTCGCGCCTGGCGAAACCCTCCGCCGCCTAGCGCGCCACCAGCAGGCTTTCCGCAAATCCCCACTCGCTCTCCACCCACTGATGGCTGCACACGAAACCCGCGTCGTCAGCAATGGCCGGCATTTCATCGGCGCGATATTTGTGGCTGCTCTCGGTCCAGATCGTCTCGCCGGCCTTCAACGATACGGTCAGTTTCGCGGCGGCCACATGCGCGGTGACATCGCGCTTCGCACGCAAATGCATCTCGATGCTGCGCGCGTCCGGATTAAAGCGTGCGACATGCTCAAAGGCGTCGAGCGGGAAATCCCCGCCCAGTTCGCGATTGATGCGGGCAAGCAGATTCAGGTTGAACGATGCCGTCACGCCCACAGCGTCGTCATAAGCGGCGATCAGGACCGGCGTCGGCTTGATGAGATCGGTGCCGAGCAGCAGCGCGTCGCCGGGCGCGAGCATGTTGCGGATGTCGCGCAGAAAACGCGTGGCCGCAAGTCTGCCGAAATTGCCGATCGTACTGCCGAGGAAAAGCACGAGCAGGCGCTCGCCCGCTGCGCGTTTCTTGCTGACTTCGGCAAGACCGGCCAGATAATCGCGTTCGTAACCCACAATCGAAATACGCTCGATGTCGCCCAGCTCGCGCCTGCACAACTGCAACGCGGTGCGCGAAATTTCAATCGGGCAGTAAGAAGTGGGGCGCTTTTTACACAGTGCTTCGAGAATGCGGCGGGTTTTCCGGCCACTGCCGCTGCCCAGTTCGGCGACCGTCACATCGTGCGGCAGGTGCTCGACTATGTCGACAGCGTGCTTGGCGAGCAGCCGCTCTTCAGCGCGCGTCACGCCATATTCGGGCAGCACCGTAATCACTTCGAACAACGCCGAGCCGACTTCGTCGTACAGATACTTGGACGGCAACTCTTTCTGCGGCGCGTGCGTGAGGCCGGCGCGGACGTCGACGGCGAAAGCCGAGCGTAAGTCGGGTGATGCGTCGTGCGAGAGGGCTGGCTGGGTCATGCTGTCTCCAGGAGTCACTTCGATGAGCGGGATGGTGTCCGGGCGCCGGCACGCTGGTGAAGGTCGATGCGTGCCGCAAGGAAAGCGGGTCCGGCAGTCCGGCCCGGCTCGTTGATATTGCAAACGCTGCGGCAGGTTCCGAAGCAAGATTCGCGCTTGAGCTGCGCAGTGCCGCGTGGCCGATGAAGGCGCGCGGCTCGCGTCGCGCGCGTGAAGTTACGTTCTAGTCCATCGACGCGAGATGTGCACGAATTAATTCGCCGCCGTTTTGGGGCGGCTCTCGCCCTTTGCCTCCCTGATGCCTTGCCGTTGCCGTGCCGCGCTTGGACGTCACGAAAAAACGATGCACACGTATGCCGCATGGGCAAACCGGCTAGAATGCGCGGCTTGCATCGTCAGAAGAAATGACGGACAGCGGCGCATAGGCGTTGCTCGCCCCCTGCACCTCCCATGACCACACCTCTGGCGATGCGTCACCACGCAGCGCAGCGGACCGAACCATGAACCAGTATTCGCCGCGGCGCGGCATTGCCTTATCAGTCAGCGCCTGCGCGATGTTCGCGCTGCTCTCGGCCTACGCGACGCTGCTCGCGCCCCTTAGCGGCCTCGACATCTTCGCCTGGCGCATTATCTGGACCGTGCCTGGCGCGCTGCTGCTCCTCGCGTTGCGCAAACGCATGCCGATTTTGCGGCAGCTTGTTTACCGAATGGTGACGCAGCCCCTGCTAGGCGTCGCGACAGTCACGGCCGCCGCGTTGCTCGGCGCGCAGTTATGGGTCTTTCTTTGGGCGCCGCTGCACGGGCGCATGCTCGAAGTGTCGCTTGGCTATTTCCTGCTGCCGCTCGTCATGGTGCTGGTGGGGCGCTTCCACTATCGTGAGCGCCTCGACCCGTTGCAGTGGGCGGCAGTGCTCTCTGCAGCCGTGGGCGTCGCCCATGAATTGTGGGCGACCGGCGCGTTCTCCTGGCCCACGTTGCTGGTTGCGCTCGGTTATCCGCCTTACTTCGTGTTGCGGCGCAAAATACAGTTCGATTCGCTCGCGGTCTTCACCGTCGAAATGATCCTGTTGTTGCCTGCGGCCATCGCGTTTGTTGTGAGCGGCGGATCGCTGCCGCTCATTTCCGGGCGCCTCGATATGTGGCTGCTGCTCTTGCCGGGGCTTGGCGCATTGAGCACGCTCGCGCTCGCTTCCTATCTGAGTGCGAGCCGCCTGTTGCCGGTCGCATTGTTTGGCATTCTTGGCTACGTCGAGCCGGTTTTGCTGGTGCTGGTGTCAGTTACATTGCTCGGCGAAACGCTCAGCGCCGCGCTATTGGCGACCTACGTGCCCATCTGGATAGCGGTCGCACTGACAGCACTGCATAGCATGCGGTTCGTGCGTTTCGGCTGACGCGGCATGGCTTGCGCAGTTCGAGGCCGCATCTATTGTCTCTATTGTCTGTGCGCGGCGGCATTGTCCTCGTTCAGGCGTGTCGGCCCGGCCTCGCGCTCTATCGCGCCGCGCAATGCGGGTCGCCAGCCGATGCCGAACAACGCTTCGGCCAGGACGAAAAGCGGGCCGATCAGAAGGCCGATCACATCGTCGACGAAAGCCGGTTTGCGATGCTCGTATGCGACGTGGCCGATGAACTGAAACACCCAGCCCGTCACGAAGAGCACAAGGCCCGTGGCCAGCCACACCGGTGTGGACTGCGCCGCGATCCACTGGCCGAACGCGACGCACAGCGCAGACACCACCGCCATTATCGAACCAAGCGGCACGTCGAGCACCAGATAGTAGAGCGTGGCGGCGGCGAACAACAGCCACGCCGGCGATAAGGTCAATGACGGCGCAACCAGTACGAAAGACGGACGACTCAGCAGAACCGCCAGCGCCAGCACGATCAGCGGAATGCCGACGAAATGCGTGGCGATATTGCGCCGGTCGCGATGGTAAGCCGCATACTGCGCAAGCTGCTGTGTCAGCGTTCTCATGGATGCCGCTCCTCGGTTAAAGCCAGCATAATCGCGGCGATCGGAATTTCAAACCATCGGGTAGCCGACAATCGGCACAGGCGCGACTCCATGACCGCAAGTGTTCCATCCACAGAGCTTGCCGCGCGGCTTGCCGGCAGCGCGTGGTTCCGCACGGCGCCGGCTGCGTTGCAGGCGCAATTGACCGACGCGGGCCGAATAGCGCGCCTCGCTGCCGGCGAGCGTCTTTTCACGCGCGGCGACGCCGACGACGGCCTCTATTGCGTGCTCGGCGGCCTGATGCGAATCGGCGCCGCGAGTGTAAGCGGCAAGGAAGCGCTGCTGGCCGTCATCGAACCGGTGAACTGGTTCGGCGAAATCGCGCTGTTTGACAATCGCCCGCGAACGCACGACGCTTATGCCGAACGCGACACCGAACTGTTTCATGTGCCGCGCACGGCACTCGCTGCGCTGCTCGAACGCACGCCGGCGTATTGGCACAGCTTCGGCTTGCTGCTCACGCACAAGCTGCGTCTCGCCTTCGAGGCAATAGAAGAGGCCGCATTGCTGCCGGCCGCGCAACGCATAGCGCGCAGGTTGCTGCTGATGGCGGGCGGCTATGGTGAGGCGGGCGCCCTGCGCCGCGTCATCAACGTGCCGCAGGAAGATCTTGCGATGATGCTGGCGCTGTCGCGGCAAACCATCAACCAGGTGCTGAAGCAGTTCGAAACGCATGGCGCGTTGAGGCTTGGCTACGCAGAGATCGAGATCGTCGATGCGCGCAGGCTTGCAGAGTTTGCGGAGCTGGAAGTGCGTCGGGACTGACAGCATGTGCTGCGCTGCCAGCGCACATTGTGCGCCGCATTTGTTCACGCTAATGCGCACGTAAAAAAGGCGAGTCATGCGACTCGCCCCTCCCTGAACGGCTTGGCCCGGCTCCGATTATCTGCCTTGTGAGCTTTAATGCCCGAGTGGCCGGTGCGCGCCGCAACCGTGCACGTGTTATTGCGTTTTTGTCGTGCCGGTCTTTGCGCCGTCGGCGTTCATGGGCGCATTGCTGGTCTCTTGCGCGCCGTCCGTTTTCGTTTTTGCCGCGCTGGAATCGGTCGGCGTTTTCTTCACGGCTTTATGCTTCTTCGTGACGTGCTTTGAAGACGTTTTCACATGCGATTTGGCAGTCGCTTTGTCAGTTGTTTTGGCAGGCGCTTTGGCCGTGGCCGCGCTTTGCTCCGACGCACCGGTTTGCACGTCGGTGCTTGCCTTCAGATTCGCCTGGCCGGCGGGCTGCGTTTGTGCGGGCTGCGCGGATTGCGACGGTGCGGGTGCGGCCGTTTGTGCGAAAGCGGTCGACACGAGCAGGGCGGAAGCGAGAGCGGCGAAAAGCGTCTTCATGGTTTGACTCCTTGTTTAACCGTTGAATCCGTATGAGCGGATTCGTGAGCGCCGAATCGTTCAGCGCTGCCGGTTTAACGCAGCCCGCAAGACCGCAGTTGACGATGCTCTGGTGACAAAACGTAACTACAGTGCAGTCGCAGAAACATATCGGGGTGCTGAATACGCTTGCCGTCTTGCCACGTAACGTCTAACGATCTTTGCGCATCACTGGAACGGGTTTTGTACGACGCCTGGCTTGTCATCCGGCTCGTCTTTCGCTTTTGCCGGCAGTGCGGGGTGCGCCTGCAATGCCGCCACGACGGCGTCCACGGCTTCCTTCAATGCAAGCGCGGCCTTCAGCCCGCGCTGGTCCTGGGTGATTTCGAGCGTGCCGTTCAGTACCACGCGCGTCGTGCCGTTGCTCACGGTCATCGCGTCGCCCTGGATGTTCAGCACCTCGTCGTCGTTCGAATACGGTTTAAACACCTTTGAGTCCTCCTGGTCGCTGATCTTTGAGGTTTTCCGGAATGCCCGGAAAACGGATGCCCGAGGCTGCCTCGAGTTCGTGAATCGTCCTTATTTCATAGCGGTTCGTCGACACGTTGTCGACTACGACCGCGAACGCCAGTTGCCGCGCAGGCACATAAACCGCCTTGAACAGTTGCGTCGGCACGAACACGCGCGTCGATCCGATTGTCTGCAGTTGCTGGCCGCTGAACATTGGGCCGGTGACCACATACGTATCGTCGTACGTCATGGCGATCTTGCGCACCGACGTTTCAATGCGCGCCCACAAGCGCTGATTGTTCTCGCGATTCTGCGGCACGACATTGGCGAGCGAAAACGATTGTGCCATCGCCTCGGCATTCCAGCGGTTGCCCGCGGGACTCATATGCCCGCGATCGAAGCCGCTGCGCTTGTAGTCGGCGAGCGTCGCGCCTTCGCCCTCCGGCAGACGCGCGTCTTCGAAAAACTTGTTGGTGCGCACCATGTCCTTCGCCGCTTCGATATGGTCGCGGGTCAGATGCTCGGCAGACCACAACGGACCGTGCGTGATGCCGGAGTGCAGGACGGCGAAATCGCTGTAGCAGAGCGTGCGCGTTTTCGGCGTCATCTTCTGGTTGGTCAGAACCGGCCATTGCGCATTGGGCGTGAACTGGGTGCAGGAAGGCGCCGCGCTGGCGGTAGCAGCAAACGCAGCGAGCAGACAGAGGAGCCACTTCTTCATGTGTCGGACGTGAGGGCTGGAAAAGGGCGCAAAGTATAGCGTCGATGCTCGACAACGAGTGGCGATTCGTGCGCGCGTGAAAGGTCGCTTCGCCATGACGCGGCATGACGAGGAGAAGGCCTGGGTGGGATCTGGCGGAGAAAAAAATGGGCCGCCTTGCAGCGACCCGAATGCGTGGATTTCCTACTCTACGCAGGCAAACTTAAGACCGGCTTAAAGGCGTGCGCGAAGGAAGTCGTCCGACGACAGGGGAATGGACGGGCCTCGCACGGTGTGACGCCCGCAGGCATCAGTCCGGCGAAGGGCCGCCCACGCGCGGGCCGATTGCCCGGTGTGGGAATTTCCGACCGACTGGGGAAAGGCGGGAATTGAGTGGAATTAATTCCCGAACACGCTGTTTTCCGCGTTCACTTTTTGACGATCGACCGCTTGCAAACGCCAGAAACCGCTGGTGGGCGCATGGTTGCGCAGCGTGGTCCAGGCGGCGTCGCCCTGAGCCGCGCTCACGCGCTGTTTCCGATCCACATGCAGGCCGCGCAGCGTGCACAGCGGCGCTTCGTTACTGGGCCCGCACAGCGTCGTCACGCCGTTGTCGTCGCGTAGTTCGCCCCAAGGAGGCAGATCGATCCCCTGGTGCGCTTCTCTCGACCACCGATGTTCGTCGGTGTCGAGCCACAGCACAGCGTAGTCATGACTGACGGTGGGATCGGAACCGTTAATCAGGATAGTCAGGCGCATATCAGTTCCGTGCGAAGTGCGAAGAATTGCCTTATCAGTCTATGTCGAAGCGCCGGTTAATCAAGACCAAGGTATGACTTTTCGCGCTGCAAAAGTCGATGCAAAGGCGCCGGCCCATGTCGGGAACGCACCGCTGGCCGGCACGTTCTCCCTACCGTTCTTCGTCGCCCGTTGCGATGAACTTCACGCGAGGTCCAGCGGCGCCGTCAAATCCCCAAGCGGCGCCAGACCGTTGCGTGCGAACGCACGGTCGCGCGCCACCACGCCGGGGAGCGGTGCGAGTCCGTGCACACGGCTGATCAGGCGAAGAATGGAGTTGGTGTCGTACACCGTGTGATCGACGAAGCCTTTTTTCGCGAGCGGCGAAATGACCAGCGCCGGAATGCGCGAGCCCGGACCCCAGCGGTCGCCCAGCGGCGGCGCGACCGGATCCCACCAGCCGCCGTTTTCGTCCACGGTGACGATCACCACGGTGTTGGCCCACTGTGGGCCGCGCTGAATATGCTCGATTACGCGCGCGATATGCCGGTCGCCCGATTCGACGTCCGCATAGCCGGCGTGCATGTTCAGATTGCCCTGTGGCTTGTAGAAGGTGACGGCGGGCAGACGTCCCGCGTCGATGTCGGCAATCAGATGGCTGGTCGAAGCGTCTTCGCCCAGCCCGGCGTCGCGCAGATATTTGCGCCGCGCGGCCGTGCCGGGCGCGTAGTTGGCGAAGTAGTTGAACGGCTGATGGTGATACTGGAAGTCGGGGATGGCGCCCGTGTCCTGATGCTCCAGCGCGTATTGCCACGCGCCGCTGTACCAGGCCCAGTCCACACTTTTGTCCGATAGACGGTCGCCGATGGTCGCGTAGGTTTGCGGCGGCAACACGCGCGGATTCGACGCATCCGCGAATGCAGGGTTGCCGCCTTCGGCCGGGCGCACATTGCTCGGCTGATACGGTGCCGCCATGGTGTTGACGGCGTAGCCGTCGGCAGTGAAGGCGCCGTCGTTGACGAACTTCGGCGGGCCGTCGAGCGCCGAGGCCGGCGAGTCCGCTGCGAGCTTCAGCCGGGCGCCCGTTGGATCGTCGCCTTCCACCACCGACACGAGCTTTTTCGCCGGGCTGTTGTTAATGTCGGGATAGAACGGCGCCTGCGCCGAAATCAGAAAAATGTGGTTCAGCCACGAGCCGCCGAAGGCGGCCATGAAGAAGGTGTCGCACAGCGTGTATTGCTGCGCGAGGCTCCAGAGCTTGAGCGTGTCGGCGGAATTGCGGTAATGGCCCATGACGAGGCCGCCTGAATCGCCCCATGCGGCGAACTGGTTGTTGCGCCCCGCGTTGATCTGCATCTGATTCTGATAGAAGCGATGCACGAGGTCGCGTGTGATGACGCCGGTGGGCAGCGGCGCGCCGTGCGCGTCGGCGAGATGAAATGGCCCGTTGCGCAGATTGCCGATGTCCTTCTGGCCGATCATGTAGCGTTTGCCATCCACTTCCTGCGCCTGTGGCACGAGGCCGCCCCAGATTGCCGGCAAGCGCGGCAGCGGCGTCTTGCCGTCGCGGTCGAGTTGCAGATAGCGCTCGGCGCTGACCGAATCCAGCGGATATTGGAGCCCTGGGAAATTGCCGAACAGGTTCGTAAAACTACGGTTTTCCGCGTAGATCACCACGATCTGCTTGACCTGATCGCGCAGCGCGGCGTCGAGCCGCAGGTCCGCCGCGCTGCGCGGTGCGCCGCCGCCTGCGAGGTCGTCGGTCTTGCAGCCGCTCAGTGCGAGTCCCAGGCCGACGGCCGCCAGGCCCGTGAGCACACGGCGGCGCTCGGGGTTGTGGGGATCGTCCGCGGCATTGGTGGCTTGATCGGCGCGGTCGGCATCGGGCGGCAGGGAGGAGTCGTGGTCTGTCATCGGTGGGTTCCGAGTGGGGATGGCGAGCGCGAGATGCGGCTCGGGCGGCGCACGAGACGCCGGCTGAAGTTACGGGATTCTGTTGGGACTGCCGGCGCAAGATTGCACCGGATTGCTGTTGGAATGCAATGCGGCGTTTGCGCAGCTAGGGCAAGCGGCGCTTGACCCGCCAGCTGTTGTGCGTTGCATCGACGGCAAGCAGCAGCCAGTGTCTGGCGTTGACCGGGTGACGCTGTTGCGTTGCGTAACCGTCTACGGTCAGTTCAAGTTCGTCATGCGCCCGCAAATGGCACGTGGCGTGAGCGCCGGACCCATCGGCGAATTCGACGGTGGCGGACGCCGCCCGCGCCGGTTCGGGCAAGTGCGCGATATGCACGGCGCAACCGGGGTAGAGATGCGAAGCGGCAACCTGAATCTGCACGGCATTGGACATGAGCGTGGCCTCCGGACGCTTGAGCGGAACGAAGGCGTGGCAGCGAGGCCTCGCGCAGCGGACCGGATCAAAGCATAGCACCGCGAAGCGTTATCGCGCTGGTCTCTAATTGATGAATTGCAAAATACTGTGGCGAGCGGGCTAGATGGATAATGGGCGCCTACGGAGGCGGCAAAGTGCCGCGGCAAGCCCGTTGCGATCTGCCGAATTGTGGCGTTGCGCAATGCATAAGCACTGCCTCTGCCGCCTCCCTCCTCGCGGGTTGAGACTTCAGCTCAGACCTGCTTCCGATAAACCACGAACCCGGACTTGTCCGCCACCGCGTCGTACAGCTTCATAGCGGTATGGTTCGTCTCATGCGTCTGCCAGTAGACTCGCTGCGAGCCATCTGCTTTCGCGCGCGCATAGACCGCTTCGATCAGCGCGCGGCCCACGCCTTTGCCGCGCTCGGTCTCCAGCGTGTACAGATCCTGCAAATAGCAGATCGGCCCGGCGAGCGTCGTGTGGCGGTGATACAGAAAATGGACGAGGCCCAGCAACTGGCCGTCACGTTCGGCAACCATCGCGTGCATCGGCTCATACGCGTCGAAGAAGCGGCCCCACGTGAGTTGCGTGATATCCCGCGGCAACGCGGTCTCGCCGGAGCGGCCATAGAACGCGTTGTACGCGTCCCACAGCGGCAACCATGCGTCAAAATCGGCGTGCTTGATGGGGCGGACCTGAATCGTGTCGGACATGCGCGGCTCCTTGTTATGCCGGCAGTGTTATGTCGGCGGGCAAACCGTCAGCATAAGAAAATTGCGCCTGCATTGTTAGCTCCACCGGGCGACTCGAATTTGGAACCATGCATGCCTCGGCGCAATGCGAGCGTCGATACGAACGCCGCCGGCTGCTGGCGCGCCGATGCTGCGCATCGTGTGCAACGACTACAATGGCAGATCATTCGTCCTCCAAACGGTCCTGAACGTGCGTAAGCGTCAAACATGCTGATCTCCTGTTACCCGAGTGGCGAGGCCATCCGCAGCCGGCGCGTGAGCGAGGTCGTGCTGTCGGGCGTCGTCGACATACCCATGCCATCGCAGCGCGTGCTGTCGGATTGGGACAGGGAAACGTCGTCACGAATGGACCTCGAAGCTGGCGACGTCGAGGCGATGCCTTTTGCGCGAACCCGCGTGCGTTGGCCGGATTACACCCGCTGCGTGCAGGCAATGTCGGACTGGACTCGCGCGCTCGGACTGCCCGAAGTGCTCGTCACGAGCGACGTGGCCTTGATGGCCTGCCGAGGCGCAAGGTATCACCACGACGCACAACAGTATGGCGGCGCGGCCTTCTGCAATCTCTTTCTTACTGAAGACCAGGGCTTCGACCTGCATTTCGCGTCCACGGGCGAGCGCATTCCGTTAAGACGCGGCACGGCTGTTATCTTCGACACCGGCCAACCCCACGGCGTAGTCCGGCGCGGCAGCAGCGGTTTCAACGCAGACGACTTCACGTTGAATCCGCAGTGCGTGCAGATCTTCCTGACGTGGGAACTGCCAGTCGAAGACGCGCATCTGGCTCGCGCGCTCAACATCGAATTCGACGTTGCTCCACCACGCAGCTTGCAAGCGGGTATTGAGCAGGTTCTGCTGAATGGCGAAGCGGTGACCACGTGTCCGCGTTCTGGGCGGTGGCTGCCGGCAGATTGAGCGCCGCGCCGCTGTCGTGCCACGGCCATGCTCGCCTGTATCATGGCGGGTTCGCGCCCGACCGCCAGCTCCCATAATCGGTCGGCGCCGCTCGCCTACAGCGGGGCTGCCGCGCCGCGGCGCCCGCACATCCCTTCACGACGACTCATAGGAACACCGCCATGACGGCTGCAACGCAATTCGATCAGGTTTCCGTTATCAAACGCGCGAACGTCTACTTCGACGGCAAGTGTGTCTCGCACACCGTCCTGTTCGCCGACGGCAGCCGCAAGACGCTGGGCGTGATCCTGCCGGGCACGCTCAATTTCGGCACCGACGCGCCCGAACTCATGGAAGTGCAGGCGGGCCAATGTCGCATCCGTCTGGAAGGCAGCGACGAGTGGAAAACCTATCGCGCGGGCGAGTCGTTTTCGGTGCCCGGCAAGAGCCGCTTCGACATTGACGTGATCGAGACGCTCGACTACGTGTGCAGCTATCTGTAAGCGCCGCTGGGCCCGCCTTGCCTGAACGCCCGGAAATTCCGGGGCGTTCAGGTGGCAAGCGCGAGCACTGGGTTCACGCACTACGGCGCCGCGAACACGTCCGTGCGGTTGGCCGTGTTGCCCGAGTTGGTCTGCACGAACAGCGGCACGAAGGCCGTTCCCCGCGCGTCCAGCCCTTGATAGTCGCCCACGAAAAAGCCCCCCGCGTTCGGCGCCGTCTTCATATCGAACGGGCCGGCCACATGCAGTTCTCCGCCAAAAGTCTTGCCGCCATCCGTCGAAGTGGTTTGCCAATAGTCGGTTGGCAGCGTCGACGTGTTGCCTGCCTCGAGTGTGCGGAAATCGTAGTAAGTAACGGCCACCGTTCCCGCTGAATTGACGCGAACGCTCGGGTTGAACGCCGGCTTCCCAGACGGCGTATTGACGCGCACCGGCGCGCTCCAGGTCTGGCCGCCGTCCGTGGACGTAGACAGCGCGATCTCGTCGTACTGGCCGCCGTTGAAACGCGAATCCTGCCAGACGACGTAGAGCTGACCCGTCGCCGGGTCGATTGCAGGCTCGGGAATGATGTCTCCCGTGCGCACCGGTTCGCCGGTGTTAGGGTCGGTAACCGACACGGTTTGCAGACCGGAGATGATTTGCGGGTTGGTCCACGTGAGGCCGTCGTCCGTCGATTTGATGAACGCAACCTTGCCCGCCGCTTTCGAGAACGGTGGGCTGATCAGGTCGAAGAAGTTATAAAGCGTCCCGTTCTGCGAGTTGACCACGATCTGATTGCCGATGGTCTGCTGCCGCGAAGGCACGTTCACGATGACTGACGGCGTGCTCCAGGTAAGGCCGCCGTCCGTGGTCTTCGAGAACATGGAGGGTCCGCGGAAAGCAGCCGTGTGCAGGTTCGCGTACGGATTGCCGTTCGGCAGTTCGAGCCGGTCCCAGACCGCGTACGCGACACCGGCACGGACCGGATTCGCCGTCACCGACTCCTTGTCGTTGAAGAACTGCAGTGACGGTTCGTTATCCGCGATGAGCACGCGCAGGTTGTCCCACGTTTGACCTCCGTCCTTCGACACCGCGGCACCCACTGCGTTGTTGTTGTTCGATTGATTGAATGAGATCGACACGGAGTACGCGGTGCCGTCTGGTCCGATCGAGACCCACGGGTCGGACGCGCGTTCGTACGGCAGGCCGTTCGCGCACATGGTGAATGGCTGCGGAGTTTGTTTCCACGTTTGGCCGCCGTCGAACGAAGCGGCCGCCACCAGTCCGTGCGCGCCGCCGTTCGACCAGCGGTCCTGTTGCCACACGGCAATCAGGTTGGAAGGGTTGGCCGGATTCACGGCGAGCCAGGGCTCGACCTCGGCATTCACGTAGTTGGTGCCGGGCCCGCCGATGTTGCAACTGGCAAACGGACTCGGACCCGACGCCAGAACCGGTGCGGCCCAGCCCGTCGTGCTCGTCAATGCGATGGCGAGCGGGATGCCGAACAGAAGTACACCATGCTTGTTGCAGGACATAGAACACTCCTCTTCCATAGGCGGCCTGTGACGGGCAGACCGATAGCACGCTGGCGGTTGCTAAGCGACGTGGGGAGATTGCGCCTGCTTGCAGGTGTGGCAACGACAGCAGCGGCGCTTCTTGTTCAGCATGTTCTACTCGCCAGACTTACTACCGCTTGGACCATTGCAGGCCGCGAGCGCTGGAGACCGCCAGCGCGTCGGCTACGACTTCCCTCTGCTGCCGGTCACGACCGGCAGCATGAATGCCCATGCAATTTAGGTCTTACCAAATCGGTCGGCGGGAATTTTTTGTAACAGAGAATGCGCAGTGACTCGACCTGCCGCCAACGTCACGCGGCAGCGGACGCGCCTATTCCGATTGGGTCATGTCGTGACATATCGCGACGCGCGGCGACTAATTAAGCGAATCAAAAAATCGCGGCACGCGGGTCACGGTAATGCGAAGGAGAATGAAACGCAGATGTGTCCCGCGCTAGGGGACGTCATGCAGAAGAGAAGATGCTGGAGCCTCAGAACGAGACCCCAGCCGAAGCAGCAATGCTGCTGTCAAACAGTACGCCGAACCATCAATTCCTTGATCTTGCCGATTGCCTTGGTCGGGTTCAATCCCTTCGGGCAGACGTCGACGCAGTTCATGATGGTGTGGCAGCGGAACAGCCGGTACGGGTCTTCCAGGTTGTCGAGCCGCTCGCCCGTNGCCTGGTCGCGGCTGTCGGCGATGAAGCGGTACGCCTGCAGCAGACCNGCCGGGCCCACGAACTTGTCCGGATTCCACCAGAAGCTCGGGCACGACGTCGAGCAGCTCGCGCACAGAATGCACTCGTACAGCCCGTCGAGCTCGTCGCGCTCTTCCGGCGACTGCAGACGCTCCTTCTCCGGCGGCGGCGTGTCGTTGATCAGGTACGGCT
>NZ_AWZV01000004.1 GCF_000472545.1 Burkholderia sp. WSM2232 | reverse complement strand
GAGGTGGGTGTGAGGTGGGTGTGAGGTGGGTGTGAGGTGGGTGTGAGGTGGGTGTGAGGTGGATGCGAGGTGGGTGAGGCCGGGGGTGAGACGTATGTGGGCGGGTGTGAGGCGGATGTTGGGTTGATGGTGATAGCTGTGGACGGCTGTCGAGGCGGCCGTTGAAACAGCTCCGTCGACGATGCCGCGCACGGCGGTGCGCGAACAGATGGCGCGGCGGATGCTGTCTTGCGACGCGCTGGTCCGACGGTGAGGCTGTCTGCGCGCGTTGGCTAAGCCTCCCAGTGACGCGCGTCGCGAGAGGCGCGCGGCCGATGTTCGCGTCGCACGCGCCGGTCCAGGCCTCGGCGGCCTCACGAGGTTCGCCGGTCCTCGCTCGAACCGCGAAAACAGCCCGGCGATGCAGCGCAGCGCCGATGCCCCAACGCCCCACTGCCCCGATGCTCAATACATAGCGGCGCAGGCCCCGGCGTCGCGCGGATACGACGATTTTCCGCTGACGCAGCCGGAGCCTCCTCCGGGCCCGGCCGCCCCGGCTCATGCTCCGCTCAGATGACGAACGACGCGCCCGTCTGCCCTGTCGATTCCTGCAGCCCCTTGATCCACTTGCGCGCCGGCAAGCCGAGTTCTGCCTCGATGAGTCTCGCGCGCGCTTGCAGCGCCGTGAACGGCACGTCGAGCGCCGGCCCCGAGAACGCGATGGCGATGCGGTTGCCGTCGTGCACTTCGGGCAACGCGACCACGCGGCCGTCGAACGCTTCGTTCAGCCGCTTCATGTTGCGCACGAAACTCGGGTGATCACCGAACAGGTTCACTGTGACCACGCCCGCCCCGGTCAGACACGCGCGCACCGCACGGTAAAAGCCGACGCTGTCGAGCACGGGGCCGCGCGCCGTTGCATCGTAGATGTCGATCTGCAATGCGCCGATCGTGCCGTGATTCGCGCGGTCGTTGACGAAGTCCCACGCGTCGGTCTCGTGCACGGTCAGGCGCGCGTCGTCGGGCGGCAACCCGAACATCGTGCGCGCGGCCACTACGACCGCCGGGTTCACCTCGACCGCCTCGACCTTCGCGCGCTTCAGAAAGCGGTGCGCGAACTTGGTCAGGGCGGCAGCGCCGAGACCCAGCTGCACGACACGTTTGGGCGTTTCGATAAAGAGCAGCCACGCCATCATCTGCTGCGCGTATTCGAGTTCGATGTAATCGGGCTTGCGCAACCGCATCGCGCCTTGTACCCATTCCGTGCCGAAATGCAGATAGCGCACGCCGCCCTCTTCCGAGAACGTGACGGGCGCAAAGCGCGGCTTGCGCGGCGTTTCGATTTGCGGCGCGTCGTGCAGGTCGTCCTCGTGCGAGGCGCGTTTGTTGTTGCGCACGGAAGCGCGTTTGCTCGCGTCGTGGTCGTTGCGGTTGCGGAATGCACGCGCCTCGGCCGAAGCACGCTTGATGAGTTTCGTCATGTAAGGATGTCGCGCCACAGGCGCAATTTTTGATCGAACGAGAGCATAGCATTGGCCGGACTCGACGAAGGCAACACGAGCGTCGTGTAGCCCGCGGCGCCGATCACCGCTGCAAAGCGGCCTGCGGTCTTGCCGTTGAAGGCGACTTTGCGCAGCTTCGGCGAGTGCTCGCGCAGCGACGCAAAGTCGTTTGGCTGCGCATTGCGGATCGCCGCATCGAGACTACCTTCCCGATGGCACGCGGCCAGCACGTCCCACACGCCTATGCCGTGCGACAGCAGCCGTTGCAGGCGTTCTTCGTAGGCAAGCTCGGCGAGCGGCTCGTCGAGCACCGCGCCAAGCAGACGCCAGAACTGGTTACGCGGATGCGCGTAGTACTGCGTCGCGGCCAGCGACGCCTCGCCGGGGAAGCTGCCGAGAATCAGCGTATGCGTGTCAGCGGCGACGACGGGGGGAAAGCCGCGCAACATTAGTGGCTCCCTTTACGCGTGGGGTTTGCCGTGGGGTTTGCCGGAGCGTTTGCCGTGGTCTGCACCGCGGCGTGCGCCCGTGAAGCCGTGTGCTCGAGCGAACGGCCATGCTCGCGCAGGCGCTGGTGCGCCGCCCGGCTTGCAGCGGTGGCACCCGCTGCACAGGAAGCTGACCGCAATTGCGGCGACCGCGTCGACAACGCCGCGAGGTGCGCCCACAGTGCCGGCAAAAAACACTCGGTGACGAGAAGCGGCGCGCCATGCCGCTCGAACACCGAACGGCGCGCCACCAACGCATGCGGCGCCATTGCGCCGACTTCGCGCGCGGCAAGACGGTACAGCGGATGCCGCGCGGTCACCCGGCGGCTGACCAGCGCCGAGCGCGCGACGCTGCTGTCGCTATACAGCAGTTCGGCGAGCGGCCTGGTGCGCAAACGCCGCGTGGCCTGCCACACGCCGACGCTCGCGGCGAGAGGCGCAACGCTATGCGCAGCGACGAACGGCACGCCATCGACGCACAGCACGACCTCGCGCACCCATACTGGCGCACGCATGCAAAGACCCAGCGCGGCATGCTCGTCGGCCCAGGGCACCGTCACGCCTTCACGGGTGACGCGCACGGCGACCGCGCCGAGCGCGCGCAGATGCGCGGTCAACGAACCGCCGCGGGTCAACCAGTCTTTTTGCGGGGCACTGAAACCAGGCAGGGGAGCGACACGCCAGTGCGCGTCAGCGGCATCGAAACGGATAGGCATGGAATCGGATTATAGCGGCGGCCTGTCGGAGCATTGCCAGGCGCACGCGCGGCTTTTCCGCCAAATGGGAATAGGCGCCGCATCGGCATCGAACCGCTCAAGCGGCGCGTCGATTTCGGAAAGCTCCGATTCTCCCTCGACCGCAACGCACGATACAACCTCCGTGCTTTACGAACCGGCGATCGGCCCGCCGCCGGCGGGCTCGCCATCCGATCTGCAAAAGAACGAGAGGATAAGCATGAAAAAACTTCTGAGTGCCAGCGCCTGCGCACTGTCTGTCGTGTTGATGGCAGGCTGCGCGGCCCCGCTGAATCGCGACACCGAAACGTCGTTGAACAAGGCTGCGGGTATCGAGGTCGCGCCGGTCGCGGACGGCGTCGCCGTCAAGCTGCCGGAAAAGGCGCTGTTCGATTTCAACAAGTCGGAAGTGCGCAGCGATGCAAGCGGGGTGATCGACCGGTCGGCTGTGTTGCTCAAGCGCAGCAAGAAGCCGATCATCGTTGAAGGCTATACGGACAACGTCGGAACGCTCGAATACAACCAGCAGCTCTCCGAAGCGCGCGCGGTCGCGGTGGGGTATGCGCTCGTGGCGCGCGGCGTGTCGGTGGACCGTATTCGCACCAAGGGCAATGCGTACAACAATCCGGTTGCAAGCAACGACACGCCGGAAGGCCGCGCGCTCAATCGTCGCACCGAGATCGTCGTGCGCGGCGAGACTATGGAAACACTGATGGGTAAGAAGTAAAAACCTGCTGGACGGCGGGCCGACTTTCGCCCGCTCCAACACCTGAAGCCGGACGCACCGTGTGCGTGCGGCTCATTTCTCTACAAATTCCGTGAGCGCTCGCGCGACATCGGCGAGCACTGCGTTCCACTCGCCCAACTCGCGCTGTCTGAAGAGACGCATTGACGGATACCACGGGCTATCGTCGCGCGCGACCATCCACCGCCAATCCGTGAAGGTGGGCACCAGCACCCAGACCGGCGTGCCGCACGCGCCTGCCAGATGCGCAACCGCGGTGTCCACTGTAATCACGAGGTCTAGCGATTGAATGATCGCGAGCGTATCCGCGAAGTCATGAATTTCGGGGCCGAGCGAATGCATCTGCATACAGGCGGACGAAGCCGCCGCGTCGTGCTGTGCATCGCCCTTCTGTAGAGAAAACCAGCGCACGTGAGGCTGTTTGAGCAACGGCCGCCATTGCAGAAGCGCAATAGACCGGTAGCGATCCAGTCCGTATGCCGGGTTGCCAGCCCACACAATGCCGACACGCTTTCTGAACGGGCGCAGCGCCTGCTGCACACTGAGCGCCTCGAGGCGGTTGCGCCAGCGCTGCAGCTTGCACGACTCAGCCCGCAGATACGCGCTGGCGAGCGGCAGCATGGATAGCTCGAGCTTCATATGCTCGGGCATCCGCAGCATGCGGCACCAGTAGTCGTAGGGACCGGGCGGCACCGTGGTCCACGCCGCACGGACGCCCGCGGCCCCACGCGCTACATCGCCTAACGGCTCCTCGACCCACACGTCCACCTGCGCGCCACGCTGGTGCAGCCACTCGGCCATGCGCAAAAACTGGATCTGATCGCCAAGACCCTGTTCTCCCACCAGCAGGAACCGGCAGCCGAACACCCGCTCGCCCTGCCATTCGGGATAAGCCGGGCGAACCAGGTTATGGTTCTCGGGCAGCGCCTCATGCCACCGGTACTGTTTCCAGCCACGTTGGAAATCGCCCGCGCGAAGCTGCGCCGCGGCCAGATTGAACTGCATGAGCGCGTTGCTTGGCAGCAAACGCGCGGCCTCGGCGGCATGCAGGTGCATCTGTTCGAAGTCGCCGAGCATGTTCAGCGCGAACGACGCGTTGTGATGCAACCACGCGTCGTGCGGATCGGCTGCCACTCCCTGCCGCGCGACGCTGAGCGCCTCGACGAAACGCTGTGCGCTGTTCAATGCGAAGGCGAGTTGCTGAAGCGCGCCGGCATTCGCGGCGCAGCGTGCGCGCACCGCCGGCCAGATGGCGTCAAGTTCGGCCCCGCGCCCCGCCTTGAATAACGCCGCGATCAGCATGCAACCATCGGCGATGTTCGACGAGTCGAGTGCCCATGCGCGCTGCCAGAAGTCCGCCGCATCGGCATGCTGCGCCTGATCCGCGCAGATTTGCGCGAGCGCGCGAACGGCGTGATGCATCGTGGGCTCAAAACCGAGTGCATTCAGATAGTGCCGACGCGCTTCGTCAAGCCGGCCGGACAGCTTCAGGCAATCCGCCAGATTGCGATGCAGGCTGGCGCTGCCACCGCCGATGCTCAGCGCCCGATAGTAGAACGCCTCCGCCGCGATCCGCTCGCCGCGCAACGCGGCGAGCAACCCGCGGTGCTCCCAGATGTCCGGGCGCTCCGGCGCGGCATTCAATGCGCGATCGAGTTGCTCACAGGCGTGATCGAGCGCTCCCTCACGAAAATAGGCGAGACCGAGTTGATGCAGCGCATGTGCATCGTTGGACAGCGCCTCGCTCGCTGCGGAACCTGGCAAACCGGATGAACACGATGAAACTTGATGAGGCATGGCGTGCGGTAGCTAGCCGTTCACAGTGGGGAGCGCAACCCGACCGGGATCGGCGCTGCTTGCGCCGTTCGCCATGAGCGCTGTCAGACGCTCGGCGACTCGCTCGACAACCGGAGCCCACTGCCCGGGCTGCGGCTGCCGGAACAGTTCCAAGGAGTCGTACCAGGCTTGCGTCTCCTCGTTGCCCCACGCCCAATGCGACACGTGATCCAGCATCGCGAACACCGGGCGCCCCAGCGCGCCGCCTAGATGCAGCGGCGCGCTGTCGACCGTCACCAACGCATCGAGCGCGGACATATGGGCGGCGACATCGTCGAAGCCTGACGCGTAGTGCGCCGTCATGTCGCACACCGAGTAACCCTGCGCGGTCATCACCGCGACGTCCGCCGTGCGCCCTGGCGTGAGCGAATAGAACGCGACCCCGGCGAGCGAAAGCAGCGGTTCAAGCGCGACAGGAGCAATGGAACGCCGATGGTCGCGACGATGCGTGGGGCTACCGGCCCACACGAGCCCCACGTGCAGTCTCGCCTGCGGCGCCTGCGCGCGCAGCCGCTCCTGCCAGGCAGCCACCTTGCGCTCATCAACGCGAAGATAGGCAGTGCCTCGCACCTGCTGCGGCTGCAGATCCAGCACCAGCGGCAAGCTCATCATCGGCAAGCTGTAGTCGGGGGCGCCGAGCGGGCCGTCCTCGATCGACACACAGTCGTCGTAGAAACGCGCGAGCAGCGCTTGCAAAGACTTGCGCACACAGAGCACCAGCCTGCCGCCCTGCTCCCGCACGCGTGCGGCGAGCTGCGGCACATAGCGCACCATGTGGATGTCGTCGCCATTGCCTAGTTCGCTGTGCACCACAAGCGTTTTGCCGGCGAGCGTCTCGCCATGCCAGCGCGGGCACAGGCGCGCCATGACCGAAACGATGTTATTCGGCTGACGGTCGTCGCGCGAAAGGCGTGCCTCGAAACGCTTCCAGCCACTGGACCACGCGCCGCGCCGCAGTTCCAGGTCGGCCAGGTCGACTGCCGGCGTCACAGCGTTCGAATTCAGCGTGAGTGCTTCGCGCAGCACCGTTTCGCTTTCCTCATAACGCGCCTGCTCGCCCAGATAGAAGCCGATGGCGGCCAGCACCTCAGCATTGCCTGGCGACGCGGCGTGGGCAACACGCATGGTCGCCTCGGCCGCCGCCGCGTCGTTGCATTGCCATTGCGCGTGACTGAGCTGCCAGGCCATTTCCGCGTCCGCAGGATTGCGCAGCAGCGCTTCGCGGCACACCTGCCCGACGGCGGACCAGTCGCGGGCTTCGCGCAACGCCAGCGCCAGTTGCAGCGGCAATGCGGGATCGACGGCGTGATCGAGCGCATAAGCGTGTGCGAGTGCCCACCGCCGCTCTTCGCGCACGCGAGGATCAGCCAGAGAACCAAGCGCGATGGCGAGCCACCACGGCCCGCGCGCGTCGCGCGGCTCACGCTGCTGATAGGCGCGCAACATGTGCGCCGCCGCCGACTGCGCACCGCACTCGTTGATGAGCCAGACGACCCACTGGAGCGTCTCGGCAAGCGGCTGTGCGGCGACCGTCTTTTCGCTGTAATGCCGCGCGACTTCGCCGCGGCCCAGCGCGTCTGCAAATAGTGCGACGCGTGCATGACGCGCCCCATTGGGCTCCGCTTGCGCCTGCGAGGCGCTGTGATACGCCTCTTCGAAGCGCCCCGCACTCGCGTGCAAGTCGGCGTGCAATTGCGGCGTCACACCCGCGGCGGCCAGTTCGGCGGCGCGCGAAACAGCAGCCTCCCAGCCCTCTTCGCGCAGGATCGACCACAAAAGATGGACTGTCTCCAGACGGGTTGTCACATTGACCATAACGGCCGGGTCTGCCAGAGCGGAGTCGGACATAAACATTCAGAAAATTGAGCTGCACGCATGCGTTTGTGTGGATTGCAAGCGTGGATTGCAGAACACACTTGGACGCGCGCAGCCTTGACAGAAAATGACTTGAACAACCTGCGCCGTTGTCCAGGCCTCGGGCTCGAAACGTGATAACCCGAGATAATGCCGCGCGCCGCATCTCATAAACCAATCTCAATTTATGGTCGTTGATAAGTTTTAGTTAGTTAACCATAATGATTTACACCCGGTGCCAGAAATGCCCCGCGGCGTTCGTCAAATCAACAACTAGCAGCAGGGAGTCAGGTTGAATACTACTAATGTGAAGGAAACGTCCGACCGCATCGCGCATCTTGCGTCGGCCATATTGCATCGTCAGGGCGCCACGCATATCGAGAAAGAGCTAGCCGGCTCCGCGCTCGCGCAGCATCACACTTCGAAGCAAACCAGCGCGGCAATCGGCGCCCTCGCCGCAAAAGTGCTCGGCGATCACCATTCCAGTTTCGAGGCCAAAGAATTGGCCGGCAGTGTGCTCGCCCAGGTGCGGCATTTGCACGGGCTGACCTTCGAGCGTTGAAGCGCGCGTCGTTCAAAACCCCGGTCTTTCGGAGTGGTGCTGTAGGGCGAATATCCAGCGCAAGGCAAAAAAAATGCGCTGCCTAAGCAACGCATTTTCAATTTGCTACGGTGCACGCTGGCGGGCTGCATCTTTCGGCGTGTCAGCCGGCCGTGTCAGTCGGCCGCATCGGTCGGCCGCATCGGTCGACCTCAGCCGCCGATGCGCCCGCCGGCGCTACACCATCACGCTCAGTTCGCGCGCGCGAGCAACAACGCGTTGGTGCGCTTCACGAAGCTCGCCGGATCTTCCAGCGCGCCGCCTTCGGCCAGCAACGCCTGATCGAACAGCAGGTGACACCAGTCGTCGAAGTTCGCGCTGTCGGCCTGCAAGCCCTTCACCAGCGCGTGTTCCGGATTCACCTCGAGAATCGGATGGAACGACGGCGCCTGCTGGCCCGCGGCCTTCAGCATGCGCTGCAGGTAGCCGCTCATTTCGCCGTCGTCGGCAACGAGGCAGGAAGGCGAATCGGTCAGGCGGAACGTGAGGCGCACGTCCTTTGCCTTGTCCTTCAACGCTTCCTTCATCTTTTCGACGAGCGGCTTCAGTTCTTCGCTGACCTTTTCCTGCGCCTGCTTCTCTTCGTCGTTCAGCGCGCCGAGATCCAGATCGCCGCGGGCTACGCTTTGCAGCGGCTTGCCGTCGAATTCGTTCAGGAACGACAGCATCCACTCGTCCACGCGATCGGTCAGCAGCAGCACTTCCACGCCCTTCTTGCGGAACACTTCCAGATGCGGGCTATGCGTGGCGGCCTGCCAGGTGTCGGCGGTCACGTAGTAGATCTTGGCCTGCTCGGGCTTCATGCGCGCGACGTAGTCCGCGAGCGACACCGTCTGCTCCGGCGTTTCCGTATGCGTGGACGCGAAGCGCACGAGCTTGGCGATCCGCTCGCGGTTCGCAAAGTCTTCGCCAATGCCTTCCTTCAACACCTGGCCGAACTCCTTCCAGAAGCCGGCGTACTTTTCGCGGTCGGCTTCGTTCTCGGAATTCGCCAACTCTTCCAGCATGGATAGCGCGCGCTTGGTCACGCCTTCGCGGATCGCCTTGACATCGCGGCTTTCCTGCAGGATTTCGCGCGACACGTTAAGCGGCAGGTCGCTCGAATCGACCACGCCCTTCACGAAGCGCAGATACGACGGCAGCAGTTGCTCGGCGTCGTCCATGATGAACACGCGCTTCACGTACAGCTTCAGTCCGCCGCGATGATCGCGGTTCCACAGGTCGAATGGCGCGTGGCTCGGCACGTACAGCAACTGCGTGTACTCGCTGCGGCCTTCCACGCGGTTGTGCGTCCACGTGAGCGGGTCCTGGTGGTCGTGCGACAGGTGCTGATAGAACTGCTTGTACTGCTCTTCGGTAATGTCGCTCTTCGCGCGGGTCCACAGCGCGCTCGCCTGGTTGACGGTCTCGTCCTCGTCTTTCGTGACCATCGCGCTCTTTTCCGCGTCCCACTCTTCCTTTTTCATCAGGATGGGCAACGCGACGTGGTCCGAATAGCGCTGAATGATCGACTTCAGCCGATGCGACGACAGCAGTTCGTCCTCGTCCGCGCGCAAGTGCAGCGTGATGGTCGTGCCGCGCGCGGCGCGCTCGATCGTCTCTACCGCGAAGTCGCCCTCGCCGGCGCTGACCCAGCGCACGCCTTCGGAGGCGGGCAAACCGGCGCGGCGCGTCTCGACCGTAATCTTGTCCGCGACGATAAAGCCCGAGTAGAAGCCCACGCCGAACTGGCCGATGAGCGCGGCGTCTTTCTGCTGATCGCCCGACAGCTTGCCGAAGAATTCCTTCGTGCCCGAGCGCGCGATCGTGCCGAGGTTCGCAATGGCCTCTTCGCGGCTCATGCCGATGCCGTTGTCGTCGATCGTCACGGTGCGCGCGTCCTTGTCGTACGACACGCGAATGCGCAGATTCGGGTCGTTCTCATACAACCCGCTGTTTTCAATGGCTTCGAAGCGCAGCTTGTCGGCTGCGTCGGACGCATTGGAAATCAGCTCGCGCAAAAAGATTTCCTTGTTGCTGTACAGCGAATGGATCATCAGGTGCAGAAGCTGTTTGACTTCCGCCTGAAAGCTCATGGTTTCTTGTGCCATGGTCGGACTTCCTCTCTGTTGCGAATCGGTTTTGCGAATCGGTTTTGCGAATCGGTTTTGCGAATCGGTTTTGCGAATCGGTTTTGCGAATCGGTTTGTGCGAAATCGGGTCGCGCTAATCGGGTTGCACGAAGGCAGCCGGGCACCGGATCAGGCGCCGCCGCCGACCGCACGTGGCGTCGCGCGCGCCGGTCCCACTGCGCCGGCCCCAACCCGCGGATTGTCCGCCTAAATAAGGGCGAGCCCGCAAAGTTTCAAGAGGCGCGGCGCGCAACCCCGTCCAGGTAACGACACAAAAACGTCGCCAGTTCCGGATCGCCGCAATTGGCCACATTAAAGCGCATCCACGTGGTGGACGATTGCTGCGGCGAAAAAAGGCTGCCCGGCGTGAGCAGAAAGCCCGCTTCGTGACCGGCCGCGGCGAGCCCGTCTGCGTCGACTCCCGTGTCGGCCCACACGAACATGCCCGCTGTCGGCGTCAGAAAGAGCTTGAGGCCGGTCTTTTCCAGCATCCGCACGGATTTTTCGCGCACCCCATCGAGCCGCACGCGCAGCCGCTCGACGTGGCGCCGGTAGTGGCCTTCAGTGAGGATCTTGTAGAGCACGCGCTCGTTCAGTTCCGGCGTGGTCATGCCGACCAGCATCTTCTGGTCGCTCACCGCCTTGGCCACCTCAGGCGCGCACGCGATGAAACCGACCCGCAGATTCGGCGCGAGCGTCTTCGAGAAACTGCCCAGGTAGATCACGCGCTTTAGCTGGTCGAGGCTCGCGAGCCGCGTGCCCGCATAGCCCGGCGGACACAGATCGCCGTAAATGTCATCTTCCACCACGATGAAGTCGTACGCCTCCGCGAGCCGCAAAATCCGGAATGCCTGCGCCGCCGTCAGCGACGTGCCGGTCGGGTTCTGCAGCACGGAGTTGATTACCAGCATCTTCGGCCGCCAGGTTTGCAGAAGCGACTCCAGCGCGTCGAGGTCGGGGCCCTCCGGCGTGTACGGCATACCGACAAGCCGCGCGCCCTGCGACGCGAAGCGCCCGAACATCTGGAACCAGGCCGGATCGCCGACGATCACCGAATCGCCAGGCTTCACGTATAGGCGCGATATCAGGTCGATGGCCTGCGTGATGCCCGAGACCATCACGATCTGATCGGCCGACGCGCCGATCTCCAGTTCTTCCAGACGCGTCTGCAATTGCTGGCGCAACGGAAGAAAACCGAGCGGCGTGCCGATGCCGAGCATCTGCGCGCCGCTTTGCCGGCCGAGGGTGCGCAGCGCGTTGGTGATCAGTTCGCCGTCGAGCCAGCGTGCCGGCAGGTAGCCAAGCCCGGGACTGCGCTCTGGCCGCGCGCCCGTGTGCAGCATATTGCGCAGCAGCCAGACCACGTCGATGGTCGCCGGAGCCGGCGCCTGCGCGGCGGGGCGGATCTCCGCGACCGCGGCACCTGCCGTGCCCCCCAGCCGCTCGCGCACGAAGAAACCCGAGCCGCGCCGCGACTCCAGGTAACCTTGGGCGACGAGCCGCTCGTAGGCCTCGACCACGGTGAAGCGCGACACGCCTTTGTCGAGCGCGAGCTTGCGAATGGACGGCATGCGCATGCCGGGGCGGAACACGCGCTCTTCGATCCGGCGGCGCGCCCATTGCACGAGCTGCTCGACCAGCGTCAGCGAGGCCGTGTCGTGCGGGGCGGGAATCTGCGTAAGCGGGACAGACATGAAGGGCTCCAACTGTACCGAACGGTATCGAGTCGATTGTACCGTTACTGTGCCGGTCGCCGCCGCTACATTTGACACAGGTCATGGCGTCGGACAAAGGGGCTATCTGTCCGACGGGATGTGCTTACCGCAGAACCGCGGCGCAGCCCGCTCTGGACCGACAACCAGCGCAGCGCGCCGCGTGAAGCAGCAGACTGCAGCATAAAACCTCCGGCTCACCCAGCACAGTTACTGTCCGCACTCCAGCTCGCGCGCGAACGGTTATGCTTACGACCCCGGCGCCCGTCGCAAAAAGTCGCACGCGGCGCGGGGTCCGGCCACCGTCGCAACCTGTTTTCCCGATTTGTAATGACCGCACATCTGCTTCGTCTCGATCATCTGGTCGTTTCCGCCCGCACCCTCGACGAGGGCACCCAGTACGTCGCCGACGTGCTCGGCGTACAGCCGGCCGGCGGCGGCACGCATCCGTTGATGCGCACGCACAACCGGCTGCTGAACCTGTGGGGCGGCGCCTATCTGGAAGTGATCGCGGTCGATCCGCATGCCGACAACGCCTACGAAGCCGCGCCAGGCGCCGCGCCGCGCCCGCGTCTTTTTGCGCTCGACGACGCGGCCACTCGCGCGCGACTCGAAGCCGGCCCGTATCTGTCGCATTGGGTCGTGAGGGTGGACCGGCCCAAGCATTTGCCCACGTGGCAGGCCCAGTACCCGCAGCGCATCCCGCCTATCGTGCCGCTCACCCGGGGCGACTTCGCGTGGGGCCTCTCAGTGCCGGAAGACGGCGCCTTCCCGAGCTGGCAAGGCGTCGGCGACGGCGTGCTGCCGTCCCTGATTCAGTGGGACACGGCGCGGCATCCGTCGGCGCTATTGCCGGACAGCGGCATCGCGCTGAAAGCGTTGAAGGCGCTGCATCCGCAAGCCGGCACCGTGGCGGAGCAATTGCAGTGGCTCGGCGCCGCGCATCTGATCGAATTGCAGACGACGGACGGCGCAGCCGCGCTCGTTGCCGAATTGGAAACGCCGAGCGGTCTGCGGACCCTCAAATAAGCAGCGCGCGCGGGTCGCCGACTCGCGCGATAATCGCACTTTTGACAGTTCCAGAGACACCAGCAGAGGAGACCATGTACCGAAGCGACTTGAAAGCCCCCACGTGGCAATTGTCCGAACGCGCACGCAAGCTTACCAGCTCGGCGATCCGCGAGATTCTGAAGATCACGAACCGGCCCGAAGTCATTTCGTTCGCGGGCGGCCTGCCCTCCCCGGCCACCTTCCCGGCAGAGCGGATGCGCGAAGCGTCCGACCGGATCTTGCGCGACACACCCACCGCGGCGCTCCAGTACAGCCCGACCGAAGGCTATGAGGCGCTGCGCGAGTGGGTCGCGCAGCGCTATTCGGTCAACGGCGCGCAAATCCGCAAGGAGCAGGTGCTGATTACCACCGGCTCCCAACAGGCGCTCGATCTGCTCGGCAAAGTGCTGGTGTGTCCGCAAAGCCCTGTGCTCGTCGAAATGCCGACTTACCTCGGCGCTCTGCAATCGTTCTCGATGTACGAACCGCACTACATCCAGGTGCCGACCGACGACAACGGGCTGATCCCGGCTGGCCTCACGCCGGAACTCACCGCTGGGGCACGCGGGTTGTACACCCAACCGAATTTCCAGAATCCGACCGGGCGCCGCCTGCCGGTCGAGCGCCGCCGCGCGCTCGCCGAGTTTGCGAGAACCGCGCCCTTCCCGGTGATCGAAGACGATCCTTACGGCGCGCTGGATTACGCGGGCGAACCGCTGCCTACCATGCTCTCCATGGCGCCCGATCACATCGTGCATCTGGGCTCGTTCTCGAAGGTGCTGGCGCCGGGCCTGCGGGTCGGCTACATCATCGCGCCCGAAAATCTGATCTTGAAACTCGTGCAGGCCAAGCAGGCCACCGACCTGCACACGCCGAGCTTCACGCAGCGCATCGTCCATGAAGTGGTGAAGGACGGCTTTCTGGACACACACGTGCCGACCATCCGCGAGCTTTACCGCAACCAGTGCGCGGCAATGCTGGCCGCGCTCGAGCGCTACATGCCCGAAGGCGTCAAATGGAATCGCCCCGAGGGCGGCATGTTCATCTGGGTGAACCTGCCCGCGCAGATCGACAGCGCGAAGCTGCTGCCTGAAGCCGTCGCGCAGAATGTCGCGTTCGTGCCGGGCGGGCCGTTCTTCGCGAACGAGGCGCGGCACAACACGCTGCGGCTGTCGTTCGTCACGGTGCCGCCCGCGAGGATCGACGAAGGCGTCGCACGTCTTGCTGCGCTGATCCGCGCGAAGCTGTAAGCCGAGCGGCTTGCTCGCCCCAATCTGCTTCCGCGTTTTTCACTACCGATCGAGGACAACATGGCTCAAACGAACATTTACGACAAGCTCAAGGAACTGGGCATCGAACTGCCGAGCGCCGGCGCGCCCGCCGCCGCTTATGTAATGAGCGCGCAAAGCGGCAACACGGTGTACCTGTCCGGCCACATCGCGAAGAAAGACGGCAAGGTGTGGGCTGGCAAGCTCGGCGCGGGCCTCGGCACCGAGGAAGGCAAGGCCGCGGCCCGTTCCATCGCCGTCGACCTGCTCGCCACGCTGCATGCGCATGTGGGCGACCTGAACCGCGTCAAGCGCATCGTCAAGCTGATGAGCCTCGTGAACTCCACGCTCGAGTTCACCGAGCAGCATCTGGTCACGAACGGCGCGTCCGAACTGATCGCCGACGTATTCGGCGAGCGCGGCAAGCATGCGCGCTCGGCATTCGGCGTCGCGCAGATTCCGCTCGGCGCCTGCGTCGAAATCGAGATGATCGCGGAAGTGGAGTAACGCAGCGTCAGGTCTCGCCGCCGGGTTCTGGCATAGCCGGAACCAGACAGGGCGGCTCGGCCCGCGCTCGATAGAATGCGTCGCAAGGTGCAAGCACCTGCGGCGCGTTTTGCATTTGTGGCGAGGTGGATCGTTCACGCGGCAGCAGATAGAATCCGCGAACCATAGCCAACCGCAGGATCGCCGGACCACGCCCGATGCCCGCCAACCCAGTTCGTTTCAAACAGGTCGACGTGTTCACGTCAGTGCCGTTCAAAGGCAATCCGCTTGCCGTCGTGTTCGACGCCGACGCACTCAGCGCCGATCAGATGCAGGCCATCGCGCACTGGACCAATCTGTCCGAAACGACTTTCCTGCTGCGGCCCACCGACCCTGTCGCCGACTACCGTGTACGCATCTTCACCACGCAGGGCGAACTCCCGTTCGCGGGACATCCGACGCTCGGCACCGCCCATGCGCTCCTCGAAAGCGGCTATCAGCCGAAGCAGCCCGGCAGGCTAGTGCAGCAATGCGGCGTGGGGCTCGTCGAATTGCAGTCACTCGCCGAAAACGCAAGCAATGCCGGGGGTGCGTGGGCCTTCGCCGCGCCGCCAGCACGGATCACCCCGCTGCCAGAACTACAATACCCTGCACTTTCTACGGCTTTGCGTAGTAACGCGATAGACTTCGGGGCGGCGCCCTGTGCCGTCGACAATGGCGCGCCGTGGCTCGTGGTGCGAATGAATTCGGCGCGCGACTGTCTGGCGCTCGATACGGACCCGGCGTTGCTCGCGCCAATCGTGCAGTCGGTCGGCACGCACGGCGTCGCCGCGTATGGTCCGCACGATGCGGGCGGCCCCGCTACCTTCGAGGTGCGCTGCCTGATGATGGGCGGCGCGTTCGGCGTCGGCGAAGATCCCGTTACGGGCAGCGCGAATGCCGCGCTCGCAGGCTTGCTGAGCGCGCAGAATCTGCGGCCCGGCGCCGGCTATACCGCTCGCCAGGGCACCGTACTGGGGCGCGCGGGCGAGGTCCTGGTGCGATATGACGACGCGCACGGCAAGACGTGGATCGGCGGATCGTCGGTGACGGTCGTCGACGGTACGTTCCGGATGCCATGACGGTCCGCCGTTTGCTTACATCCCGCTAGCTTGCAACAGGCAACAGTAAAGCTGTTGCAAGCCGGCGCGGAAAACCCGGACAACGCATACTTCTTTTGCGACGCTTGACCATGCTTGATCACGTTTAGCCACAGAAAGCCGCTCGGCGCACTTGCGCGATGCGGTTTGCATAACGAAACGCCTGAAAAAGGCCATGTGCGCAACGCGCCATGCCGGAACGCCGAATCACGATGGACTATCCGAACATAATGACCGCCAGCGTACGAAGCCGCGCATGCCCTGATCTGCCGCCTGACCGGAGGCCAGGCAGAATCCCGGATGAAATGCGGAAAAGCGTGGGAAAGAGACCGCGGACAAACGCGGAAAAGAGGCCGCAAAACAGCTTGCTGACGGCCGCGGACCGCGCCCGCGTATACCCGAAGCGCGGACCCTTCCTTAATCTGGTGGCATTAAGTAATATCGAAACGTACCCGACAAAGTGCGAACGATCAGCGCCAGGCCACGCACCTTCTTGCGCGGCAGTTCCGGCAATTCCATGCAGCCACCCATGAAAACAGCGCAGTCGACGCTCGCGTGTTCGCAACCGGCCGGCAGCTGGGTACGGGCCGTCTGATGAGCAAAACCCGCTTTTCCGATCAGCGCGAAGCACAAAGCCGTCGCGATCCGGCCGCGTCGCGGCGCCGCGCGTTGCTCGCCATTCCCGCGCTCGGCGTGCTCGTGCTGATTCTGCTTTGGACTGTCATCTTCGCGCGTCTTTCGGTCGAAAAAGAAGCCACCTATCGCGAAGCCATGGCCTCTGCCGCGATACTCTCGGCGGCGCTCGAACAGCATACGATCAAGGCGATTCACCAGGTCGACCAGATCACGCGCTTCGTCAAATACGAGTTCGAGAAAACGCCGGGGCGTTTCGATCTGACCACCACTGTCGAAAAAGGCGTCGTGCAAAGCGAGACGCTCGTGCAGGTGTCGTTGATCGATGAGCACGGCAAACTGATCGCCAACACAGCCGAGCTGAATCCGAAGCGCATCGACCTGTCGGACCGCGAGCACTTCAAGGTTCACGAGCACGAGAACGACGATCAGTTGTATATCAGCAAGCCAGTGCTCGGCCGCGTGTCGGGTCACTGGACCCTGCAGATGACGCGCCGTCTGAATCATCCGGACGGCACGTTCGCGGGCGTGGTGGTGGTGTCCGAAGACCCGAGCTATTTCACGAGCGACTTCTACAACAACGCGGCAATCGGCCGCGAAGGCGTGATCGCGGTGATTTCGGACAACGGCACGGTGCTCGCGCGGCGCACAGGCAGCGTCGTGAACGCGACCGGCACATTCTCGGCAAGCGGCTCCTACCCGACTTCGGAGCATGTGTCGGGCACCTATGTCGATTCGATCGACAACGTCACGCGCATCGTCTCCTACCGGCATATCGACGGCTATCCGCTCGGCGTGCTAGTGGGTCTGTCTCAAGCCGAGGAATTCGCCGACTACAACCACACGCGCAACGTCTACCTGCTGATGGCGGGTTTCATCTCGGTCGCGATGCTGAGCTTCTTCGCCGTGGCAACGGGGCTGATTGGCAAGCTGCTCGGCCGCGAGCGCGAAATGACGCATCTCGTCGAATACGATCTGCTCACCGGCCTGCGTAATCGCTATGCCACGTTGCGCACGCTGCGGCAAGAAGTGGCGCAGCCGGCCAACCTCGGCCACCTCGCGATCCTGTTCATCGACCTCGACAACTTCAAGACGGTCAACGACACGCTGGGTCACAACGCCGGCGACATCGTGCTGCAAATGACGGCCTCGCGCCTCGCCACCGCGGTCGCGGACGGCGGCACATTGAGCCGCATCGGCGGCGACGAGTTTGTCGTCGTGATCAAGGGCGAGGACGTGGAGAAGCGCGCGGTGGCGCTTGCCGAAGCGGCGGCCGAAGCGTTCTCCAAACCGTTCGAAGTGCGCGGCAGTTCGTTCGTGCTGCACGCAAGCATCGGCATTGCGCTTTACTCGGTCGCCAACGAAAGCGAGATCGACCTGCTGAAAAAAGCCGACCTGGCAATGTACAGCGCGAAAGACGCGGGCAAGAACTGCTACCAGTTCTATTCGCCGCAACTGTCGCATCGCGCGGATCATCTGATGAAGTGGGAGCAGCAGTTGCGCGTCGCGCTCGCCGAAGGGCAACTGTTCCTCGCCTATCAGCCGAAGATCGATCTGACGCGCCGCTGCATTACCGGTTTCGAGGCGCTGGTGCGCTGGAATCATCCGCAGCACGGCCTGATTCCGGCCAACGAATTCATTCCGGTTGCCGAGTCCACGGGGTTGATCGTGCCGATCGGCGACTTCGTGATCGAAACCGCGTGCCGTCAGTTGGCGATATGGCAGCAGCAAGGCTACGACACGCTCTCGCTCGCAGTGAATATTTCGGCGGTGCAATTCTGGCGCGGCGACCTCTACGAAACGGTCTCGCACGCGATCGAGGAAAGCGGCATTTCCGCGCGCCGTCTGGAACTCGAAATCACCGAAACGGCGATGATGGAGTATCCCGAACTCGTCTCCGAAAAGATCTTTGCGCTCAAGCGCCTCGGTGTGCGAATCGCACTGGACGACTTTGGCACCGGCTATTCGTCGCTGTCGTATCTCAACCGGTTCTCGGTGGACACGCTGAAGGTGGACCGGTCGTTCGTCCAGGCCATTCCGGGCGATCGCAGCGTGTGCGTGATGGTCACCGCCATCGTCAATCTGGCGCGCTCGCTCGGACTCACGGTGGTGGTGGAAGGAACGGAGACCGAGGAGCAGATTGCGTGGCTCGCCGCGCTCGGCCATATCGAGGCGCAGGGTTTCCTGTTTTCGCGCCCTGTTCCCGTGGACGCGATCCCGGCGCTGCTGGAACGCTTCGGCGTCTGCGGCATGAACGGCCGGCGCCCCATTCAGGAAGCAAACAGCGCGAGCGCCAGCACGAACGGTTAGGCGGCGCGTGCCCGCGTATGCAGCACATGCCGGATACGCGCGATGGGCCGCATGGGCCGGATACGCGCGACGGGCCTGATACGCCGGACACGTTGACCCAAGGCTTCGCGTCCACGCCGCGCCGTGGCAAACCGGTCAATACCGCCGCCGCCCGAAACCGGCTACATTCTCGCTGTATCGTGTTTTCGCGCGACGCCATCGGACCGGGCGGCCGCGCGCAACATCAAGCCAACATCAAGCAATTCACAGGACGGGCGCCCGCACACCGGGCACCCGTGGCGCCATGCAGACGATAACAAGCCACGATGCGGCAAGACGAGGGGAGCGAGAACCGCTATGGATGCTGTTCAAGGTCGTGTTCGGCCTGTCGGCATTGTCATGGGGCGGCCTCGCGCTGATGGCGCAGCTCGAAAATCATTATGTGGAGCGCGAGGCCAGGGTTTCACGCGTCGCGTTCTCCGATCTGATTGCGCTCGCATGGATGGTGCCGGGACCGGTGGGCTGCAACGTCGCCGTGCAACTCGGACATACACTGCGCGGTCGCGCCGGCGCATGGGTTGCGGGCGTGGCGAGCGTGCTGCCGTTCTTCATACTGATGACGCTTTTCGCGATCTTCTACCGCACGCCTCTCGTGCGCGCCGCCGCGTCGCAAACCTTGCTCAATCATTTCAGCGTGGTACTGGCGACTCTGATTGGCATCACCTGGTACAAGCAGACGCGCGCGCTGGTGCGCGGCAAGCTCGAGTGGGCCGCAGCGCTGCTCGGTTGCTTTGCGCTGTTCTTCGCGCACAGCCCCGCCGCGTATGTGCTAATGCTGAGCGCGGCATTCGGCGCCGGCTGGGTGATGAGCCCGGAGCGCAACACGCGCTTCGTGGTGTCGTTCGCGCGTGGCGACTGGCAGATACTCGCCATGCTGTGTGTGTTCGTGCTGGTGTTCGCGCTGCCGCTGCCGCATCGCTACGATCTCGCGCTACTGTGGCCGCGCCTTGCCGGCGCCGGCATGACGCTGTTCGGCGGCGGTTTTTCCGCGTTGCCGGTGCTCAAAACCTTGTTCGTCACACCGACCGTAGGCATCTCGGACAACGACTTCACGCTGGCCTTTTCGTTGTCGCCGATATCGCCGGGACCGCTTCTGAATGTGGTGCCGTTCTTCGGCTATCTCGTCGACGGATGGGCAGGCGCGCTCCTCGCCACGCTCGCCCTGTTCGTGCCGTCCGGCTGCCTCGTCGTGCTTGCGCAGCGGCATCTGCATCAGTTGAAAATGAATCCGCGGTTCGAGCACGGCATGCGGATTCTGCGCGCTGTCACGACTGCCTTTCTCGCGGTGGCCGTGCTGCGTATTGCCGGGCGCGTGCCGCTGCAACCGGTGTATCTGCTCACTGCCCTCTTCTCTGCAATGTGCTTTGCCAAGCTCAAGCTGCCGGTGTACGCGGTGTACGGCACCGTGGCCGCGGCGTGCGGATTGTGGCTCGCGTATGGCGCGTGGGGTTAGGAGTTGGCACAGCGCGGCGCCTGAACGGATAACGTGCAAGCTGAGCGCGCCGTTGCAGTCACGCACCTGCGGACAGGCGGCGCCGCAATCAATCTTGCGCTCTCTTAGAAGCCGCGCGAAAGCACCGCGAAGCCGACCGTCACCACGCCCAGCACGATGTTGACCAGCACGAGGCGCCGGATGGTGCCGACGGCCTGCGCGCCGTCCGGCCACTTTTGCGCCTGCACCGCGCGGCGAATGCGCGGAAAGACGGCAAAGCGGATATGGCCAAAAATCAGCATCATCACAATGCCGATGCCAGCCATTGCATGCAGCGGCCAGGTGGCGTGACCGCCGCCGAATTGCATGAGCAGGAAGCCGCCCGTCAGCAGAATGACGAGCACCGAAGCAGCCACCCAATTGAAGAAGCGGCCGAACACCGATTCCCACAACGGCAGCCGCAATTGCGGCGAAAGATCGGCCATTGCCGGGCGCAAGCAGAAATGCGCGAAGACCATCCCGCCCACCCACACCGCGACCGCGAGCAGATGTAGGAAGAGCGCGAGTTCGATAGCCTTGTTCATGGTGTATTCCTCTCCGACGATGCCGCGCCGCTGATGCGAAACGCGATGAGCAGCGGCTATTGAGCGCGTTCGACCGCACGTCTTGCGTGCAGTTCCGAAGCGCGCACGGCTTACGTCGTTTTTCTTGTTGTTATTGCGGCGCGCACGATGCCACGACGAAGTACCGCACAACAGATACTTGGTCTCGACACCGCCACGCCGCCCCCGAATCTTTCGCGCGGTGGACTGCGCTTCTTGCTGTGCTGCTTGCTGTACTTGTTCGCCCGGCTCGCTGCCGTGCCTGTTTGCACTGCTGATTGGCTGTGCTTGCCGCGGTGCGCACGGGCCCACTCACTGCCGCGCTTATGCTCGCATCCGCTTCTGCTGTGCGCGGCCGGCGTCTGCGCATGCTAACAGACGCCGGCCGCTTTCGACATGACTGTTCGTCAGCCGGCCAGCGCGGGACGCATACCTTCGAGCTTGAGCTTGCTCTCGGGCGCGCGGCCCTTGCGGGCGCGCTTGCCGACATGCGCAGCCAGCGCGGCGCCGCTCAGCCTTTCTTCGTCGAGACGTCCGCCGCGACGCGCGCCGATCAACATCACGCCTGCGCCATTAATGGCGAGCGCCTGCACCAGCGTTTCCTTGTCGTCGAGCGCCATGAGCGTGACCCCGCGTCCGCCGCCCGAGAGCGTCTTCATTTCGTCAATGCCGAACACCAGCAGGCGCCCCGTCGACGACAGACACGCAACCTGCGACGCGTCCGGCAACAGCGGCATCGGCGCAAGCGGCGCGGCGCCCGCGTCGATCGTCATGAACGACTTGCCGGCCTTCACGCGGCTCACCATGTCGCCGACCTTGGCGATAAAACCGAAGCCGTTGCTCGACGCAAGCAACAAGGCCTGATCCGCCGAAGCCGCGTAGTAATGCATCAGATGGCTGCCCGATTCCAGTTCGATAAGCGACGTGACCGGCACGCCGTCGCCGCGGCCGCCGGGCAACGACGCGACCGCGACCGAATAGACGCGCCCGTTGCTGCCCCACGCGACGAGCGTATCCGGCGTGCGGCACTGGAACGCCGCGTACAGACCGTCGCCGGCCTTGAACGTGAAGCCGGCCGTGTCCAGACCGTGGCCCTTCAGCGCGCGTACCCAGCCCTTTTGCGAAACCACGACCGTGACCGGTTCGTCGATCACGCGCGCTTCGTACGTCGCGCGCTTTTCCTGCTGGATGAGCGTGCGGCGCTCATCGCCGTATTGCTTCGCGTCGGCTTCGATTTCCTTGATGAGCAGGCGCTTCATCGCCGATTCGCTGCCGAGCAGTTCCTCCAGCTTGGCCTTCTCATCGCGCAATTCCGCGAGTTCCTTCTCGATCTTGATCTTCTCGAGCCGCGCCAACTGACGCAAGCGGATTTCGAGGATGTCGTCGGCCTGGCGATCCGAGAGCCCGAACGCGGCCATCAACGCGACCTTCGGCTCGTCGGACTCGCGGATGATGCGGATCACTTCGTCGATGTTCAGATAGACGATCATCCGCCCTTCGAGGATGTGAATGCGGTCGTCCACCTTCGTCAAACGATGCCGCGTGCGGCGTGTGACCGTCGCGAAGCGGAACGCGATCCACTCGTGCAGAATTTCGCTCAAGCCCTTCTGACGCGGTCGGCCGTCGCCGCCCACCATCACCAGATTCAGCGACGCATTCGACTCGAGGCTCGTATGCGCGAGCAGCGTGTTGACGAACTCCGTCTGATCGATGCGGCTCGACTTCGGCTCGAACACGAGACGAACCGGCGCGTCCTTGCCCGACTCGTCGCGCACTGCGTCGAGCAGGCCGAGCATGGTCTGCTTCGCCTGCAACTGTTCCGGCGTGAGCGCCTTCTTGCCGAGCTTGATTTTCGGATTGGTCTGTTCCTCGATCTCTTCGAGCACCTTCTGCGCGGCCGTGTTCGGCGGCAATTCTGTGATAACCAGTTGCCACTGGCCGCGCGCGAGGTCTTCGATCTTCCAGCGGGCGCGCACCTTCAGACTGCCGCGGCCGGTTTCATAAGCCGCCGCGATTTCCGCCTCGCTCGAAATGATCTGGCCGCCGCCCGGGAAATCCGGCCCCGGGATGTGCTGCATCAACTCCGCGTGCGCGATCTTCGGATTGCGGATCATGGCGACCGTGGCGGCCGCGACTTCGCGCAGGTTGTGCGACGGGATTTCGGTGGCGAGGCCCACGGCGATGCCCGACGCGCCGTTGAGCAGCAGGAACGGAAGACGCGCGGGCAGTTGCCGCGGCTCCTCTTCCACGCCGTCGTAATTGGGCATGAAGTCGACCGTGCCCTGATCGATCTCGTCGAGCAGGAGCTTCGAGATCGGCGTCAGGCGTGCTTCTGTGTAACGCATGGCCGCCGCGCCGTCGCCGTCGCGCGAACCGAAGTTGCCCTGGCCGTCGATCAGCGGATAGCGCATCGCAAAGTCTTGTGCGAGGCGCACCAGCGCGTCGTACGCCGACTGATCGCCGTGCGGATGATACTTACCGATGACGTCGCCCACCACGCGCGCCGACTTGACCGGCTTCGCGTTGTCGCTCAGGCCGAGCTCGTTCATCGCATAGAGAATGCGCCGCTGCACCGGTTTCTGGCCGTCGCAGACGTCAGGCAGCGCGCGCCCCTTCACCACGCTCACCGCGTACTGAAGATAGGCGCCTTCCGCGTAATTGCCGAGCGTGAGAAAGTCGCCTTCGGGCGCCGGCGGCTCGGTGAAAAGGTCGAGAGTGTTATCGTCGTCCATCTAGAATCCGTATCGTGTTTGACGTGAGGTTTGCCGCGGGAGCGCTTGCGCCGCTCAAATATCCGCTTCGACCTCGTTGCCCTTTTCTTCGAGCCAGCTGCGCCGCGAGGCCGCTTCGCCCTTGCCCATCAGCATGGTCATGCGCGCGACCGTGGCGTCGTAGTCGAGCTCGCCGAGCGCGACCGGCGTGAGACGCCGCGTGTCCGGGTTCATCGTGGTGTCCCACAGTTGCTCGGCGCTCATTTCGCCAAGGCCCTTGAAACGGCTGATCGACCATTGCGTGTCGCGCACGCCGTCCTTGCGCAGCTTGTCGAGAATCGCATCGAGCTCGCCTTCGTCGAGCGCGTACAGCTTCTGCGCCGGCTTCTTGCCGCGCGCGGGAGCGTCGACGCGAAAGAGCGGCGGACGCGCCACGCACACATGGCCACGCTCGATAAGTTGCGGGAAATGTTTGAAGAACAGCGTGAGCAGCAACACCTGGATGTGCGAGCCGTCCACGTCCGCGTCCGACAGAATGCAAATCTTGCCGTAGCGCAGGTTCGACAGATCGACCTTGTCGTCCGGACTATGCGGATCGACGCCGATAGCCACCGAAATGTCGTGTACCTCGTTATTGGCAAAGAGACGGTCGCGCTCGGTTTCCCACGTGTTCAGCACCTTGCCGCGCAGCGGCAGAATGGCCTGATACTCTTTGTCGCGGCCCATTTTCGCGGAGCCGCCGGCTGAATCGCCTTCGACGAGAAACAACTCGTTGCGGGAGATTTCCGTCGATTCGCAATCGGTCAGCTTGCCCGGCAGCACGGCCACGCCCGAGCTCTTGCGCTTCTCGACCTTCTGTCCGGCGCGCGTGCGCGCCTGCGCCTGCTTGATCACGAGATCGGCGAGTTTCTTGCCGTGCTCGACATGCTGGTTGAGCCACAACTCGAGCGCGGGCCGCGCGAACGACGCCACCAGCTTCACCGCGTCGCGGCTATTGAGCCGCTCCTTGATCTGCCCTTGGAATTGCGGGTCGAGCACCTTAGCCGACAGCACGAACGAGACACGCGCGAACACGTCTTCGGCGAGCAACTTCACGCCCTTCGGCTGCAGGTTGTGCAACTCGACGAAGCTCTTCACCGCCTGATACAAACCTTCGCGCAAGCCCGACTCATGCGTGCCGCCGGCAGGCGTTGGAATCAGATTGACGTACGACTCGCGGGTGAGCGGCCCTTCCTCGCTCCACGCGACCACCCATGCCGCGCCCTCGCCTTCGGCAAACGTCTCTTCGTTCGCACGCGAGTTTTCGGCATAACGCTCGCCTTCGAAAAGCGGAATCAGCAGGTCGCTGCCATTCATGCCTTCGAGCAGGTAGCCGCGCAGGCCGTCTTCGTATTTCCAGCTCTGCTGTTCGCCGGTCTTTTCATTGACGAGCGTAACTTCGACGCCCGGCAGCAGCACCGCTTTCGAGCGCAACAGACGTTGCAGTTCGCCGAGCGGCAGGTTCGGCGAGTCGAAGTACTTGGGGTTCGCCCATGCGGTTACCCGCGTGCCCGATTTCTTTTCGCCCCTGGCGGCTGCGCGCACTTCGAGCGGCTTCGCTACGTCGCCATTGGCAAAGCTCAGCGCGGCGACCTTGCCGTCGCGCCACACGGTGACGTCGAGGCGCGTGGACAACGCGTTGGTAACCGACACGCCGACGCCGTGCAGGCCGCCGGAAAACGTGTATGCGCCGCCAGCCGCTTTGTCGAACTTGCCGCCCGCGTGCAGGCGCGTGAAAACGATTTCGACGACCGGTACCCCTTCTTCCGGATGCAGGCCGAAGGGAATGCCGCGGCCGTCGTCTTCGACCGACACCGAATGGTCCGCGTGCAGCGTGACCGTGATTTGCCGGCCATAGCCGCCGAGGGCTTCGTCCGACGCGTTGTCGATAACTTCCTGAATGATGTGCAGCGGATTCTCAGTGCGGGTGTACATGCCGGGCCGTTGCTTGACCGGCTCGAGACCCTTCAACACCTTGATCGACGCTTCGCTATACGCGGCGTTTGGCTTTTTCGTAGACATGGTTGACTCGGGTGCGTCGGTTCATCGTTGTCCACAGGTCCTGTTCATAAGTCCGTGGACAATGCGTTGAGTTTTCAAAAAAAGCGAAACGAAACAACGTGGTTAGGTGGGGTGCCCGCGGTGCGGGCATGCTGTTTTGCTGCTCGGCTTGCGCACGGCTTTCGCATGCCTTTGGCATTTGTGCCGCGCATTTGTGCCGCGCGCCTGGCCACGCTGGCTTTGGTGCGCGCTGCCAGATCCGGCGCTCTATCGCGGCTCGCGGCCGGCCTTGTGGCCGGGCAGCGTCGCCGCACATCCGAACGCCGGGGAAGCCCGGTTCGCGGGGTATTTTACTGATTTCGAACCTGGCGGCAATTCAGAGCGCACGCGACTGGCCGTGCGGACAAGGCGTTTTACACTCGCCGGCGAATGCGCCGCCGGCGCGACACGTCAGCGCCGTCGCGTCATTTGCGGCGGTTTTCGAGCTCGTCCCAGCGTTCGAGCGCGACCAGCAGTTCTTCGTCGATGGCGGCGTAGCGTTCGGAAAGACGCGCGCCCTCCTGCGGGTCCTTCGAGAAAACGGAACCGTCTTCGAGCTGGGCGCCAATGGATTTCTGCTCCGCCTCGAGCGCGGCAATTTTCTCCGGCAGCGCCTCGAGTTCGCGCTGCTCCTTGAAGGAGAGCCGGGCCGCGCGCGGCGCGTTGCGGCCCGCTGAATTGTCCTTGCCCGGCGTGTCCTTGCCGGCCTCTTTCTGTGTATCTTTCTGGGCGTCTTTGGCCGCGTTGCTGTTGGCCTCTTTCTGCGCCTCTTGCGCGAGCTGCTGCGAACGCTCGCTTTGCACCTGCCAGTCGGTGAAGCCGCCCACGTACTCGCGCCACTTGCCCGCGCCTTCCGACGCGATCACCGAAGTCGCCACGTTATCGAGAAACGCGCGGTCGTGGCTTACGAGAAGCACGGTGCCGTCGTAGTCGGTGAGCAGTTCCTCGAGCAGCTCGAGCGTGGGAATGTCGAGGTCGTTGGTCGGTTCGTCGAGCACCAGCACGTTGGCGGGACGCGCGAACAGGCGCGCGAGCAGGAGACGGTTGCGCTCGCCGCCCGACAACGACTTGACCGGCGAACGCGCGCGCTCCGGCGCGAACAGGAAGTCGCCGAGATAGCTCATTACGTGCTTTCTCTGGCCATTCACTTCCACCCATTCGCTGCCGGGGCTGATGGTGTCGGCGAGACTTTTTTCCAGGTCGAGCTGTGCGCGCATCTGGTCGAAATACGCGACCTGCAGATTTGTGCCGACGCGTACCGTGCCCTCGTCCGGCTTCAGTTCGCCGAGGATGATTTTCAGCAGCGTGGTCTTGCCCGCGCCGTTCGGGCCGACAAAGCCGATCTTGTCGCCGCGCATGACCGTGGCGGTGAAGCGGTCGATGACCGTACGCGAGCCGTAGCGCTTGGTCACGTCCGTCAGTTCGGCGACGATCTTGCCGGACTTCTCGCCCTGGCCTACGTCGAGCCTGACGTTGCCCTGCACGTTGCGGCGTTCGGCGCGCTGCTTGCGCATTTCAACGAGCCGCGCGATCCGGCCGACGCTGCGCGTGCGGCGCGCCTCGACGCCTTTACGAATCCACACTTCTTCCTGCGCAAGCAGCTTGTCGGCCTTCTCGTTTTCGACGCGCTCCACTTCCAGTTGCTGCGCCTTGCGCGTCTGATAAGCCGAAAAATTGCCCGGGTACGACAGTAGACGCCCGCGGTCCAGCTCAACAATGCGCGTCGCGACACGGTCGAGAAACGCGCGGTCGTGGGTGATGAAAAAGAGCGCCGCGCGTTGCGATACGAGCAGATCTTCGAGCCAGCGGATGCCGTCGAAATCCAGGTGGTTGGTCGGCTCGTCGAGCAGCAGCACGTCTGGCTGAACCACGAGAGCACGCGCGAGCGCGACGCGCTTTTGCATGCCGCCCGACAGCGAACCCACGCGCGCCTCGCCATTCAGGCCGATCTGCTGCAGCGTGGTCGCCACGCGCGTGCTCCAGTTCCAGGCATCCGCCGCATCCAGCGACGATTGCAGCGTGTTCATGCGCGCCATCAGCGCGTCGTGCTGCGCGCCTTCGGGTTCGTCCGCAAGCTGGTTGGCGACCGCGTCGTATTCGTCGAGCAGCGCGCGGGCGTGCGTGAGGCCCGCAGCGACCGCGTCGAAAACGGTGTCGTCCGGATCGAACTCCGGCTCCTGCGGCACGTACACCGTGGTCAGATTCTGCTGGCGGGTGACGAGCCCGTCGTCCGGCTTTGTCAGATCGGCGACGATTTTCAGCAGCGACGACTTGCCCGCGCCATTCCGGCCGATCAGCCCGACCCGCTCGCCCGTTTCGAGGGAGAAGTCCGCGTGATCGAGCAATGCTACGTGACCGAACGCCAGTTGGGCTCCGGTAATGGTGTAAAGCGACATGGAGAATTGGAGAAGACAGCGAGGACTTGGAACTGCCCATTGTACCGGGCGCGCGCGACGCTGCCTGTCGGCGGGAAGATATAGGATGAACTGAGCGCGTGGCGACGGCGGGCGCCGGCCTGCGTGGCGAGGAGCCGTTGCGGGCGCGGCGCGCCGGTAGATGCGCCTGCATGCCGGACATGCTGATAGGGGCTCCTACGTGTTCCTATATCCCGAGATATGCGCCAGACATGCCCAGACATGCCGCTGCTTGTGCTGCTTGTGCTGCTTGTGCTGCTTGTGCTGCTTGTGCTGCTTGTGCTGCTTGTCCTGCTTGTCCTGCTTGTGCCGCTTGTCCTGCTTGTGCCGCTTGTCCTGCTTGTGCCGCTTGTCCTGCTTGTGCCGCTTGTGCCGCTTGTGCTGCCTGCCCCGCTTGCCCGCCGCAAGCCGCGCGGCCGGGCGAACCCGCAGCGGGGCGTTGCCAGTTCACGCCCGGCCGACGGCCCCGGCGCCGCGCTTACTTCACATGCACGGCAATGGTCTTGCTGAATTCGGGACCATAGGAGCGATGCGCGCCGTCGCCGAATTGCAGCGTCAGCGTATGGTCGCCTGGCGGCAGCGTGAGGTCCGTTTCCGTCTGGCCCTTGCCGAAGTGCAGCGATTTGTCGTTGGCGGGAATCACCTCGCCCTTCGGCAACGGCTTGCCGTCCACGAGCAGATGATGATGACCCGTGCCCTCCGTCATCGTGCCGGCGGGTGCGATTTTCATGCCGTCCACGCCGAACACCACGTGGACGGGATTGCTGACGGTGGCGCCGTCCGTCGGCTGCACGAAGGACACGCCTGCCGCCTGCACTGCACCGGACGCCGCCAGCAATCCAGCCACTGCAGCGCCGGTCAACCATTTGGTTTTGAACATCGTTTTTCTCCTGGTTAAAAACACGAGCCACACAGAATACGCAATCACGCTGCGAGTCCGCAGCATACACGCAGAGTGTGACGACCCTTGGCGGCTGGTCATCCCGGCAAACCGCATCACCGATGCAACTGACAAATTCCGGTAATATTGCGGGTCGCCGCCGACGCCCAAAAAAGGGGCAGACTGCGCGGATCATTGCATTGAATAGAGAAAAGTGCGGAGAAGAGTGCGTCGTGAGTGAAGTAATGGATGTGACTGACTACAAGAGCTGGGTTTGCCTGATCTGCGGCTGGATCTACAACGAAGAGGAAGGCTTGCCCGAGGAAGGCATCCCGCCCGGCACCCGCTTTGCCGCGATTCCCGAGGACTGGCGCTGCCCGCTGTGCGACGTGGGCAAGGCCGAGTTCGCAGTAGTCGAGTTCTGAGGTTGCACGGTTGTTGATCCGCCGCCGGTCTTAATCGAGCCGGCAACGCAAAGACGCGTCCGTGGCGCAAGAACGCTTACGTGGTTCACGCGGCCCTGCAGGTCATGCCTGCGGGGCCGCTTCTGTTTTGGGACCGGGATTATCGAGGGGATGGGTTTAGCCCTCTCGCGCCTGGTTGTCGTCTATAGACGCGCCTTCCACGTTTCTGTTTGCTCTCCTTCCCGCTCGCGCGGCGCGGGTGCATACGCCGGCTGCCGCTGCGCGTGTGTGGCGCAGCCCGCAGAGATGGCCGATCGTTGGTCGTTCGGCGCACATTCGCACCCACGTCTCCTGCGTAAAACGTAGACCCATGGCGACGCATCAACGCGGATACCGGTCTGCGGCGTCTCCATAAAAAACGATAAACCAGGGGGACAACAACATGTGCACAACATGGAGACACGGCATCTGCGTTGCGCTGATGCTGGCAGCAAGCACGGCCGCACACGCCGACGTGGACTGCGGCGGCGGGCGCGGCGGATATCGCATGCAGACATCGGACGGCTGGTTTCACAGCGACAAGCTCAAGCACTTCGCGGTCTCGGCGCCGTTTGGCGCGCTCGGCGCGTACCTAGCCCGGGACACAGCGCACCCGGTGATCTACGGCACGTTGATCGGCACGCTTCCAGGGCTGATCAAAGAAGGGATCGACGGCACCTGCCGCAGCAGCGGTTTTTCCTACAAGGATCTGGCCGTGGATGTCGTCGGCGCGCTCACCGGCGCGTTGCTCGGCAACTGGGCTATTACGTATAGCCGTAGCTCGCGCGGGCAGGCGGTGGGCGTCGCCTATTCGACGCGGTTTTGAGGAGGTCTGGACCGAGCGGGAGCGGTGCGGCCTTCAGCGTTTTTGCTATACTCTTGCCCTCGCTCGAATAGCTGGAAACGCGAGTGGCTGCCGCGAAATGTCGGCGCGGCGGTTGAGATGTCCGGGGTCTGGTCCGCCCCGTTATTGCTGTCCATCTCCCTGTAGTTCAATGGATAGAACAAGTGCCTCCTAAGCGCTAGATGCAGGTTCGATTCCTGCCAGGGGGACCACCCGCTTCACCCGCCCGGAAGGCATGCTCACGGTTGCGGGCCCCATAATCGACTACGGCGCGCGAGGGACCACACAGATCCCCGTCAGCCCGGTCATCCCCAGCAGCCCCCCTAGCCCCGCTCGCCCCGCATATCGTCAAAAAGGGGCACCGCCGCAAGCGTCAGCAGAACAATTGCAAGCGGCACTGTCGACACAAAGCCCAGATGCTTGAACCCGAGCGCGCCCGCGAGGCCGCCCGCAACGAACGAAAGCAGCAGCGAGCCGAGCAGAATCAGCTTCTCCCGATCCGCCTGCACCAAGCCCTCGCCCGCAACCGGCCGCGTGTTCCAGTAGACCATCTTGCCGAGTTCAATGCCGACGTCGGTGACCAGACCGGTCACATGAGTTGTGCGAATTTCCGCGCGTGAAATCTTCGTGATCATTGCGTTCTGCAGTCCCATGACGAAGCACAGCATGCAGACAGTGACCGGCACGAACAGTACGCGATGATGCTCGAGATTCGCCCCGACAAGGCCAAAGCCAAGCAACAGAGCGGCTTCGACGGCGAGTGGGGTCGCATACACGCTGCGCAGACGCCGGCGCCGGCCCCAGTTGATCAGAATCGCCGACGCAGCGGCACCCATCAGGAACGAGAGCAGCGACCCGAGTCCCGCGATGAACATACTCGCGTCGCCGAGCACGGCATTGTCCGCGAGCGACGACACGATGCCCGACATGTGCGACGTATATTGGCCGACGGCGAGAAAGCCGCCCGCGTTGGCCGCTCCCGCCACGAATGCCAATGATCGTCCGAGACGCCGATTGGTCGCGTCCGTGCGTTCGGGCGCCGTGAAGCCGCGCAAATAGTTGATGGGCATCGTGCAGACTCACTTCTCTTCGCGTGGGCGGACCGACCGCAGGCGCAAACGGTCGGCACATGATCGCGGAAAATCGTAGCATGGGCCGCGTGCAGCGCGCCCGGCAGATTGGCGGCACCGCTGCGTCGCCCCATTACCGCTCCGCCAGGTTGCCGGCCAGCATGCCGCATCGCCACGCCGGGCTCGTCTCTACACCCGCTTCGGACTATCCAACCCTCGGACCACTGCCGGCCGCGCGACGAACGCCGCGAGCGCGCGCCTCACGTTCGGGAAGTCCTGGATACCGACGAGATCGCCCGCTTCGTAGAAGCCGACCAGATTGCGCACCCAGGGAAAAGTCGCGATATCGGCAATCGAGTACTGATCGCCAAGCATCCACTCGCGACCCTCCAGACGCTGCTCCAGCACACCGAGCAGCCGCTTCGATTCGGCGACGTAGCGATCCCGCGGGCGTTTGTCCTCATACTCCTTGCCCGCGAACTTGTGGAAGAAGCCGAGCTGGCCAAACATCGGGCCTATGCCGCCCATCTGGAACATCACCCACTGAATGGCTTCGTAGCGGCCGGAGGCGTCCTGGGGAATCAGTTGCCCAGTCTTGTCCGCCAGATAGATCAGGATCGCGCCGGATTCAAAGAGCGGCAACGGCTTGCCGTCAGGACCGTTGGGGTCGATGATCGCGGGAATCTTGTTGTTCGGGTTCAACGACATGAATTCCGGCGTCATCTGGTCGTTCGTGTCGAAGCGAACCAGGTGCGGCTCGTACGGCAAGCCGGTTTCTTCGAGCATGATCGACACTTTCACGCCGTTAGGCGTCGGCAGCGAATAAAGCTGAATGCGCTCAGGATGCGCGGCAGGCCATTTTTTCGTGATCGGGAAAACGGTCAGGTCTGTCATGGAATGGGGTAGCCCTGTGCGGTGGCGAAAAAACGCTATGGGGACGAACGGCGGCCGCCCGGCCGGGCTTCGTCACAATGCGGAGCGCCCAATATAAACCGACTCGGCTTAACGCGTGCGGCGGCGGGCAGCTCCGCGCATCAGCTCTGGCTCACCACAGGTCTTTGGTCGCGCTGCCCGCGCTCACGTCATAGCCCTCGCGCCACAACGCGGCGCCCACGGTCAGCAGTTGCGTCCGGTGTCCGGCGTCGAGCTGCTCCCACGCCGATGCCAGCCAGGCCGCGAAATTCGCACAGGTTTCCTCGAGGTCGACCGGCGCTTTGCCCTCCAGGTACTGTCGTTCGAACATCGAAAGCACTTTCTCCGGTGTCATTGGCACGCCTCCATGTTGAATGCATTCAGTCTAAAGGCGTCGCAGCCGGCGCGGCGCATCTGGAGCGCCAAAACCGGGTTACTCCCAGGCCGCAGCCCGCAGCAAAGGAAAAAAGGCGCCGGAGCGCCTTTTCATGGACAGGTAATGCAGCCGCATTACGGGTTGTTGCGCTTCGCTTCGTCCTTGGCATCTTCCTTCGCGTCGCCGTAGGACTGCTGCACCTTGCCCGCCCCCTGCTGGAGATCGCCCTTCAGTTCCTTGCCGGGGTTGTCGGTCGCCTTGCCCACGGCTTCGTTGATCTTCCCTTTTACCTGTTCGCCCACGCCTTTTACCTGGTCCTTGTTCATCGTTGACTCCGTCTGGAAGTAATGCCGACGCGACATTGCGCCAGTGACCCTCATCAAGCAACGGCCATGCCCGGCACTTCCTCCGACAAAAGGCGCGACGTTCTCCACGCACGCAGCCCTGTTGCATGCGCGCCACCGGAATTTTTTCACGCCAACCCTAAAGTTGCCCTCCAGCCTGCCGTAATAGCAGCCACGGAGGAGCCATGGACCACACACCCATCACCCTGTCTGCATCTTCGAAAACCGCTTTGATCGACGGCGACATTACGCATATCACGCGTGCGATGCGGCTGTCCTTGCAAGGCGATCTGGCCGGCCCCATCCTGTCGCCGACCTACTGGCGAGAACGTCTTTACAAGCTGCTCGACATTGGCAGCCTGACTCACCCGCAACTGTGCGCCGTAGACAGCCTTCTGCTGCAACTCGACCAGTTCGAGGCCGAGCCGCCGCTGCCTTGGGATGAACTCGCGCCCGCCACCGCGGCGCTTTTTCCGCCCACGCACCCAGCCAACGCCAGCCACCGCACCTGACGCGCGCCTCGGCTTCCTCTCGGCGCGCTGTGGGTCGCGCGCCTGGGCCGCGCACCGCCCTCGCCGGAATCTGTTGAAAAAATGGCCGCGAACTGCATCGCGGCCTCAACACGTCGCAACGCGGGGACTTCGCGTCACGCTGCTAGCGTACACATCCAACCATGACAAGCGCGTTTCGGCGGCCGCCTTTGCCCCGCGCCACATCGCGCCCCAAAATTCCTGGACAGGTGGTTATCGAACGGTCAAAATGTCCGCCAAAATTCCCAGCGCTCCCAGCGAAAAGGCAACATGACACGCGACATGACCCCGGCCACGAGGCACGATCTGCTCACACAGGCGTTGCAGGTCTATAGCCAGGCGGAAATCGCGGCACGCTGCGGAAAAAACGTTCGAACCATTCGCCGCTGGAAAAGCGATCAGAGTTGCCCGCGCATTGCGGAAGCCGCCTTGCGTGAGATGCTGCAAGCTCCTACGCGCAATCAACTCGCCAACGGCCAGCCTGATTTTCGTTTCATCGACCTCTTTGCCGGCATCGGCGGCATTCGGCGCGGCTTCGAAGCGCACGGCGGCCGCTGCGTCTTCACGAGCGAATGGAACGAGTTCTCGAAGAAAACCTACCAGCAGAATCACCGGGACGCGGACGACGCGCACCAGTTCGTGGGCGATATCGTGTCCTTCCCGGAACAGGCGGTTCCGCCTCACGACGTGCTGCTCGCCGGGTTTCCGTGTCAGCCGTTCAGCATTGCGGGCGTGAGCAAGAAAAATTCGCTCGGCCGCCCGCATGGTTTCGAATGTTCGACGCAGGGCACGCTGTTCTATGACGTTGCGCGCATCATCGACGCAAAGCGCCCCGCCGCGTTCCTGCTCGAGAACGTCAAGAACCTCATGTCTCACGACAAGGGCAATACGTTTCGCACGATTCTCGACGTGCTGCGCGACGAACTGAAATACGACGTTCACTACAAGGTGATCGACGGGCAGCATTTCACGCCCCAGCACCGCGAACGGATCGTGATTGTCGGCTTTCGCGAAGAAACCGGTTTTTCATTCGACGACCTCGAATTGCCAGCCAGCGGTCCGCGGCTTGCGTCGATCCTGCACAAGACCGATGGCAGCGAGCCGCTGTTGCCGCACGACGGCGAGCGTTTCTTCGACCCTGTGCGCCGCAGCGTCCAGCCGAAATACACGCTGACGCCGAACCTGTGGGCCTACCTGCAAGCTTATGCGGACAAGCATCGCGCGGCTGGAAACGGCTTTGGCTTCGGGCTGGTGACGCCGGCCAGCGTCACGCGAACGCTGTCGGCGCGTTACCACAAGGACGGCTCCGAAATCCTGCTGGCGCAAGGCAATGGCGAGCGGCCGCGGCGCCTCACGCCGCGCGAATGCGCACGCCTGATGGGCTTTCCCGACGACTTCGTGATTCCCGTGAGCGATACGCAGGCGTATCGACAGTTCGGCAACAGCGTGGTCGTGCCGGTCATGCGGGAAGTGGCCCGCATCATGGTTCCGCATATCAGGGCACTGCTCGCGCAAGACTTTCCGTCCCGGCAAGCACAAGCGCTGCTTCACGCTTAGTTATGCGCGCAACGCAGTCCGGTACGGCACCGATAGACGGCCGGGCTGCGCGGCGGCCACGCTCACCCGGCTGAACTGATCGCGGCTTCGTGAATCAGCGCCGCGACGTCGGCAGGCCGCGAGGCGAGCGACGCATGACTTGCCGGGAGCGTCACGATCTTCCTTGCGTTGAGCCGCGCGGACATCATTTTCTGGTTCTCGGGATGGATCATCCGGTCCTCGCTGGAAATCTGGTACCAGGAGGGCTTCTCGGCCCACGCGGGAGAAGTAATCTGGTCTCCGAACGTTCCGGCTAGCGGCGCCTTCTGCGTAACAGCCATCACGAGCGCTTCATCGGCAGCCACGTCCTGACAGAAGCTCTGACGGAATTTGTCCGGCTTGATCCAGAGGTAGCCGTCGCTGTCGGGTTCGAGATTCGCCGCCGCGTCCGGCAGCCGCTGCTGCGTGATGCCGCCGGGACTCTCGCCCTTATTCGGCGCGAACGCCGCGATATACACGAGGCCGACCACATGCGGATGATTGCCCGCCTGCGTGATCACCGCACCGCCGTACGAGTGCCCGACCAACAGAACCCGCCCACCGCACTGCGCGATCATCTTGCGGGTTCGTTCGACGTCATCCGCAAGCGACGTCAACGGCAATTCAACCGCGCGAATAGATTCATGACCTCGGCGCGCGAGCTCGACGATGACCTTGCTCCAATGGGCGGCTCCACCCCAAAAACCATGCACCAGCAAGATCGCAGGTTGATTGCTCATGACAGGACTCCTGATATTCGAATAGTAAGTGTTCTGCGCTGACGCGGAATCGACCGAATCCGCGGTGCGCGCAAGAAGCTTCAACCGCTGCCCTGAGAGACAGTGGTCGATACCATCATAGGTCCAAAAAAACGAAACGCAGAAAATGTTTAACGCGGCTGAGAAGCGCTAGGTAGAGAGGCTCATCGCGTTCAGATGCGAGCGCAGAATCTCGATGAAGTGCCGCGTTAATAGCGACGGTGCCGTGTGCGTGGGCATCGCCATTCGGACGGGCACGTCGATCGCCGGTTCGAGCGGCTTCACCAGTAACTGGCCGGCAAAGGTTTTCGCCACATACGGGTTGACGATTCCCACGCCATTGCCGGCGCTCACCAGCGCGCAAATCGTGATAGAGGAGGTGGTCTGGATCGCGAAGTCTGTCGGCATGGCGTGTGCGTCCAGCACTGCCTTGATCGCAATTGTCAGGTCGTCCATCTCGCCCAGAGAAAGCAGAGGCTCGTCGCGCAGCGCCTTCACGTGCACCGTGGGCTGTGCCTCGAGCCGATGGCCGAGCGGCAACACGCAGACGGCGGGCACTGTCTTGATGATCTCGGTCTGGAAGTCGAGTTCGTCTAGCTTGCCGGTGGTCAATATCAGATCGAAGAGTTCTTGCCGCAGCAGGTCAGTCAATTGCGGCGTCGCGGCTGTTTGCACGTTCAGATACGCCTGCGAGAAGCGCGTGCGAAATTTGCGGATGACCTGCGGCAACAGCCCGGTGCCTAGGGTCGGCGTACAACCAATGTGCAATGCGCCCGTGCCTGACCTGCGCAGGACCGAGACCACGGACTCTATGTTCTCCAGACCGTTGAAGTGCTTCTGTACTGTCTTGTACAGGAGTTGCCCCTCGCTGGTGGGCCGCAGCCTGCCTTGATGCATCTCGAACAGTATCAGCCCGGAGGAGCTTTGCAACTCGGCGAGGCGCCGGCTGATGGATGGCTGCGTCGTGTTGAGCGCTGCTGCTGCGGCGGTCGTCGTACCCATCTGCATGACGGCGCGAAATGCCTGGATCTGTTGAAAGTTCAGTGGCCGTGTCATGTAGAGAAAACCCGATCGACTCGTCGGGTGCGACTATACCAAAGCTGAATAGTCGTGGCGCAAAAATGAATTATCTGACATTGCCGGGCAGCGATATGCTTTGGCCATCGCTCGCGCGCCGACGCAGCACGGAGCTTTCGCTACTTTCCAATTGATCTGCCTACTATGACCGCTTCTTCACCCTGCACTATTGACCGCCCCCCTTCGCGGGCACTGTCCGTCAGACATCCCTGTCCGATCCGGCGACTCGGCACGGGTGAGCAGCATCATTTTTTCGGCTACTACAACAAGACCGCATGGGACCGCAGCGGGCGCTATGTGCTCGGCCACCAGGTCGCGATGATGGATGCGCCTCTCACCCCAGAGTTGTCAGCAAAGGTGGGATATTTTGACGATCAGGATGGCGAATCATTTTGCGCAATCGACACCACCACCGCCTGGAACTGGCAAATGGGCTGCCAGTTGCAGTGGCTCGAGGGCGCGTCCGGCCGCACGCTGATCTACAACACACGCACCGGCGATCCGCGGGCGCGTTATCCGGGATTCGGCGCGATCGTCTTCGATCTCGACAGCGGCAGAAAAACGGCGCTCCCCATGCCGGTCTATGTGTGCGCGCCCAATAGCCGCTACGCTCTTTGCGTCGATTACAGGCGGCTCTATATCACGCACGAAACAATCGGCTACAGCGAGCAAGGCGCCCCGTTCGCGCTGCCACTCGCGCCGGCGGACGACGGCATACATCGCATGGATCTGGCAACAGGGGAAACCGCATTGATCGTGAGTTACGACGATTTACGCCGCTTCCACTACGTTGCGTCGATGGAGCACGCCATTCACTGGGTGAGTCACATCGAGATAAATCCCTCGTCGTCGCGCGTGCTGTTGCTGCACCGCTGGACGGAACGCACTGCCGACGAAACCTGTTTCCTGCATCGGCTCATCACGATGAATCCGGATGGCTCGGACATGCGCCTGCTCGAATGCTCGGACCATCCGCTGCCGCAATTGGCGGCCGATTTCGATCCTTGCGCGGTAGGCACCTTCGACTACGAGAAGTCCGAGTACCAGATCTCACATCCGCTCTGGCAGGACGACTCGCACATCGTGGTATGGAGCCCTCACGCGGGCAGCATCCACTATCACCTGTATGAAGACCGCGAGGGCGGCCGTGTGCACGTGATCGGTCGCGATGTACTGACCGAAAACGGACACATGAGCTTCTCCCCCGTCGACAAGCGCTGGCTTCTATCCGATACCTATCCCGACTCGAAGACGAATACGCGCATTCTGTTTCTGTACGACATGCATGAAGGCAGGCGCTACGAGATCGGCGAATTCTATGCACCGCCGGATCTGAAAAAGGAAAACCGCTGCGATCTGCATCCGCGCTGGAAACCCGACGGCAGCGCCGTTTGCATCGATTCCGTTCATGAAGGCGCACGGCAGATGTACGTGATCGACGTTTCGCAGATTACGAGCGGGCACTGAATACCGCGCAGGCAGAAGTTCGACGCGCGGATCCAGCCATCGCGCTTTTTCGGGAGTCCCAAATGCACATCATGAAGACGATCATCAAACAACCGCATCCTGTGTGCGTTCCGGCACGCAGCCGCGTCACGATCGCTGCCGCTCTCGTGGCATTGAATGCCCTCAACGACGCGAGCGCGGCCGAGCCCGAACTGACGGGCACGCTGCTGAAGGTCAGCAAGGAACAGGTAATTACGATCGGCTATCGCGATGCATCGGTTCCCTTCTCTTACTACGATGCGGACCAGAAACCGATTGGCTACTCGATCGACGTCGCGCATCTGATTATCGAGCGCATCAAGACCGAACTGAAGCTTCCCGAGCTCAAGGTTCGCACTATTCCGATCACCTCGCAGAACCGTATCTCGCTGCTACAGAACAACACCATCGACTTCGAATGCACGAGCACGACGAACAACGCAGAGCGTGCGCAACAGGTGTCGTTTTCAAACAGCTTCTTCACGATCGACACGCGTCTGTTAGTGAACAGAAAGTCTGGCATCAAGGACTTCGCCGATCTTAAACAAAAAACGGTGGTGGTCGGCGCGGGGACGACTTCGGAAAAGATCTTGCGCAAGATGAACGTCGAGAAGTCGATGGGTATGGACATCATCAGCGCAAAAGACCACACCGAATCGTTCCTCATGCTGTCCACGGGCCGCGCCAAAGCGATGATGATGGACGACGCGTTGCTTGCAGGGGAACGCGCAAAAGCGCGCAATCCCGACGATTACCGAATCGTCGGCACACCGCAGACGCATGAGGCGTACGGCTGCATGCTGCGCAGAAACGACGCACCGATGAAAGCGATCATGGACGCCGCGATCGCCCACGCCCAGAAGTCCGGTCTTGCGGCGAAGCTGTATCAACGCTGGTTCCAGCAGCCCATTCCGCCGAAGCGCGTCAACCTGGACTTGCCGCTCTCTCCGCACATGCAGACCCTGTTTGCGAATCCCAATGACAAGCCGACGTCCTGAGCTGCATCGAACAATTGTGACGACATGCATCAACCCCGCACCGACGTGCGCAGGCTAGAGGGGTCTTATGGATTACAGATGGCACTGGGGCGTGCTGTTGCAGCCGGTTGCTACCGGCGAAGCCGCCACCTACTTCGACTGGCTGCTGTCGGGCCTCGTCAATACCGTCGAACTGACATTGCTGGCGTTCTCCCTCGCGCTCACGATAGGCACCATATTCGGCGTCATGCGGACCTTGCCGAGCGGCGCCGCCAGAGCACTGAGCGCTGCCTATGTGTCGATGTTTCGCGGCGTACCGCTCATCGTGCAGTTCTTTATCTGGTTCTTCGTCGTGCCGGAACTGCTGCCGATCCGTGCCGGCGATTGGCTCAAGAGCCTGCCTTCGCATGCGCAGTTTCTGATTGTGTCGGTGGTTTCGCTCGGGGTGTACACCGGTTCGCGGATTTGCGAGCAAGTACGGGCCGGCATTCTGGCTCGCCCCGTGGGGCAGTTCCATGCGGCGTTCGCACTGGGACTCACACGTGCACAGGCTTATCGTCATGTGTTGCTGCCGGTCACGTTTCGCACGATATTGGGTCCGCTCACATCCGAGTTCCTGATCATTTCCAAGAACTCGGCAGTGGCGTCCACCATCGGTTTGCTCGAACTGTCGGGCGAGGCGCGGCAACTGGTCGACTACACCGCGCAGCCGTACGAGTCGTTCATCTGCGTGACGCTCGCTTATGTGGGACTGAACTTCGCAATTCTGCGCGGCATGCGCTGGGTTCGCCGGCGCACCGCGCTGCCCGGAACGATTGGGAGCTGATATTCATGTTCGAAATGGACTGGCGGGCGCTCATCGACTCGAGAGACGTCCTGCTTTCAGGCATGAGAATCACCTTGCAGATCACCGTTGTCGCGATTCTCGCGGGCCTTGCCTGGGGCACGGTGCTGGCGGTTTTCAGTTTGTCCACGCATCGTGCGCTGCGCATTTTTTCGCAAGCTTATGTGTCGCTGTTCCGGTCAATCCCGCTCGTCATGCTGCTCTTGTGGTTTTTTCTGATCGTGCCGCAGTTGCTGAGGGCGCTCTTCGGTCTTCCTTCAACCGTGGACTTGCGGCTCGTTTCTGCACTGACAGCGTATTCGTTAGTCGAGGCAGCGTTCTTCTGCGAAATCATTCGCGCGGGCATTGCCAGTCTGCCGCGCGGACAACTTCAGGCCGGACACGCACTGGGCATGACAGCGCGCCAGACCATGCGCTATGTGATTCTGCCGCAGGCGTTTCGCGCGATGGTGCCGCTCGCCCTCACGCAATGCATCGTGATCTTCCAGGACACGTCGCTTGTTTATGTCATCGCGCTCGGCGATTTCTTCCGGCGTGTAACCGCGATCGGCGAGCGCGACGGCACGATCGTGCCCATGCTGCTCGTCGCCGGCGCGGCTTACTGGGCGATCACGACCGTGCTGATCGCGATCACCCAAAGCGTGCGAACGAGACTGGCAAAATGATTGCACCGAAAGGCGGTTCTCTTCACCTGCAGTACACCAGATGACGATCAGTGCAAGCCACGATACACAACTGCGCATGTTCGTCGCGGTGGCAAAGTGCCATTCGCTGCGCGCGGCGGCTGACGCGGTCGGCATCACGCAGCCAGCGTTGAGCCGCCATATTCAGTCACTCGAACTCAAGCTGGGCCACGCCCTCTTCAGGCGGCATGGACGTGGCATGCAGCTCACGTCCGACGGCGAAGCGCTATTCCGGACGGTGGAACCGCTCTTCGATGCACTCGACGAGTCCGTCTCTCATGCCACAGCGCACGGCCCCGGCTGGGGACTTTCACTGCGCATTGCCACTGTGCAGACGCTGATCGGCCATTTCATTCCCAACTTCAGCGAGGAGCTACTGCGAATCTATCCGCAGACGCGGCTCTCACTGCAATGCGACAGTTCGAGTCATGTCGTCGAGATGGTTCTACGCGGCATGGCTGACCTCGGTCTGACTTATTCGACGGATCTCAGCACGATCGACCTGCAAAGCGTGGAGCTTCACGAAGAACGCCTCGCGCTCTACCATAGCGCCGCAATGGATATGAGCCGCGACGCACTGTCGCGCCTCTCGGAACTTAAGCTGATTCTTCCGCCGCGTCATTTCGGAGTGCGACGCTATGTGGAGCGGGTGCTGGGCTGTGCGATACAACCGTCAATCGAATGCGACTCGCTGGAGCTCTCATTGCGAATGGCGTCGATTAGCCGCGCCATTGCATTGTTGCCTGAACACGTTCCCGATGATTTAATAGCCAGCTGCAACCTGAACCGCATAATTCTCGCGGACATTCCCCCGCGGCGGCTCGTCGCCTTCTGGCGCGTTCAAAGCCGCAGACCTGTGGTGCTGGACACCGCCATTGATATCGTCACGCGGACTCGCCCCGCCAAACAATAACAACACGTTAATTCAGAGTTATTTGTGGGACCGTGGCACCGCTTTTCGGGCCCGCTCATAATTGCACGGCATTGCGCAGCAATCCATGCATGTTTCGAGAGCCTCTTGAGCCGGTAGACAACTCAAAGAACGTCGGCAAAAAAAACCGACCGGGTCGTCGAAGGGCTTTGACGAGCAGCTACGCAACCATTTGATCGGTGAGGACACGATGAAGAATCATCAACTTCGCGCGCTCGTCGCCATTGCCGACGCCGGCAGCGTTCGCGGCGCAGCCCGCGCCTTGGGACTGTCGCCTTCCGCGATTACCCAGGCGCTGAAAGATCTCGAACACTATGTCAACGCGCCTTTGCTGCAACGCGCATCGTCGGGGGCGACGTTGACAGAATGCGGCAACACGCTTCTAACGCATGCGAGACTTATCGTGTCGCAAGTCGAGCGTGCTCATGGCGCGTTGAACGAGATGCGAGGCGAGCCGTGCGGCAAGCTCTCGGTCGCGATCACGCCGTGGATAGCCTTATGTTTTCTTCCGGAAATCTTCCTCCAGTTCCGTGAGCGCATGCCGAGGGTACAACTCGAAATGTTCGAAGGGCTCATGTCCATCGCCTATCCGCGCTTGCGTGATGGAAGCGTGGAAGTGTTCGTCGGCCCGCAGGCTTCCGATCCGGTCAACACCGAATTCAGTTTCCGCCCCCTGTTCTCCTGCGGGCTCACGGTCGTTGCACGGCGCGGGCATCCACTCGCGCAGTCGCGCTCTCTCGCAGATCTGCTGGACGCCGACTGGCTGGTGTGCCTGGACTCGGACATGGAGTGCCGCCTTTCGAAGAAAATGTTCTATCGCAATGGCTTGCCCGAACCGCGCAACATTCACTTCACACATTCTTTGACGGTAGCTGCATCGGTATTGCAAAGGACCGATGCAGTCAGCATTTTCCCGTGGCCTTTGGCAGAACTTTGTGTGTCCCGTTTCAAATTCTGCGCGTTCCCGCTGAGGGAAGAACTCGAGGACACATCCATCGGCATTGTGTCGCGCAACGGACACCCTCAAAGTCCGGCAGCGCATTGCCTGATCGACATACTGCTGGAAACTATCCGCCACAGCGACAAGGCGGGCAGCGTGGAGGCAAAGCGGGTTCTGCAATCGACGGAGTTACTGTTCTAACTCGCCCGAGATTGCGACGCCGGCGGCTCCAGGCCCTGCCCTTCGTGCCGGCGCATCGCAACGGTCAGCGCACCGGCTGGCCGTCGCGCGTAATCAGCACCGCCGTTTCCGCGCGGTACCGTGCGTGCACACTGTCGCCCACGGCGATCCTGTCGAGCGATATGTTCGGTGCTATCTGCAACAGCACGCTTCGCTCAGGGCCGCGCAACAGGACCTGGCGGTTCTTGCGATCGAGGCTCTGTACGGTCGCGACCACGTCGACGTTGCGCAGCTTGACCGACATGCCGTGCGCGAGCGGCGTCGCCGCTTCTTCCTCGACCCGGGAGCGAACACCCTTTGCCTCGACCTTCTCGGCCGACAGCAACAGCGCGCCCTTATATTCAACGTGAATTTCGTCCCCCACTTTGAGGCGCCTCACATCGGCCACCTCGGGATCGACCTCGATCACCACTGTCTCGCCGCGCGAACCCTCAACCGTGATGCGGCTAGTCTGTGTGTCGACACGGACGATCCGGCTCGTGAGACGGGCGATCACTTCTGCCCCCGGCGCGCCGGTCGATGCCGCAGCGGGCATATGCGCCTGCTGCGCGTGGCTCGCCGAAGGTTGGCCCAACAGTAAGGCCGCAGCAAACGCGAGGTTCAGCATGGTGGGTGAGCGCATTGTGAGTGCACGCATATCTTGCTCCGTGTTCGTGATGAGTAGGTGTGGCGGACAAGCCGGGCAATAGCCCCGCGCTTTTGTCACTCGTCGCCTCGTGACTGTCAGCCGCGAACGTATCGCGAGCACCTGCAGCTTGGGAAGAAGCGCAACCGTGAACGCGTTAATCGTCTTCGAACAGTAATGCCATGCGCATGGGAGGCGAGGTCCGTCACATGCGCGCAAGACATGCAGCACGTTCGCGTTGGCAGGCCATACCCGCTGTTCAGCTTTGGTTTACGCGTACGCGATTTCTGCTCTTTCCGCTTCTCGATGCTTGCACTACCTTTCCAGCACGTTACAGCGAGCGACGACCCCGAGCCGCCACTTATCAAGGTCTGAGTGGTGGACTTTCGCGGCCGCCTGGTGCGGCCGCCTTTTTTTTCAGGCAGGAGTATTCATGAAGAAGATCGTTTCCGCTTTGCTGTTCTGCATGTTCAGCGCAGCATCCGCATGCTGGGCGCAGACCGGAGCCGACAGGACGTCGCCGGGCACGAACGATCAGATCGTCCAGATGCATGAGCGGATTTCCGCGGCCAATCGTGTCTATGACACGAAAGTAGCCGCTGCTAAACGCGTCTATTTGCGGCAGAAGGCTGCCGCGAAGAAAGAGCGCGACGCCGCGGTTGCGGCCGCACGCGACGGCGTGCCATCGGCCGCAACGCAGTAAGTAGTCGGCGTGACGGGCCTCGAACAACGAGCTTCCGGCGCGGATGTAATGACGATCCACCACTGTCAAACTGGAATAGGAGAGACGTCGAACATGAGACAGGACAGCACGGCACGGGCGTCGTCGCGTGACAGGCAGACAGGCGCTGCGGCACGCAGCCCGATTGCTTCGCATACCAAAGCGAAGGATAACCGTCACGCACACAGTAAAGATACAAGACAGAACGAGACGGCAAAGCAACGAAGACTGAACGCGTCGCAGCTCGACGCCGTCATGACGCCCGGTGTCCGTTATACCTGCGTCGCGCTGGCGAAGCAGTTGAACAGCAGTGCGCGGCAGATCAAGGCTTCGCTGAGCCAGCTTGTCGACGCGGGAACCGTCCGCCATGTGCAGGAAGCTCGCATCGGCATCTACTGGGTGCCGACTCACGCAGAAAAGCGGAATTTCGAAGAGAAGCGCATGGCACGCAGACAGCTCCTTCGCCACACGCTTGAAGGATATGACGCGGATCTGCACCGACTACAAAGCCTCTGTATGCTGGTGCGCCGGTCCTGACGGGCACCCTCGCTGCGGTTGCAAACGCGCGCAAAGCACACGATTTGCGTAAACTGCTGGCAGTTGCCGGCGTGAGCCGGCTTGCCTGCGCGCGCTTTGCCCTGAATGCCGACAACGCCCGAAGTGGCGTGCTTCATGCTCCCGCGCACGGCGTCGCTGCTTACCGAGGAGCCCCAGCATGAGTCGACGCACGTCCCCTCCCCGCACACGGGAGCGCACCGGCTGCACGAGTTCGCGAAGCTAGCCATGGTCGATATCGTCGACAGTGCGACTCGCAGCCGCATGATGTCCGGCATCCGGGGCCGCAATACGAAGCCTGAAGTGCTGATCCGCAGTCTGCTGCATCGGCAGGGCTTTCGTTTCCGGCTCGATGCGCGCGACCTTCCGGGACGCCCAGACATCGTGCTGCCCCGCTACCGCGCGGTCGTGCTGGTGCACGGCTGCTTCTGGCATGGCCACGACTGCCGACTTTTCAAATGGCCGCAAACGCGTCCCGAGTTCTGGCGCGACAAGATCGGCCGCAACCGTGCCAACGACGACAAGGTGCGCGCCGCGCTTCTCGCGGCTGGCTGGCGCGTCGGCGTGGTATGGGAATGCGCTTTGCGGGGTGCCGATCGCGACATCGAAGGCGTGCTGACGCGGCTCGTGCAATGGTTAAAGAGCGACGCGCCGGACTTCGAGGAGCGTGGCTGAAAGCCGCGCGAAGCGCACCCATTGCGAGCTAACCGAAAGCCCGCGGTGATAAACTCGATTGGCTGATCCGAAGCGGCGAAAGCGCGCCGGGCATGATGAAGGCGCCGCCTCGACCGCCTGCTTCGGCCGTCAAAACCCGTCAAGAAGGGAGGCACACAATGGCTGATTTCCGTCTCTGGTCCGACGATTTCCCGAACAACGGCTTCATGCCGAAAGCGCACGAATACCACGACAAGGCCTTCGGGGTCGATGGCGAGAACATCTCGCCCACACTGCAATGGGAAGGCGCGCCTGCCGACACGCAGAGCTTCGCGCTCACCGTACACGATCCCGACGCGCCCACCGGCAGCGGCTTCTGGCATTGGGTCGTGGTGAACATTCCGGCCGACGCGCGTTCGTTGCCGCGCAACGCCGGCAAAGCCGACGGCTCGCTGCTGCCGCAAGGCGCATTGCAGGTGCGCAACGATTACGGCACGGTGGGATTCGGCGGTGCGGCGCCGCCGCGCGGCGACAGAACGCACCGCTACATCTTCCGTCTGCATGCGTTGAAAGTCCCGCATCTGCCGATTACCGCAGAAACGACCAATGCAGTCGCTCGTTTCATGACCCATATGAACGAAATTGACTCGACCACGCATATCGGTCTCTACGAACTCAAATAACGGCAGGTCCAAGGTGCCGCGTCGCAGGCTCATCTGGCGAACGGCGCGGCATCCGGGGGCACTCCGCGCGACGCGATCGCGACCGGCAGGCAGGCAGGCAGGCATGATCGCGGCTCGCTGCCCGCCCGGGGCACCGCTCACGGTAACTCAAATAATCGATGCACGCACAACCATCCGGCAACGGCGGGACCATACCGCCGGACGCAGAGCAGAGCCTCGCACCCGACAGCGCGCCGGCCGCCGGTTGCGAACACGGCCTGCCGACCCCGCAACGCTATGGGGCGATGCTCGTCATCGCGCTTGGCCTCACGCTCGCGGTGCTCGACAGCGCCATCGCCAATGTCGCGCTGCCCACCATCGCGCGCAATTTGCAGGCGAGCGCGGCCGGCTCGGTCTGGGTCGTCAACGCGTATCAACTGGCCATCACCATTTCGCTGCTGCCGCTCTCGTCGCTTGGCGATCGCATCGGCTACCGCCGCATCTATCTTGCCGGGCTGATTCTCTTCACGCTGGCCTCGTTCGGCTGTGCGCTGTCCACTTCGCTGCCCACGCTCGCGATTGCCCGGGTCGTACAGGGCTTCGGCGCAGCGGGCGTGATGAGCGTGAACACCGCGCTCGTGCGCATGATCTATCCGCCGGCACAACTCGGGCGCGGTGTATCCATCAACGCGATGGTGGTGGCGGTGGCGTCGGCCGTCGGTCCCACGGTGGCCTCGGGCGTGCTCGCCGTGGCCCCGTGGCCGTGGCTCTTCGCGATCAATGTGCCGATCGGCATCGCGGCGATTGTCGGCGGCTTCAAGGCATTGCCGATGAACCAGGGCCACGAATCCCCATACGACCTGTTAAGCGCGGTAATGAACGCGCTGGTGTTCGGTCTGCTGATCTTCGCCGTCGACGGACTCGGCCACGGCGAGCGGCTTGGCTATGTCGTGGTGGAACTGATCGGCGCAGTGGTGATCGGCTATTTCTTCGTGCGCCGACAATTGAGCCGCCCCGCGCCCCTGCTGCCCATCGACCTGCTGAGGATTCCCATCTTCGCCCTGTCGATCGGCACGTCGGTGTGTTCGTTCTGCGCGCAGATGCTGGCGTTCGTGTCGCTGCCTTTCATGCTGCAGGACACACTGGGATTTTCACAGGTCGACACCGGCCTCTTGATGACGCCGTGGCCCGCGATCATCATTCTCGCCGCGCCGATTGCCGGCGTGCTGTCCGATAAAGTGTCGGCCGGCTGGCTGGGCGGCGTGGGGCTCGCCGCGCTGACGCTCGGGCTGCTGCTGCTCGCCACGCTCGGCGCGCATCCCGACGCATCGCAGATCGCCTGGCGCATGGCGTTGTGCGGGGCGGGCTTCGGCATCTTCCAGTCGCCGAACAATCGCACGATGCTCTCGTCCGCGCCTCGCGAACGAAGCGGCGGCGCGAGCGGCATGCTGGGCACCGCGCGCCTGACCGGCCAGACCCTCGGCGCGGCGCTCGTCGCCCTGATCTTCGGCATTGCGCCGCACAGCGGGCCGATTGTCGCGCTCTACGTCGCGGCGGGCTTTTCCGCGCTGGCGGCGGTGGTCAGCACGCTGCGCGTCATGCAGCGACCGCGCCCGGCGTGAGCTTCGCAAAACCCGACGCGGCGGCCTGCCAGCGAGCCGCCATGCCCACCCAAATGCAAAGGGCGCGCATCCTGCGATGCACGCCCCTTGCACATTTCGCGCCCTTCGCGCATGTTGCCGCGATGGTGCTTTCCTGCCTCGCTGCGACGTGACCAGCTCGCGCGGCTTTGCAGGAACCGCGCAACCGCCCGGAGACGACCTACGACGACGCCGTCACGTCAGCGAGCTTTACCGCTTTAGCCGCCACCGAAGAGGCCGTCGCGACGTTGCGCAGATCGGCGAGGAACGTATCGCGCCACACCGACAGGTTGTTCTCGCGCATCGGCGTCATCATGTCCGCGTGACGCGCCTGGCGCTCGGCAAGCGGCATGGAAAGCGCGCGTTCGAGCGCCTCGGCCATCTGCGAGAGATCGAACGGATTGACGACCAGCGCGCCCGGCAATTGCTCGGCCGCGCCCGCGAACTGCGAGAGCACGAGCACGCCCGGGTCGGCCGGGTCCTGCGAGGCCACATACTCCTTGGCAACGAGATTCATGCCGTCGCGCAGCGGCGTCACATAACCGACCTGCGACTGGCGGAACAGCGCCATCAGCAGATTGCGCTCGTATTTGCGGTTCAGATACTGGATCGGCGTCCAGTCGAGCTGGGCGAAGCGGCCATTGATGCGGCCGGCTTCGCCTTCCAGCGTCTGACGAATCCTTTGGTACGTCTGCACGTCGGAGCGCGTAGGCGGTGCAATCTGCACCAGCGACACGCGTCCGTGCCATCCCGGCGCATTCAGCAGCAGACGTTCGAATGCCTGGAAGCGCTCCACCAGTCCCTTCGAATAATCCAGCCGATCCACGCTCATGATCAGCTTGCGGCCGCGCATGCCGTCGCGCAGGCTGCGCACCGGCTTGCGGTCGGTGAACTGCTCGGCGGCCTTCGCGATCGCGTCGGGATAGATACCGATCGGATACGCGCCCACCTTCAGGAAGCGGTTATACGCGTGAACCATGCCGTCTTCGCTCGACGTGCCGTGATTTCCCCGCTCGATGAAATCGACAAACGACTGGCGGTCCGCCTCTGTCTGAAAGCCGATCACGTCGTAACTGCACATCGCCTTCACGAGTTCTTCGTGCGGCGGAATGGTGCGCAGCACTTCGGGAACCGGAAACGGAATATGCAGGAAAAAGCCGATCGGATTCTTCACGCCCAGCTCGCGCAGGCAGCGTGCGAACGGCAGCAGGTGATAGTCGTGAACCCAGATGATGTCATCGGGCCTCAGCAGTTCCTTGAGCTGCTTCGCAAGCGTCGCGTTGACGCGCTGATAGCCCGCGTATTCCTGCCGGTCGTAGCGCGAGAGGTCGTTGCGGTAGTGGAACGTCGGCCACAGCGTCGCATTCGAAAAACCGCGGTAATACTGGTCGTAGTCGCGCTTCGTGAGACCGACGGTCGCATAGGTCACGTTGCCCTGCTTCTCGATCACCGGCGCCGACGGCTCGCTCACCGTCTCCCCGCTCCAGCCGAACCAGACCCCGCCGGTTTCCTTCAACGCGTCCAGCACGCCGATCGCCAGGCCACCCGCTGCGGGCCGGCCTTCCTGGGTCGGCGCGACACGATTCGATACCACGATCAGTCTGCTCATTGGTGCTCCACCTAGTTCAATTATTTCGTTGCATACGGACATGTCCCGGGGACGGTTCATGCAAGCACCGTGCCTCTTTTTCGCGCACGCGAAATAAAAATGTATGCAAATGTGACGAACGAGCGAAAAGCCGCTGCTCATGAGCGGCGCAAAAAATTTTCTTCTGGTTTTACGGCAGAAACGCGCAGATGTCTTCGGTGCACCACATGTCTGCTGCGTGTCCGCTACATTTCTGCCGCAGAAAGCGCCTCACGCGTCCTGCTCGGAGCCGAGGTCGCGCTGATAGTCGAGGCCTTCCTGGCGCACGCCGCCCTGGTTGTACTCCCCGTCGGGCGGCGCATCAGGCGCCACGCGGTTCTGAGCGGACGGGTCGTGGTGCGGCTCAGGCGAAGCCGGTACGGGGTCCGCGCCGTTGTCGGGCGCGGAAGAAACCGGCGGACCATTCTTGCTGGGGGGACGGCCGTCGCGCTTCGAATGGCGCGCTGAGCGCCGCAGCGCTGGATGTCTCATGATGGATGCCTCCGGACAAAGCCGCGCGCCGCCGGGCACGGCGGCATCAACAACAGATAGGAGCGACGACGGTAGCGTGCCGGTAAATCATGCGTCGCAGTTGTAACATGTACACAAATTCGTTGCTCGAGGCGAGCGGGCCGCCCGCCGGGGAGTCACCCGCGCAGAGAGATTGGCGGACGCCGACTGGCCTGCGGAGTTTGCGTGGGCTGCGGCGGGGGATCGCCGATGGGCGGCTCGACCGGCTCGATGGGCTGAGGACTCGGGTCAGGCACCGTGTCGGGCTCGCCCGGTGTGGGCGGCTCGATCGGCTCCGGGCGGTGGGCGTGCTTCCAGGGTGACGACGCGGGAGCGGCAGCGTAATGCGGCATGTCAGTGGTCCTCGCTATGCGTTTCCTTTCGGATCAGCAAGCGCTGTGCCGTTTGCAGCCGCGCTCCCGGCCGAAAGACGGCGCGTTGACGCTATGCGTCCGCGCCGCCCAGAGCACGCGATTCGTCGGCGGAATCGCTTTCTTCGCGCGCGTCGTTGCCGTATTCCACGAGACGGTTGTACAACGTCTTCAGGCTGATGCCGAGAATTTCCGCGGCGCGCGTCTTCACGCCGCCGCATTGCTCGAGCGTCGCAAGAATCAGTTGACGGTCGGCTTCGGCGAGCGAGGTGCCGAACGGAATCGTGATCGCCGTGCCCGCCGCGGGCTTCGACAACGTGATCTGCAACGGCACCGTCGCGGTGCTGTCCGAGTCGCCGCCCGACATGATGTGCGCGCGCTGCACGTAGTTCTTCAGTTCGCGCACGTTACCCGGCCACGGATACGACAGCAGCATCTCCTTCACCGCGGGCGGAAAGTGCTTTTTCGTGCCGTGCCGCTCGTTGAGTTCGTCGAGGAACGCCTGCGCAAGCAGTTCCACGTCCTTGCCGCGGTCGCGCAGCGGCGGCAGGCTGATCGGAAACACATTCAGCCGATGGTACAGGTCCAGACGCAGCTTGCCTTCCAGCACCGCCTGCTCCGGGTCGCGATTGGTCGCGGCAATAAGGCGCACGTCGGTTTCGATTTCCTTCGTGGTACCCACCCGCATGAACATGCCGGTTTCCAGCACGCGCAACAGCTTGACCTGCAACTCGATCGGCATTTCGGTGATTTCGTCGAGGAACAGCGTGCCGCCGTTCGCGCGCTCGAAATAGCCTTTGTGCTGCCGGTCCGCGCCCGTGAACGATCCACGTTCGTGGCCGAACATTTCAGACTCGATCAGGTTCGGCGAGATTGCGCCGCAGTTCACGGCGAGAAACGCGTGCTTGCGACGCAGGCTCAGCTCGTGCAGCGTCTGGGCGGCCACTTCCTTGCCGGTGCCCGATTCGCCGACCAGCATCACCGAGGCCGCCGTCGGCGCGACGCGGCCAATCTGGTCGTACACCTCCTGCATGGCCGGCGAATTGCCGAGCATCAGACCGAAGCGGCCCATGCGGCGCAACTCGCCGCGCAAGGTGCCGATCTCGGCCTTCAGGTCGCCGGCGCGCGGCAGGCGCGAAAGAATCGCCTTCACGCGCTGCATGTTGATCGGCTTCACCAGATAGTCGGTGGCGCCCATCTTCAGCGCATTCACCGCCGATTCGACGGTGGCGTGGCCGGTAATGACGATCACTTCCACGCCGGAGCGCGGATCGAGATCTTCGAACAGCTCGACCCCGCTGCCGTCGGGCAGCTTCAGGTCGGTAAAGACAACATCCGGCACCTGCCGGACCAGTTGAATGCGCGCTTCGCGCAGATCGCCCGCGGTGGCGGTGGTCAGACCGTCTTCCCCAATGATGGCGGAAAGCGCCTCGCGGGTACTTGCGTCGTCATCGACAATCAGTACATGTGGCATCGCGTCTCGAAAGCCTGCAAGCGTGGGAGGAACAGCATGCGGCGCGCATGCTGGAAACGGCGACGACCTCGCGCGGGAGCCGGCGTCCACATCTCAAAAGTGAGCGTACGCCAACTTCAATCCAGCGCTTGGTCACCTATTTCATTCAATATTGCAACAATACACGCAAAAATCGCGACGTGATCGGCACTATTGTTGTGTATTTACCTATTATAAGGCTTTATCGAGACAATTTAACAGTCCCGACAATACGCCGCGGGCCCAAGGGGCTGGCGGCGGCGTGATGTCGAAAGCTGCCTTCAGCTGCTATGCGGAAACGGCCAGGCGTCCGGGTGCGCCGAGCCATTCGGTCCGTGAGCGCCCGGACCGGTGTTAGCCGGCAAGCTCTTGCCTGCCTGCGCCGACGACGCCGATGGCGTGACCACGGCGCCGCCCTCGTCTTCCCAGCGGTTCAACTCGCGAGCCGGCGCCGGCTGGGCAGCGCGGCTGCGCTGCACGTAGCGCACCGCCAGATAGCCACCGAGCGCCATCAGCGCACCGAAAATGCCAATTTTGGGTCGAGCCATCATGAACTCCTTGTGTTCGTTAATCGCAGAGAAGAAAAGCACCGCGCCGTCGGCCGGACACAGCCGGTGCCGGGACGGCGAGGCCGAGGCGCTCAGCGCGCGGTCAGCACGCCCAGCACGAAGCCGACGCCCGCTGCGATGGCGACCGAACTCCATGGGTTCTGTCGCACATAGCGTTCCGTGTTGACGGTCGCGTAGCGATAGCGGCGCTGCGCGTTGTCCTGCGCGTCGCCCAGCGCGGATTGCAGCGTCTCCACATGGCTGCCGAGCTTCTGGCGCAAAGCGCCGACGCCCTCGCCGGGCACATTGGCGGCGAGCCGCAGCATTTCCTCCGAGTCCTTCAGCAGCACGCGCAGATCCTCGACGATCTTCTGGCCGCCGAGTGCAAGCTGTTGCGTCGTGTCAGTCATCTTTTCCCTCCTCGTCCAGTTTCAGTGCTCGCGTGAGCGGGCCGCGCAAATGAATGGCCCAGCGCACGCGTGTCGCGGGCCAGATGCAAGGCATGTGCCCGGTAAGTCTGGGCGGCGCCTGTGCGCTGCGGCCGTTGTCCGGGCAGTTTCGACCGACTTTTGCCGGCGCTTCTGTCTTTGCTGTCACATAGATTGCAGGAAGCGCCGTCGAAGTGGTTAAATCGACCTTTGTGAGATAGAACTTCTGCTGTCTCGTTCCAGAGGCCTGAGCGCCGCAACAACATACTCTTTCGGACAGGACTTCCCCGTTTATGGCGTCAATCGATCTGGACTCGCCCACTGTGTCCGCCGGCGGCAGCGCTTCCGCCCAGGCGAAGCAGCGCGTCGCGGACGGCATCGCGGGACTGAAATCGTACGGCCTGCTGTACGGCTCGTCGCCGGTCATGCTCGATCTGTACGAGCAGATCGAGCGGGTCGCGAGCACCGATGCAACCGCGCTGATCATCGGCGAATCGGGCACCGGCAAGGAGCTGATTGCCCGCACGATTCACGATCAAAGCAGCCGCAGGGAGGCGCCCTTCGTCGCCGTGAACTGCGGCGCGATTCCCGACGAACTGATCGAGGCCGAACTGTTCGGCCACGAGAAAGGCAGCTTCACCGGCGCGGTTCAAGGGCGCGTCGGCTACTTCGAACATGCGAACGGCGGCACGCTGTTTCTCGACGAAGTCACGGAAATGGCGCCCGTGCGTCAGGTCAAGCTGTTGCGCGCGCTCGAGACCGGCACGTTCTACCGCGTGGGCGGCAACGAACTGATCAGCGGCAACGTGCGCGTGATTGCCGCGACCAATCGCGACCCCGCCGTCGCGGTCAAGGAAAACGGTCTACGCGAAGACCTGATGTACCGGCTCGCGGTTTTTCCGTTGCGCGCACCGCCTCTGCGCGAACGCGAGAACGACCGCGAACTGCTCGCACAGCACTTTCTCGCGCAGCTCAACCAGCAGGAAGGCACCAACAAGACGTTCAGCAAACGCTCGATCGAAACGTTGCGCACCTGGTCGTGGCCAGGCAACGTGCGCGAGTTGAAAAACGCCGTGTATCGCGCGTTCATCCTGGCGGAAAAGACGGTCGAACTGCCGCATCCGCATCTCGCGTCGAAGGTCAAACGGCCCGTCACGCAGGGCGACGCCATGAGCGTGTGGATCGGCACGCCGCTCGCCGACGCGCAGAAACAGATCATTCTCGGCACGCTGAAGTACTGCGGCGGCGACAAACGGCGCGCGGCGAAAGCGCTGGGCGTAAGCCTGAAAACGCTCTACAACCGCTTGAGCGCATACGGCGACGAAGGTACGGAAGAAGATTCCGAACAGTAGGCGCGGGACTGCAGAACCTTCCTCTTCAAACAGTTCGCACCACCAATCAAACCGGTCGAGAAGCCGAGCAGAAACCGGTTTGACGCGCACCATCTTTTGCAATTGCTTGCACTTTGCCTCTGCCATTTACAAAACGCATCCTGCAAAATGCAGCAGCCCATTTTTAGCGATGGGAGAACATGCCGCTGGTTCGTGCTGCCTTTGCGCGAACCCCGGCACTTCGCAAGAGCAGAGACAGGCAATGCAAAAGAAACTGGTGTGCGGCGAGTGGCTGAGACCGCGCTGCGAACCCCGCTTTGGACACGCGGCCGCAGGCGCGCGCCGTCAGGCAACGACGGTCGCCGCATTGGCGCTAGTGCTCGCGTCGGCGCTTTCAGGCTGTAGCTCCTTCTACTCGGAAGGCGCCACTGCCGGGGCTGGTATCGCGGGTGCAGCGCTCGCGGCCAAAGTCACGAGCAATGCGGCGGTTGCAACCGGCATTGGTCTCGGCGCCGTCGCGGCGGCGCGAGCCGGCGTTCAGTACTCGGAGCGGGTAGTCCACAGGAACACGCAGGACGGCATAGCGAAAATCGCCGGACCGCTCGAAGTCGGCGCGATTGCCCCGTGGAGCGTTACGCATTCCATGCCGATCGAAGACGACGAACACGGCCGCGTCACGGTCAGCCGCACGATCAGCGCGGGCGCGCTCGACTGCAAGGAAATCGTCTTCTCGGTCGACCGCATCGCGACCCAAAACGTGCCCGCAAGCAGCGCTTTTTATGTCGCGTCAATTTGCCGCGACGGCGACACGTGGAAGTGGGCGTCGGCCGAACCCGCCACGGAACGCTGGGGTGCCTTGCAATGACGGCGCGTGCGCTCGCGGTGGCAAGGCCGCTGCATCGCGTGAGCCTGACGGCGCTCGCCGGCGCGCTGTGTATCAGCGCGAGTCTTCTGACCAGCGGTTGCTCGTCGATTGGCGCGGCAAGCGGCGCGGCCGCCGGTGTCGCGTCGGGGCTCGTCACGTCGAATCCGGCGGTGGGCATCGGCGTCGGTATCGCCGTGCAAGCTGCTACGGACGAGGCCGTGGGCCGTTACATGCGCAGCATGCACACCGACCAGCAGAATCTTATCGCGGCACTGGCCGGCGCAATGCCGGTCGGCGAAACGCGGCCGTGGTCGGTCAAGCATACGCTGCCTATCGAGAACGGCCACGGCCTGGTACGCGTGACCCGTGCGTTCGGCTCGGCGCTCGCGCTGTGCAAGGAATTCGTGTTCTCCGTGCAGGACGGCGACGGCCCGAACGCGCACGAAGACTGGTACACCGCAAGCGCGTGTCAGCAGGACAAACGCTGGAAATGGGCGTCGGCAGAACCGGCGGTGGAGCGCTGGGGCAATCTGCAATAAGCCGGCGACGGGGCGCAGCGGCCGATGCCGGAATCAGGCGGTAGTCGAGCAGTACGCAACGACAGTCGCGCGGCAATGAAACGGTAGTCAGGCGGGGGCAAGCAGGTGCTCGCGCGGCCCAAGCGAAAAAACGGCAGGGTCTCCCCTGCCGTTCTGCGTTAACCAGGCGTTGAACGCTTGCTTACGTGCACGGCGCTTACGACTCCACGTCTTCGAGGCTGAAGATTTCCGTCTGGTCGTTATACGAGAAAATTTCTCCGTAGCGGCCCCAGTTGATGACCGCGTCGAGCGTTTCTTCCGCGGCGCTGTCGGACAGAAAATCCTCCAGCTCCTGCTCGAAGCGCACGCGCGGCGCGCGGTGCCCCGGGCGCTCGTTCAGCACCTTCTTGATTCGCGCGGCGAGCGGCACGTGACGCAGCAGATGCTCGGCGAACATCATCTTGCGCTCCTGCGTGCCGAACTCGGCGAACACGCGCGCGGGCGGCGTGAGGAAAATATCGCCTTCGCGCACGTCCGCGAAACCGAGGTGCTGAAGCACTTCCGCCACGGGAAACAGATCGTCCACTTCCAGGTGCAGCGAACGGGCGATTTCCGGCATGTCCGCGCGGCCGTGATACGGCGCGGCGGCGAGCGTCTCGATCAGACCGGCCATCAGGTTGGTCGACACATGCGGCAGCCAGCTGTGCAGTTCGAGCCCTTTCCTCGTTTTCTCGTCGGTCTGACGCGCGGTCATCTTTGCGTAGATTTCATCGACCAGACGCCGGAACGCCGGGTCCAGACGATTGCGCGGATGCTTGAACGGTACCTTGATTTCCGCGATCACACGGCCCGGATTCGACGACAACACCAGAATCCGGTCGCACATGAACACCGCTTCCTCGATGTTGTGGGTGACGATCAGCACCGCCTTGATCGGCATGCGGCCCTGCGTCCACAGGTCCAGCAGGTCGGTACGCAGCGTTTCGGCGGTCAGCACGTCGAGCGCGGAGAACGGTTCGTCCATCAGCAGCAGCGTGGGATCGACCACCAGCGCGCGCGCAAAGCCGACGCGCTGGCGCATGCCGCCCGACAGCTCGCGCGGATAGGCGTTCTCGAAGCCGTCCAGACCGATCAGGTCGATCGCGGCGAGCGCGCGTTCGCGCCGCTCGCGCGCGGCTACGCCTTGCGCCTCGAGCCCCGCTTCCACGTTTTGCAGCACGGTCAGCCACGGGAACAGCGCGAACGTCTGAAACACCATCGCGACGCCCTTGGCGGGACCGTCGAGCGGCTTGCCCATGTACGTCACTTCGCCGTCGGTCGGCTCGATCAGGCCGGCAATGATGCGCAGCAGCGTCGACTTGCCCGAGCCCGACCGCCCGAGCAGCCCTACTATCTCGCCTTCGCGCAGCGACAGGTTCGCGTCGTCGAGAACCAGCAGTTCGCCCTGCGACTTGTTGAAACCGCGGCACACGTCCTTGACGCGCAGTATTTCTTCGCCGAGGCGCGGCGGCTTCGGCGGCGTCTGGATCGGCGCGGCGGTCATGGCTGCTTTAGGATTTTGCATCGCGTTATGCCTTCAATTCTCAGGAAAACGCCGGGCCGCCCGGTCTTCTGCTCACGCGGGGTCCGGCGCAAAACGGCACGGGCCGGGGCCTCAGTCCAGCCGCAGCCTCGCTTCCGCGTACGCGTACATCGGACGCCACAACAGGCGGTTGAACAGCGTCACGAACAGCGACATCACCGCGATCCCCACAATGATCTTCGGATAATCGCCTGCCGCCGTGGACTGCGCGATGTAGGCGCCCAGGCCGTGCGCGGCCACCTTCGTGTCGCCCCACTGCACGAACTCCGCGACGATGCTCGCGTTCCACGCGCCGCCCGACGCGGTGATCGCACCAGTCACGTAGTACGGGAAGATGCCCGGCAACATGGCCTGACGCCACCATTGCCAGCCGCGGATGTGGAAATTCCTGGCCGCTTCGCGATAGTCGTTCGGATACGACGTCGCGCCGGCAATCACGTTGAACAGGATATACCACTGGGTGCCGAGCACGATCAGCGGCGAGAGCCACACGTCCGGATTCAGGTCGAAACGCACGATTGCGATGACGAACACCGGAAACAGCAGATTGGCCGGAAACGCGGCGAGAAACTGCGCGAGCGGCTGGATCTTCTCGGCGAGCGCCGGGCGCAGGCCGATCAGCACGCCGACCGGCACCCAGATCACCGACGCCAGCGCGATCAGCAGCACCACGCGCAGCAGCGTGATGAGGCCAAGCAGAACCACGTGGCCGACTTCGTCGAGCGACACGCCGGTGCGCACGTAGATGAACACGCGGTACACCACATAGACCGTGCCGATCAGCACGAGCGCGCCCCACACCATGTCGCCGACGCGCGAGCTCTTCTGGATTTGCGGAATCTGGAAGCGCGGCCCTCGCAGCGCGGGCATGCGCAACGGCACCCGCGCGGCCTTCGCGAACATCCAGCCAAGCGGCACCAGTAGCCGATGAATCAGCCGTGTGCGGCGGATCAGGTCGAGCAGCCACGACTCGGGCGCGTCGCCGGAACTCGTGTTCTCCATGCGGAACTTGTCGGCCCAGGCCACCAGCGGGCGGAACAGGAACTGGTCGTACGCGAGAATCACGACGGTCATTGCGAGGATCACCCAGCCGATGGCATGCAGGTTCTTCTCGGTGATCGCATGCGCGAGATAGGCGCCAATGCCGGGCAGCGTAATGTTGCGGTTGCCGACGGTGATTGCCTCCGAAGCGACCACGAAGAACCAGCCGCCGGACATCGACATCATCATGTTCCAGATGAGGCCGGGCATCGAGAACGGTACTTCGAGCTTCCAGAAGCGCTGCCACGACGTCAGGTGAAAGCCCCGCGAGACTTCGTCGAGGTCGCGCGGCACCGTGCGCAGCGACTGATAGAAGCTGAACGTCATGTTCCAGGCCTGGCTCGTGAAGATCGCGAAGATCGCGGCGAGTTCGGCGCCCAGCACGCGCCCCGGAAAGAGCGCGAGAAAGAACGTGACCGTGAAGGAGATGTAGCCGAGCACCGGCACCGACTGCAGGATGTCGAGAATCGGCACCAGCACGAGGCCCGCGCGGCGGCTCTTGGCGGCGAGCGTGCCGTAGACCAGCGTAAAGATCAGCGACGCGACCATGGCCGCGAGCATGCGCAATGTCGTGCGCATCGCATACTCCGGCAGATTCGCCGGGTCGAGCGAGATCGTCTGGGTCTTCAGTGTGGACATCGGCGCGAGCGTTTCGTGAAAGCCGATCGCGGCCATCGCGATGATGCAGATGATGAGCGGGAACGCGACGAAGTCCCAGCGATTGGGCAGCACCCGCCATGCCGACGCATTGGCGGTGCGCTTCAGGTCGAAGCTGAAATCCATCAGGCCCACTCCTTATCTATACAGGCGTTCAAACGCACGAAGGAGGCAGCGGTTGCCGCACAGCGGTCTGAAGATCGGTCCGGAAAGCGGAAATCAGGCATGGCAAAACGCGTATGCGCGGTAAATCGTTAGCGTAGGAGACATGGGGACCGGCAATTGAAGCGCCGCTGGGCACGCCGCCCGGGACCTCATTCGTCAAGCCAGAGTCCTGTCGCCGCAGGCGCCGCCCGTAGGCTGGCGAGCTTTCCTTTGTTTTGGACGGCACGACACTACACCATCCTACGTTTCAGGCACAACCATTGACGGCAATTCACAGCCTCTTGCAACGGCCGGCTGACAACGGGCCCGCAATGGCCTGACAGTGGCCTTGTGCCGAACACGGCTCGCGATGCCGCAGGCTTTCTGCCTTGCCGCTGCCCCGTGCGATCGCGGCAGCAAGCAGCTTGCGCCCGTACTGCGAGTGTGTTGGCCGCCTCGCGCAACCGGCTACAACATCAAGAAACCAGCGCGGTTGCCGTTAAAAGCCTGATGGGTGCAGACAATCCGAATTTCATGGCCCAACAATAACGGTGCCCCCTGGCCCCATGACGGTTAAAATTCTCAAAGATGCACCTGTGCTGGTGGTTTTACCCTGGCCCGCTGCGGGGGCTTGCCACCGTGCACTGCAATAACAGCAGACAACCGGACAGCGCGACCCCGAGCGAAACGCGGGGCAACGTAGCGCCGCGGGGCTGCCACGAATAAGCTAGTTGCATGTCTCCAGCCAGACGGATCAGAGGGTCGATGAACAGGACAACCTTGCGCCACGCAACGGGCCCGATCGGCTTCATGCTGATCGTACTGGCTTGCTGGTTCGTCGCCGGCATGGTCGCGGACCGGATGGTACAGCAAGAGCTCGCGGCGGCGTTGCACGCGCAACGTCAGATGGCCGCCTCGATCGTCGACAACATGGCAGAGGTGATCGCAAGCGACCTTGCCATGTCGCGGGCCATCCCCGCCACGATGGCCGAGATGGACGTGATCCAGCGCGCGCTGGTGCAATCCCGGAATTATGCCGCGAACAGCGGGGCGACGGAACCCGCCCTGCGTGCAGCGTTGCAGAAGGACCCGCGCATGGGTCCCGTGAGCACCTTCCTGCACCGCGCCCAAGGCTTCTCCGGACTCGACCAGGTATGGCTCGTAAATGCCAACGGCATCTGCGTGGCCTCGAGCGATGTCCGCGGCGATCCGCAGGCGCCGCGCAGTTCCTTCCTGGGCATCGACATGCGAGTGCGCGCCTATCTGACCAAAGCTCTGCTCGGCGCGTTCTCGGAGACCTATGGCGTGGGGCGCACGACCGGCGAACCGGGCATCTTCATCGCAGTGCCGGTCTACGCCGACGGGGAGCTGGCGGGCGCGGTCGTCGCCAAGGTGGGGATCGCGCGGCTGCGCCACTGGGTCGCGCATGCCGGCACGTTCGTCGCCGACGACAACGGCGTCGTCATCATGGCGCACGACAGCAAGCTCGAAGGCCACGCTCTGCCCAACTCACGCGTCGCGAAGATGAGTGTTGCCGAGCGCAACGTGACCTATCGCCGCGACGGATTCCCGGACATCCAGATCCGTGTCGATACCCAGGTGCGCGAACAGGCGCCGTGGGTGTCCGCCGCCACGGCCGGGCAATTGTTCGGCTCCGCCGGGCAGCCGGGGCCGTCGCTGTATCAGACGCGCAGCGGCCTGAACTCCGGGCTCTCGGCGCATCTCGTCGAGCCGCTTTCCGCCTGGCCCGAACTGCTGCGCAACCATAAGCGCGACCATCTGCTGGTGTTCCTGACGCTGGCGGGCACCGTGGCGCTCGCGTGGGTGATCACCGTGTCGTATGTGCGCGAGCGGCGCCATCATCGAGCCACACGCGATCTCGCGGAGCAGTTGCAATCGGCCAATACGCTGCTTTCGGCGGAGGCGCGGCACGACGCGCTGACGGGAGCGCTGTCGCGCCGCTACTTCCTCGACTTGCTGCGTCACGAGATCGACCGCGCGCATCTCGGCAACCAGCCGCTGTGCATGGCGATTGCCGACCTCGATCACTTCAAGCAGATCAATGACCGCTTCGGCCATGCCGCCGGCGACCGCGCGCTCGAACATTTCGTCGACACCTGCCGCGCGGAACTGCGCGGCGCCGATGCGATCGGCCGGCTCGGCGGCGAAGAATTCGGGTTGCTGCTGCCGGCCACCGACCTTGCCGGCGGCCGCGAAGTAGTCGAGCGCCTGCGTTTGCGTCTGAAAGCGGTGCCGTCGTCGAAGCTGCCGGCCTCCGTGACGCTGAGCGTGAGCATCGGCATTACCGAGCTTGCCGTCGACGACCTGCCGGAGCGGATCATGAGCCGCGCCGACATGGCACTCTACGCGGCGAAGACCGGCGGACGCGACCGCACCGAAGCCCTGCCTCCCGACGACACCGCCCCGCCCGCACGCACGGTCGCGAACGTCTGGTAGCGAACGCCCCCTTCTCACCCAGCGCAAGCCAGGACTTCGAGCCTTCCCCGACGAGGCAGGTATGATCGGCACTGACTCGAGTTGTCGCTACCGCTTTAACGGGAGATTTGCATGAAGGGAAATCTGGTCATTGTGTGCCGCGATCAGGATGCTGACGCATTCGATCATCTGCTGGCCGAGTACGGCGCGTTTCAGACGCGGCTGTCTTCCACCGCGTGGTATCTGAAGCTGGAGGTCGCGCCCGAAGTCATTCAGGAGGAGATCCTCACGCGCCTTGGCAAATACACGACCCACTACATATTCGAGGCCGAAAGCGTGACGTGGAACACCGTGGATAGCGAAGCGGCGAATGCGCTGAACACGCTGTTCTCCGACTAGTGTTCTGCGACTGGAGCCAGGCGCGCCGCAACACCGCGCCTGCAGCCCATCTACCAGACGGTTTCCGACGCGGCCCGCGCCTGAGGCAGCGCGGAAAGCGGAAAGCTCATCAGGACGCGCAAGCCTCGGCCTTCGTGGTTGCCGATCTCCCACTCGCCCCCGGCGCGCCGCACCAGCCGCTCGACGATGGCGAGGCCAAGGCCGCTATGGCCATTGCCGCCGCGCGCCGGATCGAGCCGCACGAAGGGCCGGCTTGCATTGACGAGGTCTTGTGCGGCAATGCCCTTGCCGTTGTCGCTCACTGACAGTGTGAAGCCCTGCGCGGTGCGCGCGGTGGCAACGACAATGGGCGGCGCACCGTACGCATGCGCATTGTCGAGCAGGTTCGACAGAATCCGGTCGAGCGTGGCCGCGGGCAGCAGAAAGCCCGGGCCGGCGCGCAACTCCGTGTGGACGGTCGCGGCACCGGCGGCCACCGCGCGATAGCTGCGCACCACCCGCTCGCATTGCGCGTCCACTTCGACGGCTTCGCTGCGGTCGGCGCCGTCATGCGCGAACACGAGGAATTGCTCGACGATGTGGGTCATCGAATCGACATCGCGCACCACGCCGTCGCGCATCTTCGCTTCGTCCATCATTTCGGCGCGCAGCCGAAGACGCGCAAGCGGCGTCTTCAGATCGTGCGCGACGCCCGCGAGCATCACCGCGCGGTCATTTTCCGTACGCGCGACTTCCTGCACCATCTGATTGAAGCCATGTGTCAATTGGCGCAACTCGCGCGGCCCGCGTTCGGGCACCGGCGGCACCGGCAGGCCGCGGCCGAAGCGCGCCACCGCCTGCGCGAGCGAGCGCAACGGCTGCTGCAACGCCCATGCGGCAAAAAGCGCCGCCATTACCGCGAACGAGAAGATGATGACGAGCCACAGCACGGTGCGGTCGAGCGAGCGCGGCGGCCGCAGCGGCTGCACCGGCACGACGATCCAGCTGCGGTCCGTGGGCGCGCGCACCCACAGCGTGGGCGGACGCCCCGGCAAACCGACGCGCACCTGGGTGCCGGACGGCATACGGTCGCGTGCGTCTTCAATGAAACGCTCGAGCGGCGGCGGCATGTCCGGCATTTCGGGCGGCACCTCGGGGCTCGCCGGGTCCACAAGTTTCACGCGTGACGGCAGCGGCTGGTCCGGGTTGCGGGCCACGTGCTGGCGCACCGCATCGACGAGAAAAGTCGCTTCCTCGACGGCGTAGCGGGTCTGCAACTGGCTGCGCTCGAGACGCATGAGCGCGTACCACGCGAAATGCGACAGCAGCAACACCGCGACGACCAGCAACGCCAGCCGCCCAAACAGTGAATCAATGGGCCGGCGCATGCTGTTCGCCGTCGGGCACGAACACGTAGCCCCGCCCGCGCACCGTCTGAATGAAGCGCGGCGTGGACGGGTCCGTTTCGAGAATGCGGCGCAGACGCCACACCTGAACGTCGATGCCGCGGTCAGTGCCGTCGTATTCGGGACCGTGCAGCAGCTCGAGCAGACGCTCGCGCGTCAGCGTGCGCATCGGGTGATTGACGAAAATTTTGAGCAGCGCGAACTCGCTGCCTGACAGCGTGAGCGGTTTGTCTTCCAGATGCAGCGTGCGCGACTGGAAGTCCAGCGTGAAGCGGCCGAAGCTGAACGGTTCGCGCTGCTCGGGCGCCGCCGCCGAGGGCAGCGTGCGGCGCCGACGCAGGACCGCCTGCACGCGCGCGAGCAGCTCGCGCGGGTTGAACGGTTTGCCGAGGTAATCGTCCGCGCCCAGTTCGAGACCGACGATACGGTCGACGTCGTCCGCGCGCGCGGTCAGCATGATGACGGGGATGTCGTCACCCGAAGCGCGCAGCTTGCGCAATGCGGTGAGCCCGTCCACGCCCGGCATCATCAGATCGAGCACGATCAGATCGGGACGCTCGCGCTCCAGCCTGCGCTCGAGCGAGCCCGCGTCGTGCAGCACCGAAACCTCGATGCCCTGGCGGGCCAGATAGTCGCGCAGGAGATCGCGCAATTCGACGTCGTCGTCGACAACAAGTATTTGAGTAGCCATGAATGAAGTTTAACGCGCGGCACGGGCGGTTTTCGATTTCAAGCCGGCCTCAAGGGTTACCGGGTGTTACGGTGAAAGCTGCGCGTAATGGGCCGTAATAGCGGTGCGAGGCCGCGTAACACAGGGACCGGCGCAGTTCTCTACGCTGTGTCTTACCGAATGCACGCCGCCGCCTGGATCGGATGCATCGTCGGCTATTCCATTACAAGGAGCCTTATATGTCCACCAGAAAAATCTCGCGCGCCCTCGCCGTTGCCGCCACCGCTCTCGCCATTGGCGCGGGCGCGGCCTATGCCGCCCAACCCGCTCACGAGGCCCACGGGGGCCCCGGCGGCCCGGGCGCTTGGCATGGCCACTTCATGAAGGAGCTCACGCAACTGCATGACCAGTTGAAGCTGAACGCAGACCAGGAGAAGCAGTGGCAAGCCGCGCTCGACACCATGAAGCAGGGCCATGAGGCCATGCGCGCCAACCACGAGCAGATGAAGAACCAGTTCAAGGCCGTGCAGCAGCAGCCGATTCTCGATCTGAACGCGATGGCCGCCGCTCATCAGCAAATCGAACAGAAAGACGCGCAGTTGCGTCAGCAAACTACGGACGCCTGGCTCAAGTTCTATAACGGCCTGAAAGACCAGCAGAAGACTACCGTCAGCACCGCGCTCAAACAGCGCTTTGCAAAGATGGAATCGCGTCACGAGAAGATGCGCGAGCGCTGGCAGCAACATCATGGCGCGGCGTCGGCACCTGCCGCGAGTCAGTGAGCGGAAAGGCGGTTGCGCTGACGGTCGCTGACACTTGCTGACAGTCGCTGCGCGCGGCGCGCCTTGCGAGCCCGCGCTGCGCCAAGGCGGCTGGCATCGCTGCCTTCGTAAAACAGAAACGCCACGGAGAAGTTTTTCGTGGCGTTTTTTATTGAGCCGCCCGAGGTTCCACCGGTCCACCAATCCGCCGGTCGGTCAGGCGGCTTGCGCCCCGGTTGGCACTGGTTGCACGCTCAACCATTTCCGGTTGAGCTTGTAACGCGCGCCAGGTCACCCGTTCAATCGTCCCAAGTCGAACAGCAGCGCTTCCGCCTGCTCGCCCTTTTCGAGCGTCACCGTGTCGGTATCGCTGAGCTTGGCTGCGTCGCCGGCTTGCAGTGCTTCGCCGTTTACCGTCAGCGAGCCGCGCGCCACGTGCACGTAGACGAGCCGCCCTGGCGGCACCGCGAAGCTTGCTGTCTCCGCGCCGTCGATGAGCGCGGCGTAGATCGACGCGTCGGCGTGGATCGTCACCGAACCGTCGCGGCCGTCGGGCGACGCCACGACGCGCAGGCGGCCACGTTTTTCCGCGGCGTCGAAGCGCTTTTCCTCGTAGCCCGGCTGATCGCCGGCACGTTGCGGAATCACCCATATCTGCAGAAGGTGCGCTTCTTCGTCCTGCGACGCGTTGAACTCGCTGTGCATCACGCCCGTGCCGGCGCTCATGCGCTGCACGTCGCCGGGACGAATCGTCGAGCCGTTGCCCATACTGTCGCGGTGCGCGAGCGCACCTTCGAGCACATAGGTGACGATCTCCATGTCGCGGTGTCCGTGCGTGCCGAAGCCTTGCCCGCCCGCGATGCGGTCTTCGTTGATCACCCGCAGCGGCCCGAAATGAACATGCTCGGGGTCGCGATAGTCGGCAAACGAAAAGCTGTGATACGAGTCGAGCCAGCCGTGGTTGGCATGGCCCCGTTCTGCGGAGCGGCGGATTTCGATCATGACGTACTCCCGGTGAAATTGGCGATGGCGAGAATGTATGGGCTTGCCCCCTCGCGGACAATCGCGTGCCAATGCACCGGATCGTTTCGCAAATCCGCGTAATCGGACTAGAGCGCACTACAGCGCACCCAGACGGCGCGAGGCCACATGAGGCCGCATGAGCCCTCGGCAGGCCATATCACTGCGCGCGCCTTCCACGCCGCTCCTCGGCCCAAACCGCAGCGCACGGCTTTACCCGATGCCCCACGCATGCGTCGCGCCTGCGCAACGCCCTTGCCGCGGCGCGGAACAGGACGGACGTCGCGCACTGGCGCGCGTTCCCTGTTCGGGTAAAATACCGCGCTTTTCACCGCACATGGTGGCGCAAAGCGCGCCGGCACAGCCGGACGCGACGCGGCAAAGCCGCGACGGCGCCGCAATTTTGACCGCCTAGAATAGCGACGGCCGGCCACAAGCCAGGCTTCGTCGGGATCGGACACCGAGACGATCAGTTTGACCCAGGAGAAACATGAAGAAGCTCGCACTGTGCGTAGCGCTCGCCGTCATGGCCACCGGCGCCATGGCAAAAGAATGGAAAACCGTACGCATCGGGGTTGACGCCAGTTATCCGCCGTTCGAATCGAAGGCGGCCAGCGGCCAGATAGTCGGGTTCGACGTCGATCTGACCAAGGCACTGTGCGCAAGAATGAACGTCAAATGCGTATGGGTGGAGCAGGATTTCGACGGCATCATCCCCGCACTGAAGGGCAAGAAGTTCGACGCGATCGTGTCGTCGTTGACTGTTACGGACAAGCGCCGCGAGCAGATCGACTTTTCGGACAAGCTGTTCGACGCTCCTGCCCGCATGATTGCGAAAGCCGGCTCGCCGCTCCTGCCCACCGCTGAATCGCTGAAAGGCAAGCGCGTCGGCGTCGAACAGGGCACGACCCAGGAAGCGTACGCCAAGGCGTACTGGGAGCCGAAGGGCGTGACCGTGGTGCCCTATCAGAACCAGGATCAGGTCTACGCCGACCTCACCTCCGGCCGGCTCGACGCCGCGCTGCAAGACGAAATCCAGGCCGACGCCGGGTTCCTGAAAACGCCGCGCGGCAAGGGCTTCGCGTGGGCCGGCCCGGAAGTGAAAGACGCCAAAACCATCGGCGAAGGTACGGCCATCGGTCTGCGCAAGGAAGATGCCGAACTGAAGACGATGTTCGACAAGGCGCTCGCGCAGGTTCATCAGGACGGCACGTTCAGGAAGCTCGAAAAGCAGTACTTCGACTTCGAGATCTACCCGGGACACTGAGCGCAGAGCGGGCCCGCCTGAAACGGCCACCTGCTTCCGAGCCCGGCCGGGCTCCCTCAGATGCAGCAAGAGGAGACTCGGGGCTCGCCCGCATGGGCGTGCCCGGGGCTTCGTAATACAGTCGGTCTGGTTTCAAAGAGAGTCGAAAAGCGCGCTGCAAGGCCGGCAACGGCCATGCAGTCATGATTTGCACAGCGGTGCGCTGTGCGCCGCGAAGCGCGGCGGGCCATGCCCGCGGTGGTACGCGGCGCCGGTCCGGCCGCGTCTTTCGCGGTGTGTCGCAAACGCATCGTCAAGGACCCCCTATGTTCCTTCAAGGCTACGGCCCGCTGCTTCTCAACGGCACCTGGCAAACCGTCAAGCTGGCGGTTCTGTCACTGGCGCTCGCTTTCTTGCTGGGCCTTCTCGGCGCGGCGGCGAAACTGTCGAAGAACCGTCTCTCGTACGGCGCCGGCACGGTCTACACGACGCTCGTGCGCGGCGTGCCCGACCTCGTGCTGATGCTGCTGCTCTTCTACAGCATCCAGATCTGGCTCAACAATCTGACCGACATGCTCGGCTGGGAGCAGATCGACATCGATCCGTTCGTGGCCGGCGTCGCGGTGCTCGGCTTCATCTACGGCGCGTACTTCACCGAGACGTTCCGCGGCGCGTTTCTCGCGGTGCCGCGCGGCCAGCTCGAAGCCGGCGCAGCCTACGGCATGACGAGCTGGCAGGTGTTCTCCCGCATCATGTTCCCGCAGATGATGCGCTTCGCGCTGCCCGGCATCGGCAATAACTGGCAGGTCATGGTGAAGGCCACGGCGCTGGTGTCGATCATCGGCCTCGCGGACGTGGTCAAGGCTTCGCAGGACGCGGGCAAAGGCACCTTGCGGTTCTTCTTCTTTACCCTGTTTGCGGGGGCCATCTATCTCGTCATCACCACAGTGTCCAACTTCGTGCTGATGTACCTCGAGAAGCGTTACTCGACTGGCGTGCGAAAGGCGGATCTATGATCGAGATCATTCAGGAATACTGGCGCAACTATCTCTATACCGACGGCTACCGCTTTACGGGCCTCGCGATCACGCTGTGGCTGCTGGTCGTGTCGATCGGGCTCGGCTTCTGCCTGTCGATTCCCCTTGCAGTGGCGCGCGTCTCGAAGAAGAAATGGCTCGCCGGTCTGGTCTGGCTCTACACCTACATCTTTCGCGGCACGCCGCTCTATGTGCAGTTGCTGCTCTGCTACACGGGTCTGTACAGCCTCGAGATCGTGCGCAATCACGAGCTGACCAACGCGTTCTTCCGCGAAGGCATGAATTGCACGCTGCTCGCCTTCACGCTGAACACCTGCGCGTACACCACCGAAATTTTCGCGGGTGCGATCAAGGCCACGCCCTACGGCGAAATCGAAGCGGCGCGCGCCTACGGCATGTCGTCGTTCACGCTGTACCGGCGCGTGATTCTGCCTTCGGCGCTGCGCCGCGCGCTGCCGTACTACAGCAATGAAGTGATTCTGATGCTGCACGCCACGACCGTCGCCTTCACCGCGACCGTGCCGGACATCCTCAAGATCGCACGCGACGTGAACTCGGCGACGTACCAGTCGTTCAACGCTTTCGGCATTGCCGCCCTGCTCTATCTGTGCATTTCTTTCGCGCTCGTGTGGCTGTTTCGCCGCGCGGAGCGCCGCTGGCTCGCCTATCTGCGGCCGCAAGGCAAATAACCGGCCCCGCGCCCCGCACGTCAGCACGCCCAAGGATCCTGATGAACAACACGAAGCAAAAGCTTTTCGTCGACGAGCTTCATAAACAGTACGGCGACAACGAAGTCCTCAAGGGTGTTTCGCTGAAGGCGAACGCCGGCGACGTAATCAGCGTGATCGGGTCGTCCGGTTCGGGCAAGAGCACGATGCTCCGCTGCATCAACTTCCTGGAACAGCCGAACGCCGGCCGCATCTTCGTGGATGGCGAAGAAGTGCGTACGCAACTTGCGAAGAACGGCGCGCTGCGCGTGTCCGATCCCAAACAGTTGCAGCGGGTGCGGACCAAACTGTCGATGGTGTTCCAGCACTTCAACCTCTGGTCGCACATGAACGTGCTCGAAAACATCATCGAGGCGCCCGTGAACGTGCTCGGCCTCAAGCGCAAGGAAGCCGAAGACCGCGCTCGCGAGTATCTGGAGAAGGTCGGTCTTGCACCGCGCCTCGAGAAGCAGTATCCGTCGCACTTGTCGGGCGGCCAGCAGCAGCGTGTGGCGATTGCCCGCGCGCTCGCCATGCACCCCGACGTCATGCTGTTCGACGAGCCGACTTCCGCACTCGACCCCGAACTGGTCGGCGAAGTGCTCAAGGTCATGCAGACGCTGGCCGAGGAAGGCCGCACGATGATCGTCGTCACACATGAAATGGCGTTCGCCCGCAACGTGTCGAATCACGTCATGTTCCTGCATCAAGGCCGCGTGGAAGAAGAAGGCCACCCGGATGAGGTCTTCAGGAACACACGCAGCGAGCGGCTCAGGCAGTTCCTTTCCGGGAGCCTCAAATAGAAACATATGGCACAGCCTGGTATTTGAGATTTCCCGACGAAACTTGATTACCGGCTGTAGTCGAAGTAGTTTTACAAGGCGCTTACGAGCGCCTTTTTTATTTCGGTCAACTGCGTAATCCGCGCTTTCTGGCCGCGAAAGTCTGGTCTCATCCGCCCTCCAGCCCCCGTTTTCCGCACTAGCCTGCCGTATCGCACGCGTCAATAGTGGCAATCCTTGATCTTGCCTCCGCCGATCCGTGATTCCCTTGCCGCATAAGGGTTTTAGCCGTTTCGGCCCATGCCGCAACGGGTCTTGGCGCACATCTGTATTGCAATTTGGAGACACAGGTCAGCGTCGGTACTAATTTCTTCTCACACCGAAGTCTATTTTTGATAAATTAGTAACCAAAGTAGCAAAAACTAAGTACATTAAAAGTAGTTTGACTTCAAAGCACAGAGGAGAACCGGTCGGCGAGGGATCGGCATGACGCAAAGAACAGCCCCAAGGCTGCACGTCAGGACAGGAGACCCATCCGCCCGCTAATCTCCCTGGTACCGATTTCTGTTCGGCGCGGCTCGCGTCCGAACACCATTCGCAGTACTGGGTTTCACTTTTTGACAGGGTATGGAGGAGAAGATGAAGAAAGCTTTGCTCGCCGCTGCGCTGATGTCGGCCGGGGTCGTTGCGCATGCTCAAAGCAGCGTGACACTGTATGGCCGCCTGGATGCAGGTCTTGAATACATCAGCGGGCTGCCGAATGCCAACTATACCGGTTCAACCTCGCGCTGGCGCGCGGAAAGCGGTGACTGGGGCACGAGCCTGTGGGGTATGAAGGGCGTCGAGGACATCGGTGGCGGCAACAAGGTCCTGTTCCAGTTGGAAGGCTCTTTCAACACGATGAACGGCCAGGGTCCTGGCGGCGGCGGTCTCTTCAATCGCTGGGCAACGGTCGGTCTGTCGAACAGCGCATACGGTACGCTGACCATGGGCCGTATGCTCTTCATCTCCAACGGCGTGTGGGACTTCGATCCGTTCGGTCAATCGAACTGGTCGTCGGCATCGCTGGTGCGTGGCCGCAACTGGCCGCAATCGAGCAACAACATCGCTTACCAGTCGCCGAAGTTCTACGGCTTTGACGTGTACGGCCAGTACGCGCTGTCGAACGCGACGAACTGGAACGGTAACGGCACGACGCCGCAAGGCCGTGAAGCCGGTCTGCAAGTGACGTACACCTCGTCGCTGTTCCAGCTGCGCGGCATGTACGACGAAATCCGCAACAGCGCAAACGGCAACTTCACCGACCCGTTCAGCGCATCGCGTGAATACACGGCTGCGTTCAACGTGTTCCTCGGTCAGTTCAAGATCCAGGGCGCGTACCAGGCAGTGCGTACTTCGTCGGCTGCTTCGGCCGCCGGCACCGCTCCGACCTCGCTCGACCACGAATGGGGTGGCGTGACGTGGCAAGCCACGCCGGCTGCAGCGCTGATCGCAGCGGTCTATCACGTGAACGCGAACAAGGGCGGCGGCAACGCGACGATCTACACGATCGGCGGCTCGTACAACCTGTCCAAGCGCACGCTGCTGGACATCCAGATTGCGACCGTGCGTAACAGCAAGTCGGCCAACTTCGGTCTGGACGCGAACAGTGCAGGCCCTGGCGGCAACATCACGTCGGGCGGCACGACCACGTACAACGAGAACCCGCTGCCGGGTCACAGCCAGACCGGCGTGTACGCAGGTATCCAACACTCGTTCTAACCGGACAGTGTTCCCCGAAGGCAAAGCCTTCGGGGTCTAGAATTTCTTCAAGAGAATCTTTTTCACGCTGCTGCGAGAGGCGCGTATCGGTGCGATGTCCGAAAGGGTATCGCACCGTTTTTTATTGGTGCGCGAGCTTTTGTTAATTCGCGGGGAAGCGCATGGCGTTCGAGTCACGCGCGGCGCACCGCTTCGGTGCGCGAGCGGCTTACACTGCCGCTTCGTTCTCCTCGCCGGTGCGGATGCGAATCACGCGTTCCACGTCCGCGACGAAGATCTTGCCGTCGCCGATCTTGCCGGTGCGCGCTGCGCCGATGATCGCGTCGATCACCTGATCGCACTGATTGTCCGCCACGACCACTTCGATCTTCACTTTCGGCAGGAAGTCGACTACGTATTCTGCACCACGATAGAGCTCGGTATGGCCTTTCTGCCGGCCGAAGCCTTTGACCTCGGTAACGGTCAGACCCGTGAGGCCGACTTCAGCGAGCGCCTCGCGCACTTCGTCGAGTTTGAACGGTTTGATGACTGCGGTGATGCGCTTCATGGCGAACCTCGTCTCGTGACTGGAAGAGTGAAAGGAAGATGGATGATTTTTATTCTACGCCGCGCCGGTTGCCTTGCGGCAGTCCGGCGCGCTTCGGGGAGCGCATCACGCCCGTTCATTCCACCGGTTCTGTATAGCGCGAGGTGATCGGATAACGCCAGTCGCGCCCGAACGCGCGATGCGTGACGCGAATGCCGATGGGCGCCTGGCGGCGCTTGTACTCATTGATCTTGATGAGCCGCGTGACGCGCTTCACGTCTTCGGCCGCGTAACCCGCGGCGATGATTTCGGCGAGCGAGCGGTCCTCCTCCATATACATGCGCATGATCGCGTCGAGCACGTCATACGGCGGCAAGCTGTCCTGATCGGTCTGGTTCTCGCGCAATTCCGCGGAAGGTGCGCGCGTCAGGATGCGCTCGGGAATCACATTCTGCCTGTCGAAGGTGCTCGCCTGATTGCGGTAATGGCAAAGACGGTACACGAGCGTCTTGGCGATGTCCTTGATCACCGCGAAGCCGCCGGCCATGTCGCCGTACAGCGTGCAGTAGCCCACCGCCATCTCGCTCTTGTTGCCGGTTGTCAGCACGATCGAGCCGAATTTGTTCGACAGCGCCATCAGCAACGTGCCGCGAATGCGGGCCTGAATGTTTTCCTCGGTGGCGTCTTCAGGCCGTCCTGCGAACTCTTGCGCGAGCGAGTTGCGAAACGCGTCGAACATCGGCGCAATCGCGATTTCGTCGTAACGCACGCCGACGCGACGGGCCATGTCGGCGGCGTCCGTGGTGGAGATGTCCGCCGTGTAGCGCGAGGGCATCATCACGGCGCGCACGCGCTCTGCGCCGAGCGCGTCGCATGCGACCGCCAGCACCAGCGCGGAATCGACGCCGCCGGACAAGCCGATCAGTGCGCCCGGAAAACCGTTCTTGTTCACGTAGTCGCGCACGCCAATGACGAGCGCGGCGTACACCTGCGCCTCGAGCGTGAGCTCGGGCGCGATTGCGTGGCTCATGCCGCTGCTGCCGTTCGCCGCGCTTGTGTGGCTGCGCACCGGCGCGCCGTTTTCGAATTCGACGAACGCGGTCGTCTCCTCGAACTGCGGCATTTTCGCGACCAGTTCGCCGTGAGCGCCGAGCACGAACGAGCCGCCGTCGAACACCAGTTCGTCCTGCGCGCCGACCATGTTCACGTAGACCATCGGCAATCCCGTCTCGCGAATCCGCGCGCGCAGAATGTCGAAGCGCACCGCTTCCTTGTTCAGGTGAAACGGCGAGCCGTTCGGAATCAGCAGCACCTGGGCGCCCGCGGCCTTCGCCATTTGCGCGGCCGACGCATGCCACGCGTCCTCGCAGATCACCACCCCGTACTTCACGCCGTCGAGCTCGAACACGAACGGCTGCGGGTCGGACGCGAAATAGCGCTTCTCGTCGAACACTTCAGTGTTGGGCAGATCCTGCTTGCGATAGGTGCCCACGATCCTGCCATCGACCAGCAACGACGCCGCGTTGAACGTGTCGACCGGCGGCACGCCGCGCTCGATTGGCGCGTTTGCATTACCATGACCCTGGTTCGCGCCGTTCGCCGCGCCGTTCGCAGCCCCGTCCGCGCGATCACGCAGCGGATGACCGACAATCACATGCAGCCCGCCAAACGGCTCGAGCTGAGCGGCGAGGTCTCTGAGCGCCGCGGCGCTCGCGGTATAGAAGGCGGGGCGCAACAGTAGATCTTCGGGCGGGTAGCCGGACAGCGCGAGTTCGGGCGCGACCAGCAATTTCGCGCCGGCGTTGTAAGCGTCACGTGCGGCGGCAACGATCTTCGCGACATTGCCGGCGAAGTCGCCGACGGTGACATTGATTTGGGCAAGAGCGATTCGTGTCTTCATGGCAGGATCGACGGGCAAGCCAAGAGCTTGCGAGTCACGCGGCTTGTTATTGGCTCGACGGAACGGATGAACGGGCAAACGACAATCGGATAAACGAACGACGCAGTACGTGCTCGACGGACCGTGTCGCTCATTGGGACAGTCACACAGATTGAATCAGGAACGCTTTGATTATCGCACGGGCATTCTGGCGTCGCCCTCCGAGGTTGACGCCGCCGAATGGAACGCCCTCCTCGCGCGGCAGCCGCAACCCACGCCGTTTTTGCGTCACGAGTTTCTGAACGCGCTGCATGTCACGCGTTGCGCGGTGGCGGACACGGGTTGGGCACCGCAATTCGTCACGCTGACCGATCCGCTCACGGGCAAGCTCGCCGCGGCCGCGCCGGTTTACCTGAAGGGCCATTCATACGGCGAGTATAACAATTTATGTCGTATCACTTGCCGTGACCGACCGACCGAGCTCGCGTAAACCCTTGTAAATAAAGACAATTTATTGTCGTATACTGAAACCATCGACTTGTGCATGTCTCGGCGAATTAGCGGCGGACCCCATGCCGGGCGGCCAGTTGCTGAGATGCTTCAGTTTCTGAGCCGTTGTCCCTGCTCAGGAAAAAGTGTCGAACGGGCCGCGATGTTTGCGGAGGGCCTGACCGGACGCGGAGTCGCCATGCAGACGTCAATAGTCTTCCCCTCGTGTCACACCCAGACTCCGGATGGCGCCGTGATACACGCGCGGAAGCGATTGCACGGTCGCGAAAGGTGGGTGCAGTTTGCAATCGAGTTCGACAGACTTGGCATCGCAAGAGGCGGACTCCTAGACAGCGTAATTCAGGGAATGGACTGTCCAATCGGCGCGAGCAATGTCGCTGCGTTCGTGCGGGTATTGCGCGGTTCGGGGCCACACCTTACCTTCAGGCAAATTCTTGGGAAGCCAGCGCACCTACTGACCACGCCAGAGATTCACCTGATGTATTGCTTCGTTGAAGAGCAAGTATCGCAGTGGGGCGGCTCGTCACATTACATGCAGGCTTTTCAGGCGCGAAAGATATTCGAGTATTGTCAACATAAGCTTGCGGACGGCACGGCAATTGAGGACGTGGGCTTTTGCTCTCGATTTGATACGCCAGGAGAAAGAAAAGAGAAGGACTGGACTGGCTTCTGTATCCCGGACCACCCCAACCCAGCATTGCGTAAACCGGTATCTGCAATCGTTGAGTTTGATGACCTCGAGAATCTAAGAATCAAAGCTAAAGACAACGTTGAGGGTATACGAGATTATATTTGCCAGAAATGCACAGAGACACTAGATGCGCACGAAGCGCTTGTCAATACGTTGCTTGCAACGAAATGCGAGGGAACCAGCAAATTACCAGCTCGAGTTGCTCGCACACTTGAGAATGGCGGAAATCTGAGTGTGAGGCTTTTTCGGCAGTTACCCGAAGAGCAAAGATTTCGAGTCGCACTCTATATGATTGAACGAGACCAACTCTACATCCGGCCTCCGAAAAAAACGCTATACCTAACCAGACTGAGTGCACTGTATCCGCTATCACATGTGCAAACGAACCGAGTCATGTTTGGAGCAGCACTTTCGGATTACTATCTTCCCCGCTTAGCCGTCGTCGCATGCATATTACTTATCGCAGTTGACACTGGGTGGAATTCCGAAACCATCCTTTCGATGAGGCCCGAGGACGTCGTTGCTACTGAAACTGGTATTCTGCTGATTGGCATCAAAGGTCGGACGGAGAAACGCCAATACAGCTTAACCGTTACAAACACAGACGCCGACTCGGCTAATGAGGTAGATGCCACCGACCGCGACATAAACAATCCTCTGACCATCCGTGCTGTCCAACTTCTTCTGGCCCATCAACGCCGTGTTCGACTATTCATGGGGAAAGACGAAGCTTCGATGTTCGCAACATTGAACCTAACACTTAAGCGCGAAGACCTGATTTTCCAGATACCTAATCTCCATTCGGCACTTCACGAATTCTGTGATTTTCATCAGCTCCCTCGCTTTTGTTTCATAAAGCTTCGAGACCTCGCCGCGCACGTGGATTACCTGTCCCCAGATGGCAGCATCTACACCGTCAACGCTTTCCTGAATCAGAAAGACCTTGTCACGACGTCAATTTACATACATTCGACCATAACAAGAAGTCTTCACGAGGCGAATATTTTGCGGTACATGAAAAAGCTTGCTGCAACGATTTTATTCGACTGCGGCCGTGAAGAAATCATAGAGAAAAAGAAAATTGACAAAAGACTGATAGACACAAAAATCTTGTTTCCTGCAAGTCCAATGCAAGCAGAGGAAACGCGGTCACGCATCGACGACTGGATTGACTCAGGCGGACAGTTACAACTGACAATAGGCGAAACGGAAATAAGACACTGCGCGCTGCAATATCAATATTACAAAAAAAACTTTCACATTTTGCTCAATGCAAATTCGGAGCGATTCATCTATCGCCACCTACCTCGCATAGTAGCCACCATCGCAATGCGACGGGTTATTGAAGCCAGTCGGCACAAAGCTGTACTGACCAGATTCGAGGCAACCATCCATGGCACGCCACTATAGAAGACCCTCTTACTACCCCGCGGGTGCTGCTGAGACAATCCCAAGTTTCGATGCCCGCGAGGATTCACCTAGGCCTGTCGCCAATCCTGCGCATGGAGGAACTTCTTTGGAGGAGAGATGCGCGGGAAGCAAAAGCCACCGCTTCCTGAGTGACTGGGCCGACGACGTCGTTGTCATCGATACTGCTCGCGTCCACGGAAAGATATCGCCTCGCTCGATTGACTTGACCGCGTTGGTTCTTGACTGCACCGGCGACCAAAGCATCTACGAAGCGCCCATGCCACTTACACATTTTCGCTCGCTGGTCGACGCCACCAAAATAGCTATCAACACCGTGCTTGAGCGCAACAACAGGGGCAATGTTTGGGCTGGCGTTACTCGCGCCCTTCGGACAATGTTAAGAATATACATATGGATGATGCGCTCAGGTGTCTATGAGCTGAAAGACCTCACACAGTCGATGATTGACGAATTGATAGTCAACCTTAGCCAACTGCAATGGGGCCGAATCCTCCGATATCATCGGTCGCTTGTCGTTTTGTGGTATCGCGCAAAAGCAGACCCGAGTCTCGCTGCCCGCTTGCACGGCCTAGCCCGGAAGGACCGGAAGTCCCCCGTAAACATAATCGAGATTGAGCGGGCGGCTGGTATACCAATGCCGGACGATGCGATTCCGCCTTGGTTCCGTCGCCGGATTGCGCGCGCCAATGGGGACCCTCGCCCCGTTGACCATAAGCGGCGCGACTTCTTCAAGCCGTCTGCGGGAGAGCTTCGCGAGACCATGATGGTCTTCAATCTCTTGGCACTTCACCCTATCGGAGGCGATTCCATCTTATTCATGCCTTACGCAAATGTCGAAGGGCGCCTGGCCGAACTGACCACAGAAGAGCCGGGCCGAACCGAGAACCTTGATGTCTCGACCTGCATGAAGCTGATGAATGAATGCCTGCTGTGGCTTTATGACCGGGGCCCGCTCGTAGTCGAGTTGTTGTGCGCTATGAGAAGCGCCCTGGAGACCACCGGTTCGGAGGCCCAGCGGAACCGCCGTGCTGCAGCCGCGGTTAGCGCATACTACGCCGCGGAACGGTCACGGTTTAACATGCCTTACGAAAACATTTGCCTAGATAGTGGTCCCGCCTCCCTCACAGGGCTGGTCAAGACAACACAGGCGGCGATGGCCTTGATTATCGGGTTGAACCACGGCCGGAGGACGAACGAAATTGTTGGAACAGAGGTACCTTGGGGACTCTACTTTGGGGCTCTTCGTAGCGCAGGGGACGGATATAACGACTGGAGTGTCGAATTTTTCGTCGAGAAAGGCATTCAGGATTACGTGACATTCGCCGCGAATGAGCTTGTTGCAGACGCTACTGCTTTACTCCATGACATCTACACGGAGTATCGTCCCCTTCGCACTGAACCACCAATTGTCCCAAAGTCCCGGGAGGCGGGGCGGAGCAGTAAGCTCTTCGCGTTTCGAAGTCCGTCCGTTGCGGGTTTCAATGCGAACAAGCCATTCCAGTTCCACCAGCGCGTGCATATGCGGGAGCTCTTCAGGCTGGCCGACTGCGATATATCGCTCTTCCACGGCAGCCAGTTACCGCTTCGGCGCATGTTTGTGACGCTGTATTTCAACCGCTACGATTGCGCGGAGCTGCCGGCGATGAGCCGTCACCTCGGCCATCTATCCGTGCGGTCCACGTTACCTTACTACACAGACAACCCCGGCCGACGTCCTGACAAGCGTATCTCTAATACCATCGCAAAACGTAGAAGAGAGACGAAAAGCGTCATCAAGGCCATGAAGGAAGGCGAAACTGCCTACCTCGAGAAGCTCGTCGAAGACTGCTTTGTTGGCAGAGATACATCCGGTCTGTTCCCTTTCCTCATCCTGAAACTCACGAAGCGCTTATCGGCGAGCGTCGAGTTTCGGGCGACCCCGCTGGAGGACAAGGTGAAGCAAGTTGCCGGCATGCTTGAGCGCCGCGGCTACCTGCCTACTGTCCATCAGCATGGACCCTGCATGGCAAAGTCTCCGCGCCATACATTGAAAATGTCAAACTGCTTCAAGGATGGGGACATTCATCGCGAGAACGCCTCGCCATCGATGTGCAAAGGCTGCGTCCATTTTCATTGCACCGATGGCTATCTCGCTCAGTGGCAAGAAGACGCGGACCTTGCGCGTGCCGAAAGCAACGACTTCAACTTCCCTATCGCTGTTCGTGCTCATAAGGCAGAGCACGCCAATTTCATGGAGGCCTTGATTGATTCGGAGCGGCAGGTCTCCAAGAGAGTCAGCGACCTGTTCCAAAAGCTTACCGCGAGCTGGTCCGAATTCATTGAGGGGCAAGCAACATGACCTCCACCGGTGTATCACCGCTCCGTGTTGAGGCCGAAGGAAAAATCGACGTTAAGCTCGCTGTTCTGGAGAGCTGGATACAGCATGGCATCCCCTGGCTTACTCAGGACTACGGTGGTCAGTTTGTGCGCGCTGCGTCTGAGGAGAAGGTGCTCGACTACTACCCTCGCACTCTCGAGCAGTTCGCTGAGTGGGACGGAACACAGAACTGCCTCGCGACGCGGAATCTGCTTCCCGAACTTCGGTCGATGAGCCGCAATACGCTGAATAAGTCCTACCATAGCGTGCGGCGAGGCCAAGTCGATGAGATTCTTGAATCACTTGACGTAAAGGCTCTTGACCAACTGCAGCGCGTCAATAAAGCAAATCGCATCCACGCTCTCGAAAGCGAAGTGAGGCGACTCGAGAAGGTGGTGCAGCGCCAGGAGCAGGACGTCGTGATTTTTCGCCGGAAGGCGGACATTGCGGAGAACAAATTGCACGACGAACGCAAAGCAAGGGTCCGCGCGACGAAGCAGTACCGTGAAGAGATTCGAGTGTTACAGGCGGAGGTTGCATCGCTGACCAAGCAGGTTAAGAGCATTGTCGGACTGAAGCGAAAATGAACTCACGAAAGAACAATGGGCGGAGTCCACAGCAAGTGGGCCAAGACAATGCAATCCGACTGGCTAAATGGGCCGAGGTCACCCCCATCCAGGACATGCCACTTAACCAGTTCGGACGAGTCGCTAAAGAGCCGATTTGCAAGCTGCTCAACATTTCACCGTCTACTGTCGGCAGCAATGCTAGGTTGCAAAAGATTTTCTCCGACCTCAACGACAGACTGAGGCCCCTCGTCCGTGCTCGCCGTCCTCGTGTCAAGGATGGAAAAGCTGCATCGGCCTTGCTCGACGAGGCGTTGAGGCTGAATTGTCAAACCACCGCCGAACTTCAAAAGACGCAACAGAAGCTCTCGCGCCTGAGCTATCTCGAAAACTCTGGCGTGCTTGTTCGCGAGCCGACATCGTGAGCCACGAGACGATTTCTGGCACGGTATCGCACCTGCTCCACATAGGACCTAACGGAGGCGTGATTTTTGCCTTCGACTGTCACCCGCCACGGCGTAGGACCATCCGTGTTATTGCTGACTGGAGGGTCTTTCCGCACCCGCCATTGAAGAATGAACCATGGTCATTGATTGGCGAATGGAGACGAAACCTGCAGTACGGTATGCAGTTCCATCCGTCCGAAGCAAGACCGTGGCGACCGGAAGGTGCCGCGCTCATTCGATTTCTGAGCGGGTGTGAGCTCTTTCCAATGCTACAGCGTGCCGCCGCCAACCGGCTTTGGAACCTTTTTGGCGACGCGTTGCCCCCAGTGCTCGATGCGGGAAACTTACTCACCCTGAGACGAGCGCGGATAAGCCTTCGCCTGTGCAAGGAACTTGTCGAGGAATGGCGGAGCTATTGGGTCTTCGCGCACCTTCGGCATCGCCTGCGTCGACTCGAATTGAGTGACACCGATATCCGTCGCATAGTGAATCTTTGGGGGCGTGCGGCCGAGTCAACGATATCTCGGAATCCATACTGCCTAGTTCCTTTCGCTTCATGGACCGCTATCGACATGCTTGCGCGGGAAACATACCAGGTTACCGAGGATAGCGAGGCGCGCTTATCAGGCGCATGTGAAGCAATCCTACTGGAAGCCCAGCGGAGGGGTCGCCACTCACTTCCTGCCGACACTCTCAACAGGCTCTTAGCCGGCCGGCTTGGCGACGCGAAGGCAGCAAAAGCTGCCATTGAAATTGCGCTGCGAACGCCCTTCGTCGTCTGCGCCCGCGACTCCGCCGGTGATTCGTATCAAGGAGCAGGGGTCGACATCATCGAGCAGGCATTCGCAGAACGTATGTCGGAATTTGCGCGAGCGGAAGGTTCCGGTCGATGGGCTTTTGAAAGCCCTTCGCTGTTAATAGACTTGGTCCGGACGTCAGTGGCGAAGGCCGCGTGTGCGTTGACTCTGCTTGCGCCCAACGCACTGCACATCGTCCCTGATTCATATATCAAAAAAACGGACGGGGTATCCTTGGACAACCCCCAATTCATGACCCTCTCGTCCGCACTGCTTTCGCCCACCGTCGCCTCCCTCGTCTCTCGAGAAATTTTTGTTCACGGTTGCCACGGACTGGGCCTCGTTGTGCTGAACAAATTGATGCAGCGCATTCCCATCGGCAATGCGATACGCCTGATTGGCTTTTCTTTGCCCCTTCTCCTTTCAGATGGACCACCGATTTTTGGAACACTGCAAGCATCAGGACAGTTCCGGGAACTTCGGATGAACACCTCAAGGTCAACGCGGTCGTTGGCGAAAAAGGGGGACCATACGGAAAAGACGCACGCAACCAATCCAACAGTGACGATGTGCGCGTCACATAGATGGGAAACGACAGGTAGCCGCGAATCGCTAAGAGCCAAAACCGCTTACGAGTTTCGCAAAGCCTTGTCGAGAGGCACCGCAGCCATCTTCGTGGTGAGTAGTCGGGAGGCGCGCGATTGGAACGTACAATTTCACAACGAAGCGGTCGACTACCGACGTTTGAAGAGTCTGCCTGCGCCGGTCGCAAGGCTACGGGATGACCTCAGCGCGACCATCGACGAGCCCGTTGTCGTTACACGGACGGACCCGGAGCGTGGTCTCGTTAGTGGCATGACAGGCCTGATAACTTACATCGCCCATGATGATGCGACGGCTTATCACCCTAGGCACGACCGCTCCTTTGCTCGTGTCCATTTCGACGGGACTGGCGAGTTGGACTTATCGAGGAACGAGCTGCAGGGCTTAACCCTTGCCTACTCGTTACGGCCGGCGCACGCCGTCTTTGGCCTATGGGATACAGTTATTGTCCCTTCTTCCGACAATCAGGTCTTCGACGAGGAGCGGACATCCCTAGCACATGCAGCAGCCAACATAGAGATTGTATTTTTGTGCGGTGGAATGTTCCCCGACTCACACCACATCGGCGCCAAGGGCCGAACGGGAACAATCTCGCATACTTTGTTGGCGAAGTTACGTCGATGCACGAACCAACCGGGCGAACCGACATGACCCGAACAGCAAATGTCATGCTTCTGTGGACGGAAATCGATGGGATTCCGATTCCAACCCTAAGGGCGACGGAGGGCGAACTTATTGAACCGGTCAGCACCTATCTGGACAGGTTCGCCCAAACTTGCTCGATAGTGAGAGACGTAAAACGACGGCAGCGAAAGATACGGGCCGTGACTTATGCAGCGTTAGAACTTACGGAGTTCCTGCTTCTTAAGGGCAAGAGATTGAATCAACTCGACGACGACCTGCTTAGGGAGTTTAGGTCTGTCGCGTTCGAGGCCACGAAAAACGCTGCGGCATCTAGAGGACACGACTATCAGGCGGAGACCACTACGAATACGAAGTTGCGATACATCTACGAGTGTATCGATGAATGTCAATACTCCCGGCTCCTTCCTCCAAACACCATTGGTTGGGAAAATTGTCGCATCAAATCGTCCCTTCCAGACGTTCGCACACGCCAAAGTCGGCTGGATTTGCGCTCAATGCGAAAGTATCCTCTGCTGTTTGACAGGACCGGCGGAAAGACGGACGTTGACCTCGGCCAGTACTGGATGACCGACGAAGACGTTCGTCTCGTTGAAGAGCATTTTCGAACCGCGCAAAATAAGCATGCTCAGGAGCGGAATGTCCTTCTGCTTCGGACCGGAGAACTACAGGGATGGCGGGCAGCTAGCATAAATTCGCTGACCGTTGAGCAGTTTTCACCAAATGCTTTTCACGCACAGGCCAACAATGACCGCTTCCTGATTCGACCGGGTACGCAGAAAGGTCGGAAGCGCTTCGCCTTCGAAATGCGCTGGGAACTCGCTAACGAAATCGCTCGATACGTCCGCGAGGACAGGCAGGCTTTGCTTCAGGCACTGAACAAGGATGAATCGACGGCGCAGTCAAAGGTTTTCTTGAATGTGGTCGAAGGTACACCACTGGAGGATAAGACCATTTACCAGCTTTTTTCTACCGCATTGCGCTCGCTGGGGCGGCCCAAAGGGGCCGCGTCCCACTCAATGAGGCGCCGCAAAGGGCAGTCGCTGACCGAAGAGGAAATTGACTTCCGGAAACGGGAGCATCTCTCCTTAGCGCGCGAGGATATTCAGGATGCCGTAGCTGCCGAGCTTGGACACGCATCCCGCGAATCGCAGCGCGCCTATGTAATGACCCACAAGATACGGCGCCTGCAGACGGTCGAAGAGAAGCAACACGCGTTAATCGAACAGCTCAGGTCTGAGAACGGCGCGTTGAAATCAGAGAACAGAGACTTGAAGTCACGCATCGTGACGCTGCTCGAAAATCAGCTAACTAGCAATTCGCAGGAAGAAGGCCGCGTTATTTCTTGTCCAGCGGGAGGGAGAGCACCAAAGCACAAGAACGGAAAGCGCCGCGCACGCCTATCAGCGCCTACTGCCTGAAGCCTTACGCTTGAACGGCGTATGTGCCTCGAGCTCGTCAATGTGCTCGTCCATCGCCGCGGTCTCCTGGTCCAGGAACTCGCTGATGGCATGTGCAAACCTGCGGTCAGCAATCCAATGCGCCGACCACGTCGGCGTCGGCATCAGCCCACGCGACATCTTGTGGACGCCCTGCGCCCCACCCTCGAAGCTGTGGATTCCGCGCGCGATGCAGTACTCGATGCCCTGCATGTAGCAGGTTTCAAAGTGGAGACCTGATACAAACTCCTTGGTGCCCCAGTAGCGGCCATACATTGTATCGCCCTGGACAACATTCAGCGCCACCGCTAGCCTCTTCGCATCCGCCTCAGCGACGACGAGCATTAGCGCATCAGGCATCGTCCGGTGGACTTGGCCGAAAAACTTGCGGTTCAGGTACGGCGGGTTCCAATGCTCTCGGTACGTGTTCTCGTAGCACTCGTAGAAGAAGTCGAGGTCGTCCTGGCCAATCTCCTGCCCGCGGAGCCACCGGAACGTAACGCCGGCGTCGTGGACCCGTCTACGGTCCTGTTTAACCTTCTTCCGCTTGTCGTGCGACATCTTCGAGAGGAACTCGTCGAAGGTCTTGTACCCAAAATTTTCCCAATGGAACTGCACCCCCTCCCGAAGCATGAAGCCAGCGTCGGTCAGGGCTTCAAGGTCGTCTTCATGTGAGAACAAGACGTGGATTGACGACACGTCCAACTGCTTAGCGAATTCGATGGCGCCTCTCGCTAGGAGCACTCTGTCGGCATGCGTCGGCGCCAGCAGGCGTGGGCCTGTAACGGGCGTGAACGGAACTGCGGACAGGAGTTTCGGGTAATACTGGATGCCATGCCGGGCGAAGGCATCAGCCCAGACCTGGTCGAACACGTATTCGCCGCGGCTATGTGATTTCAGGTAGAGCGGCACGGCACCGGCAAGCTGCGCGCCGCGCCGCATCAGCAGATAGGTTGGCTGCCACCCCGTCGACTTGGACGCACAATTCGTGTTGTGCATCGCCGACAGGTATTCGTGGGCTACGAACGGATTGCCTGCAGCGAGCGCGTTCCACTCATCTGCAGGCACCTCTGAAAGCGAATCGACAACCAGAATCTCGACCTTGCTGCTCACCCTGCCCCCGGTGGTTTTCCAAGCGCGGCTCCGTGCCGCAAGCAGCATTGTCGCGCATACTGGAAAAGTCGTCAGGCAGTTGCATTCGGGCCGTCAGACCTTGAGCCGGCTGCTATCGGTCGTTCAACTGCTCGCGTAACGCGCTGAGATGAGCAGCCAAGGCATCTACACGACCAAACTCTTCATGGACGCGGCTAAAGGGCGACAACGGGCCTGCCCCGTCTCGCGCCCCTCCGGCTGCCCGAGCATTTTCGACGGCCGTGTGAAAGGCGCACAGCTCGGCTAGGTCGACCGCATTGCCTGCCTCGCTTTCAACACGCTTACTCGACCTTAGGTAACGCTCCGTGAGCCCCACATGGTGGTGGCCCAACTGACTTTTCAGAGCGAGCACTTCGCCGATTCGCCGCCCCGTCATCAGGGACATTTGAATCGCAAGCGCCGCTTGAAATCTTTTGACCCGATTCTCTGTCAAGCCAGATGTAAGCCAGGAATCGTCTGGGTTGCCGTATTCACTCATCATTGCCATCTCCGTTGCCGTGTCGTGAATGGGACCGCCGTTCGCCGCCCATCGCTCAAACCAGCATAGAAGATAGCGAGCCAAGCTGAAAGGTTGACCTTTCCACCAGCAATGTACTCGTTCAATGCAGTGCCAATTGCGCCCGACAGGCCAAGCATAGTTTTGTAACCCAAGGCTACAGAACCGTTAAGCAGTTCCTGACAAATCCCCAAAGATGTTCAGATAGCGCGTCGAATTACAGGCGCAGCTAAGACGACGCAGCAGTCATCTAGTCCTTCCCACGGACGCGGCGAGTTATCACAGAAGTGGGCCGTTCGGGTCACGGCCTGGCGCGCTGAGGCAATCGTAGAGCCATTGCAATACGTCCGCGTCCAGAAGACCAGTCACAAACACCGAGTTCCAGTTGTTTCGGCCGCCGTGTGCTCTATCTGTCAGGTCGCGCTCGTGCTCAAGCAATGTGCGAAGCGCATCGACACTTTCGGGGACAACGGAAAGCGCCCGGACAGCCAACTCCGGCAACTGGCACAGATGCGCCCAACGGTCCGAAACGTACTTGAGAATCGCAGAGTTTGAGACAATTTCCCTGACATGAAATACGATTGCGCTGTAGTGACGATGTGCCGGGTCCGTCAAGACGCGCAGAGTGATGTGAGGGACCTTCCCAAGTTCCTCAAAGCGGGCAGCAATCAATCGCTCAGCGAGGCATTCGTCAAAATACGGGTGGAGTATTCGCTCACCCGCTCCCTCTCCAGTAACCGTTTTCCCGCGCTTAATATTGCACTTGCATGCCGGTATTAGGTTCTGCGAGAATACCGAGAATACCGCGTAGTCTTCCTTCGGCAGAAGGTGGTCCAGAGTCCCGCGGTGCATTGACCCGCACATCGGACAAACGCGTTGTTCAGCCTCTAGGCGGAGTGCCGTGATGTGCGATAGAGCAGTTGGCGGGCTCGCGTAATGCGCTCTCAGATATCCCTCAACCTCTTCACTCAAAACGACTTGATTTACGCGAAGAGCATCCCCTTCTACTGCAAGATACTGGTCGTATCCCGCCGTAATGGTTTCGAGCGCGTCGCGCAGATGCGGAAAGCTCTTCGCACGGCGAGTGTTTGCGAGCCGCTCAATCGCGGCGAAGTCATTAACCACCGGCCGAGATAGCTTATTCATCGCGCCCTCGAGAATCGAAAGCAAGTCTCAGCGAACCAAGCATTTCCAGCGATAATTCGTCTTTGTACGCGGCATATAACTGATTCCAGGTTTGATAGCGCGAAAGCAATCGCTCCTCGACCTCTGCTGCGAGCTTGGACGGCTCATCTTCGCCGAACACAAAGTATGAAATGGAGCCGACATCGGCACCGAATGTCTGTAATCTCAACGGCTCAGACCGCACAATCCCGTCTTCATCGGAGCGCAGCACTGTCACCTGCTCCCGGAACACCTCCCGGACGAAGTACGCCGAGTGTGTCGCGATGACAGCAGCAGACCCAGTTTGTGCCAGAAGGTTGTTTAGAAGCGAGACAAAGTGGCTAATAAAGTTGGGATGAAGATGTGTCTCGGGTTCGTCCAACAGTAACAGCGAGCCGTTCTCTACAAACAGGCTCGCTTGCGAAGCAAATCGAAGGAACGATATTTCCCCGCTGCTCAACGGATAGGAATCTCCTTCAACTACCCGAACGGGGTCCTTCCTCTCATCTATCGAATTAAACTGCTCCAACAACTCATCCTCGCCAGCCGCTTGCTTGAGCGAAACAATGGGCAGAGGTGATTTCGTCTTGTCCTTCCTGATAAGGCAAATCTGTTCCCAGTCGGCAATAGCTTCAATTGCCGTCAGGAAAATCCGCCATCTTGATACGTCGCCAACGTACGCTTTCGAACGGGCGACCTGTACCACCAAATCGGCAACACCTGGCCCGCGACGCCCTCCACCACCGCGATTGAGCGCAAATCGTCTGTACCAGACCTTTGCCTTTTTACGTCGGTCCGACGGAAATACAGATGCCGACTCGTTTGTCGGAGCAAAAGCCAACAATCGATTGACGAGTACTCGCTGGCGCGAATCTGCCTCGCTCAATGAGTTGCTGTCAGCTGCGAGTAAGGCTCGGACAATCTGACTGAGCGCTTGGCTCTTCCCAACTCCGTTCTTTCCGATAACTACGGATACTCGCTTTGGCAGGTCCGCTTTATGGTCAAAACGAAACACCAACTGATGTGCGTTTCTTTTGCCAGCCAATTGGAACCGCACTCGAATGCTCTGAGACATCCTGCCGAACTCTTCCGACTCCGCTCCTCTCAGTATTGGCCCCGCATTTTTGAACGCGAAATACGATTCAGCCGTGCGGACGAACGACTTCTGAAAGACCTGTGTGTTAGCCGCCGCGGCCGGGATGTTCGATGTTGAACGCAGTTCTCGGAGCGCGACAAGGTCATTTAGAGCTAACAGCAACTTCGCCGCCACTTCTTGGCCCAAATCCCTGACGAGCGCCCGGTAGTCTTGCAATGTCGGCAGCATCGTAAAGAATGGATGACTCTCACGCGCGGTCACGGTCAGCTCACTGGTAGTACCGTTCATGAGCTCAACAATCCATCGGGAATCACTTGGAGTATCTGAGACAGAGTTCACAACCCCAAAATAGCCGTCCAGACCGACTTTCCCACGAGGCTCTTCCAGCCTCAAGTGAATAGAAACACGAGTTCTGAAGCCGAAATCATCAACCTTGTCATCACTAGGGACGATGAGAGCTGTGAACGGCGGGACTTCAACGTTCGCCGCGTTTCTCGAACCAAAAATTACAGTGAATTCCCGTTCGAGCTTGCCGTTATTATTTGCCGATACCATACCGTACGTCTGGGCGAGAAAGTTCCAATGCGGACGACCATAAGGGTACTGGCCCCCGCGCTTCTACTGAGACCTACCCTGTCCAGCGGGTGTCAAACAATTCCTTCCACCAATGCCCGTTGGACCGTGCGTCCTTAACGTTTCCGCTTCTTCGTGAACTTCGCCCCTTCCGTCGTAAACTCGGCGTCGTAATCTTTAAACAACGCAATCATCGTTGTCACGCCGATTGTTGCAATGAAAAGAATGGTTGCAATCTCCATTCCGGTCAGGCCTGCTGCCACGGGAGCCGCGCCCAGCACCGAAGCCCCTCCGGTGGGGATTGCGGTCACGGCGATGGCTGCGATAGCTGCTACGGCAATGGCGCTAAGCGTCTTTACCTTTTGAGCTTTTTTCAACTTGCCTGCAAGCTCGCCAGTGACAAGGATTTCCGCAGTCTTCGCACTTAACGCTTCCTTCAACTCTTCCATTGTGGTCACAGTTACGGATGACAAGTCGGGCCTCGGATTTGTTTGTTGACTTTTCTGCAGTGAGACAACGGAAAACACCAAGAGGACCATTATTCTCAAGCGCAGGCGTATCCCATGTCATCGGCTCGCCACAAGAAAACTTTAGGTTGCGGAACGAAATCTCGTCGATACTCCCTTTGAATGCTTCACTATCTAACAGTCACACCTCCGTAGCCCAACCCGACTCGTCGGAGGCGGCTGGTAACACGCTAACCAAACATGCGATTGACTTGCGGACGCGGAACAAAATGCCGACACGCCAGTTATCCTGCGTCCCGGCGTATTGCTTGCGGCGATAAGTGTCGACTCGTGAGCGCGCTTCATCGCATCACGACATCCCCGAGATTGCTCCACAAGCGCCAGTCCATCGAATTATGCAAATGCACCCTTTCCGCCTCTTATCCGACCATCAAACGGCGTATCGCCGAGTGCGTTCCCGGCAGGTCATTCGCCAAAGAACGGTCGGTAATGTAATAGGTTCCGACAGTTCCTTCTGGCATTGTAAAATCGCAGGTTTCGAGTAGAACCGGATAGGCTCCAACCGACAACGATTTTCCATTCACCTCCACCAAGAGCGGCGCAATATTGCCTGAAAACTCGACAGCATGTCCGCACGTGAACCCGTCAAGTTCCAAACTCGAAACTAGCTTGCGTAGAAGCGTTCTTTGCGAAGCGGCATTCATACTTTGCGGCACTACGCCGTAAAGTGCGTACCGCAATAGAGCCGCTCCCAACTTCCTATCCAATTTCGCCTTATTATGCTGGTTGTGAAAGTGGTCAAGGCAGTCTGTGCAAGAAGTGTCACAGTCACAGCCATCCAGCAGCTTAAGCGTGTCTTCAACTATGTCTTTAAAATACTTCGCAGCGAGCTCTGCATATCCCGCTCCGCCCGAGAGCGTATCGTATAAGTAAATGTCGACTGCGATTTCGCTCTCTATTTTCGGAGGCAAGAGGCGATAGCCCGACCCAAACTCCATTGGGTCTAAGTCGAGTTGCTTGTGACGACTTGCGGAAAGCCTTAGCGCTTCGGAAATGCTCAGCGATGCACTCTCCAAAGTGCGCACAACGGTGCGCGAACTTAAATCTCGAATCAGCGGGGCAGCAAGCTTTATACGAACAAGCAACAGGTCAGAATTGAAGTCGTACCCCAGATACGTACGTTCAAATTCTCCCATACAGTCCGAACCCGCCTCCCAGCTCCTCGTGTGATAAGGGCGTTTGTGTTTTCCCGACTTCGGCATTACAGCGTTGAACACCTCGGCGCAGCCGCACTTCGTACAAACAGAAAAGCCAAGTGCATCGCCATCCTTCGTTTGACCTTTGTTGAGTGTAAAGAGACGCCGGTCAATCGCATGTGCATGCTGGAGGTACGGGCCCTCATCCGTGAAAACAAATGACTCCCCTCCCGCTGGTTGCGGATACTGAGCCATCGTCGCATACGTGATATCCTGGTCCCGGTCTTCTTCCCTGAGAGCAACGGCGTTCTCGGGACCAAAGACCTCCGGTTGAATCATCATTTCCTTCGCAAGGCTTCCACCACATACGGGACAGTCGTCATATGCGACCCCTTTCTGGCTGGGGTCTTGGACAAACGAACATTCATTGCACATCACCAGTTGCATTGCCTCAGCGAAGAGCGACTCTGCCCGGTCCACCACTGCAGGGTCAGTGCTAGCAAAAACCCCTGCCGAACGATACGTTTTCTTGTTCACGACCACCAGCCGCCCCGGCGCATATTCGCTTAAGGCCTGTGCTGTGGAGAGTTGAGGCCGTTGCTCGAGACGTACCTCGGTACGTTTTTCCAGTTTGACTCGCTTTTCAATGAGGAAACTACACAAGCTTGTAGGAAACGCGTATGTCGGAAGTAGTTGCTTTGCGAAGAGAAACTCAAGTAGGTCCTCATGCTCCAGTGTTTCCTCATCACTAACCTCCCCGTCGCTCGACTCGTCCACCTCGCGGTCGACTTCAACCACCAACTGGTCTTCCGGTACTGACGACGCAATCGTGTTGAGAGTATTCAAAAATTGGTTGACTGTTGTGTGTACCCACTCATCCAACCGCTGCGCCCCGACTGATAGACATGACGGCAACCAGTCCGCTATGGCGCGAATCAAAGGAAACGGTTCTGTCAACGCCCGGGACGTTAGCCATTCCTCGAAGTCGCGAAGATTGGGGACCGTGTCAGGACCGTGAAAAAATCCACGCGTGGGCCCAAGCGCTTTCATCAGTACGGCTGAGCGGGAAGCCCCTCCCAATCGGCTATGTGCGTCATGAAAATAGGTTTGTAGCAAAAAAGCGTGCACGTGTCGCTTCGCAATCTTTTCGTTATCGATTTTCAGCTCCGGAGACCGGGGCGGTCCCGCAACTATCGCGTGCGGATGCGAAAAATAGAAGCTGTCATGAGGACCATTCTGAGAAAACGTCACCACAGATGACAGCGAGGAGCCCCGCCGTCCCGCCCGTCCAGCTCGCTGTTGGTAGTTCTCGCGCTGGGGCGGCACATTTCGTAGCGCCACAGCCACAAGCGAGCCTATATCGATGCCTACTTCCATGGTGGTCGTGCAACTCAAGACATCTATAGGCAAGTCGCCATCTTCTAACAATAGGTCCTGGAAGCGAAGCTCATGAAGTTCCGTCGTTGAGTTGACGGCCTTATGGTCGCGATTTGAGAGCTGGGCCGTGTGTTCCTCAACATACAGATTGTTCAATCTGGAGCCTTCCCGCAGAGCCCGCTCGACCGGTTCTCTCCAGAAACGCTTTCTTGCCCTGAGGTAGGGGCTGTTTTCAGGGTTCACAACCCGAATCTTGTCGCTTCCACAGCAAAGGCATGCGTTGCGAAATGCCAAAGGCATCAAACCCGTGCAGTCATCACATTGAGTCCAGTCGATGGAAAGGTCGATTGTGAGCTTGACGGAATTTGGGTTTAGAAAGTATCCCCGCTCGACTTCGACGGCCAAGGCAGTACACATTCCTTTTTCGATGCCCTCTACCTGCGCTATGGTAAATCCGAGACGCGACGTGAGTGCCGTCCTAAAGGGACGTTCGAATTGCCCATCACTTCCCCAACTCAACCGAGAAAATCCAGCCGCCTTCTCCCGCAGTGTGGGCGAGTAGTCGGCATCAAATGCAAATTCCGAAAGGAGTCCCTGTATCCAGGCTACCGCCAGCGCCTTGATATCCGCCTGTTCAAATGACATGCCCAGCTTTACTAGCGCAGCAGCAAGCACCTTCATCGGTCGAGATGCTGCTTCGACGAATCCAACGGTTGTTCCTGATAGCGAGTAATAGCTGCTACACAACAGTTTCAGCAATGCGATTCGATAGCGCCATGGTGTCTCTCCGAGCGGATAGCTGTCGCGCAACGCCTCCGCCAGGTTACCTTCATAGTCGTTTTCGAACGTCGCAAGATGGGCGGCAATCCGGGGGCCATCGACATCGAACATCGAAAGGTGTTTCTCCTTCAAGGTCGCGATAAACGCTAGATATAGCACCAAACCCGTGGGCTTCGCCTCGAAACTGCCTGGCAACAGGCGGGTAGCAACGGCCACTGCCTGACGGAACAAATCCAGCTCCATGTCTCTGGGCATGTCTCTGGCTAGTCGCGCGGCTTTCTGCCGACCATCCGAGAATACCAGGACCTTTCTACCTTCGTTCGGATGACTACGGTCCCATTTTCGGCTCGCTGGTTGATGAAGCATCTGCGAACGAACAAGAGTCGCGAAGGGCGCTTCACCTTTCGTGACATGGTCCATAATTTTTGATGGTTCATTCCTCGCGCTGCGGGTCTTTTTGACACAAACCGGACAAACGTCAAACCTAACTTCGCCGTCCACCCTTGCTGATTTGTCGGGTACTCGGATAAACAGAAAGTCACCTTCATTCTTCGTGGGACGTTTATCAAGCAATCGCCCGGTGGCGATATGAAGCCATCTTTCCCGCACTTGGCTCGTCGGGTGAATTGTCGGCTCGACCAGACATTCGATTGGAACAAGCTTCCTGCTTCCGTCATGCAACGATGCCGCGTCCGGCTCGTGCCACATGAAGTCCATCTTGTCATCGACCCACCCGACGAGAAACGCGGCTCCGCAATCACGATGGGTGAAGAAATCAAAAACACGAGCACCGCTTGCGCAAGAGCATGCGAGAAGGGGCTTCGTATGGAATCGCCCTAAAACGGCGTCGTCCTTTCCCCCCGAGAGCCGCTCGGTACATGATTTGTCGACGCAAGCATACAGGCCCGGGAGGCCCCGATAAAAGAGATGCAAACGCGTCGGAACGAGAACACGTCCGTCTTTCTTCTGCTTTGCATGGGAACAAATGGCCAACAGGGCGTCGACTGCGCGTCGCGCGACTGCCGGTTCAGCATCAGGAAAGAGCTCGGAAGTCAGTTGCTCGAGCCGCGTCGCGCGTCCGCTCACCAGTTCTATAAGCAGTTCGGCAGGACCGAATCCAGTCAGCTGTTCATAAAGATAATCGGCAATATCACCGTTGGCGGGCGGCATCGGCCAATTAAATTGTGCTGCCAGTTGCGCCATATCATCCGCAGTTCCAGCGGTCGTGACGGATGCCTTCGCTAACGAATCCACGTCTAACATTGCGAGCGCTTCCGCCTCGCTCAAGGTGCCAACACGCCCCGCAGCTCTCTTTTCTTTCCTCCCGCCAATCACCGAAAAACACCGACCGGTTGAAGGCTCCAAGCCAGTCAGGTCGTTAGCGAACTCCTGAACAGCAAGACGCTCCTGCTCTCCTTCGCCCAGACTTGCACTTGTCAATATAGCCCTGACTCGGTCCCGAGCAATCCCCAATCGCGCCACAAGACGCCGGATTAAAAGTGCGACCTCAGCACCGCCAGCCCCACGATACATATGGGCTTCGTCGAGGACAAGAATAAGTTCGTTACATGGGTCAGACGCTAGCCACCTCGCCGTCTGGTCAAACAATGGGCTTTCAATTGGCCGCATCAGCATGTAGCTGAGCATCGAATAGTTTGTCACCAAGACATCGGGACATGTCCTCTGCATCTCGTCCCGAATCATGAGTTCCCGGTCGACATCCTGCGTCTTGAGGCGCTCACCCCAATGTCTTATCTTACGGTCCTTCCCAATGTTTTTGCCGCTTTTCTGCTTTTTTGTTTCGACAAGGTGACCGCTATAAAAGGCCTGTAGGTCCTTGCTAGGCCAGCGACCTAGGTCCTCGAGTTGCTTCTTTATTTCGGGGCGTCCTTCAAGCTTGTTGTAATATTCTTCAAAGAGCGGTTCGATATGCGAAGTGTCCTTTCCCGCACTACGAGGGCCTGGATAAGGGGTTCGCCCCGTGTAGCTTCCGAACCGAACTGGACGGTTACGGCCATCGCTAACTAAGGCATTTACAGTCGAATTGCCGAGCAAACGCCGAATCCGCGCGACCTGGTCGTTAACTAGCGCGTTCATTGGATATAGAAGAAGTGCTCGGCATCCGTGCAAATCGCGGCCAGCGCGCTTTTCGGCGCCTTCCTGTGCCAAGGCGCCCAAAATCGGCATGAGAAAGCTCTCTGTCTTACCCGAGCCAGTCCCTGTTGCTATTACCAAATCTGATGGCTCGCCACCGAAGAATTTCTCTAAAGCTACCGCCTGGTGATGATACGGTATTGCATACAGCCCTGTGTTCCCCTGCAGTTCTGCAATATCCGTCAAGACCCGCGAAACTACCGGAGGAAGCTTCAAGTCTTTGTACGGATTTCCGAGAGCATAGACCGGGGTCGCCTCTACAAACGCATCTTGAGCGATGACTTCGTGTTGCTCCAGCAGAGCCTTGCGCTCCGCGATGAGACTGGGATTTTTTACGTGGTACTGCGCCTCGATGTATGTGGCAAGACTTGCCTTCAGACCATTAACCGTCGAATGTGCGCTATATTGATTCGGCTCGTTGGTGTTACTCATGGCCCCCCCCGGAGGAATGTCTCTTGACTAATCCAATTTCCAATAAACTCAGTACCTGCTCTACAATCGGGCGCAACTTTGCATGGAAGTAAAATCGCTTTGGGTAGCGACGTGTACTTTCTTCATCCTGCTCGAAGCGGCCTAGTGATAGAATTTTTCTTTCTGGCCACGGCAGGGGTCGAGTCAGGTGTAGCACAAATGAGTTTCCGATTTCTTGATATCCGAACTGTTCAGCTTTAACGTTTGGTGGTCGTAGAGACGATTGCAGACGCAGCGCGTCGTCATTGTCTATCTCGACTTCAGCGAAAATTGATGCCTCCCCGTCAATGGCGCACCTAACGTCCGAAAGTCTGAAGAGATACACCCAACGGTTCGGCATCAAAACCCGGCGCCTGCTCAGATAAACCCCGTCAGTAAAGAATTTGCTGCTCAGATTTCGCCACGTTCCGTTGAAGTGAATCTGTGCATCATCAATGCCCTCGACTCTCTGCATCGTACGGCTGCGCGCGTCCCTGAATTCAGTCGCCCATTTCCGAACATTCCCGTATGGTAGGTTCAACCAGTCTGTGAGACGCTGTCGGATTACCGATAGTTGCACAGCCCCGTTCGTCTCAGCAATGGACAGTAGACGCGCTCGGCCAACAGTAAAAAGGGGACGTTGAATAGCCAACGGAAGTAAGGAGACTGGGCTGCTGGACAACAGCAAACTCACACTGTCATCAATAGCAATGCACCGGGGCGGTGTTGGCAACCATTGACCGCCTTCGCCTTTGTAGACATCCCCTAGGTCAGCGAGATGCGCTAGCTCGGCTCGAACGAAGTCTTTAGGTTCCGAGCCATCCGTGCCGCTGCGGTCGGCGGGAGTAAGCCACAGTCCCGCGATACGCTGAGACACCAATCGCGTGATTGTCGCACTCGCAATTGACTGATGAGTCGATTGGTCGTCAATGGCGAGCGGCTCCGAAATAATCGCACGGATGTGTTCCGACGTTAGCGCTGACATCAACGCTTTCTCTTCTCCCGAGAATCGAAGCTCCCGTCGAATGTGCTCGAGCGCGTAACGGCGATTTAAAGACTCAACTTTCACTTCTCCACTTCCCAGCTTCTTTCGTCTAGCGCCGTGACAACTGACGGAGAATCGATGTGTTCAATTGAAAATGACCTGATGGCCTTCTCCACCAGAGGGCGACTACATCCTTGCGCTTTTGCCCACGGCAGTATCCAACCCAGCAGCGCCAACTCAAAATCACGGTCAAAATCTGGGTCTGATAAGCCGAACAGGATATTCGAAAAACGATTGAAAGCACGCCGCCAAAGTGCATTGCCCCCAATTCCGAGCGCGTCAACAAGCGATGTGACATCGCGAGTCGACTCGCTACCAACTGATGCTATGTTGTGAATCTCTCCGGGGGTAAAAAACACACGCCCTCTTTTTTGCCGTTCCGCTCCACTGGTCAACTTCCATTGAAGACCGTCCACATTCGCTATCGGACCTAGCTCCAGTAGCGGAGGACCACCGGGAATTACCGCTGGCCCCTCTGCCCAAGTGGCAACCATAATAGGCCCGTGCTCTTCCGTGGAATCAGCCGCAAACAGTCTACTAACGACGTTGTCTTTTATCGGGCCGCCGTATATCTCGAACGCCGACCGGTTTGCCCCTCGCACTAGGAGACATGTTCCCTTTGAGGCCACTGGGCGGAGCGTGGACATCGCTGAAAGCGCTGCCGACTCGTCATACAGCCCCATACTGACGTGCCATCCCAGAAGACCCTCTCCGCCAAGAGAGCTCGCAATCGTAGCCGCAACGATGTTTGCTACCGAGCCTCTATATTGAGGCATCAGGCCAGCGCCTATGGCTGCTGCCGACAACCGCGCCAATCCAGCCGCAAACGACGGTAGCAAGCCGATGGCACACAGATTGTCCTGAATCAACTTGAATGCCTCAGCGAGACCCCGTAGTTCTGTCACACCGCTGGTTGCAGCCTCAGGGACAAGCCAGCGCATATTCGGGTCAAGCGCTTGTTCGGTTCTTAACGTACCGGGGTGTTGCTGGACGACGCTCGCGATATCTTCGTGGGCTCTTGGCGCAGCCAACGACTTCTCGACCCGTTGTTCGACTTGGACAAACTTTAGGCCAATATCTTTCTGTCGACTTTCGACTTCGCCTACGGACTTGTCAAGTTTGGCGATTTGGGTCTTTTCGCGTGCCAGTGATTTTCGAATGTCTTCAAGCTGCGCCGCGAACTGCGCTTGCGCGCTTTCGAAACGGTCGATTGCGTCATCGAAAATTTCGTTACCGGCTGCCCCACCTTTGGAAGAGAGTTTTTCGACCGCCTCTGCCACCCGCGACGTGACCCTGGTCGCTTCCTCCGAATTCTTCGCGACTTGCCTGGTTTCGCTTCTTGCTGCCTCAATGTCAAGTTGCTGGCGCGAAATGGACCGTCTAATCTCAGCTAACTCGGATGTCACCTTCGATATATCGTCCGGCAAGCTGAAAATCTTTTTCTGACGGTCAAATTCCGCTCTAACAGGCGCGGAGGCAATAACCTCTAAAACCCCTTCGCTCATTCTCATACCACTGAACGTCACCAGCGTGTGGAGGTCCTCCCTGCAGCACGGCGGGAAGTCATTGACAAGAACGAAGGTCCTCAGAAATAAGACACAGGTTCCGGCATCTGCGTCAGCGAAGTCAAACGGCGGTTTCGGAAATCTCTCTCCGACTACTTTCTGTGCCCAAACTGCCCATGCGGCACCGAACACAAACCAATCCAATTCAACAGCTCGGGCTTTCGGTTCTGTCGAGTGCGAAATGGCAGTTATGAGCTTCTTCGCTTTCGCTTGGATATGGCTCGGAGTGTTCTTTTTCTTCTGGAACCCGTCAACATCCGGCAATCTTGCGTATATTTTCTGCCTTTGCGCGAGAGGCACCTCGTCCAAGAAAGCCGAAATCCGGCTAACACCTTGTTCGGCTATTCGCCGCTTCGCTTCTTCTGAGAAAGTAAACGACATGTTATTCAATCCAAGTCATTGACTGACGTTTTTCGACTACGCGCTATGTCTTTCACAAGTACGCGATGAACCGCTTCGTTTTGGCGCGATGGTGAATGTCTTGATACGGCCTGCACAAGCTCCTCGTCCGATACCGGTAGTCGCAACTCGTTAGTCGACGTGTCATGCTTCATTTGGAAAATGTACGCATGCAGACGGTGCCGGAGACCCTTTGACAGCTTCGGTTGCTGCCCCCGCTTCTGCCCGTCTCTGGGCAACCAGACCCGGCCAAATGGACCGAAGTCTATCCAGACTTCTTGCGACTTTTCGCGAAGAATCGATGATAGTTTCTCTATTGACGAACAACGTGGTAGCCCAGACTTGGAGTCCCTGCTGACAAAACGCTTGCCCGGCGGGAAGTGCAGGACTTCTTTCCACTCGCTTGCCTCGCGTACCAAAACACGACCGCGAACTCCATTGGGTATTTCTATTGCGTTGAGCACAAGTGTGGAGTCTCGTATATCTTGAAACCACACCGATGCCTTCTCATCGAGCATGTCGACTTTCGTATTCTGCCCATCAGAGAACACACCGTTAAATACGACTGATGTCGGACACAGCGCAGCGGGTCGTCGCCCTTCGACGATTAACTTCGCGCTCCGGTCCTCCTTGTAAGTCAGTTGAAGCGCGCCCTTCCAATCTGAACTCACTTGAAAGAACGGCTCATCCAAATTCGATACTCCGGCGGCTCGTCGTTCACCACCGTAGTCAACATAGAGTGCAGGTGAGCCGGTTGCGTCGGCCGCTGGGGGGCGACGCACGAAGCATAGAATCGAGTGTCCGGCAGTCGCCATGGCATAACCACCGGTGATGCTTCGAGCACTAGCTGGCCAAATCAAATCAATTTGATATTTGGGAACGGATATCGGCAGTGCCGTCTGCTGGGTCACCCAATGTTCAATGAATGAATTCGGAAATTGCGGCATGTACAAGACTGCCGCCAGCCATTCCTCATTCGGCTGCAAGAACTCGGGGTCAAACTCCTCGGGCACCTGCATCGATAGGGAGGAATGCCAGACAAAGACGTAGGCATGCCCCCAGGATAATGATAGGCAACGGGGAAGCGGACGGTCATTTAAGATTTCTGAGGCCTCGAACGCAGTGGCGTGAGTTGTGCTCAGAGCGCGACATGTACGCTCCAGCGTCAGACCAAGCTTGTCAGCCTCGGGACTTATAGAAAGAACGGAATAGTCATCACTTGCTGGTTCAGCAGATAACCGTCCGACCCCGCCACGGGTCGCTCCGCAGTTAAGCAAACCCTCGCGCCCACCTACGTCGATTCTGACGTGACCAGTGTCACAGTCGCCGAGCGGGATGCCAAGCTCCAGCTCCCAAGCAAACGGTCGTCCAGACGACGACAGACGGAGGCTCAGGGTAATTTCACCTGGTCGTGCAGGTCCAGCGCGGAGAAGACCCCCAGTTGGCGAGCCTCCATAAAGACCGTCGACTGCACGGGAACACCCTCCGCCTGTTCCCACGGCATGCGCAAAATACGCAGCCCTCCAGCCGCCGGCACGCCTGTAATCGACGGATGACGCGCACTCGGGACAGGAGTAAAGCCCGAAACGAGTGGCGTGCGCCGCATCGACGTGCCTCCCGCTTATTCGGTCCAAAGCCTCTCTCACGGCTAATGCCCCCGGAAAATCTGCCAAGCCTCTAGTGGGCCAAATCAGATGTCTATACTGCGATAGTGCCTTTCTCGATGCCTGGTTGCATTCCGACGTTATACTTGATTAAACGCGGTATCAGGTCTTTATGCCAATCTTGGTATTCCGGTCGTCGCTCTGCACGGCCAATCAGCCATCGATTGACCGCAAGCACACCGATTTCGGGAACACTGAGAAGGCCGTTCAACTTTGCTCGGCCGCTTCCCGTTTGAAGGATTGTAAGCGCATTGCTTGCATATTGGGAGATAAAAACTTCGCGCTGAATCCCGTGTTTCAAAACATCCCCTTTGAATCCCAGTGCCGTCATTGCTGAACGAATCGCACGGATACGCCAGTTTGGTCCGTCCCCAAATTTGTGCTGGTCGGCGTTGTAGTGCCCGTTATCTCTTAGGTAGTCACGCAGGTCCACGAACAGTTTGTCGGGAATGTGGAAATGCCCCCAACCGCCGCTGTAGCCGAGGCTCTGGAAGTATTCGACACCGTCAATTTTCAGTCTGTTATAGACGGACGACCTGCCCATCGATGACGAGGTTGTGACTGCAAGCAACTGTGGGTGCTTCTTCTGCTTCGAAATGATACCTTTGGCATCACCATATTCCCGTCGAAACTCGTCATAAACATCCATGCTCCGCACAATACAGGCGACAAGCTTCCCGCCTAGCAACAAGTTATATGGCGGCACTGCGCCCAAGACGTACGCATCCATTACATTCACTAACCGCTGTGCTCGGTCGTTGGCTGTCCACTCAATAAAATTGTCTCTGACAGCAAGGTTGAAGACAGGGTCGCCGATAGCGAAAATACCTATCAGCTTTCCGTTGTGGTCATCCCAGACCAGAAATCGCAGCCGCCGACCAAATCCGCTCGAGACAGGAACAGACCAAGTGAGCGAGGCGACACGGAAAAGGTCCGCCTGCCACGTACCACTGAATACCCGCTCAATCCGGGGGGCTATATTGCCGACGTCTATGTCGCTTCCCGACGCGAAAAAATCTTGGACCCGAGGTATGGCTCCGGCGATGAACTCCGCCTGCGAGCGAACAATCTCCCGACGCTGCGCTCGATGCAACTGACGGATGACGTCTTTGGTCGTTCCTGGGGCGGAGAGCTCTCCCGCCTCGTTTCGGGTGTAACCTAGGGACGCGAGATGACGACGAAGCCTGCGCTTCAACAGGGCCTCTCGAGTGTTGATTCGGATAATCGAACCTTTCGATTCTGCGGCCATTCCATTCTTCTCAGATGAATTGCAAACAAATTTCCCCAGCATTATATTCGTTCGGTGCACGCGCTCCGGCCCGAGAAGCACCGCTTGGCATTGGTGCCTGAAACGTGCGCGACTCGTGCGCATAATGAGGTCTCTCGTGCGGTCCGCTGCCTTGTCGCCCTCCATTCCTGTTTGCTTATAGGTGTGCTGTGAAGCCACGCCAGTTGAACGCAAAGCTGTTGGAGAGCAGATGTCGCCGTTCGCGCGAGCTATCAGTGAACCGTCAGATGCGTCCGACTCGACGGTGCTGGGATATCGCTTATAGCAAAGTCGGGAAGCGAAGGACGGTTTTTTGACAAAAAAGGAGTAATACCTGCATCTCGTTTATCTCTTTATTTTTCGGACTGTTGCCGGCGCCAGTCTATGCAATCGAAAACTTCGACCGGTCTTTGGCACCTGCCAACCACGCCGGAGCCCGCCCACGCCCGCTCCAAGTTGCGCCAGTCTTAGGGTCACAATAGAGCGCCGGCTGCGGGCCTCTGACATAGTTTCCAGCCTTCGCGGTCTTCTTGACAGCAGAAGCCGCCACTGCGGCGTTGTCCGCAGTTAGGTACTTACTGCGGTCCTTCACGTTGGCAATCCAGCCTGGCGCGCGACCATGGCCCGACCATGTGGCGCCCGTCTTCGGGTCACGATACTTTGCGACCGAGGCCGACGACTTGGCAGCAGCCCCGATGTCCGGCTTGGGCCCACGTTTCTTGCCAGCATGCGCATCAATGTCAGCAGTCGTGAGGCCGTGTTCTGCCATCAAGTTCCTAATCTTCTCGATAACAGCGCTCGACTTCTTCGCGGCAAGCGCTTCAGCTTGCGCCCGCAGTTTCTCGATTTTTGCTTGCAAGGATTCCAATGTCGGCATTCGCAGCTCCGCAGTTGAGATGCCGCACTATGACATGCCGTCACTCCGGCGCCAACTCGAACATCCCGGTGTTCGTCATAGTATGTCGCTGATTGCGCCTTGCGGCCGAATAATGCATCGAAACATCCTTGTTGTACGTTTGCGCCAATGCTATCGACCCTGTAGAGGTCCCAGCGACCACGTCTCGAACACCATGTATGTACCGTAGCGCCCGAGCAGTTCCTCTCGCTCGCCTTCCTTCCACAGGCGAGACGCCATTTGCTAACTAGATATCGGCATAATTGCGGTTCGACATTCACTTTGCGCTCGGAGTCGTTGCATGTTCGGTGCGCGGCATGCCGCTCAATAGCAAAGCGTTCCCAAGAATAAGTTCACCGCCGCTCGACCAGACTATGCGACCACCGCCGACCCTTCTCACGGATGAACCATCCCCGCATGACGAACTGGGTGGCGCTCACGCAAAAATCGCCGACACGATTGTCACCCTGGTTCGGACCTCCCCGGGAGGTCAAACGGTTCGCCTTGATGGCACCTGGGGTTCTGGGAAGTCGTCCGTCGTCAAGATGATTGCTCAGCGCTTGGAACCGTTCGAGCCAAACACTACTGCGAATGGATTGCCCGCCTCGTTAGACGTTTCGGTCTTTCAGTACGATGCTTGGGTTCATTCCGGAGACCCCCTGCGCCGCGCATTCCTCGCTGCGCTTGTCGGCAAGTTGCAGGGCAGAGGTTGGCTAGAGAAAACCGGCGGAGCGGGGAGCCGCGAATTTTGGACCACCCGGTTGGCCGAATTGAGTCGTCGGCTGAAAGTGACAACGAAGAAGACGAAGCCAGTATTCTCGCCATCGGCTAAGACCATCCTTGCCGGTCTTGCCGCCATTGGCATTGCAGCTCCGATGTTGGCGGACTTTGAGAGGAAGTTGCTCGACGGTGCCGGCTTGATGAAAACTGCCGTTTTCGGATTAGTGACCGCGGCCGTTGCCTTCAGGCTCCTTCGGTCGCTCACCGATGAAACGGTCGGGTTCATCATTCGGCGCACCTCCGATGAGGAGACTATCGAGACCCGCGAAGAGCCGGACCCCACTTCGGTCGAGTTCCAAGAAGCGTTTGGTCAGTTGATGGAAGCCGTTCTTTCGGACGAATCTCGCCGCCTACTTGTAGTCGTCGACAACCTCGACCGCATCAACGAGTCAGAAACGCAGGCTGTTTGGGCACTACTACGCTCCTTCCTTGATAATCCAGACTTCACGGAGCGTCAATGGTTTCGTCGCTTGTGGGTCATCGTTCCTGTTGCGGACAAAAAGCGGGTGCTCGCCTCTTCGGTATCAAATCTGATGAACAGACCGGTAGATAACGACTCTCATCTGTCGTTTTTCGAAAAGGTGTTTCAACTCCAGTTTTCTGTGCCACCGCCGATGCTGCATTCGTGGAAAAATTACCTTAACTCGAAACTTGTGAAAACGTTCGGTGAAGACCTCACGGGGGATTACGACGAGATTCTGCGCCTTTACGAAGAGCTTCGTCCTCAAGGGACACTTACCCCGAGAGGCATCATATCGTTCGTCAACGAACTGGTGATTCTGAAGCTTGAATGGGCCGACGATGTCTCTCTGTCATGCTTGGCGGCCTATCTATTGTCAAGAGACTCGCTATCGGACTTGAACTGCAGTCCTCCAGCCGGCGTAACCAACGTCCTTCGAGAGCCGGGCCTAGGCGACACATTCGCGATGCTGTATCACCGTGCGACCAGCCGCGGCGAAGCGTCATACCTGTCCGTTCGGCCAAGACTTGAGCAAGCACTTGATAACGCTGACGCAGACGAGCTCATGCGCCTGTACAGCGAGAGCCCTGCGTTTGAGCACGTGCTTGACCGCTATATTCGGCAAGACCTTTCGGGGCTCGATTCTCAGCAGGAGCGGCTCTTGCAGGCTGTCCGGGCATTGGCGCCGCTTGCCGGTCCAGACTCGACAATCAAGCTTCCCGCTGGCCGCATCGCGCATCTAAGGCACGTGGTGTTCACCACGTTCGTTGCCGGGAAGACCTTGCGCCTCTTGAACCTGAACCTCGCTTCAGGGCTCACCGCACTGTTTGCACTTGTGCAAGATAGGACCGCACTCGCCTCGGCAGTCATTGAGATGCTTCGCAATATAAACCGAGCAAATCAGTCTGCTGACACAGGATTGAGCAAGCAGATTGCGGCGGAGTGGGATGCTTGGACGTCAATATTGGTAGCAGTTCTCTCATTGACAGACTTGCGTGGGGTCGCCGAGGCTGATGGCTTCGAACCTATCGCGCTGCCAATCGAACCGAAGGCATGGGCGCAGCTTTGTCTACAACTCGCTGATAGTGACGACGAATGGATTCTTCGTTGCTGCACGTCGAACGGCGGCACGGAGTTGCAACTTGCCTGGCTATCGAATGAAATTTCGTCGCACCCGCCGATGCCCCTGGAAAGCGCGCTTCTGATGCATCGAATGAAGATGGGCGACGAACAGTATTTCGGTACCGCTGCCGATGCCTTTGTTCGTCGCTGTTCGGACAAGAGTTTGAGCGCATTTAATGCAGATGACGTGGAGTATCTGGTCCAAACTGGTTCTGCGCTACTCCGCATCGGCAGAGCGAGGATGCGGTCTCCCCTGCGGCAGTTAATGTCGAAGAACGTACTGTTGCATGTGTACGCCAAAGCGGGCAGCATAGCTCGCAACGACATGGTGCTTGCCACGCTGTATTACTTTATCGCGTACGCCTCGGATGCCCAGCCCGTTGTTACTGCTGCGGGCCGTACTGACATGGGAGATGCAGCCACGGGTCTGGACCGATTCAACAAGTCTGCTCAAGGAGGGCTTGGTTTGAATTCTGAGCAAGGCGTGCTATATGCAGACGTCCTTGTGGACCTTGGTCTCTATGACGTTCTTAAGCTCCTTGGCGAGCGGTACGGGCACAGAGGGATTGTGGCGTCAGTCGTAGCAGGACTCGCGGACAGCGAAAAGTTCATCGGATACCTCAACGAACAGGTAAGTCCTCGAGAGGCGGTAGAGGCGTTTGCTGAGATGTATATTTTCGACGCACTGCGCGGTCAGTTTGTCAGCAGACTTCTTAATCGCTTGGAGCACGCGCGCGCAACGAGCCCCGAAGTTGTGCATCCATAGGCCGAGGGGAAACTTTCACGTCGATACTGTTACGTCGCCTCTGCTGTTTGGTCGTTCCTCAACGACAAGATGGGACGGTCTCCTGCCCAGATGGCCACAGCGCTGCATTGCCTGTCGCACTGAGGCACGAAAAGGGGTGCCGGGACACGACAGATAGAGCGCAGAACCTCGTGCCGACATCAGTACATCCCGGCTTCCTGCCAAATAGGCACAAACTCTCGTGAGGCGCGCTTGCCGCATGCCCGGCGCTTTTCGCAATAGCGCTCGGCCGTTGCTCGCAATACGTAGCGCTTGCGTCGCAGGATACGTACTGGTCGCAGTTCCTGTGTACGAAGTCACTTACTCATGTGGCGTCGGCTAACATTCAGCCTATGCGCCAACTCGCCAACAGACATCCAATTTCCTTGCGTTAGTTATCCTTGTTATATGAGGCGCACAGCGCCCGCGTTATAGACGGCTCGTAAGGGGGTCGACTAGGCAAAGTGCTGAATCGTTCGCAGGACCACGTCTCTCGCCAGCACGCACGCGTGCTCAATATCAACAAGCGGCATGAAAGGCGAATAGCTGGACGCCCACCTAGTCAGCTCTCTGAGCGTCAGCCTCTCTTCGTTGTTTAACTCGAGCATAGTCGCGGTCACGTTTGCGACGGACGAGCTCGGGTGCTCGGCCGTCTCCAAGAACCCCGATGCCTCGGACACTTCACAGCAGCAAAGGTAAACGCTTTCAAAAGCACACAGCATCCGTGGAAGGGACGACAGTTCTTGGTTGAATGCAGCACTGAGAAATTCCGCAGCGCTTGCTATCCGCGGCTGTCTCTGTTCGACGTCTGTTAGACGCTCGGTGGTCACGTCTCGCAGGAGAGACAAATCGACGCCTGCCGCAATCAAACGTGTTGGAAGTGACATCGCATCTACCTTTCCGCCGAAACAGGCATGTGTTTTTGCAGCCACATGAGATGTGGCGTGTCGCTGAGTGTGACCGCGTGACCGGGGTGGCCAGACTTCTCAAAATTGATGAGAAGTCTTGAGAACTTCTTGCTATCGCCTGCCGAGCATGAAGTTATCGGAGTCTCTTGCATACCCACCTTGGCAGCGCGTCGAAAAGCGGTGCTCTTGTGGCCCAAGCCGCGCGTTCGATGACGCGCGCCGCGCGCCTCGCAGTAGACTTGGGGACACCAACCTCTCATTAAACGTGTCCGTGAGCCGGCAACGGCGATTGATGGAATCGAGCGCAGCGCCGACTGCGCTGTTGCATCACCGACCTAGTGTCCATATCCCACAGCAGGTCCTTCGTATTGCGCACACTGTGTTCGGTCAGCCCTTTTGGTACATCCTGAAGAGTTTTGCTTTTAGGTTAGCAAGCACCGAAGGTTCGCTTATTCCAAGTAGCGGGTCCGTGCGCACAAGCCGGTCACGGCACCAGGTGGGCCAGTGGAGATAATCATCGTCCAATGCCAGCCAGTCCGTTGGCTTTCGACGCAGAACGTCCGCCCAAATTTGCATGCCCCGCGGTGCAGCCGCGAATTCCTCGGCGACCATCGCGCTGTGATAAGTCGCCCCTACAACTCTTGCTTGCAACCCTGGCGTCAGTTTGCGCGACACGCGACGGACGCTTCCCCGGTAGCGGCGCACCCAACTTGTGGATAAAACTATGCGCAGGTCAGCGTACGGAAGTAGTACCTCTTCGAGCAGGCCACAGTGTTCGAAAAGGACATGACCGGGTGCGTCCATGAGCGTCGGACCACGTCTGTGCAACAGGTGTACCGACTCAGGATGTAGAACGCCGTCAAAATCGAGCATCAACACGCGCCCACCGGTGCGTCGTGGAGGTGGCACGTAAACGCTAGGCTCCGGAACTCCTGTCAGCATGTTTCCTTCTACGCGGTCTGGACCGCAATGATGAGCTGTGATTTGGTGGCTCGGCGGGACCGTTTCCTTCAACAGCGTCAAGGCCATGACGTGGTCTCGAACAGGCGCCGCGCAGTAGTGACCACATCGTCGCCAATCACATACGGGATTGGCGGCAGGTCCGCGCTGGACGGTGCGTCTCGAACGCTGGCGTATGCCAACCCGCCCACGCATCGAACGTCAACTCGATAGGTAACCACTGCGCTAGGGCGCGTGCCTCCATAGTCGGATGTCTCATGAATGAAAACCGTGAATTGCGCCGACACCGGGTAGGGGCCACGTGGTGTCGGATAGGCGAGCGCCCGTAAAGCGCGCTGCCACCTCGAGCCATGCGGTTCGATTGAGCTACCGTCGCACACCACGGACAAGGAATCGCCGCTGCAGTCACCTAGGTACACAGACACATCTGTCTGCAGGAAGGGGATGTCTGGCGACACTTCGGGAGCTTCGCTCATCGCCCGCCCTCTCGTGTGTAGGTTCCCGTCACGGCGTGTCCTTCTTAGTGCGCTCATACATAACTCTTTTGGTGCCCACCTGAATCCGCCGGTTAATACGTCGTCGACCGGTTGTCACCACTGCCACCATCGGTATCTGCGTAGAACGCCCGGCGTTGTAATCTCTGGCAACGGTTCCGGGACCGACAGCAATGCCGAGCTTGCGGAAAGCTTCGGCAGCTATCGATTCAAACGTTGCTGCCGGAGCGGGACGACCTGTAAATCGGTTGATGCGAGTTTTGGCGTATATGCCGCGGCCTACTCGCACTAGGCGCCCGCTCGCGACCAACTTGGCTAGGACGCGAGTCAACTGCGACTGGCTCCCCAGTCCCGACAGCTCGGAACGGAGAACGACAACGCTTCTACGCCTGCGGATGGCGCGCACGACACGAGTTTCCAGTTTCATCTTGTCCTCAGCGGCCGGCGCGCGCGGCTGTTGCCAAGCAAGTCTCGCCATTGCTGCGTCGACCTGCATTCCGCAGAACGACCAGCGTCAAACGAGCGACGCTTCAACGCGGGTCTACGCGCCGCATACGGCGCATGATATCTGCGACTGCGGGTTGATAGTCGCGACTAGCTAGATGGAGCAGCACGGCAAGACCGATTTCCGCAGCAGAATGCGATGGGTCCACGCGCATGCGCGCGATTTTGACAGTTGGCTGGCCAGTCGCGACCGCTTGTCCGCGTACCCTCCCTACGGAGTCAACAGACACAGTAAAGCGTGCCGCCGCATCTTGCACACTTGCTCGCTCTCGCTCGACGAAGCAAGTGACATGCGCTACACGGTCTCGCTTTGTCGATGGTGCGAGCCTAACTTCTGCTTCCGGACCGCCATCTGATAAGAGGTGAGCGCTTTCATATCGGTATAGAGCGTGATATGCGTCCACCCAGATGTCTGGTGCACCACCGTGCTGTATGCAACGCGTGTACAGCTCTTGCGCCCACCGCAGGGTGGACCCGAACCGACCCACGCACACGCCAATAGCGATGTCCTCGCCCTGCCGAAACGTTGCGTGGTCTACTGCATAAACGGACATTCCTGCTCCTCCTGCATCGCGACCAATCGGCCACAGCTTCCCTCAGTACCGCCAGCGTGCTTATTCCGGTGACGTCATGGTTTTGGGTTTCCGTCGGCGTTCGCCTCCGAGTTCGGTGACGAAGCGCGGTCTCCGGCTAACGTCTTCGAAATCCATTTGTCAGTGACGTCCCCCCAGCTTTCCACCCCATTCTTGGCAGACCACTTCGGCCCCAGAACCTGCACGGCCAATGAAAACCAGCCGGGTCCCCTCAAGGACCGTCCAAGACTTTCCTTGGTCGTTTTTTGAAGAAGTTGACGTGAGCTGCAGTCCGGCGCCGGAGCACCAAGCCGTCGTGGAGCGCCGATGTAACGCAGTTTAGCCAGGCACAGATGAGATGTAAACACAGTAGATGGTAAAACAGTAGATTTCTACTCTGTAGATTAGTAGTCTGTAATCGGCGATGCTTCGTCCAACATGGACAAGCTCGAAAAAGCACAAAAAGCTGCTCGCAAACGCCTCTCGGACAACCTAAAGTCGTTCCGGGCCGAGCACCGCATTTCTCAGGAAGAACTCAGCGAACGAGCGGGATTTCATCGCACCTATGTGAGTCAACTCGAGCGACAAACAATCAATCCAACGCTCGATACCGTGGTGGCGATAGCTGTTGCTCTCGAGGTCGAGTTGACTGACTTGCTTTCCGAGCGCGATGGGCCGCCGATGACCCTAAAATTGGGGCGGCGACCCTCTAGAAAGTCGACCTAAAACGCCTTGAGCTTTTCCCCGCGACGAAGACCTCGGCGTGCTGCCACCAACCGAAAAGCCGCAACCGGTGAAAAGAGATGGAAATTCCAGAGTCAACCGTCGACCACATTGAGGATGCAATTCGGCAACTGTCCATCGGCACGTCGGAACAATTGACGGTTCCGAGCGCAAGTCGGTTCATGTCGCTGTTCGCGGAAGCCGCGCTGCTGCAGTTTGTCGTCTCGTGGGCGCGCAGGTTCGCCGCCACGAGCTCAGCGGCATTCGCCGACCTCGAAATTGACAAGGACAATTTCAACGACCAACTTGCGAAGCTGCTAGGGAAGCCGTATGGCGTAGCAGCATGGGTTCTGTCCAAGAAGCTGACCGACTCCAACGGTGCACACCTTCTCCGTTCGTCTGGCCACGTGTACAGCCGCTACCTCGATGCGATGGACGAGTTCGATTTCCGGGGAACCAACGCGTTGCGGGAAGCGCAGGTCAATCTGCTCTGCATCCAAGGCTCAAACCGCGAGTACATAAGGCCCTTGTACGAAGGGCAGAATGCGACTCCGAAGCTGCGACAGTTTGGCGAAATTCGGGTGGTGGTACAGGACGCCCTAGCGCAACTCGCTTCTCACTGGACCGCAAAACAACTTCTGGAAGTTTCCGAGCCCGTAACGCAGCTCGTGCGCGAGCTTGTCGAAAACTCTGACTGGTGGGCGCGGACCGACGAAAAAGGCAATGTGTACGCTAAAGGTGTTCGGGCCGTGATGTTTCGGTTACTGGACATCGACGACAACGACACCCAGAAATTCGCCGGGCGCAACACGCACCTCCAGACTTACCTTATGCAAAGTCTGACGGAAGGAAATGCGCGTAGGCCGGGGCTCGACAGTGACCGCGGAAACGACTTGAAGGTGCTTTCCTTTGCGGAATTGAGCATCGTTGATTCGGGCCCCGGTCTTGCGCGACGGTGGCTCGCAAGCGGAGCAGCTCAACGGCGTGCAGTGGAGTCGGTGACTGAACTATCTCTAGAGGAAGAAGAGGCGGCAGTCGTTGCCTGTTTCATGAAATGGGCCACATCGTCTGGAAACGCCAATCGCGGAATTGGGCTGTTCGATGTGGCGAGGCTGTTGCGGCGGAAGAACGGGTTCCTTCGCCTACGCACAGGCCGGTTGGCATTTCTATTTGGAACCCGTTCCGCAATCACCGACATTGCCGACCGGCTAGCGCGGGAAAACCGCGACGCGTCGGCGCAATATGTACATCTGCGGGACGGGACACACGTCTTCCTGGAGGGCGGGAAGATGCTGTTTTTCCTCCGTCCATGGTCCAGCGACGCGCTTGGCGAGGTCGAAGGCACCTCGTTTTCAATGCTTCTCCCTCTGTAACTGTCTCGACTTATGCTCTTCCTTCAATTTTCAGGCAGCGCGGTCGGCGGAGAGTTTCGGCGCACCTTGCTTATCTTCCTTGGTCACGACACCCCAAGCTGGACAGAACTCAGCTCCCGGTTTGCCGACTGGACCAAATCGAACGTCGTTCCGCCGCGAATCTTCCTGGTGGCAAATGCTGCCCATGCGACGCATCTCGTGAAAGAGGCTGGCGAAGCATCTGCCGACCAGCTCGATGTATTCGAGAAGCAGAGCCGGCTTGTCATCGCGGGCGTCGACTGTAGCGGTAAAGTGACAGAGCAGGATATGGCCGGGGGAGCCTCCGGACGTGACCTTACGCAACTATTCGAAGTGGCAGCAATCGCGTTTGTTTCGCAGGCCTGCGAACGCGGCGATGTCGTAGTTGCAGCCCCCCCGGGCTTCTATTTCGCCAAGCAGTCGGACCGGCATTCCACTCATTTCATGCGCGCTGAGTCGCTACTGAGCGGAACTCAGGAAATCGCTTTGCTGGCTTTAGCGTTGTTGCCAAAGTTTCATGCGTTCTGCGAAACTCAAAGCACCGGCCCCACCGTTCGAATCTTCCTCGATTCGATGGCCGTGTGGCCAATCGCCCAGATGCTCGTGCAAGCGCACCGCGTCAACAATGCCACATCGCGCCGATACGAAATTCAAAGTTTCCGGGGGTATGACGGCCTCGCAACGTGGGACTCAGTGCCGGGCGCGGCATTTGTAATCATTTCGGCATCAACCTCCGGCGGATTGGAGGCAAAGGTCCGGAAGATGCTTGGGCCAAAGAACGTGGTCGTCACAACCATTCTTGCTCTTGAGGCCGCGCACGGAACCGACGAGCGCGTTCACCCGGATGGCCATGTCCTCTTCAGGTTGCCGCGAAAGCTTAAAGGCGAACCGGCACTCGAAGGCCTCCGAGACGAATTTCTGCCTGATGTGAAGGTTTTGCCGCCCGGCGCAGAGAGCGTCCGAGTTATTGGAGAACGGTTTCTCAGTCACAACAATCGCCCGAAGCTGGTACGGCTAGCAGCCAAAGAACTGAGTTCAAGCGAGAAGTCGACTTTGGCCGAACTCACGAGGGAGAACCTCGCGGTCGTCGCGCGCAGACGGGCAATCGATAACGGATGGTGGTCGCTGTCCCTTGATGTCGAGCGAATGATAACGAAGTACGCTCGCTCCGCCGATGGAAAACTGTCCTTGGTTGAGTCTTGGGTCCGCAACTTCGCGGCGCCCGGGCCGGTTGCGGTCGTCTATCCGAAAGATGCTCGTGTCCACGACACCTCCAACAGCGACCTAGCGCATCTGGTCCGCGACATGGTGGGTCACATGGCTCCTGACGCACCCGTGCGAGTTATGGACCACACCGCACTGGAAGTGCTCGACAAGGAGCAGCGAGCCTTCCTTAAGGCCGCTGGCGTTATCGTCGTGACGCCGATACTTTCGAATGGCTTCATCTTCAAGCAAATAAGCGCAAGTCTGCGAATCGCCCAACCTGAAGGCCCTCGCCTCTACATCGCATTGGCCGTGCTACCCGAGACACCCCGCCGGCTTGGCGAAATATCGATGGACCTGGGCACGAACGCGGTCGAGAGCCCGTATCGATTCAAGCGTGCGTTCGCATTCCCTGTGGGTCGAATGGACCAGACCATGCGATGGGACCAGGAGTCTCAAATTCTCTCCAATGTCGTCGAAGCTTGCGACGAGAAGCAGTTTGCTGTCCCCGAACTTCTCACGCGCCGACTTGATGGCTTAAGAACGCAGGAGGGCTTAAAGGGTGAACTCACGTTTTTGCCGACCTTCAACGGTAAGCCACAACCTCTCTCAGCCGGCTTTAGGCTATGGGAGACTCAAGAGCCGATTTCGGGAGCCAAACATGGAAGCGGCGTTCTGCTGACGGTGGCCGTGTTTCTGGAAGCATGTCGGAACGCGCGTTCCGGCGACGTAGAAACGGCGCTTCGCAGCGGCGTGTTTCAACACACGCTGATTGAGCCGGCGAGCTTCACCCGGTTCAACGACGGCTCGATTCAGGCTGCCATGTTGCGAGCGGCGTACCCGGCGGAGCTGAACTATGCTGTCGACCGGGACGCCAGCAAGGACATGGGCAGGCTCATCGAAAAATTCATCGACCTCTATAACGAGCCGGCGGGTAGCGCTGTCGCCGAGTTCTTGCTCGCGCTAGCGTTGGGACGCCTGAGCCTACATCGTGACGAATTGGGCTCAGTCAGGAACGCCGCTAAGGCGCTTCCGGAGTGGTTGGGCATTCTGTCTGAGCACCTGCCCAACTAACCGCTAACGCCCGCGAATATCCTATTGGACGTGCAGCAAGCGTGCGACGGCGCTGTACGCGTGTACGCGAAGCCGCGTTAGTGCTTGAACGGACCGCCCGATGCGACGCCAATCGCTGTCACGCACACAGCCACTGCAACACGACGTCTTGCCGCCAACGCAGTAAATCTCGGTCCAGCAATTGAGCGCGCGGGGGCAGCAGCCAGGGGCGGTGTTTTGCTCGCAGGATGATTGCCTGGACTGACAGGCCGAGAATTTCGGCAAGTTCAAAAGCGTCCAGATACGTGGAAATCTGGGAGTGAATGGCTTTCATGCGCTTTGTAGCACAATCGTTTTAGTCACCAGCGAACTGCCAAGACCCAAGAGCTTCCGGCCCGCAGAACCTGCATAGGTGATTGCTGCGTCGTTCGGGTCGGCCGACCAACGTTACCTGACCGTTATCAGGCAGTGCAGACTGCCCGCATTGGCTTCTGCTACATTAGAAGCGCCAAAACACCACACCGAGTTGCAAGGCATACGCTAGGGGATAGCCGTGCACATCGTAGCGCTTCGGGTCTACAACTTTCGAGGAATCCGCGAACTGTGTTGGTTTCCCAGTCAGGGGGTCAACTGTCTGGTTGGCCCGGGAGATAGCTGCAAAACGACGATTCTCGATGCGACGGAGACATGGGGTCGTCGCAGCACAGCGTGAAGCTAACAGCTCGTCCAGGGGTCAAGGTTCGCCTCTTACACTTGCCAGGACTGCGGGATGAGCGCCTCCCCGGCACGGAATTCAGGGAGGATATGCACGTACGCCATGTCGCTGAAGGTTTCTCGTGGCACGTGCTCGAAGACAATCATCTGGAACTCAGTCTTGTAGTCCCGATTCATCCGCGCGATGAAATTGTTGAGCAGATTGAAGGCAATCGATACCTTCTCGGTGTCGCTGTTTTTCAGCTTCACATTGTCGTCGGCCTTGTTGTCCGGATAGTAAGGGCGGCTGGGCTGGTCGATAATGAGGAAGCTCGGAATGAACATCGACTTATGATTGATAGCGACCTCGTGCAACGCGAGGAAATGTAGCAGATGCAGGAACATGTGGTTCGAGCTGCTGCCAACGTTCTCAATCAGCTTCGACCGAGGCTTCCGTAGACGTAAGCGCTTTTCCTTGTAGGCAAAGTCAGTTTGATAGGATGCGTAGTTCGCGAGCGCGTCTCCAGTTTCTTTGAGAAGGCCAAGCGCAATCTCGTTAATCATAGAGACGACGGCCTCGCGAGTCTCTTCCACGTCCCGCACCTCGATGGCGTCCATCTGCCCGCGCAAGTCAGCTTCGTCGGAGGTCGTAGTCTGCAGAGAAGCGGGAGCACGCGCTCCCTCATACGCCTTGAATCGCCCCATCGCCTCGCCCACGAACATCCATTTCTCGCGCTGAGAAGCGAAGGACTTGGGTTCTTGCGGAAGCCCGGATAGGTCCCGCTGCAGCGCATCGCGTTCACCCTCCAGCGATTTGACCATCGCGCCAATCTGGCCGTCCACTGGTTGCTTGCCGGTGATTGATTTTTTGACAGCCGACAGGTCCGATTTGAGGCTGCTGATGAGGTCATCGAAAATCTCCGACTTGACCAAGCTCGGTGCCTGCTTCATCAACTGCTCGATTGGTCGGAGACTGTCTTCAGAGTTCTTGAAGGTGTCTTTGTAGGACCGATATTCAGAAGAGAACTGCCTGAGTTTTCGAAGGCGGCGCTCCACAACGAACAGCTTGGCACTGGTCTCGACGTACCTGTTCAGGGCGTGCCCGGTCTCCGGCGACGCGGCGTCGCTGATAGCACGCCGGACGTGGTCCATGGACAGGCTCGCAGGGTCACTATCTATGAGCCCGTATTCGGCTGCCTTGACGGCAATATCGCGCACTTCCTCATCAAAGGTCTCTCTCCCTTGGCCAAGATGTGCCTCCTTGCGCTGGAGCCTTGCAATCTCCTTCCTCAGAGCTTCTTTTTTCTCCCGTGCAGCGATGTTAGAAAGGTCATCTATGCCGAGAGCCATGTCAAAGATGCGCGGCAAAGCTTCCTGGTATCGCTCCTCAGACTGCTTGTCGAAGAACACTTTGCTGTTGGTAATGATGTCTTCGGAGATAGTGTTGAACAGGAAGAAGTATCGGAATGAGACCTTCGAACCAGACTTCAGCGCGCGCCCACCGTAAGCGACCGTAACCTTATCGGTGATATGAAACTCTGCTTCGAGTATCGTTCTGATGTCGTCTTCTTTCGTATTCGACTCGGGCATGTCCGGCACCACCCCGGTACTCGAAAAATAGTACTCGCTTGAGACCTCGTTGTCCCTTGGGCTCCTACGTGCAATCGTGTAAGTTTTGTCGTTCACGTAGAATGTGAGCCCATACCAGCCGACGTTCTCGTTGATGATGCTGTCCGGGAGCTTGTGGGAACTTGCCAGAAAGCAATAATCGATGATATCGAGCAACGCGCTTTTGCCGGTATGACTTTCGCCGGTAATCACGTTCAGGCGGTTGCGCTTGAACTGGAGCCCGCGACGCTCGCCTGTGCGTGACCAAAGTGTGATGGAATCAAAGCCGAAATTCAAAGCTGCACCCTGAAGTTTAAATACAGCTCCTCGACCGGACCAGTGAGAAGCGAAGCGATGTGACCTGAGGCTTTTGCGATTTTTTGCGCCCGCTTACCAAACGCAGGGTCTACCTCTAGCGGCTTTAACAACATCAAACCGCCATCGAAGAGAACAAACTCCACTTCGGCGAGAAGCTGTATCGCGTTTATTGTCATAGCGAGACTGTCGTCATACCGTGTCGCGAAATTGGCAAACAAATCGGGGCGCTGTGCAACCAGCGCCGCGGCCTCTCGTCGCCCAACTCGTGAATCGCCCAGATAACGTACAGTCGCATCGTGCATGACCAGAGGCATCACGAGGAGCGCTTTGGGGAGCGTCAAGCTCTTTGAGTGTTCAAGGACGCTCATCAACGCGATTGAACATATCCCAACGTTGTTATATCCAGACCATCTACTGCTCATTGGCACTCCAGTCTTTATGCCAGCCAATCTGACCGGCGTCCGACAGGTAATAGAGTTCGCCGTTGCTAAGCGTCGTTGATAACTCGGTATCGCCCAACTTGAATTTGTCACGCCGAAGCGTAATCAGCAAGTACATCGCAGCGTCGATAATCTGATGTGGAGTACTGCAACCCCGAAACGCCACCCGGAACTCGTTTCGCCAGCGCACGAACACCTCCTCGTGGAAGGCGTCAATTTCCTCGCTGACGAGGTCGCCTTCCTGCAGCCATTGCTGCAGATATCGCGAAATTCGCAACTTATAGGTGGTGTAATCGATAGCGAGCTCTTCGTCAGATTCGGAGATGTCGCCAATCTCTAATAAACGCCTGATAAATCTCTGAGCAAATATATCGTCCGGAAGCTCCGGCGTGTATCGTGGAAAAACCAACTTCTTCGTGCGCCCATCATCGAATATTCGGCGATACCGCTTCATGAAATCATCGAAGCCGATAAGTATCGATTCACCTCGCTTTACGGCAATGAAGTTATCCGTTCGGATGCTTGAGTCCAGACGAGCGAATACTGTCTCAATCTTATCCTCATCGATAATCTTCTCGAGAAGTGAACGCTTTACGCGACCGATAATGTCGTCAAGCTCAAGCTCTACGTAAATGCGACGGAAGAACTCTTCCAAAACCTTGACCCGAAGTTTGCGCACCGCTGCTATGTATTCCTTGATGCTCTCGTCAGTGGTCTTTTCTTGGAGATATTTCAGGCGATTAGAGAGTGTGTTGAAATCAACTTCGCCGGCTTTGAATCGGTCTAGAGTCTGCAGAAACTCATTCCGCCTGGATTCAGATTTATTTGAGACAAGATGAAACTCGGTCTTTTCTATAAACTGAAGTTGCTGAGGCGGAAGCTTTCGCCCTTCTGCCTCGTCGCTAATAACCTGTGACCAGTTATAGAACGTCTTCCACAGGTCCGAATCAAGCTCAGTTAGTGCAACGGGCTCGCCCTTCGAATTGTTCCGGACCGTATGCTTGAGCTGGACCAAAATATTAAAGTCAGCGTTAAGCGTCGTATGAACGTCATCCTTGACTTCGAGTCCGACGGTTTGACCTGACTTCAAATTCAAGAGGCGGTCTAGGAAATAATAATATTGGTACTCAAAGCCGATACTCTTATCGTCCGCGCTGGTCTTGTCGGTAAAACTTTTTTCGTTTGCCACGTGCCACGCCCAGTTCTTCTGCTGACTACGCACACTCTTGACACCAAGGTCGGCAGTGAACTGAATCTTGGTGGCATCCCCGGAATCGAAAGCAGACAGACTTACGAAAGCTTTCTGAAGACAAATGATACTGCGTCTGAACGAAGATTTGTTAGTTGCGCCGCTCGTGTGGCGCGGGTGCCGCAACGGCTCGGGCGGTCAAGAATTTCTTGATTTCGAACAGGTGTCGGCGGCCTTCCGACCGTGGCGTGATAACGACCGCTTCTGGTATGGTGACGCCCAGGATTCTGGCAATGTTGGAAACATAGGGCCGTGTTCGTCCAGGAAGCGCTTGGCGGGCCTGGGCGACTGGTTGTAGTCCACAGGTGTCGACGAGATACGCGAGGGAACGGCGGTCCCTCTCGTTCGCCACGATGACGTCAAGGCTGCCAGGTATGGTTGCTTCCATGGTCGGCTCCGTTTTGGCGGTTGCGCACAAAGAGGAATCTAGCCGAGAAAGTGAGAAAAACAACTTATTTTTCAGATACTTGGCTCTGTTTTTTCGCGCCCCTCCCCCGGACCCCCTCCCGGTTTCGGGCATGCTTGCCCTCAACTAAAGACAGCTCGGTTCCCCGCTGAACCTTCGAAAAGCTTCAAAATAATGCAGGTAAACCCGACGTGTGCACGAAATGGCTCGCGACTGGATGCGACATATGTGTTCGACTGGGCTTGGGCCGACGCGTACAAGCGCAACGGCTTGCCCTATTACCCGAAGCTGCTGTGCGCGGTGCCGTTCACGCCGGTGCAGGGCAACCGTCTGCTCGCCACCGACCCGCACGCGTTGCGGCACCTCGCGGCCACCTTGATGGCGTTCGCCGAGCAGGCGGACGTGTCGTCGCTGCATGTGCTTTTTCCCACCGAACTCGAAGCCGGCGCTCTCACCGAGATGGGCATGATGCAGCGCGAAGGCGTGCAGTTTCACTGGTTGAACGACGGCTATCGCGACTTCGACGACTTTCTCTCGACCCTCGAGCAGAAGAAGCGCAAGAACATTCGCGCGGAGCGCCGCAAGGTGCGCGACGCCGGCATCACGATGCGCCGCATCCGCGGCGAAGACATTCAGGACGCGGACTGGCGCTTCTTCAGCAAATGCTATCGGCAGACTTACCGCGAGCACTTTTCGACTCCGTATCTGAACCTGGATTTTTTCCGCATGATCGGCGCGTCGATGCCGGAAAACCTGTTGCTCGTGATTGCGGAGCATGAAGGCAAGCCCATCGCGAGCTCGCTCGTCGTCTATCAACGCGACGCGAAGACCGGCGGCACGCTGTATGGCCGCTACTGGGGCGCGCTCGAACACGTGCCCTGCCTGCACTTCGAGACCGCGTACTATCAGCCGCTCGAATTCTGTATCGAAGAAAAACTGGGGGCGTTCGAAGGCGGCGCGCAAGGCGAACACAAGATGGCGCGCGGCTTCCTGCCGACGGTCACACGCTCGGCGCACTGGCTCGCGCATCCTGCTTTCGCCGACGCGGTCGGCCACTTTCTCGACAACGAGAAGAACAGCATCCACGCGTATGTGGACGAGCTGCGCGAACACAACCCGTTCAAAAGCTGACGCGCGCTCATGGCATGGTTTCTCTATCTGCTCGAATGCTCGGACGGCAGCGTCTACACGGGCATTGCCACCGACGTCGCGGCGCGTTTCGAAAAGCACGCGAGCGGCGCTGGGGCGCGCTATACGCGTTCGCGCAAGCCGGTGTGCGTGCTGGCGTCGTTCGAACTGGCGAACCGTTCGAGCGCCTCGCGCGCCGAATATTGGGTGAAGCGGCTGAGCGCGGACCAGAAGCGCGCGCTGGCTGCGGGCGCACGGACGCTTGAATCGGTGATGCCGTTGCCCGAGCCGCAATTGGCCATCGATGTCGAAGACGTGGCGGGGAAGACAGCGGTGTGAGCGCGTGAATGGAAGCACCCTTGCGGGGAGAGTGTATTACCCGCGCGCTTCGCGCATGCGCTCGGTGAGCAGGCGCTGCATCAGCGCCAGTTCGCCCACTGCGTCCGCCTCGAGCGGCGTCAGACATTCGCGTGCCGGAAGCTCGTGCCGCAGCGGCACAATCGTGCGGTTCAGCGCGGCCTCGATGTCCGCGCTCACCGCCTCCACCCACCCGCGTAGCTCGGCGTGCGTATGGTGCATATCGTCCACATCGTACGCCTCGCGCCGGTTCCCGCTCAGGCGAAGCTGCGTCGCCGTTCCCGCCATCTTGCGCAGCACGCTCAGCACCGTGAGCGCGACCGTGTCGACCATCGAGTCTTCGAGCTTTTCGAGGCGAATCCGCGCGATGGCTTCTTCGGCATTGTTGCTGCCCAGACCCGCGGCCCGGCGCAGGCGCTCCATCTCCTTCTCGCCTTGACCCGGCGACTCGAGCGCGGCAAGCAGATAGGCCAGATTAGCACGCACCGCGTCGCTGAGATACGCGCGGTAATCGGTCTTCTCGCGCGTGGGCCACAGGTAGAACGTGGCGAAGAGTGCGAGCACGCAACCCAACACGTTGTTGCCAAGGCGCGTGAGCGCATACGCGATGCCGCTCGCGCCCGGCGCCGCGAAGTCGGCCACCAGCACGAAGGTCGGCGTGAGGAACAGCACGAAGAGGCTGTAGCTCACCGGACGCAGCGCCATTGTCGCCATCACGAGCGGAAAGACCGCGAGTGAAATGCCAAGCGGCGAATGAATCGCATAGCCGATTCCCGCCGCCAGCACGCCGCCGACAATGCTGCCCGCCGCGCGTTCGATGCTGCGCGGCCACGTGGCCGCAATCGAAGGCTGCAAGATCAGCAGGGTCGCCATGGTCGCCCAATAGCCGAATGGCAGGCCGAGCGCGCGGATCACGAGAAAGCCGGCGGTCGTCGTCACACCCACGCGCGCCGCGTGGCGCAAACCCACGGACTTAAGCGACAGATTCGCCTTGAGCGTCGTCCAGGCTCGCGCAAGCATGAGCGCAGCGCGCTGCGCGAAACCCGGCGGCACTTCTTGCACAGGCGTGAAGTCGACCAGCTCGAAGTCGGATTTCAGCTTCACCGGTTCCTGCAACGCACTTTCGAGTCGCCGCGCGAGCCGGCGCACACGCAACTGCAGTTGCGAAACGCGCGTCCAGCGCGCTTCGTTCGCATCGCCGCCGATGTTGCGCAACCGCTCGCCCATGCCCGCGAGCAAACGCGCAGCGCGCGTGACCTGGCGAGCGTGCTGCCCGTCGCCCGGCATTTTTTCGCACGCGCCCGAGACGGCGATCAGATACGCGAACAATGCCTCGCCCTCGGTCAAGAGGCCAAGCAGTGCGTAGTAAGTCTCGCGCCCACCGGCTCGCGCAGCCGGCACGCCGGCCAGCGCCTCACGCGCGCGCTCCAGCGCCGCCCGTGCGTCGGCGCGAAACTGCGCGGCGTGCGTCGCCCACTCGCGCGGCGTGCTGCGCTGTTGCAGCAGACGCGCGCTGTCGAATGCGATGTCCGCGAGCCGTGAATACACCGTGCGCAACGACGCGCGGCTTGCGCCGAAAGGATGGATGCGCCAGACGGTCAGGCTCAGCGCGACCGCGAACAGGCAGCCGGTCAGATAGACACCGAGGAACGCGAGCCCTTCGCGAACGTCGCGCATGGGGCGGTCCACCATCACGACGCAGGCGGTGGCGGCGAGAATCGTCACTTGCGAGGTGGCCGCGCCCCAGATGCGGCCGAAGCCGCCGAGGCTCGTGAACGCAAAGAGCGCGAGCGCGGCCGCCGCCGTGCCGCTCGCCGACGCCAAAGCGGTGAGCCCGCCGCACAGCGTGGAAAGCAGCGTGAAGCCCATCATCGACGCAAAGCGGGCGCGGTTCGAGCCGGCCGCATCGGCGAGACAGGTCCAGAAGGCGCCGATAGCTGCCCACGCAAACACCGGATCGTGCAACAGGTTGCCGAGCGCGAGCATTGCCGTCGATGCGCACGCTGCGCGCAAGCCTTCGGAGAGACTCGCCTCGCTGGTCGAAAACGACACCATCCACACCGGCCGCTTGCGATAGATCGCCGTTGCGATCGCATACAGCCGATTCGACCAGCGTGGCATAGAAGACGGCGTGTTGGGCTTGCGGTTCGACATCCGGACGGTGTGCTCCTGAAGCGGGCGTGTGGCTGACAATGCCGTAGGCGAAGGCGGCGGACTGCACGCCATGCCGGGACAGGCCGCGCTATGCATGCCCATTGGGCCACGCGGCCCCGGGCCGGGCAATCCGCCGCAGGCCACAAATCATAAGGGTTTACACCGAGTTATAAAAATGGCTTTGCTTCATCCGCGCGATGCACTTCGGCTATGCCGCCGCAACAGCAACAGCAACAGCCAGCGGGGTCGGCCGCGAACTTTCACGCATCCCGATGCACATGCAACAAAAAACCGCGCGGCCCTGGCGGGCTCGCGCGGTTTCTGGCGTGATGCGTGGTGATCGGCGAACCGCGGGTTCTGCCGAGCGGTGCATCAGGCAGATTACTTCTTGTAGTTTGCCACGCCGTCGCTGATTTCCTTGTGCGCGGCTTCCATGTCGGCCCAGCCTTCGACCTTCACCCACTTGCCCTTTTCCAGCGCCTTGTATTGCTCGAAGAAGTGCTTGATCTGGTCCTTCAGGTACGCCGGCACGTCGTCAATCGACTTCAGGCTCGCGGTCATCGGGCAGATCTTGTCGTGCGGAACGGCGATCAGCTTCGCGTCCACGCCCGATTCGTCGGTCATTTGCAGCATGCCGAGCGCACGTGCGCGCACCACTGAGCCCGCCAGCAGCGGGAACGGCGTGATCACCAGCACGTCGACGGGGTCGCCGTCGCCCGACAGCGTTTGCGGAATGAAGCCGTAGTTGGCCGGATAGCGCATGCCGGTGCTGATGAAACGGTCGACGACGAGCAGGCCCAGGTCCTTGTCGGCTTCATACTTCACCGGGTCGCTTTGCGCCGGGATTTCGATGATGACGTTGAAATCTTGCGGAAGGTCTTTCCCTGCGGGGACGTTATTGAAGCTCATGAGCGCTCTCTGGTCAGATGGAATTCGGAGCACGGCAAGCGGCGCGGGAGCCCGAGGCGATGCGTGTTGAATCTCGCCTCGAATGCGAGCGCTGCGGCCGGACAGTCAGGAATGCGCCATTATAGCCAATCGGCAGATGGCACCCCTTGCCGGATCGGCGCGATAATCGTCTGGTGCGTCGCGCCCGGGTCACTCGCTGTTGTTTCCGCCCGTATCGGGGCCTGTGTTTCTGCCTGTGTCTGTGCTTGTGTCTCGGCTTGTGTCTCACGCTGTGTGCCCCGAGCATGCTTCGGTTTTGTGAACACCGTGTAACGGCGCCCGTTTTGCGTATCCGCTCGAGCGTGCGCCTGCTGCGCCACCTCTCAAGGAGTCTGCATGGAAGAAGCCCGGCATTTCATTGGCGGCGAGTGGGCCGCTGCTTCCGGCGGCGAGACGATCGCCGTGCTCGATCCCTCGGACGGCCAGCCGTTCACGCAGCTTGCGCGCGGAACCGCGGCGGATGTCGACGCCGCCGTGCAAGCGGCCCGCCGCGCGTTCGAAGGCGCTTGGGGCGCGGCCAGCGCGGCCGAACGCGGACGCGCGCTGTATCGTCTGTCGATGCTCGTCGCCGCGCGCCAGGAGGAACTGGCGCAGCTCGAAGCGCGCGACACCGGCAAGCCGCTCAAGCAGGCGCGCGCCGATTCGGCGGCGCTCGTGCGCTACTTCGAGTTCTACGCGGGCGCGGCAGACAAACTGCACGGCCAGACGCTGCCCTATCAGGCGGGCTACACGGTCATGACGATCCGCGAGCCGCATGGCGTGACCGGCCACATCGTGCCGTGGAACTATCCGATGCAGATTTTCGGGCGCAGCGTGGGTGCGGCGCTGGCGGCCGGCAATGCGTGCGTCGTCAAACCCGCCGAGGACGCCTGCCTTTCCGTGCTGCGCGTCGCCGAACTGGCGGCCGAGGCCGGCCTGCCCGCCGGCGCGCTGAACGTGGTCACCGGCTACGGACACGACGCCGGAGCGGCGCTCGCGCGTCATCCGGGCATCGATCACATTTCGTTCACCGGCTCGCCGGAGACTGGCAAGCTCGTCACGCAAATGGCCGCCGAAAACCATGTGCCGGTCACGCTGGAGCTGGGCGGCAAGTCCCCGCAGATCGTCTTCGCGGACGCGGACCTCGACGCCGCGCTGCCCGTACTCGTTTCGGCCATCGTGCAGAACGCGGGGCAAACCTGCTCGGCAGGCAGCCGGGTACTGATCGAGCGCGCCATTTACGAGCCCCTGCTCGACCGGCTGAGCGGCGCGTTCAACGCGTTGCGCGTGGGGCCTTCGCAAGCAGACCTGGATTGCGGGCCGCTCATCAACGCAAAGCAACAGCGACGCGTGTGGGACTTTCTCTCCGACGCCCAGCACGACGGCATTGCAATGGCCGCGCACGGCGAAGTGATTCCCGAAGCGCCGGAAAGCGGCTTCTATCAGGCGCCCACCTTGCTGCGCGACGTGCCCGCGAGCCACCGTCTCGCGCGCGACGAAGTGTTCGGCCCAGTGCTCGCCGCCATGTCCTTCGGCGACGAAGACGAGGCGCTCGCGCTTGCCAACGGCACCCAATATGGTCTCGTGGCCGGCATCTGGACGCGTGACGGCGCGCGGCAAATACGACTTGCGCGGCGTCTGCGCTCGGGCCAGGTGTTCATCAACAACTACGGCGCGGGCGGCGGTGTGGAGTTGCCGTTTGGCGGCGTGAAGCATTCGGGCCACGGACGCGAGAAGGGCTTCGAAGCGCTGTACGGCTTCACCGTGCTGAAAACCATTGCGATCCGGCACGGCTAGTTCTTCGGGCGCGAATGCTGGCCTGGCGGGTCGCAACGTCACAACCTCACAACATACACAGTGGAGACATCATGCGGTTGACAGGTAAAACGGCCATTGTCACAGGCGCCGGCTCGGGTTTCGGCGAGGGGATCGCGAAGACTTACGCGCGCGAAGGCGCAAACGTCGTGGTCAACGATCTGAACGGTCCGGCGGCCGAGCGCGTCGCGAGCGAAATTGCGCTGGCGGGCGGCAAAGCGATTGCGGTCGCGGGCAACGTCGCGCAACGCGAGGACTGGCAAAAGCTGCGCGAAGCGGCGCTCGAAGACTTCGGCAGCGTGCAGATCGTCGTCAACAACGCGGGGACCACGCATCGCAACAAACCTGTGCTCGAAGTCACCGAAGCGGAATTCGACCGCGTGTACGCGGTGAACGTGAAGAGCATCTACTGGAGCGTGCAGGAGTTCGTGCCGTATTTTCGTGAGCAAGGCGGCGGCAGCTTCATCAATATTGCGTCGACAGCGGGCGTGCGGCCGCGGCCTGGCCTCGTCTGGTACAACGGCAGCAAGGGCGCGGTGATCATCGCAAGCAAGTCGCTCGCCGTGGAGCTTGGGCCGGACCGCATCCGGGTGAACTGCGTGAATCCGGTGATCGGCGAAACGGCCCTGCTCTCGGAGTTCATGGGCGTCGAGGACACGCCTGAAAACCGCAAGCGTTTTCTCGCCGGCATTCCGCTGGGGCGGTTCTCGACGCCGCAGGATATTGCCAACGCCGCGCTCTATCTGGCTTCGGACGAAGCGGAGTTTATTACCGGCGTGTGCCTGGAAGTGGACGGCGGACGCTGCGTGTAGCAGACGTACCCGAGCAAGCGCCGTTCACGCGCGGCGCTTGCCGGGCTCAGTGTTTTCCCCCGGTATCTAAATGACATGCGAGCCGCGCCGCGCGGCTAGAATCGATCGACGCGGCACTTCAATTCGACAAGAAGAGAGGAGACACCATGGCTAGTCCCGCAGATCCGCTCCACCATCCCGGCGCGGGCGCGCCGCCTTCCACTTTTGAAGAGGCGACCTACCGCAAGGTCAACTGGCGGCTCGCGCCGCTGCTCATGCTCTGTTACGTGGTCGCCTATCTGGATCGCGTGAACGTGGGCTTCGCGAAGCTGCAAATGACCAGCGATCTGGGTCTGAGCGACGCGGTGTACGGCTTCGGCGCCGGCATTTTCTTCGTCGGTTACTTTTTCTTCGAAATCCCAAGCAATGTGATCCTGCACAAGGTCGGCGCGCGCGTGTGGATCGCGCGGATCATGGTGTCTTGGGGCGTGATCTCCATGCTGACCATGTTCGTCACCACGCCCACCATGTTCTACGTGATGCGCTTTCTGCTCGGCGTTGCCGAAGCCGGCTTCTTTCCGGGCATCATCCTGTATCTCACGTACTGGTATCCGGCGCATCGCCGCGGGCGCATGACGACGTGGTTCATGACCGCGATTGCGCTTTCGGGCGTAATCGGCGGGCCGGTGTCGGGCTATATCCTCAAGACGTTCAATGGCATGAACGGCTGGCATGGCTGGCAGTGGCTGTTTCTGCTGGAAGGGCTGCCTTCGGTGCTGGTGGGCATACTCGTGTTCTTCGCGCTCGACGATCGTATCGCCAAAGCGAAGTGGCTCACCAAAGAAGAACAGCAACTGCTGGAGCGTCACGTCAGCGCCGAGGAAGCGACCAAACACGACATGCCGATCCGCCAGGTGCTGACGAGCGGCCGCGTGTTGATGCTCAGTTTCACCTACTTCTCGTTCGTAATGGGCCTCTACGGCGTGAGCTTCTGGCTGCCGACCATCATCAAGGCGACCGGCGTGACCGATGCATTGGTGATCGGCCTGCTCTCCGCGATTCCCTTCGCGGCTGCGGTGGTGGCGATGGTGCTGGTCGCGCGCAGTGCCGACCGTAGCCGCGAGCGGCGGTGGCATATTGCATTGCCCGCCTTTGCGGGGGCGATCGGGCTCGTGCTGTCCGTGGTATGGGCGCAGAACACATTGCTTGCGATGGCTTCTCTCACGCTCGCGACCATGGGCATTCTCACTACGCTGCCGCTGTTCTGGAGCTTGCCGACCGCGATTCTTGCAGGAACGGGCGCGGCCGCCGGCATCGCGATGATCAATTCGATCGGGAATCTAGCCGGATTCCTGAGTCCGTATGCCGTGGGATGGTTGAAGCAGGCGACCGCGGCGAATGATTCGGGAATGTATATGCTGGCAGCGTTCATGGTGCTGGGTGGATTGCTCGCGATCAGCGTGCCGGCGAAGATGGTTAATCGGTGAGGTCAGGCGAAAATGAAATGAGGCGGGTTGCTGATGCTGAAGCCCTGGCGGCACTTTGCCCCCAGGGCTTTTTGTTTCTCCGGACTGCGCCGTCACGTACGCTGCTGCGCTGCAGATCGCGCAGCAAGCTGTCGTCAAAACTGCGGTATGTGTTGTTCCGTCAGGGAAACCGCAGCGCCGGAGCAGAGCCGAAAATGCGCCCCCGTCTCACATGACCGGCAACGCTCACTGAGCGTAACGCGCTTCGTCTAGATCGGCGATGAGCGTCCGCCCGGTTGGATGCCAGCCCAGGCGTGACTGCGTCAGGGCGCTGGAGGCCGGCATATCCAGAGCCGTAAACATCGCAAGCCAGCCAAAATGGGCTGCCGCTTCGTGTGGGGGAATCGAAACGACCGGCAAGTTCAGACCTCGACCGAGCGCCTCGGCTATTTCCCGGCTGCTGACTCCTTCTTCGCCAACCGCGTGATAACGCGCCCCCGGCTCGCGCTTCTCCACGGCGAGCCGGTACAGACGGACCACATCGGTAACGTGGCCCGCCGGCCAACGGTTGCGGCCTTCGCCGACATAGGCGGATACGCCTTTCTCGCGGGCGATGGCGATGAGCGGCGTAATGAGGCCCTGCCTGAACGCGTCGTGGACCTGCGGCAATCGCACCACCGACACGTTGACGCCCTCTGCGAGCAGGGCATTGCCCGCCAGTTCGGAGGCAATGCGCGGATTGGGATGGCTCGCGTTGAAGACATCTTCGCTCGCCGGTTCGCCATGCGCCCCGCTGCCCACACCGGTTCCTGAAGTGATGACAAGCGGACGATCCGACCCAGCGAGTGCGGAACCCAGCGCTGCGATCGCGCGCTTGTCCTTTTCGCAATTTTCGACGAAGCGGGAGAAATCATGGTCGAAGGCCGTGTGAATGACCCCCTCCGCCTTCATCGCGCCGTCGCGCAAACTCTCGGGGTCTTCCAGCGTGCCGCGATGCACCTGCGCGCCCGCCGCGATAAGTGCTTGCGCTCCCGCGTCGGAACGGGTCATGCCGATCACCTCGTGACCGGCGTTGATGAGTTCGGGAACGAGAGCCGAGCCGATGAAGCCGGTCGCCCCGGTCAGAAAAATACGCATAGTGAGCTCCTTGGTTGTCACCCCGCTCACTATCCGGGCTTCGCGTATCCCGTTAAAGTAGTGATCTCATCATAGTAAAGCGACTAACAGGGTCATCATGCCAGTGAACACAGCGAGGTCACTCGGAGATTTCCTCAAAAGCCGCCGCATCCGCCTCGATCCAGCCAGCTTCGGATTTTCCGGACGCAGACGAACCCCAGGGCTGCGCCGCGAAGAGGTCGCTCAGCGCGCGAATATCAGCCCGACCTGGTACACGTGGCTCGAACAGGGGCGCGGTGGCGCGCCCTCGGCGCAAGTGCTGGACCGGGTCGCCAGCGCCTTGCTGCTCACAGATGCAGAGCGCGAGCATCTCTTCATGCTTGGTCTCGGGCGGCCGCCCGAGGTCCGCTATAAGTCCGTGAAAAGCGTGAGCCCCCGGTTGCAGCGGCTGCTCGATCTGCTCGACGCGAGCCCGGCGCTGATCAGAACCGCCACCTGGGACATCGTTGCCTGGAATCGCGCTGCTGCTGTCGTGCTGACCGACTACGGCGCGCTGCCACTCAGTCAGCGCAACATCCTGTACTTTCTGTTTCGCGATCCGGCGGCCCGTGCGAAGCAGCACGACTGGGAAAGCGTCGCCCGCTTCGTCGTGGGCGGGTTCAGAGCGGACGTGGCTCGCGCGGGCCTTGCATCCGAAGTGGGCGAACTCGTGGACGAACTGTGCCGCGTAAGCCCCGAGTTCGAAGCGCTGTGGCGAGACAACGAGGTGGTTGGGCACGGCGACGGAGACAACGTCAAGCGCCTGCGGCATCCCGAGCTGGGGGCTATCGAGCTCGAATACTCGGCATTTTCCGTCGATGGCCGACCGGACCTGAGCATGATCGTCTACAACCCGCTCGACGACGAAATAGCCGAGCGGATCAGAACGCTCGCCGCGCCTCGTGAGCCTCGCGAATGACGCCGGCCCGGCGAACTTCGGAACATGCACACGTCATGATGAGGTGTGCGCGAGTAGCGACTCGAAGAATGCAGTTCGCCAGTCTGCCGCTCGTTCTACTCGTCAGCGCATCGTCAAAACAAAATGGCCGCAACACTCGCTGCGGCCATCCGTCATCACATCCGAAATCGCGTGCGCTTCAGCAAACGCGCATCAGGCAAAAACCAGCCTCACACGATGTTCATCGCCAACGCACTCTCGCGATAATGCAGGCTCGCCTTCTCGGTATCGCCTAACTGCTCGTGCAGACGAGCCAACGCGCGATGCGAGCGGATCTTCAACGTCTCGTTGTCGGCCAGCTTCAACGCGCGTTCGAGGAACGACTGCGCCTTGCCCCACAACTGCTGGTGCAGGCAAAGCCGCCCCAACGCAAACAACAGGTCTGCATCGTCCGGACGATCCTTCTGCCATGCCTCGGCCTTCTGGATCAGCGGCAACGCGTCGCCGCCCGCGGTGTCCGGATAACGGCGCAGCAAACGCGCGTCCCAGTTCTGCGCGAGCGCGTCCTCGACAATCTTGCGCGCCTCGTGGGGACGATTGAGCGCGACCAGCAGTTCCGCAGCCAGATCGGCGAGACGCGGCGAATGGCGCTCCGTGGGCGTCAACGAGTTCCATAGTTCGAGCAGCGCATCGGCGTTATGCCGACGATCGCGCAACAGGTTCTCCGCAGCCAGTTGACGCAAACGCACAGCGACAGCCGGATGAATCGCCTCACGCTTTTCCAGCGTCTTGACGAGCTTGAGCACTTCGCCCCAGTTCTTCAATTGCTGTTGCGCGCGCAACATGATTTGTTGCGCGTGAATACGCCGGCCGCCCTGCGATTGCATTTCCTTGAGCGCGGTCAGCGCGCCGTCCGCGTCGCGGCCGTCGGCGCGCATGTCGGCGGTGGCCATCAGGCGTGCGTCCTGCCAGTCGGCTTCGTCGATCTGAGCGAGCCATTCGTCGCGCCGCCCATATTCATGCATGCGATGCGCCGCCGTTGCAGCGATCAACCCAGCCGCGCCCTTGTTGTCGCCGTTCGCAAGCGCATCTTTGGCGGCCTTTTCCGCACGGGAAAAGCGCCCGGCGTACAGGTTGCCGATCGCATCACGCAGCGCCGCATGCGCCTTGGCCACCCGCGCACGGGCGCGGTACGCAGCCACGCGCTGCGGCATCCTCCAGATATTGCGCACGATGCGCAAGAGCGCGTAGAGCAGAATGAACAGCACCACCAGCCCGACCACGAACAGATTCAACGACATGTCGACGCGGTACGGCGGATACACCAGCAGCACCTGTCCCATGTCGAAGCGCCCCACCACCGCGAGCACCACCGCGATGGCAAAGAGCAACGCGAGCCATAGAAGTCCCCGGATCGCCATGATTAACCTCGGCTCCGGTATTGATTGACCGCTTGCAGACTGGTGTTCAGATTCGGCAACTCCACTGCGGCTGAACCGGCTTCGACCTGCTTGACGAGATCGACCACGTTCTGCGTTTTCTTCGACGATGCATCGAAATAACGCGTCAGCGCGTTCTGCGCTGCCTGCAGGTCGGATTTAAGCGTGGTCTCGTTGCGCGACAGCAGCGCGAGCCGCGCGGACAACAGACGCAGCTTCACGTTCTCACGCACGAAATAGCCCTGGTCGGGCGCGACCATCATCGCGTCGGCGTGGTCGATGCGGCGCACCTGCACGAGGCTCGTCAACTGCTGGCCAATGCCGCTCGTCACTTCGCGCCACCACACTTTCCAGCGCGGCTCGCCGGTGGCCGCCGCGACCTTCGCCGTGTCGGCCCAGGTGGCCGCACGCGGCGTGGCATGCGCAATGGGCGCTTCGCCCGAAAGCGGCAGGCTGTCCACCTGATCGACCGCGTTGTCGAGCTTGATGGCGAGGCCGGTGAGGTCGGTGGAAGGCGCCGCCTTCAGCTTGTCGATGTCCTGCGCGATGGCCTTGCGCACCGCGACCGCCTGCGTGCTGTCGGACGCCGCGAGCCGCGTGTCGGCGCTTTGCAGCGCGAAGAGCGCAAGCTGTGTGTTGCCGGTCAATTGCAATTGCTGGCTCGCGGCCGAAAGCATCTGCCCGACCTCGGCGAGTGTCCAGTCGTCGCGATTGCGCGCGAGATCGGCATATTGCTGTTGCAGCGCCTGCTGCGCGGCCTGTGCATCGGCGAGCTTGCCCTCCAGTTGCGCGACCTGCGAGTCGGACTGACGCACCGTGGCGAGTGCCTGCTCGGTCTTGATGCGCAACTCGTTGGTTTGCGTGTCGTTCGCCTGCTGGCGCTGCGCAATCTGCTGTTCGGTGCGCTCGAGTTTGCGATTGAGCGCATAGCCGCCCACACCCGCGGCGCAAGCCAGAACCACGACGACAAACCACAGCAGCGGTCCGCTCGCGCTGCGGCGCTTCTGCGCTTCGTAGGGCGTGAAGGGTTGGTTCGGCGGCAAGCTGGCGGTCGCGGCCGGCTGGGGTGAAGCGTTCGTGGATGCGTTCGTTTCAGTCATGCGTGATTGAGCCGGTGAATGAGCCGGATTGGACGATACCGGTTGAACTACGGTCGGCAGGGCGGCGAGCAGGGCTTGGGCGATGCGCTCGTCGCCCGCGCCGGACACCGTAATGCTATCAAAACCCAATGCCCGCGCGGTCTGCGCGATACGGGGATGCGGCGTGACGAGCAGCGCGCGCTTGAGCTGCGCGATTTCGTCGGCGGTGAGATGTTCCTGCGCGAGTTCGTGCAGATTGCGCACACCCTCGGAACTGGTGAGCAGCCATGCATGCGCCTCGCCCGCCAGCAGTTGATGAACGCGCGCCCAGGCCGCGATAGACGGTTCGGGCACGAGGCGCCGGTAAGCGGCGACCGTCTCGACCTGCGCCCCCGCTTCGCGCAGACGATCCGCAAGCCACTCGCGACCGCCGTCGCCGCGCACGATCAGCACACGCTTGCCTTCCAGGCCCGTCTCGCCGAGCGCGGCCTCGATCGCGGCGTACAGGCCCTCGGAATCGAAGCGGCCGTTCTCGTCATCCACGCCCGCTGCCGGGCTGATGACCTGGTGCCCCGGCGCACTCACGCCATGACGCGCGAGCGCACGCACACTGCCCGGCCCGACCACGCCGAGCGGCAACGCATGCGGCCAGATCGCGCCGCTTTTCGCGAACGCGTGGTCTATCGCGTTGGGCGATACGAATACGACGAGCGCATAACGCTCCAGCGAACCGAGCGCGGCGCGCAGCGGCGCGTCGTCCGCAACCGGGGCTATGTCGATGAGCGGAAAATCGAGTGTGGCGACGCCGGCTGCGGCAAGCCGTGCGATCAACTCACTCGACTGACCGGCCGGTCGCGTAATGACGACCGTGAACGCCGCCTGACCGGCGCTCGACGATGAGGCGTTGCGTGGAGTGTCGGCCGCCATCAGTCGCCGGACACCGGGCGGTTGGCCGGGCCGTTGTCGGCGCTGTTGTCCGGGCCCTGGGCTGCGCCTTTGCCTGCGCCCTGGTTCGTGCCTTCACCCGCGCCTTGGTCCGCGCCCTTGCCTGCGCCTTGATCCGCGCCCTTCTCGAAGTCCGTACCGGCGCCCTCCTGCACGCGCGCCGCCGGCCCGCTTGCCGTACTCAGCGCGCGGACAATCTCCATCGCGCCTTGCTGTTCGAGCGCGCTCGCCACTTCGCGGCCCAACGCCACGGCGCGCTCCACGGTCGGTGCGGGCGCCGAGGCCTGCGCGCTCAGCACGCGCCGGCCATCGGGCGTGGCCACGACGCCGCGCAGGTGCAACGCGCCGTCATGCCACTCTGCATACGCAGCGAGCGGCACTTCGCAACTGCCGCCGAGCGCGCGCGACACCATGCGCTCCGCCTCGACGGCTGCCGCCGTATGCTCGTGATGCAGCGGCGCGAGCCACGCCGCGAGATCGGCCCGATCGGCGCGAATTTCAATGCCGAGCGCGCCCTGCCCTGCAGCGGGCAAGCTGTCTTGCGGATCGAGCAGCGCGCGAATCCTGTCGCCAAGACCTAGGCGCTTCAAACCTGCTGCCGCGAGAATGATCGCGGCGTAATCGCCGCGGTCGAGCTTGGCGAGGCGCGTGTCCAGATTGCCGCGCAGCGGACGCACTTCGAGATGCGGATAGCGCATGCACAGCATCGCTTCGCGGCGCAGGCTCGAGGTGCCCACCACCGCGCCCGCCGGCAGCGCGGCGAGCGACTCGTAATCGTTCGATACCAGCGCGTCGCGCGGGTCTTCGCGCTCCATGATGGTGGACAGCGCGAAGCCCGCGGGCAATTCCATCGGCACGTCCTTGAGCGAATGCACGGCCAGATCGGCGCGGCCGTCGGCGAGCGCGGCTTCCAGTTCCTTGACGAAGAGACCCTTGCCCCCCACCTTCGACAGCGTACGGTCGAGAATCTGATCGCCGCGTGTCGTCATTCCGAGGATTTTTACGTCGCAAGATGGATATAATTTGTGCAGCGCACATTGCACATGCTCCGCCTGCCACATGGCAAGGCGGCTCTCTCGCGAAGCAATCACAAGCGTGTGGGGTGGCGCGGCAAACGTCTCGGTGTTCATTAGCTTGTCGATTGAATGACGGGATCAAATAACAAGGAATGTTAGCACGCGCCCTTGCGTTCTCCCCTCGGTTCGCCCCCTGCCGCCCCTTGCGGAGCAAGGCTCGAATCGCGGTGCAGCGGGGCACCGTGCCGACGCGGTAACGACGGAGGAGACGGGCTTCGCGCCATGCGCGGCCGTCCCACGAGGTCTCGCGGCTGTCTTGCCGCAGCCTCTTCGCGCACGATCGTTCGCGCATCGCGCCGCTGCATGCGCGATGATTCAATGCGGCGCACCATGCGCCGTATGCAGAGTTCGTGCGAGCGCGGCCCTCCTCTCCGACGTATCGTCATCGGTGCATACCGCTTCATGCAGTTCACGTGGCAGTTCAGTGCAGTTTCGAGTTCCGCAGTAGCAGTTCATCACTTAACAGACCCTGGCTTCCCTGAGGAAACCCATCGTGACGTCTTCTGGATCGGCGCGCTCCGCCCGCCGCAACACTGCATCGCCCAACGCTTCCACTGCCGACGCCGGCGAGCTCCCGGCTTCCGCAACGATCACCGCCGACGCCGCCCCGGCGGCCAAGTCCAAACGCGCGATGTCGAACGCGAAGGCCGCCACAGCCGCGAAGGCCACCACGGCCGCGAAAGCCGCCAAGACCGAAAAAGCCAGCAACGCCGCTACTGCCACCAAGGCCCTGAAAGCCGGCAAGGCCGGCAAAACCTCCGTGGCCGTCAAAGCGGGTAAAGCTGACAAAGCCGATAAAGCAGGAAAAGCGCTCAAAGCGGATAAAGCGGACAAAGCCGTGAAGATGCCGAAGCCGGGCAAGTCCGGCGAGGCCGTCCCTTCCGCCAGGAAGACGAAAGGCGAGGCCGCCCGGCCCACGCCGGCCCTGCAAGCCGTATCCGCCGACACGCCGGTGGCCGCGCCGAAAACCAACGGCCGCACGCGCGACGACAAGGACCATCCGCTCTTCCAGGACATCCGCTATCTTGGACGGCTGCTTGGCGACGTGCTGCGCGAACAGGAAGGCGACGAAGTGTTCGACGTCGTCGAAACGATCCGGCAGACAGCCGTGCGCTTTCGCCGCGAGGACGACAACGCCGCCGCGCAGACGCTCGACAAAAAGCTGCGCTCGCTGAGCCCCGAACAAACGGTGAGCGTGGTGCGCGCGTTCAGCTACTTCTCGCATCTCGCCAATATCGCGGAAGACCGTCACCGCAATCGCCGTCACCGCATTCACGCGCTGGCAGGCTCGGCCGCGCAGCCGGGCAGCATTGCCTATGCGCTGGAGAGACTGGTCGAAGCGGGCGCCGCCGCGACGCCGGTGCTGCAACAGTTCTTCAACGACGCGCTGATCGTGCCCGTGCTGACGGCACACCCCACCGAAGTGCAGCGCAAGAGCATTCTCGACGCCGAGCACGACGTCGCGCGCCTGCTCGCCGAGCGCGACCAGCAGTTGACCGAGCGCGAACGTACGCACAACGAAACCATGTTGCGCGCACGCGTCACATCGCTCTGGCAAACGCGCATGCTGCGCGATTCGCGCCTGACCGTGGCCGACGAAATCGAGAACGCACTGTCGTACTACCGCGCAACTTTCCTCGAGGAAATCCCCGCGCTCTACGCCGATATCGAAGAAGCGCTGAAAGAGCACGGCCTCGAAGCACGCCTGCCGCCCTTCTTCCAGATGGGCAGCTGGATCGGCGGCGACCGCGACGGCAATCCGAACGTCACCGCCGAAACGCTCGAGCACGCCATTGCGCGCCAGGCCGAGGTGATCTTCGAGCACTATCTGGAGCAGGTGCACAAGCTGGGCGCAGAGTTGTCCGTGTCGAATCTGCTCGCGGGCGCAAGCGACGAACTGAAAGCGCTCGCCGACATTTCGCCGGACCGCTCGCCGCATCGCACGGACGAGCCGTACCGGCGCGCGCTCATCGGCATGTACACGCGGCTCGCGGCAAGCGCGCGCGTGCGCCTCGGCGAAGGCAGCGTGCCGCTGCGCAGCGCCGGCCGCGGCGCAGCGCCGATCCGCGCAACGCCCTATGACGACGCCTCGGAGTTCGTGCGTGACCTGCACGTGCTGATCGATTCGCTCGCCGCGCACCACGGTGCGCCGCTTGCCGCGCCGCGTCTCGCACCGCTCGCGCGCGCAGCCGAAGTGTTCGGCTTCCATCTGGCGAGCATCGACTTGCGCCAGAGTTCGGACATTCACGAAGCGGTGATCGCGGAACTGCTCGAGCGCGCGGGCGTGCACGACGACTACGCGGCGCTCGCCGAAAGCGGGAAGCTCGCGGTGCTGCTCGCGGAACTCGCACAGCCGCGCCCGTTGCGTCTGCCCTATGCCGAGTACTCGGATCTCGTGAAAAGCGAGCTTGGCGTGCTCGAGCAGGCTCGCGTCACGCGCGAGAAATTCGGCGCGCGCGCGGTGCGCAACTACATCATTTCGCACACGGAAACGGTCAGCGATCTGGTGGAAGTGATGCTGCTGCAAAAAGAGACCGGGCTGCTGCAAGGACAACTCGGCAATCCGGACGATCCGGCCAAGGCGGCGCTGATGGTGATTCCGCTCTTCGAGACGATCCCTGATCTGCGCAACGCGCCGCACATCATGCGCGATCTGCTTGCGCTGCCGGGCGCCGATTCGATTATCGAGCATCAGGGCAACGAGCAGGAAGTGATGCTCGGCTATTCGGACAGCAACAAGGACGGTGGCTTCCTTACGTCGAACTGGGAGCTGTATCGCGCCGAACTCGCGCTCGTCTCGCTCTTCAACGAGCGCGGCATTACGCTGCGCCTATTCCACGGACGCGGCGGCACCGTCGGCCGTGGCGGCGGCCCGACCTATCAGGCGATTCTGTCGCAGCCGCCTGGCACCGTCGACGGCCAGATCCGCCTCACCGAGCAAGGCGAGGTGATCGCAAGCAAGTTCGGCAATCCGGACATCGGCCGGCGCAATCTGGAAACGGTGGTGGCGGCGACGCTCGAAGCGTCGCTGCTGCCGCATGGCAATGCGCCCGCCGAGCTGCCCGCATTCGAAGAAACAATGCAGCAGTTGTCCGACGCGGCGATGGCCTCGTACCGCGCGCTCGTGTACGAAACACCCGGTTTCAAAGAGTATTTCTTCGAGTCGACGCCGATCTCGGAGATCGCGGAGCTCAACATTGGCAGCCGTCCGGCGTCACGCAAATTGCAGGACCCGAAGCAGCGCAAGATAGAAGACCTGCGAGCGATTCCCTGGGGCTTCTCGTGGGGCCAGTGCCGCCTGCTGCTGACCGGATGGTACGGCTTCGGCAGCGCGGTCGGCGCGTATCTCGACGGCGCGCCTGGCGACGCCGAACGCGCACGCCGCCTTGCACTGCTCAGGAAGATGCACAAGAGCTGGCCGTTCTTTTCGACGCTGCTCTCGAACATGGACATGGTGCTCGCGAAAACCGACCTTGCGGTGGCCTCGCGCTATGCGGCACTCGTCTCCGACAAGAAGCTGCGCAAGCATGTGTTCGAGCGGATCGTCGCGGAATGGGAGCGCACTTCGAAGGTGTTGTCGGAGATCAGCGGCAAGAGCGAGCGGCTCGCGGAAAATCCGCTGCTCGCGCGTTCCATCAAGAACCGTTTTCCGTATCTCGACCCGCTCAATCACCTGCAAGTGGAACTGCTCAAACGTCACCGCGCGGGCGATACCAACGCGCGCGTGCGGCGCGGGATTCATTTGACCATCAACGGGATTGCGGCGGGCTTGCGCAATACGGGCTAACGCCTGCGAAACCGGCGGCGGCGTATCTTGCGGGCGCCGCTGCGCTCTGAATCAATGAAGCCGGACGTGGACACGTTGCCACGGCCGGCTTTTGTTTTTGTCGCGTGCGGTTGCATTGCGAGCGATGCTGGCAATCGACGCAGCAATTGCATTCGCAGCGCACGTCGCTCAGCTCTGCGCTCGCCTCATATCGCTCGCCTCATATCGCTCGCCTCATGTCGCCCAACTCCTGTCGCCCAACTCATGTCGCTCAACTAGCAGCGCTCAACTCGCGTCGATCATCAACGCATCCAGCTTGAACGAGCCATCTTCCTGCACGTCGAAATACTGCCGCACTTCATCCGGCGCGCCGCGCCACAGCGATTGGATCGCGACCACGCGCGGCTCGGGCGTGCGCATGCGAGCGACCCACGAGCCGAACTCGATGTCGATACGCCAACGCTCGCGAATCGACGCCTTGAAGCCCGCGGCTTCGAACATCGCGAGCCATTCGTCGGCACGGTAATCGCGAATGTGCGAGCCGTCGCGCAACAGCTCGACGGCCTGAATATGCGTGTCGAGCAGCGGATGGTCGATGCCCGCAATGTCGATGAACAACACTCTGCCGCGCGGCTTCAGCACGCGCCGCACTTCGGCCAGCGCGGGCGCGACGTCGTGCCAGTGGTGCGCGCTCATGCGGCTGATCACCCAGTCGAAGGTGTGATCGTCGAACGGGAGGCTTTCAGCGGCGCCCTGCTGGGTGCGAATGTTGGCGAGGGCGCGCTCCTTGGCCGCCCCTTCGACAGTGGCAAGCATCGGTGCAGCGATGTCGTACGCGACCACCTCTTTTGCGTGCGGCGCCACGGCGAAGCTCGCGTGGCCCGCGCCGCAGCCCATGTCCAGCACCGTTGCGCCCGGCGTCGCGGCAACCGCTTCGGCCAGCGTGCGCAGATCGGCGCCGCTTGCATGGGTTGGACTCGTCAAATAGGCGGCGGCGGTCGAGCCAAAGGCGTCGGCGACCTGATCGTGATGCTTCATGAGTAACTCCGGTTTTCTGCGTGGGGACAAGTATCGTGTGGGTCCGCGTGTAACGCCTGGCAGCGCGGCCTGCCGTTCATGCCGCTACGCCGCTACAATAGAGCCCGCTTGGTACCAGTACAAGTTAAGCAATTATTCTGGTATCTAAACCACCCTCTTCACCACTCTCTTCACGCGCTGCAAGAATCGAATGACCCCGCGAACCAGCTCGCCCGCTTCCGCCGATCACCCGCCGCCGCTCGAGGCCACTCCGGCCCGCGCGCTCGGCGACTTTATCCGCGCGCATCGCGAACGGCTGTCGCCGCAAGCGCTCGGCCTGCCGCCGGGCCCGCGCCGCCGCACGCCCGGCCTGCGCCGCGAGGAAGTCGCTCAGCTGTGCGGGGTAAGTCCGACGTGGTACACGTGGATCGAGCAAGGGCGCCCGGTTTCCGCTTCCGCGGACGCGCTCGCGCGCATTGCCGTCGCGTTGCAGCTGTCGCGCGCCGAACGCGCGTATCTGTTCGAGCTGGCGGCGCAGCGCGATCCGGCCGAACCCGACCCGGCCGCCGCCGACGCCCCCGCCACGCTGCTCGAAACGGTGCAGCTCGTGAACACGCCGGCCTACGTGCTCGACCGTCAATGGAACGCGCTCGCGTGGAACGAGCGCGCGGCCGGGCTGTTCGTCGGCTGGCTGGACGGCACGCACGACCGCAATCTGCTGCGCTATACGTTCACGGAGCCGGCGGCGCGCGAGCTGATCGTCGACTGGGAAACGCGCGCGCGGCGGCTTGCCGCCGAGTTCCGTGCGGATTCCATCCGTCATTTGAACGACGCGCCCACGCGTGCGCTGATCGATTCCTTGAGCGCGGCGAGCGACGCGTTCGCGCGCTTCTGGGCTTCGCAGGACGTGGGCGGCCGCGAAGGCGGACGGCGCGAGTTCAACCATCCGCGCGATGGCCGGCTCGTCTACGATCAGATCACCTTCAAGCCCGCGCATCGCGAAGATCTGAAACTCGTCGTGCTGGTGCGCGAATAGGCGCCCGGGTGCGGGCTTTCCGCTGTCGACCGGCGCGAGCCCCCACCGACTGCCGGCGACTCAGCAACCGGCGCCCGCCAAGCCAGCGCGCTCGGCTGCTCCGGTTCGCACCACTCACGCGGCGTCGCGCGCGCCGAGCCTCTCAGTCGCCGGGGCGGCCTTTCGCCGGTGTTAAAATCGCGTTCTTTCTCGCTTGCGCGGCGTAGGCAGCCGTGTCGTTGCCTTCGCGCCGTCAGCCGCTTCACCGCCCGCTCCACTGCCCTTTAACCGCTGCTCAATTGCCCAACACCATGACGTCCCAACTGCACAAAAAAGGCGAAGCCTGGTCGGCTCGCTTCTCGGAGCCGATGTCGGAGCTCGTCAAACGCTATACGTCGTCGGTTTTCTTCGACAAGCGTCTGGCACTCGTCGACATTGAAGGGTCGCTCGCGCACGCCTCGATGCTGGCCGCACAGAAGATCATCGCCGCCGACGACCTCGCCGCGATCCAACGCGGCATGGCGCAGATCAAGGGCGAAATCGAGCGCGGCGAATTCGAGTGGCAACTCGATCTGGAAGACGTGCACCTGAACATCGAGGCGCGCCTGACCGCGCTGATCGGCGACGCGGGCAAGCGTCTGCACACGGGCCGCTCGCGTAACGATCAGGTCGCGACCGATATCCGCTTGTGGCTGCGCGGCGAGATCGACCGTATCGGCGGATTGCTGAAGCAATTGCGCACCGCCCTGCTCGACATGGCGGAGAAGAACGCGTCGACCATCATGCCGGGCTTCACGCATCTGCAGGTCGCGCAGCCGGTCACGTTCGGCCATCACCTGCTCGCCTACGTCGAAATGTTTTCGCGCGACGCCGAGCGCATGGCGGATTGCCGCAAGCGCGTGAACCGCCTGCCGCTCGGCGCCGCTGCGCTCGCCGGCACGAGCTATCCGATCGACCGGCATGCCGTGGCGAAGACGCTCGGCTTCGACGGCATCTGCGCCAATTCGCTGGACGCCGTTTCCGACCGCGACTTCGCGATCGAATTCACGGCCGCGTCCGCATTGGTCATGACGCACATCTCGCGCTTCTCCGAAGAACTCGTGCTGTGGATGAGCCCGCGCGTCGGCTTTATCGATCTCGCCGACCGCTTCTGCACGGGCTCGTCGATCATGCCGCAGAAGAAGAACCCGGACGTGCCCGAACTCGCGCGCGGCAAGACCGGCCGCGTAAACGGGCACCTGATGGCGCTGCTCACGCTGATGAAGGGTCAACCGCTCGCGTACAACAAGGACAATCAGGAAGACAAGGAGCCGCTGTTCGACACGGTCGATACCGTGGCCGATACGCTGCGCATCTTCGCTGAAATGGTGGCGGGCATTTCGGTGAAGCCGCAAGCCATGCGCGACGCCGCATTGCAGGGCTTTTCCACGGCGACCGATCTGGCCGACTATCTGGTCAAGCGCGGCCTGCCGTTTCGCGACGCGCACGAAGCAGTCGCGCTCGCCGTGCGCATCTGCGCGGATCGCGGTTGCGATCTCGCCGATCTCACCCTCGACGAAATGCGCGCCGAGTTGCCGAACGTCGCGCATCTGATCGGCGAAGACGTGTTCTCGTATCTGACGCTCGAAGGCTCGGTGGCAAGCCGCAATCATCCGGGCGGCACCGCGCCCGAGCAGGTACTCGCAGCGGTCAAGGCCGCACGGCAAGCGTTGAACTGACCTGCGGGCGCGCCGTCGCCACGGCGCTGAAGCATGGCAAATCACGAAGGCGAACTCGTTGACGGGTTCGCCTTTTTTGTTGGGCGCATGCCCGCTGATACAGGGGCGAACGCGGATTGAAACCGCGCGGTTTTTGACTACCATCAAGACAGGTTCCGCCCTTTTTCGTGGTTCATCATGCTTACCCGCACGCGCTCTCTTCCTGCTCTGACCCAATCCAGCGCGCGCCGCGGCTGCGCATGGTCAGCCTTGTTGCGCGGCACGGCATTGACCGTCTTGCTCGCGCTCACCGTCGCCGGCTGCACGATCACGCCGCCGCCACGCGCGACGGTGGCCACGCCGCCTGCGGCGGTCAACAGCGTCACGCTGGATCAATACCGTGAAGCCGTTGCGCGGCGCATCGTCGAGCGCAGTCCGTCTTATGTGCTGCGCGGCACGCCGCAGGCGATGCTGCGCTCGCTCGTCGTGGTGTCCTTCACCGTGGATCGCAACGGGCACGTGGTGCAGTCGTCGGTGTATCGCACGAATGGCGACGACGAAGCGGAAGGCACCGCGCTCGCCAGCCTGCGACGGGCGTCGCCGTTGCCCTTGCCGCCCGGCAAGTTGCTGAACGGCCGCGGCCAGCTCGAACTCTTCGAAGACTGGCTGTTCAACGACGACGGCAAGTTCCAGTTGCGCGAACTTGCGTCGCCGCAAGCGCTGACTATTGACTAGACGGGGCGCGTCGGCCGAACCGGCTGCGTGAGTGGGTCAGGCCGAGGGGGGCACACTGAGTGCGTCAGGCTGAGTCGGGCAAACTGAGTGGGCAACTGGGCCGGTCAACTATGATGGTTAGCTGCCGGGGTCAACCGCGCCGGCCAGGTGAGCGGGCCAACGGAGCCGTTCAACGGGCCGACTGAACCTATCAGCTGCAAGCGGCGCGGCCAAACACCCCGCTCCTCGGCCGCGCGCCTTGCTGCGCGAGCGTCACGCTCGCTATAATTTTCCGATTCCCCGCCGGAGCCTTCCGGCACCGCTCAGGCAGCCTGCTCATCCGCAGGCGTGCCCGCAGCAGCCTGTCACGGCACCGCGTCATCCGTGCGTGCCGCGCAAGCGCCCTTGTGCAATGCGTTGTATGGTTGTGCGTTGCGAGTTCTGGCTCGGCGCAACCTCGGCGCGTGGTCCGCACAAGCGCGCGAACCTCAACAAAGATGCCGATTCAGCTCGCCGCCTCGCGCGCCGCCCGACTGACCGCACTGCGGACAAGAAGGCTGCCGCCGGGCGAGCGCGGCCATCGCAGGTATTGGCGACGGCCAACCGGCGTCACAACACATATGGAGACCCTGCATGTCCACATCGCCGATTTCCGCGGCCGGGCCCAATGCGGCCGGGCAAACCCATAGCGGACGGATCATTTTCGCGAGCTTCATCGGCACCGCGATCGAGTTCTACGACTTCTACGTCTATGCGACCGCCGCGGCGCTCGTCATCGGTCCGGTGTTTTTTCCGCATGGGTCGGCAACGGCTCAGGCCTTATCGGCTTTCGTCACGTTCGGCATTGCCTTTGTCGCGCGGCCCATTGGCTCGTTCCTGTTCGGCCATTTCGGCGACCGCATTGGCCGCAAGTCGACACTGGTCGCGTCGCTGCTCGTAATGGGCATTTCGACCACGCTAATCGGCTTCGTGCCTGGCTACGACTCGATCGGCAGCCTTGCGCCGATACTGCTGTGCATTCTGCGCTTTGGCCAGGGCATCGGGCTCGGCGGGGAATGGGGCGGCGCGGCACTGCTCGCCACCGAAAACGCGCCGGCCGGCAAGCGTGGCTGGTTCGGCATGTTCCCGCAACTGGGACCGTCCATCGGCTTTCTCGCGTCCAACGGACTGTTCTTCGCGCTCGCCATGTCGCTCACCGACGAACAGTTCCGTAGCTGGGGCTGGCGCGTACCGTTCCTCGTCAGCGCGGTACTGGTGGCGCTGGGCCTGTACGTGCGCCTGAAGATTGCGGAGACGCCGGCATTCCAGGCCGCTATCGAACGGCAGGAGCGTGTCAAGGTGCCCATCGCGACGCTGCTGTCGCAGCACTGGCTGCCCACGCTGCTTGGCGCACTCGCGATGGTGGTCTGCTACACGCTGTTCTACAACGCGACGACGTTCTCGCTCTCGTACGGCGTCTCGGTGCTGCATATTCCGCGGCAAACGTTCCTCGGGCTCCTCTGCATCGCCGTGGTGTTCATGGCGCTCGCTACGCCGCTCTCGGCATGGGCAAGCGACCGTTATGGCCGCAAGCCGGTGCTGATCGTGGGCATCGTCGCGGCGGTGCTGTCCGGCTTCACGATGGCGCCGCTCCTCGGCAGCGGGCAGACGCCGCTCGTGCTGCTTTTCCTCGTGATCGAGCTGTTCCTGATGGGCGTGACCTTCGCGCCAATGGGCGCGCTGCTGCCCGAGCTCTTCCCCACCAATGTGCGTTATACCGGCGCGGGCGTGTCGTACAACCTCGGCGGGATTCTGGGGGCGTCCGTTGCACCGTATATCGCGCAAATGCTGGCTGCGCGCGGCGGGTTGCCGTGGGTCGGCGCATATGTGTCGATTGCGGCGGCGGTCAGCATGGTCGGCGTGCTGTGCATGCGCGAAACGCGCGACTCGCGCATGATGTGACGGCAGCGCTGCTTGATGCTTGATGCTTGGATGCGTGATGCGCGAGCTTCGGCGGTTATCGCCGGAGTGTCGGCCTGGCGGGGCTTCTGTGAGTGAATCCCCTGCCTTGCCTGCCTTTTTGACTTGCCTATACTCGAATCGAGGAAACCCACGGCAAGCAGGGAGGCCCGGATGAACCTTCATCTTCACAATGCCGACATCGTGATGATCATTGCGCTCGCGCTGGTGTGTTCGCTGCTGCTCGCGCTGCGCTTTCGTCCCGCCAGTTGGAAGGGCATTGTCGTCGAGGCGCTGGCCGCCAATGCGGCGGCCATTACCGCCGTGGTCGCGTTTGAAATGCTGGTCGCCTGACAGGCTGAGATTCCATCCACGTCTTGTGCTGGCCGCGCTTTGCGGTACGCAAGGCCGCCCGCTCAGCGGTCGAAACTGCTGAGCGGCTGAGCGGCTGCGCGGCCCAGCGATCTCACCGATAGTAGTAACCGTGATGGTAGTAGCCGCCACCGCCGTAGTAGTAGCCCGGCGCCGGAGCGACGATACAGCCGCCCAGCATGGTGGCAAGCACAGTGCCGGCGAGCAGGGTGAGGATCAAGCGTTTCATATTGTTCTCCATCGAGTCAGTGTGTTCGAGCCGAGGTCCCGAATGACTCGATTGAACACGACCCGCGCCTGGGAGAACGTTGCCAGTTGTAAGGGAAGATCACGGCGGGGTTACACATTTGCGAAGGCGGCCCGGCCTCGCCGGTCGCGTGACGCCGGGAATTGACATTCAGCGAAACAGCAGCCGAAAACACCGCCTATACTGGCTTGCATGTGCCCGTCGCCTACACGCCTTCTGCCTGTTGCGTTGTGGCTCGACGAAGGTGCAAAGCGCGCCGCGCGTACACGCCTGGAACGCAACTGGGAAGCGGCTCCAAAGCCGCTGACAAGCAGTACGACGGGCCGGATTCATGCCCCGGGCGCGCAGGCGCGGCGGGTGCAGCGAACCTTACGACCAACCAAAAGCGACAGATTTAACAAGCGTGTAATGCATGCGCGGCGCGCAATGAATGCTCCGCTAGCCAGTTGCGAACACTTTACGCGGCATGTTTCACGCAGCAATGCGGCTTCTCTTCGCCCGACGTTCCCCGACGCGGGCGTTTACCGGGCGTCACGCGGCAGGGCCGATCACATCGGCACCGTGCGCGTCACGCCCTTTTTCTTTGAGCAAACGATTGCACCGCGCGTTGCGCTTAAGCCGCTGCCGGGCCTTGCTGCGCGGCTATAGCCTGCGGTTCGAGATGCACGTAGTCGATGGCGTCGAGCACGTCGCTGATGGGCGGCACCGAAAAGCCGTCGCCGACCGAGATCGAGCGGAACGGCGCTTCCACCCCGCAGTGCGACGGCGAAGTGGCCACGAAGACCATCACCGTGCGCTTTTGCAGTGCATGCGCGAGGTGGACGAAACCGGTGTCCGTGCCGACGACCAGCGAGCATGCGTCGATCATTTGCGCGATTTCAGTCACGCTCAGTTTCGGCAGCACCCTTGAGCCTGGCACCTGCGCTGCGATCTGCTCGGCCTCCAGCCGCTCGCTTTCGGAACCCCAAGGCAGCACCACCCGGAAGCCCCGTTCAGCCAGTTCCGCGCCGACCACGCCCCAGTGCGAGGCGGGCCATTTCTTGTCGTCTTTCGAGGTGGCGTGAAAAAGCGCTGCGACGGGCGCGCGCTCATCCGCGAACAGCGGCTTGGCCGGTTCGGGCAATTTCAAATCGTACACAGCCGGGCCTTGCACCTCATAGCCCAGAGCCTCGCCTGCGCTGATGCGCATGCCGTGCCACGCATTGCACAGCGGACGCGGACCGAAGCGCCCGGTGTACGCAAATGCGGCGCCGCGCTCGCCCAGGTCTTGCGACTGATAGCCGATGCGCCGCGACGAGCGGGCCAGAAACGCGATAATCGCGCTCTTATACACGCCGTGAATGTCGATAATGTAGTCGTAGCGATGCGCGCGCAGCTCTGAAATAGACGCCGCAATGGCCTTGAAGTCGGCCCAGCGGCGCGCTTTCTTGAAGCGGCGCAGCGGCGCGCACAGCACACGGTCTATGCCTTTGCACCATTGCGCCACTTCCGCGAATGCTTCGTCCGCGGCCCAGTCGACCTGAACGCCGGGAAATGCGCGTTTGATATCGGCCACGACGGGCAGCGCTTGCACGATATCGCCGAGTGAGGTGACCTTGACGATAAGGACTCGCTTCATTAAGGGCCTTTGGTTGTTCAGACGTCAGAACATTTTAGCCGACGAATGGAATAGTCTTTGCTGAACCGGGCAATATGGGCGCCCGGCAATAATACGGCGCCTTACAGCGAGCGCCTTACGACCTGCCTTTTTACTACATTTCACAAGGCTTTCATACCGTTTGACGGCGTCGGCACGCTTTATACTTCGTCATTTGCTTCCTCAAAGACTCATGCCCCGAGCACAACCTGTCCTTTCCTTCGGGATCGTGCGTCGAGCCAGACGCCTTTGGCGGCAATATGGCATTTTCTGGCTGGGCGCAATCGCGGTCGGGCTCATCGCGGTGCTCTATGCGCGCCTGATCGACTGGGGCTACGGCGAATTCCGCATGGTACAGCGCGAGCATGTGTGGGCGCCGCTCGTCATCACCCCCGCCGTGGCCGCCCTTGCCGTATGGCTCACGCGCAAGTTTTTCCGCGGCGCCGAGGGCAGCGGCATCCCGCAGGTGATCGCTACGCTTCATGCGAAGCCCGGCGAATACGGCGCGCGGCTGCTATCGGTGCGCATTCTGCTCGGCAAGATCGCGGTGTCTTTCCTCGCGATTCTCGGCGGCTTCACAATCGGCCGCGAAGGTCCGACCGTGCAGGTGGGCGCCGCGCTCATGTTCAATCTGCGCAGGCTTTATCCGCGTTCGAATGCGCTGATCGAACGGCAACTGGTGCTGGCCGGCGCGGCGGCGGGTTTGTCGGCGGCATTCAATACGCCGCTCGCCGGCATTGTGTTCGCCATCGAGGAGTTGACGCGCAGCTTCGAGGCGCGCGCGAGCGGCGTGCTGATCACGGCGATCATCATTGCCGGCGTTATCGCGCTCGGGCTGAACGGCAACTACACGTATTTCGGCACGATTCAGATCGGCGCGCACTTTCCCGATCTGCTCGCGCTGGCCGTTCTGCTCACGGCCATCGTCACCGGCCTCGCGGGCGGCGTGTTCGGCTGGTTACTGCTGAACACCGCGCGCTGGATTCCCGCGCCGTTGCGCCAGTTGCACGGCGAGCGGCCGGTTGCGTTTGCCGCGCTGTGCGGCCTCGTAATCGCGGCAGTCGGGCTGATTTCGGGCGGCACCACGTTCGGCAGCGGCTATGCCGAAGCGCGCGGATTGCTCGACGGCAACCAGCAGTTGTCCGTGTTCTACCCGTTCCTGAAGATGATCTCGATGGTCGGCTCGTACCTGCCCGGCATTCCGGGCGGCATCTTCGCGCCATCCCTCTCGATTGGCGCGGGCTTCGGCAATCTGCTGCACATGGTGTTCGGCTCCATGCAACTGCCGATGCTGATTGCGCTTGCCATGGTGGGCTATCTGGCGGCCGTCACGCAATCGCCTATCACGTCGTTTGTGATCGTGATGGAGATGATCAACGGGCACGCGCTCGTGATCTCACTGATGGCGACCGCGCTCATCGCGAGCCGCGTTGCACGCCTGTTTGCGCCGCCGCTTTACGAAGCGCTTTCGGAGCGCTACCTGGCGCCGCTGCCGCGGCCGGCGCCCGCCCCGGTGCCGGAAGTGCCGGAGGTCGAGGCGCCTGAAGCGGTGACGGAAGAAGCCAACGGCGATGGGCCCGAGCCGTCAGGCGACGCGCCAACTGACGCACCTGCGGATCGGCCGCGGTGATCGTTGCGGTAATCCGTTAGGCTGGCGCTATGCGCGGGTGCTTCGCGGCGGTGCTGTGCGCAGGTGCTTCGCGCTGGCGCGCTGGGCAGTGGGCTCGGGCAGGCGCGAACAGATAGATGCATCGGTCGGCCTGTCAGCGCCGCCTGCCCCGCCTGCTCTTCTGCCAGCCCCGCCCGTCAGGTCTGCGGGATCTCTATCTTGACCTCGAGCACTTCGAGATCGTCCTGGCGCTCCAGGCTCACGCGGATGTCGTCATCCGAAATCCGCACGTACTTCGAAATCACGGCCACCAGTTCGCGTTGCAACGCAGGCAGATAATCGGCGGGAGCATGGCCGCCGGCGCGCTCGTGCGCGATGATCAACTGCAGGCGTTCCTTCGCTACCGACGCGGATTTCTTCTTCTCGCCCAGCAAAAACGAAAGAATCGACATAACGTGCGCTCCCCTTACTTGGTGCCGAAGAGGCGCTGCAGCAGCCCGGGCTTCTGGTAATCGATAAAGCGAAGCGACTTCTGCTCGCCGAGGAAACGCGATACGACGTCTTTATAGGCTTCGGCGACGTCGGTGCCGTCCAGATGCACGGCCGGAAGACCCTGGTTCGACGCGTGCAGCACCGCTTCCGATTCCGGAATGACGCCGATCAGGTCGATGCGCAGAATTTCCTGAATATCCGTAAGCGACAGCATCTCGCCTTCGCTCACGCGTTTTGGGTTGTAGCGCGTGATCAGCAGGTGCTCCTTGATCGGCTCCTTGCCTTCAATGGCGCGCTTGGTCTTCGACGAAAGGATGCCCAGGATGCGGTCCGAGTCGCGCACCGACGACACTTCCGGGTTCGTCACGATCAGCGCCTCGTCGGCGAAGTGCATGGCGAGCAGCGCGCCCGATTCGATACCGGCCGGCGAATCGCACACAATGTATTCGAAGTCCATTGCGATCAGGTCGTTAATGACCTTCTCGACGCCTCCCATGGTCAGCGCGTCTTTGTCGCGCGTTTGCGAGGCCGGAAGAATAAAGAGGTTCTCGCACTTCTTGTCCTTGATGAGCGCCTGGTTCAGATTGGCTTCGCCCTGAATGACATTGATCAGGTCGTACACCACGCGGCGCTCGCAGCCCATGATGAGATCGAGGTTGCGCAGGCCGACGTCGAAGTCGATCACGGCGGTCTTGCTACCCCGCAATGCGAGGGCCGATGCAAAACTCGCGCTCGTGGTCGTCTTGCCCACGCCACCCTTGCCCGATGTCACCACAATGATTTTTGCCATTACCCTTACCTTGTGTTCGTCAAATTCGTCAATTATGTGCGGCCGTAGTTCGTGCAAAACGCCGCCTGCCGCGAAGCCTGGGCACGGCGCGCTTCGCGGCGCTTACGTGAGCCGCAATGGTTCGATCATCAACTTTTCTTCTTCGAGCCAGATCTGAACCGGCTTGCCGAGTACGTCGGCCGGCAGCGGGTTTTCGGTGGTCCGATAGATACCCGCGATCGAAATCAGTTCCGGTTCGAGACACGTGCAGAAAATGCGCGCGTCGTGATTGCCTTGCACGCCGGCGAGCGCGCGGCCGCGCAACGGCGCATAGATATGGATATTGCCTTCCGCAATGACTTCCGCGCCGTAGCTCACGAGTCCGAGCACAACCAGATCGCCCTTTGCGTAGATACGCTGGCCCGAACGCAGCGGCTTTTCGACCACCATGGTTTGCGACGAAGTGGCGAGGCGCACGGGTTCGGCGGCGGGCGCAGCTTCGGGCGAGGCGGCTGCGGTGGCGCCCGGCGCGGGGTTCGTGCTTCCCGCGGGGGCACTGCCCGGATTGTCTGCGCCGCTTGCACCGCTTGCACCGCTTGCGCCGCTTGCACCGTGCGCGGCGTCTGTCGCGGAACTTGCCGCGCCGTTCGCCATTGCGCCGCCGTTCGCTGCCGACGCGCTCGCAGCATCGTCATCAGCCGGTTTCGGCGCCGCGCCGCGACGGTCACGCGCTTCGAGAAGCGGCAAGGCCGATTCCGCCGCCCACGACTGCTGCGCCTCTGCGACCACGCCGACCGGCCGCATGCGCACGCTATCGAGCAGTTGCGCGATATCGGCGAGCGGCACACGCTCGTTCTCCGCGAGGCGGCGTACGTCGATCGCGACAACGTCGTTAGCGAAAAATTCGGGGGTCGCCTCGAAGCGCCGGGTCAGCTCGGCACGCATGGCATCGAGGTCGGTTGTCTTGACCACAAAAAGGAGCGTGTCGACGGAACCGCTGCGAAGTTCGAAAAAAGGCGATTTCTTGGGCGACATAGCGTTCGGCAAAAAATTTTGCGTATTTTACAGGCGTCCACGCGCGCGGCGAGATTTTTTGCCGGACAGCGCGGCTGATAATCGCACGCTGTCCACGCAAAAGGATCACGCAGCGCCGCACATGAACGGACGATGCACGACAGCCATCGAGCTACGGGCGCGCAGACGAAGGGAACACGCAAGACATGCAGGACGGGCGGCGAACTGCTGCGCGCCCGGTGGATCACGGGTCAACTGGCGGGGGACGTGGACGGTACGTGGCGGACCAGCAGGCTTTCGGCCTGCTCCTGAGCACGCGCCATGCGCCGATGCTCGCCGGTTGGTCCAAAACCGAGCGCTTCGTAAAAGCGCATGGCGTTGCGATTGGAGTCGGCGACCCACGCATAGATTTCCGTGGCGCCTTCGTTGGCGAGCCAGCCGCTCGCGGTGTCGACCAGCAGCTCCCCACCGCGAAGATGCCGGACCGCCGGCGCCACCCATAGCTCGCAGACAAAGGCACGGCGCCCCGGGACCTCTTCGAAATGCGCTTCGATGAGTCCTGCCGGATGACCCTCGGTATAAAGAATGAAGGTACTGACGGTGAGAGAAACCGCGTGCTTCGCGGCGATCACGTCAAAGCTGGCGGCATCCGCAGACAATGCGTCCTCCAGCGTCGCGCCAAAGGCATAGGGCGCCTCGCGCAGCGACGCAGTACGGAGTTCGCGAAAAACGGCGCCCTGATCAGCGGCGATACGGCGAACGGTCAATGACGGACTCATGCAGACGAAAACCCCTTGAAACCTTAAGGCGTAGCTTTAACCGAACCGGCGTGCGAGTCAAATCATTCTTTGCCGGGCGATCTTATCGCGCGAGCGGGTTCTCGCAAAGCGTGCGACAGGTTCGCAGCATTTGCCGCGCCCGACGCCGTGCGCATCTACCTGTTCGCGAGGAGGTCTTGCAGCCTAGGGCGCCTCGTAGTTGCCGGTGCCGTCCGGCCAGGGCGTAAGGAGTTCGTAGCCGTCGTCGGTGACGGCGATCATGTGTTCCCATTGCGCCGACAGCGAGCGGTCCTTGGTCACTACCGTCCAGCCGTCGCGCATAACGGTGGTGCCGGCGCGGCCCGCGTTGATCATGGGTTCGATGGTGAAGACCATGCCGGGCTTCAGACGCACGCCTTGCCCCGGCTGACCGTAGTGCAGCACCTGCGGCTCTTCGTGATACACCTTGCCGATGCCGTGGCCGCAATAATCACGCACGATCGAGAAACCATCGCGCTGCGCCACCTTCTGGATCGCATGACCAACATCGCCAAGCGTGGCGCCCGGCTTCACTTCGCGGATGCCCGCGAGCATCGCCTCATAGGTCGTGTCGACCAGTTGGCGAGCCACGGGACTCGGCTCGCCGACCACATACATGCGGCTCGTGTCGCCGAAATAGCCGTCCTTGATGATGGCTACGTCGATGTTGATGATGTCGCCGTCCTTCAGCACCTCGTTGCGGTTCGGAATGCCGTGGCACACCACCTGGTTGACCGACGTGCATACCGTCTTCGGAAAGCCAAGATAGCCGACGTTCGCCGGAATCGACTTCTGCGTGTTGACGATGTAGTCGTTGCACAGCGCGTCCAGTTCTTCGGTGGAGACACCGGCCTTGACGTGCTCGCCGATCATGGCCAGCACATCGGCCGCGAGGCGGCCCGAAATGCGCAGCCTGGCAATGTCGTCGGGAGTCTTGTAGGTAATGGCCATGAATTCGGTCGATGGGTTCGAAGGTGGTTCGATCTTCAATCGAACGGCCAATTGTACAGAGGATCATGGAAGGGCCGGCAGCAGGCAGGCGCAATAAGAGCGTAGGCCCGCATCCGCTTATTCGCCGTGGCGCTGTGACTGCACGGTTCGCTTAGGATCGCTTATAAAAGCGGGACACCTGCCCGACATTCAAAGGACTACCGCAATGCTCGACCAGAAACAAAAACAGGCCCCGAAGGGCCTGTTTTCAAAATCTGGCGGAAAGGGTGAGATTCGAACTCACGGTACCCCTAAAGGTACACCGGATTTCGAGTCCGGCGCATTCGACCACTCTGCCACCTTTCCGTGTTTTCCAACTTGGCGCCACTTATGAAGCCGGGCGGTTTTGTCAGATTCAAGCGGGTCGCTGCTTGAGAGAGAAAGATTATAGAACAGCTAATCTGGATTTCCAAGCCCCTCACCCAAAAATTTTCGGAGGGGGCGCGGAGCAACGCAACTCAGGCCGCCGGAACTTCCAGCCGCTCCACACCGCCCAGATACGGCCGCAATGCAGCCGGTACGGTGACCGAGCCATCGGCGTTCTGGAAGTTCTCCAGCACGGCCACGAGCGTGCGGCCGACCGCCAGCCCCGAGCCGTTCAGCGTATGCACCAGTTCCGGCTTGCCCTGGGCGTTGCGATAACGCGCCTGCATCCGGCGAGCCTGGAACGACTCGGTATTCGAGCAGCTGGAAATTTCGCGATAGGTGTTTTGCGCGGGCAACCACACCTCAAGGTCGTAAGTCTTGGTCGCCGAAAAACCCATGTCGCCCGTGCACAGCGTGATCACGCGGTACGGCAGTTCGAGCTTCTGAAGAATCGTCTCCGCGTGGCCGACCATCTGTTCCAACGCGTCGTACGACGTTTCCGGCGCCACGATCTGCACCATCTCGACCTTGTCGAACTGATGCTGACGGATCATGCCGCGCGTATCGCGTCCGTACGACCCCGCTTCCGAACGGAAGCACGGCGAATGCGCGGTCAGCTTGATAGGCAGCGCATTGCCTTCGACGATGCTCTCGCGCACCGTGTTCGTGAGCGAAATTTCCGATGTGGAAATCAGATATTGCGTCACCGTGTTTTCGCCGCCGCCCTTCTCGACGCGGAACATGTCGTCTGCGAACTTGGGCAGTTGGCCGGTGCCGTACAGAATTTCCGGATTCACGATATACGGCGTGTAAATCTCCGTATAGCCGTGCTGCTGCGTATGCGTGTCGATCATGAATTGCGCGAGCGCACGGTGCAGCCGCGCGATCTGCCCGCGCAGCATCGTGAAGCGCGCACCCGAGAGCTTTGCGCCGGTCTCGAAGTCGAGGCCGAGCGGCGCACCCACATCCACATGATCTTTTACTTCGAAGTCGAACTGACGCGGCGTGCCCCAGCGGCGCACTTCGACGTTATCGGCCTCGTCGCGTCCCACCGGCACGCTCTCATGCGGAAGATTCGGCACGCCCAGCAGCAGATCTGACAGACGCTTCTGAATATCGTCCAGCTTTGCCGCCGACGCCTTCATCTCGTCGCCAATGCCGCCTACTTCGACCATCAGCGCCGAGGTGTCCTCGCCGCGCCCTTTCATCGCGCCGATCTGCTTGGACAGGCTGTTGCGGCGTGCCTGCAGTTCTTCGGTACGGGTCTGGGTATCGCGGCGTTCCGCTTCGAGCGCGGTAAAAGCCGCGACGTCGAGGGCATAGCCGCGGTCGGCGAGGCGTTTCGCGACGCCGTCGAGGTCTTTGCGCAGCAACTGGATGTCGAGCATGGGATGGGGCGGGTATTCGTTGTGTGAAGGTGGGATTTTAGCGCACCGGCGCCGCGCGCCGGATAGTCTCAGCCCTTCTTCGGCTTGTTCTCGCTGCGCCATTGCGCGTCGAGTTCGGCAAGGCGCGCCATCTTCTCGCCAATCTTGCCTTCAAGTCCGCGCGGCGTCGGCGTGTACCAATGCGGATCGCGCATGTTGTCCGGCAGATAGGTCTCGCCGGCCGCGTAGGCGTCGGGTTCGTCGTGCGCGTAGCGATACTCGTGACCGTAGCCGAGCTCCTTCATGAGCCGTGTCGGCGCGTTGCGCAAATGCACCGGCACGCCGCGCGACTTGTCCTTGCTGACAAAGCGCCGCGCTTCGTTGTACGCGTTGTAGCCGGCATTGGACTTGGGCGCGACCGCCAGATAGATGATGGCCTGCGCAAGCGCCAGTTCGCCCTCGGGCGTGCCGAGCCGCTCGTAGGTTTCGGCGGCATCGAGTGCGATGCGCGCGGCGCGCGGGTCGGCGAGACCGATGTCCTCCCACGCCATGCGCACGATGCGGCGCGCCAGATAACGCGGGTCCGCGCCGCCGTCGAGCATCCGGCAGAACCAGTACAGCGCGCCGTCCGGACTGCTGCCGCGCACCGACTTGTGCAGCGCGCTGATCTGGTCGTAGAACGCGTCGCCGCCCTTGTCGAAGCGGCGCAGATTTTCGGCGAGCGCGCTGCCGAGCAACGCGCCGTCGATCTCCGTCGTCTTCTGCTGAGAAGCGGCGCGCGCGACGATTTCCAGGTTGTTCAGGAGCTTGCGGCCGTCGCCGTCGGCGGAGCCGATCAGCGCGTCGCGCGCTTCGTCGGTGAATGTCAGACCGCCCAGTTCGTGCTGCGCGCGCGCGAGCAGTTCGCGCAACTCGTCCTCGTCGAGACTTTTCAGCACATACACGGCGGCGCGCGAGAGCAACGCGCTGTTCACCTCGAACGACGGATTTTCCGTTGTCGCGCCGATGAACACGAAAAGCCCCGATTCCACGTGCGGCAAGAACGCGTCTTGCTGACTCTTGTTAAAGCGATGCACCTCGTCGACGAACACCAGCGTCTGATGCCCATTCGCGCGGTGGACCTGCGCGGTCTCGACCGCCTCGCGAATGTCCTTCACGCCGGAGAGCACCGCCGACAGCGCGATGAACTGCGCGTGGAACGCGTCCGCCATGAGCCGCGCGAGCGTGGTCTTGCCGACGCCGGGCGGGCCCCAGAGGATCATCGAATGCGCCTGGCCGGACTCGAATGCGACCCGCAGCGGCTTGTTCGGGCCGAGCAGGTGCTTCTGGCCGATCACTTCGTCGATATTGCGGGGCCGCAGCCGTTCGGCGAGCGGGACATTGGCACGGGTTTCTTCGAACATGACGTTTTGGGGATAATCTCGGCTTTCCGGACGCGCTTCGCGCGACGGTATCTGCGATGGGCCGTGGACGGCGTGCTGCCGGACAAGCGCCAGGCCCGCGCGACGAACACGCGGGCAACGTCCTGCATTATGACAGCCACGGCGCCTTGCGCCAGTGCAGCGCGTTTGCGGACGGCCCGCTGCGCGGCCGACGGGCCGCGCAGCAGCAACAAAACCAGCAACAAAACCAGCAACAAAACCAGCAACAAAACCAGCAACAAAACCAGCAGCGAAACCGGCAACAAAATCGGCACCAGACACACCACGCAGGGACAAGACCCGATGACACAAGCAACACCCGACCCGCTCACCGGCGACGCCGGCTCCACCTACGCACCGCTCACGCCGGTGCCCGACGCGCGGCGCGCGTTTCGCACCGGCGACGCATTTGCCCTCTGGTTCTCGCTCGGCATTGGCCTGCTCGTCGCCCAGGCCGGCGCGCTGCTGGTGCCAGGCCTGTCGCTGCCGCATGCGCTGCTCGCCATCGCGATCGGCAGCGCGATCGGCGTGGTCCTGCTCGCGCTCGCGGGCGTGATCGGCACGGACACGGGACTCGCCGCTATGTCGTCGCTGCGCCCGACGCTCGGCGTGCGCGGCGCCTCGGTGCCCGCGGTGCTGAACGCCGTGCAACTGGTCGGCTGGGGCGCGTTCGAAGTGATCGTGATGCGCGATTCCGCCGACGCCCTCGCGAAGCAGGCATTCGGTTTCTCGACGCCGCTCATCTGGACCATCGTGTTCGGTCTGCTTGCGACGCTGCTCGCGATTAGCGGTCCGCTCTCGTTTGTGAGGCGCTTTCTGCGCAGCTGGGGCATCTGGCTGCTGCTCGCGGGCGCGGCCTGGCTCACATGGAATCTGCTCGCGCAGCACGACCTCGCGGCAATGATGCGCAAGCCCGGCACCGGCGAGATGTCGTTCGGCGGCGCCATCGACCTGGTGGTCGCCATGCCGCTTTCATGGCTGCCGTTGATCGCGGATTACACACGCTTTGGCCGCCGCGCCGGGGAGACGTTTCGCGGCACGCTGCTCGGCTACGGCATCGCGAACCTATGGTTCTATGCGTTGGGCGCGGTCTACGGCCTCGCTGCGGGCGGCGGGGACGCGCTGCTCACGGGCGCGCTCGCGCAGGCGGGCGGCGGCCTCGCGCTGCTGCTGATCCTGATCGACGAAGTCGACAATGCATTTGCCGACATTCATTCGGCCGCTGTGTCGACGGGAACCTTCTGGGCGCGCGGCAGCGTGCCGATGCTCTCGGCGGCATTCGGCGCGCTCTGCACGTTGATCGCGCTGCTCGTGCCGATGGCGAAGTATCAGAACTTCCTGTTGTTGATCGGCTCGGTGTTCGCGCCGCTCTTCGGCGTGGTGCTGGTGGATCACTTCATCGTGCGCAAGCGCCGCATCGAAGCGGCCGCGCTTGCCGACGTGCGCGGCCGTTACGGCTTTTCGGGAGGCTGGCATCTGAGCGCGTTCATCGCGTGGGCGATCGGCATCGCGGCTTATCAGGCGATCAACCAATGGCTGCCAAATCTGGGCGCGACGTTGCCCTCGCTGGTGATCGGCGCGGTGTGCTATCTCGTGTTTATCTCGACGCGCAAGACGGCCTACGCGTAAGCAGTCTCTTTGCGAGCCTATGAGGAAAAGGCCTGCATTTGCAGGCCTTTTCGTTGGGCGTGACGAATTGCGCAGCTTTAGCTTCGCAAAAGGAACTCGCCTCGCGAGCCGGTTCAGCGAGCTACAGGCGTACAGGCGTCCGATATTCGACGCCCGGCAACACGCACAGCAACTCGAACGCAAGGTTGGCGCCGAGCAGCGCTGTCGTGCCGAACGGATCGTACGGCGGCGCGACCTCCACCAGATCGCACCCGACGATGTTCAATCCGCGCGCGCCGCGGATGATTTCGAGCGCCTGCGGCACCGTCAGTCCGGCGATTTCCGGCGTACCGGTGCCAGGCGCGAAAGCGGGATCGATCCCGTCGATGTCGAACGTCAGGTAGACCGGCGCATTGCCCATGCGCTCGCGCACGCGCGCCATCAGCGGCGCGAGCGACTGGTTCCAGCAGGCCTCGGCCTGCACGACCTCGAAGCCCTGGTCGCGACACCAGTCGAAGTCTTCGGCAGCGTAGCCGGTGCCGCGCAAACCGATCTGCACGACGCGCTCGCAGTCGAGCAAGCCCTCCTCCACCGCGCGACGAAACGGCGTGCCGTGGGCGATTTTCTCACCCATCATCGTGTCATTGACGTCGGCATGCGCGTCGACGTGAATCAGTCCGACCTTGCCGTGTTTGCGATGAATCGCGCGCAGGATCGGCAACGCTATCGTGTGATCGCCGCCTAACGTAACCGGCTTGCAATCGTGCTGGAGAATCTCGTCATACGCGGTTTCGATTCGCGCAATCGAGTCATGCAGGTTGTACGGGTTGATCGCCACATCGCCGAGATCGGCCACGCGCAGCGAATCGAACGGCGCCGCGCGCGTCGCCATGTTGTAGGGGCGCAGCAGCACCGACTCGCTGCGAATCTGGCGCGGCCCGAAGCGTGCGCCCGTGCGATTCGAGGTGCCCAGATCGAACGGCACACCGACGAAACAGGCATCGAATCCCGCAGCGGAGCCCACATTCGGCAAACGCATCATGGTCGCAATCCCGCCGCAACGCGGCATTGCATTGCCGGAGAGCGGCTGCGGCCGCTCGCCGGCTTCGGGGGAAATGAAGGAGGAAGTATTCATCGTGGCTCGGCAATGAAAGAAGCGCAGCAGGCGCGAAGCGCGAAACCGGCGCCGAACCGGCACGGAGCAGCGAACGGTCAGGCCGTCTGCACGCCCCTTGCCGGGTGAAGCTTCATTCTTGAGCAAGTTCGGCGATCCTCAAATAGCCGCGCAAAAACCTTCACATCGATTTCGGGCGATGTATCCTGACGCATGTTCTCCCAACTCACCGACATCGACCTGCGGCTCATCCGCGTATTTCTCGCGATTGTCGATGCGGGCGGCGTCTCGTCCGCGCAAGCCACGCTCAATGTCGGCCAGTCGACCATCAGCACGCAGCTCGCCACGCTGGAAACGCGCCTTGGTTACCGGCTATGCGAACGCGGCCGCGGCGGCTTCCGGCTGAGCCCGCGCGGCGAGCAGTTTGTCGACGCCGCTCGCGCGCTGCTCGATGCAGTGGAGAGCTTCGGCGTAGAGGCGCGCAATGTGGGCCGCAAGCTGGTCGGCACGCTGGACATTGGAATGATCGGCCATACGCCGGTGTCGGCGAGCGCGCGAATCAGCGAAGCGATTGGCCGTTTCCGCTCGCGCGATCAGTCGGTGCGATTTTCGATTCTCGTGCGCTCGCCGGGCGAGCTCGAAGAACTGCTGCTCAACGGGCGGATTCAGATCGGCATCGGCTATTTCTGGCATCGCGTGCCGTCGCTCGAATACACCGAGATATTCGCCGAAGAGCAGTTCGCGTACTGCGCGAAGGGGCATCCGCTCTTCAAGCGCGCCGGGCGCGTGACGCCCGCGCAGGCCGCGGCGCACGAATGGGCGTGGCGCAGCTATCCGTTGCCCGAAGCCGAAAATGCGGCGCCTGCCCGCAATGTCACCGCCGTCGCCGACAACATGGAAGCCGTCGCAATGCTCGTGCTTTCCGGACATCACCTCGGCTATCTGCCGGAGCACTTCGCGGCGCCGTTCGTCGAGCAAGGTCTACTGGCTGCATTGGACCCGGCGCTGATGCGCTATCGGGTCGCGTTTCATATGGTCACGCGGGCACGGCGGCAACGAACCGAGATTGTCGAAGCGTTTCTCGACGATATGAAGGCCGCGCATGCGGTGAATGCGAACAGATAGCGCGGCGAGTTTCGCGTCCCCGGTCTGGCATCCCGCCTGGCAACGACGGTTCTCGTATCGGCGTCACGCACATGAGAAAAGCCGCGCATTCAGCGCGGCTTTTTCGCTCATCGACCTCAAACCTACGGCAGCAAAACTAGCCGTTGATCACGTCGGCACCCTTGGGCACCGTGAACTTGAACGCGTCCGCAGGCAGCGGCGGATTCTTCTGGATATTGGAAAACGTCAGCAGCGTCACGTTGCCGAACACGTCGTGCAATTCCATTGCTTGCAGATTTCCGTCCTTGAAGCCGATGCCCACGCGCTGGAATTGCGTGTCCTTCGCTTTCGGCGTGAGTTCGAGCCAGTCGATGCCAGCCTTCACGCCCGCATCGCGCAGCGTGAAGTTCTTGTCCAGATCGTTGCTGCCGAACAGAATGGCCGCCGGGCTCGCGCCGAGCGCGCCGCCGAGGCTTCGCACGGTCACCTGGTTCAGGTCCTTGTCATACACGTACAGCTTGTCGCCGTCCGCTTGCAGCAACTGCGCGTAGGGCTTTTCGTATTGCCAGATGAACTTGCCCGGACGCGCAAACGTGAATGTGCCACTCGACGTGCTGTTCTTGCCGCCGCCGTTGGTAGACAGCACGCCGCTCCCGGCGCTCGGGCCACTCGCCGCCTGCGCCTTGCCCGGCGCGCGCACTTCCTGCTGCACGAAGGTGCCGCGCGCCGAGTGAACCTGCGCGACGAACGTCTTCAATTGCTCGGTACCGCTCGCGAAGGCCTGCGAAGCGACCAGCATCGACGCGCCGACCGCTGCCGCGCCAACGCTGCGCGCCACGGTGCGAGCCAGCCGGGCAAACCGGCCAGGGCCGCTTGACTGGGCATACTGCTGCGCGAATAGCTGCATATGGTTTTCTCCCTTGATTTGAATTCGTTGAACGGCCGCGGTGGTCGCGGCGCGTGGTGATAGCCGTGTTGCTTCCGGCCGCTGGCAAAGCGCGCGAAGCGTGAGGCACGGCGCGATTCGCGGACTGCGGCAGAAGCGCGTGAGACTGCAAGCGCTCGCAAGCGGTCTTAGGGTTTGGACCGCAGCTTAGGCAGCGAGTCTTAAGCGAAGCTTAGGAGCGAACTTCTGGAAACGAACGTTACAGACGGACACGAGCCCATACGCTCAGTCTGCCTCGCGCGCCGGCGCGAGAATCTCGCGATTGCCGTTCGACGACATGGCCGACACCACGCCCGAGTTTTCCATCTGCTCGAGCAAACGCGCCGCGCGGTTATAGCCGATGCGCAAATGCCGCTGCACCAGCGAAATGGACGCGCGTTTGTTCTTCAGCACCACGTCCACGGCCTGGTCGTAGAGCGGGTCCGACTCGCCGTCGCCCGAGCCGGCGCCGCCCGCGCCCGCCGAGCCTTCGTCGCCCTCGCCGGTCACGCCGCCTTCCAGAATGCCCTCGATATAGTTCGGCTCGCCCTGCTCCTTGAGCTTGTCGACGACACGGTGCACTTCCTCGTCGGACACGAACGCGCCGTGCACGCGCACCGGCAAGCCGCTGCCCGGCGGCAGATACAGCATATCGCCCATACCGAGCAGCGATTCCGCGCCCTGCTGGTCGAGAATCGTGCGCGAGTCGATTTTCGACGACACCTGGAACGCCATTCGCGTCGGCACGTTCGCCTTGATAAGACCCGTGATCACGTCGACCGACGGACGCTGCGTCGCGAGAATCAGATGGATACCCGCCGCGCGCGCCTTCTGCGCGATGCGCGCGATCAGTTCCTCGACCTTCTTGCCGACCACCATCATCAGGTCCGCGAGTTCGTCGATCACGATCACGATGTTCGGCAGGCGCGTGAGCGGTTCCGGATCGTCCGGCGTGAGACTGAACGGGTTCGGCAGCTTTTCCTCGCGCTTTGCGGCTTCGTCGATCTTGTTGTTGTAGCCCGCGAGATTGCGCACGCCGAGCTTGCTCATCAGTTTGTAGCGGCGCTCCATTTCGGCGACTGCCCAGTTGAGCGCGTGACCGGCCTGGCGCATGTCCGTGACGACCGGACAAAGCAGATGCGGAATGCCTTCGTAGACGCTCATTTCGAGCATCTTCGGATCGATCAGGATCATGCGCACCTGGTCCGCGCTCGCCTTGTACAGCAGCGACAGAATCATCGCGTTGATACCCACCGACTTGCCTGAGCCGGTGGTGCCGGCCACCAGCAGGTGCGGCATCTTCGCGAGGTCGGCGCACACAGGCTTGCCGCCGATGTCCTTGCCAAGGCCCATGGTCAGCGGCGAGGCGGCGTCCGCATAAACCGCCGAGCCGAGAATCTCCGACAGACTCACGGTCTGGCGGCGCTGGTTCGGCAACTCGAGCGCCATGTAGTTCTTGCCCGGAATGGTTTCGACCACGCGAATCGACACCAGCGACAGCGAACGCGCGAGGTCCTTCGCCAGATTCACGATCTGGCTGCCCTTCACGCCGGTGGCCGGCTCGATCTCATAGCGCGTGACGACGGGGCCAGGATAGGCAGCGACTACGCTCACATCCACTCCGAAGTCCTTGAGTTTTTTCTCGATCAGACGCGAGGTGAATTCCAGCGTATCGGCGGAGATGGTTTCCTGCGCGGCCGGCGCGGGATCCAGCAGCGAAATGGGCGGCAGTGTGGAATCGCCGGGCAGATCGGTGAAAAGCGGCACCTGCCGTTCTTTTTCGACCCGCTCCGACTTGGCCGGCGTGACGACCGGCGGCACGATCACTACCGGCTCGTGTTCCTCGATACGCACGCGGCCCTTCTCGACCTTGCCCTCGCGCTTGACGGCGGCCGCCTCGCCCAGCTTGCGGTCGCGCCCCGCCTCGCGGCGCAGCTTCGCAAAGGTGACGGCCGAGATAATCGACTCGCCGACCTTTTCCGCCACGGAGAGCCACGAGAAGCGGAAATACAGCGACAGGCCGATGGCCAGCACGATCAGCAACGCCAGCGTGCCGCCCGTGAAGCCGAGTGCATGCGACACACCGCGCGCAACAGTCTCGCCGATCACGCCGCCTGGCGCGCGCGGCAATTGCACCTTCAGCGACCACATGCGCAGCGCCTCGATACCGTCGCAGGCGAGCAGCACCAGCATGAACGCGAACGCGTCAGCGAGCCAGGTGGTGTCGCGCGGCGCGTCTTCCGGCAATTCCTCGTGACGGGTAATGCGCTTGTAGTTCGCGGAAATGTGCCGGCCGAGCAGCACGATCCACCAGTAGGCGGACAGGCCGAACAGCAGCAGAAGAATGTCCGAAGTCCACGCGCCCACGCGACCCGCCCAGTTGGCGATGTGATCGACCTGCGCGGCGTGCGTCCAGCTTGGGTCGCGCCGGCTGTAGCTGACGAGCGCCATCAGCAGGAACACGCCGAGCGCGACCTGCAGGATCCAGCGGATTTCGGTGAAGAGGCGCGACATGCGGTGCGGCAATGCCTGCGCGCTCGCGGAATAAGGAGCTTTTGCCATTGATCCTGTTGCTTGTGTGGCCAGTCCGGTGTGCCGGGCCCCGCGCTGCACGGCTGCGGGCACGGCGCCGTCGACCCGAAACTTCGATCCGGCCTATTGTAAACGCAGTGCCCCAAGGCAGGCTGTAAATGACGGTAACCTGGCCGATTGGCCACGCGCGCGCCGCGCGCAGCGATGTGCCGGGCTATCGCTGCGATGGAAAAGCTTCATGGAGCAGGCCGCCGCCCCGCCCTTTATAATGGCCGACTGATGCCCATCTACAGTTTCAGCCAAGTCGCGCTGCCCGCATGGGTGGACGGCGCGCCGTAAAAGGATTTGATCATGCCCGCAACTTCCACGAAACACGCCAAGGTTCTGATTCTCGGTTCCGGTCCCGCCGGCTACACCGCCGGGGTCTACGCAGCGCGCGCCAACCTCGCGCCGGTGCTCGTCACCGGTCTAGCGCAAGGCGGCCAGTTGATGACCACGACCGACGTCGAAAACTGGCCCGCCGACGCCAACGGCGTGCAGGGCCCGGAACTGATGGCGCGCTTCCTGGAGCACGCTGAGCGCTTCAACACCGAAATCATTTTCGACCACATTCACACGGCGAAGCTGAATGAAAAACCGATCCGCCTGATCGGCGACTCGGGTGAATACACCTGCGATTCGCTGATCATCTCGACGGGTGCGTCGGCGCAATACCTCGGCCTGCCCTCCGAAGAAGCGTTCATGGGCAAGGGCGTGTCCGCGTGCGCAACGTGCGACGGCTTTTTCTACAAGCAGCAGCACGTAGCCGTGGTCGGCGGCGGCAATACCGCGGTCGAAGAGGCACTGTACCTGTCGGGCATCGCAAAGAAGGTCACGGTGATCCATCGCCGCGACAAGTTCCGCGCGGAGCCGATCCTGATCGACCGCCTGCTTGCGAAAGAGAAGGAAGGCGTCGTCGAGATCAAATGGAACCATACGCTCGACGAAGTGACGGGCGACCAGTCGGGCGTGACCGGCGTGCGCATCAAGCATACGCAAACCGGCGAGACGACGGACATCGCGTTGCAGGGCCTTTTCGTCGCGATCGGCCACAAGCCGAACACGGACATTTTCGAAGGCCAGTTGGAGATGAAGAACGGCTACATCATCACCAGGGGCGGCCTGAACGGCTTTGCCACGGCCACCAGCGTGCCGGGCGTGTTCGCGGCCGGCGACGTGCAGGACCACGTGTACCGTCAGGCGATCACCAGCGCGGGCACCGGCTGTATGGCCGCGCTCGACGCACAGCGCTATCTGGAAACCATCAACGAGATGGCCGGCGAGCATGCGATGAGCCAGGAAGCCGAGCGTTGATGCGGAGCGCCTGCGCGCCAACGCAACGGTAAAATGGCGGCTGGGCCTGGCCCGGCTGCTCGCTGAATGAAAGGCCGCGGCTCACTCGCCGGCGGCCTTTTTTCATGCGAAGCCGCAGCATGGTTGCGCGAGGCGCCGCGTGACCGGCTTGCCGGCCGATCAGCTCGTTTAGGCCGTTTTTTTCGCGTTTTCCGCGTCCACTATCGCTATGCCGAAGAACCACCCTCATCCGAACGAGCCGAAGCGCGCACGCGCCGCCGCGCCGGCCGCGCGCGAACCGGCGACGCCCGCCGCGAAGCCTGCCATCGAGCCGGCTGCGGGGCTCGCGGGCCTCTCCGCGCTGCGCGACGCATTGAAGATCGACGCGCAAAAACGCGAGCGCGAACGCGCGGCGGCCGCCGCCGCACAGCGCGAAGCAGCCGCGGACGCCGACCTGTTTCGCCGCGAGATCGGCGAGGTTGCGCCTCTCGCGGTGCCGCCGCGTGCATCGTTGCCGCGCAATCCTCCGCCGCCGCTGCCGGTGCAAACCCTCCTCGACGAGGAAGCGGTGCTGCACGAAGCAATCTCCGACGAGTACGACCCGGAAGTACTGCTCGACACCGACGAAACGCTCTCCTATTGCCGCCCCGGCGTGAGCCAGGAAGTCGTGCGCAAACTGCGGCGCGGCGACTGGATCGTGCAGGCGCAGATCGATCTGCACGGCATGCGGCGCGAGGAAGCGCGCGAGGCGCTGGCCGAGTTCATCCGCGAGTCGGTCAAGCGCGGCTTGCGCTGTCTGCGCGTGATTCACGGCAAGGGCTTGGGGTCGATCGGCAAGGAACCTGTGCTGAAGGGCAAAGTGCGTGCGTGGCTCGTGCAAAAGAACGAGGTGATCGCGTTTTGCCAGGCCCGCCCGCATGACGGCGGCGCCGGCGCCGTGGTGGTGCTGCTTCAGCCGGGTGCGGCACCGGCTTCCGCCCGACCTTCGACGGAGCCGCGGTGATCCACCCCAGACTTACGCTCGCGCTTTCCATCATGGAGGCGCTGGCCATCTTCGCGTACGCCATTTCCGGCTTCATCGAGGCAAGGACACGGCGCCTTGACGCGGTCGGCACGTTTCTCGTCGCAATCGCCACGGCTTTCGGCGGCGGCACGCTGCGCGACGTGCTGCTGGAGCGCCGGCCGTTCTACTGGGTCGAGCACCAGGACTACCTGATTGCGATCTTCGCGATGTCGCTATTCGCGCCCACGCTGCTCAAGATGACCTCGCGCCTCTTGTCCGAGCGCGTGCTGCTGGTGGCCGATGCGATCGGCCTTGGCCTTTTCAGCATTGCGGGCACCTCCATCGCGCACGACGCGCAAATGCCCTGGTTCACGTCCGTGATGATGGGCGTAGCCACGGGCGTGTTCGGCGGCGTGATCCGCGACGTGCTGTGCAACGAGGTGCCGCTCATTCTGCGCGATTCGCGGCCCTACGCGACCTGTGCTTTTGTCGGCTGCTGGCTGTATGTGTTGCTGGATTACGTGAACTTCGACACGGTGTATAGCGTGCTGATCGCCACCGGCTTCATTCTGCTCTCGCGCCTCGCGACGTACCGTCTCGACGTGCGCCTGCCGCATTAGCAGGGTTTGGCTTTGCCGGGTGAGCGACCGACTGGGCGACGGACCAAGCGACGAACGCATTCACGCCCGGCGCGGCGTGTCGATTTTCACCGCGCCCGTTCGTCGTGTGTGGACGCCGTGACCTGAGCGGCCCGACCGGGCCGCAGCACACGTCGAACCGTCGAAGGTGATTACGATGAGCCTCAAGCTATACGCCCACCCGTTCTCCTCATACTGCCAGAAGGCGCTGATCGCGCTCTACGAGAACGGTACGCCGTTCGAGTTCCGCATGCTCGCGCATGATAATCCGCAGATCATGGCCGAATTCGCCGAACTGTGGCCAATCAAGCGCTTTCCAGTTCTGGTCGACAGCGGGCGCACGGTGATGGAGGCGAGCATCATCATCGAATATCTTGGGCTCCACTACCCGGGCCCGGTGGCGCTCCTGCCCGCCGACGCCCGCGCGGCGCTCGAGGTGCGCAGCATGGACCGCTTCTTCGACAACTATATTTCGACGCCGCAGCAAAAGGTGGTGTTCGACAGCCTGCGCCCCGAAGCCGAACGCGACAAGCGCGGGGTCGCCGAAGCCCGCGCGATGCTCGATACAGCCTATGCATGGCTCGACAAGACCATGGCGGGCCGCCAATGGGCTGCGGGCGGCACGTTCAGCCTTGCGGATTGCGCTGCCGCGCCCGCGCTCTTCTACGCCGACTGGACTCACCCAATCGACGCACGCTTCGCGCAGGTGCGGGCCTATCGCGAGCGTCTACTGGCGCGTCCGTCGTTTGCCCGTGCGGTGGACGAAGCACGGCCATATCGCCCGCTGTTCCCGCTCGGCGCGCCGGATCGGGACTGAGCACAGCCAAACCCGGCCTGAACGGACATGGCGGGAACGCGCGCGGTGCCGCCGCGGCGCCCACTTGCGGACAACATTAATTCGAGCCTATACACTTCACGTCGAAACCTATTTCCAGCAATTACACATAAGGCCAAACATGGACCGTTTCGAAGCGATGGAGATATTTACGCGTGTGGTCGAGGCGAACAGCTTCACGAAAGTATCCGAGTCGCTCGACCTGCCACGCGCCAAGGTGAGCCGCACGATCCAGGCGCTCGAAGAACACGTCGGCGTACGCCTGTTGAACCGCTCGACGCGCCAGGTCAGCGTCACCGAAGACGGCGCGCTGTTCTACGACCGCTGCGTGCGCATTCTCGCGGAAGTGGCGGACGCGGAGTCGTCGCTGTCTAACAAGCGCGAAAACCCGGTGGGCACGATTCGCGTGGACACCTCGGGCACGCTCGCCCGCGCGCTGCTGTTGCCCGCGCTCGACGACTTCTACCGCCGCTACCCTGAAATCGACGTGCGGCTCGGCCTCGCGGACCGCAACATCGACCTGATTCAGGACGCGGTGGACTGCGTGATCCGCATGGGCACGCCGGAGGAATCGAGCCTCGTTGCGCGGCGCATTGGCCATGCGCGGATCGTGACGTGCGCGTCGCCGGCTTATCTGGAAAAATACGGCACGCCGACCACGCTCGATCAATTGAGCGAGCACCGCGCGGTCAACTATGTGTCGGCACGCACCGGCAAGACTTTTCCGTTCGAGTACGAAGTGAACGGCGAGATCGCGAAGGTCACGATGAAAAGCGTGCTCGCGGTGAACGACGGCTCGGTCTACATTCGCGCGGGCGCGCTCGGCCACGGCATCATCCAGCCGTCGCGCTTCATGGTTGCGCATCTGATCGAGCGCGGCGTGCTGAAGGAGATCCTCACCGACTACACGAGTCCGGGCACGCCGTTGTCGATCCTCTACGCGCATCGCCGCAATCTCAGCTCGCGGCTGCGCGCATTCACCGAATGGGTCACGGAACTCGTGCGCAACAATCCGGACCTGCGCATTCCGGACGCTTGACGCGCGGGGAGCGGGTTCTTCCGAAGCAAACGCACGAGCAAAAGCAAAAAGAAAAAGCCCCTTGTCTCTCGCGAGCCAAGGGGCTTTTCGTTGCACGAACAGACAGTGCGAAATTGAGTCAGAAGTCTCGCCTTAAGCGATCCGTTCTTCGTTCGACGGATCGAACAGCACCGCCTTCGACGTATCGAACAGCAGCGTGGTGTTCGTCAACGGCTGCGGATTCGAGGCCGGGTGCACGCGGCTCACCACGCGCTTGCCGTTGACCTGCGCGAACACCAGCGTGTCCGGACCGGTCGGCTCGATCACGTCGACCTTCACGTCGATCTGCTGCAGCTTGCCGTGGTCGCCATGCGCGCCGCGCGAATCGGTAATGCGCTCCGGCCGCAAGCCGAGAATCACTTCACGGCCGATGTGCGACTTGACCTTGGCCGAGTCGAACGGCAGCAGGAGCGCGGTGCGCGCCACGCCGGTATCCAGTTCGAGGCCCACGCCCGCGCCCTGCTCGACCAGCTTGCCCTGAATGAAGTTCATGGGGGGCGCGCCGATAAAGCCCGCCACGAACAGGTTCGACGGCGAGTCGTAGATTTCCTGCGGCGCGCCGAATTGCTGGACGATGCCGTCTTTCATCACGGCGATGCGGTCGCCGAGCGTCATCGCCTCGATCTGGTCGTGCGTCACGTAGACAATCGTCGTGCCGAGGCGCTGATGCAGCAGCTTGATTTCCGAGCGCATCTCGATACGCAGCTTGGCGTCCAGGTTCGACAGCGGCTCGTCGAACAGGAACATCACCGGGTCGCGCGCGAGCGCACGGCCCATTGCCACGCGCTGACGCTGGCCACCGGACAGTTGCCCCGGCTTGCGATCCAGCAGATGCGTGATCTGCAGCGTGTTCGACACGCGGTCGACAATCTGCGCCTGCTCGCTCTTAGGCACCTTGCGGATGTTCAGGCCGAAGGAGATGTTCTCGCGCACGGTCATCGACGGATAAAGCGCGTACGACTGGAACACCATTGCGATGTCGCGGTCTTTCGGCGACAGGTTATTCACCGTCTTGCCGTCGATCTGGATCTCGCCCTTGGTCACCGTTTCGAGGCCGGCAATCATGTTGAGCAGCGTCGACTTGCCGCAGCCCGAGCCGCCGACGAGAATCAGGAACTGGCCGTCTTCGATGTCGATGTTGACACCCTTCAGAACCGGCACCCCATTCGGGTAAGTCTTGTACACGTCACGGATAGAAAGGCTTGCCATGCTGTGAATCCTCTAGTCTCTGGTACTGCTTGAAAGCGTCTTGTCGGATGGCGGCGGTGCTCATGTGCCCATACGTGCGATGCACGAAGCGCCGCCGCGCTCGGATGTTCTGGCGAGGCGTTAGCCCTTCACGGCGCCGGCCGTCAGGCCGCGCACGAAATAGCGTCCGGCCACGATGTAGACAAGCAGGGTCGGCAGTGCGGCGATGATCGCGCCGGCCATGTCCACGTTGTATTCCTTCACGCCGGTCGATGTGTTCACGAGGTTGTTCAGCGCCACGGTGATCGGCATGGAATCCACGCCGGAGAACACGATACCGAACAGGAAGTCATTCCAGATCTGCGTGAATTGCCAGATCAGACACACCATGAAAATCGGCAGGGACACCGGCAGCAGAATCTTCGTGAAGATCGTGAAGAAACCCGCGCCGTCGATCCGCGCCGCCTTCACCAGTTCAGCCGGAATGCTGACGTAGAAGTTGCGGAAGAACATGGTCGTGAACGCGATACCGTAGATCACGTGCACCACCACCAGACCGGTCGTGGTGTTCGAGAGGCCGAGCGCGCCTTCGAAACGCGCCATCGGCAGCAGGATCGCCTGGAACGGAATGAAGCAGCCGACCAGCAGCATCGTGAAGATCGGATCGGCGCCGCGAAAACGCCAGTGCGTGAGCACATAACCGTTGAACGCGCCGATGATCGACGAAATCAGCACCGCCGGAATCACCATGCGCACCGAGTTCATGAAGAACGGTTGCATGCCGTCGCAGCGCACGCCCGTGCAGGCGCCGCTCCATGCCTTGATCCACGGATCCACGGTCCAGTGCGTCGGCGGCGTGAGCAGGTTGCCGGTGCGCAACTGGTCGATGTCCTTGAACGACGTGGACAGCATCACGTACAGCGGAAACAGGAAGTACAGGGCAAACAGAACCAGGGCCGCGTAAATGACGGCACGGCTGATCGTCATCTTAGGCTGCATTGCGGGTGCTCCTCGATTCCAGATACATGAGCGGCACGAGCACGGCCACGACGGTGGCCAGCATCATCATCGACGATGCCGCGCCGACGCCGAGCTGCCCGCGATTGAACGAAAAGGTGTACATGAAAATCGCCGGCAGCGACGACGAAGTGCCCGGACCGCCCGCCGTCAATGCGACGACGAGGTCGAAGGTCTTGATCGTGATGTGGCAAAGAATCAGCAGCACGGAGAAGAACACCGGGCGCATGCTTGGAATCACGATCTTGCGGTAGATGGTGGGCAGGTTCGCGCCGTCCATCTGCGCGGCCTTGAAAATCTCGCCGTCCACGCCGCGTAAGCCGGCGAGAAACAGCGCCATGACGAAACCGGTGGATTGCCACACTGCCGCGATCACCACGCAGAAAATCGCCTTGTCGGGGTCGCCCAGCCAGCCGAACGAGAAGCTCGTCCAGCCCCAGTCGTGAAAGACTTTTTCGAGGCCGATGCTCGGCGTCATGATCCATTGCCACGCCGTGCCGGTCACGATGAACGACAGCGCCATCGGATACAGGAACACGGCGCGCAGCGCGCCTTCGTTGCGGATCTGCTGATCGAGCAGGATCGCGAGAAAGAGACCCAGGCCAATGCAGATGCCGATGAACGGAATGCCGAACCAGCCGAGATTCGCGGCCGAGGTCCAGAACACGTCGTTGTCGAACAGTTCGCGGTAACGGTCGAGACCGACGAAATCGTAGCGCGGCATGAGCCGCGAGTTCGACATGGACAGATAGCCCGTGATGGCAATGAAGCCGTACACGAAGATCAGGCTGATCACGACGCTGGGTGCGAGCACCAGCTTCGGAATCCAGCGATCGGCAAGGGCCGCCATGGGCGACGCGCGGCGGGCGACGGTAGCCGTTTTCCCGTTTCCGCTGATAGAAGCAGTCACTACTCGACTCCTGCTGAAACTGTCAGGTGAAGCCGCGTGTATCCGTATGCGCGAAGTGCAGGCACCCCACCGCATGGCGCGAATTCACGCGATCAACGGCGCGAAGGGCGCGCCGATACACCGGCGCGCCCTTCGCAACTTCACTTACTTGGTCTTCGCTGCCTTCGCGAGCGCTGCAACCGCGCTCTTCGAGTCCTGCTGCGAGTTCATGAACTTCGTGACGACGTCGGAGATCGCGCCGGCAGCTGCATCCGGCTGAGCCATGCCGTGAGCCAGCGAGGGCACATAGCCGCCCGACTTGATCGCGGTTTGCTCATCCGCGTACGACTTCTTCGCACAGTCGTCGAACTTCGCCATCGACACGCCGAGGCGCACCGGAATCGAGCCCTTGTTCAGGCTGAACTGCTCCTGAAATTCCGGCGACATGATGGTCTTCGCGAGCGCGAGCTGACCCGGCGTGGCCGCCTTCTGGCCTTTCTGCTGGAAGAACACGAACGAGTCGACGTTGAACGTGTACGACTTCTCGGTGCCCGGCACGGCGGCGCAGACATAGTCGGCACCGGACTTCTTGCCTGCGTTGGCAAATTCGCCCTTCGCCCAGTCGCCCATGAACTGCATGCCTGCCTTGCCGTTGATGACCATGGCGGTGGCGAGGTTCCAGTCGCGACCGGTGCGGCCGGTGTCGAAGTAGCCCTGAATCTTGCGGACCGTGTCGAACACGCCGACCATCTTGTCCGAAGTCAGCGTCTTTTCATCGAGGTCGACCAGCGCCTTCTTGTAGAAGTCCGCGCCTTGCGACAGCACGACGTCTTCCCACAGCGTCAGGTCTTGCCACGGCTGGCCGCCCATCGCGATCGGCTGGATGCCCGCGGCCTTCATCTTGTCGGCAACCGCGAAGAACTCCGGCCACGTGGTCGGCACCTTGCCGCCAGCCTTGTCGAGCGCAGCCTTGTTGATGTACAGCCAGTTCACGCGATGCACCGAGAACGGCGCCGCGACGTAGTGGCCGTCCGCGTGCATGATCTTGTCGATTTCCGGCGGCAGGTTCTTCTTCCATTCGCCCGCGACAGAGTCGATCGGCACCAGCACGCCCTGCGAGGCCCAGTCCTGGATCAGCGGGCCCTTGATTTGCGCCGCGCTCGGCGCATTGCCCGAGATCACCTGCGTCTTGAGTGCCGTCATGGCAGCCGCGCCGGCGCCGCCCGCAACCGCGAAGTCCTTCCACGTGTAACCTTGCTTCGTCATGTCGTCCTTGAGGACGCCGACGGCTTTCGATTCGCCGCCCGAGGTCCACCAGTGCAACACTTCGACCGACTCGGCAGCCTGCGCAGCCGACACGCCACACATCAGACCTGCGGCGCACAGAGCGCCCATGATCGCGCGAAATTTCATTGCTTATCTCCTCCAGACACCTGAACAAAAAACAAATGGCCCCTGATGTCGCCAGGGTGCAGTGGTTGGTTCAAAACAGGCAAAACACTGGGCGATCGAGCATGGTCGGGCGCATGCGCAGAGCATGTGCCGGCGGCCGATGTCCGGTCGCTGGAAGCTCAAGAGATGAGTGGTTCGGGATGCAACTGACTGTCTCCTCTTTTGATTTTTGCCCGCCCGCGTCGCGCGGCAGACTCGAGGTGCCTTGCACGTCAACGAGGGGACCGCTCGCCGATGCCGCCATGCGTTGTCCGCCACTTGTCGTTAACATGCAGGGGGCGCCTGCCGATTCGCGAAACGCGCAACCTGCCTGCCAGCGCACGCTTTTTTCATCGAATTAGCGCTACCTCTTGATTTGGATTGTAGTTAAACTACAATTCAGTGTCAAAAAATATTTGATCGGACTACGGTCGCCCTTCCGCGAGCAGTGCGCGGTCCGCGCGGCGGCCTCAGGACATCGACGGAGACTCATGCAAACCGATTCAAGCTTCACCTTCGTTCTCTTCGGCGGAACCGGCGATCTGTCGATGCGCAAGATTCTCCCCGCCCTCTTCGAAGCACATCGTGCGGGCGGCATGCTGGCCGACAGCGGCAAGATCGTCGCGGTTGCGCGGCACGTCGGCGATCGCGGCGAATACCTCCAGTGGGTGAACGGGCACGTCAAGCCGCATGTGTCGAAGAACGGTGTCGACGAAACGGCGTGGGCCAGTTTTCTGGAACGCATCGAGTTCGTGAAGCTCGACCTCGGCAATCCCGAAGACTTCGTGCTGCTGCGCGATGCAGTGCAGGCACTGCCTGGCATCCGCGTGTTTTATCTGGCCACCGGTCCGTCGCTGTTCGTACCGATCTGCCGTGCGCTCGCGTCAGTGGGGCTGAACGAAAACGCGCGCATCGTGCTCGAGAAGCCGCTCGGCTACGACCTGAAGTCGTCCAATGCGATCAACGACGCGGTCGGCGAAATCTTCGCGGAAGAGCAGATCTACCGTATCGACCACTACCTCGGCAAAGAGCCCGTGCAGAACCTGCTCGCGCTGCGTTTCGGCAACGCGCTGTTCGAGCCGCTGTGGCGCCGCGAGTGGGTCGAGAGCATCCAGATCACCATCGCTGAAGAACTCGGTGTCGAAGCGCGCGGCGATTTCTACGACAATACGGGTGCGCTGCGCGACATGGTGCAGAACCATTTGTTGCAACTGCTTTCCATCGTTGCGATGGAGCCGCCTCACTCGATGGATTCCGACTCGGTGCGCGACGAGAAGCTGCGCGTGCTGCGTGCGCTAAAGCCCATCGATCCGCTCGACATCGGCAAGGTTGCGGTGCGCGGCCAGTATCATTCGGGCGTGATTCGCGGCACCTCGGTGCCCGCCTACGCCACTGAACCTGGCGTGAAGCAGAACAGCACGACGGAGACCTTCGTCGCGCTGAAGGTGGAGATAGAGAACTGGCGCTGGGCGGGCGTGCCGTTTTTCCTGCGCACCGGCAAACGGCTGGCCGATCGCGTGGCGGAAATCGTGGTGAATTTCCGCGCGGTGCCGCATTCGGCGCTGGGCGCCTCTGCGTTGCGCGCGGGCGCCAATCGGCTGGTGATCCGTTTGCAGCCGAACGAGACCATTCGCCTCTACTGTCTCGCGAAGCAGCCGGGCGAAGGCATGAACCTCGCAAGCGTTCACCTTGATCTCGCGTTCGACCAGTTCTTCCGCGAAGGGCAGATGGAAGCGTATCAACGTCTTCTGCTCGACGTGATCAACGGTCGTCTCGCGCTCTTCGTGCGACGCGACGAACAGGAAGCGGCATGGAAATGGGTCGAGCCGATCCTGAACGAATGGAAGGCTTCGAACCGACCGCCCAAGCCGTATGCGGCGGGCACGTGGGGTCCCGCGGCCGCCAGCGCGATGCTCGCGCAGCACGGCACCTGCTGGCTCGAAGAAGAGAATTGATTCGCGGCGGTCTTGCGCCGCGCTAACAAAAAAGCAGCACGGAGGAGAAGTGATCGAGCTTCACGCTTTCGACGATCAACGCGCCCAATCCGACGCGTTGGCGAAGGCAGTCGGCGACGCGTTACATGCATCGCTGGCCGCACAGGCGGCAACGTCGGACGCCGGTATTGCCGGCGCATCCACGGCCGGTAACGCAACCGCCGGCGCGCGCCCGGCCCTGCTCGCCGTGTCCGGCGGCAGCAGTCCGCGCCCGTTCCTGCAGACGTTGTCCACGCACAGCTTCGACTGGCCGCGCATAGCCGTGACGCTGGTCGACGACCGCTGGGTGCCCGAGACGGACAGCGCGAGCAATGCGCAACTGGTGCGCGCCACGCTGTTGCAGAGTGCGGCGCAGAACGCGACCTTCTGGCCGCTTGCGGACACGACCCAGGATCTGCATTCGCACGTCGCCACGCTCAACGGCGACCCGCGCTTTGCGAACGTGCCCGACGTCGCGATTCTCGGCATGGGCGAAGACGGCCACACCGCGTCGATTTTCGCGGATGCTCCCGAATGGGACCACGCCATCACGACCGCCGAGCGCTTTGTCGCCGTGCATCCCGGCAGCGCGCCGCATGCACGCGTGAGCTGGTCGCTTTCGGCGTTGAAGGAAATCAGGCATCTGTTTCTGCTGATCGCAGGACCGCGCAAGATGGACGTGCTGAACGCCGCCGCCTCTTCGCTACAAAAAAATGCCATCTCGCAGCTGGCAAACGACAAGGGAGTGAGACTCGATGTCTACTGGTGTGCAAACTAAGGCTGTTCCGGGCGCGGGCCAGCACGCCGACGGACCGAGGCTGCTCGCCGACATCGGCGGCACGAATGCGCGCTTCGCGCTCGAAACCGGACCGGGCGAGATCGGCTCGGTGCAGGTCTACCCTTGCGCGGATTACCCCGGCGTGGCGGACGTCATCAAGAAGTATCTGAAGGACACGAAGATCGGCCGCGTCAATCACGCGGCAATTGCAATTGCGAACCCGGTCGACGGCGATCAGGTCAGCATGACCAATCACGACTGGACGTTTTCGATCGAAGCCACGCGCCGCGCGCTCGGCTTCGACACCCTGCTGGTGGTGAACGACTTCACCGCGCTTGCCATGGCCCTGCCCGGCCTGACGGACGCGCAGCGCGTACAGGTGGGCGGCGGCACGCGCAGGCCGAACAGCGTAATCGGCCTGCTCGGCCCGGGCACCGGCATGGGCGTATCCGGCCTCATTCCCGCCGACGACCGCTGGATCGCGCTCGGCAGCGAAGGCGGCCATGCCACGTTCGCGCCGGCCGACGAACGCGAGGACATCGTGCTGCAGTACGCGCGCAAGAAGTGGTCGCATGTGTCGTTCGAACGTGTGGCCGCGGGCCCCGGCATCGAAGTGATCTACCGCGCGCTTGCGGGCCGCGACAAGAAACGCGTGGCCGCCACCGTCGACACGCGTGAAATCGTCAAGCGTGCGCTCGAGGGCGAGCCGCTCGCGGCCGAATCCGTCGACGTGTTCTGCGGCATTCTTGGCACCTTTGCCGGCAATATCGCGGTGACGCTCGGTGCGCTTGGCGGCATCTATATCGGCGGCGGCGTGGTGCCGCGGCTCGGTGAATTCTTCGCGCGCTCGTCGTTTCGCAAGCGCTTCGAGGCGAAGGGCCGTTTCGAGGCGTACTTGCAGAACGTGCCGACCTACGTGATTACCGCGGAATATCCGGCTTTTCTGGGGGTTTCCGCGATTCTTGCGGAGCAATTGTCGAATCGCGCGGGCGGCAGCTCGTCCGCGGTATTCGAGCGGATCCGTCAGATGCGCGACGCGTTGACGCCGGCCGAGCGCCGCGTCGCCGATCTCGCGCTGAATCATCCGCGCTCCATCATCAACGACCCGATCGTCGACATCGCGCGCAAAGCCGACGTGAGCCAGCCGACCGTGATCCGCTTCTGCCGCTCGCTCGGCTGCCAGGGCTTGTCGGATTTCAAGCTGAAGCTCGCCACCGGTTTGACCGGCACGATCCCGGTCAGCCATAGCCAGGTGCACCTCGGCGACACGGCGACGGACTTCGGCGCGAAGGTGCTGGACAACACTGTCTCGGCGATCCTGCAGTTGCGTGAGCATCTGAACTTCGAACACGTGGAGCGCGCCATCGACCTGCTGAACGGCGCACGTCGCATCGAGTTCTACGGGCTCGGCAATTCGAATATCGTCGCGCAGGACGCGCACTACAAGTTCTTTCGCTTCGGCATTCCGACCATCGCGTACGGCGATCTGTACATGCAGGCCGCGTCGGCTGCGTTGCTCGGCAAGGGCGATGTGATCGTGGCGGTGTCGAAGTCCGGCCGCGCACCCGAACTGCTGCGTGTGCTGGACGTCGCGATGCAGGCCGGTGCGAAGGTCATCGCGATCACGTCGAGCAATACGCCTTTGGCCAAGCGCGCCACGGTCGCGCTGGAAACGGATCACATCGAGATTCGCGAGTCGCAGCTCTCGATGATTTCGCGCATCCTGCATCTGGTGATGATCGACATTCTGGCGGTAGGCGTGGCGATTCGTCGCGCGGCGCCGAGCGCGGACGTCGCGGAGACGGTCGCCAAAGCACGTCAAGGCGCCGACGACGACGCGAGCGCCGTGCTCGACTGGCTCAGTCACGGCGCGGCTTCATCGGCGCGCGACTGAGTCCGCCCGAAGCCTGACCGAGGTCGACATGAAGGCCACGCTGCGGCGTGGCCTTTTCATTGCAACCGACGAAGCACGAGACCGGCCGTCTGTTGAAGCGATAATAGAAACCCCATCGCTCACGGCCAGGCACACCGATGATCATCCGCCCGCACCTCCACTGGTTCCGCATGCTGCTCGCCTGGCGGGGCTCGGTCCTTCCGCAGTTGCTGCCACGGCTCGCGCTCATTTTCGCTATTTCGGTGGTCGCGGTCGCGGCGCACGATCATCTGTTGCCGATCTCGCTGAACCTGAACACCACCGCGCCGTTCTCGCTGGTCGGCATCGCACTCGCGGTGTTTCTCGGCTTTCGCAATAACGCGAGCTACGACCGCTGGTGGGAAGCGCGCAAGCTGTGGGGCCAGTTGCTCAACGACTCGCGTTCGCTGACCCGGCAGGCGCTCACGTTGCGAACGCGGCAGTTGCCGCAAGAAGAACTGATCGAGTTTTGCGCGGCGCTCGGCGCGCTTGCGCATGCGCTGCGCCATCAGCTTCGCAGAACCGATGAGCGCGACGATCTGGCCGCGCGTCTGCCGCCCGCGCTGTTGGAACGCGTGATGGCGTCGCGCTATAAACCGGCTACGCTAATGCTGATTCTCGGCGAATGGGTGCAGCGCCACGCGCAGAGCGGCGCAATTGATCCAATGGCGGTGCTCGCCTTCGACCGCAATCTGAATGGCTTGTCGGATGTGATTGGCGGATGCGAGCGCATTGCGTCCACGCCGCTGCCGTTTGCGTACTCGGTGATGATCCATCGCACCGTGTACTTCTTCTGTGCGTCGCTGCCGTTCGGGCTGGTCGACAGCATCGGCATTTTCACACCGGTGTTCGCGGTGTTCGTTGCGTACACGTTCATGGCGCACGAAGCGATCGCCTCGCAAATCGAAGAGCCGTTCGGCACCGACGACAACGACCTCGCGCTCACCACGATGTCCATGATTATCGAAGACGCGATGCGCGATCTGCGCGGCGAACCGCCGCTTGCGCTGCCGGGTCCGCAGCCGGAGAGCTTTGCGCTCACCTGAGCCTGAACGGAAATGCCGGCATCCGGCATGACGTCGTGCCCGCCGCGGCTCAGGTGTCTAGTCGTTGCCGGCCGTTTCGGCGAGGCGCTTGAGCGTTGCAACCCGCGCGCCGATGATATCGATGCGGCCGCGCTCGTCGACAAGCGGCGTGGCCGCATTCAGATACGCAGTCCACGCCTTCTGCGCGCGCACCAGCGTGGCACGGGAGCGCACCGGCAACTTCGCCCGCAGACGGCGGTAGTAGCGGTTCATGTCGAACATGGCGTGTTCGCAGCGAGCGTCGGCAGTACAGGCGCGCAGACGCTTGGGGCGCGCCGGCTGGCCGGGGCGTGCGTCGGCCACCGCGCCGCGCAGCACGAGCGCACGGTCACGCACCGGCTGCAGTTGCATGTCGGCTTCGGCCAGCACATACATCGTGCCGCGCGTGGTGGCGAAGACCGCCGCGAGCAGTTGTTTGTCGGCGTCGCGCAAAGCCTCCCAGCTTGCCTGACTTTTCTGCCACTGCTTGCGCCGCGCCGGCGGCAACTCCGGCTGCAACTGCTGCCATGCGTTGTCGAGCGCGGTCTTCCAGCCGATGCGCGCCGTCTCCATGCACTGCACCTGCCCCGCTGTCGACGACATATCGCTGCGCGCAAGACACGTGCGCATCGCCGCGTCGATCGGATCGGCAGCGGCGACTTCGGCGCGCGCCGCAAGCGGCGCGGTGCCGAGCACGCACGTGAGCGCGAGTACAAGAAACCTCGTCAGCCGCATTGTCAGACGCGCACGCAATCGACGAAATACTCGATGCGGCCGTTGATCATTTCGCCGACGAGCCCGTGGATGTCCGTGTGGAAGCCCGGGAAGCGCTCGTTGAACTCGCGCGCAAAGCGCAGGTAGTTGACGATGGTCTTGTTGAAACGCTCGCCGGGAATCAGCAGCGGAATGCCCGGCGGATACGGCGTCAACAGAATGGACGTGACGCGGCCTTCCAGCTCGTCAATGGGCACGCGGTCGATCTCGCGATGCGCGAGCTTTGCGAATGCGTCCGACGGCTTCATCGCCGGTTCCATGCTCGAGAGGTACATCTCGGTCGTGAGGCGCGCAATATCGTTCGCGCGGTACACGCTGTGAATCTGCTGGCACAGGTCGCGCAATCCGACGCGCTCATACGTGGGGTGCAGCGCGACGAAGTCCGGCAGCACGCGCCACAGCGGCTGGTTGTTGTCGTAGTCGTCCTTGAACTGCTGGAGCTCGGTCACCATCGAGTTCCAGCGGCCCTTCGTGATGCCGATCGTGAACATGATGAAGAACGAATACAGCCCGGTCTTCTCGACGATGATGCCGTGCTCGGCCAGATACTTCGTGACGATCGCGGCCGGAATGCCCGACTCGCCGAAATCGCCGTTCATGTCCAGACCCGGCGTGACGATGGTCGCCTTGATCGGGTCGAGCATGTTGAAGCCCTCGGCGAGCGGACCGAAGCCGTGCCACGAATCGTCCGGGCGCAGCATCCAGTCTTCACGCGAGCCAATGCCTTCTTCGGCGAACTGCTCCGGGCCCCAGACCTTGAAGAACCAGTCGTCGCCGTATTCCGCGTCGACCTTCGCCATGGCGCGACGGAAGTCGAGCGCTTCCGCAATCGATTCTTCGACGAGCGCGGTGCCGCCGGGCGCTTCCATCATCGCCGCCGCCACGTCGCACGAGGCGATGATCGCGTATTGCGGGCTTGTCGACGTGTGCATCAGGTACGCCTCATTGAAGCGATGCTTGTCGAAGCGGCTGTTCTTCGAATCCTGCACGACGATCTGCGAAGCCTGCGAGATGCCGGCCAGCAGCTTGTGCGTGGAGTGCGTCGCGTACACCATCGCGCCGATGCGCGGGCGGCCCGCGCCGATCGCATGCATGTCCTGATAGAACTCGTGAAACTCCGCGTGCGGCAGCCACGCTTCGTCGAAATGGAGCGTGTCGAGCCATTCGCCCAGCATCTCCTTGATCATTTCGACGTTGTAGATCACGCCGTCGTAGGTGCTTTGCGTGATGGTCAGAATGCGCGGCTTGAGGTTCGGGTTGTTCGCGAGCGCTTCGCGTGCGAACGGATTCGCCGCGATCTTCTTGCGGATGTTTTCCGGCTCGAACTCCGAGCGCGGAATCGGACCGATAATCCCGAAGTTGTTGCGTGTGGGCGTGAGGAACACGGGAATCGCGCCGGTCATCGTGATCGCGTGCAGGATCGACTTGTGGCAGTTGCGGTCCACCAGCACGATGTCGCCCGGCGCCACCGTGCCGTGCCAGACGATCTTGTTCGAGGTGGAAGTGCCGTTGGTCACGAAGAACACGTGGTCCGCGCTGAAAATGCGCGCGGCGTTGCGCTCCGAAGCCGCCACTGGCCCGGTGTGATCGAGCAGTTGCCCGAGTTCGTCCACTGCGTTGCAAACGTCGGCGCGCAACATGTTCTCGCCGAAGAACTGGTGGAACATCTGCCCGAGCGGGCTCTTCAGAAACGCAACGCCGCCCGAATGGCCCGGGCAGTGCCACGAGTACGAACCTTCGTCCGCGTACTTCACGAGCTCCTTGAAGAACGGCGGCGCGAGCGAGTCGAGATACACCTTCGTCTCGCGAATGATATGGCGCGCAACGAACTCCGGTGTGTCCTCGAACATGTGGATGAAGCCGTGCAGCTCGCGCAGAATATCGTTCGGCAGGTGGCGCGAGGTGCGCGTCTCGCCGTACAGGAAAATAGGAATGTCCGCGTTGCGGCGGCGCACTTCGGTCACGAACGCGCGCAGCGCGACGATCGCGGCCGCGAGCTCGGGCGTTTCGCCTTCCACCACGACGTTTTCGACGTAGGGCAGGAGTTCGTCGTCGTCAATGGACAGGATGAAGCACGACGCGCGGCTCGACTGCTGCGCGAACGAAGTCAGATCGCCGTAGCTCGTCAACCCGAGCACTTCCGCGCCTTCTTTCTCGATTGCTTCGGCCAAAGCCCGGATGCCGGAACCCGAGATGTTCTCGGAGCGGAAATCTTCGTCGATGATGACGACGGGAAAACGGAACTTCATGGGCGATTCTCCAAAAAGAACGACCGCTGCATTCTGAAAATTGCAGCGGTCACCCGAATAGCTGGTGGGTCAATGCGCTGCCGACGTCACGTCTTCGGCAACGTGACGCCGTGCTGACCTTGATATTTGCCGCCGCGATCCGCGTACGACGTTTCACAAATCTCGTCGCTTTCAAAGAAGAGCACTTGAGCGACGCCTTCGTTCGCGTAGATTTTGGCAGGCAAAGGTGTCGTATTCGAGAATTCGAGCGTGACGTGGCCTTCCCATTCCGGCTCGAACGGCGTGACGTTCACGATAATCCCGCAGCGCGCGTAAGTGGACTTGCCGAGACACACGGTCAGCACCGAGCGCGGAATGCGGAAATACTCGACCGTACGGGCAAGCGCGAACGAATTGGGCGGAATGATGCAGACGTCGCCCTTGAAGTCCACGAACGATTTTTCGTCGAAGTTTTTCGGGTCGACAATCGTCGAGTTGATGTTCGTGAAGATCTTGAATTCGTCGGCGCAGCGAATGTCGTAGCCGTAGCTCGAAGTGCCGTAGCTGACAATCTTCCGGCCGTCTTCGGAGACGCGAATCTGATCGGGCACGAACGGCTCGATCATTTTGTGCGACTCGGCCATGCGCCGGATCCACTTGTCGGATTTGATGGTCATAGGTGAACGCTGCTCGACGTAATAACAGATGGGTGACGGATAACCGACAGGTAACTGGGTGATCGCTGCGCGGTGTGCGCCGGGGCGCCTGGGTCCAGCCCGCGTGCTCAGGTGTACATGACGGTGCGCCGCATGAAAGGCGCTTATTTTACGCGATAGCGAAGATACTGCCGCAGATCTGCGCCGCGAGCGCCGCCTTAAGCGGGCCGCTCGACGGCAAAGCCCGTGGCGCTTGCGCTCATTGCCCGCTCATCGCCGGATCATTGCCGGATCACGCCGCAAGCGAGCGCCAAACCCGCGCCGTGCTGCGGATACGCGTAGGGGTCGGTGGCGTCGTGATGCAGCAGAACCGCGCGCTGCAGGACCGAACGGATACCGTCGAGCGAAACGTCCGGTGCCACGATGAAGCCGCTTGCCACGCCGTTGGCGTCCGCATGGATGTTGCCGAGATCGCCTTCCACACGAGCACCTGTTTTCAGACGCTCCGCTGCGGGCGAGAACACCTGGCCGGCGCTGGAGGCGTCGGCGGCATTGCAGTCGCCGCGCTCGTGCACTTGCAGCGCGTGATCGCTATTGGGCGGCAAGCCCGCGAGATTGTAGGTGACCTGCACTCCGTCAGAGCGCTCGATGAACGTCACGAGGCCGCGCGCCTGATTGCCCACGGTGGGCAGCAACTGCGCGTCGGCGCGCTTTTCCTGTGGTCTCAGGAAGGCGGTGCAGCCACACAACAGCACACTGCTGGCAGTCAGGACGATGAACGCATGCACCGCCTGCCCGTCGATTCGTTTTCCCATGCGATCCTCTTGCCGGCCTGGCAGCCGCCCCTGCGGCCGCCGAGCCGAACCCGTGAAGTCGACATGATACCGCGAGACATGGCGAAAACAGACGCTTGCGCCCGCCTGCCGCGCCCGGCCGGGCTGCCGCAGTGCGCCGCCCAGCCGATTCGCACGACCTGTCAGGTGTTCTGCACGACGATGTTGGGGAACTTCGAGCTCATGTCGCGCGCCCGCTCGGCGATATGCACCGCCACCTTGCGCGCAATCGTGCGATACGTTTCCGCGATGCGCCCTTGCGGGTCCGCCACCACCGTCGGCCGGCCGGAATCGGCCTGCTCGCGGATCGCAATGTCGAGCGGCAGGCTGCCGAGCAGGTCGACGCCGTACTCCTTGCCCATCCGCTCGCCGCCTCCCGCGCCGAAGATATGTTCTTCGTGCCCGCAGTTCGAGCAGATATGCATGGCCATGTTCTCGACGACGCCGAGAATCGGAATGCCCACTTTCTCGAACATTTTCAGGCCCTTGCGCGCGTCCAGCAGGGCAATGTCCTGCGGCGTGGTGACGATCACGGCGCCCGTCACCGGCACCCGCTGGGAGAGCGTCAACTGGATGTCGCCGGTGCCCGGCGGCATATCGACAATCAGGTAGTCGAGATCGCGCCAGTTGGTCTGCCGCAGCAATTGTTCGAGCGCCGACGTGGCCATTGGGCCGCGCCACACCATCGGGTTGTCCTGCTCGATCAGAAAGCCGATGGAGTTGGCCTGCAGGCCGTGACCCGTCATCGGGTTCATGGTCTTTTCGTCCGGCGACTCCGGGCGCCCCTCGATGCCAAGCATCAAGGGCAGCGACGGGCCGTAGATGTCCGCGTCGAGTATGCCGACCGACGCGCCCTCGCTCGCCAGCGCGAGCGCAAGATTGACGGCGGTCGTGCTCTTGCCGACGCCGCCCTTGCCCGACGCCACCGCGACGATGTTTTTAACGTTCGGCAAAAGTTTCACGCCGCGCTGCACCGTATGCGCGGCGATTTCCTGCGACACCTGCACGCTGGTCTGGGCCACGCCCGGCACGGCGCGCAGCGCGTCGTCGAACTGTTTGCGGATCGCGTCGAACTGACGCATGGCCGGATAGCCGACTACCACTGCGACGCTGACCGTGTCACCCTGCACGACCACGTTCTTCACGTTTCTGGCAGCCGCATACGGCCGGCCGGTGTTGGGGTCAGTGACGGCTGCGAGCGCAGCGTCGACCAATGCCCGATCGATACTCATTGACACTCCGAGGGGAACACCTGCGTCGCGGCGGGATCGAAATCTCGGCCACGCGCCGGAATTTGCAAGAAATTGTTAGTCAGCATTGCGAAAACCATGCATGCCGGGCACGCTTCCGGCAGGCGGATTGCCTTGGGGCCGCATCGCTGCGCGCCAGCCTTCATTGTAGTGGCTAGGGTGAAGCGATGCCGGAAGACCCTTCTTCACTGTCGGACCGGGACGGGCGAGGAAGTCTCTGGGTTCCGCCCAGATCTGCCGGCGGGTTATCCGGCCTGACGGCACAAGGCTGTTGCTGTAGCGAGCGACGCTCGCTGTCAAGGCACAACGTCGCGCAATGCTTTACCTGCGCGCTTTATGCGCGTCATTCGCATCAATCGAGAGGAATCAAAAATGAACGCAAGACTCATGACTCGCCTGGCCGCTTTCGCCGTTGCCGGCTCCGTGCTGGCTGGTTGCGCCAGCCAACAGGGTACTAACACGGCTGTCGGCACGGGCGTGGGCGCCGGCACCGGCGCGGCGCTCGGCGCGATTTTCGGCGGCGGCAAGGGCGCGGCAATCGGCGCGGGGGTCGGCGCTGCGGTGGGTGGCATTACCGGCTACAACTGGCAGGCAATTCACAACAAGCTGTCGGGCGCAACCAAGGGCACCGGTACGCAGATCACCGAGCAGCCGGACGGCTCGCTCAAGCTGAACATTCCAAGCTCCGTGACGTTCGACACGAACAGCTACGCGATCAAGCCGTCGTTCGCGCCGGTGCTCGATCAACTGACGCAGACGCTGCAGCAGAATCCGGAAGTGATCGCGCAAGTGGTCGGCCATACTGACAGCACCGGACAACCGGCCTATAACCAGACGCTGTCGGTCAATCGCGCACAGAGCGTGGTGGGCTTCCTCGAGCAGCGCGGCGTTGCGGCGCAGCGCCTGTCGGCACAAGGCATGGGCCAGAACCAGCCGATCGCCGACAACAACACGGAAGCCGGCCGCGCCGCCAACCGTCGCGTGGAAATCTACCTGCGCGCCACGGCTCAGCACGCCACGCAGTAAGCACGGCGCGCGACAGTACGGAGAAAGGCGGGCGCGCGCAGCGCCCCGCTCGGCGCAGGGTGCTCAGGGTGGTCTGAAGGCGCGGTTTATCGCGCCAGAGCCAGCTCTGGGCCCGTCAATCAGCCTTGCAACATCGTTGCGGTCGGCCTGCGGCGCAGCGTGAAAAATGCGCCGTGGGAATTCTCGTACGGGAACGAAAAAAATTTCGAACTCTCACGAAAATCCGCTGTCTGTCTTTACGGTACGTGGCTGGCGAAGCCGCCGCGTCACCATTCTCCTCTTGTCGTTGTTGCTCCGGGGTTAATCGCCCCGGTTTTTTTTGGGCGCTCGCTTTTCGTATCGTCCAATGCCGCGCGGCTGCACCAGTCCCGCGCGGGCCCGCGCCCGCGGGCGTCCGCCCTGCTAGAATCGATCTTTCGTCCCACCGCAGGCTCCCACCATCCTTATGTCAGCACCCGCAACCGATCTCACCGCAGGCGCGCCGTCGGGCCGCCGTCAGATTCTCGTCACGTCGGCCCTTCCGTATGCGAACGGGCAAATCCATATTGGCCATCTGGTCGAATATATCCAGACGGACATCTGGGTCCGCGCGCTGCGAATGCACGGGCACGAGGTCTATTACGTGGGCGCCGACGACACACACGGCACGCCGATCATGCTGCGCGCGGAAATGGAAGGTCTGACGCCGAAGCAGCTGATCGACCGCGTCTGGCAGGAGCACAAGCGCGACTTCGACAGCTTCGGCATTTCGTTCGACAACTATTATTCGACCGATTCGGAAGAGAACCGCGTCCTGAGCGAGAACGTCTATCTTGCGCTGAAGGAAGCCGGTCTGATCGAGGCGCGCGACATCGAACAGGCATACGACCCGGTGAAGGAAATGTTCCTGCCGGACCGCTTCATCAAGGGCGAATGCCCGAAATGCGGCGCGAAAGACCAGTACGGCGACAGTTGCGAAGTCTGCGGCTCGACCTATCAGCCAACCGAGCTCGTCAATCCCTATTCGGTCGTCTCGGGCGCCACGCCGGTTCGCAAGACCTCCACGCATTACTTTTTCCGCCTTTCGGACCCCCGTTGCGAGAACTTCCTGCGCGAGTGGGTCGGCGGTCTTGCTCAGCCCGAGGCGACCAACAAGATGCGCGAGTGGCTGGGCGACGCTGGCGAAGCCAAGCTCGCCGACTGGGACATCTCGCGCGACGCGCCGTACTTCGGCTTCGAAATTCCGGGCGCGCCGGGCAAGTATTTCTACGTGTGGCTGGATGCACCGGTCGGCTACTACGCCAGCTTCAAGAATCTCGCGCAAAAGCGCGGCCTCGACTTCGACGCATGGGTTCGCCCCGGCTCGAAGGCTGAGCAGTATCACTTCATCGGCAAAGACATTCTGTATTTCCACACACTGTTCTGGCCGGCCATGCTCGAATTTTCAGGTCACCGCACGCCGACCAACGTGTTCGCACACGGCTTTTTGACCGTGGACGGCGCGAAGATGTCGAAGTCGCGCGGCACCTTCATCACCGCGCAGAGCGTGATCGACACCGGGCTGAATCCCGAATGGCTGCGCTACTACTTCGCCGCCAAGCTGAACAGCACAATGGAAGACCTCGACCTGAACCTCGACGACTTCCAGGCGCGCGTGAACAGCGATCTGGTCGGCAAGTACGTGAATATCGCAAGCCGTGCCGCGGGCTTTCTGATCAAGCGCTTTGACGGCCGCGTGCAGGACAGCGCGATGCAGCATCCGCTGCTCGTCACGCTGCGTGCCGCGATCGGACAGATCGCCGCGAACTACGAGGCGCGCGAGTACAACCGCGCGCTGCGCCAGACCATGGAACTGGCCGACGCGGTCAACGCGTACGTCGACACGGCCAAGCCGTGGGACCAGGCGAAAGATCCGGCCAACGCCGTCGCGCTGCACGAAACCTGCAGCGTGAGCATCGAGGCGTTCAGGCTGCTGTCGATCGCGCTCAAGCCCGTGTTGCCGAAGCTGGCCGAAGCGGTCGAAGCGTTCCTCGGCGTCGAACCGCTGCAATGGGCCGATGCGAACCTGCCGCTCAGTTCGGCGCGCCCGATCAACGCCTACAAGCATCTGATGACGCGCGTCGATCCGAAGCAGATCGAAGCGCTGCTCGCGGCCAATCGCGAGTCGCTGCAAGCCACGCCGCAAGCCACGCCACAAACGGCGGCGCCTGCGGCGGACGCGAAGGCGAAAATCAAAGCCGCCAAGGCTGCCACTGCCGCTGCTCCCGGCGCGAGCGACGAAACATCCAGCGTCATTTCGATCGACGACTTCGCGAAGATCGATCTGCGCGTCGCAAAAATTGTCGACTGCAAAGCGGTGGAAGGCTCGGACAAGCTGCTGCAACTCACGCTGGATGTCGGCGAGGAGAAAACCCGCAACGTGTTCTCCGGCATCAAGTCCGCGTATCAGCCTGAGCAACTGATCGGCAAGCTCACGGTGATGGTCGCAAACCTCGCGCCGCGCAAGATGAAGTTCGGTCTGTCGGAAGGGATGGTGCTGGCGGCGTCGGCGGCGGACGAGAAAGCCGAGCCGGGCCTGTACGTGCTCGAGCCGCACAGCGGCGCGAAGCCCGGTATGCGTGTGAAGTAAGCGCGGGGTTGACGCGGCGAGTTTCGCGCTTGGCTTAAGCCCGACGCGGCACCTGGCACCTGGCACCTGGCTCTGCACCACAAAAACGGCACGCCCTGCAAAGGCGCGCCGTTTTTTCATAGCCGCAACCATCACCACTTGATCCGGTCGTAACGCCGCGTATAGAGCAGCGTGATGCCGTCGAAAGTGCCGCCGTAAGCCGCCACCGACCAGTAGCGCGTCAGGTTGACGGTCGCCTTGATTGCATTGCTCGCGGACTGCAAGCCCTGCTCGTAGCCGATCACAAGCCATTCGTTGATCGCCTTCGACACCATTACCACCTGCGGATCGGTCAGCCCGACTTCGCTGCGGCCAATCGAAAACTCGTCCAGACCAAAGGTCTGCGCGATCCGCTTGCCGCTGGCGCTGCCGAGCAGCGCCAGCGCCGTCGTCATGGTGCTCTGCTGGCCGAGGTTGTTGCCCTGGTCGGTGCCGTGGCCGAACAGCAGCCACGAAAGCTTTTCGTTGTCCGGCACGTTCGGCTCGGACACGAGTTTCGCGACCGGAAACTGCACCGTGCCGGTCACCTGCACGCCTGCCTCGACCTGCTGATTGCGGCGCATCGCCAGAATGTTGATACCGGGATTCGCCACCGGCCCGTTGAACGTGAAGAAGCCGTTCTCGATGTTCAGCTTGCGGCCAAACGCGGTGTAGGTCGAGCCCGGCGTCACGCGCACATTGCCGACCGCACGCAGCGGCAGGTTCGGCGCGCTCATCGCCGTGATCGTGCCGGTCAGGCCGAGATCGGCGCCTTGCCCGCGGAAGCGGAAGCTGTTGCCGAGACTGATGTCGATGTTCGCGCGCGGCGCAAATGGGCCGACCGGCTTGTTGCTGCCGGGCACCGGCCGCGGCCGTTCGCCGGCCACGGTGCCGTCCGGGCGCACCACGACGACGTCGTCGCCGAGCTTGGGCGCCGACTGTTCCGGCATATCGAAGAGCGCGTGATCGACCACGAACTTGCCGTTGATCGCCATGCCGCCCTGCGCGCCCGCGTTCGCCACCGTCGCGCTGCCGGTCAGCGACAGGTTGCGGTCCGGCGCGGCAAAAAGCTCGAGCTTGTCCGCGACGATGCTTGCCGTCAGGTCCGGCTCCGCGCCGTCCAGGCGCACGCGGCCGGTGGCGCGCAAGGTGCCGCTCGCGCCATGGAACTCGACCTGCTGGAAGTCCACGAGATTGTGCGACAGCGCGATGCGCACCACGCCGTCCTTCAACTGCACGCCCTGATCGACGAGAGTGGCCGAAAGCTCGTCGCCGAGCAGCGAGCCGGTCAGATTGGGCCGCGCGACGGTGCCGCCGAGCGCGAGCTTGAGCGCCAGATGGCCGTCGAGCAGGTAACTCGGGCCGAACAGCCCGCCGGTCGTTTTCAGCGACGGCACATTGGCGCTCACATTGCCGGTGAGAGCGCTCTCCTCGTCGACGGTCAGAAAGCCGTCGCGGGCGACGAGCAGCGTATGGGCGTCGGCGTCGATCACGCCGATGCGGCTTGCCTGCGCATGCAGCGTCGCATTCAGCCGATTGCCACCGCTAAATTCGGCACGCGCGGCGATATCGGTAATGCCGAGCGACGCGAGCCCCCGGCCTATCTCGACGGTAGCGTCGCCGCTGCGGCGCTTCAACTGGATATGCCCGCTCGCGCTGCTGCCGAGCGCGAAGTCCCAATCGCCGTCGAAGATCAGGTCGGTCTTGACCGCCGGCGGCACGCCGGTAATCTCGCGCCGCAGATCCTGAAGACGCGCGAGCGAAATGCCGGTCAGACTGCCCGCCGATTGCACCCGGCCGTGGTCGAAGGCGAACGATTTCAGGCTCAGCACCGCGCCTTCCAGCGTGAGGCGCGTCGCGCCGAGCGTCAGGCGGCGCGGGCCGGCGCTCACGGCGAGCGGCGAGTCGAGATTCAGCGCCGGTGTGCCGCGGTTTTGCAGACGGGTCACCGTGCCGTCCCAGCGCGTGCCGTCGCGCGCCTCGGTGAGCTTGCCGTTGGCCGCGAGCGTCAGATCGAGCGGCCGCTCCTGCAGCTTGCCGGTGGCGGCCGCTTCGAGCGAATGATTGGCGCGCGTGCCGGTCAGACGCGCGGTGAGCGTGGCCAGATCGACACCGCCTGCGCTGACGTTGCGCGCGTCGGTGGTGAAAACCAGCGCACCGTTCGCACCGTCGCGCAGTTCCGCGTGGCCTTCCGCATGGCCGATGCGGTTGCTGCTCAGCACGACGCTGTCGGCCTTGTAATTCAGCACCACGTTCGGATGATCGAAGGTGCCGGTCAGATCGCCGTCGGCGGCAATCAGGCCGGCGAGACCGAAGCCGAGGCGCTCAAGCGCGGGGGCGTCGACGTGAAAGCGCAAGCGGTCGCCGCGCGCGCCGAAGCTGCCTTGCAGGTCGACCTGGTTGCCGGCCACGGAGAGGTTCGCGCGGCTCGGCAAAATTCGCGAGCCCGCCAGTTGCACGGTGCCGCCGCCCGTTAGCGGCAGGCCGTCGTAGACGCTCGGGCCGAGCCTGAATTCGGCCTTGGTGGTGAACACCGGTGCCAGCATGCCGGTCGCGGACAACGTGCCGTTGACCTTCGCCTCGATCTTGCGCGCGGGCGGCGCGGCGCGTTTCGGCGCGGGACTCTTGCGCTGCAGCACCTCGGTTTTCACCACGGCCTTGCCGGTGTTCTTGACCGCCGCCGCCGCTTTGTCGGCCGGAGCCGCGCTTTTCGCGCCGGCGGTGCTGCCCGCCTGCGCAGCGGCCTCGGCGGCGAGCTTGCCGTTCGCGGCACTCTGCGCCACGGCGGGCCCTTTGACCGGCGTGCGCGACGGCATTTGCGAGGTCAGCGTCAACGGGTCGAAGTCGGTCAGTTGCGCTTTCAGGTTGTAGCTGGAATTCGCATCGTGCTTGAGCGCGCCGGACAGCTCGATGCGGCCTTGGCCCGACGTGACGCGCACGTCGTTGAAGCTGAGCCGCGCGGGGTCCATCGTCAGCTTGCCTTGCGCGCGCAGCGCGGCTTTCGGATCGGCAAGATCGAGCGTGACAGTCTGAATATCGTCGTTCAACCGGATCGCGATGGGACCGGAAAGCTGCGTCGGACGCACCGCCGCCTCCAGCGCGTTCAGGTCGAGCCCGGCCACCTGCAGATCGAACTGCCCGCGCTTGCCGGCGAGCGCGCCGCCGCCTGTCAGCGTGGCGTTTTTCACGAGCCGCACGGCGAGATTCGAGATGCGCTGCGCCTGGGCGTCGAGGCGCACATCGGCGTTGGCGTCGATAAGCGGCAGCAGGTTTTGATCGATTGCGCCGGGACGTGCGTTCACTATCGAGATATGGCCTGTCACGGCGAACGGGCTGGTCTTCGCAGAGTTGCTCGGGGGGGCGGGGACTTCTGGCGCCGCCGCGCTTGCGTGCCGCGCAGCGGAGCTGGCCGGATGCGCCGGGGCGCGACGCCCGGCCGCGCCGGCAGGTGCGCTTGCGGTGGACGCGGAACTGGCGTCGCCACTCTCGTTGCGGCTGGTGTCCGCCGGGCGGCCCGCGCCGTCGCCACCCGCCTGGTCAACCTCGTGCCCCACCGGCTGCAACTCCGCTCTCACCGCCAGATCGGCGAGCGGCGCGCCCGGCGCAAATGCCTGCGGATTGACGTGGTCGAAGGTCAGCGTGGCACGTTTGAGCGGCACCTGGGCGAACGGTGTGGCCTCGACGCGCGCGTGCCCCGCGAGCTTCATCCCGCTCGCGTCGAGCTCCGCGATCAAATTTTCAAGCGATCCGCTTATCTGCCCGCCCACCTGCACGGCCTCGTCGCGGACCTTGCCGAAATAAGCAAGGTCGCCCCCGAGCGCAAACGGCTTCACGCCGTCGAGCTTCGCCGACGCCGTCACCGCACCGAACTGCGTATCCAGCCGCTGGATCGCGGCCTCGTGATGACGTCCGTCGCTGCGTCCATGAAAAGCGAAGTGCGCAAATTCGCTGGTCGAGGTGCCCTGACGCAGCAACAGCCTGTCCACCTGCACGTCGCGGATCTCTAGCTGCATTGGCAAACGCAGGTCTTGCGGCAGCTTCAGCGGCTCATTGCTGCGCGACGACGAGGTGCCAATGCGGGCGTCGACGGTGCCGACATGCAGATAGTCGACCGTGAAACGCCACGGCTCGCGCGTCAGCCCCCAGCGGCCCGCCACCCGGTCGACCTGGATGTCGGTGCCGCTGCCGTCGAGCGCGCGCCAGCGCACGCCGCGCAGCCGCACGCCGTTTGCCAGCGCGCCGCCTTCCAGAGTGCCGCTCAGCTTGCCGTTCAACAGCCGGACTGCCGCTTGCCAGGCGTATGCGGTACCACGCTCGGTGGTCAGTGCTCCGTAGACGAGACCGAGCGCCAGCACGACCAGCAAAACCAGCACGACCACCGCCCAGCCGAGCGTTTTCACCAGCAGCCGACCCGCGCGGCGGCGCCGCGGCGGCGGACCCGGCGGCCCGGGTTGCCGGTCGCCGCGAGGCTGGTCGCCGGGGGGCGGCGCGGGAGGTTGGGCGGAAACGTCCGTGGTCATGCGCGGTTTGGGAAAGAGGAGGTTTCCATCAGAAGGCGATCCCGAGCGTCAGATAGGGCCGCACGCTGCGGTTGCGAATGCCGTACGCGAGGTCGACGTTGACCGGCCCGACCGGGCTGCGCCAGCGCGCGCCGATCCCTACGCCCGGATAGAACACGCGCTCGCCCCAGGTGTCGGTGGCGGTGCCGACGTCGAAAAACGCCGCCCCGCCCCAGTCGTGCGTGAACCAGTGCTGGTATTCCGCCGACGCCGTGACAAGGTATTTGGTCGGCAGCACGGAGCCTTGAACGTTGTTACCGATGCTCTGGTAACCATAGCCGCGCACCGAGTTCGAGCCGCCTGCGCGAAACAGCAGCGAAGCCGGAATGCCGCTCGAACTGCCGCTCGTGAACACGCCGCCCAGCTCCGCGCGAAACACCACGAGGTCCTGCTTGCCGATGGGCAGATACTGTTGGCCGCGCGCGTAGCCGCGAATGAACGTCTGGTCGGTCAGCGCGCCTTTCACCGCAAAACCGGCCTCCACGTGAATCAGGTTGCCTTTGCGCGGGAACAGCGGGTCGTCGGTATTGCGGCGGGTCCACGACCATGAAGGCACGAGCGCGCGGCTGGTGGTGGGCGCGCCGACGTTCTGGTCGAGCCGGTCCTGGTAGAACAGGATCGCGTAGGTGTAGTCGATGAATTGCGACGTACGCGTGCGCTGCACGCCGCCGCGAATGCTGTAGATGCGCGTGTCGGAAACGTCGGTGGTGGTGTAGGAAGCAAGCACGCTGTTGGTCCACGCGCGCGGCCCCGGCGGCATCGCGAGCTGCACCTGGCCATATTGCTGGACCTGATCCAGACGTCCGTCGATAGTGAACGGCCACGCCTTGCCGAACGTGTTCAGATACGAATACGCGCCCTGCACGAGCGCACCGTTGTCGGTCGAATAGCCGACGCCACCGCGAATGCTGTTGTACGGATACTCCGACACCTTAACGTGCAGCGGCGTTTCGACCGGCTTTGCCGGGTCGCTGTCCACGTCGATCGCGACGCTCGCGTAGTAAGGCGTGTTCTGCAACTGCCGCTGCAATTCGGTGATGCGCTGCACGTCGTAAATGTCGCCCACCGAAATCGGATTGACGTTATCGACGATCTGCTCCGGGTAGCGCCGCGTGCCCGACACGTCTAGCTTGCCCATCGTGAAAGTCGGCCCGCTTTCGAACGCGACCGAGAGCTTCGCCTCGTGCGTGCGCGGATCGACGCGCGCCTCCGAGTGGTAGATCTTCGCGCCGAGATAGCGGCGCGCCTGGAGCGCCTTCAGCGACGCGTTTTTCGCGTCGTCCCACCCGCCCTGGGAGAACGGATCGCCTTCGTGCAGCGTGAAGGCGAAGCGCGCCGCGTTTTCCTGCGCCGGATCCTCGGTCAGCACCGGGCCGCGAAACGACAGCGAGATCGAGCTGACAATGGTTTGCGGCCCCGGATCCACGCTTACCGTGACGTGTTTCGTCTTGTCCACGGAACGCACGTCGGTACGGACCACCGGCGTGAAGTAGCCTTGCGTGGCCGCCAGGTCGCGCACCTGCTGGGGTGTGGCCGTGATCAGAAATTCGAACTGGTCGTCGCTGATGTCGGGACGTTTCGCGAAGCGCGCAATGTCGAGATGCTCGTCGAGCAGCTTGCGCAGCGAACGCGGCGAGGCTTGCACGTCGACCTTGTAGCTCGCCGCCGCGCGCGCCGCATAAGCCGGACCGCCCGCGAGGGTCAGCAGCATGCCGACGGCGAACGCCACGTGCAGCCAGCGCAGCCAATGCCGCCGCCCTGCGGCGTTGACTGCGGCCCGCTGCGGCGCTGCGCCCCGCGCGCCGGCTCCGCCGCGCCGCTCGTGCGGCTTTTCGATCACACACCCCGCCAAGCAGGACCTCCGGCCATGGTTGATTGAATTTGTCGTTCGGGCGCGCAGTGCCGCCGAAGCTCGCTATTTGACCACATCGGCGCAGCCGCGCTATCTCAAAACGCATCCGCGAATGCACCGTCGAACGCGCCGTCGAATGCGCACTCGCACGCACGTCCAGAAAGACGCTCAGCCCCACACCGCGCGCCTGATGCGGGACGCACGCGCCCGCCTTTGACGCGCCGTGCGGCGCGCGGGTTCCAGCCCCGGGCAGCGATGCGGAAGATAGACACTCCCGCGCGGCCCGCCCGCCGCAGTTTTTCGACCGCGCGCGGCGCATGAGCTAAAATTGCGAAATCGAGTAGCGGCACGCGCGCAGAGCAGCGAAGCCGCCATTTCCCCAACTACGGACGTCGAGCCATGTATCAATCGGACATCACCCAGTTCCTGAACCAGCTCAAGCAGCAAAAGCCCAACCTGGAAGCCGAGCAACGCCGCGGCCGGGCGCTTCTGTGGGACAAGCAGCCGATCGACCTGGAAGAGCGCGCCGAACAGAAGGCTTCGCGCGTCGAACAGACGCCTTACCAGTACTACCAGAACTTCTGAGCGCCGCGCCGCCACCAATGAGTCACGCCGACGAGGCTCACGGCGCACCGCCGGCGTCGCCCGACGCCGCGCTTGCCACGCCCGCTACCGATTCGACGCCGGACACCGTCGACGGCATTGCGTTCGCGCGCCTGTACGGCGAGCCGCTCTTCAAGCTGCCCACCGACCTGTACATTCCGCCGGACGCGCTCGAGGTATTTCTCGAAACGTTCGAGGGACCGCTGGATCTGTTGCTCTACCTGATCCGCAAGCAGAACTTCAACGTGCTCGACATCCCGATGGCGGACGTCACCGTGCAGTACCTGGGCTACGTTGACCAGTTGCGCCAGACCAATCTCGAACTCGCCTCCGAATATCTGCTGATGGCGGCCATGCTGATCGAGATCAAGTCGCGCATGCTGCTGCCCGTCAAGAAGGTCGACAGCGGCGAGGAAGCCGAAGACCCGCGCGCCGAACTCGTGCGGCGCCTGCTCGAGTACGAGCAGATGAAGCTGGCCGCGCAGCGCATCGACCAGTTGCCGCAACTCGGGCGCGACTTCCTGCGCGCCGAAGTCTATATCGAGCAAAGCATCACGCCGCGCTTTCCGGACGTGAACAGCGAAGACCTGCGCGCCGCGTGGGCCGACGTGATCAAGCGCGCGAAGCTGGTGCAGCATCACAAGATTTCGCGCGAGGAACTGTCGGTGCGCGAGCACATGAGCACGATCCTGCGGCAGTTGCAGAACGCCCGTTTCATGGAATTTTCCGAGCTCTTCGATACCAGCAAGGGCGTGCCCGTCGTGGTGGTGAATTTCATCGCCGTGCTGGAGTTGTGCCGGGAATCGCTCGTAGAAATCACTCAGGCCGAGCCGTTCGCACCGATTTATGTGCGCCTCGCCTACTTGCCGGCCTGAAGTTCCGAAGCTCGAACTGGGCCAATGGCCGCCGGCTTCGGCGGTCCCGCCGCAATGCCGGCGCGCCCGCTTTCGAGGCGCAGCTCAGGCCTCATTTCGGTGCAACCGGCCGCCAAATCCACTACAATCCCGCGCTTCGAACCTGTCATTACCAGTGAGGCCGCGGGCCGCGCTACCGGCCAGAGCCGTTGCGTCAACCCAGTCTCGCGCCGCGCGAGGAATCCCCGTCCGATCATGAAAGTCATCAGCTCGATCCATGAATTGCGCGACCAGTTGCGCGGCCAGAATCGCACCGCCTTCGTGCCGACGATGGGCAACCTGCACGAGGGCCATCTGTCGCTGATGCGCCTCGCGCGCCAGCACGGCGATCCCGTGGTGGCGAGTATCTTCGTCAATCGTCTGCAGTTCGGGCCCAACGAGGATTTCGACAAATACCCGCGCACGCTCGAAGCCGATATCGAGAAGCTGCAGAAAGAGAACGTCTACGTGCTGTTCGCGCCGACCGAGCGTGATCTGTACCCGGAGCCGCAGGAGTATCGCGTGCATCCGCCGCACGACCTGGGCGACATTCTGGAGGGCGAATTCCGGCCGGGCTTCTTCCAGGGCGTGTGCACCGTCGTGATGAAGCTGATGTCGTGCGTGCAGCCGCGCGTCGCGGTGTTCGGCAAGAAGGACTACCAGCAGTTGATGATCGTGCGCCGCATGTGCCACCAGTTCGCGCTGCCTACCGACATCGTGGCCGCGGAAACCGTGCGCGATACCGACGGCCTCGCGCTCAGCTCGCGCAACCGCTACCTGGAGCCGGCTGAGCGCGCCGAAGCGCCGATGCTGGCGGCCGAACTGAATCGCGTGCGCGACGCGGTGCTCGCGGGCGAGCGCGACTTTGCGGCGCTGGAGCGCGCGGCAATGGCATCGCTCAGCACGCGCGGCTGGCAACCCGACTACGTTGCGGTGCGCAAGCGCTCGAATCTGCTGCCGCCCGGTCCGCAGGACGCGAACGCCGAACTCGTCGTGCTGGCAGCGGCCAAGCTTGGCGCAACCCGTCTTATCGACAACCTCGAAATCTGAACTTGCTTGAGGCGATCCGCACGGCATCCGGGAATCGCCACGAATCAAAGGATTGGCCAGCCATGCAACGCAACATGCTCAAGTCGAAGATCCACCGCGTCGCGGTCACGCATTGCGAGCTGCACTACGAAGGCTCCTGCGCGATCGACGAAGACCTGCTGGAAGCGGCGAACATTGTCGAAAACGAACGCATCGACATCTGGAACATCAACAACGGCGAGCGGTTCTCGACTTACGCGATCAAGGGCGAGCGCGGCAGCGGCATGATTTCGCTGAACGGCTCCGCGGCCCGGCGCGCGCAACTCGGCGATCTGGTGATCATTGCGGCTTTCGCGATGGTCGAAGAGGCGGAACTCAAGGCGGGCTGGAAGCCGGATCTGGTTTTTGTCGACGAAAACAACAAGATCAAGGGCAGCCGCGACCACGTGCCCACCCAGAACTGGACCTGAGCCGACCCAGGCCGGGAGTCGCATGGGAGTCGGCCGGTATTAGGCCCGTATCAGGTCGGTATTCGGCCCATATTAGCCCGAATTAGGCCGGTATTCGGCCAGTACCTGAAGCCTGTGTTCGGCCGGTCCCTCGGCGGCCGGTCCCAAGGGCCAGTATTCGGCCGGCTCCCTCCCGAACTGCCGCCCGCATGGCAGCCCCAGGCGTCGCTCGCCGCCCGCTCAGCCTTTCTTCACGGCGCCGTTCGTCCACTGGATGATCGGCTCCCACTGCTCCAGGTCCTTCTCCACGCGGCTTTTCGCGACGTCCCACAGCGTCAGGCCATGTGCTGCGAGCTGCACGTAGTTCTGCGTGTCCCGCAAGTAACCGAGCACGGGCAGCTTCAGCCCCTCCACGAAACGATGCAGTTGCTCGGCCGAGCGCGTGCGTGCGTCCACTCGCATGCCGACCACGCCGATCTCGATTGCCCCTTTTCTGACCGCCTTTTCCTTAGCCAGCCGCTCCAGGAAGTCCTGGGTGGCGAGGATGTCGAACATGGACGGCTGCAGCGGCACGATCACCTTGTCCGCCAGTTCCAGCGCGACGTTCATGCGATTGCCGTGCAATCCGGCGGGCGTGTCGATGATGGCGTGCTCCAGTCCCTTCGGCGGTTTGACGGGCGTCTCGGGGTTGACATCCCACGTTTCGATGGCGGGCAACGTCTCGGGCCGCAACGACAGCCACGCGTGCGCCGACTGCTGCTTGTCAAGATCGGCGAGCGCCACCCACTCGCCGCTTGCGGCGAAATAGCCGGCCAGATTCGTCGACAGCGTGCTCTTGCCCACGCCGCCCTTCGGATTCGCCACCACGATTACCGTCATGAATACTCCCGGAAAGAAGGCTGGGCGGTGCCAGCCGGTTTGCCGCTTTCTGCTTCGGGCTTGCTGCCCAGTTGTCGCGCCGGCGCGCCGCTTTGCCAGGCTGCCGATGCGCGCGCGCCGATCCAGCCGTTGATAATATCGACAAATCCAGCGAGGCCGAAGCCCCCGAACGGCTAATCGGCCGTCGTCCGTCAGCGAATCCATCTTTCGAGGAAGCAGATCAATGAGCAAGCTCCGCCCGGAATACACCGTCGAACGCCTGCACGAACGCCAGAAGGGCAAGCTGCCGGGCTTGCTGGGCGTGCATGTGCTGTCGCTGGACGAAGGCATGCTCAGCGCGGAACTGACCGTGCGCGAAGAACTGCTCGCCCCCAACGGCTTCTTGCACGCGGCCACGGTAATCGGTCTCGCGGACACCGCCTGCGGCTACGCGTGCCTCGCTCATCTGCCGGAAACGGCGCGCAATTTCACGACGGTCGAGCTGAAAAGCAACTTCGTCGGCACGGCGACCGAGGGCACGATTCGCGCCGTCGCGAAAGCCGTGCACCTCGGCCGCAGTACGCAGGTGTGGGACGCAACCGTCACTGATCCAGCGGGCAAGACCATTGCGCTCTTTCGTTGCACGCAAATCGTGTTGTATTGAGGCGCTGGAAAAGTGGAACAGGCGACCGGCCGAAAACCTGCCGGTTGCGTTTTCCCCTGTTCTTCCAGCAATCCAATCAACGGCTGGTCCGCCGCGCACTCAGCTCACCGCCGCCACCAATGCGGCGAGGTCTAGATGCTCCGCGAGCGTGTCGGCCAGCCGATCCAGCGACGCTTCGCGTAACGCGGGGTAGTCGATCGCTTCGGCGTCGCTCAGTCCGGCCCACGCCAGCAGCGCCGCGCAGGCGGCCGGCGTGTCGAACAGACCGTGCACGTAAGTCGTGAGAATTTGCCCATCGGCCGAAATAGCGCCGTCCGGGCGTGCGGCGGCGGGTTGGCCTGCTTGGCCTGCTTGGCCTGCTTGGCCTGCTTGGCCTGCTTGGCCTGCTTGGCCTCCTTGGCCTCCTTGGCCTCCTTGGCCTGCCTCGCCCGCCTGTGCCACGGAGCCCTTCGTACCCGCTTCACTCATCCGGCCCGCCTCGCCTCCTTCCGCGAGACGCAGGGCCGGCGATTCGAGCGCCGGCCCCCGCGTCTCGCCCATATGAATCTCGTAGCCGGCCACTTCCGGCAAGCCGGGCAGCGTGAGCCGGCCGGTCACGTTCACGAGCGTCTTCTCGCGCGTCAGCACGGTCGAGTAGTCGAGCCAGCCGAGCCCCGCCGACGCACCGGGCGCACCTTCCACGCCGTGCGGGTCGGCTACCTCGCGGCCCAGCATCTGCATGCCGCCGCAGATGCCGATCACCCGCCCGCCATAGCGCAGGTGCCGTTGCAGCACCCCGTCCCAGCCGTTCGCACGCAGGAACGCGAGGTCGCCCCGCACATTCTTCGAGCCCGGCAGGATGATCAGATCGGCGGGCGGCGGCGTCATGCCGCTGCGCACGTAGTGGAAATCGACTTGCGGATGGGCGCGCAGCGCGTCGAAATCCGTGTGGTTGCTGATGTGCGGCAACACCGGCACCACCACCCGCAGGGTGCGCGCGGCGTCGCCGCGCTGCGCCGCGCGCAGCTCGGGCGGCAGCATGTCCTCGGCGTCGAGCGTGAGCCCGTGCAGATAGGGAATCACGCCGAGCACCGGCTTGCCGGTCTTCGCTTCGAGCCAGTCGAGGCCCGGTTTCAGCAACCCGATATCGCCGCGAAAACGGTTGATGACGAAGCCGCGCACGCGCGCCTGCTCGCTTGCCGACAGGCAGGCGAGCGTGCCCGTCAGATGCGCGAACACCCCGCCCCGGTCGATGTCCGCCACCAGCACCACCGGACAGTCCACCGCCTCGGCAAACCCCATGTTCGCGATATCGCGCTCGCGCAGGTTGATCTCGGCCGGGCTGCCCGCGCCCTCCACAAAAATCGTGTCGTACGCCGCTTGCAGCCGCGCATACGATTGCAGCACCGCCTCGAAGGCGACCGGCTTGTAGTCGTGATAGGCGCGGGCGTCGAGATTCATGCGCGCCTTGCCGTGAATGATCACCTGCGCGCCGCGATCGCTTGTCGGCTTGAGCAGCACGGGGTTCAGGTCGGTGTGCGCGGCGATCCCGGCGGCCACCGCCTGGAGGGCTTGCGCGCGCCCGATTTCGCCGCCGTCCACGGTGACCGCGCTGTTGAGCGCCATGTTCTGCGGCTTGAACGGCGCGACGCGCACGCCGGCGCGCCGCGCGAGCCGGCATAAACCGGCGACGAGCGTGCTTTTGCCGGCATCGGACGTGGTGCCCTGGATCATCAGCGTGCCGCGCGGCACGGCTGGCGCGTCGAGCGGAATCTGCGGCGGGATCGGTTGGGTGCTCACGGAAACCTTGGACTCGACGATGAAAAGGAATGGTGGGCCGCATTATCCCATCGCGCCGGCCCGCTCTGCACGCGGCACGCCGGTACAATCACGCGATGATTTCCCGCGACCTCACCTTCGTTCTCGGCGGCGCGCGCTCGGGCAAGAGCGTATACGCCGAGCGGCTCGCCAGCCAAAGCGCGCTGCCCGTCACCTACATTGCGACGGCGCGCGTTGCCGGCGACGCCGAGTTCAACGCGCGCATCGCGCATCATCGCGCGCGGCGCCCCGCGCACTGGCGCCTTCTGGAAGCGGACCTCGACCTCGCGGGCGCAGTAGCGCAAGCGGACGCGCCGGGACACTGCACGCTGATCGACTGTCTGACCTTGTGGCTTGCCAATCTGCTGTGCCCCGCCGACGGCGAGCCGCTGCCGCCGGCTGAATATCAGGCGCGCATCGAGGCGCTCGAGACGGCGCTCGCCACCTCGCGCGGCAAGATCATCGCGGTCAGCAACGAGATCGGCCTCGGCGTCGTGCCGCTCGGCGCGGCCACGCGTCTTTACGTCGACGAACTCGGGCGGCTCAATCAGCGCATTGCGGCGCTCTCAAGCCAGGCCACGATGATGGTCGCGGGCCTGCCGCTCGCTCTCAAAACCGCAGGCGCCGCGTGATGCTGACGCTTCCCCTCATCGTGACGCTCGCCACCGCGGGCGTGGCCGTTGACCGTTGGCTGGGCGAGCCGCGCGGCGCGCATCCGCTGGTGGGCTTCGGCAAGTGGGCGGCGCGTCTCGAAGCGCACTACAACCGCGGCCGGCGCCTGCGGCTAAAGGGGCTGCTCGCGTGGGCGCTGGCCGTGTTGCCGCCGGTGCTGGTCGCCTGGTGGCTGGTGGCCGTCCTGCCGTTTTTCGCGGCCTGTGCCGTGCACGTCGCGCTGCTGTGGTTCGCGCTCGGCGCGCGCAGCCTGCACGACCATATCGAGCCGATCGCCAAAGCGCTCGGAAAGCGCGACCTCGCGCAGGCGCGCTTGCTGACCGCGCGGATCGTCTCGCGCGAAACCACGCATGCGGACGAAGCAGCGCTGTCGCGCGCCGCAGTCGAATCGGCATTGGAAAACGGCAACGACGCGATTTTCGGCGCGCTCTTCTGGTTCGCGATCGCGGGTGGTCCCGGCGCACTCGGCTTTCGCCTCGCCAATACGCTCGATGCCATGTGGGGCTACCGCACACCGCGTTATTTGCGCTTCGGCTGGGCGGCCGCGCGCCTCGACGACGTGCTCAACTGGATTCCCGCGCGCCTCACCGCCGCGAGTTACGCGCTGCTCGGCGACACGCGCACGGCCTGGCGCTGCTGGCGCGAGCAGGCGCCGCGCTGGGACAGCCCGAACGCCGGCCCGGTCATGGCCGCGGGGGCGGGCAGCCTGAATGTGCTGATCGGCGGCCCGGCGGTTTATAACGGCGCGCTCGAACACCGGCCCACGCTCGGCTTCGGCCATCCCGCCAAGACCGCTCACATCACAGCCGCGCTGATGCTGGTCGAGCGCACCATGATTCTGTGGCTCGCGGTGCTGATCGTGCTGGCCTTGCTGAGCGTGCCGCTGCATGTCTGAACGAATCGCCGACTCACGCCTTCCTCGCGATGCGCAGCGCGAGCAAGCCTCCCTGTCAGCCGATACTCTGGCGACGCCTCGCGCGCCGATCACGCACGGCGGCAATCTGCACGAAGCGGCCGAGCGCTATGGAATTCCGTACGATGAGTGGCTGGACCTGTCGACGGGGATCAATCCGCACGGCTATCCGGTGCCGCCCGTGCCCGCCGCGGCATGGCGCCGCCTGCCCGACGAAGGCGACGGCCTGGCCGACTGCGCCGCGCGCTATTACGGCGCGCCCGACGCCGCGCATGTGTTGCCCGTCGCCGGAAGCCAGGCGGCGATCCGCGCACTGCCGGCCTTGTTGCCGCGAGGCCAGACGGGCGTCGCGCCGCTCACTTACAGCGAATACGCACCGGCTTTCGAGCGCGCGGGTCATGGCGTCGTGCCGCTCGACATTTCCTGCGACAGCTTGCCTGCAGCGCTCACGCACGCAGTTGTCGTGAACCCGAACAATCCGACCGCTCACCATCTGAGCGCTGAAAAGCTGCTCGCCTGGCACGCGCAACTGAGTGCGCGCGGCGGCACGCTGCTCGTCGACGAAGCTTTTGCCGACACGATGCCCTCCGCCTCGCTCGCAGCGCACGCCAATCGCGAAGGTCTGATCGTGCTGCGCTCGCCGGGCAAGTTCTTTGGTCTCGCCGGTGTGCGCGCCGGTTTCGTGCTGGCATCGCCGGCCATGATCGAACGGCTGCGCCGCGCGCTCGGCGCCTGGACTGTCAGTGGCCCGGCGCGTCATGCCGTGAAGGCCGCGTTCGCGGATCGCGGCTGGCAACAGCAGATGCGCTCGCGACTCGCCGCGGACAGCACACGTCTCGTCGATCTGCTGCAAGCGCATGACATCCGCACTCGGGCCACGCCGCTCTTTGCATGGACCGACGACCCACGCGCCGCGGCCTTGCATGAAGCTCTCGCCACACGCGGCGTGTGGACACGGCTTTTCGCGTCGTCGGCTAGTGTGCGCTTCGGCTTGCCTGGCAGCGAAGAGGAATGGACGCGCCTGCAAGACAGCTTGCGCGAGGCGATGGCGGTGGTGACGGTGGCGGCGAAGGCGACCGCGACGGCAACAGTCGGCGCCCAGGCGCCGCGATCAAGCTGATCTGGTTGCCAACGCAACACTCCTGCGCCTCGCCGCACCGTTCATGCGTTCAACGCACATTTCGACATTCGAATCGATGACACCCTTCGCGCGCCTCGCCCGTTTGATCCTCGCCACCGCCTTGGTTGCCGCCGCGTTGCCCGCGCGTGCCAGCATCAGCGTGACCGACGACACGGGCGCCATCGTCACCTTGCCCGTTGCGGCTCAACGCGTGATCAGTCTCGCGCCGCACGTCACCGAGCTGCTGTACGCGGCAGGCGGCGCGTCGAAGATGGTGGGCGCCGTGTCATACAGCGACTATCCGCCTGAGGCAAAACAACTGCCGCGCGTCGGCGACAACAAGTCGCTCGACCTCGAACGCATCGTTGCGCTCAAGCCCGATCTGATCGTGGTGTGGCGGCACGGCAATGCGCAACGTCAGCTCGACCGACTGCGCGAACTGCACATACCGTTGTTCTTCAGCGAGCCGCATCGTCTGGACGATGTGGCCGTCTCCGTGACGAAGCTGGGCCAGTTGCTGGGCACGTCGTCCACGGCGGATTCAGCGGCGGCCGCGTATCGTCGCGAGATTGCGCAACTGCGCGCCCAGTACGCGAAACGGCCGGCCGTCAACGTGTTCTATCAGGTGTGGGATCAACCGTTGATGACGCTCAACGGCGAGCATATGGTCAGCGACGTCATCGAGTTATGCGGCGGCCGGAACGTGTTCGCAGCGCTGCAACCGCTCGTGCCCACGGTTTCGACGGAAGCCGTGCTCGCCGTGAATCCGGAGGCGATCGTCACCGCTGCGCCCGGCGCGACCAGACCGGACACACCGTTGCCGCAACTCGGCGCATGGCGCGCATGGCCGCGGCTACTGGCGGTGGAGAACAACAACCTGTTCGCGATCGACGGCGATCTGATCAATCGGCCCGCGCCACGCATCGTAGAGGGCGCGAGGCAGATGTGCGCGGACCTGGAGCTTGCGCGCTCGCGCAGGAAGTAGAGCGGGACGTGAAGGCGCAGCGGCGAGAAAAGATGCGCCGCGACGCTCCAGTCACCTGGTCTGACGGCTGTGATGCTGAGAAATGCTGCGCGCCACTCGGGCGATGCGGACAGACGCGCAGTGGCAGTCAGTCACGCCCGGCAAAGTCGGCAACGGTGACAGCACGCAGCGCGACCTCGCGCCCGCTAACTCCCGCGCGCCTCACAACGCTCACCCTCAAGCGTTCCATTTCACAAGCGACCACGGCTGCCCCTCATCGCCGCGACGCAACCAGACCATGCCGCCCGTTTCAAGCGACCATCGCAAGCAGCATTCGAGCGGCACGCCGAGCGCGAGTGAAGCGATCGCGCGCATCACGCCCGCGTGCGTCACCACATAGGCAGGTGAAAGCTCACGAGTCTGCGTATAGGCATCGAACCACGCCCGCACGCGCATGACGAACTGCGCGACACTCTCGCCGCCATGCGCTCGCGCGTGTTCGAAGTTGGCCGCCCAGTCGTCGAGCAGTTCGCGATCTATCGCGTCCCAGCGACGCTCTTCCCAGTCGCCGAAATTCATTTCCTTCAGACGGTCGTCGTGGCTCAGCACGCAGCCGAAATCGTTCGCCATTTCGACGGCGAGTGCCGAGCAGCGCGTCAACGGACTCGACATCACGACGCGCGGCGCGGGCACCTGCAAGCCCGCAAGCCGTAGCGCGAGCGCGGCGGACGACACGTCCGCGGCCTCGGCGAGCGCCACATCGCTGTGGCCGTAGCACACGCCCGCGTCGAGCGCGACCGCGGGATGGCGAATCAGGACGATATCCATGCGAGCCCTGCCAGATAGATGCTCAGTTCGAAAATCTGCTGGGCGAAGCCGAGGCAGTCGCCGGTGTAGCCGCCTATGCGTCTGACGAAATAACGGCCCATAGCAAAACGCAGCATCGCAAGCATCACCAGCGTCACAGCGGCAAAGCGCCAGTCGGCCGAGGCGAACCCGCGCAAGCCGTCCGGCCATAACAGCCACGGCAAGCCGAAGAGCGCCGCCCACGCCAGCGCCGGTCCGCTCAGACGTTGCGCAACCGGCTTCGCCTTGCCTTCGGCACGCACGTAGTCGAGCGAGGCGAGGTAGCTGATTGCACAGGCGCGGCTTGCAGCATGCGCGGCGATCATCAGTCCGGCAGCACGCAGCGGCGGCAACGCAGCAAGCGTCTGCCACTTGAGCGCGAGCGCGATGACGAGTGCAATCGCGCCAAACGCGCCGATGCGCGAGTCATGCATGATGCGCAACACATCGTCGCGCGTATAGGCGCCACCGAACGCATCGACGCAATCGGCGAGACCGTCTTCGTGAAACGCGCCGGTAATCAGCAGCGACGCGGCCATCGACAGCAACACCGCAACGCCCGCCGGAAACACGCGCAACGCTGCCAGATAGACAAGCGCACTGACGGCGCCGATCAGCACGCCGACAAGCGGAAAATAACGCGCCGCCGCGTTCAGATAGTGCGGTTCGTAACCGACCCAGCGCGGCACGGGCACACGCGTGAAGTACCCGAGCGCGGTGAAAAAGTAGCGCAATTCCGCCAGCGGATTCATAGGTGCGTGCTCGCGTGCGTGTGGTGGGAGGAACCGCTGCGCCGTTCAGGCTTCGCGATTCGCGACGCCGGCCGATTCAAAGCTCGCCATCTCGTTGATGAACGCGCAGGCCGCGCGCAGCAGCGGCACGGCGAGCGCGGCGCCGGTGCCCTCGCCTAGCCGCATGTCGAGCGACAACAGCGGCCGCGCGCCGACATGCTCGAGCATGCGCTGGTGCCCAGCTTCGTTCGACGCATGAGCGAACACGCAGTAGTCGCGCACGTTCGGTGCAATTGCATTGGCCGCGAGCAGCGCGGACCCGGCAATGAAGCCGTCGACGACAATCGTCATGCGCGCTTGCGCTGCCGCAAGGTAAGCGCCCGCCATCATCGCGATTTCGAAACCGCCGAAGGTTGCAAGGACATCGAGCGGTTCACGCGACGCCTCGTGATGCGCGAGCGCTGCTGCGAGCACGTTGCGCTTTTTCGCGAGCCCGGCGTTGTCCAGACCGGTGCCGCGGCCCACGCACTCGTCGATAGGCAGGCCGCACAGGCGGCTCATCAGGCACGCCGCCGCCGATGTATTCGCAATGCCCATTTCGCCGAAGCCGATCACGTTGCTGCCGAGCGCCGCATGATGCCTCACGCGCGCGGCGCCGGCCTGCATCGCCGCGAGCGCCTGTTCGCCCGTCATCGCCGGTTCATGTGCGAAGTTGCGCGTGCCCGCGGCGACCGGAATGTCGATTAGCCCGTCGGTGCGCGACAGGGGTGTTGCAATGCCCGCGTTCACCACCTCTAGTTCGATGCCGGCGACGCGGCTCAGCGCATTCACCGCCGCGCCGCCCGCGAGGAAATTCGCCACCATCTGCGCGGTCACTGCTTGCGGATACGGGCTCACGCCTTCGGCGGCAATGCCGTGATCGCCGGCAAACACGATCAGCGTGGGGCGTTGCACAACGGGATGCGTGCTGCGCTGGATCAACCCCATTTGACACGCGAGCGCTTCGAGCAGGCCGAGACTGCCAGGCGGCTTCGTCTTCGTATCGATGATGTGCTGAAGCTCCGCGCGCAAGCTTTGATCGAGCGGTTCAACTTCGGGCAATGCGGACGGACCTGGCAGAGAAGTCATGAGTTGGTCGAGATAGATGATGTTATGGTCTGGCTAGCGGCGTGCCGCCGCGTCATGAACCGGAGGCGATTCATGACGCGAACGCGGCGCGGGAATCAGCGCCTCGTGGTCGCCGTCGCGAATCAGAATCAGCGGGTAGCCGAACACGCGGCTCGTCAGTGCGGGCGTCAGGACGTCGCGCACGGGGCCCGCATATGCGGCGCCGTTGCCATCGAGCAGCAGCGCGTGAGTTGCGAAGCGGCGCGCGAGGTTCAGGTCGTGACAAGAAAACAGCACGCTACGCCCTGGCTCCCGCGTCCATTCGCCAAGCGCTTCCAGGCACTCGATCTGATGGTGCAGGTCCAGATGCGAAAGCGGTTCGTCGAGCAGGAGAAGCGGCGCTTGCTGGCATAACACCGCGGCGAGCGCGACGCGCTGACGCTCGCCGCCGGAGAGCGAGAGCACGTCGCGCGCGGCGAGGCCGGTCAGGCCCAGCAGGTCGAGCGCGGCGCGCGCAGCAGCGCGGTCGGCCTCGCGCTCCCAGCCCCAACCGGTCAGAAGCGGGAAGCGGTTGAGCATGACGATGTCGAGCACACTTGCGCTGAACGTGTCGGGCGCGCTTTGCGGCATCAGCGCACGACGCTGTGCGAGTTGCTGAGCGTGCCAGTCGGCAAGACGTATGCCGTCGAGTTCGACGTGGCCCGCGAACGCTTGCCGCAAACCTGCGAGCGTCGATAGAAGCGTCGTCTTGCCGGCGCCGTTCGGACCCGCGACACACCAGATCTCACCCGCGTAGAAAGTATGTGTGAATGCGTCGAGCAAGGTACGCGAGCCCGCTCGCAACGTCACGCGTTGGGCGCTGAGGGCGGGCTCGGCCTGGTTGGCTGTGTGCATCATCGGGGAGCGCGCAGCAGCATCCACAGGAACACCGGCACGCCGATAATCGCCGTGATTACGCCGACCGGCAATTGCGCCGGCGCGATGACAAGGCGCGCGATCAGGTCGGCGCCCATCACCGCGACGCCGCCACCGAGCGCCGCGGCGGGCAGCAGCATGCGTTGATCGTTGCCGAATGCAAGCCGCAACACATGCGGCACCACCAGCCCGATAAAGCCGATGGTGCCTGCGGTCGTCACGGCGGCCGCTGCGGCGAGCGAAGCCGCCAGATAGACGCGCAGCCGCAGCGGCACCACCGCCACGCCCAGCGCTTGTGCGACTGCATCGCCTCGTAGCAGCACATTCAGGCGCGGCGCAGCGGGCACGATCGCAAGCAGCACGACGACGAGCGCGGCCAGCGCCGTCCACGGCATCGCATTGCCGTTGAGGTCGCCGGTGAGCCAGAACAGCATGCCGCGCAAACGGTTGTCGGGCGCCACATTCAGCAGCAACGTGATCAGCGCGCCCCAACCGGCGGCGATCACCGCGCCCGTCAGCAGCAGACGCGGCGACGTGTCCTGCGTTTCGCCACGCCACAGCTCGCGGCGCGCGAGGCCGAGCACGAGAAGAATCGACACGAACGCGCCCGCGAACGCCGAGACGTCGACGAGCCACCACGCACAGCCGGCGATCATTGCGACCAGCGCGAAGCTCGCGGCCCCGCCAGATACGCCGAGCACATAGGGCTCGGCGAGCGGATTGCGCAACAGCACTTGCAGCAGCGCGCCGGCCACCGCGAGCAACGCGCCGCACGCAAAACCGGCCAATGCACGCGGCAAACGCAGCGTGCGGACAATTTCTGCTGCGAGATCCGCAGACGTGCCTTGCGAAGACGACGCATGCAACGGCGAAAGCGCCTCGATCACGCTCGACGGCGCGACCGACACGCTGCCCAACGCGAGCGACGCCATCAACACGATCAGCGCGGCGAGCGCGAGCACGAGCCAGATCGCGGCGGCGCGCTTCGCGCTCATCGCGTGGAGCGTGGCGGGCAGCGAAGCCGGGTAACGGTTCATCGGGGCGCTCCCGGCATGGCGCGCCTATTACTGCTGCTGCCAGCCGACCGTGAGATACGCACCGCGCCGCGGCGAGTTATACGAGTAGGCCGTTTCATAGTCCTTGTTCAACAGATTCTGGATTTGCGCCGCCACGTACCACGCTTTCGTGACGTTGTACCGCGCAGACAGATTCACGATGCCGTAGCCGCCCAGCTTGCCGCTGCTGTCTTCACGCGGACCGCTCACGATCCACTCGCCGCCCACGCGCCACCCTGCGATGCTGCGATTCACCGCGAGCGACGCGAAACGGCGCGCGCGCCGCACGAGGTCCACGTCGTTGTCGAGATCGACCGGATTTTGCAGCGTCACCGCTGCGCGCACGTCGGTTCTGCCGACATGTCCGCTCCACGATCCTTCGATGCCCTGCACTTTCGCATGCCCCACGTTCTCGGCCAGATAGATGCCCGGTGTGACCTGCCGATAATTGATCAGGTTCGAATAGCGCGTCTGGAAAGCGCTCAGCCGCATCACGCCGAGCGCGTTCGACGCGTATTGCAGTGCAGCTTCGAGCGAGTGGCTGCGCTCGGGCTGGATCGACGGATTGCCGCTTAACGGATAGTACAGATCGTCGAAGCTCGGCGCGCGAAACGAATCGGCATAGCTTGCGCTTACCTTCCAGTGCGACGTGATGTCGAACCCATAGCCGAGATAGTAACTGTTCGCTCCGCCGAAACCCGAGTACTGATCGCGCCGCACGTTCGCCTGAATCTGGCTGCGTCCCAGGCGCGCCGTATAGCCCGCGAAAGCCGAATCCACGCGACGGGTGGGCGCGGCAAACGTATCGGAGTCGAGGCTCTGGTCCAGATGCTCGTAGCCCACGCGCAGTTTCTGCTGCGCGGCGAGCGCGAAATCGTTCTGCCACGTGTACTGCCGGTTGTCGGTATCGAAGCGGCCGCTGTACAGGCCGTTGGTGTTCGACACGCTGCGATCGTCGCCTTCGGAGACGATCAGGTGCGTGGTCCACCAGTCGGTCAGCTTGCCGTTCGCAAACGCGGACACCTGGCGCACCTTCGTGTACAGATTGTTCAGATCGGTCGGCGTGCCGTACGCGTTGTCGTAGCTGATGTTGCCGTTCGACTGGAAGTAGCTCACGCCCGCGTCCCACTTGTCGCTGAACTTGTGGCGCAGCGAAGCCGAAACGCTCTCGTTCAGATAGCCGTTTGCATTGGGGTTGGCATTGGGCGCCTCGCGCGGATTGAGCGCGGAAAAACCGTCGTCTTTCGAGCGCGCGAGCGAAATACTGAAGGTCGTGCGGCCGTCCTTGTCCAATGCGCCGTTGGCGCCGAGCTGTTGTGTCTGCGTGTGATAACTCCCGTAGCCCACCGAGAAATTGAAGCGCGGCGGATGATCGCCGCCGTCTTTGGTGAACACCTGGACTACGCCGCCTATCGCGCCAGAGCCGTATAACGCGGACACATTGCCGTTCACGACTTCGACGTGATCGATCTGGTCGAGCGGAATCTGGGCGATCTGCGCGGCGCCGAGACTCACTGAATCGACGCGCACGCCGTCGATCAACACCAGCGATTGCGTGGTCGACGCGCCGCGCAAATAGAGGCTTGCCGTCGAGCCTGGGCCGCCTGTACGCGTGATTTGAGCGCCGGGGGCGAGTTGCAGCAGGCCTGGCAGATCGGTCGCGGCGGTGTCGGCAATATCCTGCTGATCGAAGAGCGCCGTTTGCGGAATGGCATCGGCGAGCGGTTGCGCTCCGCGCTCGGCAGTGACCACTACGGGCGATAACACGTTGAACGAGGAATCAGCGCTTGCAGGCGCCGTGGCCTGAGCATGCGCGAGAGGCGGCAGCCCTGCAAAAGCGAGCAGCGCCGCGCGGGCGATGGGGGACAGCATGAAATGAGAGTTCCCGTGGATGGCGTGCGCGGCCCGCTTCCCCGCAGGCCGTCGCGTAACGGGGCACGTGCGTTTTCGACATCTCGCAGATTGCGCCCCTCCCTCTGGCCGGTATCCGGGCTAACGACTTTCGATCCCGCCTTCCCACGCGTGACGCGCAGTGGCACACTCGCGAGTTGAACCGGAACTCGCGATGGAGATCGAACTGCAAAGCGCGAACTGCTGGCCGGAACTGCTAGCCAGTTGTCACCCGGTTGTCACCCGGTTGTCACACCCCCGGTTGTCACCCGTATGGCAGTACTGAACTGCAATACGGGCGCAACAGGAGCGCAATACGAGCGCGCCAATGCGGTCGCTTACCGTTGCGGGGGCAGCGCAGGTTAGCGCGTTCAGATGAGCCGCGCGCCCTGCTTCCCGTTTAACTGCGCGCACAGTGACATGCGCGCGCGCACCAGAGTGCGGCCAGTGTATGAGCGGCGTCGGGGTCAGTCAAGAATCAGGGCTGTGCGACGATTCATTCGGACAGGGTCGAACTTCTGTCCGACGCGATCTCCGGCATGCGAGTAGTTTTTCTTCTTCAGTTGAAAAAAGCCTGCAAAAAGCGGTGTTGTTACGTCTCGAAACGAGACAATTGTCGGAACGTGCGACATTCCGCGCTAAAATGCGAGGTCTTTAGAGGACGCAGCACATGCTCACCGAACTCGAAACACTTTCACAGAATATCGGCAAGCTGATCGCGATCAGCCAGCGCCACAATGAAGCGCGTATCGCGCTCGAAGAGCAACTCGCGCAGTCGCGCGCCGAAGCAGAAGCCACGCGCACGGAACTTGCGCTGCTGCGCGAGGAACGCGACGCACTGCAGGCGGAGCGCGACGCGCTGTCGGCCAAGATCGACGACGCCCAGGTGCGCTTGAACGCGATCCTCGAGAAATTGCCGCGTGCGCGCGCGCACAACGAGCCGGACAATCAGCTCGATCTGCTCGAGCCCGTTCAGCACGAAGTGCAAGCGGAGAGCGACGCCACACGCCACGGAGAAAATGCATGACCACCAAGCAGATCGAAGTATCGATTCTCGGCGTGCCCTATCGCCTCGCCTGCTCGCCGGAAACGGAAGGCGCGCTGCTCGAAGCAGTGGCGCGGGTCGACGCCGAAATGTCGAAGATCCGCAATAACAGCAACGTGCGCGGCACGGATCGCATTGCTGTCATGGCCGCGCTGTCGCTGGCATCCGAACTGCTTAAGCTGCAACAGAGCGTGCGTCACGGAGAAGCATTTCCTGCTGAGGAAATCCGGCGTACAATGCATCAAATGAACGAGCAACTGGGTACTGTCATCGAGCAGTACAGCGTGCAGTAAGCTGGCAGTTGCCAGCCGTACTTCGAGCTGGCAATTCAAATAGTACGGGCTGCTCGCAACATTGGCTCTAGACTCAAACGGTAACTGCGCGTAGTGTGAGCGGGTACGCAAGCAAAGTTCGTGAAGATGCACGAACAACGCGTAGCAAACGTTTGATTCAATCGTTTCGGCTTTATTGTTTTGGCTTCATCGGTTTAGCTTCCCTGCCTGGTTCGCCAAGGTCATATATTCCTTGAACCAATGCCATGTGCACGGTTGCGGAAATTTGTAGCACGGGCGTGCGCGTCACTCTGTCTGATGTACCCGAAGTGCTGCTAACTGCGACCAATTCTGAACCCCCGGTTCAGGATGCCGGCCTAGCGGCTAAGGCGGGGACCTTATGTGGAACGGCATCGGACTTACGTCCGGTGCCGTTTTTGTTTGTGCCTCGCGTTCTGCATCTCTTTCCCTGCTTCTTCAAACCCTTAAAGTTCAATTCGATTCATGCGCTACTGGCTAATGAAGTCCGAACCGGACGAAGCAAGCATCGACCATCTCGCCAATGCCCCGCACCGCACGCTGCCGTGGACCGGCGTGCGCAACTATCAGGCGCGCAACTTCATGCGGGACGCCATGCAAGTGGGCGACGGCGTGCTGTTCTATCACTCGAGCTGCCCGGAGCCAGGCATCGCGGGGCTCGCTGAAGTGGCGTCTACTGCGTATCCGGACCCCACGCAGTTCGACAGCAAGAGCCCGTATTACGATCCCAAGTCGTCGCAGGAAACGCCGCGCTGGCTGCTGGTCGACGTCGTGTTCAAGAAGAAGATTCCGCTGATTCCGCTCGCGGCCTTGCGCGAGCACGAAGAGTTGAAAGACATGCGGGTGCTTGCAAGAGGCAACCGTCTGTCGATCACGCCGGTGACTGACGCGGAGTGGCGCTTCATCACGACGCGGCTTGCCTGAACCGGCCCGCGTTGGCTGGAGGCTGGCCTGCGCCGCGGCGAGCGATGCGGCGCACATCACGCGCGCAACACGCCAGCCGGGGTGCGTGCAAGTGTCGCGCGTCAAGCACTCTATCGAAGAGTCAGTCAACTTCAAGCAAGGTCAAATTAGGGAACCAAGCTCAGGTGACGAGCGCCTAACGGACTCGCAACGGCACATGCAAGCACCATGCCGCTGCACTGCGCGCCCTCGCTGCGCGCCATTCTGTTCAAGCAAGGAGTCCAACAATGACGAAACACACCGCACGTGCACTCGCTTTCGCGCTCGTTTGCGCGGCGCCTGCTGCGCTCGCCCTTTCTCCGGCCGTCGCCCGCGCGCAGACTGTCGCACCCTATCAACCGGCCGGCGTGCTCTCGCTGAATGCACAGGCAAGCTCGGAGGTGCCGCAAGACGTCGTCGACATCACACTGTTTTACGAGCAGGAAGCAAGCGACCCGTCGTCGCTCACTTCCACACTGAACCAGCGCGCCGATTCGGCGCTGCAAAAAGCCAAGGGCGTCAGCGGCGTGACCGCGCGCACCGGTTCGTTCTCGATTTATCCGTCCACCGATCGCGACGGCCGCATCTCCGCATGGCGCGGCCGTACGGAGGTCGTGCTCGAATCGCACGACTTCGCCGCGGCGTCGAAGCTCGCGGGGCAACTGGCATCTGTCATGCAGGTCGGCAACGTGCAGTTCTCGCTGTCGCCAGCAGCGCAGCGCGCGGCCGAGCAGAAGCTCACCGCCGAGGCAATCAGATCGTTCCGCGAGCAGGCGGCTTCGTCTGCCCAGGCGTTCGGCTACAGCGGCTATTCGATCCGCGAGGTCAACGTCGGGCACAACGGCGTAATGCCGCGCCCCGTCATGATGATGAGCGCGCGCGCCATGGGTGCCGAAGCCAAAATGGCCTCGCCGGTGCCGATAGAAGGCGGCACGTCCACGGTGACAGTCAATGTCTCGGGCTCCGTCCAGATGAAGTGACGCTGCGCGGCCCCGCTCGCTGCCGAAAACGAGCGGGCACGCGCAAACAGAAACGCCACGGCATGCCGTGGCGTTTTGCTATCCATCTACATTGATTGCCTGTCGCGCGGCAAATCGCACACTCACGGCAACGCGTGTGCCGTTTCGCTGCGGCCACGCCGATACGACCACACGAGCATCGCAACGCCCACGAGGATCATCGGCAGCGAAAGCCATTGGCCCATCGAGAAGCCCATTGCGAGCAGCCCGAGGAAGTCGTCGGGCTCGCGGGCGAATTCAACCGTGAAGCGCGCAAGGCCGTAGCCGATCAGGAACACGGCGGAAATCGCACCGAGCGGCTTGGGCTTGCGCGAGAAGAAGAACAGCACGAAGAAGAGCGCGACGCCTTCGAGCGCGATCTCGTACAGCTCCGAAGGATGGCGCGGAAGCATGTGATATTGCGCAAACACCTCAGTCAGATGCCATTGCGCGGCCAGTTGCGGATGCGCGGCGAGCCACGCGGCGTCGTCGGGCGCGGCGCCGGGAAAGAGCATGGCCCACGGCGCCGAAGGATCGGTCACGCGCCCCCACAGCTCGCCGTTGATGAAGTTGCCAAGCCGCCCCGCCGCAAGGCCGGTCGGCACCATCGGCGCGACGAAGTCGGTGACCTGCAGCCACGAGCGTTTGCGCTGATAGGCGAACAGCACCATCGCGAAGGTCACGCCGAGAAAGCCGCCGTGGAACGACATGCCGCCCTCCCACACCTTGAAAATGTCGAGCGGATGCGCGAAGTAAAAGCTCGCCTTGTAGAACAGCACATAGCCGAGCCGGCCGCCGAGAATCGTGCCGAGCACGCCGTAAAACAGCATGTCGTCGATATCTTTCGGCGTCCAGCCTTGGGCGGCGACATACGGCAAACGCAGCCGCAGCCTGCCGACCACGATTGCCGCGATGAACGCGACCAGGTACATCAGTCCGTACCAACGCACGGCAAGCGGCCCCAGGTGAATGGCAACGGGGTCGAAGTTCGGGTGAATGAGCATCGTGTTGTTATGGGCGGTTCGTTCAGAAGCTGGTTGGTATGGAAGGCGCGCGGCGTGTGCCGCCTGCGTTGGACGGCTGCGCGCGCCATGCGTTCGCCGCCGTTTCGCTAACCGGGGGACGCGGCCTGCTGCACCTCGCCGGCGGCGGCATGTGCGCGCACGATGTCGATGAAGCCCGCAAGTACCGGACTCACCTCGGCGCTGCGCCAGACCAGGCCTGTCTCGATAGCGGGCACGGACTCGGACAACGGCCGGTACACGACGCCGGTGCGGCGCAGGTTACGCAGCGATTGCGGCACCAGTGCGACACCCATGCCGGCCGATACCAGGCTCACGATGGTCTGCATCTGTATCGCTTCCTGGCCGACCCGCGGCGCGAGGCCCGCGACGCCGTAGCAATCCATAATGATGTCATAAAAGCCGGGGGCCAAACGTCGCGGGAAGATGACGAGCGGCGCCTCGGCCACCTCGCGCAGGCTGACCGGCGTGTCGAGCCATTCGGCGCCCGGGTCGCCGGCGCTGCCCGAGGCAGCCGCCAGGCGCGCCGCCGTCTGCGTCGACATCGCGATGACGAGCGGCTCGCGCTCGATCGCCAGCCACGAAAGCTGGGTGGCATGCCGCGACGGCAGCGGCGCGATCAGGAGGCCCGCGTCGATGCGCCCGGCCACGAGTTCGTCCAGTTGCACGTCGCTCGTGGCCTCGGTCAGTTCGAGCCGCACGCGCGGATGGCGCGCGCCGAAGTCGCGCAAGAGGCGCGGCAGCAGGCCGTAGTCGGCCGTCGACACGAACGCGAGCGACAGCACCCCCGCCTCCCCGCGCGCAAGGCTTTGCGCGAGCGGCCGCAGCCCTTCCGCACCGGCCAGCAGCCGTTGCACTTCAGGCAACAGGTCGGCGCCCACCCGCGTGAGCTCCACCGAGCGCTTGGTACGCGCGAACAGCTCGACGCCGAGCGTCTCTTCGAGCGCACGAATTGCCTGCGACAGCGGCGGCTGCGTCATCGAAAGGCGCGCGGCCGCGCGGCCGAAGTGCTTTTCTTCGGCGACGGTCACGAAATAGCGCAACTGACGCAGGTCGGGAACAGAAGGCAGCATGATTAATACATTTTACGACCTAATAGGCCGCCAATAATATATTGGACACTCGTATCGCAAAATAGCATTCTTGCCCGACGCGTCCGAACTACACTGGACCGGCCAGCAAAACAGACAGACTGGAGCTCCCCATGCCATACAACCGTCGTTCACAGAACATCACGCAGGGCGTGGCCCGTTCGCCGAACCGCTCGATGTACTACGCGCTCGGCTATCAGAAGGAAGACTTCGACAAGCCGATGATCGGTGTCGCCAACGGCCACTCCACCATCACGCCGTGCAACGCCGGCCTGCAACGGCTGGCCGACGCGGCCGTCGCCGCGGTCAAGGGTGCAGACGCGAATCCGCAGATCTTCGGCACGCCGACCATCTCGGACGGCATGTCGATGGGCACCGAAGGCATGAAGTACTCGCTGGTCTCGCGCGAAGTGATTGCCGACTGCATCGAGACCTGCGTGCAGGGTCAGTGGATGGACGGCGTGGTCGTGATCGGCGGCTGCGACAAGAACATGCCGGGCGGCATGATCGGCCTCGCGCGCATGAACGTGCCGGGCATCTACGTGTACGGCGGCACGATCCGCCCCGGCAACTGGAAGGGCACTGACCTCACCATCGTGTCCTCGTTCGAGGCGGTCGGCGAATTCACGGCAGGCCGCATGTCGCAGGAGGATTTCGAAGGCGTCGAACGTAACGCATGTCCGTCGACCGGTTCGTGCGGCGGCATGTACACGGCCAACACGATGAGCTCGTCGTTCGAGGCGCTGGGCATGTCGCTGCTGTATTCGTCGACGATGGCCAATCCGGATCAGGAAAAGGTCGACTCCGCCGCCGAGTCGGCGCGCGTGCTCGTCGAAGCGGTCAAGAAAGACCTGAAGCCTCGCGACATCATCACGAAGAAGTCGATTGAAAACGCCGTGGCGCTGATCATGGCGACCGGCGGCTCGACCAACGCGGTGCTGCACTATCTGGCCATCGCGCATGCCGCTGAGGTGGAGTGGACCATCGAGGACTTCGAGCGCATGCGCAAGAAGGTGCCGGTGATCTGCAATCTGAAGCCCTCGGGCCAGTACGTCGCGACCGACCTGCACAAGGCGGGCGGCATTCCGCAGGTCATGAAGATTCTGCTCGACGCGGGTCTTTTGCACGGCGACTGCATCACCATCACCGGCAAGACGCTTGCCGAGGAACTGAAGGATGTGCCGGGCAAGCCGCGCGCCGATCAGCAGGTGATCTTTCCGATCGAGCAGGCGCTCTACAAGGAAGGCCACCTCGCGATCCTGAAGGGCAATCTCGCGGAAGACGGCGCCGTCGCGAAGATCACCGGGCTCAAGAACCCGGTCATTACCGGCCCCGCGCGCGTGTTCGACGACGAGCAGAGCGCGCTCGAAGCGATTCTCGCGAACAGGATCGTTGCCGGCGACGTCGTCGTGCTGCGCTACCTCGGACCGAAGGGGGGACCTGGCATGCCGGAAATGCTCGCGCCGACTTCCGCGATCATCGGCAAGGGACTCGGCGAAAGCGTCGGCCTCATCACCGACGGGCGCTTTTCGGGCGGCACGTGGGGCATGGTGGTCGGCCATGTCGCGCCGGAAGCGTTCGTGGGCGGCACGATCGCGCTGGTGCAGGAAGGCGACTCGATCACCATCGACGCTCATAAGCTGCTGCTGCAACTGAATGTCGACGACGCCGAACTGCAACGCCGCCGCGCCGCGTGGCAACAGCCGAAGCCGCGTTACACGCGCGGCGTGCTGGCGAAATACTCGGCGCTCGCGTTGCCAGCCAACAAGGGCGCGGTCACCGGGTGAGGACGCGCGCCGTCTGGTGAACGAACCGCCGGCACGGCCGGCCGGCATGGGCGACTGGCACGTGCGACCAGCACGGGCGCTGGCGCACGGCTGGCTCGCCGCGTGGCATCAAGCCGGGCGCGGGCTGCTGGGCGACAAGCTCTACGTAAAAGCGAAAGGGACGCACGAAAAACCGTGCGTCCCTTTCCTTTTATAATGCCTGCACCACAAGTCGGGCAACTGCACCGGCGGAGACCAGAATGAAACCAATGTCGTATGCGGTGCCTGCAGCGGCTGCCATGTTCGCCGCCATATCCAGCGTCGCCAGCTCGAATGCGCACGCCGAAGCGGCGACCGGGCTCGCGCTTGCGCAGCAGCAGAACTGCATGAGTTGCCACTCGGTGGCGCGGCCTTTCATGGGGCCGGCGCTGCACGACGTCGCCGCGAAATACTCGGGCCGCGACGATGCCGCCACCTACCTGAAGCACAAGATTCTGGATGGCAGCAGCGGCGTGTGGGGCCAGGTGCCGATGCCCGCGAACACGCAACTCACGCCCGATCAGGCGGCCACTCTGGCAAGCTGGGTGTTGACGTTGAAGTAGCGCGGGTGAGCCGGCGTGCGCTCCTCGCGGTCATCGCGCTGATCGTGCGTAAGGTTCGGTCGTTTGTAAACGGTGCTTGCAACGGCGCGAGTCTCAACTCGCCATTTGACGATTTCCGGTTTCTCCACTTCCCCACTTCCTCACTTCGATACGCGACGTTCTCCGTCGTCATGCGCCAGGCGTCCGGCGGGCAATCTCGGCTGCAACGGCTTCGCGTACCCAGCTGGTCATTTCTTTTTCCAACGTCAACGCGACTTCGCGCGTGATCTGCTCGACGAGCCGTGTCGTGTGCTCCTGCACGGCGCTGCGGCAGCGTGCTTCGACGACGGCGCGTCCGTCCCCCGCGAGGAAAGCCGCAAAGCGTTCGCGCAGACGCCCGGCGATGAGATCGGCATCGACGCCTGAAGCCGCCTGCTCACCTGCCTCCTGTGCGATGTCCGGCGGCACCGTGGCGCCAGCTTCCAGCGGCGGCGGCGGCTCGGTACGATCGAACACGCCTGCCGATGCAGCGAGTACCTCGTCATGCGCGTGCTCGGCTTCGGCTGCGCGATGGGCGTCGTCGGCATGGACTGCCGGCCGAGCGGGCGCGGCTGCAGGCTGCGGTGCAAGCACGGGTTCCGGAGCGAGCGTTTCTTCGGGCGAGAGAACCGGCTGGGGCGCGAGTTCGGGCTCTGCCTGGTCGCTGAACTCGCGAAGCTGTTCGGATTCGCGCAGCGGCATGTCGGCTGGGGCGGCGGCAGGTATAGCCACTCCTGTTGCAGCACCAGCAGCACCAGCAGCGGGCGCAGCGGCCGCCGTTGCAGGCTGGGCCGTACCGGCCGCAGGCGCGCCGGCCGCAGTTGCAGGCTGTGCACTGCCAGGCGCAGCGACACCAGCCGATGACGGTTGCGCCGCAGCTCCGGTTGAAGGCTGCGCAGCGGCAGGCGCAACACGTGCGGCCGCTGGTTGCGCTACAGCCGGAGCCGCCCCGTCAGTCTGCGGCTCGCGACGTTGGCCCGCATGGCCCGGCACGAGCACTTCTTGCAGAATGGGGATCGAGTTATCGTTGGGATCGGACACGTGCGCCCTCCGTGTTTGAGTCGAAGCGAAAGCAGGCCGCGCGTGCGCCGAAGCGTCTGAACCTGACGCGATGCAACGCACCACGCGACGCGGGCCGTAGGCCTAAGCGCCCTGCTTGTAGTTGTTCAAAGCATAGCCGCGATCGCGATAGAAGCGATAGCGCTCGCGCCCGGCAATGAGTTCGTCGTGTGCGTTACCCACCACTTCGAGCAATCTTTCGAAGCGCGCGAATTGCGCGGGCACGCTCGCGCCCAGATTGAGCAGCACCTGGTGATGCGGGACGTCGTCGAGATTCGTGGCCAGCACAATGGGCGTTTGCGCGGCGAGCGGCGTGCCGGCCATGCAGTGCGGCACGAAGTCGAGCGCCGAGAAGGTCCACAACTGTTCGTCGAACGCGCGCAGACGCTCGGGCTCCGCCACGACGATGGTGGGCTGCCCCGCCTGATAGGCCTTGCGCGCGAGGCGGCACGCATACAGCAGCGAGTCGCCGACGTTCGAATGGAAGTCGATTCGAGTCATCGGCGGCTTCACCTCGCGCTGGGTGCCGGCGCTGCGGCACGTGCGACGTTACTGCAATGCGTCATTGTGGGAGGCGACCGTCCACGGCCCGACCGTCCGCGGCCCGATCGATCAGGAACTGCGCGAGCAGGGGCACCGGACGACCCGTCGCCCCCTTCGCGGCGCCGCTCTTCCAGGCCGTGCCGGCGATGTCCAGATGCGCCCACGGATACGCGTCGGTAAAGCGCGACAGGAAGCACGCTGCCGTGACGCTGCCCGCCGGACGCCCGCCGATGTTGGCCAGATCCGCGAAGTTGGACTTCAACTGTTCCTGATACTCGTCGTCAAGCGGCAGGCGCCAGGCCGGGTCCGACGCCTCGCGCGAGGCGTCGAGCAACTCGCCCGCGAGCGCGTCGTCTTTCGAGAACAGACCGCTGTTGTGATGGCCGAGCGCAATGATGCACGCGCCCGTGAGCGTGGCAATGTCGATCACCGCGGCCGGCTTGAAGCGCTCGGCATAAGTGAGCGCGTCGCACAGAATCAGGCGGCCTTCGGCGTCCGTGTTCAGCACTTCGATCGTCAAGCCCTTCATGCTCGTGACGATGTCGCCCGGCTTGGTAGCCGTGCCCGAGGGCATGTTCTCCACGGCCGGAATGATGCCGACCACGTTGATCTTCAGGCCCATTTCGGCGACGGCGCGCAGCGTGCCCAGCACCGAGCCGGCACCGCACATGTCGTACTTCATTTCGTCCATGCCTTCGCCCGGCTTGAGCGAAATGCCGCCCGTGTCGAACGTCACGCCCTTGCCGACCAGCACGACGGGCGCGGCTTTCGCTGCGCCGCCCTGATATTGCAGCACGATGAACTGCGCCGGCTCCACCGAACCCGCCGTAACCGACAGGAAAGAGCCCATCTTGAGCGCTTCGCACTGCTTCTCGCCAAGCACCTCGACCTTCAGCTTCCAGTCTTTCGCGAGCTTCTTTGCGGTGTTCGCGAGATAGGTGGGCGTGCATACGTTGCTCGGCAGATTGCCGAGGTCGCGCGTGAGGTCCATGCCGTTGGCAAGCGCGGCGCCCTGCTTTGCAGCGAGCTTGGCGGCTTTCTCGTCGCCGGTGTTCACGCTGAACACGATGCGCTTCAAGGCGCGTGCCGAGTTGTCGGGCTTGCTCTTCATCTGCGTGAACTTGTAGGTCAGTTCGCGCAACGCGAGAATTGCGGCGCGCACGCCCCAGTCGGCCAAACGCTCGAGCACGGGCAGTTGCGCCAGTGTGAAGGTGACCTGCACGACCTTGGTGGCGAGCAGCGCGCGCCATGCAGCGCGCACCGCTTCGCCGTAGGCTTTCTGGCTGAAAGCGTCCTGTTTGCCGAGCCCGACGAGCAGCACGCGCGATGCGCCGATACCCGAGACTTCATGCAGGAACAGCGTGGTGCCTGCTTTGCCGTCCATGTCGCCCGCCTTGATGATGCGGGTCAGGAGGCCCTTGGTGGCCGCGTCGATTTCAAGTGCCGCGCCCGAGAGCGTTTGCGACTCGAACACGCCGATTACGATGCAATCCGATTTCCCGGTGAGGAAACCGTTTGACGAGCCTTTGGTCCAATCACAGGCTTTTATGCTAAAGTCCATCGCGCTTGTCCTCGGATAAAATCTGGGCTTAGGATGAAAGCCGCAATTATCCGCTATTTTTCCCGCGGCGGCTGCACCGGAGGCGTGACGGAAAGCAACCCGCGCGTCGCTGAGAGCGCCCCCTCTCGTCATCAATAATGATCTTCGAACGCTCCCTCCAGCGCGAACTCGCGTATACGGCTGGTGCCGTGTTCATGGTTCTGCTCACGCTCGTGCTGACCACGATGATGATCCGCATCGTCGGCTTCGCGGCGCAAGGCGAGATCGACCCGCGCGACGTGCTGGTCCTGATCGGCCTGACCGTGATCGGCTATCTCGCCATCATGCTCGTCGCCACGCTGTTCGTCTCGATCCTGTTCGTGCTGACGCGCTGGTACAAAGACTCCGAGATGGTCGTGTGGCTGTCCTCGGGGGTGAGCCTCACGCAATTCATCAAGCCCATCGGCATGTTCGCCACGCCGATCATTATTCTCATCATGTTCTTCGTGTTCGTCGGCTGGCCGTGGTCGAACCAGCAAAGCAAGCTGATTCGCGCGCGTTTCCAGCAGCGCGACGAAGTTTCGCTGCTCGCGCCCGGCCAGTTCCGCGAATCGGCGGCGAGCCACCGCGTGTTCTTCATCGAGAAGATGTCACCCGACCAGGGCCATGTCGAAAACGTGTTCGTGACGAGCACGGAAAACGGCAAGGTCAACGTGGTGGTGTCGAAAAACGGCCATACCGAAACGCACAAGAACGGCGACCGTTTCGTCGTGCTCGAAAACGGCCGGCGTTATGAAGGCGAACCGGGGCATCCGGATTTCCGCATCATGGAATTCGAGCGTTACGGCGTCAAAATCGAGAGCCAGCCAGTGGTCAACACGCCTACCACTACCGGCACCCCTACGCTCACGCTGCTGCGCAATCCCACCAAGGAAAATCTCGCCGAATTCGCGTGGCGCGCGGGGCTGCCGCTCATCGCCATCAATCTGATGCTGCTCGCCATTCCGCTGGCGCATCAAAACCCGCGGCGCAGCCGCACCATCAATCTCGTGATGGCCGTGCTGATCTATCTGACGTATTCGAACCTGTTGAATGTCGTGCAGTCGTGGATCGAGCAAGGCAAGATGTCGTTCGGCGTGGGGCTGGTCAGCCTGCATGTGATCGTGGCCGGCATTGTCGCGTTCATCTTCTGGCTGCGCGTGCGCAACCGGCCGCTCTTCACGCGGGCCATGTTCAGCCGTTCGCAGGGGGCCTGAGCGATGCGCATCTACGAAAGGTACTTCGCGCGTCAGATCTATCTCACGTTCATCTTCATTCTGTTCGCGTTTTCGGGCCTGTTCTTTTTCTTCGACCTGATCAACGAACTGAATTCGGTCGGCCACGGCAACTACAAATTCCAGTACGCGGTGCTGCGCGTCGCGCTGCAAACGCCGTCGCGCTTCTACGAGATCATTCCGGTCGCCGCGCTGATCAGCGCGATCTACGTGTTTGCGCAGATGGCCGCGAATTCCGAATACACGATTTTTCGCGTGTCGGGGCTCGCCACCAATCAGGCGCTGCGCTCGCTGCTGAAAATCGGCATTCCACTGGTGTTTCTCACGTATCTGATCGGCGAAGTGATCGGCCCGTACACCGACCAACTGTCCGAACGTGTGCGGCTCGAGGCGATGGGTTCGTCGGTGTCGAGCAACTTCAAGTCGGGCGTGTGGGTAAAAGACACGCTCACCGCGCGCGCGGACGGCGAGCAGGTCACGCGCTTTGTCAACGTCGGCGAACTGAAGCCGGACGCCACGATCAGCAACGTGCGGATTTACGAGTTCGATTCGAAGTTCCGGCTTTCGAACGTGCGCATCGCGCAGAGCGGCGTCTATCAGCCGCCCGGTCATTGGCGATTGACGGGCGTGACGGATACGCAGCTGATCGACGTGCCGCCACCCGCGGGTACGCCGGCCGATGCGCTGAACCCGGTGTATCGCGCGAAGCAGGTTGCGCTGCCTGAGTATTCGCTGCGCTCGGAGTTGACGCCGCAGATTCTGTCAGTGCTGCTGGTGTCGCCCGATCGCATGTCGATGTTCAACCTGTTCCGCTACATTCAGCATTTGACCGAGAACCATCAGGACACGCAGCGCTATGAGATCGCGCTGTGGCGCAAGCTGCTGTATCCGTTTGCGGTGTTCGTGATGCTGGTGCTCTCGTTGCCGTTTGCGTATCTGCACACGCGGGCCGGCGTGGTCGGCATGAAGGTGTTCGGCGGGATCATGCTCGGCATGAGCTTCCAGTTGTTCAATACGCTCTTCTCGCATATCGGCACCTTGAACACGTGGCCCGCACCGTTGACGGCGGCAACACCAGGACTCGTTTATCTGGTGCTCGGTCTGGTCGGGCTGAAGTGGGTAGATCGGCATTAGGAGCCTTCGCGATGGCTACGCATGGGTTGGTCCTGTTCGGGCACGGCGCGCGAGATGTGCGCTGGCGCGAGCCCTTCGAGCGGCTCGGGGCGAAGCTGCGCGCCGCGCGCGCGTCAGCCGGCGGCGACGGGCGCGTCCGCCTCGCTTTTCTCGAGTTGATGGAGCCGGATTTGCCCACCGCGGTCGGCGAACTGGTTGCCGATGGCTGCGATGAGATTACCGTCGTGCCGGTGTTTTTTGGGCAAGGCGGGCATATCAGGAAGGACTTGCCGGAGCTGATTCAACGGTGCCAGGAGGCGCAGCCTGCGGTGGAAATCCGCTGCGCTGGTGCTGTGGGTGAGGATGACGCTGTGCTCGAGGCTGTCGCGGCTTATTGCTTGCGGCAGGGCTGAGGGCGGGGGTTCTTGATTTTTTGGTTTTAAGCGCGGGGCGAGTCGTCTTTGCGAGTCCCGCTGCTGCATTTTTTCTCTTCGCCTGAGCCGCGTCTTTGTCTTGCGGCCAGCGCGCCGTAGCTCTCTCACCAGTTCGCCGCCAACTACTTCGAATTGCGCCTCGGCGCGCTCGGTCTTCAAAGTCGGTCCGTAACGGCATGCGTTTTCCGCAATTCGCATGCACTCCGCATCGATCGCGCATCTTCAGATTGTCCTCACACCTATTTAAGCCCTCTCCTCTTCTCCGCCAGCGGAAATCCGATTTCGCCGTCTCGCCTCATCGACTAGTCTGAGCGACGAGCTTGCCGCTCCGCGCGGACTGCTTTTTGGAACGAGATGGTTGGTTCCCATGCGTCGCAGGACTGAGCGCTGCAGTCGGCCAAGCTCACGCCTTTAAGACCAACGAATGCATGGAAGGGCCGAACAGAAGAACGCGTTCTATTCCGACAGCAACAGCGAAGCAGCTGCCGGACAATCGCCACCGGCTCGTACCTTCGACCAACAATCTACGCTATGGGACAGCGACGGACAGCCGCTCGCGAACGTGCCTTTTCGCGTGTGCCTTGGTTCGAACATCATAGCAAGTGGCATGACCGAGTCCAGGGTTCGCACCCAGCGAATTGCGACGGCAGATGCGAGGCGGCTAATACTCGAAATTGTTGACGCTATCTGACGCGTATTCGTGCAGTCCGTTTTGGCGATCTCAACACGCCTCGATGACATAGACTCGGCATGACCAAACGAATGCAATCTATTGCAACTCATGCAGCACTGATACTTTGCACCCTATGGTCGGTAGCCAATGCGCACGCCTGCACAATCTCTGAAGATATGGAAGACAGTTTACCTCTCAATTCCGTAGAGATTCCCAATACCGACCGGCTGAAAATTGCGGACCTGGTTCTTGCCGCACGTCAATGGCCCGACGTTGAAATCAGAGGGATCGTGTATGCCGGTGGATACGTGCAAGAGGATGAGCCAGCAGCACTAGCAACTCAACGGGCGTCAGCACTGCGAGCCTATTTGATTCAGCTTGGAACCAAAGAGAAGAACATCTGGGTGGATAAGAGGATTACTAAAAACGCTGATACAGACGACAATGGCAATAAGGCATTAAATCAAATCGGCGTGACGCTGGTTCCTATCTGTCAGGGTGGATGCGAGCGGCTTTGCAACGATCCACGACCCCCGCTCCCCTAAGCCGCCACCAAAACCCCACCACCCACACGCCGCGCCGCATCCTGCACGCGCTCGCGCGCGGCAAACGCCTCGCCAATCATCAACAGACTAGGCTGAGAAACATCCACCCATCGCTGAGCCTCCCCAGCGGCGAGCTCATCAAGCGTCAACGTCAGCATGCGCTCGCGCTCGGTGCTGCAAGCCTCGACAATCGCCACAGACGTCGACGCCGGCTTGCCCGCGGCGATCAACTGCTGCGCAATCTCGACACCGCTGTCACGGCCCATGTAAAACACGAGCGAATCGGCGTTCACCTGCTCGCGAATTTCGTCCGATCCGGGCGCGCGGCTGAACGTTGCCAATGCCACGCTGCGCGATACGCCGCGCAGCGTCAACGACCGCTTCAACGAAGCTGCGCTGGCAAGCGCAGCCGTAATGCCAGGCACCACTTCATAGTGGATGCCGGCCGCCTCGAGCGCGCGCATCTCCTCGTCGGCGCGACCGAACAGCATCGGGTCGCCGCCCTTCAGGCGCACCACCACTTCGTGTTCGAGAGCCGCGTCCACGATCTGCTTGTTGATGAACTGCTGCGCCGTGGACAGCCGTCCGCAGCGCTTGCCCACCGCAATGCGCCGCGCGTGGGACGGCGCGTAGTCGAGCATCGCGGGCTCGACCAGCGCGTCGTGCAAGACCACATCGGCGGTCGCGAGAAGCCGTGCGCCGCGCACCGTGATCAGGTCGGCGGCACCCGGTCCCGCGCCGATCAGATAAACCTTACCCATTTGCCTCAGCCTGTTCGTCAGTACGCCAGCAGTGCGCGGCAGCGCAAACCGCTTACGCCGAAAACGCGCGAATCATGCCGGCCGCGACCGTATGATGCGTCGCTTCGTCGATCAGCACGAACGCGCCCGTGCCCTGATGCGAGTCGTACACGTCGCACACCAGCGGCTTCTGCAGCGTCAGCGCCACGCGTCCAATGTCGTTCATCGCCAGTTCGCGGCGATCGGTCGACTGCGACAGCGTATGCACGTCGAGCACTTCCTTGATGGAGCCGATGCGCGCAAACACGGTGTTGGTGGTCTGCTTCAGCAAGTACTTGCGCTGCGTCGAGAGCGGCGTGTCGTCGAACCAGCACAGATCGGCTTCGAGCTTTTTCGCTGGCTCCGGCGCCGCTTCGCGCAGCACGAACGTATCGCCGCGCGACACGTCAACGTCCTCGGCGAGACGAATGGTCACCGTCTGGCCGGCGAACGCGCGGTCCACCGCGGCCGTGCCGCCCACCACTGGCGCGATGATCTCGGCAACCGTGGCTTCGCGATTGGCCGGCAGCACGACAATCGTGTCGCCCACCTTCACTTCGCCCGCCTCGACACGGCCCATGTAGCCACGGAAGTCGTCGGCCTGGCTGCCGTCCTGGCGCGCCACCCACTGCACCGGAAAGCGCAGCGCCTGGCCCGTCGCCACTTCCACCGGCAATGCTTCGAGCAGATCCAGCAACGGCTCGCCCGCATACCACGGCATGCGCTCGCTCGCGGTCACGATGTTGTCGCCCTTGAGCGCCGACACCGGCACGAAGCGCACGTCGGAGAGGCCGAGTTGACGCGCGAGCTCGACATACGCGTCGCGAATCTCGTTGAAGCGCGTCTCGCTGTAATCGACCAGGTCCATCTTGTTGATCGCGACAATCGCATGCTGCAAGCCGAGCAGCTTGACGATTGCGCTATGACGCTTGGTCTGCGGCAACAGTTGCGCGACGCCGTCCACGAAGGTCACCCGCGTCGCGTCGACCAGAATGATCGCGGCGTGCGCGGTCGACGCGCCCGTCACCATGTTGCGCGTGTACTGCTCGTGACCCGGCGTATCGGCAATGATGAACTTGCGCTTGGCGGTCGCGAAGTAGCGATACGCGACGTCGATCGTGATGCCCTGCTCGCGTTCGGCTTCGAGGCCGTCGGTCAACAGCGCGAGGTCGATTTCGTCGCCCACGGTGCGCTTGTTCTTCGCGCGCGACAACGCCGATAACTGGTCGGACAGCACAGCCTTGCTGTCGTACAGCAGGCGGCCGATCAACGTGCTCTTGCCGTCGTCCACGCTGCCCGCGGTAATGAAGCGAAGCACGCCGAGGTCTTCTGGTTGGTGAATGCTGCTCATGATGTTCTGTCCTTGTCGGCGTGCTTAGAAATAACCTTGCTTCTTGCGCTGTTCCATCGCGGCTTCGGAGACCTGATCGTCCATCCGCGTCGCGCCGCGCTCCGTGATTTCGGTCACGGCCGTTTCGGCGATGATCTTCTCGAGATCGTCGGCATCGCTTTCCACCGGGCAGGTGCAGCTGATGTCCCCGACCGTGCGGAAGCGCACCACTGCGGTTTCGCTGACTTCGCCTTCGCGCATCGGCGTGAGCGGCGTGACCGGCACCAGCAGGCCGTTGCGGCGCACGATCTCGCGCTGGTGCGCGTAGTAGATCGACGGCAGTTCGAGCTTTTCGCGCGCAATGTATTGCCACACGTCGAGTTCGGTCCAGTTCGAAATCGGGAACACGCGCAGATGTTCGCCGTTGTGCAGACGCGCGTTGTAGATGCTCCACAGTTCCGGGCGCTGCGCTTTCGGGTCCCATTGGCCGAACTCGTCGCGAAACGAGAAGATGCGCTCTTTCGCGCGGGCCTTTTCTTCGTCGCGGCGCGCGCCGCCGATCAGCGCGGTATAGCCGTGCTGTTCGATGGTTTCGAGCAGCGTCACGGCCTGCGCGGCGTTGCGCGAATCCGTTTCGCGGCGCAGGCGCACGGTGCCGCGCTTGATCGAGTCTTCAACGTGCCCGACCACCAGTTCGGCGCCGATTTCTTTCGCGCGACGATCGCGGAAGTCGATCACTTCGTCGTAGTTGTGGCCGGTGTCGATATGCACGAGCGGGAACGGCAGCACGGTCTTGCGATTCGCGCCAATGCCGAACGCCTTCAGCGCAAGCGCGAGCACGACGACCGAATCCTTGCCGCCCGAAAACAGCAGCGCCGGTTTGCTGCACTCGGCGACCAGTTCGCGCAGGATATGAATCGACTCGGCTTCGAGCCAATCGAGGTGATCCATCCGGTTCGCCGTGTTGGCAAGCGGAGCGTTGACAGTGGAATCGAGCGTGGTGCTCATGTTTGGGTCCTTCGTTGATTCGCCCCGACGAGGTTGCTCGTCAGAGCTCAGTGATTCAATTCGCTCAGTGATTCGGTATGTGCGGGGTGAAGTCGCAAAGGCAAGTCGCCAACCGGAACCTTCTGCACTCGACGCCGCACAAACCGGACCTGCATCAAGCCGGCGCGTTCTCGCTGCGGTCCACGGCAATCGGCGTGATCGTCGTGATATGCAGCCCGCATTCCTTCGTATCGCGCGACTCCCACCACCAGCGGCCCGCACGGCTGTCTTCGCCGGGGCGAACCGCGCGTGTGCAAGGCTCGCAGCCGATGCTCGGATAACCGCGCGCATGCAGCGGATTGACCGGCACCTCGAACGCTTTCAGGTAATCCCACACTTCGGCTTCGGTCCAGTCCGTGAGCGGATTGAACTTCGCGATGTTGCGTGCGGCGTCGTGTTCTTCCTCGTGCAGTTCGGCACGCGTCACCGACTGCTCGCGGCGCTGCCCCGTCACCCACGCGCTCACATCCGACAAAGCGCGGTTGAGCGGCTCGACCTTGCGGATCTCGCAGCAGCGCTTGCGTAGATCGACACTTTCGTAAAACGCATTCAGACCGTGCGAAGCGACGTATTCGTCGACAGCGGCAGCCTGCGGATGAAACTGCTCGATCTCGTAGCCATAACGCTCTTTCACGCGCTCGAACATGCCAAGAGTTTCGGCATGCAAACGGCCCGTGTTCAGCGAGAAGATGCCGATCTTCACATCACGCGACAGGATTGCGTGCGTGAGCAGCATGTCTTCGGCCGCGAGGCTGCTTGCGAGCTTCACGTTCGCGTGGCGTGCAGCGATCGAGTCGAGCAGCGCGTTCAGGCGCTCGACCTTCGCGGCGAGTTCCGGCGTAAGCCTTTGCGACAGGGCGGCGCTCATGCCGTGGCCTTAACGGAAGCCGACGACGCCGACAGAGCCGCGCGACGGCGAAACAGCGGCGACGGTTCGTCGAATGCGCCCTGGTACTGCACGGTGAAATCGTCGAATGCCTTGATTGCGTCGGCGATGTCCTTGTCGGCGCGCACTGCGAATGCGTCGAAGCCACAGCGCAGCATCAGGCGCACCTGGTCGCGCAGCACGTCGCCGATGGCGCGCAGTTCGCCCTTGTAGCCGTAACGCTCACGCAGCAGGCGGGCAATGCTGTAGCCGCGGCCGTCGCGAAACACCGGGAAGTCCACGGCGATCAGCGCGAGCTTGTCGAAATCGCCGGCAATCTCCGCCGGCTCGCTGTCCGGCGCGAGCCACACGCCCAGGTCGGCCGCGCCGCGCGAAGCAGCGAGCGCGTCGCGCTCTGCTTGCCACAACGCGAGCGGCACCAGCACCTTGCCGGCCGGCAGTTCGTTGAGCGCGGGCAGAGAGCCGTCTTCGGCCGGGCGCACGAGCGTCCAGTCGTCGTTGACGATCGCGCGGTTCTTGATGATAGAAGCCATCTGGTCTGTATCCTTTGCGCGCTTACGCGTGAGCCGGTTGACGCGACGCGTACACGCGTTCCTTGAACGGGGCAATGCCGATGCGGCTGTACGTATCGATGAAACGCTCGCCTTCCTCGCGGTGCTCGACGAACGTGTCGATCACCTTGCTGATCACGTCCGGCATTTCTTCCGCCGAAAACGACGGTCCGATCACGCGGCCCAGGTGAGCGCCCGTCGCGCCCGTGCCCTGCTCGCCGCCAAGCGTCACCTGATACCACTCCGAGCCGTCCTTATCGACGCCCAGAATGCCGATGTTGCCGACATGGTGATGACCGCAGGCGTTGATGCAGCCCGAGATATTCAGCGACACGTCGCCGAGGTCATACACGAAGTCGAGGTCTTCGAAGCGTTGCTGGATGGCGAGCGCAATCGGAATCGACTTGGCATTCGCAAGCGAGCAGAAATCGCCGCCCGGGCACGCGATGATGTCGGTCAGCAAGCCGATGTTCGGCGTCGCGAAGCCTTGGGTCTTAGCCTTTTCCCACAGCGCGAACAGATCGCGCTTCTTGACGTTCGCGAGAATCAGGTTCTGTTCGTGCGACACGCGAATCTCGCCGAACGAATACTCATCGGCCCAATCCGCGACGGCTTCCATTTGCGCGTCCGTTGCGTCGCCCGGCGCCACGATGCCGTTCTTCAGCGACAGCGTGACCGCTGCGTAGCCCGACACCTTGTGCGGACGCACGTTGCGCTCCACCCAGCGCGCGAACCCGCGGTTTTCCAGCAGATGCTTTTCGAACGAAGCGTCCGTGTCGGCGAGCTTCTCGTACACCGGCGGCTGGAAATACTGCGACACGCGGTCGAGTTCGGCCTGCGTCAGCGTCGAAGGTCCGTCCTTCAGGTGTTGCCATTCTTCTTCGACCTGCGCGGCGAACTTCTCCGGCGACAGCGCCTTCACGAGAATCTTGATGCGCGCCTTGTACATGTTGTCGCGGCGGCCGTAGCGGTTATACACGCGCAGCACGGCTTCGCTGTAGGTCAGCAGGTGTTGCCACGGCAGATCGCGGCGGATCACCGCGCCCACGATCGGCGTGCGGCCTAGACCCCCGCCCGCCAGAATGTCGACCACCAGTTCGCCTTGCGCGTTGCGCTTCACATACACGCCCATGTCGTGGATCTGCACGGCGGCACGGTCTTCCTGCGAGCCGGATACGGCGATTTTGAACTTGCGCGGCAGCCACAGGAATTCGGGGTGGAACGTCGACCATTGACGCAGAATTTCGGCCCACGGACGCGGATCGACGAATTCGTCAGGCGCGACGCCCGCGAACTGATCGGCGGTAATGTTGCGGATGCAATTGCCCGAGGTCTGAATGGCGTGCATCTGCACCGACGCGAGCTTGCGCAGAATCTCCGGCGTTTCCTCGAGCTTGATCCAGTTGTACTGGATGTTCGAGCGGGTGGAGAAATGGCCGTAGCCGCGGTCGTGCTCGCGCGCGATGGTCGCGAGCATGCGCAACTGGTCGCTGCGCAGGTTGCCGTAGGGAATCGCAATGCGGTGCATGTACGCATGGCGCTGGTAGTACAGGCCATTCTGCAGGCGCAGCGGACGGAACTCCTCTTCGCTCAATTCGCCCGACAAGCGGCGGCGAACCTGATCGGCGTACTGCGCGACCCGTTCATCGACGATGGTCTGGTCGTACTGATCGTATTGGTACATTCGGGGACCCCAATTTTTTTGCGTTACCCACGACGGTCCGGACCCGCCGCGCTCTGAACGTCCGTGTTTGTCAGCATCTGCGAGTCAGGGTTTAGACCTATCTCTCATTTGCTTATAACAAATACAGATATCCATATTGAAAAAGATGGACAGATCGTAATAAACTCGCCTTATATTTCAAACGACTAAAAAATTCTTTTGATATGCGGAGAGGTTATATATGAACCTGCATCAGTTCCGCTTCGTGCGCGAGGCTGTGCGGCAGAACTTCAATCTGACCGAAGCGGCCAAGGCGCTGTATACAAGCCAGCCGGGCGTTTCGAAGGCCATCATCGAGCTCGAGGACGAGCTGGGCGTGGAAATCTTCACCCGGCACGGCAAGCGCGTGCGCTCGCTCACTGAACCGGGGCGGATCATTCTGCAGTCGGTCGAGCGTATTCTGCAGGAAGTGGAGAGCCTCAAGCGGGTCGGCAAGGACTACGCGGCGCAAGACCAGGGCAACCTCGTGATCGCCGCCACCCACACGCAGGCGCGCTATTCGCTGCCGGCCGCCATCGCCGAGTTCAAGAAGCGCTTTCCCAAGGTGCACCTTTCGATCCTGCAAGGCAGCCCCACGCAAGTGGCCGAGATGGTGCTGCACGACCAGGCGGACCTGGCCATCGCGACCGAAGCCATCTCCAACTATAAGGAGCTGGTCTCGCTGCCCTGCTTTCAGTGGCACCACGTCGCGGTGATGCAGCCGGATCATCCACTGCTCGAACGCAAGCTGCTCTCGTTGGACGATCTGACCCAATATCCGCTGATCACCTACGATAACGCTTTCGCCGGCCGCAGCAAGATCAACGAAGCGTTCCGGCTGCGCGGCCTGCACCCGGACATCGTGCTGGAGGCAATCGACGCGGACGTGATCAAGACCTACGTCGAGCTGGGCCTCGGCGTCGGCATCATGGCGGATATCGCTTTTAACGCCGAACGCGACCGCCACCTGCGCGCCATGCCCGTCGGCCACCTGTTCGGCAGCAACGTCACGCGAATCGCCCTCAAACAGGGCGCGTATCTGCGCGGCTATGTGTACACGCTCGTCGAGCTGCTCTCGCCGGGCCTGAACCGCAAGCTGATCGAACAGGCGCTCAAGGGCGAACACGAAACATACGAACTTTGATTCACTACCGCTTCGCATTTTCCGCTACGGAGACCCACACGATGACGTCGCATAAGAACAGACTTCGCGGCCTTGCCGCTCTCGGCGCGCTATTGCTCGCCACGGCAGCGCACGCCGACATCAAGGTCGGCATCGACCTGTCGAGCACCGGCCCGGCCGCCGTGATCGGCATTACCAGCAAGAACGCAATGCTGATGTGGCCGGCCACGATTGCCGGCCAGAAAGCCGACTATATCTTCCTCGACGACGCGTCCGACCCTGGCGCCGCCGTGCGCAACATCCGCAAGCTGATCAACGAGGACCACGTGGATGTGATCGTCGGCCCCAACATCACGCCGGCTGCAATGGCCGCGCTCGATCCGGTGGCCGAAAGCCAGACGCCGATGATCACGCTGATCGGCTCGGCAAGCGTGGTCGAGCCGCAGGAAGGCAAGAAGGTGTGGGCCTACAAGATGGCGCAGACCGACAGCGCAATGGCCGACGTGATGACGCGCTACATGTCGAACCACAACGTGAAGACGGTGGGCTTCATCGGTTTCGCGGACGGCTATGGCGAAAGCTGGCTCAACGAGTTCAGCAAGTTCGCGGCGCTGCGCCACATCCAGTTGGTCGCGACCGAGCGCTATAACCGCACGGACGCGAGCGTGACCGGCCAGGTTCTGAAGCTGATGGCCGCGAAGCCCGACGCGATCCTGATTGCCGGCGCCGGCACGCCGACGGTGCTGCCGCAACGCACGCTAATCGAACGAGGTTTCAAAGGCCCGATCTACCAGACGCACGGCATCGCGACGCCCGAGTTCATCAAGCTCGGTGGCAAGGACGTGGAAGGCACGCTGTTCCCGACGCAGCCGGTGGTAGTGGCGCGCACGCTGCCGGCGGATCATCCGGCGAAAAAGGCGGCGCTCGCGTTTGCGAACGACTATGAAGCGAAGTACGGCGCAGGCAGCGTCACGCAGTTTGCGGGCGATGCAGCCGGCGTGTATCCGCGTCTGCAGGACGCCGTGACGCGCGCGCTGAAAACCGCGCAGCCGGGTACGCAGGCTTTCCGCGTCGCGTTGCGCAACGAACTCGAACACGCGCATGAACTGGTCGTGCCGAACGGCGTCGTCAACACGAGCGCCAAGGATCACGTGGGGCTGGATCAGCGCGCAAGCGTGATGGGCGTCATCAAGAATGGCAAGTTCGTGTATCTGAGTCAGTGAGTGGCTTGCAGCTGTGGGGCGGGCGCGGCGCGCCTGCCCCGATGCTTCAAGCGCGCTGCGCTGGCTAAGTTGTTAAAGTTATAGTCTCCAACCCAACGGCGGTCCCACACCATGCGCACCACACGAGCCATTCATGCTGTCGAGCGGCTGAAAACGCGCAGCGGCAATCCGCAGTTCGCGGCCATCAGTCTCTCGGGCGGCCTCTTTTATCTCGTCGACAAATCGGGCGGCACGGACAAGAAGGTCTCCGACCCGCTGACACTCGACGACTTCGTCAAGTTCGTCGACGCGTACGGTCCGCCCAAGCCTCGCAAGGCGAGCAAGCTCGATGTTGCGTTCGAAGCGCAGATCAGGAAGAGCAAAGGCGGCTAGAACCGTTATGGCGCGATCTCGCGCCACTGGCCATCTGCCGCGCTGCTCGCCAGCATGGCGTCGATGAAACGCAGCCCCGCAACGCCGTCTTCCACGGTAGTGAGCAACAGACTCTCGGCAGGCAGCGCGCGGCCCTCGTTCAGCGCCTCGATCTGCAAGGCGGCGTCTTTATACAACTGCGCAAACGCCTCCAGATAACCTTCGGGATGACCGGCGGGCACACGCGTCGCGTGCGCCGCGCTCGCGCCGCTCACGCGGGCCCGCGTCAAACGCTGCGCGGCCCCGCCAAGCGGTGTGAACCACAATTCGTTCGGCTGCTCCTGATCGAACGCAAGGCTCGCCCGGGTGCCGTACACGCGCAGGCGCAACGCGTTTTCCGCGCCGCTCGCCACCTGGCTCGCCCACAGCATGCCGCGCGCGCCATTTGCATAGCGCAGCATGGCTTGCGCATGATCGTCGATGCGCCGTCCCGGCACGAACGTATGCAACTCAGCGGAGAGCGCCACAGGCGTCATGGCCGTGACGAACGACGCGAGATGATACGCATGCGTGCCAATGTCGCCGAGACAACCCGCCGGGCCCGCGAGAGCCGGGTCCGTGCGCCAGCCGGCCTGCTTGTTCAGGCCACCGTTTTCGACCGGTTCGGCGAGCCAGTCCTGAGCATATTCGACCTGTACGACACGAATCTGGCCGATCTCGCCCGCTTCGATCATCTCGCGCGCATGGCGCACGAGCGGATAGCCGGAATACGTATGCGTGAGCGCAAACAGCCGGTTTTTCTCGCGCGCGAGTTTTGCGAGCGCCTCCCCTTCGGCAAGCGACACGGCAAGCGGCTTGTCGCACACCACATGAATGCCGGCCTCGAGAAACGCGGTTGCCACCGGCGCATGCAGATGATTAGGTGTCACGATGGCCACGGCGTCAATGCCGTCCTCGCGCGCCGCTTCCGCGCGCGCCATCTCGCGCCAGTCGTCGTAGCTGCGCGCGACGCCCGCCTCGGCGGCGCTCGACCGCGCGCGTTGCGGATCGGACGACAGCGCGCCCGCCACCAGTTCGAAACGGTCGTCGAGCCGCGCCGCGAGGCGATGCACCGCGCCGATGAATGCGCCCTGCCCGCCGCCGACCATGCCGAGCCTGAGTCTTCTGTATGGCATTGCGCCCGCTCCTTTCGCCTTTTACCTGCCTGGTGCTCAGATGCCGAGCACGCGCTTGAGTTGCACCGCATCGACACCGCTGCCCGCGAAGTCGTCGAATGCATGTTCGGCCACGCGGATAATGTGCTCGCGAATGAACTGCGCGCCTTCGCGCGCGCCGTCATGCGGATGCTTGAGCGCGCACTCCCATTCGAGCACCGCCCAGCCGGGAAAATCGTATTGCGCCATCTTCGAGAAGATCGCCCCAAAGTCGATCTGCCCGTCGCCGAGCGAGCGGAAGCGCCCCGCGCGCTCCAGCCAGCCGCTATAGCCGCCGTATACGCCCTGCTTGCCGTTCGGCCGGAACTCGGCGTCTTTCACATGAAACGCCTTGATGCGCTCGTGATAGATGTCGATGAACGCAAGGTAGTCGAGCTGCTGCAACACGAAATGGCTCGGGTCGTAGAGGATGTTCGCGCGCGGATGATGCTTCACGCCCGCGAGAAAACGCTCGAAGCTCACGCCGTCGTGCAGATCCTCGCCCGGATGCAGTTCGTAGCACACGTTCACGCCGGCCGCGTCGAACGCGTCGAGAATCGGCGTCCAGCGGCGCGCCAGTTCGTCGAATGCGGCTTCGACCAGACCAGCGGGGCGCTGCGGCCAGGGGTATAGATACGGCCACGCGAGCGCGCCCGAAAACGACACATGCGTGTCGAGCCCCAGACGTTGCGACGCTTGCGCCGCGAGCTTCATTTGCTCGACGGCCCACTGCGTGCGCGCCGCCGGATTACCTCGCACGTGCGGCGCCGCGAAGCCGTCGAACAGCGTGTCGTACGCGGGGTGCACGGCCACGAGCTGCCCTTGCAGATGGGTCGACAGTTCGGTGATCGTCACGCCCGCGTCGTCCACGGTTTCGCGCAGTTCGTCGCAATACGCGTCGCTCGACGCGGCCCGCTCGAGATCGATCAGGCGCGCGTCGCACGGCACCTGGATGCCCTTGAAGCCGAGACTCGCTGCCCAGTTGGCCAGATGCGCAAGGTTGTCGAACGGCGCCTCGTCGCCCATGAACTGGGCGAGGAAAACCGCCGGACCTTTGATGGTTCTCATCGTATGATTCCTTTAATCAGGGCGTGCGCCGCGCGGCTCATGATCAGAACGGCGAGTCCGGAAAATAGAAGTCTTTCGCGTTTTCCTTCGTGATGAGCACCGACGGAATGATCGTGGTGGCCGGCAGCTTCTCGCCTTTGAGGCGCGCTTCGGCTGTCAGCTTGATCGCGTCGTAGATGAACTTCGGCGAATACGACACGTCGGCCTTGATGAGCGGCGCGCCGTCCATCACGTTCTTCACCATGCCCTTCGAGCCCGCGCCGCCGAACACGATCTTGATGTCGCTGCGCCTGGCCTGGTCGATGGCCTTGAGTACGCCGACCGCCATGTCGTCGTCGGCGGCCCACACGGCGTCGATGTGCTTGAAGCGCGTAAGGTAGTCCTGCATCACCTTGAACGCGTCGTCGCGGTTCCAGTTCGCGTACTTGGCGTCGAGAATCTTGATGTTCGGGTAAGCCTTCAGCGCGCCGGTGAAAGCGCTCCAGCGTTCGTTGTCGAGCGTGGTCGGAATGCCGCGCAGCGCGACGATGTCGCCCTTGCCGTCGAGGGCTTTGGCCAGATACTCGGCGGGGATTCTGCCGAACGCGGTGTTGTCGCCGGCCACGTAGGCGTCTTGTGCGCTGGTGTCGGTCAGGCCGCGATCCACCACCGTCACATACACGCCCTTCTTCTTGACCTGCGCAACCGGCTGCGTGAGCGACGCCGACTCGAACGGAAAGATCACGAGCGCATTGATCTTGTTGACGGTGACGAGGTCCTGCAACTGGTTTGCCTGCTCGGGCGAGCCAGCCGCGGTCTTCACGATCACCTTGAGGTTCGGGTGCGCTTTCTCCAGATCGGCCTTCGCCTTGTTGGCCCACCAGACAATGCCGCCGGTGAAGCCGTGATCCGCAGTGGGAATCGCGACGCCCAGCGTGACCTTGTCGTCGGCGCGGGCAATGCCTGCGCTGCTCAATATGCCCAACGCCAGCATGCTGGCGCCGATCGCTCGAATGACCTGCTTCATGGTTGCGTCTCCTATCTGCTGTTATGAGGCGCTTGTGCGCCCCTTCCGTTGTTTCACCTCGAACCGCTGCCGCTACCGCCGTCCGCGCTGCACGAACGCGACGAAGATAATCACCACGCCCTGCACCGCAGCGTTCAGATACACGCTGATAATGCTGGTGAGATTCAGGATATTGGCGATTACCGACAACAGAATGGCGCCGATCACCGTGCCTATCACACGTCCCTCGCCGCCCTTCAGTGCCGTGCCGCCCACCACCACCGACGCAATCGCCTCGAGCTCCCACAGCAGGCCGGTGGTCGGCGTCGCCGAACCGAGACGCGGCACGTACAGCACGGTGGCGACGCCAACGCAGATGCCGAGCAGCACATACGTCACGATCTTCACGCTGTCCACGCGAATCGCCGCGTAACGCGCGACCTGTTCATTCGAGCCGATGGCCTGCACGTGCCGCCCGAAAGCCGTGCGGTTGAGAATCAGCGCGCCGCCCGCCGCCGTCACCAGAAACACCCAGATCGGCACGGGCACGCCAAAGAGGCTCGCGTAATAGACCGGCCCATAAAGATCGGATAACGAATTATCGAGCGTCAGCGCGCCGCCGTCGGCGAGCCAGGTGAGCACCGCGCGAAAGATGCCCAGCGTACCCAGCGTGACGATGAACGGCTCGATGCGCCCCTTCGTGATGAGCAGACCATGCGCGCAACCGAACAGGCCGCCCAGCACGAGCGCAAAGACAATGCCGAGCGTGACGATCGTCAGAGGCGCGAACGTATGGCCGCCCACGCCCGCCGCAAGCGCATTCATCAGCCAGATCATGCTGCCCGCGATCAGCGCGGCCATCGAGCCGACCGACAGGTCGATGCCGCCCGAAATGATCACGAACGTCATGCCCACGGCAATGATGCCGATGAACGAGGTGCGCGTGAGCACGTTCATCATGTTGTCGAGCGTGGCGAAATCGGGGTTCAGCAGCGTGCCGACGATACACAGCGCGATCAGCCCGGCGAACGGCCCGAGCGCATACAGACGATGAGCGAAGCGCAACGCGCGGCCGGATTGCACGGCTTCAGTGGGTGCCGGTCGCATGGGCGATCAACTCCTCTTCGGTCAGATGTTCGAGCGTGAGCGTGGCCTGCAGGCGTCCCGCGCGCAATACAGCGACGCGATGACACAAGCCGATCAGCTCGATGAGTTCGGATGAAATGACGATCACCGCGCGGCCTTGCGCGGCGAGGCGATGAATCAGGAAGTAGATATCGCGTTTCGCGCCGACGTCCACGCCGCGCGTCGGTTCGTCGAGCACGATCACGTCCGGCTCCGGCTGCAGGAACTTGGCGAGTGCGAGCTTTTGCTGATTGCCGCCCGAGAGCATGCGCGCGCGGCTCGACAGGTCGCCGGTACGAATACCGAATTCGTTCACCGCACTCTTCAATGCTTCGCGGCCCGCCTTCAGATCGAGCAGCGGACGCGCGTAGCGTTCGAGCGTCATTAGCGTGAGGTTGTCCTGCAGGTTCAGGTTCACGTGCAGACCTTTGCCTTTGCGGTCTTCGCTCAGGTAGGTCAGACCGTGACGCATGGCGTCGCGCGGACTTTTGAGATCGACGCTGCGGCCCGCTATTTCGATGCGCCCCGCCGTGCGTTTGCGCAAGCCGATGATCGCTTCGAACGCCTCGGTGCGGCCCGCGCCGACGAGTCCCGCGAAACCCAGCACTTCGCCGGCGCGCACCTCGAAGCTCAGGTCTTCCACCCAATCCGGCACGCTCAGCCCTGCCACTTTGAGCGCGACCGGCGCGCTCGCGGACACGGTGATCTTGGCTGGAAACATGTCGGACACGTCGCGGCCGACCATCAGGTTCGCCATCTGCTGCCGCGCGAGCGCGGCCGTTTCGTTGCGCGCGACAAAGCGGCCGTCGCGCATCACGATCACCTCGTCGGTGATGCGCTCCACTTCATCGAGCTTGTGCGAGATGTACACGATCGTCACGCCGTCCGCCTTCAGCTTCGCCATCAGCGTGAAGAGACGCTCGGTTTCGGACGGCGTGAGCGTGGCCGTCGGCTCGTCCATGATGAGCAGCCGCGCGCGGCGCGACAGCGCCTTGGCAATCTCCACCATCTGTTTTTCGGCGACGATCAGCTCGCGCACCTTCGTGTCGGGGGCCCTGTCGAGGCCCACCTGCGCGAGATAGCGCGCGGCTTCGGCGCGCATCGCGGCATCGTCGACGAACCAGCCGCGCCGCTTCTCGTGGCCGAGGTACATGTTCTGCGCAATCGTCAGATGCTCGGCGAGATTGAACTCCTGGTGAATCAGCACGATGCCTTGCGACTCGGCGTCGCGCGAACCGCTGAAATGCTGCGCGCGACCGTCCACGAGCAAGGTGCCCGAAGTCGCGGTTTCATAGCCGGCGAGAATTTTCATCAGCGTCGACTTGCCCGCGCCGTTCTCTCCCAGCAAACCGTAGACGCGCCCTGGCGCCAGGTCGAAGCTCACGCCGTGCAGCACGCGCACAGGGCCGAAATCTTTGCGGATGTCGTCGAAGCGGATCGCCAGACTCATGGTTCAGGTGCTCCCGCGAATCACGAGCCGGTGCGGCAGCAGCACGCCCGGCACGTTCGCCAGCGGATTCGCGAGCCGCTGCAGCAAGAGGCGCGCGGCTGTCTCGCCCAGTTCGCGCATTGGCTGCGCGATCGTGGTGAGCGGCGGGTCGACTTGCGCGGCGATGGAGATGTCGTCGAAGCCGATCACCGCCACGTCGTCGGGCACGCGTTTGCCGATGCTGCGCAAGCCGTGCAGCACGCCGGTGGCGAGCGTGTCGGATACGGCGAAGATCGCGGTGGGCGCGTCGGGCGGCAGCATCAGCGTGGCGGCGGCCGAGGCGCCTGCTTCGTAGTCGAGACTGTTGAGGTTCATACGCCAGCCCTCGAGCGGCGTGATGCCCGCTTCGGTGAGCGCGTCGAGATAGCCTTGCTGCCTCTGGCGTGCATACAGATAGTCGATGTCGGAATTGATGAGACCGATGCGCTTGTGCCCTCGCGCGAGCAGATGGCGCACGGCGTCGCCCGCGGCCCGATAGTTGTCGATGCCGACGTACGGCACGCCCATCGCCGGATCGAACTCGCAGCAGGCCACCCACGGCAGCGCGCTCGACGCTTCGCCAAGCGCCTGCTGGATCGTCGCGGGGTCCAGGCAGATCGCGCCGTCCGCGCGGCGGCGGCGCAGCAGGTCGAAGTAACTGCGCTCGCGGCCCGCGTCCGCGCCGGTATCGCACAACAGCATGAAGTAGCCGTGCTGACGCGCGACGCTGTCGATGCCGCGCACGATCTCCGCGTAAAACGGATTGCCGAAGTCGGGCACCATGGTCAGCAGCAGACGGCTTTCGGCCGTGCGCAGGTTTCGCGCGAGTTCGTTGACGCGGTAGCCGCTCGCGTCGATGGCGGCCAGCACCTTGTCGCGCGTGGCGGGACGAACGTTCTCGTGCGCGTTCAGCACGCGTGACACCGTGGCGACCGACACGCCCGCCTGCTTCGCGACGCCGGCGATGGACACGCCCTCGGTGCGCTGCCCGGCGTGCGCGAGCGGCTGCGGCGCCAGTTGCCGGTTCAGTTGCGGCTCCCGCTGCGGCTGTGCGGCCGGCTCGACCGGGGCCGCGCCCGGGGCGGCAGACTTCGCTTTTGACGTGGAACGGGACACGCGCTCGGCTTCCGGAAATGTAATCGATTACATTTTTGGGCGAAAAGGCGCCGGACTGCAAGGCCGGATCGCTAGGGATAAACACGGGGGCGACGCTGATAGGACAGCCGCGAGCGTGGCCAAAAGTGCGGCCAGGAGCGCAGCCAAACGGCGGCGAGAAGCGCGGCCACGAACATGGCCAGAAGCGCTTGCCGCCTCCCGCCCGGCCCCCCGGCGCCATTTGGTACAATCCCGCAGTTACGCTGCCGCGGCGTGCTCGCCCGCATTCTGCCGGGCCGCTCGCGCAGCAGGAAAATCGCCACACTCGCCAAACCAGAACCGCCAAACCCACCATGAACATCGAGCAAGCGCGTTTCAACATGATCGAACAGCAGATCCGCCCCTGGGAAGTGCTCGACCAGGACGTGCTGAATCTGCTGTCGATCGTCAAGCGTGAAAACTTCGTCCCCGCCGCTTACCGCGAACTGGCTTTCGCCGACTTCGAAGTGCCGCTGCCGGCCGGCCAGCACATGCTGGCGCCGCGAGTGGAAGCGCGCGCGCTGCAGGAACTGGCGGTGAAGAAACACGAAAGCGTGCTGGAGATCGGCGCCGGTTCCGGTTATATGGCGGCGCTGCTCGCACATCGAGCGCAACACGTGCTGACGGTCGACATCGAACCCGAGCTCGCTGAACTGGCCAAGACCAACCTGATCGCCAACGGTGTGCTGAACGTGGAAGTTGCAACCGGCGACGCCGCGCGCGGCTGGGCCGCCGCCGCTCCGTACGACGTGATCTGCGTGTCGGGCGGGCTGCCGGTGCTGCCGCAGGAACTGCTCGAGCAGCTGAAGGTAGGCGGCCGTTTGGCCGCGTTCGTCGGCACGGCGCCGGTCATGAAGGCGCAGGTCATCACGCGTATCGACGAAAAGCAGTACCGCATTGCCGACGTGTTCGAGACGTATGTCGAGCCGCTCGTCAACGCTGTGCAACCGCCTCGCTTCAAGTTCTGATCTGCCTTTTTTCACGGAACGGCCGGCGCGCCCGCGCCGTCCATTGAACGGAAGTCCCGCTGATGCAAAACCTGACCGCTCCCGCGCTCGCCGAATGGCTCGCCGACACCTCGCGCCCGGCTCCCGTGCTGCTCGACGTGCGCGAACCGTGGGAACTCCAGACGGCTTCGATGCCCGGCATCGTGTCAATCCCGATGCGCGAGATTCCCGCGCGCAGCGAAGAACTGGATGACGACGCGCAGATCGTCTGCATCTGCCATCACGGCGCGCGCAGCGCCCAGGTCGCGATGTTCCTCGAGTCGCGCGGCCACTCCAACGTCTTCAATCTGCAAGGCGGTATTGATGCGTGGTCGCGTCAGGTGGACCCGTCGGTTCCGACGTACTGATTTCGCGGGCGGCCAGGCGTTGGCAGGCGCCATGGGTAGCGTCTGCTGCGGGGCTCGCTTGCAGGCTTGCAGCCGTCTTTGGCGCGCACGTCGCTGGACGCGAACGTGCGCGGCTATCAGGCCGAGGTACCCAGCAACATCAACGCAATATCAACGTTCTGAGCGTGCATGTCGGCAACCATTCGGTGAGACTGACGCTTTGATTGCTCGCTTGCAGTCATGATCGGCCACAGACCTTCAAAGAGCCCGCACACCGCGGGCTCTTTCTTATGCGCTTACCCCCGGACGAACGCCAGCAGATCTGCATTCAGCACGTCCGCGTTCACGGTCAACATGCCGTGCGGGAAACCCGGATACGTTTTGAGCGTGCCGTTCTTCAGCAGCTTGACCGACTTCAGCGCCGAGTCCGCAATCGGCACAATCTGATCGTCTTCGCCATGCAGCACGAGCGTCGGCACGCCAATCGCACGAAGATCCTCTGTCTGGTCCGTTTCCGAAAACGCCTTGATGCCTTCGTAGTGCGCCTTCGCACTGCCCATCATGCCCTGGCGCCACCAGTTCTGGATCACGCCCTGATACACCGTTGCGCCCGGCCGGTTGAAACCGTAGAACGGGCCAGCCGGAACGTCGACGAAAAACTGCGCGCGATTGTCCGCTAGCGCTTTGCGAAAGCCGTCGAAAACCTCTAGCGGCAGACCTTCGGGATTCGCCTCGGTCTTGAGCATGAGCGGCGGCACGGCGCTCACCAGCACCGCCTTCGCGACGCGGCCGGCAGGTTCACCGTGCTTTGCCACATAACGCGCCACCTCGCCGCCGCCCGTCGAATGGCCGATGTGCACGGCGTTGCGCAGATCCAGCGCCTCAGCGACCGCAAACGCGTCGGCCGCGTAGTGGTCCATGTCGTGTCCGTCCGATACCTGCGACGAGCGGCCGTGGCCGCGCCGGTCGTGCGCGATCACGCGATAACCGTTCTGCACGAAGAACAGCATCTGCGCGTCCCAGTCGTCGGAAGACAACGGCCAGCCATGATGGAAGACGATGGGCTGCGCGTCTTTCGGGCCCCAGTCCTTGTAGAAAATCTCGACGTTGTCCTTCGTGGTCACATACGGCATGGTCGTTTCTCCTGTTTCGGGTTGTCGGGCATGGCCGGGTACATGATCCGGCGCCAATGTTACGAAAGCCACCGCGGCGGCTGCAAACGCTCAAAAGCAACTGCGAAAACGCTGAATGAAGAATACGGAGGTGCTGCGCTTTAGGGAAGAGCGCCGTTTGGGAACCATCGTTGCCCATTCGCCATCAATCGCCCTCCGCCGTTGATCCTGCGTCGCAATTTTTTGCGACATTTCTCTTCTTCGATTGCGAAATTTCCCGGTTTTTCCCGAATACCACACGGGCACCATGCTCGGTCCATTCTGGGAGCCGTGTGATGAGACTTTTCAAGATCGCGATGTTGGCCGCGAGCCTGTTGCCGCTGTTGCCGCTGTCGTCCTATGCGGCGCTAGGCGGCGCGCCGACCGCGGCCGCTTTTGCGCCGCTCATGCTGCGCGCCGCCGCCGTGCAGTCAGGTTCCGGCGTGGCCGCTGCTGCGGCGCCCGCCGCCGCGAACCAGCCTGCCAGCGCGGCTGCCGGCACCGCGCCTTACTCGGTACGCGAGTCCGTGGACTCGAACGGCGTCACCGTCCGCGAATACGTACTGCCTTCCAACGTCGTATTCGCCGTCGCGTGGGCGGGACCGGTTCGCCCGAACATGCGCACTCTGCTTGGCAGCTACTTCGGCAATTACGTGGCGGCCGGGCAATCCGGCGTGCACGGCTCGGGACCGCTGGTCGAAGGCAACGGCGAATTCCGCATCGAGTCCACAGGCCGCCTCGGCAACTTTTCCGGCATGGCATGGCTGCCGCGTCTAGTGCCTGCAGGCGTGCGTCCCGGCGACCTCGACTAAACCGGCGCTCAGCGCGAAGAGAACAGCTATGAACACATTGAAGAAGACGCTTTCGCTCGTGGCCGCCGTCGCGGTCTTTACATTGTCCGCGTGCGGCGGCGGCGGAAACGGCAATCAGGGCAGCAATTCAGCCAACTGGAACGCCACGCCGGACTGGACGCCACACGGCTCGGGGACGTCGGACAATGCGTCGCTGCCCAATACCGGCGACAACACGGTGCAAATCACCGTGGACAATTCGCCTGGCAGCGTCAACGTGCTGAAGGCATCCATCAAGGTCTGCGTGCCCGGTACGCAGGCCGCGCCGCAGTGCGTGACCGTGGACAACATGCTGGTCGACACCGGTTCCACCGGCGTGCGTATCGCTGCGCGCGCCATCCCCACGCTCGCGCCGTTGCTGCTGACGCAGGTCGGCGCGGTCGACGACACGACCGGCGCCGCACCCATTGCCGAGTGCATGCCGTTTGCGGCGGGCTATACATGGGGCTCGGTCAAGCGCGCGGACATCACGATCGGCAGCAAGACCGCGAGCAACCTTCCCATCCAGGTTTATTCCGACGGTATCTATCCGACACCCGACGACTGCTCGAACTACGGCGCCGACATGGGCGGCAGCGGCTTTGCGGGCGTGAACGGCATTCTCGGCATCGACAATTTCGCCACCGATTCTGCCGACGCGGTAACCACCGCGATCCCCGGCAACTACTACTATTGCCCGTCGCAGAACTCGTGCGTCAGCACCCGCATGCTGGCGAGCAAGGAGGTGAAGAATCCGGTCGTTGCGTTCGCCACGGACAACAACGGCGCGATCATCCGCCTGCCCGCCGTGCCGGCCGGCGGCCAGGCGAGTGTGACAGGGCAACTGGTGTTCGGCATCGGCACGCAGCAGAACAATGTAATGCCGTCGGGTCTCAATGTTCTTGCCGTCGACAAATACGGCAATTTCACGACGCAGTACAAAGGCCAGGTCTACACGCACAGCGCAATCGACAGCGGCACGAATGCGTACGCCTTTCCGGACGACACGATCCCCGCCACGCCGGACAACTGGTACACGCCCGCCGCGCCGCTCAGTCTGAGCGCAATTATGGAGTCCACCAACGGCGCGGGCACGCCGGTCAACATGCCGTTTTCCGTCGGCAACGCGCTTGCCTTGCGCTCAGCGGGCAGCTATGCGCTCAATAATGCCGGCTCGTACTTCGCGAATCGCAAGATCAGCATGTTCCTGTGGGGACTGCCGTTTTTCTATGGACGGGATGTGTACACGGCCATCGGCAACGTGAAGATCGGCACTCAGAGCGGACCGTTCGTCGCGTTCTAGGCATCTGCCGCGACACCAGAGGCGCGCTTGTACCCGCGCCTCCTTCGTCCATTTCCGCGAACACATTCAGCCTTGTCCGCATATTCCGGTATGGCTGCGCTGGCAACATGCTCCGACCTTTTTGCCGGAGCATTCCAATGAAGTTTCTAAAGGCGGCGCCCGTCGCCGCGCTCATTTTGCCGCTGGCTTCTTATGCGGCGTTGGGCGGCGCGCCAAACACCGGTGCGCCGTCGCAAGCGTCGCTGCGCTCGGCGGCAGTGGCCGTACCCAACAGTTCGGCATCCTACAGACTGCATGAAACACGCGACGCAAGCGGTGTCACGGTTCGCGAATACACGCTTCCCAGTAACGTCGTGTTTGCCGTCGCCTGGCAGGGGCCGGTGCGCCCCGATATGAACGCGCTACTCGGCAACTATTTTCATCGCGCGGCGTCGGCGGGGGCGGGTAAGCCACGCGGCACCGGTCCGTCCATCGAGCGCAGCGACGACTTTCAGATCGAGTCGATGGGCCGGCCCGGCAACTTTTTCGGCAAGGCCATCCTGCCGCGGCTTCTGCCCGCGAATGTCCGCGCCGAAGACATCCGGTGACGGCATACGTGGCACACGTTCAATCACGAACAACAAAAATGAATACTTTCAGCAAGACAATCTGCTTCGCTTTGCTTACTGCTACCGTCGGGCTGGCCGGTTGCGGTGGTGGCGGCGGCGACGACGCGGACGGTACGAACGCCGCTACGCAGAACAACAGTAAAACGGATTCTTCGGCTCCGGCTTCCGGGGCTTCGGCGAGCTCGAGCCCGACGCCCGCTTCCGCTACTAGTCCTACACCGGCTCCGACTCCGGCTCCGGCTCCGGCTCCTGCTCCGGCTCCGGCTCCGGCTCCTGCTCCTGCTCCTGCTCCTGCTCCTGCTCCTGCTCCTGCTCCTGCTCCTGCTCCTGCTCCTGCTCCTGCTCCGACTCCGACTCCGACTCCGACTCCAGCCCCAGCCCCGGCCCCAGCACCAACGCCAACACCGGCTCAAAACACCGCCCCCATCACAGTAGAACGATGGACAGGCGGCTACGCCAACACGCCCTATGTCACCGTGAAGATCTGCATTCCGGGCGTGCAAGGCACGAACCAATGCGCGACCATCGATCACATGTTGCTCGACACAGGCTCCGCAGGCGTGCGTGTGCTGGCAAGTGCGCTCGGCTCCGCGCTCGCAGGCAGCCTGCCGGCGCAGACAGGCGCCACAGACGACCCCACGCATGACGCGCCCATCTCCCAATGCGCGATCTTCGCGTCGGGTTACACATGGGGTTCGGTCAAGCGCGCGGACGTGACCATCGGCACCAAGCTGGCCGGCAATTTGCCGGTGCAGGTCATCAGCGACGGTGCGAATCCCACGCCAACGGATTGTGCGTCGCGCGGCATCGTCGACATCGGCAACGTGACGCAGCTCGGCGCGAACGGTGTGATCGGCATTGGCTCAGCGGTGCGCGACTTTCCACTCGCCGCGCAGTTCGTGCTGCCGGCAGCCTACTATTACTGTCCGTCCACGGGGCCGTGTACCAACACGCGCGTGCCGCTGGATACGCAGATCATGAATCCGGTAGCGGACTTCACGACCGATAACAACGGCACCGTGATTCGTTTGCCCTCGCTGCAGCCGGGTGGTCAGGCAAGCGCGACGGGCGAACTCGTGTTCGGCATCGGAACGCAGCAGAACAACGCGCTACCTTCTACCGCCAACATCATCGCGCTCGACGGCAACGGCTTTTTCACGACCACGTACAAGGGCGGCACGTTCGGCAGCGGCGCTATCGACAGCGGCTCGAACACCACCATCTTCGGCGACACGGCCATTCCGTTCGACGCATGGGGCCGCTATACACCCGCAACTACGTTGAGCCTTTCGGCGCTCCTCAAGTCAACGAGCGGCGCGGGTAGCGCAGCAACCGTGCCCTTCCAGGTGGCCAATACCGCGAACCTCCTCTCGGGTACCTATGCTGCCTTCGACAACGTCGCGTCGTACACGTCGGTCTCGGGGTACTTCATCTGGGGCTTGCCGTTCTTCTTCGGCCGTAGTGTGTACACCGCGCTGAACGGCTCGCAAGCAGGAGCGCAAAGCGGGCCGTTCATCGCCTTCTGACACAGACGCGAGCAACGCTTCACAAAATAGGCCGGCGTAACGCGACGCCGGCCTCGCACCGCGGCGCTTCTGCCTCGACGTTCATGCGTCAGCGTTCACACCTCTGCGCGCAAACCCCTGCGTTCAAACCTCAGCGTCCAAACCTCAGCGCCCAAACCTTAGCGCCCAAACCTTAGCGTTCACACGTCAGCGTTCACACTCATCGATCCACCTCAACGCTGATACCTCAACGCCCACACCTCCGCGTTCACACCTCAGCATTCACACCTCCATCGTCCTCTTCGACGCTTCCGCCGCCCCACGGGTCGATCACGCAGACATCCCCGGCCATGCACAAAGCCGCTGCGCGCGTGCACCGTCAACGCCCGCTCCTGTTTTCTCACGCCTCGTCGCGGCGCGCGCCGCACCTGAACGAGGCGCATCCCATCTCCATGCACCAGCTTTGTACGCCACCGCGCATAGGCTCGCGCGTGTCCGGCCGCGCCACAGCGCGCAAGTCAGCGCGAATGCGCGCAGATCATCAACATGGCATATGCCTTGCAGTACACGAGCGGCAAGTCATGCGGGGCAAGCCCTGCGGCTGAGATCGACGCCCATAAACATTCATCATCAATGGCAAGGGGATATACATGAAACGTCGCAGTCTGTTGAAGTTCGGCTCCATGTCTGGCGCGCTCGCGCTCGCAGGTCGCGCGCCGTTTGCGCATGCGCAGTCCGCGAGCGGTCCCATCAAGGTCGGCATTCTGCATTCGCTGTCGGGCACGATGGCCATCTCCGAGACATCGCTGAAAGACACCGCCCTCATGACGATCGCGGACATCAACAAGAACGGCGGGGTGATGGGCCGTCAGATTCAGCCGGTCGTGGTCGACCCGGCGTCGAACTGGCCGCTCTTCGCCGAAAAGGCGCGTCAACTGATCACGCAGGAAAAGTGCGCCGTGGTTTTCGGCTGCTGGACCTCTGTGTCGCGCAAGTCGGTGCTGCCGGTGTTCGAGGAACTCAACGGCCTGCTCTTCTACCCGGTGCAGTACGAAGGCGAAGAAATGTCGCGCAACGTGTTCTATACGGGCGCGGCGCCGAACCAGCAGGCAATTCCGGCCACCGAGTATCTGATGAGCGCGGAAGGCGGCGGCGCAAAGCGCTTCTTCCTGCTCGGCACCGACTACGTGTACCCGCGCACGACCAACAAGATCCTGCGCGCGTTCCTGAAGTCGAAGGGCGTGCAGGAGGCCGACATCCAGGAGGTCTACACGCCGTTTGGCCACAGCGACTACCAGACCATCGTCGCCAATATCAAGACGTTCTCCCAAGGCGGCAAGACGGCTGTGATCTCGACGGTGAACGGCGACTCGAACGTGCCGTTCTACAAGGAGCTCGGCAACCAGGGGCTGAAGGCGTCGGACGTGCCCGTGGTGGCCTTTTCGGTCGGCGAGGAAGAACTGCGCGGCATCGACACCAAGCCGCTCGTCGGCAATCTCGCGGCATGGAACTACTTCATGTCGGTGCGCAATCCGGCCAACGAGAAGTTCAAGAAACAATGGGCCGCATGGGTCAAGGATAACAACCTGCCGGGCGGCGCGAAGCGCGTGACCAACGACCCGATGGAAGCGACCTTCGTCGGCATTCACATGTGGAAGCAGGCGGTCGAGAAGGCAAAGAGCACGGACGTCGACAAGGTCCGCGTGGCGATGATCGGCCAGCAGTTCGCGGCGCCTTCGGGCTTCACGCTGCAGATGGACGGCAATCACCATCTGCACAAGCCGGTGATGATCGGCGAAGTTCGCGCGGACGGTCAGTTCAACGTGGTCTGGCGCACCAAGACCGCGGTTCGTGCGCAGCCGTGGAGCCCGTTCATTGCCGGCAACGCGGGCAAGCCGGATGTCGTGAGTTCGATTCCCGCGTTCCTCAAGCGCTCCCGCTCGCGAATCGCGTGACGGTGCGAAGCTGCTTGATGTTGCGTGACATTGCCTGATGACGTGGCGCGCCGCGGCGGCTCGCTTTGCCGCCGGGGCGGCCGCGCCGCTGCCGGGTGCTTCCACGCACCGTCACGCGCCTGAAGGCGCTGCCGCGATGCAGTTCGGCGATTTGGCGGCTCGGCGATTTGGCGGCTCGGCGATTTGGCGGCTCGGCAGCGCGGCAGCTCGGCAGCTCGGCAGCTCGGCAACCCGGCAACCCGGCAGATCGGCAACCCGGCAGATCGGAAACCCGGCAGCTCGGAAACCCGGCAGCTCGGCAGCTCGGCAGCTCGGCAGCTCGGCAACCCAGCGGCCAAACGAGCCGGCACGTCACCACAAAGCACGGCGCGCACCAGCATGCAATCAGCCGTCGCGCACGGCCCCTCGCGCGACGCGCCGTCAGTCATTCTTCAAAGGCCATCATGGCGTTTTCAATTCTCACTTCTGCACGGCGAATCGCGCGACGCAGCGCAAGCAGCGCGGCGCTTGTGCTGCTCGCGTTCGGCGGGCTCGCACCCCATAGCGCATTCGCCCTGAGCGCGGCCGATGTTGCGCCGCTCGCCGGCGACGACTTCGACGCGAAGTCCGCCGCCATCGACAAGCTCATCGCCCATCACGACAAGGAGTCGCTAACGGTGCTGAAGGCACTGTCCGAAGACGGCGTGCTCGCCACCGACTCCGGCGCGGTTCTACTGCAGGACGGCGACACCACGCGCGACGCCGTCACCGGCAAGACGGTCGAAGCCGGCGACGCGCAACCGGTCACACTGAACAATCTGCTGCGCGCGAAAGTTGCGGGCGCGCTCTCGGGCCTGCAACTCGACTCGCCGGACAAGACGACACGCGCACAAGCCATCGACGCGCTGCTGAAGAACCCCGACGCCTCGATGAAGCCGCTCATCGACACGGCCCGCGCGAAGGAAACCGACCCCGCGCTGAAAAAGCGCCTCGACACGCTGTGGGCGATGACCGCATTGCACGACGCCGACGCCGCGAAGCGACTCGAGGCCGTGCAGCTCGTCGCCGCACGGCACGACCTCGAAATGAACGAGCTGCTGCGCCCGCTCGTCGCGAAGAAAGCGGACGGCAGCTTCGCCGAAAGCGACGCGCGCGTGCGCGCCGCGGCGCAAAGCGGCATCGACGAACTCGATGCGATCCGCCGCCGCAGCGAAATCGCCGGCACGCTGTTCGCCGGTCTGTCGCTGGGCAGCGTGCTGCTGCTCGCGGCGCTCGGCCTTGCCATCACCTACGGCCTGATCGGCGTCATCAACATGGCGCACGGCGAGTTCCTGATGATCGGCGCGTACGCCACTTATGTCGTGCAGAACCTCTTTCAGCGCATGGCGCCGGGCGCCGTGGACTGGTATCCGCTCGTCGCCGTACCTGCGTCGTTCGCGGCGGCCGCGCTGGTGGGCATCGTCATCGAGCGGCTGGTGCTCAAGCATCTGTATGGCCGCCCGCTCGAAACGCTGCTCACCACGTTCGGCATCAGCCTGATCCTGATTCAGGCAACGCGCATGCTGTTCGGCGCGCAGAACGTGCAGGTGGTCAACCCTTCGTGGATGAGCGGCGGCGTGACCGTGCTGCCGGGCCTGATTCTCCCGTACAACCGGCTTGCGATCCTGGCGTTTGCGCTGATCGTGGTCGGCATTGCGTGGGCCGTGCTGACAAAAACGCGCCTTGGTCTCTTCGTGCGCGCCGTCACGCAGAACCGGCGCATGGCGGCGTGCGTCGGCGTGAAAACCGCGCGGGTGGACTCGTACGCGTTTGCTTTCGGCGCGGGCATCGCGGGTCTCGGCGGCTGCGCGCTCTCGCAGATCGGCAACGTCGGCCCCGACCTCGGGCAAAGCTACATCATCGATTCGTTCATGGCCGTCGTGCTGGGCGGCGTCGGACAACTGGCGGGCACGGTGATCGGCGGCTTCGGCCTCGGGCTCGTCAGCAAGGCGATCGAACCGTTCTGGGGCGCGGTGCTCGCGAAGATCGCGGTGCTCGTGCTGATCGTGTTGTTCATCCAGAAGCGTCCGCAGGGCATGTTCGCCCTCAAGGGCCGTAGCGCGGAGGCATGACATGACGTCTGCAACTTCTCCCTCGACCGCACAGAGCCACCTGGGCGCACACGGCGCCACGGTTGGCGGCCGCGACGCGCAGACCGGTTTCGCACTCGGCTTGCCGCCGCGTCCCGCGCTTCTGTCGCGGCGCGCGTGGCTCGCGCTGATCGTATTGATCGCCGTGGTCGGGCTCGGCGTGCCGTTCGCCACGCTCGTGGTGCCGCAAACCAGTCCCCTGCACCTCTCCGCTTACGCGACGACGCTTGCCGGCAAGTTCATGTGCTATGCGATTGCCGCGCTCGCGCTCGATCTCGTGTGGGGCTACTGCGGCATTCTGAGCCTCGGCCATGCGCTCTTCTTCGCGCTCGGCGGCTACGCGATCGGCATGTACCTGATGCGTGCCATCGGTCACGACGGCAAGTACGGCAGCGATCTGCCCGACTTCATGGTGTTTCTCGACTGGCACCAACTGCCCTGGTACTGGCAAGGCACGCAGCATCTCGGCTACGCGCTCATGCTCGTGGTGCTGGTGCCGGCCGTGGTCGCGTGGGTGTTCGGCTTTTTCACGTTCCGCTCGCGCGTGAAAGGCGTGTATCTGTCGATCATCACGCAGGCCATGACGTTTGCCGCCATGCTGCTGTTCTACCGTAACGAGACGGGCTTCGGCGGCAATAACGGCTTTACGGACTTCAAGCGCATCGGCGGCTTTCCGATCACGCATGCGGGCACGCGCACCGCGCTGCTGCTCATTACGTTCGCCGTGCTGATCGCCGCGTTCATCGGCGCGCGGGCAATCGTCACGTCGAAGCTCGGCCGCGTCGTCACCGCCGTGCGCGACGGCGAAACCCGCCTGATGTTCCTCGGCTACAGTCCGCTCGCCTACAAGCTTTTTGTGTGGACCCTGTCAGCGGTGCTGTGCGGCATTGCCGGCGCGTTGTATGTGCCGCAGGTCGGCATCATCAATCCGGGCGAGATGTCGCCTGGCAATTCAATCGAAATGGCGATCTGGGTGGCCGTGGGCGGTCGCGGCACGCTGATCGGGCCGATTGTCGGCGCCTTCGCGGTCAACGGCGCGAAAAGCTTTTTCACCGCGAACTTTCCCGAATACTGGCTGTTCTTCCTCGGTCTGATTTTCGTGCTGGTTCCGCTTTTCCTGCCGAACGGCATCATGGGAATCGTGGATCTCGCCAAGCGCAAGAGGAACCGCTCATGAACGAAAACCCGATGGTTCCCGACCTCGACCTGCCCGAACAACCTTCGCAACATGCGCTGAGCGGCGTCGCCAGCATGGGGCACGCGGTCGTGCCGGGGCAGATCGACGTGTCGCACGGCACGATCCTCTATCTCGAAGACGTGACCGTGAGCTTCGACGGCTTTCGCGCGTTGAACGCACTGACGCTTTCCATCGACGCCGGCGAACTGCGTTGCATCATCGGCCCGAACGGCGCGGGCAAGACGACCATGATGGACGTGATTACCGGCAAGACCGAGCCCGATTCGGGCAAGGTGTTTCTCGGCCAGTCAATCGACCTGACGCGAATGAACGAGCCGTCCATTGCGCGCGCCGGCATTGGACGCAAGTTTCAGAAGCCGACCGTTTTCGAGCAGCATCCCGTGTGGGAAAACCTCGAACTCGCGATGAAGACCGACAAGGGATGGCTCGCCTCGTTGCGGGCGCGGCTCGACCGCGCGGCGCAAGCGCGCATTGAAGAGACGCTCGTGCTGATCGGTCTGGAAAGCGAAGCGCGCCGTCTTGCAGGCGAGCTTTCGCATGGACAGAAACAGCGGCTCGAGATCGGCATGTTGCTGATGCAACAGCCCGCGCTGCTGCTGCTCGACGAACCGGCGGCCGGCATGACCGACGACGAAACAATGCAACTGGCCGACCTGCTCAATCACCTGCGCGGCACCTGCTCGATGATGGTGGTCGAACACGACATGGAATTCGTCGCGGCGCTGTCCGGTGCAAGCGGCAAAGTCACGGTCATGGCCGAAGGACGCGTGCTCGCGCACGGCACGCTCGACGAGGTGAAGCGCGACGAGACGGTGATCGAATCGTATCTCGGCCGCTGAGCGGGCGGGCGAATGCAAAGGTCTAAGAGGTCGGGAGGATCGAAACAAGATGCTGGAAGTCGAAAATCTGAATCAGTACTACGGCGGCAGCCACATTCTTCGCGATGTGAAGCTCACGGTGCCGGACGGCAAGCTCACGGTTCTGCTCGGCCGCAACGGCGTGGGCAAGACCACGCTGCTGCGTTGCCTGATGGGCGTCGTGCAGACGAAAAGCGGCTCCATCGCGTGGCGCGGCGCACCGATCACGAAGCTGCCCACCTATTCGCGTGTCGAGAAAGGACTCGCCTATGTGCCCCAGGGGCGCGATATTTTTCCGCGCCTCACCGTGGAAGAAAATCTGCTGGTGGGCGCGGCCAGCAAGAAAGCGCCGAAAAAGGTTCCCGAGCGCATCTATGAGTTGTTTCCCGTGCTCAAGGACATGCGCGGGCGCCGTGGCGGCGATCTGTCGGGCGGTCAGCAACAACAGCTCGCGATCGGCCGCGCGTTGATGAGCGATCCGCAACTGCTGATTCTGGATGAGCCCACCGAAGGCATACAGCCGTCCATCATCCAGGACATTGGCCGCACGCTGCGCCAACTGGTCGAGGAAATGGGCATGACCGTGCTGCTCGTCGAGCAGTATTACGACTTCGCGAAGGACATTGCCGACCGCTATTGGGTGATGAGCCGCGGCGAGATTGTCGCGGGCGGCGAAGGCGTCAATATGGATGCCGACGGCGTGCGCGCGCTGATCGCCGTGTGAGCCGTGCGCGTTGCGAAGGCGTGCTATGCTCGGCGCGTCCTGGCGTCCTGGCGTCCTGGCGTCCTCGCGTCCTGGCGTTCTGGCGTCCTAGGTCAAGCCCCCAACATTCCGGGGCATGGTATCGGCCTGCACGCGCCTCTGGTTGCACTTCCACTTACACGTCGATCGCACGTTCCTTCGCATGTCGCTTCACGAAAATCACGTCACGCTGGCCAATGCGCAAGGGCAAGCACACGCACATGCGCATGCGCAATGGCGCGCGCGGCTCGAGCTCGGCTTCGTCAGGCAGGGCGAGCGGACCACGCTCGCTCATCGGCTTCACGATGGGCCGTTGCGCGTGCAGCGGCCGCTTTATCCCGAAGGCGAATCAATCTGTCACGCGGTGATCGTGCATCCGCCAGGCGGCATTGCAGGCGGCGATGAGCTTTCCATTCACGTCGACGTGGGCGCCGGTGCCCATGCGGTCATCACGACGCCTGGCGCGACCAAGTGGTACAAGTCCAATGGCCGCGCAGCGCGGCAGCAGATCGCCGTGCGCGTCGGCGCACAGGCAAAGCTCGACTGGCTGCCGCAGAACAACATCGTGTTCGATCGGGCGAATGCGACACTCGATTTTTCGCTGACGCTCGCCGAAGGCGCCACCGCAATCGGCTGGGATGCGACGCAGCTTGGCCGTCAAGCGGCCGGCGAGCGGTGGTCGGAGGGCAGCTTGCAAGCGCTCTCGCGTATCGCGCGGACCAGTGGCGAATTGCTGTGGCTGGAACGCGCCCATCTTGCGGCGGACGATCCGCTGCGCGATGCCGCGCAAGGGCTCGGCGGATGTCCCGCGTATGGGACGCTGTGGGCCGTCGGACCCGCCTGCAACGACGCACTCGCCGAAGCGCTGAGCGCACAACTGCCCTTCGACGATTCATTGCGTGCGGCCGCTTCGTGTGTGACCGATGGCGTGCTGCTCGTGCGGGCGGTATCGAGGTCGATGGAGACGTTGCAGCGCGCGTTGACGCAATGCTGGTTGCAGTTGCGCCCCGTTGTGCATAAGGTCGAGGCCGTGCCGTTGAGGATATGGACCACCTAGGTCGGCGGCCCGCTTTCACCGCGTAAGACACGCACGCACCAACCCGGCGCAAAGCCGGGCCCACCCTTGGTGCACGCCGCGCTATTCTTCCTGCCAGCGCCCGCCGCACCACGATGGCACACACCTTGCATTCTCAGCCGCGATGCTGCCGCTCGAAACAGCGCAGCCACCCGCCACCGCTATCGCCACCATCACGCACGCCTACTACAAATGAACCGACCCACGCTTCGCTCCACGCGCCGCACGTTGCTGGCCTCTCTGCTCGTCTCGTCCATTCTCGCGATCACCGCTAATACAGCGCACGCCGACACGCTCGACAACATCGCCAAGGCCGGCGTACTGAAGGTCGCGGTGCCCGAAGACTATCCGCCGTTCGGCTCGGTCGGCCCCGACATGAAGCCGCAGGGCTACGACATCGACACCGCCGCGCTGCTCGCGAAGTCGATGAACGTGAAGCTGGAACTGGTGCCCGTGAATAGCGCGAACCGCATCCCGTATCTGCAAACCAACAAGGTGGATCTGGTGATCTCGTCACTCGGCAAGACGCCGGATCGCGAGAAAGTCATCGACTTCTCGACCGCTTACGCGCCGTATTACCAGGGCGTGTTCGGTCCCGCCGACGTCAAGGTCAGCGGCCCCGCCGATCTCACCGGCAAGACGGTGGGCGCGACGCGCGGCGCGCTCGAGGAACTCGGCCTCTCGCAAATGGCGCCCAACGCCACGATCAAGCGCTTCGAAGACAACAACGCAACCATCGCCGCGTTCCTCTCAGGCCAGGTTCAACTGATCGCCGCGGGCAACATCGTCGCCGCCGCGATCCTCGCGAAGAATCCGCCGCGCCGGCCGGAGCCGAAGTTCGTCATCAAGAACTCGCCGTGCTTCGTCGGCATGAACAAGAACGAACCGCGCCTGCAGCAAAAGGTCAACGCCGCTATCGCGCAGGCGCGGCAGGACGGCACGCTCAACACGATGTCGAAGAAGTGGTTCGGCGCGGCGCTGCCTGCCGACCTGTAAGCACACCGTTAGCCGGGCTTGATAGCGTCACTGTCTGTCCGGCGTTGTGTCCGGCGTTGTGTCCGGCGTTGTGTCCGGCATTGCACGGATCGCATTGGGGATGTGCAACGCCTATCATTGTCGCGACCTGTTCCGTTGGAGCAGGCGCCACCCACCGCACTCATTCGATGAAGCTGACACCTCGCGAGAAGGACAAGCTGCTGATCTTCACCGCCGCGCTGCTTGCCGAACGGCGCCGCGCGCGCGGCCTCAAACTCAACTATCCGGAAGCGGTCGCGTTGATCACGGCGGCGTTGATGGAAGCAGCCCGCGACGGTAAGACCGTCGCCGAGGTCATGCACTACGGCACCACGCTGCTCACCCGCGACGACGTGATGGAAGGCGTGCCCGAGATGATCCCCGACATCCAGGTGGAAGCCACCTTCCCGGACGGCACGAAGCTCGTCACCGTGCATCATCCGATTCCGTGAGCCGCTGAACCTTGATCTCCCCGAATACGAAAGGCACGCCCATGATTCCCGGCGAACTCATCATCGACGAAGGCGAGCACGAGCTCAACGCGGGCCGCGCGACCGTCACGGTCGTCGTGTCGAATACCGGCGACCGGCCGGTGCAGATCGGCTCGCACTATCACTTCTACGAAGTGAACGACGCCCTCGCGTTCGATCGCGAAGCGGCGCGCGGCTTTCGCCTGAACATCGCGGCGGGCACCGCGGTGCGCTTCGAGCCCGGCCAGGAGCGCACGGTCGAGCTGGTCGAACTGGCGGGCGAGCGCATCGTCCACGGCTTCAACGGCAAGGTGATGGGCAAGCTCTGAGGCGCCGCGCGCGCTCTGCTGCCCGACCCGCCCTGCTCAATTCCGGACCCACATCATGACCTTACGCATTGGCCGCCGCGCATACGCGGAAATGTTCGGCCCCACCACCGGCGACCGCGTGCGTCTTGCCGACACCGAGTTGCTGATCGAAGTCGAACGCGACTTCACGACCTACGGCGAAGAAGTCAAATTCGGCGGCGGAAAAGTGATTCGCGACGGCATGGGCCAATCGCAGCGCGTGCATGCCGAGGTTGTCGATACCGTCGTGACAAATGCGGTGATTCTCGACCACTGGGGCATCGTGAAGGCCGACATCGGCATCAAGGACGGCCGCATTGCCGCCATCGGCAAGGCGGGCAACCCCGACATTCAGCCCAACGTGACGATTGCCATCGGCGCGTCCACCGAAGTGATTGCCGGCGAGGGGCTGATCGTGACGGCGGGCGGCATCGACACACACATTCACTTCATCAGCCCGCAGCAGATCGAGGAAGCGCTCGCGAGCGGCGTGACGACCATGCTCGGCGGCGGCACGGGCCCCGCAACGGGCACCAACGCGACCACCTGCACGCCGGGTCCGTGGCATCTCGAGCGCATGCTGCAAGCCGCGGACGGCTACCCGATGAATCTCGGCTTTCTCGGCAAAGGCAACGTGAGCCAGCCGCAGCCGGCGCTCGAACAGATCGCCGCGGGCGCCATCGGCCTGAAGCTGCACGAGGACTGGGGCACGACGCCGGCCGCGATCGACAATTGCCTCTCGGTTGCCGACGACACCGACACGCAGGTCGCGATTCACACCGACACGCTGAACGAAGCGGGTTTCGTGGAAGCGACCGTGGCCGCGTTCAAGGGCCGCACGATCCACACGTATCACACGGAAGGCGCGGGCGGCGGCCACGCGCCGGACATCATCAAGGTCTGCGGCGAAGCGAACGTGCTGCCTTCGTCGACCAATCCGACGCGGCCCTACACCGTCAACACGCTCGACGAGCATCTCGACATGCTGATGGTATGCCACCACCTGGACCCCTCGATTGCGGAAGACATTGCGTTTGCCGAATCGCGGATTCGCCGCGAGACCATTGCGGCCGAAGACATCCTGCACGATCTGGGCGCGCTCTCCATGCTGTCGTCCGATTCGCAGGCAATGGGCCGCGTGGGCGAAGTGATCATCCGCACGTGGCAAACCGCGCACAAGATGAAAGTGCAGCGCGGCGCGCTGCCCGAGGACAACGCGCGGCACGACAACTTCCGTGCAAAGCGCTATGTCGCCAAGTACACGATCAACCCGGCGATCACTCACGGCATTGCGCACGAAGTGGGTTCGATCGAGCCTGGCAAATGGGCGGACCTCGTGTTCTGGGAGCCCGCGTTCTTCGGCATCAAGCCGTCGCTCATCCTGAAGGGCGGCATGATCGCCATGGCGCAGATGGGCGACCCGAATGCGTCGATTCCGACGCCGCAGCCGGTGCATTATCGCGAGATGTTCGCAACGCGCGGCGGCGCTTTAGGGCGCACGTCGCTGACCTTCGTTTCGCAACTCGCCGCCGACGCAGGCGTCGCCGAGCGCTATGGTCTGCAAAAGCGTATCGTGGCTGTGAAGAACTGCCGCAACATCACGAAGGCGGACATGATTCACAACGCGTGGCGCCCGTCGATCAGCGTCGATCCGGAAACGTATCAGGTAATTGCAGACGGCCAATTGCTGACCTGCGAACCGGCCACTGTTCTGCCGATGGCGCAACGCTACTTCCTGTTCTGATCATGCGCACCCTCGACAAGCTGCTTGCCCCTCATCTGAAGCTCGCGCCGGTGCTTCTGAAGCGCGCACCCACGCTGACGCTCGCTTTCGACGAGCGCCGCAAGAGCCGCCTAGCGGCCACGCTCGATAACGGCGAGGAAGTGGCCGTGCTGCTGCCGCGCGGCACCGTGCTGCGCGACGGCGATGTGCTGGTCGCCGACGACGGCGGCCTCGTGCGCGTGGTCGCCGCACCCGAAACGGTGCTGGTGGTGCGTGCGAAAGATGCGCTGACGCTGACCCGCGCGGCGTATCACCTCGGCAATCGTCATACGCCGGTGGAAGTCGGCGCGGATTATCTGAAGCTCGAATACGATCCGGTGCTCGCCGACATGCTCGGGCGCATCGGCGCAACGGTCGACCAGCTGTCCATGCCGTTTCAGCCCGAATCCGGCGCGTACGGCGGCGGGCACAAGCACGGGCATGACGAGAGCTTTGCCGAAGATTATGCGCTCGCGCAGCAGGTGTTCGGCGAGCATCATGGGTCAGGTCATGCGCACGGTCATGAGCATGGTCACGAACATGGTCACGATCACGGTCATCAACATGTTCATGGCCATACGCACGAACACGGCCACGAACACGACCACGAAGGCCACACGCACGATCACGCGCACGACCACGCCCACAAAGGCCACACGCACGACGAATCCTGCGGCCACGGCCACCCTCATCACCATGCGCATCGCTGAACTCACGGCGCTGTTGCATCTCGCGTCGCCGGCGCTGCCCATCGGCGCGTTCAGTTATTCGCAGGGACTGGAAGCGGCGATCGAAGCGCAACTCATCACCGACGCGGACTCAGCGCGCGCCTGGATCGCAAGCGGCCTCACCGACGTGCTGGCGCACGGCGAGCTGCCGTTCCTCGCGCATCAGATAGAACGCTGGCGCACTCACGACGCAGCCGGTCTCGCGCAAGCCAACAGCGAATTTCTCGCGAGCCGAGAGTCCGCCGAGTTGCGCCGCGAAACCGCGCAGATGGGCTGGTCGCTGCGGCAGTTGTGCGTCTCGCTCGAATGGGGCGATGCGGCGCGGCGCACGACACTCGCCTCCATCTCGCCGCTCGCCCAACCTACGGCGTTCGCCTTCGCAGCCTATGCGCATGACGCCCCCGTGGGCGCCGCGCTCGCCGCCTACGCGTTCAGCTGGGTCGAAAACCAGGCCGCCGCCGCATTGAAGGCGGTGCCGCTCGGGCAGCTCGCGGGGCAACGCATTATCGTCGCATTGCGCGGGCCCATCGAGGCGGCGGTGACACGCGCGCTCGCCACGTCGCCGGAAAACATCAACACCTTCGCGCCGCAACTCGGCATTCTGTCGGCGCGCCACGAGTCGCAGTATTCGCGGCTCTTTCGCTCATAAAACGATCCATCATGAACGCACCTCAACATACCGCCCTCTCGTCCGTTCGCACGAAGAAGCTGCCGCCGCTGCGCGTGGGCGTCGGCGGCCCGGTGGGCTCGGGCAAGACCACGTTGCTCGAAATGCTCTGCAAGGCGATGCGCGAACAGTACGACCTGGTCGCGATCACGAACGACATCTATACGAAAGAAGACCAGCGGCTGCTGACGGTCGCGGGCGCGCTGCCGGCGGAGCGGATCATGGGCGTCGAGACGGGCGGCTGCCCGCACACGGCGATTCGCGAAGATGCGTCGATCAACCTGGAAGCCGTGGACCGCATGCTCACGCGTTTTCCGGACGCGGACATCGTCTTCATAGAATCGGGCGGCGACAACCTTGCCGCCACGTTCAGCCCCGAACTGTCGGACCTGACCATCTATGTGATCGACGTGGCGGGCGGCGAGAAGATTCCGCGCAAGGGCGGCCCTGGCATTACGAAGTCGGATCTGCTCGTGATCAACAAGACCGATCTCGCGCCGCTGGTGGGTGCAAATCTCGACGTGATGGCGTCCGACGCGAAGAAGATGCGCGGCGAGCGGCCTTTTGTAATGTGCAATCTGAAGGCGCTCGACGGATTGGACGAGGTGGTGCGGTTTATCGAACGAAAGGGCTTGTTGAAGGTTTGACGGCGCGCCGCTGCAGCGCCGCCGTTTTAGCGCCGCCGCCCGTCATTCCGGCAACAACGCCATCAACACATCCACAGTGCGCGCAGTTGCGCCGCGATGCCGCGCCGCGAAGGCCGACGCCGCTCCGCCCATCGCAAGGCGCCGCGCCTTGTCGTTGAAGAGCTCGCGCAGCGCGCGCCCAAGGTCGGCCGGGTCTTGCACCTGCACTGCCGCGCCGGCGGCGACCGCATCGGCAGTGGCCTGCGTGAAGTTGAACACGTGCGGCCCGATCAGCACGGGCACGCCGACCGCGCACGCCTCGATCAGGTTTTGCCCGCCGAGCGGCAGCAGACTGCCGCCTATGAACGCGAGATCCGACGCAGCGTAATAAGCGCCCAGTTCGCCCATCGAATCGCCGAGCAGCACATTCACGTCCGCAGGCATTGCCGGCACGCCGCCGCTCGCAGCCGCGGCCGCCGACGCCACCTTCGCATCGGGCGCCCAGGCGGAGCGCCGCACGAGCCGCAAGCCTGCTTTTTCGACCAGCCCCGCCACTTCGGTAAAACGCTGCGGATGGCGCGGCACGAGAATCAGCAGCGCGCCCTCGACCCCAAGCGCGGCAAACGCCTGCAGCACGAGTTCCTCTTCGCCTTCGCGTGTGCTCGCGGCGACCCACACGGGCCGCGTGCCGATCGCCGCGCGCCACGCATGACCGCGCGCCGCCAGTTCGGGCGGCGTGCTCATATCGAACTTCAGATTGCCGAGCACCGCGACATTGCGCGCGCCGAGCGCCGTCAGCCGCTCGGCGTCGGCAGGACTTTGCGCGAGCACGCGTGCAAAGCCGCCGAACACGTCTTTCGTCGCGCCGCCGAACTTCGCCGCGCGCTTATACGAGCGCGCCGACATGCGGGCATTGGTCAGCACCAGTTGCACGTCCGCCCGGCGGCATTCGTCGATCAGCGTGGGCCATACCTCGGTTTCCATGACGAGACCAAGCGACGGCCGCCACGCGCGCAAGAAACGCCGCACCGCGCGCGGCATGTCGTACGGCAGATAGCTGCGCAACACGCGGTCGCCGAAAATCTGTTCGCCGGTCGCGCGGCCGCTCGGCGTCATGTGAGTAAGCAGAATGCGCGCGTCGGGACGCGCCTTCATCAGCGCTTCGATCAGCGGCTGCGCGGCGCGCGTCTCGCCGACCGACACCGCATGCACCCAGATGAGCGGCGCGTTGTCCTCGGGCAGGCGTCCGCGCGCATAACCAAAGCGCTCGCCGATATGCTCGCGATAACCGCGCTCCTTACGCGAGCGGATCAGCAAACGCAGCACCGCGGCGGGCGCGATAAGCCACCACAGCGCGTTATAGATCGCCCTCAGCACGGCGGCTGCGCAACTACGAGCGCGCGAGAAGCGGGCAGCAGAGCCCGTCTGTTCAGATTGAGCGCGGCGCTCAAACCAGCGCCCTGCCCTTGAGGCGTTCGAGTATGCCGAGCGGCGCGCACTCGGGCTGCGCCATCGCCTTGACCGGCAGGAAGAAGGTCTGTTCGAGCATAAACTGACCGGACATTACCGCGTGCGAAGTCTGGTCGGAGAAACACACCCACACGCTGCCCGGCGGAAACGGCATGGTCTCCTGCGGGCTCGTCTTCTGATAGTCGAGGTCCGCCTTCATGCCGTCGTGCAGATTGAGCATCAAATGGTCGTATTCGCTGCGCGGCGACTTGGTCACGTGCAGCAGATTCAGCAGCCATGCGGAGCCTGGCACCTGCGGCTTGATGCGCGGCAGGAAGCGCTTTGCCATGTCCTCGAAAGGTTCGCCCACGCGCCACACGCGCGGCACGCCATGCGGATTGACGTTGGTGAACACGCGCAGAATGCGTTCGCCATAATTCGGTCGCGACGGAAAGGCGTCGACGTGCAGGCGGCTATCGTCCTTGCGCCAGGAGGTCTGGCGCGTTTCCACCTGATGCAAGCGCAGGCTCGTAGGCGCCACGCGCAGCTTGCCGTTGTATTCGGGAAAGAGCCCGTCGACCAGCGTGCGCGCATTGGCCTGATAACGCGCGATCAACGCACGCACCGCGGACTGCGTGACGGCGTCGCCGACCACGCCATGCAGCGCGCCGCCGTTCGGCTCGAGGCTGATGTTCTTGCGGTTCGGATCGGCGAGCGCCGGATCGAGCAGCGCCTGCTCGCCGCCTTCAATGGCGAAGCGCAGGTTCGGAAAATACAGCACCTTGCCGCGTTCGACGCCCGCGAGCAGCATCTCGCGCGGCACGGACAGATTGCGCCCGTGCCAGTCGGCGTTCGCGACTTCGATAATCTGGGTTTCGTTCATGATCGCCCTTGAAAACGGATGATGCGTAAGGCGAAGCGCGCCGGACGAATTACAGCAGGCCGAAGCCGGCAAGCGCGGACTTCACTTGTTGCAGCGTGGGCGCCTGCCCTGCCGTGCCGAGATTGACGACGTTCGGCGACCAGTACCCGCCGGTACGCCACGCGGTGGCGAAATTGTACAACTCGACCGTTGGCCGCTTCAGCGCCGCCGCGATGTGCACTAGACCTGTGTCAACGCCGACCGTCGCAGCCGCGCCTTCTATCAGACCAACCACCGCGGGCAACGACAATTTGGGCGGCACGATGGCGGCCGCGCCGAATTCCTTCGCAAGGCGTTCGCTCGTCGCGCGTTCGGACTCGCTGCCCCATGGCAGAACGATCGACGCGCCACGCCGCACCAGCGACTGCCCCAGTTCGATCCACGCGGTATCGGGCCATTGCTTGTCGGCGCGCGAGGTCGCGTGGACGAACACCACGTAAGGCACAGGAAGGTTCAGATTGGCCGACGACAACGCCAGCGCGGCGCGCGTCGTGTCGATGCCGAAGTCGATCTCGTCGCCCGGCTGCGGCTGCGGATCGTTCAGCGCCGCGGCCACCAGTTGCCGCGTGCGCTCGACCACATGGGTGCGCGGCTCGATCGGCACGCGCCTGTCGTAGAAGAAACGCACCGGCCATTCGAAGCCCGCGCCGTCCGTGCGATTCGCAAGGCCGACGAGCGGCCCGCGCGCCATTTTCGCGACCCACGCGGTCTTGATGAGCCCCTGGCAGTCGATGACGAGATCGTAGTGCTCCGCAGCGAGCGCGCGGCGAAATGCACCGATCTCGCGCCAGTTCTCGAGCGAAAGAATGCGCTTGCGCCAGCGCCGCAGCGACACTGGAATGGCACGCCGCACGCCGCTCACCAGTTCGACGAGCCCCACGAAGCTTTCCTCGACGAGCCAGTCGATCTGCGCCTCGGGATGGCGGCGCCGGATGTCGGCGATCACGGGCATGTTGTGAACGACGTCGCCCAGCGACGACACCCTCACGATCAATATCTTTTGCACGCTCAAAAGTGGGAAACCGGATACACGGTCCGAATAGGCATTGGAACAGACATTGAAAGAGGTGCCGCGCAACCTGCCGCTTCGCTTCGCGCGAGACCTCCAGCGAGAGGCGCCACGATCTGCACGCCGTGTGCAGGTCATGCCGCCAGGACGGCAATTCTAGCGCGACATAGCCGATCGGCATGAAAAAACGCGGCGCGGTAAGTCAAACCCGCGCCGCGTTACAGAGATCGTGGACGATGGCTGCGGCTCGCTGCGGCCTGCTGCGGTCCATCCGCAACTGCAGCGCCGCCGCTGCCCTTCGCCAGGACTTCCTAGAACGGCAACTTCGCGTCCGCCTTTTCGGCGAGAATCACGCGGCGGAAGTCTTCCTGAATGCGTTTGAGCGCCGCGTCGTTATCCGCTTCGAAACGCATGACGACAACCGGCGTGGTGTTCGACGATCGCGCGAGGCCAAAACCGTCCGGATACTCGACACGCAAGCCGTCGATCGTCACCACGTCGTCCGCGCCGGTGAACTGGGCGTTTTTCTGCAGACGCGCGATCAGTTCGAAGTTCTCGCCTTCTTCAAGCTTGAGTTGCAGCTCGGGCGTGGAGTTGGAGTTGGGCAGCGAGTTCAGCAGCTTGCTCGGGTCTTCCACACGCGTGAGGATTTCGAGCAGACGTGCGCCGGTGTACAGACCGTCGTCGAAACCGTACCAGCGGTCCTTGAAGAACACGTGGCCGCTCATTTCACCTGCCAAGGGCGCGCCGGTTTCGCGCAGCTTTGCCTTGACGAGCGAGTGGCCCGTCTTCCACATAAGCGGCTCGCCGCCCTTGTCCTTCACCCACTTCGCGAGATTGCGCGTGCACTTCACGTCGTAAATGATCTGCGCGCCCTTGTTGCGCGACAGGACTTCTTCGGCGAACAGCATCAGTTGGCGGTCCGGATAAATGATCTGGCCGTCTTTGGTGACGACGCCGAGACGGTCGCCGTCGCCGTCGAATGCAAAGCCGATTTCCGCGTCCGTTTCCTTCAACGCGCGAATCACGTCCTGAAGGTTTTCCGGATGAGCCGGGTCTGGGTGATGGTTCGGGAAGTTGCCGTCGATTTCCGTGAACAGTTCGACGAGTTCGCAGCCGAGCTTCTTGAAGAGCTTCGGCGCGAGACCGCCCGCGACGCCGTTGCCGGTGTCCACCACGATCTTCATGGGACGTGCGAGCTTGACGTCGCCGGCTATGCGGGCAAGGTAATCATCCGCAATGTCGTACTCGACGTACGTACCGCTGCCTGTGGAGAAGTTTTCGTCGACAATGCGCTGATGCAGCGCGAGGATCTGCTCGCCATAAATCGCGGAACCGCGCAGCACCATCTTGAAGCCGTTGTAATCCGGCGGATTATGACTACCTGTCACGACAATGCACGAATCGACGCGGCGTTCGCCGCCTTCCAGCTCAAGCGGCACGCTTGCCGCGAAGTAACCGACCGGCGTGGGCACCATGCCCACGTTGACCACGTCGACACCGGCCGCACGCAGGCCGTCCGACAATGCCTGGATCAACTCCGGACCCGACAGCCGACCGTCGCGCGCGACCACCACGGCGTCGCCGCCTTGCGCACGCACTTCGCTACCGAATGCGCGGCCAATCGACCGCGCTGCGTCGGCGTCGAGCGTCTTGCCGATCACACCGCGAATGTCATATGCCTTGAAAATGGATTTGGAGATCATGTTGGCTCACTTGCGTGCAATGGAAAATTTTGACCGGCGCAGTCATGCTGGATCGGTAAATCATAGTGATCGGACATGATGCTGCACCCTTGCCGGAAGCGATCCGGTTCCAACTTATAATTGCGCTTTTCGGACCAGCCTGTAACGCCATTCTAATGCTTAGACGCGCTCCATTTGTAAAGTTGCCGGGGCAGCACATGCCGGGGCAACGCATGCCGCGCAAGGCAACCCGATGCGGGCACTTGCGCACCGTGCATTGGCGAGCGCCCAACGGATGCTGACGCTCAAACGCTTTGCCAATCCGGACGTCACGCGCGCGTTCACCAACATTGTCTGGCTCGGCCTGGAACGGCTTGCGCAAATCGGCGTGGCCATCGCGATCAGCGGCATGCTCGCGCGTTACTTCGGACCCGAGACGTTCGGCAAATGGCAATACGCCAATACGCTGCTGCTCGTGCTTTCGCCCATTACGTGGGTATGCGGCGCGGAGATCCTCGTACCCACCATCGTCGCGCGGCCGCCCGCGCAACTCGGCACGGTGCTCGGCAGCGCCTTTGCGCTGCGTTTTTCCGTCTCGGTCGCGGCCTTGCTGCTCACGTGGCTCGGCATTGCGCTGCATTTCTTCGATCCCCTCGTGGGTGCGATGCTCGCGGGGCTTGCAGTGACCATGCTGTTTCGCGAGCCGTTTGTCGGCGTAATCAACGCGTGGCTGCAAAGCATGACCTACAGCAAGCCGCAGTTGCTGACCAGCATGTGCACCGCTGTGTTGAAGGCCGGCTTCGTCTATCTGCTCGTGCAGGCAGCCGCCGGGCCCGCGCGCTTTGGCTGGCTGTGGGCGCTGGAGTCGGCGGCTATCGGCAGTGTATTGCTCGTCTATTACATTCGTCGGCATGGCGGCAAACTGGACTGGCGTGTGGAGCGCCCGCTCTTCATGCACTTCGCGAGTGCGGGCACGGTGTTCTGGCTCGGCCTGATCTGCATGTACCTGTTTCTGAAACTGGACCGGCTCATGCTCGAGCGCGCCATTTCATTCGCCGATCTCGGACGCTACTCCGCCGCGCAACAACTGAACGAAAACTGGATCACGCTCGCGCTGATGCTCGCGCAGACCATTGCGCCCGCGTTCGTGTATCGCGTGCAGCAGTCGCAGCAATTGCGCCGTAACGTGTGGCGCCTCACGGCAATGACGGCCGCGTTGATGATCTGCGGCGCGCTCGTGCTCGACCTGCTTGCAGGCCTTATCATTCGCCGCGTGTTCGGGCCGGGCTTCGAAGGCGCAATCGACATTTTCCGCTGGGCTGTCTGGCTCTCGGTGCCTGCGGGCATCGAGGCGATTGGCAATCTGGTCGTGCTGAAATATCAGGCGAAGTTCGTCTTGCTGTTCAAATGGCTGCTTGCGCTCGCAGTTGCGTTCGTCATCAATCTGCTGGCCATTCCGCGGCTCGGCGCTTATGGCGCGCTGGTCGGCCTCGCAGGTGGGTATCTCGCGGCGGCGGCAGTTAATCTTTATTACATTCGTTTCAAATTGCGCCCATGACGCTCCCTCTCGCCGACGCGCCGCCGCACTGCCTCGACGACGTCGCGGTGCTCATGCCCGCCTATAACGGCCAGGCCGACGTCGATCTGACGCTCGCGTCCTTCAATGAACGTGCGCTGGTGCACGTGCTGATCGTCGACGACGGCAGCACGCCGCCCATCGTCGCGCCGGCGCTCTCGAACATGCAGATAGAAGTGCTGCGCATGCCGGTGAACGGCGGCATCGAGCGCGCGCTCGAAGCCGGTATCGAAGCGCTCGCCCAGCGCGGCTTTCGCTACGCGGCGCGCATCGACGCGGGCGATCGCAGTGTGCCGCAACGGCTCGCGAAGCAGCGCGCATACATGGAAGCGCATCCGCAAGTGGCCGGGCTCGGCATGTGGACGCAGGTCGTCACGCGTGCGGGCGAGCCGCTTTTCATGCTCACGCCGCCCGCCGAAGCGGCGCAGATCCGGCGCCTGCGCTTTTTCCGCTCATGCCTCGCGCACCCTTCGATGATGCTGCGTATCGACGCGGTGCGCGCGGTGGGCAACTATCGCGCGAACTATCGCTCGGCCGAAGACCTGGATCTGTTCGTACGCCTCATGGAGCGCTACGACTGCGCGAATCTGCCGGAACTGGGCCTCTATTACGAGCTGAACGAAGGCGGCATCAGCGCGACGAAGCGGCGCCGCCAGGTGCTTTCCACGCTGCGGCTGCAACTGCGCTACTTCAACGTCGCCAATCCTTATGACTGGTTGGGCCTCGCGAAGAACCTTCTGCACCTCGTGACGCCTTACCGCGCGTTGCAGCGGGCCAAACGCAACCTGCTCGCGCCCCGTGCGAGCCGTTGATTTGCTGCGCCGCGTGCGAGCCGTTGATTTGCTGCGCCGCGTGCTAGCCGTTGATTTGCCGCGCCGCCGTGCGCACGTCCTTTCATTCACCGCCGAGTTCGTTACCGCATGAAGCCAGCCCTGAAGTCGACGCCCGCGTTGCGCATTACACTCGTGTGTAACACCGCCTGGGCAATCTATACGTACCGGCAAGGGCTGATCCGCATGCTGGTCGGGCGCGGCGTCGACGTGACGGTGCTCGCGCCGCACGACCGCACGTTTGAGCTGCTGCGCGCAATGGGCTGCCGCTGCATCGAGTTGCCCGTGGCCTCGAAGGGCACCAATCCGCGCGACGATCTGCGCACGCTGTATTCGCTGTATCGCCACTATTGCGCGATCCGCCCGCACGTCGTGTTTCATTACACGATCAAGCCGAACATTTACGGCTCGATCGCCGCGAAGCTGGCGGGCGTGCAATCGGTGGCGGTGACCACGGGCCTCGGCTATGTGTTCATCCAGTCTAGCCGCGCCGCGCAGGTCGCCAAAAAACTGTATCGTTTTGCGTTCCGTTTTCCGCGCGAAGTGTGGTTTCTCAATCGTGACGATCAGGCAGCGTTTGTCGAACAGAATTTGTTGGTGCATCCTGAGCGCGCGCGGCTTTTGCATGGCGAAGGTGTCGACCTCGAACAGTTTGCGTTCACGGCCTTGCCCGAGCGCACGGAATTCAGGTTCGTGCTGATCGGCCGTTTGCTGTGGGACAAAGGCGTCGGCGAATATGTGGAAGCGGCGCGGCGTCTGCGCGAACGCTATGCGCATGCGCGGTTTCAGTTGCTGGGCCCGGTCGGTGTCGACAACCCGAGCGCGATCACGCGCGACGAAGTGGCGGCCTGGGAACGCGAAGGCATTATCGAATATCTCGGCGAAGCGCATGACGTGCGCCCTTTTATTGCCGATGCGGACTGCGTCGTGCTGCCGTCGTATCGGGAAGGCGTGCCGCGCACGCTGATGGAAGCCTCGGCAATGGGCCGGCCCATCGTCGCGACCGACGTGCCGGGCTGCCGCGAAGTGGTGGCCCACGGCGTCAATGGATTGCTTTGCGAAGCGCGCAACGCAGAAGATCTCGCGAAGGCGCTCGCGCACATGCTCGACATGAGCGGCGCCGAGCGCCGCGCAATGGCAGAACGCGGCCGGCAGAAAGTCGCGCAGGAGTTCGACGAACGCGTCGTCGTCGAAACATATAAAGACCTGGTGCAAAAAATGACGGGCGTTTTACTTTAACGGAGTAACAGCATGACCACGAAGGGCACGATTCTGGTAACGGGCGGCGCGGGCTTCATCGGCTCGCATACCTGCGTCGAACTGCTGAACGGTGGCTACGACGTCGTGGTAATCGACAATCTGGTGAACAGCAAGCGCGAATCGCTGCGGCGCGTCGAGCAGATTACCGGCCGCGCCGTCGCGTTCTACGAGGCCGACGCGCGCGACGAAGCGGCGCTCAATCGCATTTTCGACGCGCATCCTATTACCGGCGCGATTCACTTCGCGGCGTTGAAGGCGGTCGGCGAATCGGTCGCGAAACCGGTCGAGTATTACAGCAACAACGTAGGCAGTCTGCTCGCGCTGCTCGGCGTCATGCGCGATCGCAACGTCAAGCAGTTCGTGTTCAGTTCGTCGGCCACCGTATATGGCGTACCGAAAAGCTCGCCCATCGACGAATCGTTCCCGCTCTCGGCAACCAACCCGTATGGCCAGTCGAAGCTGATCGCGGAGCAGGTGCTGCGCGATCTGGAAGTGGCCGATCCGTCGTGGCGCATTGCCACGCTGCGCTATTTCAATCCGGTCGGCGCGCACGAGAGCGGCTTGATCGGCGAGGATCCGGCGGGCATTCCGAACAACCTGATGCCGTACGTCGCCCAGGTCGCGGTCGGCAAACTGGAAAAGCTGCGTGTGTTCGGCGGCGATTACGACACGCCGGACGGGACGGGCGTGCGCGATTACATTCACGTGGTCGATCTGGCGCGCGGGCACCTGGCCGCGCTCGATGCACTCGTCAAGCGCGATGCGAGCTTCGTCGTGAATCTCGGAACCGGCCAGGGCTATAGCGTGATCGACGTGGTGAATGCGTTCGAGAAGGCCTCGGGACGCCCGGTGCCGTATGAGATCGTGGCGCGCCGCCCGGGCGATGTGGCGTCGTGCTTTGCCGACCCGAGCGCGGCGCGCGAGGTGCTCGGCTGGCGCGCGGAGTTCGGCATTGAAAGAATGTGTGCGGACCACTGGCGCTGGCAGTCGTCGAACCCGCGCGGATTTGCAGACTGACGCGCAAGGGTCGCGGGAGGCGAGCACCGGGCCTCGCCGCCTGAATCAGGACACGGCAAGCGCCGCGTGCCCGGAAGCAATGCCGCGCGAAGGCGCGGCCACATAGCTCGCGTGTTTCGCCGAGCCTTCGCTCACGCGAAACACCGCCACCGCTTCACGCAACACGGCCGCCTGTTCTTCCAGCGACTTCGCCGCAGCGGCCGCTTCCTCGACGAGCGCCGCGTTGTGCTGCGTGACCTCGTCGATTTGCGCGACCGCCTTGTTGACCTGCTCGATGCCGTCGCTCTGCTCCAGTGCGGCGGCTTCGATCTCTCCCATGATGCCAGTCACGCGCTCCACCGACTGCATCGCCTCGTGCATCGTGCGGCTCGCCTCGGCCACGAGCGAGGCGCCCTGCTCGACCTGCGCCGCCGAATCGCCGATCAGCTCCTTGATCTCCTTGGCCGCCGCGCCCGAGCGCTGCGCGAGGCTGCGCACTTCCGAGGCCACCACCGCGAAGCCGCGCCCCTGCTCGCCGGCACGCGCCGCCTCCACCGCGGCGTTGAGCGCCAGAATGTTGGTCTGAAACGCAATGCCCTCGATCATGCCGATGATTTCCGTCACCTTGCGCGAGGACTCGGTGATGCCGTCCATTGTCTCGGTGACGCGCGAAACCACGTTGCCGCCGCGCGTGACGGTATCCAGCGCGCCCTTCGCAAGGCGGTTGGCCTGCTTCGCGTTGTCGGCATTCTGCTTCACCGTCGCGGAAAGCTGCTCCATGCTCGCCGCCGTCTCTTCGAGCGCCGCGGCCTGCTGTTCCGTGCGCGCCGACAGATCCGCATTGCCCGACGCAATTTCGTTCGCGCCCTGCGTGATGGCCGTGGTGCTGCCGCGTACCTGCGACACGGTTTGAACGAGGCCGTCGCGCATCTTCGTCAATGCGCTCAGCAACTGACCCATTTCATTGCGCGACTGGCTGTTGATCGCCACCGTCAGATCGCCGGCGGCCATGCGCTCGAAGTGCCTGACCGTCGCGTTGACCGGCTTGATCAGCGCCGCCGACAGCGCGATTCGCGCCCCGACGCCAATCGCGATAGCGAGCGCGCCAATCGCCGCGAAAAGCAGCGTCGCGATCTGGAAGCGCTGCTCGGCCGTCTCGGCCTGGCGGTGCTGGTTTTCGGTCTGCGCGTGTTCGAGCGCGTCGATGGCTTTCGAATACGTGGTGTAGAACGCGTTCGCCGTCTCGCCCTGAATGTTGCGGAACGTGTTGAAATCGAAGTCGATGAGCGCCTTGAACTCCGGCTCGATTGCCTTATCGACGAGCGCGCTGCGCGCCTGCTCGACGTTCTGCGCGAGCTTCTGCTCGGCGTCGCTCGAAAACGGGCCCGCCATGTAATTGCGAAAGTCCTTGTTCGATTCGACCAGCACTTTATGCGCGGCCGGCAGCAGGTCGTCGGTCTGCTTGCCGACGCTGAAGAGTGTTTGATACGAACCGAGCGCCAGTTGCACCTGCAGCAGTTTCTCCGAACTTGCCTTCAGATGCGAGAGCGCCGCTGCGCTGCGCTGCGTGTCGGAAAGGCTGCTGTTGGCCAGTTTGAGCGCCCCGTAGCCGACACCGATCACGGTCAGCAGAAAGGCAACGAATACGCTGATCACCAGCGTCAGGCCGCCACGAATTGTGATGTTGTTTAGCATTGAGTCTCCGGAACGGTCTTGTCGATCCGCGGCGAGTGACGATTCACCCGCGTGGCCCCACTTCGCCGCATCCAGCTTTAACGGCTTGCGCGAAGCCTCGCTAAATAGGTGAAATCCATGACTGGCGCGGCTTTCCGGCCGATTTGCACCTCACTATCTGGGAAACCTGGCGGCATGCTCGAGCCGCGCGCTTTTCCGGACGCGCGACGTTTCGTTTGTATAATTCGGCGTCTTTGCTCAGGCCCACTTTCATGCTTAGTTTTGCGCTCGGCTTTCTGGTTTCGCTGCTGATCACGCTGTTGATCGTGCGCTATGCGCATCTGCATGAAAGATTTTCGACGGACACCGATCTAGCCGGCGTGCAGAAATTCCATGTGCGTCCGGTGCCGCGCATCGGCGGCACGGGCATTCTGCTCGGGCTGATCGTTTCCGCCGTGCAGTTGCATGGTTCGTATCCGGCCGTCTCGGGCGGCATTCTCGGGCTGATTGCATGCGGCTTGCCCGCCTTCGGCTCAGGTCTGCTCGAAGATCTGACCAAGCGCGTGTCGCCGCTCGCGCGCCTCGTCTGCACGATGGCGGCGGCGGCGCTCGCGTACTTCCTGCTCGATATCGCGGTTACGCGCATCAGCGTGCCGCCGCTCGACTTTCTGCTCTCGTATGCGGTGATTTCATGCGCGGTCACCGTGCTTGCGGTGGCGGCGCTCGCCAATGCGATCAACATCATCGACGGTTTCAACGGCCTCGCGTCGATGGTCGCGTTCATGATGTTCGCTTCGCTCGCTTACGTGGCCTTCCAGGTGCACGACCCGGTGGTGCTGTCCGCGTCGTTCATGATGATGGGCGCGGTGCTCGGCTTCTTCATCTGGAACTTCCCGGCGGGGCTCATCTTTCTCGGCGACGGCGGCGCGTACTTCATCGGCTTCATGCTCGGCGAACTGTCGATCCTGCTGGTCATGCGCAATCGCGAGGTGTCCGCGTGGTATCCGGTGCTGCTCTTCATGTACCCGATCTTCGAGACGTGCTTTTCGATCTACCGGAAGAAGTTCATTCGCGGCATGTCGCCAGGCATTCCGGATGGCGTGCACCTGCACATGCTGGTGTACAAGCGGCTGATGCGCTGGGCGGTGGGCGTGCGCACCGCGCGTGAGCTGACGCGGCGCAATTCGCTGACGTCGCCTTATTTATGGCTGCTGTGCCTGATCGCAGTCGTGCCGGCCACGCTGTTCTGGCGGCATACGCTGCATTTGTTCTGCTTTGTCGTGGTGTTTGCGGCGACGTATGTGTGGCTCTATGTGAGTATCGTGCGGTTCAAGTCGCCGCGGTGGATGGTGGTGAGGAAGGCGAAGCGGTAAAAACAAAAAAGGCGCCGAGGCGCCTTTTGTTTTTTCGCTGCGCCTGTGGGAGCGCATATGGATCACCGGGAAGCACGCTTGTCGTGGTGGCTGTCTCACCCCGCCACGCAGAGCCCATGCGGAGCCAGCGCTCAGGAAACCCGCGTAACGGGCGCAGGCACGCTGCGCAGAGCCGTCGGCGTGGCCGGCTGATATTCGGAAACCCAGCGGCGCAGGTCGCGGCGCACTTCGTCGTCTGTGGGAACGCGGTGCTGCATGAGCCACGGCAACAGGTTGTCGATCAGGCTGTCCGGCACTTCGCGCGCTTTCGCGATGCGCAGCTTCGGGTGAGGTGTGCGGGTGGTGGTTTCGTCGTCGGCGAGCAGTTCTTCGTAGAGTTTTTCGCCGGGCCGCAGGCCCGTGAACACGACGCGAATCTGCTCTTCGGTGAAGCCGTACAGGCGGATCAGATCGTGCGCGAGATCGGCGATGCGCACCGGCTTACCCATATCGAGGATGAAAATCTCACCGCCCTGACCCATGCTCGATGCTTGCAGCACGAGCTGCGATGCTTCGGGAATCGTCATGAAAAAACGCGTGATTTCCGGATGCGTGACCGTGACCGGACCGCCGCGCGCAATCTGTTCCTGAAATTTCGGGATGACGCTGCCCGCGCTGCCGAGCACGTTGCCAAAGCGCACGGTTTCGAACTGCGTGCGCCGCGCGCTTTGCTGCAGCGACGAGCACACCATTTCCGCGAGGCGCTTGCTCGCGCCCATCACGTTGGTGGGATTGACGGCCTTGTCGGTGGAAATCAGCACGAAGTGCGCAACGTCGTGCCGGATCGCGGCGCGCGCCACACGATAGGTGCCAAGCACGTTGTTGCGCACGGCCTGCCAGGCGTTCACCTCTTCCATGAGCGGCACGTGCTTGTAGGCGGCGGCGTGGAAAACGATATGCGGGCTGTAGCGCGCCATCACCTGATCGAGCAGCAACGAGTCTTTCACGTCGCCGATGATGGGCACCACCGACACTTCGGGGTATCTGTCCGCGAGCTCTTCGTTGAGCCGGTAGATGGAAAACTCGGAGACGTCGAAGGCCACCAGTTGAACCGGGCCGAAGCGCAGGATCTGCCGGCACAATTCGGAGCCGATCGAGCCGCCCGCGCCGGTGACCATGACGACGCGGTTCTTGAGCAGCGCTTCGACGTGGTCGGTGTCGATCATCACCGGGTCGCGGCCCAGAAGGTCTTCGAGGTCGATTTGGCGGACGCGGGAGAGGAAGGCCTGGCCTTGGGTCAACGGCGTGAGCGCCGGCAGCGTCATCGCACGAACACCTGCGCGCACACACAGTGTCGCGATGCGCCGGTGCACTTCGACTGGCGCCGACGGCACGGCGATAATCACGTGCTCCACTTTGAGGTCCGACGTAATTTTCTGCAGATCGGTGATTGCGCCGAGCACCCGGTAGCCGTAGATTTCACGGCCTTGCTTGACGGGGTCGTCGTCGAGCAGACCCGCCAGACGCCACTCGCCGGATCGCTTCAATTCGCGCACGAGGTTCGCGCCTGCATTGCCCGCGCCCAGCACAAGCACAGGCTTGCCCTGCCCGACGAGCCCGCCGTAGCGATAAAACTCCTTCGCCGCCCGGTAGAGCGCCCGCGAGCCGCCCATGGCGAGGAATAGCAGCATCGGCGAAACGATCAGCACCGAGCGCGGCACGATAGGCGCCGGCTGCAGCAGCGCCGAAGCGATCATGACGACGAGCGCGCCGACGCCGATCGCTTTTGCGATCCGCACGAGGTCCGGCAAACTCGCGAAGACCCACATGCCCCGATACAACCCGTAGCTGCGGAACATGACCGCGTAAATCAGCAATACCCATATCAGGGCATGCAAGCCGCTCGACCAGAAGGGGCCCGGCACGGGGCCGTTGAACCGGATCACGTAAGCCAGCATCCAGGCGAGAGCCACCGCGCACAGGTCGAACGCAAACGCACTGAACGAAAGCCATCGGGCTTTGAATCTCTTCATTGCGCAGAACCTCAGGATTGCCTGGAGCGGGATATATGGCGTCGCCAGCGCCGATCAATAAGGAGCCCGGCGACGGCCAGCACGACAGTCCATGCAGCGACCACCAGCCATTGATATGGCACCGATAAATGCAGTGCGGACAAAGCAAGCATTATGCCTGCACCCATGAACAAATACCAAATCCGTGCAGTCGATGCATGCCCGACGCCCGACTGCACCAGTCTTTGATAGTAGTGTTCGCGGTGGGCTTGCCAAAATTTTTCGCCGCGCAGTAGTCGTTTTGCGAGCGTGACCGATGCATCCCCGATGAACGGCGCAAAGCTTACCGCCGGAAACCACACCGGCCAGACACCCTTGCGCCAACCCCAGTAACCCAGCGCGCCGGCCAGAAAACCGAGCGGAATCGAGCCCGCGTCGCCGAGAAAGATGCGCGCCGGGTGGAAATTGAAAAGCAGGAAGCCGCCAGCCGCACCTGCGACGACCACGGACGCGAGCGCGAGCGCCGCATCGGGATGGCTGGAAATCGAGGCTGCGATGGCGTAGCCGCCGAAGCCGAATACCGCCATTCCGCCCGCCAGTCCGTCGGAGCCGTCCATGAAATTGTACAAATTGACCAGCCACACAAGTAAAACTGCCATGGCTGCGAGCGCCCACCACGACACATCGGCGGGATAAACGGCGACAAGGGCGACGACCGCTGCCGCATGTCCGCCGAAGCGCACGCGCGCCGGCAGGCCGCGGCGGTCGTCGACTTGCGAGAGCGCGGCGAGCAACGCCGCCGCGAGCGCCGGCAGCCAGAGCGCCGGCGCCGAGAGGCAGATCAGCACGACAGCCACCGGCACGATGCCCCAACCGCCGACACGCGGTGTGGGGCGCGTGTGCAGGGAGCGGTCGTTAGGGATGTCGGTGGCGAGCCGCCACGCGAGCCCGGTTCTGAGCAGCGCCCATAGGATTGCCGCGCAGGCACAGAACGCGAGCGCACCCCACACGAGCAGCAGGAGCACGGGGTGAGCGGAAAGCGGGGCAAATAGCATCAAAGTACGTTCAGTGCGTGGCGCGGTACCAGGCCGCGGTTTCGAGCAGGCCGTGTTCGACCGTGTGCGGCGGATACCAGCCGAGGCGTTCGCAAATATGCGAAGTGTCAAGACGCAACTCGCCGATCAGACGGTCGACGCGCGCGGACCGGCCAGTCAGCCGGCCGGCGAGGCGCAACAGCGTGACCGGCACCGGCACGAGGCGCGCCGGCGCATGCAGTTGTGTTGCGAGCGCTTGCGCGAGTTCGCAGACACTCAGGTCGCGGCAGTCGGTGACGTTGAAAGTCTGGCCGGCAGCGCGTGGATCGGTGGTGCAGTGGACCAGCGCGTCCGCGAGGTTGTCGACGAATACCAGGCTGCGGCGGGCGTATATCGCGCCGAGCGGCAACGGAATGCCCCGGGCAATCGCATTCATCAATTGGAAAAAGTTTGCGCGCACGCCAGGCCCGTACACCAGCGGCGGTCGCACGATCACGATCTCCATGCCCGAGTCCTGGCCATACGCGAGCAGCGCGCGCTCGGCCTCCAGTTTCGAGATGCCATAGGGGTCGGTGGGGGCCGGTTCGTCGGTCTCAGCGATAGGCCGCCCGGCACTGCTTTCGGCCACCGCCTTGATGCTGCTCACGAACACGAAGCGCCGTGCGCCGGTACGCCGCGCCGCCTGCGCCACCCGCATTGCGCCCGTGACATTGGTGGCGCGGTAGGCGGCGAGCGGATCGGCCGTGAGATCACGCATCATGTGCACGCGCGCCGCGAGATGGATGACCGCATCGCATTGCATGTCAGCGGCCCAACGCTCCTCGATGCCCTGAAAGTCCGCTGCGTCGAAGAGCCATTCACGCGCGCCGCGCTCCGCAGTCTGCGGGCGGCGTACGAGCGCCGTCACCGTATCGCCGCGCTGCAGCAGGGCTCTCGACACCGCCTTGCCGACGAAGCCACTGGCGCCCGTCACGATCACACGCTGGGTCATGAGCGCGCCTCCGATGCAGGCGACAGCGGTCGCATTCGCGAGCGCGTTTGGGCGAGGCCCGAGCTCCCCCGACACGTCGGGAAAGGGGGGTGAGACACGATACAATCTGGCATCGGCGGCGATGGTAAGGAAGTCTGATTGGGAACGTATTGTATGCGGGCAGCTTCCACTTCGGCCCGGTCGCGCGGTTCCTCAGGCGCTAAAATGTGCCGGCATTGCGTTGGCCGGCGCCGTCAGCAGCTCGGCGGCCCGGGCCGGAATAATAAACGCGCGGCCGCGTAGCGAGAGCCGCGGGAACACTTAGTAACAACTCAAACCATTCGCGCATGTGGAAATCGTGGTTTCGATCCGACGTGCTCGACAACAGCACATTCAGGACCGCGTCGCTCACGGCGCGGCCGTGCAAAGGCCCCGCGCCCGGGGGCCAGCGAGCCGACGGGCGCTTCGCGAGGGTCGCGCCACGCACGAGCCGGTCTGAAGAAAACGTTTGAGCTAAAAGAGCCCATTTATGAAAGTGCTGTTCGCCACCTACCCGATGGCATTCCACACCCCCGGAGGCGGAGAAATCCAGTTGCTCGCATACCGCAAGCATCTGCCCGCGCATGGCGTGGACGTCACGCTGTTCGATCCGTGGAATCCACGGTTTCTCGAACACGACGTGGTTCATTTCTTCTCGTGTGTCGGCGGCTCCGTCCACTTCTGTAACTTTGTTAAACAGTTGGGCTTGCCGCTTGTTGTTTCCTCTAGTCTTTGGGTAACCGAGGAGACCAGGCATCTCTATCCGATCGGCGAGATTCATCATCAGTTCTCGCTCGCGGACCGGGTGGTGGCCAATTCGGAAATCGAATGCGACACGCTCGCGCGCATCTTCAACCTGCCGCGTGAGAAGTTCGCGAGCGTGCTGAACGGCGTCGAGCAGACTTTTTACGAGCCGGTTGCAGCGGAACTCTTCCGCGGGGAATTCGCGATTCACGGCCACTTCATCTTGAACGTAGGCAACATCGAGCCACGCAAGAACCAGTTGGCGCTGATCCGGGCGATGAAGTCGTTCCCCGAACTGAAGCTCGTGCTGATCGGCCATCAACGCGATCCGGAATATGCGAAAGCCTGCTTCGCGGAAGGCGGCGACCAGGTCATCTATGCCGGCACGCTTGCACACGACTCCCCCGTGCTGCGCTCGGCCTATGCGGCATGCGAAGCATTCGTGCTGCCAAGTACGCTGGAGACGCCTGGGCTCGCCGCACTCGAAGCGCATGCAGCCGGCGCCCGCATCGCGGTCACGAAGGTTGGCTCCACCGAGGAATACTTCGCGGAGCATGTCGCCTATCTGGACCCGGCCGACGTCGACAGCATTGCGCGGTCGATTCGCGACGCCCTCGCACGTGAGCGCAACGGCACCCCGAATGCATTGGGCACGGCGCGCGACCTGACCTGGCAAGCCGTCCTGTCACCTCTGAAAGACCTTTACGATTCCCTGCTAAGAAAATGAACTTCGATCTACGTCCTCTGAACAACGTCGAGAAATCCTCGAATCCTGACTTTTCCTGGCAGGCGACCAACAACGACCCGCAGTTCGAACTGGTGGGCTGGGAAGCTTTGTCGCAGCGAGCCGCGCGCATTTCGTTCGAGCTCAAGACCAGCGCGTCCGCGGCTTCGCCATGCATGTTGTATATCGACGCGGGCTCGGGCATGTCGGAACATACCGCGATCGGGCTGCACGTCGACGGCAACGGCAAGGTGCAGCAGGACGTAGCGTTTCCGAAGCTCGCCGGGCCCATCCGCTTCGACCCGATCGCGTTGCCGGCGCTCTTCTCCGTAACGGGCCTGACCATCACCGTGCTGGACGAAACCGAATGCTCGCCGGAACTGCTTGCGCGTGCGCGCCGTATGGCGGCCTGGCGCGGCGGACCGTTGCCGGCTACCGCGCCCATCGTCGGCGAGTCGTACCAGGAATGGCTCGATGCGAACGAACCGCCGAAGTCCATTTATCCGCAACTGCGCGAGCGCTCAAAAACGTTCGCTTTGCAGCCGAAGGTCAGCATCGTCATGCCGACCTACAACACGCCGGAAAAGTGGCTGCGCAAAGCGCTCGATTCGGTGATCGACCAGGTATACGAAAACTGGGAGATCTGCGTGGCCGACGACTGCTCGACCAAGCCTGAAGTGAAGGCCGTGCTCGACAGCTACGTCGCGAAGTACCCAGGCCGGGTGAAGGTCGCCTATCGCACGACGAACGGTCACATCAGCGCGTCAAGCAACACGGCGCTCGAGCTTGCGACCGGCGAATTCGTCGGCCTGCTCGACCACGACGACGAACTGCATCCGCTCGCGCTCTATTGCGTGATCGAAATGCTGAACGCACACCCGGACGCGGCGCTCATCTATAGCGACGAAGACAAGATCTCCGAAGAAGGCGAGCGCTCGGACCCGTACTTCAAGTGCGACTTCAACTACGATCTGTTCCTGAGCCAGAACATGATCTCGCACTTCGGGGTGTACAAGACGTCGGTGCTGCGCGACATCGGCGGCTTCCGTACCGGTCTCGAAGGCTCCCAGGATTACGACCTGGCGCTGCGCGTGATAGATCGCGTCGGACACGACGTGGTGTATCACGTGCCGCGGGCGCTTTATCACTGGCGCATTATTCCCGAGAGCACCGCAAGTGGCCATGAAGCGAAGCCCTACGCGCATATCGCTGCAATGCGCGCAATCGACGACCATCTCAAGCGCAACAACATCAACGCGCACACCATTCACGCGCCGGGCACGCATGCGTTCAACAAAGTCGTCTACGAATTGCCTGAAGCGCTGCCCTCCGTCGAAATCATCATCCCCACGCGCGATTCGGCGGAACTCGTCGAGCAATGCGTGGAGTCGGTGCGTCAGAAATCGAGCTATCCGAATTACCGCATCACGATCATCGACAACGGCTCGGTCAAGCAGGAAACGCACGACCTGTTCGCGCGCCTGCAAACCGATGAGCGCGTCAAGGTTGTGCGCGACGACTCGCCGTTCAACTACTCGGCATTGAACAACCGCATTGCGCTGGCAAGCACCGCCGACTTCGTCTGTCTGATGAACAACGACATTGAGGTCATCAATGCAGACTGGCTCGATGAAATGGTGTCGGTCGCCATTCAGAAGAACGTCGGCGCGGTCGGCGCCAAGCTGCTCTACCCCGACGACACCATTCAGCATGGCGGAGTGGTATTGGGTGTGGGCGGCATTGCCAGCCATGCGCACAAGCATTTCCCCAACACAATGGCCGGCTATTTCGCACGGGCGCGGCTGCGCAATGCGATGAGCGCCGTCACCGCTGCATGCCTGCTGATCCGCCAGTCGATCTACAAGGAAGTCGGCGGCCTCGATGAAAACCTGCACGTCGCATACAACGACATAGACTTCTGCCTGCGCGTGCGTAAAGCGGGCTATCGCAACGTCTGGACGCCGTATGCGGAGCTGTATCACCATGAGTCGGCCACGCGCGGCGCCGAAGACACGCCCGAGAAAATCAGCCGTTTCAATCAGGAGTCGGAACTGGTCCGGCAACGCTGGGGCGATCTGCTGATGAACGATCCGTACTATTCGCCGAACCTGACGCTCACGGCCGACGACTTCTCGTTCGCCTGGCCTTCGAGGATTGCCAACCTTGTCTAATCTGGAAAAGAAAAACAACACCGCGTGGCTGGCCGAGTACCGCCATCCGTCGCCAGGCGAGTTATTTTGCCTGCCGAGCGCGATCTACTTCCTGATGAAGTTCAGGGCCGACCTCGCGCGCTACAACTCGAAGTCGCTGAACGATCGCGTCACGTTGTACTTCTGGTGGGAAATGACGGCGCGCGACACTTACCCGGACTTCGAATGGGTGCTGCGTCACGAGGACCTCGAATATCTGCGGCAACTCGATAACGAAACGCTAATTGCGCGGCATCCGGAGGCCGTGACGTACTGGCTTGGATCCGTCCTGCCGAGCGTGCTCGACACCAAGCATCTGCCCGAAACGCTGCTCGAGCCGCAAACCGTGCTCGAACAGGCGGGACTGCAATTGCCGAAGCTCGTCACGATGATTGTGGGGAGCCGCGGCGACCTTTCGCAGGCTTTTGATCTCGGCACGTTGAGCGGCTATCTGAATTGTCTGAACTGGTGGGAAGCCCATGGACAGGACGCGTGTCCGCGCATCACGTGGAGAGTGCCCGTCGCGTGGCCGAAGCTCACGGAGCCAACCGGCGACACAGAGGCCGGCGCGCTGCCCTTCCCGCGTTTTCTCGCGCTCATCGCTGCAGAGCGGCCTGATCTGAAGAGCGCGTTCGACCTGACTACGTTCATCGGCCAACTGGCCTGCCTCAGTTGGTGGGAAGAGCATGGCCATCGCGAATACGCGCGCATCAGCTGGTCGCCCGCGCCGGTCGGCGGCGCCATGCTCGAGCCGGCGGACCCGGTCAGCGAGGACGGGTTGCACGTACCGCGCTTCATTTCGCTCATCATCAATGAACGGCCAGACCTGCAAAGCTCGTTCAACCTGCGCACCTTCACCGGCCGGCTCAGTTGCCTGTCGTGGTGGCTTGAACACGGACAGCTTCAGTACCGTGCGATCAGGTGGGTGCCGCCCACCGCCCCCCGAACGCTGACCGGGATGGAAGCGGGCGACAATCAGCATGGCTTGCCCTTGCCGCTCTTTTTGAGGCTGATCCTCAGCGAACGGCCAGACCTGCAGGCACTGTGCCCACAAGACACCTTCATTGGCCGTCTCAAGGCGCGTTCGTGGTGGCTCGAACACGGGCAATTCGAATATCCGGCAATTCGCTGGGTCGCGCCGCCCGTGCCTGCCGACCTCTTCGACATGCAAGCCGGCGAGCGCTGCATGCTGCCGCTCCTGCCGCGCTTTCTGAACCTCATCTGGAAAGAGCGCGCTGACCTGCAAGCGGCATTCAATCTCGACAGCTTCGGCGCGCGCCTGAGCTATGAGTCGTGGTGGAATGCGTACGGCCAGAACGAATACCCGGCGATCAGATGGTCGGCAACCGGGCTCGCGCATGCACTCGCCCAAATGGACGACGAGGAGGCGCCGGACACGTCGAAACTGCCGCGCTTTCTTGAACTGATCGTAAGCGAGCGGCCCGATCTTCAAGCCTCGTTTGACGTCGCGACGGAAGCCGGCCGCGCCCAGCTTGTGCGTTGGTGGAATAATTGCGGCGGCCGGGAGTATGCGCTGCTGGACTGTCTGAAGGTGCAGTGGGAGCAAGGCAGTGCGGCGCATGATTCACGACATCCGCCGCGCTACCATGCGCATGTCGAAAGCACATACGGTTTCGGCGTCAATGTGATCGGCTTTCCGCAGGGTGTGCTCGGACTCGGCGAAGACGCCCGCATGGCCGCGCGCGTCTTCCAGATGAACGACACGCCGGTCGCGCTCGTCAATGCACCAATGTCCGGCCCGGCGAAACTCGACCACTCGGTGGATCACCTGCTGAGCGACGAGCTGAAGTACAGCATCAGCCTCATTTGCCTGCCGGCCCCAGAGATGGTGCGTCTCGCGCTGGAAGGCGGCCGCAAGCTGATCGAGGCGCCTACCCACAAGATCGGCGCGTGGCCTTGGGAGTTGCCCCACTGGCCGAGCGCGTTCGGCAAGGTGCATCAGATGGTGGACGAAATCTGGGCACAGAGCAGGTTCGTGCAAAGCGTCTACAGCCGGCTTGGCGACACGCCGGTCTACCACATGCCGATGGCGGTCGAAGTGCCCGCACCTGTGGCCCCGCGGCGCGAACGCTTCGGTCTGCCGTCGAACGAATTTCTGTTCTACCTGATGTTCGACGGTAACTCGTGGCTGAGCCGCAAGAATCCGCTCGCGGGCATACAGGCGTTCCGCCAGGCTTTTGGCGAGAACTCTCGCGGCGTCGGACTCGTTATCAAAGCCATGAACGTGCGCGACGACGATCCGGTGTGGCGCGCAGTCCGCGAGCTTGGGGCGGGCGACAGTCGCATTCACATCGTCTCCGAACGTTTAAGCCGCCAGGATTCGACCGACTTCATGGCCTGCTGCGACGCGTATATTTCGCTGCACCGTAGCGAGGGCTTTGGCCGCGTGATCGCAGAAGCCATGGCGCTCGGCCAACCCGTGGTCGCGACGAACTTTTCGGGCAACGTCGACTTCTGCGAGCCGGACACGGCGTTTCTCGTCGACGGTGAACTGGTGCCACTGCGCCCAGGTGACTATCTGTTCTCCGAAGGCCAGTACTGGTGCGATGCCGACGTGTCGTTGGCCGCTGAACAGTTGAAGCGCATGATCGAAGACGTACCGTTGCGCGAGCGCATTGCGCGAGCCGGCAAAGCGCGCATCGAACGTGACTACTCGGTCGAAGCGGTCGCGCGCGCTTACGCGCGGCGTCTCGCCGACATTGCGGGAGCGCAGACTAAATGAAGCTGCACGTGTGCGCCCCCGACATTTTTGCCGGCGACGCGGTCGGCAACCACTGCCTCGGCCTCGCCCGCGCAGCGCGGCGTCTCGGCCTCGCCACCGCTCTGTATGCGCAGCGCTACGACGTCGGCACGATGGAAGTGCGTCCGCTCCAGGAACTGTTCACGAGCGTGACGGCCGACGACATCGTGCTGCTCAGCTACTCGATCTTCGATCCATATCTTGAGCAACTGCTCGGGTTGCCGGGCCGCAAGCTGTGCTATTTCCACGGCGTGACCGATCCGCGGCTGCTGCGCGAACTCGAACCTCGCACCGCACAGCTGTGCGAGGAAGCGCTCGCGCAACTGCCGTTGCTAGGCGGATTCGACCTCGTGATCGCGAACTCGCACAACACGGCGGAAAGCCTCGCCGGTGCAGTGGAAGTGACGGCGGTCAGAATCATTCCGCCGGTGTTCGCCGATATGCCAGCGTTCCGGCGCGAGCCTGCGTCGTCGATGCGCATCTTGCGCGAGCCGAATCTGCTGATGGTGGGCCGGGTCGTGCCGCACAAGCGAGTCGAGGACGCCGTCGAGCTTCTCGCGCTCCTGCAACAGCATGAGTTTGCGGCGACTCTGACGATAATCGGCAATGCGCCGAACTACGATTATATGAAGCTGCTGATCAACCGCGCCCGCGAGCTCGGCGTTCTCGATCGCGTCGATTTCAAAGGCATGCTCGACGACGCCGACCTCTTCGAATGCTACGACACCGCTAGCGCGCTGCTGGCGATGAGCCGGCACGAGGGATTCTGCGTGCCGGTGCTCGAGGCAATGCATGCCGGCAAGCCGGTCTTCGTGCGCGGCGGCACCGCAGCGCAGGAGATCTGCCCGGCGGATTGCGTTTTCGATGCTGACGCGGAATTGTCCGTATGGGCGGCCGCTATTGCGGAACGTCTTGGCGCAACAGCCGGCGCGGCGCCGGCGGACGACGGATATGTCGCGCATGCGGACAGTGTGATCGAGCGCGCGAGCGACACGGTGTGGCGCGAAGTACTGTTTGGGTGGAGCGCTCAGAGGACAGACGTATGACAGGGCTTAAGTTCATTCTGACCACGTATAGCACCGCGTTCACGGTTAGCGGCGGCGGCGAATCCGAGCTCGTGCAGGTCGCGGAGATCCTGAAAGGATCGGGCGTGCACACGGACATTTACGGTATCGGCAGCCGTCCGCTCAGCTTTTACGACGGCGTGATCCACTTCTCCGTGCATGCGGACGGCCACGCAATTCTGCGCGAGGCCGCGAGCCGCAACAAGCGGATTTTCCTGTGGCCGAACGTCTGGTGGCTCGGGCCCGTTGCGCCAGGGGAAGTGCAGCGCATCGAACAGATCATCGGACTCGCGCACAAGCTTCTGTTCAAGTCGCGGGCGGAACTCGAGAACTTCACGCAGTACATTCAGGTTCCCCCAGAGAAGATCGAAGTACTACCCACTTGCGTGTCCAACCGCTTTCTCGCGCCGCCCGACAAGGATCTGATGTCCACGGTGTCGAATAGCACGGATTTCGCACTGTGCCTTGGCCTCATCGAGCCGATCAAGAATCAGTTGCAGACAATCCGCGCGCTGAACGAACTGAAGCTCGACGGCCTGTTCGTGGGCGGTGCGCGCGATGACGAGTACTACCGCCAGTGCGTTGCCGAGGCGCATCCGGGCATTACGTTTCTGCCGTTCATCCAGCCTTGCAGCGCGATGCTTCGCTCGATCATTGCGAACTGCAGCGTGATGGTGGAACCCAGCATCGATCCGCCTGGCCGCTCGAGCCTCGAAGGCGCGATCATGCAAAAGCCGCTCGTCATGTCCGACGGCCCCTGGCAGCGCGAGCATTTCGAAGACGGCGTCTGGTACACAGCCACCGATTCGGTGAGCGCGATCGCATCAGCAATCGCCGGCGCGATCAACGACGCTGACCGCGAAGCCCGGATCGCAGCCACCTATGAGCGGGTCATGGCACGTCATTCGGCGTCGACTATCGGTCCGCAAATCGCGGCGCTGCTCGCACGGGAAAGTGTCTGACATGCCGAAGATTCCTCGCCTACTGGTTGTTCAGCGAATCTCGCTGTCGCACGACAGGCTGATGTCGCGCTCCATTGCGGCCCGGTTCGGCCCCTTACTCGGCTACATGGCGAACAACCGGATGCTCGAATGGGAAGAGATCGTCGAAAGCGACGTCACCGTCGGGCAATTGCGTCGTTTCGATGCGGTGCTGTTCAACAAACATAGCTCGAACCGCGCGACGGACGTGATGCGCATGGCCAACGACCTGGGCCTTCGCACCATCTACGATATGGACGACTGGATTATCGACTTGCCGATGTACAGCGTCACCGACCTGAACGACGATCTGCTCGCAAACATTACGTGGCTGATCCGTCAGGCGTCCATTGCGACGGTCTCCAATGAAACACTGCGCAACAAGCTGCGCCGTCTGCGGCCTTCGGTTGTGGTCATTCCGAACGGCTTCGATCATGACTCGCTGCCTTCCGGCCCGTCGAACTGGCACGAGTCCGCGCCGCCCAAGATCCTGTTCTCGAATACGGACGGCATCAAGCTCGTTCAGTTCAGAAAGGAGTTCTTCAGGGTCGTCGTCGACTTTCTGCAACGGCACCCCGAGGTTGTGCTCGAGTTCTGGGGCGACGGCTTTCCGGAAATGTCGCGCATTCCGCGGCTCGTTTCCAAAGGGTTTCTCGAAAATCACGCCTATAAGGCGGCGATTCGGGACGCGGGCTACATGTTTTCGATCGTGCCGCTCGGCGGCCGCGAAGATCCTGACGCGCTCTTCTTTAACAGCTGCAAATCGTGCATCAAGTACATCGACTACGGCAGCCTCGGCATTCCGGGCATCTACTCGCGTTCGCCGGTGTATGAGGAAGCTGTTACGGACGGACAAACCGGACTGCTCGTGAACAATACGCCCGACGAATGGGCAGCAGCCATGGAAAAGCTTTACCAGGACAAGACGTTGCGCGACTCCCTACGAGTCAACGCGCACACCGACACTCGCGAGCGATTCGGCCTGACCGGTCCGGCAAAGACTTTTCTTGAACTCGTGACCGGCGAAAGCCCGGTCTGAACGGACACCACACCATGGATCTCCTATTGATCAGGCACGGCCAGTCGGTCGCGAACGAAAAGGGACTGCTGATCTCGACCGACAAGGACGGGCTCACCGAACTTGGCAAGACCCAGTCGATCAACCTCGCCGCGACGCTCGATCGCTTTGGCTTTGAGCCGTCGCGCTTTTATTGCAGCCCGTGGGCGCGTGCCCGCCAGACCGCCGAATTGCTGTTCGACGCGACCACGCCCATTACCTACGACGCACGGCTAGCCGAAACGCATCCAGGTATTTACGGATCGTGGCTCGAAGCCGATTTCAACCGGACCTTCCCCGACTTCAACGGCAACATCCGCAATCGCTATGAAAACGGCGAATCGCACCTTGACATGGCCGAGCGCGTGCAAGCGTGGGTCGAGTCGGAGGTTCGCCCGCACGTGAGCGAAAGCGGTTTGACGGCGGCGGTCGCGCACGGCGGGCCGATCAGCGTCGTCTTGCAATATCTGCTCGGCGTGCCCATCGAAACGCATTACCCGAGCTTCACGGTGCCGAATGCGTCGTTCACGTATCTGAAGTGGCGCGCGGATCTGAACCGCTACTGCCTGGAACGCGCGGGCCACGTATGAGCAAAACCGTTGCGATATTCGAGCCGATCTACTCGCAGGACCAAACGCTGACCTGTGCGGATTTCCTGCCGTTAGTACGTGCGGACAATGCGCGTCCCGAATGGCGCGAGTTCAAGATCCTGACCGACATGTATCGCAACGGCGAGCATTTGGCGCACGACTATACGGGTCTCTTTTCGCCCAAGTTCTCGCTGAAGTCGAAGATCGCCGGTCGCGCATTTATTGATTTCGTCCAACGCCATGACGGCGCGGATGTCACTTTCATCAATCCATTTCCGCAACTCGCGTATTGGTCTTTCAACGTTTGGATGCAGGGCGAGCACGCACATCCCGGCCTCACCCGTGCGGCTCAGGCGCTTCTGGATGCGAGCGGTGTCGACATTCCGGTTGCCCACACGCCGCGACATGGACCGGCAACACTCGCTTACTGCAACTTCTGGGTCGGCTCGCGCCGCTTCTGGGACGAGTACGTGGGCAAGACGCTGTTGCCGATTGCGGATTTTCTCGAAGGGAATCCGTCGCACGAAGCGGCCGTCGGTGTAATGACCGATACACTGCACACGGACCCAGCGCCATTCTTGCCGTTCATTGTCGAGCGCCTTTTCAGCACCTACATTTCGTTGCATCCGGAGCTGCCGCGCGCGGCTTATACATTCGATGCGAACGCCGTGCGCGACTACTGCATCAACGACTTCGAGAAATTGCTGTTCGACCGCATGCAATCAAAAATCGACCGGGCCGATGCGTCCGGTGCGTTTGAAGCGGCGCTGATCGAGGAGATGGACACCGTGTGCGCGTTGTGGCAAAAACACTTCTTCGATTTCTACGCGACACGGCCACATCCGCATACGGGTCAGCCGGTCCGGATCGATTAGAGGGCGTCCCCGCCGTTGTAGATGCATAACGTTGAACTGCAGCACCAGGACCCGCCACAAGCGGTTAATGACTTCGCTCAAGAAAAATACTAGACCATGCATCCAGCACGAATTCATCCTAACGATGACATGTTTCACGGCTCGACCGAGCATTACGAATCGGTCGGCACCCAGATGGCCGACTTCGTCTCCCAAGCAGCCGCTCTGGCCGGTGCGCAGTCGCCGGTCTGCCTTGAATTGCCGTGCGGTTATGGCCGCGTGACCCGCCACCTCGCGTCCCGCTTCGATCCGCAACGGATACATGTGGCCGACATCATGGTCCCCGCCGTCGAATTCTGCGCCGAGGAGTTCGGCGTCAATGCCTATCCCATTACCGACCCTGTGTACGAGTTCAACAACGTGCCGGACGATTTCTTCGACGTAGCCGCACTCGGCTCGTTGATCACGCATCTTTCCGGCCACAATGCCCGCACGGTGATGAAATACTTCTTGCAGAAGCTCAAGCGCGGCGGGGTCGCCGTCGTCACCACGCATGGCGAGCGTTCGCGCGAGATTCTCGGAAGCGTGGACTGCTATCAGGTCGGCGACGCCGCGCGCACGCATTTGTTGTCGAGCTACGACGCCGGTCAGTACGGCTTCGTCAACTATATGCCCGACCACTCACTGGAGGCCAAGACTGTCGATTACATCGGAGACAGCTACGGCATCGCGCTGATCCCGCATCAATGGGTAACCGATGTCTGCCGCGAAAACAACGTAGAGATACTCGAGTATCGTCGTGGCGGATGGGACAATCATCAGGACGTTTTCTTTATCACCCGCAATTGAGGTATCCTTTGATCGCTGGAGATCCGGAAGGGCCTCGTCCTCGTACTGAGCCGGCACGCATTCGCCGGCCCACAACTACCGACACTACGGCCAACCGCTCATTTATCCGGAAAATATGCTTCATGCAGCACGTGCGCGATGCACGCGCTGCCCTTCATCGTTTGACAGTTGCGACAGGAGCATTGGCCGCCGCCACCGCCGTCTGACGCATGCACGCTGACCCATCTCTTCGCGCTGTGCGCCGCTACCCGCGACGCATATCTCGTGACCCGGGATGCCGTTCGAGTGAGGAGACGACATGACGAAGGAAAGCAATGACCGCGACAAGCTTGCACGAGAGAAACGTCGAATCCGCCTTCTTCGCGGACTCAAGCTGAAGGAGAGCGTAGGCGTCGAAATCGGCCCACTGTGCTGGCCGCTCGTTCGCCGGGCCGACGCCGCGAAGATCATCTACGTCGATCACACCGACACGCCGCACCTGCGTCAGAAGTATCGCGACGATCCGCATGTCGATCCGGACCAGATCGTCAACGTCGATGCAGTGTGGGGCGCAAACACGCTGCACGAAGCCATTGGCGGGCAGTATGTGGACTATGTGGTGGCGTCGCATGTTGTCGAGCACGTACCCGATCTCGTGACGTGGCTGCGCGAACTGGCGGCCGTGCTCAAGCCCACCGGCGAGGTGCGTCTGGCGGTGCCCGACAGGCGCTTCACGTTCGACTACTTCCGGCGCGAAAGCCGTCTGCCCGAGGTGCTGACAAGCTATATCGAACGCGCGCGCGTCCCTCACCCATTCTGTCTGCTCGATCACTGTCTGAACGCCGCCGACATCAGTACCGCACAGGCATGGCGCGGGCGTATCGAACGGGCCTCCGCAAAACGACATCACACGTGGCAAGGGGCGATGCAGCTCGCGCGCGATGCCTTCGAAAACGGCAGATATCACGACGTCCATTGCTGGGTTTTCACGCCACGATCGTTCGCGAAGCTCATCGCCGATTTATGCGACATGGACCTGCTCGACTTTGCATGCGAAGACTTCGCCGACACAATGCACAACGGCATGGAGTTCTCCGTCGTGCTGCGGCGTTCGTGTGACCGGCGATACATCGCGGAAAGCTGGCAACGCATGGCACGCGTGGCCAAAGTCGCGGCGCCCGGTACTGCCTGGTGGCGAACGCGCCGGATATTCGCCGCATTAGGTCCCGGCTGGGACAACGCGCAAGGCAGTTCGCGCGTGTGCGGACAGCCGAGCGATCTCGATCCGGTCGAACCACTCGTGTTCCCGCCAGCATTCAATGCTGCTGACTATCTCGCCGCGAACCCCGACGTGCGCGATGCGGGTGCTGACCCCGTGACTCACTACCGGCATTTCGGGTGGCGCGAAGGACGGCCGTTCCGGCCATTGACGACACCTCACACTGCCCCCGGCGCGATTGCATCTGCAACATGACAGAGCCAAGGGGCGCGGTGAGCCGCCCACTACCGGAAAACATTCCGTTGCAAAAGCGTCGCATTTGTCACGCCAATCGCCCCACACGCGCCCGGATTAGCCAAACGGATCTGCAGTGCATCGACTCGCTCCAGGGTTAGCCAGCGCGGGTACGCATCGATGGGGACGATGAGCACGCCGTCGTCCGCGGTGAACTGCAACTGCCCCGCTCCAGCGGCCCCTTCCTGGCGGACGCCGGACCACGACACCGTGAGCCTCGGCTGGGCACGGCGGTCGAAGCACGCGAAGTCGAATCGCAACAGACCCGCGGCATGACCGGACAATTGCAGCGAGGCGATGTCAAAGCTGATTTGCGGATTACCACCGGCCACCTTGTACTGGCCTGCTTCGGCAATCAGGTCGCGCAATTGAGCCGCCGACGAATCGAGCTTCCCGACCGTCGACATTTTCTTCGCCAGCGACCTGTTGGAGCGCCCCCAGGCGACCGGAATCTCGCCAAGGTCAGGGGCGGAAAATGCCGCGTCGAGCATGGCCATACGGAACTCGCGTGCAGACGATGCATCGAGCACGATCTCGGTTGCAGCGGGATACCCTACTTTCGACGCGTCTAGCGGAACGCCGTCGAGCGAGACCGTGTGCAGCCCGGCATTCACTCCGGTCACCCGGCGCTGCTGGCCGTCAGCAAGGCGTAGCTGCGTGCCGACAGTCAACGCGGAGACAGGCGTGTCGCTATCCAGCAGCAACGCTGCCTCGTTGCGGGAGACACCCCGGTCCCATTTGTCGTCCGTCTGGTTCTTCGCCGTCACGGTCGGGCGCTGGCTCAGCTCGCCGGCAGTTGCCCGCTTGCCGCTGTAGCCGAGAATAACCCCGTCTGCCCAGACCGGTGTGTAATGATCGATCGCGAAACGGTAGAGCACTGGATCTCGCAACGCAAGCCCGCCGCCGTCATAAGCAAGATTGCCGGCCCCGAGCAATGCGACATCCGGCAACTGGGCCGAAAGCTGCTCCACCGCGCGCTGCTGCTGTCGAACCGAGGCCATGTTGTAAGGCGCCGTGACCGCCATTGTCACCGGACGATTCATATAAAACGTCCGGGCATTGCGCGAGGTCAGGTCGAGGTAACCCACCCCCGGCGGCAACGCGCTGTTCAGCAGCGTGTTGAGTTTGACGAGGCTTGCCCATTGATCCTCTTGAACCATCGCCCGACCGATGTTCGGCATACCCACATCCGCGCCATTCTTCATGGGACCGATTGCGATGGAAGGCGCCGCCGCCGTGACGGCCGTGGAAAAGGCGAGCGTGGTGTAATTGAGCGTCGCACTCGCGCCGGCCAGCGCGACGACCAACGCAACCCGGTACGGCGTCTTGATCGCATGCCAGGCGACGAGGGGAATCAGCACTGCCCAGCCGAAGATAGCTGCGAGGCCTGCACGCGACAGGTCGCCGGCATCAATCCGTCCCATTGAATACGGCGTGAGCAGCAGCGTGAACAGCAGAACGACGATGGTCGGCAGCAACGCGGCATCGCCTGCACCCCGGCGCCTGATAATCGCATAGGCCATCAGCAAACAGAAGAACGGAGCGGCGAGCCACGACATGCGCACCGCTTCGAACACGAGCCCGGACTTCGGTCCGTTCGTGTTCCAACTCGCGTCCCAAGGAATGCCGTAAGCGACCTGATTGATAGGCCCGTTTTCCAGTACATAGCGAATCGCGCCGAACAGCATGGGCACGAACGGCGTGGCGATGGCGAGCACGACAAGCGCGATGCAAACGGCTATAAGCGTTCTTAGACCCGCACGCTCACGCCCTCGCCAGATGCGCCATACCGCTTCCAGCGCCAGCAATCCGGAGGCGGCGGCAAGCAGCAGCCCTGCGGGCGGCACGCCCAGCACGACGATGGGCGCGGTGATGAGCCAGGCCGCAAGCCAACGTGCCGGAGTCGCCCTGAGCGAGGCGCTGAACCAGAGGCAAAGAAACGGCGTGAAGAACAGAAACGCACTTCTGCCGCCGATGAAAAACGTCGCGACCAACGCGAGACCCATGCTGCCCGAAAAGCGGAACAGCGCAAGAAACGTCACTAGCGACAGCAAGGTCGAACCAAGCCTGTTCGCGTCCGCGATGCTCGCCGCCGTTCCGTCGTAGAACACCAGAGAAAGCAGCCCCGGAAGGTCGTCTTCCATGAAACCGTGCGGTGCTACGTAGCCGACGTACGGCACGACGCCCTTGACGTAAGACCACCAGCCGAGCAGGTTCTGCCCGAACTCATAGTCGTTCGTGGATAGCGCCGGTCCGATCGTGTTGCCGAACTTGAATGCGACGAGAAGTCCAAATAGCGCCAGCGGCGAGAACAGCACCTTGAAAGACATGCCATCGCTGCGGCAATAGTTGCGGTAACGACGAACTACGTCGACGATGCCCGCGAGCACCAGCGCGACAACTAGTGCCTTGAGCGCCCACGTTGTGGAATATTTGGTCAGCGATCCATCGGGTAAGGCGAGGCGTGCGGGATAGAGCGCCAGATAAAAGAGCGGCAGTCCGAGTTGTCCGGCGAAAAGCGCGCCGGGCAATACGCGCGCGAGCCGCCGAGGATTGACGGCGGTGGTCAGCACAGCGACGAACAGCAGCGCAGCGAGCGCCTGGCTTGCCTTCGCATAGCGGTCCACCTGCATCAAACCGACCATGGAAACAGGCGCCCGGCCCATCACCAGTGCGAGTTCAAGCGGCAGAAGCGCTACGACCAACGCCGCAAAAAGACCGAGCCCCACAATCAGCGGCGATTGTTGACCGTCTTTGCCGCGCTGCAACCACGCATAAACGACGAGAACGATGACCGCCACCGCGGAGATCAGTTGCATCGACCGATCAATCGACGAGCCCGTAACGAGGCCCGCCGCCACGACCACCGACGGCACCGACCACCACAGCAATTGTTCCGATAAATCTTGCGCCCATGCCGCAGAACCGCTCTTGAGCCGCTTCATTTGAGACGAAAGCAGTAAGAGCCCGACGAACAACACGACGATCATCAAAGGCGGCGCGAACAGATCCTGAAACTTCGTCTCCGCCTGCCACGTGATCCGGCCGACAATGAAATCCGAATAGGTCGGTGCCAGCGTCATGCGCAAACCAAGTGCGAGTGCGGCGGCGGCCAACGCGGCCGACGCCACCGCCACACTGAATTTTTCTGTATTCGTTAACTGGTTCGACATTCAATGTCCCGTTCTTTGCCCATCACGCCCACCGGTTCGCAGCCCCTCGGCTCACGAAGGGTTATATGCGCCGAAACAGGCCTTAAACAGCACTTGCAGCACCGAAAGGTTGCCCCGCACGCTGCTGATCTTGGTAGGCACCTCGCCTTTGGGATAACGTCGCGTGGTCGCGAGCTCGACACAACGGTAACCGAGTTTCGGTACGCGGTATGACAGGTAGGCGAGCAATTCGTAGGTGTTGAACACGTCGCGAAACGGCGCGACTCGCGAATCCAGCAGCATTTTGCGGCTGTAGGCGCGAAAGCCTTGCGTCGTGTCTGTCCAGCGAAAGCCGGAGAAAAGACTCAGCATCGGCGCATGAATCAGCCGGATGGCGAGGTCGCGCGACTTGGGCGTGTTCTCCGCGATGCCGCCGGAAAGATAGCGCGACGCCTGAACGAAATCGACGCCGTTCTGCAGCTCATCAATGAAGCGCGGGATAGCGTCGGGATCGTCCTTGTCGTTGCCGTCGATCGTCACGATACCCTCGTAGCCCTTGTCCAGTGCGAATGCATAAGCGCACCGCAACTGCGCGCTCAACTTGCCCGGCCCCGTCTTCAGTAGCAGCGTGCGCACCCCTTTGCTGGCAAGGAAGTCATGTTGGAGCGAGCCATCCGTGCTGCCGCCGTCCACGATAATGACGTCGGCCGCCTCGTGAATGCGAAGCGCCGCCATCCGCTCGAGCAGGTTGCGGATGCGGGCGCCCTCGTTGATCACCGGAATGACCACGCACCAGCGACTGTGTGCTGGCGAATCGAGTTGCACCTTGAATGCGGGAACTTGCCAGCGGGCCCGCGCTTGCTGGGAAATATCGTGTGTCATTGAATCTGCAATCCTTCGATTTCACCCTACGCGGGCAGTAATGAGCGCAACGCCCGCGATGATGAATAGAATCCCCACACCGACGGTCCAGGGAAATGGCTCACGGAAGATAGCCACCGACAGAATGGCTACGCTCGCGATGGCGCCCGCGGTCAGCACCGGCTGCGCAACGTTCAACGGCAGGCGGCTGAGCGCCGCTGCGTAAAGCAGGAAGGCCGCGCCATACAGCGCAAGGCCGAGCCAGAAAGGTCCGTTTTTCAGCGCGCCAATGGGGTCGCTGAGGCTCGGAAAGCGGCGCGGCGGCATCATTGCTATCTTGACAAGCACACTGGCGGACGCGTTGGAAGCGATACCTAAGACAAGGATCAGCCACTTCATGAGGCGGCTCCGCTTTCCGGACGGTAGCAGCGGACCGCTTCGCCGACCGCACGGCGGACCGCATCAATCGCGCCGCCCGACTTCGGCGCCAGCATCTCGATGGACACCACCCGCGCGGGCAGCATCTCGCTCAGCACGCTCGCTATCGCCGCGTGATTCGCGCCGCCCTCGCCAAGCGTGACCAGGTTCGGCTCACTCGCATGCACATGTCCGATCAGATGCGCGTAATCGGTTATCACCTGGCGAGGCTCTTCTTCATTGATCGTGACCGCGCCAGTGTCCAGTTGCATCCTGATCGCAGGATGCGCGACCGCGGACACCACAGTCGCCGTATCGCGGCTGTTAGTCATGAAATTAGCGCCGTAGCACGGCGGATTGGGTTCGAGGCAGACCTGCACGCCGTGTCCAGCCGCAATATCGCCGAGCCTACGGAAGAAGGCAACGGCGATGTCATGGGCGGCGGCGTCGGTGAGGCCGGTGCGGTCACGATTGCGCGGCGAGCCAAATACGAGCCGCGTCGCGCCCAGTTCGCCGCCTATGCGGCAGACTGCCCGCAAATGCTCGAGCATCGCTTCTTGCGATTCGACGGTACCGAACAGGTTCAGCCCGCTGGTGCCGAACAGCAACGACTGCATGCCGGTGATCTCGATTCCGCGATCCGCCCACCACGTGCGAACGCGCTGGATGTCCACCACGTCGGCGGACTTCGGGTCCGGAAAGTATTTGCCCGGCGCGACGTCGATCGCATCGACGTCGTGTTGCTTCAGAATGTCCGCGACCAGTTGATCGTCCGCGACTTCCCATGCAATGTTCGAAATGGCGATTCTCATGCCTGCCCCTGCGATGCGGCGGGCAGCTTGCGCGGTTCGGACTGCGCATACGACCTCACGGCCTGAATCGTCTCGCGCCGGCTGTATTGATACGGCCCCGTGGCGCCGAACAGCTCCGCGTGCCTCGTGCGAAAGTCGTAGCTTGCGGGCTGCGCCTGCGTGGTCTGCTCGAAGCGCTTCCCGAAACCCTGTTCAGCCACCTGGGCGACGCTGACCGGTTCAGCGGTCAGATGCACCAGTTCGAGTCCGGCAGACAGCGCGGTCTGAATATCGGCCCACAGATTCACCATCGGGTAAAACTGGAACGATCCCCGGCTGTCGATGGCGTGGAGGTTGTTATCGTTCAGGAAATCGAAAATGACGTTCTTGCGCAATCCCGGTCCAACCAGTCCAGGAAGACGGACAATCAGATGCCGCGCGAAATGCTGCGCGACGAACTTTTCGAGTAGGCGCCGGTGCAAGCCATAAGCATGCAGCCCCTGCTCGTCCACCGGTGTGCTCTCGTCGACACCAACAGGTTGCCGGAACACGTCCACGGTACTGATCAGCACGAAGGTACCGCAGCGGACGGTGGACAAATGCTCGATCAGCGCTTCTATTTTCGCTCGGTCCGCCTCCGGTTCCGCATTCGCAATCCACTTCTGCGCAGGCGCGCCGGCGCCGACCACGAGATCGAATGATTGGCCGCGAATGTCCGCGATGTTCGTCGAGCAGAAGCGCGCATCGAAATGTTTCTGTTTCAGCAAGGTCGATCCGACAAACCCTGTGTACCCGATCAATGCGTCGTTCATGTGTCTGTTCCCAATGCTGTTGGTGCTTGCGAAGTGGAAACGAAGGTTTCTGCGTCCAGCTTCTCAAGCACGTCGTAGATGTTGTCGATCTTGCCGCCCAGAATCGAATAAAGCCCGTGCGATGCGGGGTCCTGCTCGAACAGGATCGGACGGCCGTCGTCGCCTTCGTTCTTGACCAGAACCGTTTTGACCTCGAAGAGGGACTCGACGTAGCGCGCATCGTGAACCGCGGGAAAATAGCGTTCCACGTCCCGCACCATCCGGTCTACCCGGCTTTGGCGCACGTACTCGCCAAGGCGCGCATACGGGTCCGAGTGGGGCGCGTCCATCCAGCTCGCGTGCGGCGTATAGCGCACATGCGAAAGCGTGTGAAGACCGCGGGCGGGAAACGGCATCATCGAGAAAAACGGGCCGTCCATGACGGTCACGCCGAGTCCACGCAATTGCGGCGCTGTCTCGACCAGCGCCATCTCCGTGATCTCATGCTTCAGCTTCGTCTGGGTGCCGCGAAAGTCGCCTTCGAACTGATTCAGGCCGCTATAGGTGCAATTGAACACATACTTTGCGTGCAGGCTCGAACGGTTTGCGTCGTCGCACTGAAGCACAAAACCTTCGCCACGCCGCTGAATACTTTCGACGCGCCTGCCGAGCCTGATGTCCACACCGAGTTCGCCCAGTTCGTGCCGCGCCCAGGCCGCAAGCTTCGTCGAATCGAAAGCATACTCCTCGACGAGAAAGACCTGCTCGATCAGGCGCGGTTCAAACAGCTCGCGCACCTGCTGGGGCGCCGGCTCGAGGCTTGCGCCGATTTCACGGCAAAAGCGCTCGAACTGCCGCGCGGTGACCTTCGAATTGCGCCGGGCGATCGCGTAGATCTTGGTGAAGTCGCGCTTCACGACCTCCGGAAAATCGCGGACAAAGCGCGGCAGATTCACGCGGCTGCGAAACGCCGTCGTGAAGCTGCGCGGATAGTGATAACCGTTGTGAACGCGCGCCTGATTGTTGTACGACGCCCGCGCGAGCAAGGTAGGCTCGCGCTCGATGAGCGTCACTGTTTTCAAGCCCCGTTGCTTCATCAGGTAAATCGCGATCGCCGTTCCGTAGAAGCCACCGCCGATCACTACGGCATCTTGCATGAGCCAATCCTCCCCGTCCGTTCAGGAGGAATGCATCGAGTCGTTCATCTGCGCGCCCTGCGGGCCTGGCAACCTGACGTCTTCGATATTCAGCTTCTGCCGGCGTGTCATGACGCTGCTCGTGAATTCCTGCGCGACATGATAGAGCGGGCCCTCGTTGCTCAGGCGCGCCATTTGCAGGATGTACTCACCCAGCACCAGCAACACCAGCGAGATCAGGAAGAACATGCCGGACTGTTGCAACGACAACGTCACCCAACCAGGCGCCACGTTGGACTTCAGAAGACCGATGGCAATCACGTAAATCGAATAGACCAGGTTCGACACTGCGCCGAATAGCGACAGCGCCGTGACGAGGCGCATCGGCGCCTTTGTCGTCGACACGAGAAGGCGGATGCCGCGATCGATGCTATGCGACAGGCGTTTGGCCTGCCGCGCCTTGGGCGGTGCGCTGTAGCTCAGATTGGCACGCGCAAAACCGCCAGTTGCAGGTAAATAGCGGTAGGTCAGCGCGGGCATGGGGTGCTGCAGCATGAAGTTGATGACGCGCTTGCTGAGCAACCGGTATTGCGGAGCGTCTTTCGCCAGATGCACGCCGTTAGACCACTTGTATAGCGCGTTAAACGCACCAAGGCAGGTTCGGTATGCCCAGCTTTGCGCCGCCTTCTGCTGGTTCGCGGCAAACACGACGTCGGCGCCGCTCGCCGCTTTGTCGAGCATGGTGGGCAGGAAGCGGATGTCGTCCATCAATGGGTCGACCACGGCGACGAAATCGCCAAGCGCGTTTTCGAGGCCCACCCACGACGCAGTGTCGGAGTCGACTTCCTTCGTGAGCGCATACACTTGCAGATTCGGCAAACCCTGTTCGCTCGCAAGCCGCTTGAGGACCGAGACGCTGTCGTCATCGGACGCGTTGTCCACCACGATAAGCTCGTAATCGCTGACAAGATCGGCCATGACGACCGCAGCGTCCTTCAGGATGACTTCGAGATCCCGAGCCTGATTGCGAACGACGAATACAACGGACAAGAACACCGGGAAAAACACCACCTGCCCCCTTGGGAAAGACTTAGCCTACGCGAAACCACTCTGTCTATCCGGCGCACAGCCCCCAAATATCCAGATGGCAAGGTTCGACTAATGATTGCCCCGCTTCCAGCGACTCGTCACAGGTCGCTTGCACTCAGGAACAGCTTCAAACGCCGGGAATGCGATCAGGTCCGGCCTTCTCTCTACTCGATGCTTGCACAGGCTCGACAACTCGTTTCTGAAACCCTGCCAGGTCGCGGAAAATGCGCCAACTATGCCGTTACAAGCTATTTCTGGCAAGTTGTTTCATTTGCAGGATAGCGCTCGGAGCCAGGAAAGGAGCGGCCGTTCACTCCAATACCTCTTCGTAAAGCCCGCGATAGGCATTGCCCAATGCCGGCCCCGAGAACAGCCTCTCATACCGCTCGCGCGCCGCCGTGCCCATCTTGCGGGCAAGCGCCTCGTCGCGCACCAGTTCATTCACCGCAGCCGCAAACTGCACGGGCGCCTCCGGCGGCACCACGAAGCCCGTCACGCCGTGCTCATTCACATAGGACGTGCCCGAGCCCATCTCGCAGCAGACCATCGGCTTGCCGAACATTTCCGCTTCGACAAGCACCATGCCGAACGCCTCCGAGCGCAAGTGCGACGGCATCACCAACGCGCGGCAGCCGCTCAGCAATGCGACCTTCTCTTCGTGCGACACCTGCCCGGCGAATACCACATTGTGCGCGCCGACTTCGCGTGCAAGCGCAGTTAGCCGCTCCATCTCCGGTCCCGACCCGGCAATGACGATCTTCGACGCGATAGACGACGCCGCCTCGACCAACGTATGCAGTCCCTTGTAATACCGCAGGACGCCGAGCGCGAGCACATAAGGCTCGTCCCCGAGTTGCAGGCGGGCGAGGCAGTGCGGCGAGAAACGGCCGAGGACAGGATCATCGCGGTAATCGATGATGCCAAGCGGGATAGCCTTGAGGCGCCGTTCGTCCACGACGCTTGTCAGAACAGGGCTGCTGCGCGCGTAGACGGCAGAGGTGGCCACCACCGCCGACATCGAGCGCAACGTCGAACGCATCAACGGTCCGTACACGTAACCCAGCGCGCGCTGACGCACCACGTCGGAGTGGTACGTCATCACGGCGGGTTTTTTGACGCGGCCCAACAGATGCAGCACGTCCGCAAACGGCCACGGGAAGTGAAAATGCAGAATGTCGGCCGATTCGGCCTCCGCCCGGTATTGCCGCAGCGATTCGAGCCCACCCAGATCGCAGGAAGCCGGCGCCGCCCACGAGCGCGAACGCGTCACGACGCCCTCGGCAAACCGCACTTCGCGCGGCACCGGATTCGGCGACAGCGTGAAGATGCGTGGATCTACGCCGCAAGCGCGCGTGGATAGGCTGATCTGACGGATAGCTTCCTGGAGTCCGCCTGGCGGGTCGGGAAAATAGGTGCGGTAGATATGCAGGACTTTCATGCGGTGGTCACTCACGCGACGGCGTCGAGCGACGCGGGCCGGCCGTCGCCCGCCGCATGCCCCGCAAACGTGATCGCGAGCATCTTGTCGAGCCTGCGCTCCCAAGTATTCTCGCCGACGGCCGCGGCGGCCTCGTCGGCAGAGAGCTTGCCGCGCGCCAACTGTTTTTCGATCGCGGTAATAAAGGCATTTGCGTCGCCGCCCACTTCGAGACCGGCACGCGGCTCTTTCGCGAAGTCGAGCGGCGTGGACACAACGGGCAGCCCCGCGGCCAGGTATTCGTAGAACTTCATGGGGAACATCGACCGGGTGTACTCGTTGAGCAAGGTCGGCAGGACGCCAACGCGCATGCCGCGCAAATACTGCGGCAGCGACTGATAGCTTCGATAGCCGAGCAGGTGCACATTCGGCAAGCGTGCGAGCTGCGCGAGCAGTTCGCTGCGCTGACCTTCCCGCTCCTCGCCGATAATCACCCATTGCCATTGCGGACGCGCCCGCGCGGTCTGCATGAGAAGCGGAAAGTCGACCTTGAAGTCGGACAGCACGCCGTGATATACGAGCCGGGGCTCGGGAATCGCAGCGAGTTCCGCTGGTATCGGGCCATCCGCGCGCGCTTCGCCGAAATGCGCGTCGTCGACCACGTTGCCGAAGAAGTGCGTGTTCCGGTTGAACGGCAGGCACACTTCCTTTAACGACATAGCCGTCGTGAACACTGCCTCGCACTGACCGAGCAGCGCCTGCTGCGCGCTGCGAAACGCGTTGACGTCAACGCCGGGGATCGCTGCGATATCGTCCACGCAGTGATAGACAAGCGGTCCGCGCGGCAGCGTCGAGATCGAGTCGAGCATGTACGGATGATACGTCCACACGACTGGGTCTTTGTAGCGATGCCCTTTGGCAAAGCGCGCCACCGAAAAGCGCAGCAGCGCCTGATTGAGCGAACGCACGAATGGCAGATGGTGCCCGGCCGGCACCATCAGCGGCGAAAGCACCCAGATGTTCGCCGCGCGCCGCGGCGGGCCGAGCACAAGCGACTGCACGCCGCGCCACAGGCGCCGCCACAGACGCGCCCAGTCGCGGCCGCTGCCGACCTTCGGCGAACGGAAACCGACACTCTCCACATAGAGAACCCGCCAGCCGCGCGCGGCAAGAATGCTCGCTGTGTGCTGCTTGTTGGTCCAATACGGTTCGTCCCAGTCCGCGGTCGAAAACAGCACACAGTCACGCGCGGCTGACATCCCATTCTTGCCGTCAACCAATGAACACCTCGACAGGCCGGCCCAACAGGCTTTCGACAATGCGGCGCGCGGCCAGCCCGTCGCCATAAGGGTTTGCGCGGTTGTGCAGCGCCGCGCGACGCGCGGGGTTGTCGAGCCAACCCGCCACCGCGTTTTCTATGTTTGCCGGCGCCTGACCCGCCAGCGTCGCAAAGCCGGCGTCGACGCCTTCACGGCGCTCCGTGTGATTGCGCATCACCACGACAGGCACGCCAAAGGTCGGCGCCTCTTCCTGGATGCCGCCCGAATCGCTGACCACAACCGCGCTGCGGCTGATCAGATAGAGGCTCGTCGGATAGTCGACGGGTTCGATCAGCGCGAGATTCGCAATGCCGTCCAGTTCGCGATGCACGGGGCCGCGCACGGCCGGATTCAGATGCACCGGAAACACCCAGCGGTAGCCGCTGTAGCGCTGGCACAAGTCGCGCAGCACGCGGCAAATGTCTTGCAACACGTCACCGAAATTTTCCCGCCGATGGCAGGTGACGAGAACGTGCTGGTCTTCGGCACCATGCCATTCGGGCAGCGGATTTTGCGGCGGCGTCGTGCTCCAGCTTTGGCGGACCGCGTCAATCGCGTCGACAACCGTATTGCCTGTCACGACGATCTTTTCTGCGGCGATGCCCTCTGCGAGCAGGTGCTGGCGCGCGAGCCCGGTGGGCGCGAAATGCAGGGTCGCGATGCGGCCAATCAGACTGCGGTTCGCTTCCTCTGGAAACGGGCTCGTCAGGTCGCCGGTGCGCAGGCCCGCTTCGACGTGACCGACCGCAATCCCGCGGTGAAAAGCCGCGAGGCCGGCGCAAAATGCGGTGGTCGTGTCGCCCTGCACGATCACCCAGTCGGGGCGCACTTCGTCGAGCGCGCGGTCGAGCGCCGCGACGAGGCGCGAGGACAACGCGTTGAGCGATTGTCCCGCGCTCATCGTATCCAGCGTAACGTCGGGTTCGATGCCGAAGAACGCAAGCGCTTGCGCAGCCATATCCTTGTGTTGGCCGCTCGCGCACACCACCGTGTCGACCTGCTCGCGCAACGCGCGTACGACGGGCGCGAGCTTGATGACCTCGGGCCGCGTGCCCATCACCACCATGACTTTCATTGCAATGGGTTCCCTGCCTGGACCGGCACATGCGCGCCACGATATTCGACGCCGAGCGTCAAGGCTGCGGCGGCTCTTGCCGGCGCCGCCTCGAGGTTGCCCGGCGTCAGAACGCGAAATTTGCCGGCAGCTCCGGCAACCTGGGCAAGCGACCTGAATCTGACAAAATCGAGCGCCGCTTCTTCATGCAGAAAGAGGGGCTTTTGCGCCCTGCTTCTGATGTATGCAATGAACTTTTCGTGAGCGTCGACACGCTGCGCCTCGTCCGTCCAGCCATACGTATAACGTTCGGAGAACGGATGGTCGAGATAGCCGAACAGCGTATTGGTTGCATACGCGTAGTCGAAAGCCTGCTTGAAGACCGTGAGCGGATCGCTGCTCTGTAACAAGCAATCGCCGTGCAGCATGCACTGCTGGCTGTGCGCGACGAAGCCCGCGGGCATGCCGGCAAGTGCGCCGCCGCGAGCGGCCAGGAACTCAGGATCGTTGCGGATGATTCCACCAATGCAGCCTTCGTAACCGGCGTCCGCGAGACCCCGCATAGCATAGGACGGCGACTGATGAAACGGCGAGACGGCATAGCGCACGGGCACGCCCGTCGCTGCTTCCAGCACCGCCGCCGACTGCATGCCTTCAGCGACTGCGTTGTCGTAAGTGCCTCCCCAGTTCGGCGCATGCGTCGCCGTATGCGAGAGCACCGCACCTTGTGTCCTGTCGGCGAGAAGCTCCCGCAGAATGGCATGGTGCTCCGGGCGGTTCAGATTTTGCGTGTGAACCGCGAGCGTGAAGGGCACGCCAAGACGTTGATACGCCTGCCACAGCGGACGCGCCGATTCGACGCCCTCGTCGCAGTCGAGGCGCGACGTAATTGCCGCGTCGTAACCCCAAGGCAATTCGCTCAGCACCGGCTGACAGGGCAGCATATCCTGCGCCCGATAACTCGATAGAAAATTCTCGACGAGGCGCCACTCGAACGAATCGCACGGGCCGACGGGACGGTTGAACCACAAGACGCTCGACGCATCCGCATCGGAGAGCGCGCTGTACGAGAACTGCCTTTCGCCGCCAACGAATACAGCCGCCAGTTCGGCCTGCGCGGGTACCTGCACTGGCTTGCCGACTGCCCAGATCGAGCCGTCGCCACGAATCGCGCCGAAGCCCAGATTGTTCCACTCGTCGGCGAAATCGAAACGCTCGAACGGACGATGCCACGCATCGCCCCCGAGCATCTGCGCCAGTGCACCGTAACGCACGGCCGCGGCGCTTTCGCGGGCTTCGCCCGAGGGCGCCGGTTCGCTGCGGCTTGCAGTGGTGAGATCGGCTTGCCGATCAGCACTTCGATAGCCGAGATAATCGGCAAGCGCGATCGGCATGTTGCCGAACACCACGAGCTTGCGGGGCCGCGCCCGCAGCCACGCGATAAGGTCGGCGCTCCAGCCGTCGGGGGTATCGACGGCAACCACGATATCGGGCGCCATCCCGTCGCGCAGCAGACTGCGCGAGATGGGCTGCAGCTGGCTCCCGCTGACCGAGCGCTGCACCGCGGCGAGCACATGGTGGCCGGCTTGTGCCGACGCATTGGACCAAAGAATGCCGATCATGCAGTCACCACGTGACGGAACTTGGCCCGGCTGCCGACGCGCACGAAGTCGTCGTGACCGACATAGGCGATCGTGAAGGCGTCCTGCCAGAAATGCCGCAGCCTGGCAGTGGTGTCTTCCGCATTGGCATGCGGCTCCAGCACGATTCGCAGTGTGGGCGGCGAGGTGCGAAGATCGATCTGGAACTCCTGAATGCCGCCGACGCGATGATCGAGCATGTCCTGGATGTGGTGCGTGGGATGGGCGACTCCGTTGATGGGCACGACGTCGTGAATTCGCCCGACCACATCGGTCAAAAAGAAGCCCTTCTCCGTTTCCTGCACGCGCGCGTTGTCGCCCGTCGCGTAGCGGATGAGCGGCATCAGCTTGTTGCGAAAGCCCGTAAATACGAGTTCGTGCGTGCCGTCCGGATTTCCTTCGAGCACGCGGCTTTCCGGCCATCCTTCGGACTCGAGTATCTGGAAACCGCCTTCATGACCGTCGAGCTCATAAGCCATCACGCCAAGTTCAGCGAGGCCGTAACGGTCGATCACGCGGCAACGCAGCGCCGAAGCAATCATGTCGCGCGCATGCGGCTCGAGAAGCTCGCCGCTCGACTCGAACACCTGAAACGCCTTGCCGCCGCCATATTTGCGCTGCACGTAACAGGCGAGTGCGTACATAGTGGAAGGATGCGAATGCGCGAGGTAAGGCTTGCGGCGCTTCAACGTGCGCCACATCTCTTCGAGGCCCTGATCGTCGATGCGGTCGAAGAAAATGTTGCTGCGGTTCATCGCGAAGCACTTGAAGTCTTCGCGCGACGGCCATTGCGGAATCGCCTGATCCGGAAAACGGCACGCGAAGTGAAGCTCCGAGCGATGGCGCAGTTTGCCGATACGCTCGCGGCAATAATTGGTGACCGCCGACGAGTAGTCCGCGCCTTCCTGATCGTAGTAGATCGTGGTCGACAAACCGGTCGAGCCGCCGGTCTTGCATGCGTGATGCTGGCCTGCTTCGAGCGGCCCGGACAACAGACGCGCCCCCTGCTCGCGGATGATGTCCTTCGTCAGGTACGGAAGCTCTTCCAGATAGCGCGGGTCCTGTTTGACCTTGGCGGGCTCGAACTGCCTCGCCTTGAACAGGTCCTGGTAATACGGCACTTTCGCGCCGGCAAATTCGAGCATGCCCGCGAGACGCTCCAGCGCGATGCGCCGGCGATGCGGCATGGGCAGCCTGTAATGCTCACGCAACTCCTGTATCTTGGGGCGCACACTACGCTTTTCGCGGCTCTCCGCAATCGGGTAGGCGATGTAGCCGCCGGCAAAACCCTTCAGCGTGCGAAACGGCTGACGCACGAACAGGGATTCGGAATAACGCAGGAATGGATGATTAGCTCGCATGACTTCGAACCTCGTTGCGCCTCTCTTGCGCCTGACTGCTGTCACCGTATGTGCCGCGAAAGTTTTCGCGGCGCTCACGCAGCGTGATTTGTATTGAGCGCGAAGCTTTGCCTGGAATGGAAACACGCGCGAGCACAGTACGACCCGCGCGCATCCAGCGTTCATCGACACACTGCATGCGGTGCTGCTATCGCGAAACCTGATCAACGCGCGAGGCTCGCAGCTTCGACTCTCGCTGCAGCCTCAATGCGGTAACTGCGCGGTATGACTGACGAGCGGGCCCTCGCTCTCTGCCGGCGGGGATACAGGCTCGTCCGCAATCATCCGGCCATGTTCCATCGAAATCTTGCGATTGCACACGCGCGCGACCAGCGACGGATCGTGTGACGCGACGACCAGCACCGACGCCTTGCCAACGAGGCTCTCCAGACGCTCCGCAGCCTTGATGCTGAACTCCGCGTCGCCTACGCTCAGCCACTCGTCCATGATCAGGATGTCGGCTTCGACGCTCGTAGAAATCGCGAACGCAAGGCGCAGCATCATGCCGCTCGAATAGGTGCGCACCGGCAGGTTCAGGTAGTCGCCCAGTTCGCTGAAATCCGCGATTTCGTCGATCTTGCTGCGGATACGCGCAGGCTTCAGCCCATCGAGAATGCCGCGTAGATAGATGTTTTCGAAGCCGGTCGCATCAGGGTCGAGGCCCATCGACACGTCCAGCAGCGAAGCAATTTTTCCATGCACCTTCAGTTCGCCACGCACCGGCGCGTATACACCCGACAGCGTGCGCAAAAGCGTGGTCTTGCCCGAGCCGTTGTGCCCGACGAGGCCCACGCGATCACCTTCTGTAAAGCTGAAGGTAAGGTCGTCGATCGCCTTGACGATCGCATGGCGTCCTGCGTCCTGGCCGATGCGGCCACCCGTCGTAAGGTTGAGCACCGCTTTTTTCAGCGAGCGATGGGAGTTCTCGTAAATCGGAAATTCGACGGAGATGTTACGAGCGACAATCGATGAAGAACTCACAATATCAAAGCCAGTAAGGAACGCGATTACGGAAACGCTTCATCAGGAACTGTGCGAATGCAAAGCCGACGACCAGCAGGCCGATCGACCAGGCCCACGACTCCCAATGAGTAGGACGGCCGGTGAGCGGCGCGCGAACCGTTTCGATCAGATGATAGAGCGGGTTGTAATCGGCGATCCAGCCCCGCTCCTTGAGAATTTCCGGCGACCACATGACCGGCGTGAAAAAGAAGACGACCTGAATGAGATTGGTGACGATGGGCGGAATGTCGCGAAAACGCGCGCACAACACGCCTAGTGTGACCCCGAGCCATACGCCGTGCAGCAAGAGGATACCGAGCGCGAACGGCACCAGCAGAAATTCCCAGCCCGGCCAGCGCCCGAAAGCGAGCAGCAACACCACCACCACCGGCAAACTGTGCAAAAGGATCACGAAGTTGCGCCACGCTATGCGGCATACGTGCACGGTAAGCGGCAGACGGATCTGCTTGATCAGATACGCCGCGCCGATGAACGCCAGACAGCCTTCGTTGGCCACCGACGCGAGATACGCCCAGACCACGAGGCCGACCGCGAGGTACGGCAGGTAGTCGGAGATTTCCTGGTGCAGCAGCGTGGAGTACAACGCGCCGAGTACGACCACCATGATGATCGTGCTCAACGTGAACCAGAACGGCCCAAGCACCGAACGGCGATAGCGTTGACGGATGTCGTGCCAGCCGAGCGTGCCCCACACGCGCACCGACTTCATACCGACGATCAGATCGTCGTTTTGCGTGTGCCGCGTGAGGTCTTCACTACTATCGTTGATAAAGGTGATGTCCATCTCAAGTACGTCCGTAAATGTCTTCAAAGCGGACGATGTCGTCTTCGCCCAGATATTCGCCGCTTTGCACTTCGATCATCACGAGCTCGACGACGCCCGGATTCTCGAGGCGGTGCTTGTGCCCCGCCGGAATATAAGTGGACTCATTGGTCGACACGAAGAATTCCTTTTCGCCGTTGACGACCTTGGCCATGCCGCTCACGACCACCCAATGTTCGTTGCGGTGGTGATGCATCTGCAAGCTCAGACTTGCGCCCGGCTTGACCTCGATGCGCTTGATCTTGAACCGCGGGCCTTCCTCGAGCACCGAGTAGGTGCCCCACGGCCGGTGCACCGTGCGATGCAGCTTGTACGCTTCATGCCCACGCGCTTTCAGTTCCGCGAAAATCTGCTTGACGTCCTGAGCCCGGTCTTTGCTTGCGAGCAGCAGCGCATCGGGCGTGTCGATCACGATCAGATCCTCCACGCCCACAGCGCCGATCAGGCGGTTGCCGCCACGCACATAGCAGTTCTTCACGTCGAACAGCAGTGCTTCGCCCTCCACGCGGTTGCCGCTCGCGTCTGCCGGCGAAAGGTCGCTGAGTGCCGTCCATGAACCGACGTCGGTCCAGCCAATGTCGCAACGCACGACCGCGGCGTGCTCGCACTTCTCCATCACCGCATAGTCGAACGAGACGTCGGGCACAGCGCCGAAACAGCCCGGTTCGAGCCGGATCTGCGCGGCGCCGTCCGGCCCTTGCGCCGACGGCGAAGCCTTCATGCACTCCGCTGCGGCACTCAGTATCTCGGGGCAGTGTTGCTGCATCTCCTTGAGAATAGTGCGCGCGGTGAAACAGAACATGCCCGAATTCCAGACGAACTTGCCGGATGCCAGGTACTCGCGTGCTTTTTCGAGCGATGGTTTTTCAACGAAACGCACGACCTTCTCGCCGTCCGCCTCGATATAGCCGTAGCCCGTCTCAGGTGTTTGCGGCTGCACGCCGAAGGTGACCACCTTGCCGGCCTCGGCCAGCTTCTGCGCTGCTCCTACGGCCTTCGCGAACGCCGCCTGATCCGCGATCAGATGATCGGCGGCCAGCACCAGCATGACGGTTTGATCGCCGTGCGTTTTGGCCGTATGGAGCGCCGCCGTTGCAACGGCAGCAGCCGTATTGCGGCCAAACGGTTCAAGAATGAACGAGGTCGCGCAGCCATTCGCGTTCACCTCGCGGAAATCGTCTTCCGTCTTGAAGAACAGCTCGCGATTGGTTACCGTCAGCACTTCCTTCACGCCGGGCAATGACACAGCGCGTAGGAAAGCCTTCTGCAAAAGGCTTTCCCCGTCCGCGAGACGGATAAACGGTTTCGGGTGCGACTCGCGCGAGACGGGCCACAGTCTCGAACCCGCCCCGCCACACAGAATGATCGGCAACAAACTCACAGGCACCCCTTCAATACCGTATTTATTACTTGGCCGCTTTGCGGCAAGCCTGACAGGCATGCCGCGCCACAGCCCGGCGCGATCGTCGGCAGACGTTCTGCACAACACATGTTTCAGGCGCGAGGAAGCGTCACACGACGGTCAATATTCTACCCTCGCCCTCTTTCCGTATTGTCAGCCAGCGTGGGCTCGGGGACGAGCGTGCTGCAAACGGCAACCCATAACCCGGCGCCCTTGACGAGCAGCGCCACCAGCTTGCGCAGCGGCGTCAGGGGCGCGTGGCAGGCGACTTCGGGAACCCGTCAGTCAAACACAGCTTCAACGCATCGCGCCAATGCGGCGCGGCGAGCCCGAAGGCCTGTGCAAGCTTCTCATTCGACATGCGCGAGTTGGAAGGTCGCCTGGCCGGCGTCGGATACTCGGCGGCAGGAATGGGCAGCGTGCTGGGCCGATGGGGCAGGTCCGCAAGCTCGAAGATGGCCGACGCGAAACCGTGCCACGAAGTGGAGTCGCCGGCGCACAGGTGATAGACGCCCGAACGCTCTTGCCACCACGAGGCGTTGTCTTGCGCCGCCAACGACTGCGCAGCGATATGCGCGGTAAGCGTCGCAATCGTGTTGCACCAGGTGGGCGCGCCGAACTGGTCAGCGACGACTTTCAGCTCAGGCCGCTCGGCGCCGAGCCGCAGCATGGTGAGCAGAAAATTCTTGCCACGCGTGCCATAGACCCAGCTTGTGCGCAACACCAGGTGATTCACGCCGGTTGCCGCAATGGCCTGTTCGCCGGCTAGCTTGGTTCGGCCATACGCGTTCTGCGGATTCGTCGAATCGCTTTCGACATAAGCATCCTGCTTTTCTCCGTCGAACACGTAATCCGTCGAATAGTGGATCAGCGCAGCACCGAGCTTCTTCGCTTCCTCCGCGAGCACGCCCGGCGCTTCGCCGTTGATGCGCATTGCAAGTTCCGGCTCCTGTTCTGCCTTGTCCACCGCCGTGTAGGCCGCGGGATTGACGATCAACGCAGGCTTCAGATCGCGAACCACGGCGCGAATCTGGTCAGGATTCGACAGGTCGAGCGTCGACCGGTCCACCGCAACTGCGCTGCCAAGCCCTTGCAGCGTGCGAGCAAGCTCATAGCCGACCTGCCCGTTGACGCCGGTGACGAGAATCGTCCGCTTGCCATTCTGTGCACTCATGCGGCGGCCCCTTATGCGTAGACTTCTGCGTCACCCAACCGCTTACCCGCCGCGTCCTTCGCCGCAAGCAGCGGCTCGAAGTCGATAGGCCACTCGATACCAATTGCCGGATCGTTCCAGACGATGCTGCGCTCGTGCTCGGGAAACCAGTAGTCGGTAGTCTTATACAGAAACTGGGCGGACTCGGACAGCACCACAAAGCCGTGCGCAAACCCAGGCGGCACCCACAGTTGCCGATGGTTCTCCACCGACAGCGTCACTCCCACCCACTTCCCGAAATTCGGCGAACTCTTGCGAATGTCCACGGCGACGTCGAACACCTCGCCTTCCACCACGCGCACCAGCTTGCCTTGCGCATGCTGAATCTGATAATGCAGGCCGCGCAGCACGCCCTTAGCGGAGCGCGAATGATTGTCCTGCACGAACGTCACGCCGGGCTCGACATGCTCCGCGAACTCCACGGCATTGAAACTCTCATAGAAATAGCCGCGCGCATCGCCGAACACCTTCGGCTCGATGATCTTGACTTCAGGAAGCGCCGTAGCGGTTACTTGGATGGCCATGCGACTTGGTCCGTAAGAATGTTTTGCAGATACTTGCCATAGGCGTTTTTCGCGAGCGGCGCGGCGAGCGCGAGCAACTGCTCGGCGCCGATCCACTGCCGGCGATACGCGATTTCCTCGGGACAGGCGACCACGAGGCCCTGGCGCTTCTGCAAGGTCGCAATGAACGTGGCGGCTTCGATCAGCGAATCGTGCGTGCCCGTGTCGAGCCACGCATAACCGCGACCCATGATCTCGACGTTCAACGCAGCGTTGGCGAGGTAACGCGAATTGACGTCGGTGATTTCCAGCTCGCCGCGCGGCGACGGCTTGATGTCCGCCGCGATGTCGCAGACCTGCTTGTCGTAGAAGTACAGGCCCGTAACCGCGTAGTTCGAACGCGGTTTGGCAGGCTTTTCCTCGATCGACAAGGCGCGGAACTGCTTGTCGAACTCGACCACGCCATAGCGCTCCGGATCGTGCACGTGGTAGGCAAACACGGTCGCGCCTTCGGCCTGATTGTTGGCGCGCTCGAGCTGCTTCGCGAGATCGTGGCCGTAGAAAATGTTGTCGCCGAGAATCAGCGCCGACGGATCGTTGCCGACAAACTCGCGCCCGATAATGAACGCCTGCGCAAGACCGTCCGGCGAAGGCTGAACCGCGTACTGAATGTTCATGCCCCACTGGCTGCCGTCGCCGAGCATGGCTTCAAAGCGTGGCGTGTCCTGCGGCGTGGAGATGATCAGCACGTCGCGAATACCCGCCACCATCAGCGTGGAAAGCGGGTAGTAGATCATCGGCTTGTCGTACACCGGCAGCAGTTGCTTGGAGACGACATGCGTGATCGGATACAGCCGCGTGCCCGATCCGCCCGCGAGAATAATGCCTTTGCGCGCCATGCTATGTCCTTACGCGCGCTGCGCGTAGTTTGTCTCAACCCACTTGCGGTACTCGCCCGAAGCGACTTCGTCAGACCACGCCTGATTGTCGAGATACCACTGGACCGTCTTGGCCAGACCCGTCTCGAAGGTTTCCGCCGGCTTCCAGCCGAGTTCGCGTTCGAGCTTGCGCGCGTCGATTGCGTAACGGCGGTCGTGGCCCGGGCGGTCCTTCACGTAAGTGATCTGGTCGCGGTACGAACCCGCCGCTTTCGGACGAAGCTTGTCGAGCAGATCGCACAGCGTATGCACGACCTCGAGGTTCTTCTTTTCGTTCCAGCCGCCCACGTTGTACGTCTCGCCCGGCACACCGCGCACGAGCACTTCGCGAATGGCGCTGCAATGGTCGCCCACATACAGCCAGTCGCGCACGTTCTGCCCGTCGCCGTACACCGGCAGCGGCTTGCCGCCGAGGGCGTTGGCGATCATCAGCGGAATAAGTTTTTCGGGGAACTGGTACGGACCGTAGTTGTTCGAGCAGTTCGTGGTCAGAACCGGCAGGCCGTACGTGTGATGGTACGCGCGCACGAGGTGGTCCGAACCCGCCTTGGTGGCCGAATACGGGCTATTGGGCGCGTACGGCGTGGTTTCGGAGAATTGCGGATCGGTTGCGGAAAGCGAGCCGAACACTTCGTCGGTCGAAACATGCAGGAAGCGGAACGCGGCCTTGTCGGCCTCGCCGAGCGTGTTCCAGTAGCTTCGCGCGGCTTCAAGCAGCGTAAAGGTGCCCACGACGTTGGTCTGCACGAAATCGGCGGGACCGTGTATCGAACGGTCCACGTGGCTTTCGGCGGCGAAGTGCAGCACGGCGCGCGGCTTGTGCTCGGCAAACAGGGCGTCCATGGCAGCGCGGTCGCAAATGTCTGCGCGCACGAAAACATGCTTCGGGTTGCCCTGTTGCGACTTGAGCGTGCCGAGATTGCCGGCATAGGTCAGCTTGTCGACGTTCAGCACCGCTTCGTCCGACGTATTTAGCCAGTCGAGCACGAAATTGGCGCCGATAAAGCCGGCACCGCCCGTTACCAGAATCATGAAATTCCCTTCCAGATGTCGGCGAAGCGCCGGCATCGCTCTGCCGGCCCGCTCGCCACGCGTTGTGGAGTCTGATTGTTTCGGCGCCCGCGGCCTGTACCCAGTACGCAGACGCTCAGACGCCAATCTTATGAAGCCCAGATTATAAAGCCGCGGAGAACAAAAACTAGGACCCTAACAACTTGAAACAGCTTGACAAGCGTCGTTTCAGCTGCATTTTCCGCGATTTGGCGTGAACCGCTCATGCTCACCGAATGGCCACAGCGCATGCGTCAGGACGTCGTAAGATCGGACTCGCTGTCCGATACACGAAGCGCAGCATTGAAACGCGCTGAGGGACAGAACGGCGCGGGCCGCGCCCCGTCTGGGCCGGCGCGGATTGGGCGGACGGGCGAGCGCCAGTCCGCCTGTTTTCAGGCGGCCAGCATCCAGCGCAACGTATCCATGAACGGAATGGCCTGCACCTCTGGAACCAGCGCGCGCAGCTTCGCGGGCGACCCGGCCAGCACCTTGACGTCGGTTTGCCGCACGAATGCGGGATTGATATTCACCTGCAGCTTGTGGCCAGTCAGATCGCTTGCGGCGGACAGAATCTCGCGCAGCGTATAGGGCCTGCCCGTGCAGACGTTCACCGTCTCGCCCGTCGCGTCGGAATTGAGCAGCGCTTCGTAAGCGCGCACCACGTAACGCACGTCGGAGAAATCGCGCGCTATGTCGATATTGCCCAGCTCGATGGAGGGCTCGCGCCGCGCGAAATGCTCGACGATCTTCGGCACGAGGAAGTTGGACGCCTGCCCGCGGCCGGTGTAGTTGAACGGCCGCACAATCAGAATAGGCAGACGGTCGAACCACGTGTGCACCATCGTTTCCATGGCCGCCTTGCTCGCCGCGTAGTGATTGACCGGCGTGAGCGGAAAGCTTTCGTCGATCGCATCGCTCGTCACGTTGCCGTACACATTCGCACTGCTCGCAATCAGCGCCTTGCGCGGCGTGTGGCCGGTCGCCGCGCAAGCCTCGAGCAGATTCAGCGTGCCCAGCACGTTGACGCGGTAGAAGTCGAGCGGATCGTCATGCCCGACAAAGCTGATCGCGGCAAGATGCACGATGTAATCGGGCCGCGCGGCTTCGATCACATGCCGGCAGTTCTCCGGCGAGGTAATGTCGAGCCGCAGGCGGGTGGGTGTTTGCTCTTCGTCGCGACCGGCGAAGGTTTCGATCACGGTATGGCCGCGCTCGCGCAAGTTGTCCACCAGATAGCGGCCAGTAAAGCCGCCCGCCCCGGTGACGAGCGTGCGGACGGGTTGCTGCGCATGGAAAGACGACATGCATTCTCCGTTCACGAGGGTCATCCTGTTGTGATGCAATATCGCGCCGGTCGTTCACTGCAGGCCGATGCGTGCGCAAAAAAAGACGCTGCGTCGCCGCACGGCCCGATGCCGGCGCCGCAAACGGGCTATTATGTCACGCTCTTTTGCTGCACCGCCTCAACGCGGCACGCGCCCTGCGCCGCCGCGTGTATCGAACCGCCAACATTCTGTCGATGACACCGTCCAACGCGCCTTCCTTCGCTTCATCCACTGTGCAGCAGCGCGCCGCGCCACTCGCTTTCGGCGATCTGCAAGGTTGCCGCACGCCGTTCCAGCGCCTCTTGGCGAAGGCCGCACCGCCGGCCGACGCGCCGCTGTGGTTCGCGGGCGACCTGATCAACCGCGGCACCGAATCGCTTGCTACGCTGCGCGACATCATCGCGCTCGGCGAGCGTGCGGTGCCGGTGCTGGGCAATCATGACCTGCATCTGCTGTCGGTATCGGCGGGAATTCGCAAATCGAAAAAAGGCGACACGATCGACGAGATTCTTGCCGCGCCCGACGCCGCAGATCTGCTCGAATGGGTGCGCCACCGCCCGATTGCCCACTACGAAAACGGCATGCTGATGGTGCATGCGGGCGTGGTGCCGCAGTGGGACGTGAACCTCACACTCGAACTCGCCGACGAATTGCAGCGGGCGCTACGCGCGCCGAACTGGAAAGAAACGCTGGCGGGCCTGTACGGCAACGAGCCGAGTCTGTGGACGCCGAATCTGAAGGGCATCGAGCGGCTGCGCGTGACATGCAGCGCGTTGACGCGCGTACGCTTTTGCAATGCCGAAGGCGCAATGGACTTCAGCAGCAGCGGCGGCCTGAATGCCGCGCCGCCTGGCTGCATGCCGTGGTTCGATGTGCCGTGGCGCAAAACCGCGGACGTGACCGTGGTGTTCGGCCATTGGGCCGCGCTGGGTTTGATGTTGCGCGATAACCTGATCGGGCTCGACTCGGGCTGCGTATGGGGCGAAAAACTCTCGGCCGTGCGACTCGCGGCGCATCCCGCGGAGCGCACGCTGACTCAGGTGGACTGCGAGAACTGCCGCGCGCGCGGTGGCAACGCGACGGCGCTCTGAAGCGCTGCGTCAGACGCTCGGCGAGCGGCCCGACGGATCGACCGGTTCGATCAGCGTCTCGCCGGGCGCGTAGGGCTCACTCGGCTCCCGGATCAGCGCGCCGCTCGCCGCCGTGCCGCCCTGCATTTCACGCAGCGCGGCGGCAATCACGCCCTGCGCTTCGGCGGCCAACGCGCGGCGGTCCGCGCCCGGCGCAAGCGGCCCGCACACGTACACGTGCGCGGTCAACGGTCCGCCGCGCAGCAACAGATTGAGTGAATCAGCAAGCGACAGATCGTCGATATACGCAGGCGCCGTGGACTGCCGGCCCTGGGCGTCCTCATACATGATGCACAGCGGCTGCACCGGCACAGAGGCCGACACCGCCGCCTGAAACATGTTCGCGTGAAACGGCAGCAGCGCGAGACCGTCGGAGGTGGTGCCCTCGGGAAACACGCACATCAATTCGCCCGCGCTCAAACGGTCGGACAGCTCGTGCATGATTCGCTTCGCGTCGCTGCGTTTCTCGCGCTGGATAAACACGGTATCGAGCTGCTGCGCAAGCCAGCCGACCAGCGGCCACTGGCGAATCTCCGCCTTCGAGACAAACGGCGTCGGGCGCCACGCATTGATCACGTAGATGTCGATCCACGAAATGTGATTGGCCACCACCAGCGCGCCGCGGTCGAGCCGCGCGCCGTCGTTATGCACGACGAGGCGCATGCCGCACAGCCGCAGCATTTTCAGCGACCACGCGCGATTGAGCGCGTGACGGCGGTCCGCGTCGGCTTTCGGAAAACGCGTTGCGACGATCCACATGCCGTGCAGCAGATGCGCGATGAGACGGGCTTTGCGTAACGCGAGCTTCATGGTCGGAGCTTTTCCTGACGGGTCAATATGGGCTCGATGCGGGCACTATGCGGCGCCGGTCCTTGAATCGTGCAGCGCATTCGGGCCGCGGGATCGTCCCGCGGACTTCAGCGCTGCTCGAACGCGACGCGACCGGACACGATGGTCGCGCGCACACGCGCCGGCAGTTCATAACCGAGGAACGGCGTATTGTGCCCCTGGCTCTTCAGCGCGCGCGGCTCGACGCGCCAGTGCGCGTGACGGTCGAACACGCACAAGTCGGCCACGCTGCCGACCGCAACGCGGCCGGCGGCCTCGAGATTGAGCACTTGAGCGGGCGAGGCGGTAATCCGGTTGAGCGCTTTCGCGAGCGGCAGACCGGCTTCGTCGGCCCACTTCACCGTGAGCGACAGGAACAGCTCGAGGCCCGTCGCGCCCGGCGTGGCTTCGGCAAAGGGCAGCAGCTTTTCGTCGTCGTCGACCGGCGTGTGGTCCGAGCAGATCGCGTCGATCGTGCCGTCGACGAGGCCCGCGCGGATCGCTTCGCGATCGCGCTGCTGGCGCAGCGGCGGGTCGAGCCGGAACTGCGCGTCGAAGTAGCCGATGTCCAGATCGATCAGATGCACGTGATTCACCGTGACGTCGCACGAAACCGGCAGACCCTCGGCCTTGGCCGCGCGCACGAGCGCAATACCCGCCGCCGACGACACGTGCGACAGATGCACCCGCGCCCCCGTCACGCGCACGATTTCGAAGATGGTATGCAGCGCGATGGTTTCAGCGGCGACAGGCACGCCGGAAAGACCGAGGCGCGACGCGAGCGCACCGCTCGCGGCCACGCCGCCCTTGCCGAGATACGCGTCCACCGGACGCAGCCAGACCGTGAAGCCATAGGTTTTCGCGTATTGCAGCGCTCGCATCAGCACCTGCGTATCGACCACCGGCGCGTCGGCCTGCGAAAAGCCGATGCAGCCCGCCTCGGTCAGCTCGACCATTTCGGTGATCACCTGGCCTTTCAGGCCGACCGTCAACGCGCCGAGCGGGTACACGTGCGCCTGATCCAGATTGCGCGCGCGGAATTTGAGCATCTCGACGAGGCCGGGTTCGTCCAGCGTCGGATCGGTGTCCGGCGGACACACGAGGCTCGTTACGCCGCCTGCAAGCGCCGCGGCCATCTCGGATTCGAGCGTGGCCTTGTGTTCGTAGCCCGGCTCGCGCAGACGCGCGGACAGATCGACGAGACCGGGCGCGATGTGCAAGCCGCGCGCGTCGATGGTTTGCGTCGCCTCGAAATCAGCGGGCGCGTTGCCGAGCGCGACGATCTTGCCCGCCGCGATGAAAATGTCCTGCTGCTGTTCGGTGCCTGCTGCCGGATCGATCAGCGTGCCGCCTTGAATATGAATCTTCATGCGCTGCCTTTTTGTTTCAGCCGGTTTGGCCAGATTGTGCGTTGTTCGCCGCGTGTGCGCGGTTCGTGCGGGTGGTTTGCGCGAGGCGGGCTGGCTCTGGCCACGCATCCGTCCCTGATCAGTCGCTGCTCAATCGTTATTGCCCGCGACAATGCCCATCACCGCCATGCGCACCGCAATGCCGAACGTCACCTGATTCAGGATCACGGACTGCGGACCGTCCGCGACCTGCGAGTCGATCTCGACTCCGCGGTTCATCGGGCCCGGGTGCATCACGATTGCGTCCGGCTTCGCCAGCGCGAGCCGCTCGGCCGTAAGGCCCCAGCTCTTGAAATACTCCTGTGCCGAGGGCAGCAGCGCGCCGCTCATGCGCTCGTTCTGCAGACGCAGCATGATGATCACGTCAACGTCTTTCAGCCCTTCGTCCAGGTTGTGGAACACGCGCACGCCCATCTGTTCGAGGCCACCCGGCAGCAGCGTGCGCGGGCCGATGGCGCGCACTTCGGGCACGCCGAGCGTGGTGAGCGCATGAATGTCCGAGCGCGCGACCCGCGAATGCAGAATGTCGCCGACAATCGCCACACGCAGATTCGTGAAGTCCTTTTTGTAGTGGCGGATCGTGTACATGTCGAGCAGCCCCTGCGTGGGGTGCGCGTGACGGCCGTCACCGGCATTGATCACATGCACGTGCGGCGCGCAGTGCTGCGCGATCAAATACGGCGCGCCGCTCGACGCATGACGCACGACGAACATGTCGGCGTGCATGGCCGACAGGTTGTTGATCGTATCCAGCAGCGATTCGCCCTTGCTCGTCGACGATGCATTGATGTTCAGATTCAGCACATCCGCGGACAAACGTGTGGCCGCAATCTCGAACGTGGTGCGCGTGCGCGTGGAGTTTTCGAAGAACAGATTGAACACCGACTTGCCGCGCAGAAGCGGCACCTTCTTCACCTCGCGATCCGTCACGCTGACGAACTGGCTCGCGGTGTCCAGAATGTGATTGACGATTGCCTTCGGCAAACCCTCGATCGACAACAGATGTTTGAGCTCGCCGTTTTTCGTGAGCTGCGGGTTGCCCTTCAGAAAACCATAACGGAAGCGCTCGGTGGCGCTATCGGCGGAGTCCTGCGGGGCCTGGGTGGCGGTGTTCATGATGTACCTGCTTGAAATACGGGCTTGAACGTGTGGCTGCGATGCGAAGTGCGCGTTGGGCGCTGGCTGCCGGGTGTCGCCCGGCTTACGTTTCGTGTTTTGTTGCGTGTGTTGTTTCGTGTTTTGCTGCTGGTCACTCAGGCGACGCGGCTCGCGTGGCTGGCGCGGGACCCTGCGGGCGGCGCGGCGCTTTTATCGCCTCGCCTGCCTGGTTTTCGCGCCGCACTTGCCACGCTGCTAGATGCCGCAAGAGCTGCAACCTCGCTGCCCGATTAGCCGTAGCACTTAATCAACGCGTGCTTCGGTGTGAAACGTGAACCGCGTCTCGCCCGCGCCGGCGCTTTCGTCGCGCGCGAGCACGAGCGTGGCGTCCGCGGGTACCTCCACCACCCCGCCGACGAAGCGCGCCGCCACCGGCAACTCGCGTCCGCCGCGGTCGGCGAGCACCGCCAGTTCAACCGCCGCCGGGCGGCCATAGTCGTACAGCTCATTGAGCGCTGCGCGAATCGTGCGGCCGGTGTACAGCACATCGTCGACGAGCACGATGCGCCGGCCGTCGACGGAAAACGGCAGCGAGGTCGGGCTTGCCTGTGCGTGCAGGCCCTTCTTCGCGTAGTCGTCGCGATGCAGCGCGACATTGACGACGCCGAAGCTCGCCAGATTCAGGTCGCGCGCAAGCCGCTCGGCAAGCCACGCGCCACCGCTGTAAATGCCGGCAAGCGCGGCGCCGGCGCCGCCCTCGACCGCACCGAGCTTCTCGCCATAGGCAGAGCGGATCTGATCGAGCAGCGCGCGATATAGCGCTTCGGCGTCAATGGAACTCATGGTTGTCGGAAAGTCCGTCAAGATATTGCTGAAGGATGATGCTGGCGGCTTCTGCGTCGAGCCGATCCGCGCGGCCCTTGTTGGCGCGCAGACCCGCCTCTGCCTCGACCGACGAATACCGCTCGTCGACCCATGTCACGGGTAAATTGAAACGGCCGTTCAGCTGGTTGCCAAAGCGCCTGGCGAGCTGCGTCATTTCATGCGGCGTGCCGTCCGGATGCATGGGCAAGCCGACGACGAGCGCGTCCGGCTTCCATTCGGCAATCAGCTTGCCGACTTCCGCAAAGCGATATTCGCGGCTGCGATTCTGCACGATGACGAGCGGCCGCGCGCTTTTGGTGAGCGAATTGCCGACCGCCACACCAATGCGCTTCTCGCCGTAGTCGAACGCAAGCAGCGTCGCCTCACGTGCGCGCGCCAGGCTCATGCGGCGCCTCTCATGCGTGCCCGGCCTCGCCCGACAGCATGGACAGCGAGACACCGAGCAGCGCGAGCGCAGCTTCGAAGCGCTCTTCGGCGGGCACGTCGAAGACGATTTTCGGATCGGCCTCGACCGTCAGCCAGCCGTTTTTGGATATCTCTTCTTCGAGCTGACCCGCGCCCCAGCCGGCGTGACCGAGCGTGAGCAGGAAGCGCTCAGGACCGGTGCCGCTTGCGACCGCCTCGAGCACGTCTTTCGAGGTGGTCATTTCCAGGCCGCCCGGCACGGACATGGACGACGTGTAGGTATTGCCGTCTTTCGGATCGTGCAGCACGAAGCCGCGCTCGGTTTGCACCGGACCGCCGAAGTACACCGGAACGTGAAGAAGAGGCTCGATTTCGAGCTTGAGGTCGATGCGACTGAAGAGCGCTTGCAGGTCGATGTCGGTCGGCCGGTTGATCACGAGGCCGAGCGCGCCGCGCTCACTGTGATCGCAAAGGTAAACCACCGTTCCGGAAAACGTCGGATCGGCCATGTTAGGCATGGCGATCAGGAACTGGTTGGTCAGATTGATGCGATCGGTACTCTTGGACATAGTTCGGATTTTAGCAAAGACGATGCAGGATGGCGGGCTTTGAGCGTGGAGCGGCGACGTGGATCATGAAAGCGCACCGCGAGCCATCTACGGCGAATCATATTGCACTCTATCACGCACGCGGCCCTCGCCATGCCGCGTGTTCAGCCGCGCGCCGGTTCTATGGCGCCCGGCTTGGCGAGCCCGCTGCGCAGGGTTAGCGGGCTCGCGTCAGTGGCGCTCTTCGATGGTGCGCTGATTGTGCGTTACGGCCTTTGGCGAAGCCGCTTTTGCGTCACTGCTTGTGCGCTGCAGCTTGTTCGTCGCTGCTTGTGTGGTGCTGCTTGTGCGTCGCTCCTTGTGTGCTGCTGCTTGTGCGTCGCTCCTTGTGCGCTGCTGCTTGTACGCTGCTACTTTGCGTCACTGCTTGTTCTTCGCTGCTTGTGCGTCACCGCTTGTTCGTCGCTGCTTGTGGGTCGCTGCCTGTACGCCGGGGCCTGTACACGGCTGCCTGTACGCCGCCGGTTCGCATCTTCTCGGGCCGCTGAGACACTGCTTACACGTCGCTGAGCCGCTGAGCCGCTGAGTCGCCGTCGAGTCGCCTCCTCTGGCGCCTTTTCCATGCCGCTCGTTCCCGCGGCGGCGCGCGTTTGAAGCTACCGCATAGCCGCAATGATCCACGTTCAAGCACCAGCTATGCACCCGTCACGCGCCGCCCTGCTCGATCGCCCGCGTCAGCGCGGCCAGCGCTGCGCCGCTCGCCGGCGGCGCCACGCCCGCCGCCACCTTGTGCAGCGTCGCCCGCAACGCCTCGGCGGCTTGTTCCAGCGCACTGGCCGCAGGAGCGTCGACAATCACATGCGCGCGCACCGCAGGCGTCGAGACGCCCGCATGCGCGCGGCGGCGCCACGCGAGCCCGAGCGCATCGGCCAGCAACGCGACATGGCCGAGGCCGAGCGCGCAAGCCGCAGACCCGAGTCGGTACGCAGCGTCGCCCGCTTGCAGCGCTTCGCCCGGATCGGCTTTCTCGGGCTGATCGGCGGCACGCGCATGGTCGGCGAGCGCGGCGATGGCCGCATCGGCCGTCTGCAGAAAATCTTCGTAGGCATGCGCATTGACGCTCAGCACGCCGAGTTCGCGCGTCAGCGAAGTACGGGCGCTGAACGACTGCGCTTCGACCGCGCCTGCTTCCCACAGCATTTCGGATGCCTGGGTGCCCGCGACGTGCCAGTCGACCGTCAAGCCGTAGTCGTGCAGCACCTCGACCTGGTCGGCGTCTTCGGCGGCCGCGCCGAACAGCGCATAGTCGCGCCACAGCAGCGCCAGCGTGGCCCGCACGAGCGAGCGCTGCGCGCGCTCGATGCCGCGCGCATGCTCGGCGAGCGCGAGATTGCAGCGCGCGTAAAAGCGGCGCGCGTCCGGCTCGCCCGCCGCGCGCCCGCTGACTCGCAACGCGCGCGCACACGCCTTCGCGAGACGCCAGAAATCGTAGGGATCAGGGCCGGCCAGTTCCGTGAACACCGCGTCGAGTTCGTCCAGCGCGGCTTCGGTGGCCGCGCGCGCCGCCATGCTGCCGCTGTCGGGTTGCGAGCGCAGCACGGGCAGCAGCGCCCTTTCGTAGCGCGCCCGCAAATGAGCCAGTTGCTCGGCCGGCTGCACATGAAAGGACACGGGCGGCACGGGCCGCGCGGTCAGCGCGAGATCTTCGAACGCAACGGGGGATGCCGCCGTCTGCTCGCCCAGATCGGCGCACAGCACTCGGTAATGGTCGAAGAGCGTGGGCGAGCAGGCCAGCTCGCGAAGATTGTGACGCTCGAGCGCCGCCCGGAAATCGCGCAGCGCCGTCCCAAAACCGGGCCGCACGCTCTCGGCCTCGGCGGGATCGCCCGCGGCCAGCGGCGAGAGGCGCACCAGCACGTCGGCGAAACGCGTGGCGCTCAACCAGCCGGCGCTGCGCAGTGCGTGCGAGGCGCGCACCAGCGCGGTGGTGCAGCCGGTGTGCTGCTCGAAGGCCAACAGCGCCTCCGCCAGCGCAAGTTCCGCGGGACGGACAGCGCCGCCGCGCGGGTTAGGCAAGGCGTCGAAGGAAACTGGGGCTGCGGATCGAAGAGTCATGAGTGGGCGACAGAAAGTCGGCGGGCCGCCGTTGGGCGCCGCGCGCAGACTGAGCGCCTCACGCGCGAACCGGCCACTGAACGATGACAAACACGCAATGAGAAATGCGCCACGCCAAACACGCAACAACCGATGCGCGGATGACGCGACCGCACTGACGAATGCTGAACGACCGGCGCTGAGCGACCAATGCGCCGCAACGACCGGGCAATCTCAGCTTACGGTTGCGACACCGCCGATACGGCGACGTTCCGGCGCGATGCCACAGCCGGCCGCGCGCCGCCGGCCGCCAACCGGCTTCAGATCTGGACCATCTCGAAGTCTTCCTTGCGCGCGCCACACTCCGGGCATGTCCAATTGATGGGAACGTCCTCCCAGCGCGTGCCCGGCGCAATGCCTTCGTCCGGCAAACCGGCCTCTTCGTCGTAAATCCAGCCGCAAATCAGGCACATCCAGCTTTGATATTCCATTCTTGTGTCGCGTTGTGAAGTCCGGGGAAACGGGAGCCATGATGGTACCGTGTTGCCGCCCCCATGCCTAGCAATGGCAAACGCCCAGTCCGGCCCGGCAACGGGCGCCCGCAAGACCGGGCGAGGAGCGGCCGCATCCGGTGCGGCGTCGCGCCACAGCGTGGCCGCGCAAGGCGGAGCGCACCGTCACGATGCGAAAAAACGCCCCCGCGCCGGTTTAGGCCGCATAATTGAGCCGATTGCACACTCAGTGCGCCAAAACATTGCTCCTTTTATATCTTCATGCCCAGCGACACGCCTCCGATCGTCCTCACCTTCGGCCTTTCCGATCCCACCGGTGGCTCCGGCCTGCAAGCCGACCTGATGACCCTTGCCAGCATGGGCTGTCATGGCGTCTCCGTGCTCACCGGCTACACCGTGCGCGATTCGGCAACATGCGACGAGGTCAACGGGCTCGACCCGGAAGTGGTGGCGACTCAGGCGCGCATGCTGCTCGAGGACATGCCGATCGCGGCGTTCAAAGTCGGCGCCTGCACGCGCGCCGAAGTAGTGAGCGCGATTGCCGAGGTGGTGGCCGATTACGACGACATTCCGCTGATTCTGGCTCCCGACTTCACGCTCGACGACGAACACGTGCTGGCCGCCGACGAACTGCGCGAAGCTATCGCCGATCTGCTTGCGCCACAAACCACCTTGCTGGTCGCCGATGCGACCACGTTGCTCGCACTTGCCCAGCCCGACGGCGACGCGGAAGCGCCAAGCCTCGACGCCGCCATCTCGCATCTGCTGTCGCATGGTTGCGAATACATTCTGTCCACGGAAACCGGCACGCACCGGCTCGTCAATACGCTTTTCAGCGAAGACGGCCAGTTGCGTCAGGACATGTGGGATCGCGGCAGCAACCGCCTCATGGGGATAACCGACACGCTCGGCTCGGCCATCGCGGCGCTGCTCGCCAATGGCCAGGAGCCGGCGGAGGCCGTTCGCGAAGCGCAGGAATATCTTTACCAGGCGGTACGCAGCGCGTTCCGGCCGGGTATGGGTGCATACATGCCGGACCGGTTCTTCTGGGCGCGCAGCAGCGACGACGAAACGCCACCGACCAGCGGCCAGGACGCGGCTCCCGGGGAAGCCCGGCACTAACGCGCTTTCACCTTACCGCACATTGCGCGTTTCCGGGGTCGTGGCGCGTTGTCTGTGACGGCGCGCCTTGCAGCCGTGCGGGCCGGCTGTCTCAGTTCTGACCATTCATCTGCGAACTCCCTGTAACTCGGCGCTTTTGCCGCCGGGGTCGCACCCACTCCGCGGCATAATTGGCCGCCCGCGCCTCCCCGCGGCGTAAGCGCTTTTAAATCATGTAAACAAACGTTACAACAGCCGCGCGAGCGCGCGCTAAACTTGCAGATCGTAATTCTTTACATGGTTATATGTCCGCGCCCACCTTTTTCATCCACCCGCCAAAGAGCGGGGGATCGACCGTAATCTCGTTCTTCGACCTCAACAAAGGCAAAGATCAATTCGTTGTGTTCGAGTGGGATAGAGAAGGCTGGGACAACTGCCGCAACAGATTACTCGAAACGCATATTGGCGGGGGTCATCAATCGTATGGCATACACAGAAGTCTGAAGACTCCCCTCGCCTATTGCACCATTCTGCGCGATCCTCTTGCGCGCCAGATATCGCATTACCGGTATGCACTGAATGGAAAAAATGGTGAAGTCGCACGCGGCGCAAGTGTGTCGCCCACCGAGGCGCTCGTGCGTCGCGGCACGCTTTCACTCGACGAGTGGGTGAGCGAGTCTCTGGGCGGCAGGAATATATTCGTGCAAATGTTGAGCGGGCATTCGGCGCCGGACGAACTCAGCCTCAGTATTGCCAAAGCCAATCTCCAGCATCATTTCAGCACGGTCGGCATTTGCGAAAACATGAGCGAATTTTTACTCCGACTTTGCGCAAACACCGGATTGGAATTGCCGTTTTACTTCGAGACGAACGTAACGAGCGGTTCGTCGAAAGCACACGGCTCGTTGGCCGAAAGCGCGAAACAGAAATTCATTGACGACAATCGCCTCGATTACGAGCTATTCGAGTATGTCAGGCGCGAAATCCGCACCGACACCCACCGGTCAGGCAGCGTATTCACGAAAGCCCTTGAACTGGTCGACAAGATCCAGTCCGAGATCAATCAACTTGAAAATCCGCACCTGCATAAGTCGGTAGTGTTCGGATTCGACGAAGCCTTTCTCGCCCAGGTACATGGCGTGATCGGCCGTTTCGACCTTGCACCGATCAACGAATACCTGCAGTTCGCGCGGACCGCCGCGCAAACGCTTGCGGACATGTACGACGGGTTTGTCGACTCGGTGCGCGATGGTGTCGTCTCCGGCTGGGCCGTGAACCTTAGCCGTCCGGAACAAAAGGTGCTGCTTGAAGTGCGCGTCGGCAGCGAAGTCATTGCGCGCGGCTCAAGCGGCGAGCCTCGGCCAGACGTAGCCAACGCGGGCTACCCCAGTGCCAACGCCGGCTTTTCGATCGCTTTGCCGCCGGGCACGCCCGACGGCTTTCATGTCGCTCTGGCCCACTCGGCGGAGCGGCTGCACAACGCCGGCGTATGGCGCCAAGGTTGGCACTGCGTTTAAGTTCGAGGAACAGGAATGACACGACCCAGCGGCCCGGTGCAACGCTTTCGCGGCGCTATCACGCTTGCAGACAGAACGCGGATTCTTCGTCAGAAGCCGGTTACGATCTGGCTCACGGGCCTTTCGGGCGCGGGCAAGTCGACCATTGCGTTCGAACTCGAGCGGCAACTCGTGGCGCAAGGGCATGCCTGCTACGTGCTCGACGGCGACAACGTGCGCCACGGCCTCGGCAGCGACCTCGGCTTCGACCCGCACGACCGCCACGAAAACATCCGTCGCGTGGCGCATGTCGCGCAGTTGATGAACGACGCCGGCCTCATTGTCATCACGGCACTGATTTCGCCGATGCACGCTGACCGCGCGATGGCGCGCGACATTATCGGCGCCGGCAATTTTATCGAGACCTACCTGTCGGCATCGGTCGCAACCTGCGCGCGCCGCGACCCGAAGGGGCTCTACGCGAAAGCGCTGGCCGGCGAAATCCCAGCGTTCACCGGCGTTTCGGCGCCGTATGAAACGCCGCTGGATCCCGAGCTCGTTATCGACACCGCCACGTTAACGCCGAGCGACAGCGTGGCCGGCATCTTTGGGTATCTGCGCGAACACTGTCTCGCGGTTACGGCATAACCGGTAGCTGCGCAACCGGGGCCTGCAAAAGCATGAAGCCAAAGAAAAACCCGCATTGCTGCGGGTTTTTCTTTAAGGATTTTGGGGAGGCGCACCTCGCGATGCGCTTTCCACGAGCTCCCGATTGAGCCTCTTTCGAAGTCCAACCGGGAAGCGGACACGCAATTACATGTCCATGCCCATGCCGCCCATGCCGCCGGGCATGCCGCCAGGCATCGGTGCGTCTTCCTTCGGCAGTTCGCAAACAGCGGCGTCGGTCGTCAGCAGCAGGCCTGCAACCGATGCTGCGTTTTGCAGCGCCGTGCGCGTGACCTTCGTCGGGTCCACGACACCCGCGTCAACCAGGTCGACGTACTCGCCGGTTGCTGCGTTGTAGCCGTAGTTGCCTTGACCAGCAGCAACTGCCGCCACCACGACGCTGGCTTCTTCGCCGCCGTTCGTGACGATCTGGCGCAGCGGCTCTTCCATTGCGCGCAGCACGATCTTGATACCTGCGTCCTGATCGGCGTTAGCGCCCTTCAGGCCGGCGATCGCCGTACGTGCACGGATCAGCGCGACGCCGCCGCCAGCAACGATGCCTTCTTCCACAGCTGCGCGCGTTGCGTGCAGTGCGTCTTCGACACGCGCCTTCTTTTCCTTCATTTCGACTTCGGTGGCAGCGCCAACCTTGATCACTGCAACGCCGCCTGCCAGCTTGGCAACGCGCTCTTGCAGCTTTTCGCGGTCGTAGTCCGAGGTCGCTTCTTCGATCTGCTTGCGCACTTGCTTGACGCGAGCTTCGATGTTGGCGGCTTCGCCTGCGCCGTCGATGATCGTGGTGTTTTCCTTGCCCACTTCGATACGCTTCGCCTGGCCCAGTTCAGCCAGCGTTGCCTTCTCGAGCGTCAGGCCGGTTTCTTCAGCGATGACCTGGCCGCCGGTCAGGATCGCGATGTCTTCCAGCATTGCCTTACGACGATCGCCGAAGCCCGGAGCCTTCACGGCAACGGTCTTCAGAATGCCGCGGATGTTGTTGACAACCAGCGTTGCCAGAGCTTCGCCTTCGACGTCTTCTGCGATGATCAGGAGCGGACGGCCAGCCTTGGCGACCTGTTCCAGAACCGGCAGCAGATCGCGGATGTTCGAGACCTTCTTGTCGTGCAGCAGCACGAACGGGTTCTCGAGCACGGCAACTTGCTTGTCCGGGTTGTTGATGAAGTACGGCGACAGGTAGCCGCGGTCGAATTGCATACCTTCGACAACGTCCAGCTCGTCTTGCAGCGACTTGCCGTCTTCGACGGTGATCACGCCTTCCTTGCCGACCTTGTCCATTGCTTCAGCAATGCGGTCGCCGATCGACGAGTCGCTGTTTGCCGAGATCGCGCCGACCTGCGCGATTTCCTTGTTGGTCGTGCACGGCTTGCTGATCTTGCGCAGTTCTTCGATTGCAGCCGCGACAGCCTTGTCGATACCGCGCTTCAGGTCCATCGGGTTCATGCCCGATGCGACGTACTTCATGCCTTCGCGCACGATGGACTGAGCCAGGACCGTTGCGGTCGTGGTGCCGTCACCTGCGTTGTCGCTGGTCTTGGAAGCCACTTCCTTGACCATTTGCGCGCCCATGTTCTGGAGCTTGTCTTTCAGTTCGATCTCTTTTGCGACCGACACACCGTCCTTGGTGACCGTCGGGCCGCCGAAGCTGCGTTCCAGGACAACGTTGCGACCCTTCGGACCCAGCGTGACCTTCACAGCGTTCGCGAGGATGTTCACGCCTTCGACCATCTTGGCACGGGCGGAATCACCGAATACGACGTCTTTAGCTGCCATCTTCTAACTCCTTGAATTCTTGAGATATAACCGGGGAAGTAGCGGCTTTGCGCTTACTTCTGCACCACGGCCATGATGTCTTCTTCGCGCATGACCAGCAGTTCATTGCCGTCGACCTTGACGGTCTGGCCTGCGTACTTGCCGAACAGAACGCGGTCGCCAACCTTCACGTCGAGGGCGATTGCTGCGCCCTTATCGTCACGCTTGCCCGGGCCGACCGCCAGGATTTCGCCCTGATCCGGCTTTTCTGCTGCGGCTTCGGGGATCACGATGCCCGACGCGGTCTTGGTTTCTTGATCCAGACGCTTGACGATCACGCGATCATGCAAAGGACGAAGGTTCATACATACTCCTCTCTTGATTGAGACTGAAGAACGCTTGGAAAACCCGGCTGGCAGAGCCAACCGGCGAAGTTGTTAGCACTCTCGTGCAGCGAGTGCTAATTATATGGACGGGTGGTGACAAATTCAAGAAGGGATGCGGGGAGCAGCTCAGATTCATTCAATCTTGAACTTTGTTCCCCTCGGCGTGAGCTGTATGTGTGCCGGGCAACGGGAAAACATCTTGCAAGAACAAAGATCTAAGGTTTTCAAATCGCCGTGATGTGGAGCAGCCGGTGCTCCCTCGGCACTAGTTTTGACGGGCGGCACGGCAAAACGGCGCACGTCAGTGGAAACCCTGGGCAGTGGAATCAGCGGGACTGAGCCAGTGAAGACTCCGCAATGCATCATGCACGGGGCCATGCGCTATCGGCGAGTCCCGCCCCCCCTACGCCGCACCTCTCATATTTCTAATGGCGGCTCGGTGAAATATCGTCAAGCCGTTGTGATCAGTCGACCTTGATCAAATCCTTGAAGATCAGTTGACCCCAGCTTTTCCCGCGCGCATGGACGAGCCATCCACCTTCTGAAAGCCCGCCGAGTTTGATTGGCGCGAAACCGAGATTTTCCGCAAGCGCGCCGATCTCCGCTGCGGCGCCGTCATCGTCGCTCGCGAGGAATACGACTCTCCGGCCGCTTTGTACGGCCGGGTCCTGATCGAGGACGGCAGCGACCAGATGATTGAAGCCTTTCACCAGCCTCGCGCCTGTGAACGCCTTCGCGACGAACGCGGAGGAAGGAAGACCGCCCAGTTCCTCAAGCGGAGCCTGCGTGTTCATCGCGTCGATGATGATCTTTCCCTTCCAGTCGGACAGTGCTTGTGCGACGTTCGGATGCGACTCAAAACGGACTGCCAGAAAGATGATGTCCGCCTTGACGGCTTCCGCCAAGGTTTTCGGAATAACCGTCGGTCCGATCGCGGCCGCATCGGACGCAAAGCTTCGCGGATCGCGCGTGGTCGCAATGGCTACTTCAATGCCCTTGCGGGCGAACGCCCTCGCCAGTGCCTGGCCGATCTTGCCAAAGCCGATGATTGCGTAGCTCATGTTTTCTCCTTCGTTTCGCGGTGCGGTCACAGCTTGTAACCGCCGTTCGCTTCGATTGTTTGGCCCGTCACCCAACGAGAGCCGTTTTGCCTTTTAGTGATTGCGTCATTTGATCTTCCCTTCAGAGTTGCGCCAGGCCACCGTCAACGGCGACCTCGCTGGCAGTCATAAAGCTGCTGTCCGACGACGCGAGAAAGGCGGCCACTGCCCCGATCTCCGCCGGATCGGCCATGCGCTGAAGCGGATTGAGCGACGCGAATACCTTCATGCCTTCCTCGCCTAACGCTTCCTTCGCGAGTTCGGTCGCGGTCGGTCCAGGCGAGAGCACGTTCACCCGGATACCGGTGCCCTTCAGGTCTTCGGCCCACGTCCGAGCGAGGTTGCGCACGGCCGCCTTACTCGCGCTGTAGGCGCTGAAGGCTGGCGCGCCCGTGGTGCCGGCACTCGATCCGGTCAGGATGATCGAAGCGCCCCGGCTCATCAGTGGCAGCGCCTTCTGAACCGTGAAGATCGAACCCTTCACATTGGTGTCGAAGATTTCGTCGATATGCCCCGCGGTGATCCTGCCGAGTGGAAGCTGGCTTCCCGCCCCGGCATTGGCAAAGAGGATGTCGAGGCTCCCGCGCTCTGCCTTCACCGCTGCGTAGAGCCGGTCGAGGTCGGCGAGATCGGAGACCGAGCCCTTGACGGCGCGGGCATTGGGGCCGAGGTCGGCCACCGCGGCGTCGAGTGCTTCCTGCCGGCGCCCGAAGATAAACACGAACGCGCCCTCCTCTATGAAGCGCTTTGCCGCGGCGCGGCCGATGCCGGTAGCGCCGCCGGTGATCACCGCAGTCCTTCCATCAAGTCTGTTCATGTGCATGCATCCCTGGAAACAAAAACGAGAAACCCGATTCTCGGACTCTTGATCCATAAAGCCAATTGACTAAAAATCTATAAATACCATCTAGTTTTTGGATAACCATGCTCGATAACGTCACCATCAACCAACTCCGGGCCTTTGTCGCCGTGTGTGACCAGGGCAGCTTTTCCGGTGCTGCACGTGAGCTGAGGCGCGCACAGTCGGCGATCAGTCACGCGATCAACGCGCTCGAGAGTGCTTTCGACGTGGTGCTGTTCGAGCGCAACACGCGCAAAGCGACGCTTACGGCCGCGGGCCGCAGCCTGCTGCCGGACGCTCGCGGGGTGATCTCACGCACCGAGGAAATGAAAATGCGCGCGGCTTCAATTGCTGACGCCGGGGTCCCACAGGTCTCAATTGCCGTGGATACGTATTTCCCGCGTGCGCACCTGATTGAATGCCTGCGTACCCTGCAGGCGGACTTTCCAACGGTTGCCATCAATCTGCGCATGACGACCATGCAGGGCGGCGAGCGTCTGGTTCTCGAAGGCACGTGCACATTGGCGGCGACGATTACCGACGTGCCCGAACTGAGCCCAGCCACGATAGAACGCGAGCATCTATGCGACGCGCAAATGGTGACCGTCTGTGCGCCATCGCATCCGCTTGCCGCAATCACGGGGGCGATTCCGCGAGAGGAATTCGGTCGGCACGTCCAGCTCGTCGTCACCGACAATCAGCCCGATGCGCAGAAGACACAACAGGGCGTGGTCAGCGAACGCCAGTGGCTGGTCAACGACCTCGGCGCGAAGCACGACCTGCTCAAGGGCGGCTTGTGCTGGGGCCACATGCCGCGACATATGGTTGACGAAGACCTTGCGAACGGCACGCTCGTCGAACTCAAGCGGCGCGCGTGGCACATGCGTCCTCTCACCTTCATGATCTCGCAGCGGCGCGGGTACGCTATGTCTGAATGCGAGGCACGGCTCGTCGAGCGGCTTGGCGATTGCGGGAGTTGCCCGAAGGGTGTTGTGCCAAGTGCGGTCGCACACGCTACGAAGAAAACCCGGAAACCCGTCAAGCCTGCGAAACAATTAGTACGGCTAGGCAACGCTCGTCGGACGTCTGCAAAGTAGATGGCGGGAGGTTTGCTTGCTGGGATGATTGATCGCAGCAGTGCTTTGAGTCGAGTCAGTCGGACCCGCGGGAAGCGAGCGGCCGAAACGGGTCGGGCTGTAGAGGTCCGCTTTCAAACTCATCGCAGCAATCGCGTCGAGCGCGCGGATGGTCAGATCGTCGCTCCAGGTCACATGCGAGTGTCGAAATGCAGGCAGGAGATGTGTTCGTGGTGGAAACACCGGGAGGCGGTGGCTTTGGGGAAGTCTGACTCCCTCGCATCGGGGCTTGCGTGCAAGCGTGGTCCCCACGTGTCACGCAGGCAACGCCGAGACACGCGGCCGGGTCGCTCACAGGATAGCGTGGCACCGGCCGCTTGACGCGTGCATATTGCGCGGCGGCCGCCCTTAATCAGAGCCCGCCGAAAGCCCCAGATATTGGAACCCGAAAGTACTGTTCGCATCGACGAGAGTACCAAGCGCGCCCACCGACTCGAGCACATCCACAGTGTTTCGACGCTGTGATACGAAACGCCACGTCAGCGACAACGCGGGCACGGCAGGCTCGCTGCTCGCCTGACGCAGCGCTGCCAGCAGCTCAACGCGATCAGGCGAATGCGCGACAAAACCCTCGTTCGACACCCCAGCATGGTTGATACCGAGCAACGCACACACCTGCTGCTTGACGGGGACGTCATTCGCATCGGCATCGCGTGATTGCTGGATCAGCGCGAGCATGTCGGAATCGACCAGCTTGCCGGCGCGCAGCAGCGGCGACGATCCAGGCGTCCAGGATTCAGGCGGACACATCTTGTGCTCCGGCACGAGCGCGATGAATGGATTAATCTCCGCCGGATAGATACGGCACACCAGCGGCCTCTTCTCGTATATGCCGCAGCGCATGTCCGGTTGAAGATGGGGGCAGGGGCCTGCATGCGTGCCCGCGAAAATGACCACGACTCTCGCCGGCAACGACCCGCTCATCGCGGCAAACGACCGGCGACGCTTTTGCGCCGCCTGAAGATTGTCGGCGGGCGGCTCTTCCGGCCACGGCAAGGCCTCGCAGAGAATCTCCACATCGTTGCCGGCTTCCAGCCAGGCAACCGCCTCGCTTGCCGTCAACGGCAAACGCAGATCGTGGCAACACTTGCCGCACATCGTGCACTTGAAATCGATATCCATGTCTCATAGCCCTTGCGTCGCGCGACGCGGTCCGGTTGTGTCGCTTCATGGCCGGTCGGCGCCAGGGAGCGCGTCCGCCCTCTCGTTGCGTGGCAACAAGCTGAAGCAGTCGGGGTTAGTCGCGCGAACGCCGCTTCCCTTACAGGCCATACGGATTTTTTTCGTCTCGCAGTTCTGGGGCAGTGTCATGCCCGATTTTGGGTTTGCGCCGCTTACACCTAGCTGACTGTCGTGAGGCCGTTGCGCCGCGCGGCCCACACGTGCAAACCCGGAGCCTCTGCATTAACGGCACGCACTCCCTGGTGCCGAAACTCGGGAACAGCGTGTGCTGGACTTGAACGGCCGGCATCGACTCGGGTGCCACTCACGGTTCACGCATTGGAGGCCGATATGAAGGAAGTCGAGCAGCGTGCCTCAGCGGACAGCGTGCCGCTGACGGCCGCGCCTGTTTCAGCCGGTAGCGAGGGCACCGGCGTGCATCTGCGGGAGATTGCCTCGTTCGCGCATCAGGTGACCGGCGTCGCCGTTGCAGCCGATGGACGCGTATTCGTCAATTTCCCACGCTGGACGGAAGACGCCCCCATCTCCGTCGCCGTACTGACACCGGATGGCGATGTCCGCCCTTATCCGGACGACCGCTGGAACAGCTGGCGCAACGCGAAGCGCGATCAGATGGACGCGGCCCAGCACTGGGTCTGCGTGCAGGCGATGTTGTGCGACACGCAGGGCAATCTGTGTGTGCTCGATCCGGGCGCGCCCGCGCAGTCGTTCGTCGTGCCGTCCGCGCCGAAGCTGGTTCGCGTCGACCTGGCCACCAACCGCGTTGCGCAGTGCATTGCATTCGACTTCGACATCGCGCCTCAAGGCAGTTACCTCAACGACATTCGGATAAGCGCCAACGGCCGGATCGGCTACATCACCGACTCCGGGACGCAAGGCGCGATTGTCGTGGTCGACCTCGTGACGGGGAACGCGCGCCGCGTGCTGAACGGTCATCCCTCCACGCAGATGGACGCGACTGTCACTGTTCACGCAGGCGGGGTTCCGCTCAGGCGGCCCGATGGTCGCGGCGTCGAATTCTCGGCCGACGGCATCGCGTTGAGTCGCGACGGACGCTACCTGTACTGGCAAGCGGTGAAAGGAAAAACGATCTACCGCGTGCCGACTGAAGTCCTCGACGATGCATCGCTTTCTGCGGACGAGGCCGGCAATCGTATCGAAAAGGTGCTCGAGCATGGCCCTGCGGACGGGTTGCATTTCGACCGTCACGGGCGGCTGCTCATTACCGCAGTCGAGCAACATGCAATCAAGGTCTGGGACGGCGAGACACTTGCCACGCTCTTGCACGAGCCCGGCCTCATCTGGCCGGACACGCTGGCCGAAGGACCCGACGGTTCGATCTATCTGACCGACTCGCGAATTCCCGAGATGAACTGGTTCAAGCCTGGCCAGCCAGACGCGTTGCCTTCGCGACTGCTGATGATCGAAGGTATCACTCGCGATAAGGGTGCTGGCTGACGAACCCAAGCAAGGTCTCGCGAAAGTGCGACGCGGCGGGGCTCTGCAACTCGCGGCGAGTGACGAGATGCAAAGGCGCGCGGAATGTATGGTCCCCGGCCACGCGGCAATAGCGCACGCTTTCCTGATGGTAACGGTGCATGGAAGCCGGAACGAGCGACACGCCGCCGCCCGCCGCGACGAGATTGATTGCCGTCACCATGCGCGGCACTTCTTCCACGACGTGCGGCTCGAAGCCTTTGGCTTCGCACGCGCGAATAAAGTCCGCATACATGCCCGGCGCGCCGGGCCGGCGCACGAAGATGAAGGACTCGTTCGCCAGCTGTTTGAGGGGGACAGCACGCTTGCCGATCAACCGATGCCCGACAGGCAGCACCAGCAACATACGCTCCTCGGCCAGCAGTTCAAAACGCAAGTCGGTGGGCGTGTCGACCGGTTTGCGGAGGATCGCTGCGTCCGCGCGATCGTTCAACATCATTTCGATAATCTCGGCCGCATTCACTTCATTCATTTCGATCGCGATCTCGGGATACATTTCGCGAAAGTTGCGGATAGCGGTGGGCGTGAGCGGGTGAAACGCCGCCGAACTCGTGAGCGCGACGCGCACCGTGCCGATCTGTCCTTGCGCCACCCGGCGCGCATGAACCACGGCGTTATCGAGTTCAAGCAACACCGAGCGAGCGCGCGCGGCAAAGGTTTCGCCGGGCGCGGTCAACGTAACGCCGCGCGGTTGCCGCATGAAAAGCGCGAAGCCCAATTCCTGTTCGAGTTCCTGAATCTGTTGGGACAACGGCGGTTGCTGGATATGCAGCCGGGCGGCCGCGCGCGTGAACTGGCCTTCTTCGGCAACCGCAAGGAAATAACGCAGATGTCTCAATTCCATGCTTCGCCCGCTATATGTGTTGAATATGGCAACCGTGTCTCATATGTATTTTACATTGGCGAGCCTGGCACGTAGTCTTCACTGACAAGCAACACACAAGCAGAAGACAGGCAAAGGAGACACATGCAAACCGTTTTGCAAGCCGGCATGCCCACGTTGGGCACAGCGCCGCTTAGCCGTTCGCAGATGCGCCGGGCGGTGCTCGCGTCGGTCATCGGCAATGGTCTCGAGTGGTTCGACTTTCTTATCTACGGCTATTTCGCCAAAACTATCGCGCAGGTGTTTTTCCCGGTCGGCAACGGCTTCGTTTCGATCACGCTGACGCTCGCCACTTTTGCGGTCGGCTTTGTGGTGAGGCCGCTCGGCGGCGTCGTGATCGGCGCATGTGCGGATCGCTATGGGCGGCGCAAGACTCTCTCGCTGCTGATTCTTCTGATGGCGGCAAGCACGCTGATGATGGGCCTCACGCCTGGTTACGCGAGCATTGGCATCGCTGCGCCCCTGCTCGTGATAGTCGCACGCATACTGCAAGGGCTCTCGGTCGGCGGCGAGTTCGCCACTGCCGCCGCGATGCTGACGGAATACGCACCGCCTGGACGCAAGATGTTTTTTGGCAGCTTCCAGATGACGTCGCAGGCTGTGGCGTTGCTGTTGTCGTCGCTGTGCTTGTTCGTGCTGACTACACAGCTTTCGCACGCATCGCTCGTGGCGTGGGGTTGGCGCGTGCCGTTTCTGCTGGGGGCGCTGGTGGGACCGGTGGGCTTCTACATCCGGCACAAAGTCGGGGAGTCGCCGGAATTCGTGCAATTGCGCGAGCGCCTCGGGCATGCACCGCGCCAGTCGCTGCGCACCTTCGCTCGCGAGCACGGCGATGCGGCGCTGTGTGCAATGGGCGTGATTATCGTTGGGGCCGCAACGAATTATTTGTGGCACTCGTATATGCCGCTCTATGTCGAGCGTCAGTTGCATCTGCCGCTGAAGAATGCGCTATTTGGCACGGCCATTTCAGGCTTGATCGGCATTGTCGGTTATCCGCTAGCCGGGCGTCTCGCCGACCGCTTCGGTGCCTACCGGCTGTTCTTTCCCGTCACCATCGTATGGGTGCTCGCCGCGTGGCCGCTCTTCGCATGGGTGCTCGCCGCGCCGACGCCTGAACGTGTGTTCGCCGCGCAAATGATTGCGACTGTCGTGCTCAGTTTCATGTCCGGCGCGCATCCCGGCATGCTTACCCAGTTGTTCCCCACGGCTACGCGTTCGACGGGCGTTGCGCTCTCGTACAACCTCGCGGTCACGCTATTCGGCGGTCTTGCGCCGCTCACTGTGTCGACGTTGATCGACGTTACCGGCTCGCGCATCGTGCCCGCGTGGTATCTGATCTTTGCGGGCATCGTCTCGTTGCTGCTGGTCGGCATGACGGCTTCGGGGCGGCGTTTGCGCCGCGAGCCTGACCGGTGGCCGGGCGACGGAGCCTGAGTGTCGCTATGAGTGCTGTCATGAATAATGAAGTGCGCCCGCGCAACGAAGTGCCTGTCAAGGTCATCGCGGATGAACGGCTGATCGTGTCGACGCCACGCGGCGAAGCTGAAGTGCCGCTTTTCACGGGGGGCAGCACAGATCGCGCCGAAGCGACACAAGTCGTGGTGATGCTGCACGGCAGGCTGCGCGACGCCGACGCCTATCTTCTTTCGACACAGCGTGCGCTCGCCTCGTCCACCGTCGATGCGAACAGCGTGATCCTCGCCGTGCCGCAGTTTCTCGCGACGGCCGATGTGGAGCATCACAGTTTGGGGGGCGAGATGCTCCATTGGGAATGGACTTCGTGGATGGGCGGGCTCGACGCAATGGGCCCGGCGCCGCTCAGTTCGTTCGATGTGCTCGACGCGCTGATCGACCACTACGCGCAGAACGTGCACAACGGCCGCTTTCCAAAGATGCGCGAGATTGTGATAGCAGGGCATTCGGGCGGCGCGCAGGTCGCTCATCGTCACGCGATACTCAGCGACGCGGCAGCGCGATGCGCCGTTCGCAACGTGCACGTGCGTTATGTAATCGCGAATCCTTCATCGTATGTGTATTTCGACGCGTGGCGTCCGCAGAAACATAGTGTTGCTTGCGCCGGCTTTAATGACTGGAAATACGGCACACAACGGCTGCCTCGCTATGCGGATGAATGCGATCCGCGATTGCTCGAGCGTCGGTATATGGATCACAACGTGACCTATCTGCTCGGCACCCATGACAACGATCCGGCGCATCCGGCGCTCGACCGTTCATGCGAAGCGATGCTGCAAGGTCCGCATCGGCTCGCGCGTGGCCGCGCCTACTACGCGTATTTGAAGGCACGGCGTCCGCAGTTGCGGCACGAGTTGCATGAAGTACAGGGCGCGGGGCATAGCGGCGACGCGATGTTCGTATCGCAGCCGGGCGTATGCGCATTGTTCGGCACAGCCGCGCGGCTTGTCGAAACTGGCGTCGTTCAGCAAGGCGGCGCACTCGAATAGCAGTCAATTCAAACAGGAGACGACATTGAACAACAGACCGTTGTGGTGGGCGCTCGCCCTCAGCTTTTGCATCAGCGCATGCGGCGGTAATACCTCGGGCGGCGGCAGTTCGACGAGTTCGACGAGTTCGACGCCTGCGCCCACGGCAGCCACGCAATGCGCGTCGCTGAATGGACTGTCGCTCCCGGCATCGTCGATCGGCGAGCCGACCAGCGGCGCGACGATTACCAGCGCGACACTGACTGAGACGAGCGGTGAGTATTGCAAGGTCAACGGTGCGATTGCACCCGTCGATCCGGCCGCACCGTCGATCAACTTCCAGGTCAATCTGCCGACCAACTGGAATCGCAAGGCGCTGCACTACGGAGGAGGAGGCTTCGACGGCACGCTGATTACCGGCGTCGAATCGCTCGACATGGCGCCGGCCGGTTCGGCGACGCCGCTTGCCAACGGTTATGCGACCTTCGGCGACGATTCCGGGCACCAGAGCTCGAGCATCACCGACGGCAAGTTCGCCGCCAACGATGAAGCGCTCGCAAACTACGGCGGCCTGAGCCTGAAGAAAACGCATGACGTCGCGATGGCGCTGATCAGGAAGCGCTATTCGAGCGCGCCCGACAAGGTGTATTTCTTCGGCAGTTCGACAGGCGGCCGCGACGGCTTGAGCGAAGCGCAACGCTGGCCCTCGGACTACGACGGTATTGTGGCCAATCGTCCGGCGCTCAACTATACGGGGCTGCGGCTCAGCAACGTGGTGCTCGGGCGTGCGCTGTATCTGAACAACGGAGCGGGCTGGCTCGACGTCGCCAAGACCGTCCTGCTGCAAAACGCTGTGATGAGTACGTGCGATGCGCTCGACGGTGTCGCCGACGGCATCATCTCGAACGTGGCCGCGTGCAAGGCGCAATCGCCGACGGTGCTGGCCTCCGTGCGCTGCGCGAACGGCGCGGACACAGGCGATACGTGCCTCTCCGATGCGCAGATCGCGACCGTGCAGACCATCGCAGCGCCATTGCAGCTGTTGTATCCGCTCGCCAACGGCGTGACCCGGTATGCGGCCTACAACATTCTTGCGGGCTCGGTATTCGCGGGACCTTACACGACGCGTGACCTCGGCGAGTCGAAAGTGCCTGCAAATCCGGCGGGAAAGAAGGACGCGAATCAATGGGTGACCGGCGACCAATGGGTCAAGTATTTCGTCACGCGCGTGCCGACCTTCAATTCGTTGACGTTCGATCCGTTCAATCCTGCGGCTTATGAGTCGCGTGTGCAGGCGGTGTCCGCGCTAACCGATGCGACCAGCACGGACCTGAGCGCCTATGTCGCGAAGGGCGGCAAGCTCATCATGACGCACGGACTCGCAGATGAGATCGTGAGCACGGATTCCAGCACCGATTACTACAACGGCCTCGTGCAGCGCTTCGGGCAAAACAGGGTGGACGGTTTCGTGCGGTTTTATCTGATGCCGGGCGTGGGTCACGGCACCGGGCCGTTCCATCCGGCCATCGATTCGTTGTCCGCGCTCGACCAATGGGTGGAAAGCGGCAAGACCCCGGAGACGTTGGCGATGAGCGACCTCAACGCGGCGACGCTTGGGAGAACACGACCACTATGCCGTTATCCGTCGTGGCCGAAGTACATGGGCGGCGATGTGAACGCGGCCGCGAGCTACCAGTGCGTGAACCAGTAAGCGTAGGGCCGCATCGTTGAACCGTCTGGAATAAAGATTGCGCAGACGAATCGTGAAGCCATGCGCCGGCGCTCAGTGGCTGGCGCAATCACCATTCACGAGGATTACGTCATGAGCATTCTTTCAGCAATTGGGCGCGGCAGCGGCAAGAAAGTACGTTATGCGATTGTGGGCGTTGGCGACATCTCGCAGGAAGCCATGATGCCGGGCGTCAGGCATACCGATAACTCCGAAATTACCGCACTGGTCACGGGCGACCCGGAGAAGGCACGCGAAGTCGGCAAGCAATACGGTGTTGCCGATACCTACAGCTACGAGCAATTCGACCAGATGCTGCAGTCCGGCAAGGTCGATGCGATCTATCTCGCCACGCCCAACTGGCGCCATGCCGAGTTCGCGATTCCCGCGCTCGCGGCCGGTGTGCACGTGCTGGTTGAAAAGCCGCTGGAGATATCCACGCAGCAGTGCAACGCGATTCGCGAAGCGGTCAAGGCATCGAGGGCAAAGCTCATGGTCGCTTACCGTCTGCACTTCGAGCCGGGCACGCTTGCCACGATCGAGCGCATTCGTTCTGGAGACCTGGGCGATGTGCGAGTGTTCTCGTCAACGTTCGTGCAAAAGGTCGACCCGGACAACCATCGCGCGAAAAGCGGCATTGCCGCCGGGCCGATCTTCGATATGGGTCCCTATCCGGTCAATGCCGCGCGCTACGTGTTCGAAGCGGAGCCGACCGAGGTGGTCTCGGCCGTCGGCGTCCGCACACCGGGCACCGGCCTTGGCGACTTCGACGATACCGTGTCGGTCACGCTCCGCTTCCCCGGCGACCGGCTCGCGCAGTTCGTGCTGTCGTATGCGCTCAACAACCTGGATTCGTTTTTCGCGGTCGGCACGAAAGGCAGTATCGCCATGCAGCCCTGCTATACGTACGGCAAGCCGACGCAGCAGATGACCATCGGCCAGGACGAAGAATCGCATTCGTTCAGGAACACCGATCACTTCGGCGGCGAGATGAAGTACTTCTCCGACTGCATCCTGAACGACCGGCAACCGGAGCCCGACGTCGAAGAAGGTTACGCCGATGTGCGCGTGCTGGAAGGCATCGTCGAGGCGCTCGAGACCGGCGCCCCTGTGAAGCTCGAACCGTTCGAGCGCACGCGTCGCATCGATACCGAAGCGCAACGCGAGACATTGCGCGCGGTGAAATCGCCCGACCTGGTCAACGCGAGCAATCCGGGCGCGGGCATCGACAAGGTGCCGAAGAATTGAGAGCGTGCCACGGGAACCGGCCTTTGGGCTGTGCTGTAACGCTTTGTCGTCACTCCACGCGCGCGCTCGCGTACTCGAGCATGGCTGCGCTCATTGGCAGCACCCGTTCGCTGAGATGAGCATGAAGATATCTCACCGCTGGCGAGAACTGGCGGCGGTGAGGACACACGAGGTTCAGCGGCGCCGTTTCCCCCGGTTGGTCGGGCAATAGAACTTGCAATCGGCCGGCTATCACATCGTCGTGAACGTCGAGCCATGATTTATAAGCGATGCCCCGACCTTCCACCGCCCATCGCCTTGCAATTTCCGCGTCGTCGCAAAGCAGCGTGCCTTTTACCGTAACCTGCCTCCGCACGCCATTGGCCGGAAACGACCAGCGGTCATACACCCGCCCACCCAGCACGTAGGGCAGGCAATCGTGTAATACGAGTTCATCGAGCGAAGCCGGCGCGCCGCGTCGCTTGAGGTACTCCGGCGAAGCCACCAACACCCTTCGATTGTTCACGGCAAGGGCAAGCGCAACGTAGCTCGCCTGTTCCACGGAACCATACCGGATTGCCAGATCCACCGGATCGCGAAAGACGTCGGTCACATGATCCGATAGTGACAGCCGCAAGGTCAGCTTCGGATGCAGATCGCGAAATGCCCCCAGCCATTGCAGCAGGTTATTGCGGCCGAGGTCGGATGGCGCCGCGATACGCAACGTGCCTTGTAGCGCATGTCTTTCTCCATGCAGACGTTCGCGGCCTTCATGAAGCATGGAGAGGACTTCTTGCGCGTAGGGAAGGTACTGCTCCCCTTCCGCAGTGAGTTTGAGACTGCGGGTGGAGCGCGCAAAGAGACGGACGTCGAGCTCGCGCTCGAGCCGCAAGATCGCCGCGCTGACCTGGCCAGGGAGAAGGTCTGCCTCTCTCGCCGCATTTGAAAAGCTGCCGAGCGCCGCGGTCCTCACAAACAGTTGAAGGTCTTCCAGACGGACCATTTTCATTCCAGGAGTGAAAGTCCTGCCTAATTTAACTGCTTTTTCGCACCTATGCGGTCGCGCCAGAATTCAGCCACACAACAGCGGCACATGAGCTTGGCAATCGCTGAGATCCTTTATCACGTACCTGGAGCATGCGCATGAAAGCAGTGGTCTATACGCAGCATGGCCTTCCCGCCGACCATCCCGATTCGCTCGTCGATTTCGACCTGCCCACGCCTGAACCCGCATCGCACGACCTGCTGGTGAAAATCGACGCGATTGCCGTCAATCCAGTGGACACGAAAGTCCGCATGGGCTCGCCGACCGAAACTCCGCGCGTGCTCGGCTGGGACGCCGTAGGAACCGTCGAGGCCGTTGGCGACAAGGTGTCGATGTTCGCGCGAGGCGACAAGGTCTTCTACGCGGGAAGCATTGCCCGCCCCGGCGCGTATGCGCAATACGCGCTCGTGGACGAGCGCATTGCCGGCCGCAAGCCTGCCACGCTTTCGGATGCGCAAGCCGCGGCGCTTCCGTTGACGTCGCTGACCGCGTGGGAACTGCTCTTCGACCGGCTCGGCGTGGCCGAGAACGCAGGCTCGGGGGACACGCTTCTGATCGTCGGCGCTGCCGGCGGTGTGGGCTCGATGCTCACACAACTTTCACGTCGTCTTACCAAACTGCGCGTGATTGGTACCGCTTCCCGGCCCGAAACGCGTGAATGGGTCGAAGCACTTGGCGCGCACGATGTAATCGACCACTCGCAACCGTTGCTGGAAGGCCTTTGCCGTATCGGCTCGCCGCAGGTGTGTTACGTCGCGAGCCTGACTCAGACGGATCTTCACTATCCGCAGCTCGTCGAGGCACTCGCGCCCCAAGGCCGGCTCGGCGTCGTCGACGACCCCGACACGCTCGATGCGGTCCCGCTCAAGCGCAAGTCCATTTCGCTGCATTGGGAGTTGATGTTCACACGGTCGTTGTTCGAAACCACCGACATGATCAGGCAACACGAAATTCTCAACCGCGTGTCAGCACTCATCGACGATGGCACGCTGCGCACCACCATGGCCGAGCACTTCGGAGCCATCAATGCAACAAATCTGCGCCGCGCTCATGCGCTCATCGAAAGCGGACGTGCTCGCGGAAAGATCGTGCTGGAAGGCTTCTAGTTTGTCCGGACTTCTCGCTTAGGTCACTTGCAACATCACTACAAACGGAGAATATCCATGCATTCCATCCATCAAGAAAGCACGAACAGCCACCTGATACGCCGCGCAGCGATTGCATTTGCAGCGGCGCTGAGCTTCGCCGGCGTGGTCACGCATCCCGCGCTCGCTCAGGCGTCGTCGGATCGGCCGTCCTCGAACCAGGCCACGGAACGTACCATCGGTTCCATTGAAACAGTCGCCACATTCACGGGTCCAATGCCAACCGGCGTGAGCGTCACTGAGACCGGCCGGATCTTCGTCAACTTTCCGCGCTGGGGCGACGACGTGCAGGCCACCGTTGCCGAGTTGCGCGACGGCAAGGTGGTCGCGTATCCGAATACGGAGATCAATCGCGCCGACGCTTCGCATGCAGCCACGCACTTTCTGAGCGTTCAAAGCGTGGTTGCAGACGGTCGCGGACGGCTATGGGTGCTTGATACGGCCGCGCCCAACTTCTCGAATCCTGTAGCAGGAGGCGCAAAGCTGGTCGCCATAGACCTCGCGACGAATAGCGTGGTGAAGACGCTGGTTTTTCCGGCCAGTGTCATGCGCGAACGATCCTACGTGAATGACGTGCGGTTCGACTTTCGCGTGGGCAAAGCGGGCGTCGCGTATGTGACCGACTCGTCGTTGAGCGGCACCGGTGGATTGATCGTGATCGATCTCGATTCCGGCAAGGCATTGCGACGCCTTACCGGTGACGTTTCGACCTCCGCCGACCCGGGCTTCGTGCCTGTAGTGGAAGGCGAAACCCTCAAAGTGCGGGACGCCAACGGCAAGAGCGCGCCGTTCACCGTTGCCTCGGACGGCATCGCGCTTTCGCCGGACGGCAAGACGCTCTACTACTGCCCGCTTTCCAGCCGGCACTTGTATTCGGTGCCCACCGCAATGCTGCGCGACCCGTCGATCAGCGAAGCACAACTCTCGGCCGCTGTAAAAGACCTCGGCGAGAAAGGTGCTTCTGACGGCCTCGAAAGCGATGCAAACGGCACCGTCTATGCAGGCGACTACGAGCACGACTCCATCCGCAAGCTCGAACCTGGCGGCGAGTGGCAGACCATTGTGCACGACCCGCGCGTGCTGTGGCCCGACACGCTGTCGGTCGGCACCGACGGATACCTGTACTTCACGGCGAATCAGCTTCATCGCCAACCCGTCTTTCACGGCGGCAAGGACGAGCGCAAGAAGCCGTACGCCCTCTTCCGCGTGCGCATTGGCGCCGGCCCCGCACCAACGTTCTGACACATTCACCTATCCATCCTTGGAGTCAATCATGAATCTCGCTGACGCAGTTCGCCTTCGCCACACCGTGAAAGCCTTCGAAGCAGGTACGCCGGTACCCGCTGAGCAGATTGAAACGTTGCTCACCGTCCTGCACCAATCGCCCTCGTCGGTCAATTCGCAACCCTGGCATTTCGTCGTTGCATCGACGCCTGAAGGTCGCGCCCGCATCGCTCAGTCGACCACTAACGCGTACGCGTACAACGAACCGAAAGTGCTCAACGCATCGCACGTCATCGCAATGTGCATGCGCGAGTCAATGGATGAGCGCCATCTACAAAGCGTTCTTGAGCGTGAAGCCGCGGACGGTCGTTTCAGGACACCGCAAATGCAGGCAGGTCAGGACAAGAGCCGCCGCTCATACGTGGACATGCACAAGTACGAGTTGCGCGACACCTCGCAGTGGATGGAGAAGCAGGTTTATCTCGCACTGGGAGGGCTGCTTCTCGGGGCGGCGATACTCGGCGTCGATGCGACACCAATGGAAGGGTTCGACAGCCGGGCGCTCGATGCGAGTCTCGGCTTGCGCGAAAGAGGGCTGACGAGCGTGGTGCTTGTCGCGCTGGGACACCGCAGTAGCGAAGACTTCAACGCGGATCTGCCCAAGTCGCGTTTGCCGCGCGAACAGATCTTCACCTTCATCTGAAAGAGAGAGTGATCATGACCGGAGCTGCTTCAGCCCATCCCCGCATCACACTGGTCACTATCGATCTCTCGTTTCATCGCGCTGCATCCGGCGTGGTTCGAAGCCTGTTGCATGAGTATGGTGTTGCGGTCGATGAGGTCTTCGCTGCGCACGAGCAGGCCTTTGAAACACTGCGCAACGGCAAGGCCGATATGCTCAGCAGTGCCTGGCTACCGAGCAGCCACAGTATCTATCTGGCGCCGTTCGAGCATGAGGTAGACAAGATCACCGTGCTTTATCGTCCGTACGCCTTGTGGGGCGTGCCCGACTATGTGCCGGAGAGTGCGGTGAGCAGTGTGGCCGACCTGAAGAGGCCGGACGTGGCCGGGAAAATGACGAAACTCATTCAGGGCATCAACCCCGGGGCCGGGATCAGTCGATTTTCTCGGGAAATGATCATTCAGTACGGTTTGCGGGAGGCCGGCTATTACTTCGAGAACGGCACGCTCGACGATTGCACGCGCGCCTTTGAATCCGCCGTCAAAGAGCGGCGTTGGGTCGTCGTCCCATTGTGGAGCCCGCAATATTTGCACGAACAGTACAGCATTCGTGAATTGAAAGACCCCAAGGGACTTCTTGGGGGCACCGACGATGCGACTCTGATTGTGCGCAAAGCGGCGCTCGAAAAGATTCCGCAGGCCGCTTTGAATGCGTTGCGGCAACTCACTTTGGGTAATCGGGAGACGAGCCGCCTCGACTTCGTTCTCTCTCGCGCGAGTTCGATGAAATCGGGTTTGGAAGAAGGCTCGGCGACACGCTGAAGCGCTTCGCGTATGGAAAACCGCGAGCCATCAACGGTCGCGGTCAGGAGATCGAGAGCAACGCAGTGGAAGTGCTCATTCATCTCCTTCACACCAGGCTCGGCAGCGACGTGATCAAGACAGTTAGTGGCCTCGGCTACGTTTTGATGCGCGAGACTCCGCCGGGCAATGATTCCGAGCGCGTCCACTGGAAGGGCCGTTTTGCGCCGTATGGCGCGCAGTTCGTCTGCTACCGTTGAATGGGCGCTTGCCACATACAGCGACTGAGTGGCCTTCGCGCAGACTCCCTTCCCCTTCATCTGAAACTAGCGATCCGGCGGGGCAATTGTGGCCGGAGCGAGGTCGAGTTCTCTCGTGTAAGCGTCCAGATGGTCCCCCACGTGGGTCTTCAACATCACGACGAACCGTTTGATTTTCGCGTCGACGAGCTGTCGAGATGGATAAACCACATAGACGTTGCGCACCTGTGTGTGATACCCGGGCAGTACGCGAACGAGCGCGCCGCTGCGCAGGTCATCTATCGCTGAGAACCCCGCAAGGATGCCGATGCCCGCGCCATCCCGAAGGGCTTGTGACATCGAGCCCATATCGTTGACGCTCAAATGTGGGCCGGCTGGGCGAAAAATAGCCTCGCCAGCAGCGCTCTGGAGATGCCACTCGTCGGGCGCATAACCGACTGTGGCGGGCAGGACGCACTGATCGTCGATAAGGTCTTCCGGGCACGCCGGCGCCGGATGCGCTGCCAGATACTTGAGTGATGCTGCGAGGACGCAATGGCTGGTGCCTATGTTCTGACTGACGTAGGCCGAGTCGGGTAGCGTTCGCGTAATCACAATACCGATATCTAGTTGCTCTTCAAGCAGATTCGGCATGCGTTGGGACAGCAGGAGGTCGACCGACACCTCCGGGAGCCCGTTGTCGACAGTACGTTTCCTCTGGCGCGCGGCCGACTCACATCGACGCATGGAATCGGCGGCGAACGCGGGGAAAATTATCCTGACGACAAGTTGATCGAGCCGAGTTGCGGCTCGATGCGGGCAATAGCCTCGCGATCGCCTCGTGCGTCTATTGAACACCGATGCGTTCGTTGTAGCTCACCTCGACGAGGTCGCATCCCTCCGCGCGGACTAACACCCAGTTTGCTCGAAAGGGCTTGTTGCGAAATTGCGTCCGGCAAGGCGTCAGCCGCCAACTAACACAAACGCCCGGCACTGCAACCCTTTGAAAGAGGTGTGGCGAAGCAAGGAGGGACAGGCAGCTAGCGCCTGGCTCGCTCGCAATGCGCTAGAGCCCTTAAGAACATTTCAGAACCTGAAGCTGCTACCAAAACTATCATTGGCCCAGTGGCTGGAAGCGTGGCGCGACGCTCCTCCTGAACCGATACGCCGACAGCAGCGACGTGACGACAATGTCCATCTATCATCATAAGGAACTCGCAGATGAGCCGGATCACTACACCTGACGGTACGGAGATTTTTTACAACGACTGGGGTACCGGTCAGCCAATCATCCTGGTCAGCGGGTGGCTTGTGAGCGCCGACATGTGGGAATACCAGGCGCTTTTTCTCGCCAACAATGGATTCCGGGTGATCGCCTATGATCGTCGAGGTTTCGGACGTTCCAGTCAGCCGTGGTCGGGCTACGACTACGATACTCTTACCAATGATCTGGACGAGCTGATCAAGCAACTCGACCTCACCGACGCCATCCTGGTCGGCTACTCGATGGGCGGTGGAGAAGTTGCTCGATACATCGGTACTCGTGGATCGAAGCGTATCGCCAAGGTCGTTCTGCTCAGCGCGACCACCCCTTTGCTAGTGACGCGGGCCGATAATCCGGCGGGGGTGCCCCGAGACGTCTTCGATGGGCTGCGGGCCGGCGTAGTTAAAGATCGCGCCGAATTTCTGATTAATTTCGGCCGCGCTTTTACCGGGGCCGATCGTGACCCATCCGCGGTCACGCAGGCGATGCTGGACTGGACATTCGATATGGCAATTAAAGCAAGCATCAAGGCGACCCATGACTGCATTGCCTCCTTTTCGGAAACCGACCTGCGTCCAGACCTGGCAAAGTTCGACATCCCTACGTTGGTCATTCACGGGGGCGCAGACCCTGTTGTGCCAATCGAGCTTTCAGGCAAAAAGTCCGCCTCGCTAATTCCGAGTGCGAAATTTGTCGTCTACGACGGCGCCTATCATGCTCTCTACTACACGCATAAGGATCGCCTCAATCAGGACATATTGAGCTTCGCTCGACTGTCGTAGGATGTCACTGACGATGGCCGAGCGACTTCCGGCACCCGAGAGAAATCGAGCATGACTGTAGGGATTGTCCGCGTTAGCAGCAACGCATGGGCCAAGCGAGTACGTGCGAACCCGCGCTTCGCGCGTGTGAGTCGCGCATGCACTTTGAATGAGTAGCTAAGCGCGCGCGAGTCGTCGCGGCCGGTCGTCTGGCCGGTCGTCAACGCGCCCGCCCGCAGTTGCGAGCGGGCTTATGCGTTCAGGGGTCGCGCTTCCATGCCCGTTGGTTTGCCGAGCTTGTGTGCGACATCCGCTACGTCCCCGTCTATTGACAATATCTGACAACGCAGATATTGTCGGGTGCGATCTGGAGGACGTCACGATGAATCACTACACGCCCCGCAACTTCATAATCACGAACAGCATTGGCCTGAAACTCGTCAAGGCAAGAAATCTGTTGTCCGCCGAAATGGACGCGGCGCTCAAGGATCTGGAGATCACGGGCCCGCAAATGGGCATTCTGCTTTCGATGAAGCAAGGCATCGCGAATACGCCTTTCGAGTTGTCCAAAATGCTGGGAATCGACACGGGCCTGATGACGCGAATGCTGGATAAGCTCGAGTCGAACGGGCTGCTGCAGCGCTCGCGTGACCCGGGCGACCGCCGGGTGGTCAATTTAACGTTGACGGCCGCCGGGCAGAAAGTCGCCGAGCGAATGCGGGAAGTCGCACCACATGTGCTGAATGCACGCCTGCGCAATTTTTCGAAGGCCGAGTTCGCTGAGTTCGATCGGCTGCTTCGCAAGTTTATCGGCGACTGAAGACGCGTTCGCTTTCGCAGCGTCGTCCGCATAGGTCTTGGGCGAGCTTTCCGGCTATGTGAAAAGCTCCAAACGCACGTCGGCCCACCTCGCTCCTGTTCATGGCACCAAGGCCATGCTTCCCTGCCTCGCCCCCGCGCGACGGCGCCGACGTTTCCGCCACTCTCCTACCCTGTCATTGCGGCTTCACCGCGAATTCCACTCCTAGTTGCTCCTCGTTCAACGAGGTTCCAGTTGATGGCCACGTACGACCACGTACGAACGCCACCCAGGACACGTCGGCGTGCCGCCGCGGATGCGGCTGACGAGAGCGCAGACGGTTGAGGGCAGTTGACCGTCACAGGCGCGGGGCGACATGGCAAAACGCCGCGCTGATAGTTGCCAGCAGTGCAACACTGTTTTCACGCGAGCCACGGCCTAAAGCATGGAAATTCGTTGGCAACTATCTGCAAAGTCAAATATAGTTCGGTCCTGACATCCAGCATGTGGTATGCGCGAACGAGGCTGATTATTCAATCGGCCTTTTTTATCAATCTTTATCTGACTTGTCAGATATAACTGCGCGCCGAAGGCGCTTTAAAGATTAGAGGAGAACGTGACATGAACTCACCCGGCAATTCCGGTGCGCCGATTCCGCTGACGGGCGCGCGGTTCGCCCTCGGCACATTTGCCGTGGCGCTCGCCACGTTCATGAACGTGCTTGATTCGTCGATCGCCAATGTCGCGATTCCGACACTGTCGGGCAACCTCGGTGTGTCGATCGACGAAGGAACGTGGGTCATCACACTTTTTGCGGCAGCTAACGCTGTGTCCATTCCGTTGACCGGGTGGCTTACGCAGCGCATCGGGCAGGTCAAGCTGTTCGTCTGGGCGATCATGCTGTTCGTGCTGTCTTCGGCGGCATGCGGACTCGCGCCGAACCTGCTGGTACTTCTTGCGGCACGCGTCGTTCAGGGCGCCGTCGCCGGGCCGCTGGTGCCGCTTTCGCAGGCCTTGCTGCTCGCGTCTTTTCCGAAGGACAAGAGTTCGGGAGCGTTGGCGCTGTGGGCAATGACGGCGACGGTCGGTCCAATTGCTGGGCCCGCGCTCGGCGGCTGGATTACCGACAGCTATAGCTGGTCATGGATTTTCTACATCAACGTGCCTGTCGGTCTGTTTGCAGCCGGCGCGATCTGGGCGATCTATCGCGACCGCGAAACGCCCGCCCGCAAGCTCCCGGTCGACAAGGTCGGTCTGATTTCTTTGATCGCCTGGGTTGCCCCGTTGCAGATCATGCTGGACAAGGGCCGCGACCTCGACTGGTTCAATTCCACGACCATCTGGATACTCACCATCGTTGCCGTGGTCAGCTTCCTGTTCTTCCTCATCTGGGAACTGACCGAAGACAGACCGATTGTGAACCTGCGTCTTTTCGCGAAACGCAACTTTTTCGGCGGCACCATTGCCATCTCAGTTGCTTACGCGATCTTCTTCGCCAACCTCGTGATCCTTCCGCAGTGGATTCAGGGCTTCCTCGGATACCCCGCGGTCGACGCCGGACTCGTGACCGCGCCGCTCGGTATTTTCGCCGTGATTCTTGCCCCGGTGATGGGCAAAGTCATGCCGCGCTCCGACATGCGGGTGCTGGCCACGCTCGCATTTCTCGGATTCGCCGGCGTGTTCTTTCTGCGCTCCAATTACACCACTGGTGTCGACGCGTGGACGCTGGTTTTGCCGACGCTGCTACAAGGCATTCCAACAGCGCTGTTCTTTACGCCGCTCACCGCGATCATTCTTTCGGGGCTGTCGCCCGAGGAGATTCCGGCGGCCGCGGGCCTGTCCAACTTCGCGCGCATCTTTGCCGGCGCCGTGGGTACGTCGCTCATGAGCAATGCGTGGAATGACCGCACGATCCTGCATCATGCGCGACTCGTCGAGCAGACGAGCGTGGACAACCCACGTTTCACCGGTGCGATAGCAAATCTTCAAACGACGCTGCACGCAAGCGTTCCAAAGGCCACTGCCTTTTACGAAAGTTCGCTGAACGCGCAAGCGACGATGTTGGGACTCAACGACATTTTCTGGATTTCGGCAGTGATCTTCGTCGTCATCATCCCCCTCATCTGGATCACCAGGCCGACCAAGAGCGCGGCCGCGGGCGCGGTTGCTGCCGGCGGACACTGAACCTCACGCCGCCTACTTTCCACTATTTATCTGACGGGGCAGAAGATGAAAATGCAGACTTCTAACGCAGGCATTGCGGCCGCTTCATTGAAGCGCGCAATTTCGGTGGCTGCCATCGGCTTGTTGGCGGCGTGTGCGAACTACGCGGGCATTCACGGCGACCAGCAGATGGTCCAAGCCCAACAGCTTGGCACCGCGCGGAGCCTCCCGCAGGAGCAAGGGCGCTGGCCATCCGTGGACTGGTTCGAACAGTTCGGCGACACACAGCTGAAAGCGCTAGTCGCCGAAGCGCTGCAGAGCAGCCCCACGCTCGACCAGGCTCGCGCGCGGGTCGCGGCGGCGCAAGCCTACAGCGAGACCGCAAAGTCGCGCACGCTGCCGCGCGTCGATGCCGACTACACGCTGACACGTCAGCAATACAGCAGCACAGCGCTGGTCCCGCCGCCGTATGCAGGCTCATGGCAGACCGAAAACAAGGGGCTGCTGAGCGCTTCATACGATCTCGACCTGTGGGGCAAGAACCGCGAGGCGCTGCGTGAGGCCGTATCGCAACAGGCGGCCAGCAAGGCCGACGCGGAGGTCGTCAAGCTCACGTTGGAAACCTCGATTGCACGCACCTACAACGAACTGGCGAGGCTCTATGCGCTGCGCGACATCGCGCAGCAGGAAGTGGCGCGGCGCGAACAGATCGATCGCATCACCGCGGGCCGCATTGCGACCGGCCTCGATACCGAGGTCGAGCGCAAGACAGCGCAGGCGAACCTTGCCACCAGCCGTGCGAATGTAAGCGCCCTCGACGGCAGCATTCTCACCACGCGCTATCAACTGGCCGCGCTGCTCGGCAAAGGACCGGATCGCGGCCTCGCGATCGCGCGACCGTCACTCGGCGCGGGTGACGAGGTGCGTCTGCCGAACAATCTGCCTGCGGACCTGCTGAGCCGGCGGCCCGACATCGTGGCAGCGCGCTGGCGCGTCGACGCGCTCGCGCATGGGGTCAAGGAAGCGAAAGCGGAGTTTTACCCTGACATCAACCTGAGCGCCGCAATCGGCCTCGATGCGTTCGGCTTCGGCCGTTTCCTGACCGCCGCGAGTCGCACGGCGTCTGTCGGCCCGGCGATACATCTACCCATCTTCGACGCGGGTGCGCTGCGCGCACAGTTGAAGGGCCGTTACGCCGATTTCGACTATGCGGTTGCGACATACAACCAGACGCTGATCAGCGCGCTGAGCGGCGTCGCGACCCAACTCGCGCAGATCCATTCGAGCGACGCACAGCTCGGCGACGCACAGGCGGCTCAACAGGCCGCTCGCGATGCCGACCGGCTGGCGACTGTGCAGTACCAGGCGGGCCTGACCAACCAGCTGACCGTACTTAACGCGGACGTGACTGCGTTTAACGCTGACGAAGCTATCGTCAATCTTCAGATGACGCGCCGTGATCAGCAGATCGAACTGGCGTCCTCGCTGGGCGGCGGCTACGTCGATGACTCGGCGAGCTCTTCGTCCGATGCTGCTGCGAGTCTTCCTGCCCCGCCACAAGCAGATCGCCAACCCAAGACCGACGCCGCGTTGCCGCACCGTGACGCGACCGCAGGCGTTGTCACCGCATCGGCTGAACATTGACTGACATCGCGCAACACTTCAGGAGAACTGCAATGAGCGATTCTATGACATCCGGCCGCAAGCTGGACGACCCGAATGACGAACAAGAGAGCAAGGGGCAGGCGTCCGCCACCCCTCCGGCACGCCGCAAGCGTCTGATTGCGCTGCTCGCCGCCGCTGTTGCCATCGCCGCCGTGGCATATGGCGCCTACTATTTCACCGAGGGCCGTTTTCACCAGCAGACCGACGACGCATACGTCAATGGCAACCTCGTGCAACTGACGCCGCAGGTCACCGGTACGGTGATCGCCGTCAACACGGACGACACACAGATCGTGAAAATGGGCGCGCCCGTTGTCGCGCTCGATCCGGCCGACGCGAAGCTCGCGCTCGCCGATGCAGAAGCGCAGTTGGGCCAGACCGTGCGACGCGTGAGTGGGCTCTATGCGAACAACGGCTTCTACGCCGCGAACGTCGCACAACGCGAAGCGGACCTTGCACGCGCCCGCGACGACCTGCGCCGACGTCAAGCGGTCGCCGACACGGGCGCGGTCTCGGCCGAGGACATCGCGCATGCCCGCGACGCGGTCAGCGTCGCGCAGGCTGCACTCGACGCGGCGCGTCAACAGGGCAACGCCAACCAGGCGCTCACCGACCGCACCACCGTCGAGCTGCATCCGGACGTGCAGGCTGCCGCCGCCAAGGTGCGCACCGCGTGGCTTGCGTACGCGCGCGATACCCTGCCCGCACCGGTAACCGGCTATGTCGCTCAACGTCAGGTCCAGGTTGGCCAGCGCGTGGCGCCCGGCACGCCGCTCATGGCGATCGTGCCGCTCGACGGCGTCTGGGTCGATGCCAATTTCAAGGAAGTGCAGCTCAAGCACATGCGCATCGGTCAGCCCGTCACCCTGACCTCCGATGTCTACGGCAGCAGCATTCGTTACCACGGCCATATTGAAGGATTCTCAGCCGGCACGGGCAGTGCATTCGCGACGCTGCCCGCGCAGAACGCCACCGGCAACTGGATCAAGATCGTGCAGCGGTTGCCGGTACGCATCGCACTCGATCCCGCCGAACTGGCCGCGCATCCTCTGCGCATCGGTTTGTCGATGGTGGTCGATGTCGATACCCGCGACGAATCCGGCTCGCAGCTCGGCGCAGCGCAAAACACGCGCTATCGGACCGACGTCTTTACCGGCTACGAGAATCAGGCCGATGCCGCAATCGAGCGGATCATCAAACAGAACGCACTGGTTGCACCCGCAACGGCTGCCCGGTCGCAGACGTCCGCGCCACGCATATTGTCCAGAGAGGCGAAGACACAGGCGGGTTGAGCTCATGCATGAGCGAGCGAGAGCGGAACAGGCGATCCATGCACTGCGTACATGAGTAGATTCGAACAATTCACTGCATGCATTTTATTCGGGACGTATTATTCGGGAAATCCCTAATCGCGTGACGATCATGACCTTGCCCCCTCACCCGGACTCCCGCAGTTCCCTGCCCGCTTTCATCGTCGCGCTGGCTTGTACAGGCGTTGGAGCGGGGCTTGGCGGCGCGGGGCTTGCGCTCCTGCTGCATGGCGTGCAGCACATTGCCTATGGCTACTCGACAACGCATCTCATCGGAGCCGAGTCGTTCCTGCAAGGAGTGAGCGCTGCTTCGTCCGAAAGGCGCCTGGCCGTTCTGGCCGCTTGTGGACTGATCGCGGGTGTTGGATGGGCCGCGTTGTATCGTTTCGGCAAGCCGCTGATCAGCATACGCAAAGCGGTCGCATCGTCTGATCCGCGTATGCCGGTCGTCAGCACGATCGTACATGCGCTGCTGCAGATCATCACCGTCGCGCTCGGGTCGCCGCTGGGACGCGAAGTCGCTCCGCGCGAGATCGGCTCGCTTCTGGCGGGCCGTATTGCCGCTCGCGCCGGCCTCGCGGTGGATGATTGCCGCCTGCTGGTGGCATGTGGCGCAGGCGCAGGCCTTGCCGCTGTCTACAACGTGCCACTGGGCGGCGCCGTGTTCGTCATCGAGGTCCTACTCGGCACGTTCGCACCGCGCGCGATAGTCGCCGCCATTGTCACGTCGACCATCGCCGCCGTCGTCGCCTGGATCGGACTCGGCAACGAACAACAGTATGTGGTTCCAGCATTTCGCAGCAGCATGGCGCTGACTGTGTGGGCCGCGCTGTGCGGTCCCCTGTTCGGGCTGGCCGCGCGATTCTTCGTCATGCTCACGTCGAGCGCACGCGCAAATGCGCCGCGCGGATCGCGTCTCATCATTCTTTCGCTGCTCAATTTCGTGGTGATCGGCGTCCTGGTGGGCCATTTTCCGCAGCTCGCCGGCAACGGCAAAGGCGCAGCTGCGTTGTCGTTCGGCGGTGACGTGAACATCTCGCTCGCGGCCACGCTGCTCATGCTGAAAGTCACCATCGAAGCATCGAGCCTGCGCGCCGGCGCAGAAGGCGGCCTGCTCACGCCCGGGCTCACCAATGGCGCGCTACTCGCGGTCGTGCTGGCGGGCGTGTGGAATCATCTGCTACCGGGGGTGCCGGCGGGCGCGGCCGCAATCATCGGTGCCGGAGCGTTCCTGGCTGCTTCGATGCAGATGCCGCTCACCGCGGTGGTGCTGATCATTGAGTTCACGCACGCGAATCACGATTTGCTGTTCCCATTGATGCTGGCGGTCGGCGGCTCGGTGGCGATGTATTACGCCATTCCGCAACTGCAGGCGCGTCTGCATGCCGTGGCGTCGGCGCCCGAAGCACTGCCATCCGGCCGCGCTTGACGGGCGGCCTGGGGTCGTCACGACGCAGAGCACGCAACTGCTTGCGGCTGCTCGTGGCTGCGTGAACTCCCGCCGGGTTCGGGCTGCACGTCGATTCCCCATGGATCGGTTGCCATGAATGGAAGCAGCACAGCGTTATGCACAGACACTCGCGATCTCCAGTTCGAGAAAGACCAGCGAAACGCGCCGATTGACGCTCGCTCACCGCAGGCCCCGCAAACGGCGGTTTGATTTCGCGAGTATTGCGCACGGTCTGCTGCGTTACGATCGTAGTAGCGTGGGTGTCGACGATGCAGATAAGGTGTCGAACGGCAAAACCTGGCCGCACTTTCATCCCATGACCGCGCCCTAGAGCGTCTCTGCGCCCTTTCCACCGATATGCAAGGCGAGCAGTCCCGTCGCGAGCGCGACGAGGGCGCGCGAGAACCAGATCTTGAACGGCATCGGACGATCGAAAACGTCGAATGCTTGAATCAGGCTGTAAAGTCCGAAGCAGATTGACGCGATGCCGAGCGCGAGAAGGAAGACGACGAGCATCTCGCGCGCCGACCGACGACGCACATCATTGCCTTCGTCTGGAGCCGTTGCTGTCGCCAATGCTTCGCGACGCCGCTTATCCATAAGCGTCATGTACTTAGCTTACGCGGTTGCGGGCTGCGACTGATAGGCGAACCGCTTGTGTCATATGCAAGCTTGCCAACTTGAACAAACTGGACCATGAGGCACAGCACAAAGCAGAGAATCATGATGCACCGGGCCGTGGAAAAGAATGCACTCTTTCCTGGCACGACGATGTTCACGACGTCCACCCTGTTGTGGGCGGTCGCGGCAGTTGCAACCCAACCATCAACTATCCATCCCGACCTCGGCCCGACTCCATCGGACGACCCATTGGGGCAGATCGGGCGATGGCTGAGTCACGCCGATCCACGCCAGTAGTTCGTTGGTCGGCACGCTGGCACCACCGCGTTTCAGGAACCTCGTTCGCACGACGCCGAGCGCGACCTGGGTGCCGCTACGGCTGAACCCTTGCTCCAGAAACACATGCTTTTCGTCCCACCCGATCACACGCGTTGTGACGTCGTAGCGTTCCCACAGATGCAGCGATCGATGAAACCGCATTGTCTCGAGCGTGACGACGGGATACCACCTCCGCGCATTGACGCGTTGCCAGACCCGCGAGCGGAGCAATAGATCGATTCGCCCCAGATCGAGAATGGCGAAGTATCGACCATTGGTCATGTGGCGCAGCACATCGAGATCGTTGGGCCACACGCGGAACGGCGTGACGCAGGTGTCGAGGACGTGCAATCTCTGCCGACGCCGACTGAGCAAGAACGTAAGGCACAAACGCAGCAGTAGATTCATGAGTGACGGGTTTTGACGATGCCTTCGCAAAAGCGTGCGCATCACGCGATCTGCACCGAACGGGAAGAAATCGAAGCGCTCCACGTTATGCGGCAAGCCATAACGCGCATATCGGTCGGATGACCGATACCGTTCGAGTGACTGCCCCACGCTGGCTGTCCGCGCGACGGCGACATCGCCGAATCGCTATACGGCCCGACGGGCCAGGCATTATCGCTACAGCAGCCCCATCGCCGACGCTTTAAGCGTGGCTGCCGCGCGAGTCGAGCAATCGAGCTTGCGAAACATGCTCTCGACGTGCGTGCGCACGGTGCTTGGGCTCATTGCCAGCTCGCGGGCTGCTTCCTTGTTACTCGCGCCACGCGAGATCACACGCAGCACGTCCATCTCCCGCGCCGACAGGCGCGCTCTGTGCGTGGCGCGTTTCGCGGATCGTCCCCTCGCAGGCGCCTGCGCCACGATCGCGTCGACCGCTACGTCGCTCAATCTTCCGCGCTCGACCTCCTCGCGCAAGATCTTCCCGGCAGCCTCCGCCGACAATGCGTCGCGCCAGGGCCTCGGCGAACGCAGAGCCACCCACGCGACCGAGGCAGCCAGCACACTTGCCTCGAGCGTCAACGCGTGTCCGGCAACGCCGCGAAAATATCCAGAGCCGTCCTGCCTTTCGTACGCGTAGGAAGCGAGGCCGGCGGCCTCGGCGAGGGCGCCGGTTTGCCTGCCGGCGCGCGCCGTCCAGTAAGGCACCAGCCGAATCTTTTCCCAGGCACTGGCAGCCAATGTCTCACGCTGATTCCACACCTCGTTGGGGACGGCGGCTCGGCCTATACCGTGAATCAACGCAGCATGGTAGACGCGGGTTTGCGCGGTTTGATCGAGTGCAAGCCGAACGCAGCACGCTGCTGCAGTCGTCGCGACCGCACGCGAAAAGCCCGTCATCCACGGCAACTTGAGATCGATCACATCGGCGATCAGCTCGGCCGAGGTCGGCCGTTGCATGTCGGGCGTGATCAATTCAGCGTCGAAATCGGCGAGCGTCGCGCGCCCGAGCTCATCGAGCCAACCGCTTGCATTACTGACGGCCGTTGCGACGAGACAGGCTGGATATCGACTGTCGGAGCGTTGCGTGATGAGCTCGAGCGCCCGTTCGGTGCCGTAAGTTCGACCGAATACCTCCAGATCGCCCGCCAGCGCAACGACGAACACTGACATCGGCACCGACTCGCGAGCCATTTTCGCGGGAAACCCGAAGCCGTCCCACGTTTCGAAAATATGACGGAGCGACGTTACCGTCATGCCGGAAAGGCCCGACATACTCGCGATCTCTCCCGATACCTCGCAGTGGGTTTCCGCAAGCGGCAGCATGACGGACGCCGCGCCGCCCAGCGCCTCCAGCCGCGCGGCCCAGTCCGATCGTCCATCGAGCATCGTCGCTCTGATCGCAATATCGTCGCCGAACACTTCGGCGAAGCCCGACGCGTTCGCGGTGCAGCCCGACCAGCGCAGCAGCGCTACCTCGCGCACCGTATCGCAAGCCTGGGAATCGAGCCCGGCTGCGCGGGCGAGCCGTGCCGCCAGCCAGCCGGTGCGCAATGAATGGTCCGTGGGCTGCCCCATGCTGAGGTCGCCGACAAACGCCAGCGCTCTTACCGAATCGAATACCCGCAGCGCGGTCTGGTTGGCATCGACGTCGAACGTGGGCATGAGTGCGGAAGATTGTGGTGATCGCCACAGATCATACGCGAAGCTTACGATTCGCATCGCGCTGCGCACCGCACCCCGCTTGCAATGATTCGGTCACCGAAACGTGTCATGACGGCCGGCAGGAACGGATTGTTCGCGTTGCCCGGAACGAGCGCCAGCATCACCTTGCCGTCGGCGAACGACGCGCGCAAGTGAGCGCGCTGCCCGGCTTCCCGAACGCGTACCGCGTCGAACAAATGGAGCAGCACCCATGGCCCTCCCCGCGCTGCGCCTGCACGGCTCGCCGACGCCACGGCCGACATGCGACCGGTCAATGACGGCGCGCTCGCGAGCAAGGCCGCATCCTGCCGACATGCAGACATTGACATCGGAACCGATCAGTCCATATAATCGGTTCCACTTCCATGCACCGCATTGTTTGCGGAACTGACCGATGGCAAATCCCGCTGGCGTAGGCCGCCCCCGCGAATTCGATCTTGGCGATGCAGCGCGCGACGCGATGGACGTTTTCTGGGACCGCGGATATGAAGGCGCGTCCCTGCCCGACCTGATGGCCGGCACCGGCTTGTCGCGCGGCAGTCTCTACAAGGCATTCGGCGACAAGAAGGCGCTGCTGCTGGCGGCGCTCGACCTGTACATGGCCGACGGGCTCAAGGCGACCGCGGACATCCTGTCGCAACCCGGCCCCGTCAAGGATGCGATTCGCGATTCGCTGCTGCGCTATGCGTACCTGTCTGTCGGCGAGGCGGGTCGGCGGGGCTGTCTGGTGGTCGCGATGACCACCGAACTGGCCGCGCGCGACGCCGACGTCGCCGAGCGCACGGGGCGCATGTTCCGGCGCTTGCAGCAGCTCTATGCGAGTGCGATCGTCCGCGGCCAGGCGAGCGGCGACATCGCCGAGCAGGACGAACAGGTGCTGGCGCGTTTGCTCGTCTGCCAGATCGAGGGCATGCGCGTGTTGGGGAAAACCGGCGTGCCGGAGCGCGACATGCTCGCGCTGGTCGACCGCACCATGCGCCTCCTCGACTAATTTTTTTATTTATTTTGGAACCAGTTGGTTCCTTATGGAGAGCCGTTCATGTCACGAAATGATCCCGTCCCAGCCGACCCGCGTCGCTGGGCCATGTTTTCTGTCCTGCTCGTCGGCGCGTTCCTGCCGCCGCTGGATTTCTTCATCATCAACGTCGCGCTGCCGTCGATCCGCGCGGAGCTTGGCGCTTCGTCATCGGCCGAGCAACTGGTCATTTCGTCATATGCTGGGCTGTACGCGGTGACGCTGATTACCGGCGGACGGTTAGGCGACCTGTTCGGCCGCGGCCGCATGTTCTTTCTCGGGTTGATCGGCTTTGCGACGGCTTCGACGCTGTGCGGCCTCGCGAGCTCGCCGTGGACGCTCATCGTCGGTCGTGCGTTGCAGGGCGTGACGGCCGCAATTATGGCGCCGCAGGCGCTTGCTTCGATCCAGGCCATCTTCCCGGAAACGGAAAAGCCGCTCGCGCTCAGCCTGTACGGCGCGGTGTTCGGCCTTGCCGCCGTGGTCGGGCAGGCGCTGGGCGGCATCCTGATCTCGCTGAACCTGTTCAACCTGGGGTGGCGCACGATCTTCCTCGTCAACCTGCCGCTGGCGATTCTGGTCGTGCTGTTCGGCGTTCCGCTGTTGAAGGAAACGCGTGCGCAGCATGCGCGCAAGCTCGATCTCGGCGGCACCGCGCTGTCGATCCTGACGCTGGGCGCGCTGATCGTGCCGCTGATCGAGGGCCGCGAGGCGGGCTGGCCCGTATGGTCATGGGTGTCGATGATCGCAGTGCCGGCCCTCGCCGCGTTCTTCTGGCGCTACGAGCGCAGGCTGGGCAGCCGCGGCGGCGCGCCGCTGCTCGATCCGGCCGCGCTGCGCACGCCGGGGCTGGGACGGGCGTTGCTGATCGCGCTGCTGCTGTACGCGATCGGCGCGTTCTTTCTGCTGTTCTCGGTGTATCTGCAGAATGCATTGCACGTCGATGCGCTGAGCGCGGGCCTCGTGTTCTTGCCGTTCGGCGTGGGGTTCTTGCTCGGCCCGTTGTCGACGCCCTTCTGCGCACGTCTCATCGGCGCTTACGTCAATCCGTTCGGCATGGCGCTGGAGGTCGTCGGGCTCGTCGGCCTCGCGTGGTTGGTCGGTGTCACGCCGGTCGGGATGCCGCTTGCCGCCGTGCCGCTCGCCGCCGTGCTGTTTGTCATCGGCTTCGGACAGGGGCTCGCGCTGCCCACGCTGATGCGCATGGTGACCGGGCGCGTCGCACCGGCGCTTTCCGGCATGATCGCCGGCATCGCCAGTTCGACGCTGCAGGTCAGTACGTCGCTCAGCGTCGCGATCATCGGCGGCATTTTCTATACGGTCCTCGGCACGCGCCAGGATCCGGCCGCCATTGCGCACGCGTTCATCGTTGCGCTGCTCTCGATCTCGTTGTTCCTCGCCGTCGGCGCCGCGCTGGGCATCTCGCTTGCACGCGCGCCCGCCGCGCCGGCCTCGGGGCGGGCGGCCGCGCGTCCGGGTTTCGGCCCGGAACGCAAACGGCTGTAGTCGCCCGTCTCGAGAGTCATCGCTGCACCGGGCCGGTCTGGAGTGTTCTTACGTATTTCGCTGTTCCTGCCGCCGAGCCGCCGGCTCGCGGTTCGATTTCCGTTACTACGTCGAGCGACACGCTCTGCTAGTGGAAAAATCCTGGCAGCGGTTCGGGCAGCCAACGAACCTTCGCCATCGGACATCCGACCGATAGCGGCAGGCCCCGACGATTGAGATACTCGACGCCCTGGATATCCGGTCAGAGCCGCATCCGCATGGCGGCCACGCCCGTGCGCGCCGGCCGGAACGACGATTCGATGTACAAAGGAATGCAAATGATCAACCGCCCCTCCGAATTCAACGCCCCAGCCGATGGCGGCTGGCTGAAACGGTACTACTTCTCCCGGGCGATATTCTCGCTGATCTGGGTCGCTCTGGCTTTTTCCGTCGGGCGGCAGAGTGCGGCCTGCGCGGCGATCCTGCTAGTCGTTTATCCGGCTTGGGACGCGCTCGCCAATTTCGTTGACCTGGCTCGCAGCGGCGGGGCGGCGGCCAACCGTACGCAGGCGGTCAACGTCGCGATCAGCGCCGCCGCGACCCTGGCGGTATTTGCGGCGTTGAATGCGGGCATGCACGCGGTACTCACGGTGTTCGGCATCTGGGCGATGCTCTCCGGTGCGCTTCAGCTCGGCACCGCCGTGCGTCGCTGGAAGCATGTGGGCGCACAGTGGGTGATGGTCCTGAGCGGTGCGCAATCGGCGCTGGCAGGCTTGTTTTGCATTGTCCAAAGCCACGCTTCCGTGCCGCCCGCGATCGTGAAGATCGCAGGCTACGCGGCGATCGGCGCCCTCTATTTCCTGATATCGGCCATCTGGCTGCAGGTGCGGCGGATGCGGCACAGCAATTCGTGATGCTCGGGATTCGCTTGCTGTACGCACTGACGAGGCTTCCACAAACCCTCCCATTGGCTACCCACCCTCCTGCCGGCGCACGGTCTGAGCGCGGATAGCCAACGAGAAGAAAACGCCCCGTCACGAAGGGAGCACCACTTCAGCGTGCGGCGTACTTCACACACTCAGCGCATGCCTCCCGAACCGAAGATGATCTCGCCGGTCACCCAGCGCGCATCGTCCGATGCGAGGTAAGAGACGATCGGCGCGATGTCTTGTACTTGTCCGATGCGACCAAGAGGTGTCCGGGCCTCGTTCCACGCGTGGAACTCCGAACCGATCGCCCCCGCAGCGTGGGTGCCTTCCGTTTCGATCAAGCCAGGGTTCACGGCATTGACCCTGATTCCGCGTGGGCCAAGTTCGCGCGCGAGCACCCCAGTGATCGCGTTAACGGCACCTTTCGTGCCGCTGTAGATAGCGCTCCCGGCCGGCAGAACAGCGGTAACGTTCGAGCTGATGTTGATTATGCTGGCGCCCTCACCCAGATGCGGCGCCGCGGCACCCGCGACCAGTAGCGGCCCGAGAACGTTGATGTCGAACTGCATGCGATAGAGCGCTTCTGTGGTCTCTTCTATCTTCGCGAACTGATAGACACCGGAGTTGTTCACCACGATATCCAAACGCCCAAAGGTGTCGATGGCGCCTCTTATCAGCGCGTCCACGTCCGCCTCTTTGGTGACATCCGCACGCACTGCCACCGCCTTTCCACCAGCCGCTTCTATGTCGGCGACGACCTCGTCAGCGCCACTCTTGCTCGATGCGTAGTTGACGACGACCTTTGCGCCGTCTGCCGCAAGCTGGCGGGCTATGCCCGCGCCGATACCTTTCGAAGCGCCCGTCACGATGGCGACCTTGTCTTTTAGCTTGTTCATGGATTGATTCCGGAATAGGCCAGGTTCGGTGTTTAGAGAGGCGAGAAGATCGTGCGCATAACCAAGGGAGAGTCCGTGAAGTTGTTCACGTCCGCCATGATGCGTTCCATCTCCGGCGAAGCAAGAGCCGCCTCGATCGCCGCGGAATCCCGAAATCGATACACCCCGATAGATACCCATCCGTCGCCTTCGCCAGCGGGGTAGAACGCGTCAGCCGCCTCGAGGCCATACCGCCCCCAGCACTCCATCGCCAGCGAAAGGTGTTGGGTCGCGTAGTAGTTCCGGTCGAACCGGGTGCTTTTGTCGCCAGTGCATACGACAATCAGTTTGGTCATCCTTTTCCCGATCAGTTAAAGATTGAAGATGAAGGCGCTTGGGGATAGGGTTGAGAGGAGTCCCCCCATTTTCGGTGCCCCTGCAGCGCAACAACGCCGCTCGTCGTGTTAAATCGCGTCGAGCCGAAATCGCGATATAGCAATTGCACTCGTGGATCGCCCGCTGCGTCTTACCTCGAAAGAAGACGTCCTCGCAAAGGGCCGTTGACCTCCGTTTAGGGATTGCCGCATGCAGACTGAAGAGCCGGCGGCCCGACGCTCAGTACAGCCATCGCCGACCAGTCCCGGTCGCCCATGCCCGCCTCGACTGTCGGCGCCATCCGGCCATGAACGGCTGCCAGCATCGGCAGCACGCGCCCTGCTTCCGGAGCCGCTTCGGATGCCAGGCGCAAATCCTTCAAGCCGAGCGTCGCCTTGCAAGGCTTCCACGGGCGACGCGACCATCGTCACGCCGTCGACCGAACCGCCCGAGCGATTCCACGCTTTCACGTCATGTCCCGCGCGCGCCAGATTGCGCGCCATCGCGCGTCCCATCGCGTCTAGTCCGACGATCCCTATATCCATGATGTTCGCTCCTGTTCAATCAAGAGATGCGAACCATTCGAGCACCGGCGCGAGCGTCGCGTCGGAGTTCTTTTCGTAGATCAGACCGTGTCCGTTGCCGTGCACGCCGCGATCGGCGAGATTCAACACCTGCGCCGAGGCGCCGCACGCATTCAGAAACGCGGCGGTCGGCGGACTGGCCGCCCCGAACGCCGATGCCTCGGCGGTTACGATGAGAATGGGCGTGTGCGCCAGCGATGGCAGCCGGAACTCGCCGGGCCGCGCGTGCCGCAGCGTCGCAGGATCGCTCACGGGCGGCTGGAAACGCAGCGGCGCGGCCGCCGGGCCCCAGCGCATTTCGCCGATGTTGGGGATCGTGGCGAACGGCGGACCCATCGGTTCGATGGCCGCGATCGCCCTGACGAGCTGCGGACGACGATCCGCGACGAGCCAGCCGTCTGGCCCCGACGCCGAATGCGTGATCAGGATCGCCGGGCCGGTGCGGTCGAGCAGCGCGGCGGTGCGATCCGCGTCCATGGTCTGCGATGCTTCGAGGTCGGCCGGCAGCGGACCGTAGCCGGCGATGAACGCATCCATCGCGTCGCCGTCCTGGACGGCGAACGGCCATTGCGTGTGTCGCGCATCGTCGCCTGGAAAATAGATCTGACGACCGCCTTCGTAAGAGAACGGTGGTCCCATCGGCCCCAGCGTATCGACGTGATACGGCGAGCGTCCGTGCCCCGGCCGGTCCACCACCAGCACCGCATAGCCCGCTTCCACCAGACGCTGGGCCCAACCGGGCCGGCCGTCCGGCGTATCGAACCATTCGGTGCCCTGAAAGCCGCCGCCGTGCATCAGCACGACTGGCCATTGGCGTGTGACGCTTGCGGGCGCCTGCCATTCGACATACATCGGCCCGCGCTGGCACGTGCGGCCGCCGCTCGTCACGCGTTCGCCCGGAATCCAGAAATGACCGCGCCGGATCGCGCGCACCGGCGCGTGCTCCCACGGCTCGAAATATGTGCTCATGCGTATCGCGCTCTCATAGCATCATCGCGCGCAGGCGGCGCGGTGCAATATCGGTGAAACGCGGCACATCAGCCATCACTTGCGCAGCTTCGGGCGACGTGAACGCGGCATCGACCGCGGCATCGTCGCGGAACCGGCACTCGCAGATCGCCAGCGCCCCGGGCTGCTCCATCGCCGGAAAGAACGCGGCGACGCCGGTCAGGCCATATTGCGCCCAGTGACGCATCACCAGCGGCAAGTGACGATCGACGTAATACGCGCGATCGAAGCGCGCGCCGGGCGCGCCAGTATAGGTGACGTATAGCGTGACGGTGGAATCGTTCGACATCGGGTGCTCCCTGATTCAGGCGCCGAAGCCGCCGTCGATGGTGTGCATCGCGCCCGTGATGCCGCGCGCGGGCGGCGAGGCAAGATACATGACGAGGCTCGCGACTTCGTGCGCGGTGCCGTGACGGCGGATGGCCATCTGGTCATGCATCGATTGCACGAGCGGGCCGTCGGCGGGATTCATGTCGGTATCGGTCGGGCCGGGCTGCACCACGTTGACCGTGATGCCGCGCGGGCCAAAGTCGCGCGCAAGACCGCGGGCCATGCCTTGCAGCGCCGACTTGCTCATCGCATAGGCAGCAAGGCCGTCGAACGGCATGGTGTCGCCGTGCACCGAACCGATCGCCACGATGCGTCCGCCCTCCGGCATGCGCCGCGCCGCTTCCACCGATGCGTGATACGCGCCGCGCAGGTTCACGTCGATCAGGCGATCGACCGCGTCGGCATCGAGCGCAAGCGGATCGCCGCTCACGAGCACACCCGCGTTATAGACGAACACGTCGAGCGGGCCCGCAGCCTTGACGGCATCGAGCAGCGCTGTGCGATTGGCGGCATCCGCGTGAACGGCCACCGCGCCAGTCTTTTCCGCGAGCGAGCGGGCTGCGTCTTCTGAACCCGCATAGGTGAAGCGGACCTGCGCGCCGGCCTCCGCGAAGGCCGCCACGATAGCCGCGCCGATACCCCGACTGCCGCCGATCACCATCACTGTCTTGCCGCGCCAGTGCGCGTCGTTCGAAAGCGTCACGTCGTGCTCCTTGAATTAAACTAGTGGTCACTATATATTTCACGAAACGTCGACGCAAGGGAATTTTATAGTGGTCACTACTTTAAAAACTGCAGCGAAGCTGGGGCGCGGGCGTCCTCGGTCGTTCGATCCAGAAACCGCGCTTGCCATTGGCCAGCAGATGTTCCACGCAGCGGATTACGATGCGGTGGGCCTGAGCGCGCTGACGAACGCGCTCGGCGTCACCCCTCCGAGCTTCTATACCGCGTTCGGCAGCAAGGCGGCTTTCTTCGCAAGCGTGCTGGAGCGGTATGCAAGCAGCGAACTCGTGCTAACGGATATCCTGCGCGACGGTCGGCGGCCGGACGAGGCGCTGACGGAGCTGTTCGTACGTGCGGCCAAGACTTACTCACATGACCCCGACCGGAGAGGTTGCCTGGTGCTCGAAGCAGCACGCGGTCATGGCGACAGCGAGAGCGCCGTGCTGGCGCGACGGGTTGCGGAACGTCGCCGTGCGCAGGTTCGTGAATTTGTCGCGCGAACTCATCCTCGCGAGGCAGGCGTCGTGACGGACTACGTTTCGAGCGTCATGTCGGGCCTGTCCGGCAGCGCACGCGAAGGAATGAACCAGGCGCGGCTGGTAAAGGTCGCCCGAGCGGCCGGCGAAGGATTGGCAAGTCTGCTGCGTTGACTCAAACGAGGAGGCCGGTAAAGCGCTGCGCTCCCTGCGCATTCCGACGCTAGTGGCGAGTGGGACCGACGATACGGTAGTTGTGCAGCGAACCGCAGAAGCGTTGAAGCGACTATTGCCGAATGCGCGCCTGTTGGTGGTCGACCGGCTGGCCACGCGATGATGTATCGATATCCCGTGGCGCTCGCACATTCGATCGCCTCATCTGCGAGCGAGTGACACGCTGGCGCGCCCGCGATGCACCGTATCTGATAGCCGCCCAGGTACACTGACTAACGATGTTTGTGTGGTCGAGTATTGAAGTCTCATGCTTGCCTTGCAGCCAGCTTTATACACGTCATGAAAACATCCGAGGCATCGGTCGGTACGCCGCTTCTGCGCCCACAGGGTCAGTCGCCTGAAGTTGCCCGCCAAGCTAATCACGCTCGCAAACCCGAGCAAGTGCGCGGTCCATAGCAAGTGCATAGAGCGAACTCAGAGAATGTGTCGCGATGTACTCGCGAGTGGCGCGAGAAACGCGCTCGCTGCAGTCGGCACGGTCCCGAAGTTGACCGGATCGCGCCAGCACATGGATGAACCCTTCCTGGAATCGGTCAAGTTCTGGACGTATTTCTTTCGCAAGGTCCGCACGTGCATCGCCCGGCGCCTGACCAGAACGCCGCCATTCAGCCAGCAGGGCATACTGGACGAGCTTGTTAGCTTCGATTTGGTCCGCGAAAAAATGTGCGGCCAGGTTGGCCGGCACTCCGTTGGCTCGCGCCTCCTCTACCGCGGCAGCGATCACCGCAGACTCTCTTGACACATCCTCCACGGGCTTTCCGGAGTCCCACTTGCTCAGCGCGACCTGCCTCGCGATTCGCAGTCGCGCCGCCGTCATATCCAATAGCGCGCTCAACGTCGACGCGTTTCGTGGAGCGGCCGGTGCCGACAGCGATGCAGATAACATGACAGCGGCGAGTGAACTTGTCAAAAGACGAAATCTCCATGATCTGAACTTCATGATGCGGACAATTCTTTCCGGTGCAGGAGTCGACACGCTCCACGCTTCGATAGATATGTTCCGGTATCGCCAGAACGCCACTCGCCGAGCGGCCATTCCTGTGTAGCAGTCGTGGCCACGCCGTGTTTTCCTTTTGCCGCTTTATGCATCCTGGTATCCAAACGATCCTCTCCAGCACTGAAGCATCGCGCGACATTTAGCCGGTGAACATCGGTCAAATGACCGACCCAACGTGCAAGGCATTTCCGGCTCGTGAGGCGCGCCGTTCGATGCCGAGGCGTCTTCGTCGTGGTGTCTCTCACAAGATAGGCAATCGAGACATTCTGAAGAAACGTCACGGACCGTTCGCTGCATTATCCACATGCTGCTAGCCGAGAAGGACGCGGAACCGCTTCACTACAACCGCACGGTCCTGCTTGAAGAGGCCGGGCGACACGAAGAGGCGGCCGCCAGTTTTCCTCGTTGCGTCGAGACCGACGAGAAGAACGATCAGGCTGCACTCAGTCACGCCATGTTGCTTGAGTAAATGGGACACACGGATGGCTGCCTTAGCGCGGATTAGACGCGGTCGCGCGTATAGTCAGGTTGATTTGCACGCCCAATTGCCCGTCAGAATCACGAAGGAAACCTTGCATGATTGACCGAGAAATCATTGTCCCCAATGGAATGGAACAGATCGTTGAACGCGCAGGCTATGCGCCAGCCGTCAGAGTAGGAACAACTGTCTTTTGCGCTGGGCAAGTCGGGCGTACACGTGAGCTTGAAGTCATCCACGACCCTGAAGCACAGTTCCTCGCGTGCTGGGAGAATCTAAAGACACTCCTCGATGCGGCGGGCTGTACGTTTGAGGACGTTGTCGAAATGACGACTTACCACGTACAAATGAGCGTACACATGTCGGTCTTCCGCGAGGTGAAGAACCGCGTTTTTCCGCGTGGAAAGTGTGCGTGGACTGCGATTGGGGTATCGGAGCTTGCACATCCCGGCTTACTGGCCGAAATCAAGTGCGTGGCGATACAAGGAAGCGCTGCTAGGGTGTGACCGGCCGTAGGTTTGAGTCACGCCGCTTGATGCCAATATTTCAATGTCTCAGCGAGAGTACGTGCTGACGACCGGCCGCTTTCTGGAAGCCGAGATTGACCGGTCGTTTTTCGGCAATCAGTTGAAGGACGGGGCTGACGCAACCCGACCGGGGCTGCGTCAAAACACGCGCCAGGCGCTCGGCCCGAGTTTGAGTTCGATGATGGCATCGGCAGAAGCCAATAGTGTGGCGACCTGTTCGGCCTCACGGGTCGAGCCCAAGATGCTCGTAGCCGAGGTATGCAATCGTATCCTCGGGCGACCAAGGGCCCAGCGAGGTTCGTTCTCGTCGATGGACATGAACCTTCATTCTCTCACGTGATCTCCTGAACTTCGCGCAGCACCTCAAGCTCGGAGGAACAATTGAAGCGATTCATTGAAGGTGACGACCGGAAGCAGGTGACGTCAATCTGCAGGACGAAAGCGAGAGACCACGGCCGCGGCCCCCCAAAGTCCGAGTCCTGGAAGAAAGAGCAGGTTCGCCGTTACACTGCCGTGCCCGACGTCGTAGGAGGCCATCGACGATACGCCGAGGCCGACCATCCGGCCCATGATGCACGGCTGCGAAAGCAGCGCCTCGCGATATCACGACATTTCCACGATGTACTTCAGGTGCCCGAACCTACCGGCGGCAGCGGCAGATAGTCGAGCGAGCCGTCCGGCATGATCGACAGATTCATGCCGACCATTCGACATTCCGAAAAGAAGCCGAGCGTCTTCGTTTCGTACACGCAGACAGAGCGGTTGTCTGGCAATCCACGATTGACCATCAGCAGCGGGCTGCTCAAGTCAACGCCTAACTGGGCAAAATCCGGGTCGCCAGTTTCCTCGTACTGCGGCTCCGGCTGCTTGCCGGTTTCAATGATTTTCACGCGGCCCCAGCCGACCACGCCGTCGCTGAGCAGCAAGGTGACCAGTTGCGTGCCCTTGGCACTGAACACCCCTGGCTCGAACGCGCGGACACGGCCGTAGGCTGTCGTGCGCAGACCGCCGACGAACACGAATTTACCGAGTTCCCACGTGGTTCGCCCAAAGAGGCGCAGGCCACTGTATCCGGCCTGACGGAACACGGCCGTGTACATCATGCGCGCCGCCCACAGCTCCGGCCCGGCGGTGCCGATCGACAGAATGGTCAAATACGTCAGGCCGGCCGTGATCGCGACATCCGCGAATTCGAGCGGATAAGCCTGGCCGCCGGAGCCGAGCTTGATGGACTGATCGACAGCAGTCAGGTCGGCGTCCTTCATGCGCGATAACGTCCAGGCGCCGGTCGACGGATCGTCGATCTGGTAGCGCTTTTTGCTGACGACCTTGCCCGTCGTATCGGTGAGCGTGACATCGAAGCCGCGCGATGCGGTCTTAGTCTTGCAACCGTCGGAGAGCGAGGCCGACGTCTCGCCGCGAAACGCAACCGAGCTTGCAGTCGCTTTCGACTTCGCGGGCGCCATGGTCTGCTGTGTGCCGTTCATGTCGGCGACAGGCACGGTGGCAAAATCCTTGATGCCATAGGCGCCCTTGAAATCTTTCATGTAGGCGGTGAGCGAATCGTTCGACACCTGATTTGAGCGGTAGTACGCCTGATATTCGGCGATGCGGCCGTCGGCGTCGGCACCGGTGTCGTACCAGCAGCTTTTCGCTTCGTTCGGAAACGACACAGTGGCCTGATACGGCGACAGATTGACGAAGTTGACGTATGCGTCGGTGCCGCCGTACGCATTCGCGCCAAGCAGGAGAGCGGGGACGCACAGCGCGAGCTTGCGCAGGGGGGACGCGATCAAGGTATTCATGCCCGGGCGAATGGTTTTCATGATTTCACCGCCACGAATGCAGAGCCGGTGGCCTGGAAGAAGACTTGATCGGCACTGCCCGCCGAGCAGTCCGTGACGCTCGCGCCGTTGACGGCGCAGATTGCAATCGTGTCGTCGCCGAAGTTCGTGATATACGCAACGTTGCCGTTAATCGTGATGCTGCTCGGAATGTTGAACGCGCCGTCGCCGGACAGCTGACTGCACGCGCCGAGGCTGCCATCACTGTTGATCGGGCACACGCCGAGCGAGCTGTTTCCCGTGTTCGTAACGTACGCGTAGCGGGCCGTGAGGGCGATGCCGGTCGGTGCGCTCAGGTTCGACCCCGACGCGCTGCAAGAGCCGAGCGATCCGTCCGCGCCGACCTTGCAGGTCGCTACTGTGTCGTTGGCCTGGTTGGTGACATATGCGAGGTTATTCTGAATCGCAATGCCATTCGCGCCATTGAAGACCCCGCCGCCGTCCTGGCTCACGCATGCAGACAGTGCGCCGTCGCCGCCGACCTGGCAGAAGGCCACCGTATTGTTGGCGTTGACGAAGTAGCCACGATTGCCGTTGAATGCGACGCCGAGCGGTTGCACGAGCGCCGCGTCGCTGCCGTAATTCGTGCAGTTATTTTGCGGATCGACGTTGTCCACAGGGCACACGTGCACGCTGTTCGTCGCGAGATTCGTCACGTATGCGTGCGAGGCGAACACCGCCACGTTGGCTGCGCCACGGCCGGTATCACCTGCCGTCGTCGAGCTGCATTGGCCGGGCATGCCCTTGGCGTCGATTGCGCAACTGGCAACCGAACCGTCGCCATTCACCACCAGGAGTTTGCCGGCCTGCGTGGTCGACTGAACGGTGTGCACGTCGTCGCCATTGCCGCATGCTGCTAATTGCGTTGCAGCGAGGATTACCGCGGCCAGCCAGAGCGGCTGTAATCGGCCAGAGCCGAACCCCAAACGAGAATTCAAGGAAACGCTCCAGTGAGCTAACGAAAGTCACTGTCTTACGGCGTTATTTCCTGTAACTTTAGGATTTACCGGAAGCGAATGCCGGATGGACGACTTTTTGCAGGAAAGCGCTGGCCTCTCGTATTCCTATGCCTAACAAAAAAATCATTGGACCGCGATATGCACCCTCAAGTCTTTTATTGCATTCCGTTGTGCAGATCATCGAGTGCAAAAATCGCGCGCCGGCCGTGAGGGGCTGCGAAAGCGATTCCTAGCAATTAGCCAGGCACACGTGAAGAAGGCCGGACCATAGATCCGGCAGCGAGCCGCTTGCGCCAAGCGATCCAGCCGACAACAATCGCTAGTGTCGCCACGACGAGTGGTGCCACACCATGGAAATATTCGCCGTGGACTGTGACGGTCAACAATGCAGCCACCATCACGATGCAGCCGAGCGCCGAGCCCCACAGCCGCGTCGGTGCCCTTGCCAGCAGAACTGCGCTCAGGAGTTCCAGCGAACCGGTCACGAAATGGAACCAGTGTGGATATCCCCACTTCAGGTATTCCTCAATGATGGATTGCGGGGCGACGATGTTACTGAGCGATCCCGTGACGAAAAAAGCGGCAAGAACCAGAGGCAACACTCGGTGCCACGATATCTTGGACATTCAACCTCCGTTGTCTGATGAGGATTGTGTCGCTGACGATAAGCCGTCATGTTCGGCCCGGTGCGCCCAAAACAAGAACCTTCATGTTTAACCTCGATCGTTCCTGATGTTGATGCCGCGGTTCACATCGACCGCGCCAATTCAACTCCCTGCCAGGATGCGATCTACATCGGTGCCGGTTGCGTCACTCGGAATGGCCAGCCCGACGCATTCATTTCGCGAAGGCGCGGATTCCGGAGCAGGTCCCGGAAGTCGCGTCCCGTCGCTGGTCGCGGATTTACGCCGTGGCGGTTTTCCGGGCCGCCGCGAAAACATCGCGGGGGGACGTCGTGCCCGCTACGTGCTCCGTACCCTCGGCCCCGAGGTCCATCCCGCCGGCGTTGACCGCGTCATACATGGTTTCGGCCGGGCCAGACTGACCCTTCGGAATGCCCAACTGCTCGAATGCATCCGGCCAACCGGATCGCGGGACAGCAACGGCTTTAACGTCGCGCCTCATCACTTCACCCAGTTGCGCCGCGACTTCATCTGCGCTCACCATTGAGCCGAGTTCGATGACCCGATGCCCCGACCAGGCCGGCCCGCTCAGAAGCGTTGCGATCGCGGTGCCGATGTCGTCGGTCGCCACCATGGTGGATTTCCGATTTGTCGGGTTGTAGAAGACGGGCAGTGTGCCGCCCTGGGCGACGTGCAAGCCGTAAAGGAAGTTTTCGAAGAAGCCCCCAGCTCGCACATAGGCGATCGGCAATTTCAGGTCGCGAAAACCCTGCTCCAGAAGCGACAACGCCGTGATCAGCCCCATCCCGCTTCTGTTCGCGCCCATCGACGAAAGCGCGACGACCCTCGGCACCGGCGCTTTGGTGAGCGCATCGATATAGTTCGCAATGACTCCCTTGGCTTCCTTGAAATCCGGCGAGGGGGCCCAGATGGGCGGCAACATGAAAAACGCGCCGTCGACACCCTCGAGCGCCCGCTCGATGGCGCCCGCATCGTTCCAGTCTCCGTCGACCAGTTCGACGCCCTGGTCCGTCCAGCTTGCCGCCTTTGCGCGGTCACGGACCAGCGCGCGTACCTTCTTGCCTTGCATCAGCAGATGCCTTGCCGTCGCACCACCAACTTTTCCGGTAATTCCCATCACTAAAAACATGCGTTTCTCCTGGTCCTATGTGGACTATGCTTGAGGGCAGGTCTAATGTAGAGACCTCGGTCCTGCGCCGCAAGGAGGCAGTTTTTTGTTACCTGGAGAGCCGAGAGGAACCACGTGAGCACCGCATTGAGCGCAATCGAGCGATTCAGCCGCTATCAGTCCGACGACGCACAGTCAATCGAGCCCGTACACTGCCCGGTGCGCGACGTGCTCGACTGCATCGGCGACAAATGGAGCATCCTCACGATCATGACCCTCGCGACGCGGCCGCAGCGCTTCAGCGAGCTTCACCGCGCAATCCGCGACATCTCCAAGCGCATGCTCACCCAGACCCTGCGCGATCTGGAGCGCGACGGACTGATCACCCGCCACGTCTTTCCAACCAAGCCACCGAGCGTCGAATATCGTCTGGCCCCGCTGGGCGAATCCCTGCTGGAGCCGATGGCGAATCTCATCGATTGGGCCGATCGGCGCTATTCGGACATCCATGCCGCGCGCGACCGCTTTGACGGCGCACTTAGCGGCGCCCTGCGCTAGCGGTTCGGTTGATCTGGGGTGATGGCGAAAAGTGTGAGCGGGCAACCAACTGTCCTGGCTTTACTGACGGTCTGGAAGGACGTATCACGTGCGCTATTAGTGTCACGTTGCCCGGGGGACGTCCGTTATCGGCAGATATCCAGGTGTTCAACCATCCGTGATCAGCGGTGGACGACGATACGATTTTGGCCGCTTGCTGTCCCATGCGTTTTTGGCTCGCGTCGGCCCACAAGGGACAGCGAAAGTGAACGGAATAAGTGGCCGCTTCCAATGTACAACGGTCGTTCGGTCTATTGCTAATGGGCACCTTCGTCTGCTGCCGACATTTTCAACGTCCGAGCGACCGGAGTTACGAGTGACGCTTCCTAGTCGACAAACGTCCGCTCGCCGCCCGTGTGTCAGTAGACTTCAGTTTGCTCAGCCGTCTCAAGCGCGTCGGCCACCCACCTCTGGGCACTCGGCGGCGAAGAGCTTAACACCATGCAAGGCAAATTTCGTTTCCCGCCGACGCTGCCAATGTTCAAGCGCTTTGGGGCAGGGAGTAAGTGGCTCGGAACCGAACGGCCGCTCGCCTTAAGAAGTGGAGCTCGATTTCAAAACGTGAAGGTCAGTCGTGAGACATCCGAGGCCGCTGAGCGTCGTTTCGATGGCCACGTCCAACGGCGTATGCGGCTCGTGCCCGAGCGTCTGCACAAGCCGTGCGTTATTTAGATGCACCGGCGTCGCCCATAGATAGCGCATTTCCTGAAGCTCCCTGAACGTTACATTGAACGGCGCGGCGAGCGCGAGCAGCCACCACGGAAAGCCGCCAACGAATGGCTCGTGCCCGGTGCGGCGCGCGACCGCGCGACGAATCGCATCGACGAAGCGCGTGCCGTCTTCGTCCCAATGGCCGCCCATGTGGAAGCGTGCGAAAGCATCGAGCGAATCGCGGTGCGCAAGCATCTCGACCATAGTGCGCGCCACATCGGGCAGATACGCCCACTGATGCCCGATGCCTCGCGCCCCCGGATTGCTGATCTTCGTGACCGGCTTTCCGGGCTTCACGAGTCCTTGCGCGAGCCAGTTATTGCCCGCTCTGGGCCCGAAGAAATCGCCGGCGCGCACGATCAGCACGCGGGTGCCTCCCATGCTCGCGCGTTGCAGGCGTGCTTCCATTTCCACGCGAATCGCGCCTTTACGCGTGACGGGATGCTGCGGCGCGTCTTCGTCGATGAACGGAAACGCGTCCGGCCCGAAGTTGTAGACCGTGCCCGGCAACACGATGGCCGCGCCCTGCGCCTTCGCCGCCGCGATGGTGTTGTCGATCATCGGCAGCACGAGTTCCGCCCAGCGCTTGTAGCCAGGCGGATTTACCGCGTGCACGACCACGGACGCACCCCGCGCCGCGCGCATCACGTCGGCCGCGTTCATGGCATCGCCCTGAATCCATTCGATGCCGTCGCCCTTCGATGCCCCCGCGCCACGCCGCAGCCCGCGCACGCCCCAGCCGGCATCGCGCAGTTGCCGCGCGACTTCCCCGCCGATGCCGCCCGTCGCCCCGAGTACCAGAACCGTTTCGCCTTGCGCCATGTCACGCCCCGTAAGTTATCGATGGAGCCATTCTCGGCGCTTCGCGGGCACATTAAAATTGGCGATCATCGTTGATCAGATATACAAAAACGTATGGAAAACGACATCGGCTGGGAGCTCTACCGGACGTTTCTCGCGGTGCTGCGCGAAGGGTCCCTGTCGGGTGCGGCGCGCTCGCTTGGCATCACGCAGCCGACGGCGGGGCGTCACGTCGAAGCGCTCGAACGGGCGCTTGCGGTGGGTCTCTTCACGCGCTCGCAGAACGGGCTTCAGCCAACCGATGTCGCGCTTGCGTTGCAGTCGCACGCCGAAGCGATGCAGAGCACAGCGGCATCGCTCAAGCGCGCCGCGAGCGGCCACGCGGGCGACGATGGCGCGGGCGTGCACGGTGTCGTGCGCGTATCCGCGAGCGAAGTGGTCGGCGTCGAGGTGCTCCCCCCGGTCATCGCGGCGCTGCGCGAGCGGCATCCACGATTAATCGTCGAACTCGTGCTGTCAAACCGCGTGCAGGACCTGCTGAGGCGCGAAGTGGATATCGCCGTGCGCATGGTGCGTCCGCGCCAGACGCAACTCGTCGCGCGGCGCGTCGGCGTGATCGACGTCGGGCTTCATGCACGGCGCGACTATCTCGATCGTCGCGGTACGCCGCGCAGCATGGCGGCGCTCGCCGAACACGCGGTCATCGGCTACGACCAGCCCAACGCGTTCATTCGCGATGTGAGCCGCACGTTGCCGGGTTTTAGTCACGCGACGTTTTCAATGCGCGCCGATAGCGATCTCGCGCAACTGGCGCTGGTCCGCGCGGGCGCGGGCATCGGCGGATGTCACGTCGCCATTGCGCGCCGCGATGGCCTCGTACGCGTGCTGTCGAAGGCGTTCGCGCTCCAACTCGAAACCTGGGTGACGATGCACGAAGATTTGCGCGCGAGCCCGCGCTGCCGCGTTACGTTCGATGCCCTCGCTGACGCGCTCGAACAGTACGCGCGTTAACGCCGCGACTGCCAGGTAGCGGATCCGGTTAGCGGGCGCGGCGTGCTTGAAGCGGTTTCCGGGCTGGGCGGCTTTAGACTGACTCTTAGGGTCGAGAGCCTAAAGCACGGCGCCAGGATCTTGCCTCGCGTCTCGCAGACGAGGTAGAGGCGACCTGCGCTCGGCGTGATCGCCGGTGTCGAACGTCAAATCGAAGTGCTCATTAGTCGGGACGAGTTGGCGCATGCCTGCGGATTCCCGGTCACGCTCCGATACGGCGTGCAGAGGTCGACCCGCACAATCGCCGTTCTGCGTCGGCATGATGTCTAGGTCACTTTCCGGTTGGAGCAGACAGCTGAATGTCCGTCGCGGCAGGCGGTTGGATGGCCGAAGTTGGCCGGCTCGGGGCCGCGGGCGAACGCGCCAAGCCGACCCAGAGCGGTCCTCGGGCGGTGATTTGTCAGCGGCTCTACCCCGCACGATTGCGGTCGTTCGTGCGGATCTTTCGTGTCAACTTGGAGGGCCTCGCAGCGGCAGCGCGGCGATTCTCCGGCGTTCGCATCGGCTACAGCGGCAATGTCTCGTTGCTGTCCACCGCATTGAGCAGTTTCGCAACGATTTCCCTCGTTTCACTGAGTTCGCGCAACTGAACGTCGAGCTTTTCGACTTCGCCGCACAGCAACGCGCGCGCTTGAGCGCATGGATGAAACACGGGTTTTTTGCCGAGTACGCACGGCAACAACAGCCGGATACTGCTGATCTTCAATCCTGCTGCGCTGAGCACGCGGATGCGCTGTGCGGCATCTACTTCGTCGGAACCGTAATCGCGGTAGCCCGAATCGGTCCTCTTTGGATTGAGCAAGCCTTCGTGTTCGTAATACCGCAACATCCTCGCACTGACGCCGGTGCGGCGAGCCAGCTCTCCGATATGCATGACGACTCCCGAAAGATATGCTTGACCTTGACAGCGGTGTCAAAGTTTAACCTCTTTCGACCGGCCGGATTGTCCGCCGCTCCGTTCGTCAGGGAACCCGCATGACACCACCGAATGACACTTTTGACGGAACGTTTCCGTTTGCGCCGCGCTTCAGCGATGTTGGCGGCTTTCGCATGCATTACGTCGATGAAGGACCCGCTGATGGCGAGGTCGTCTTATGCCTTCATGGCGAACCGACGTGGGGATATCTGTTTCGTGATCTGATCGCGGCACTCGCGGGCGATTACCGTGTGATCGCGCCCGACCACATGGGATTTGGCAAGAGCGAGACGCCGGATCATCGGACGTACTGGCTGCAGGATCATATCGACAACATTGAAAAGTTCGTGCTTGCGCTGGATTTACATGGCATCACCCTCGTCATGCACGACTTCGGCGGCCCCGTCGGCATGGGACTCGCCGCACGGCATCCTGGCCGCATTCGCCGAATCGTGAGCACGAACGGCCCGACGCCGTTCGGTCAGAGTACATTATTCGAGCGGCTGAACGCGAATGCCGCAGTCTCCCCGTGGTTCCAATGGATCCTCCGCGCTGATTCACAAGGCCGTCTCGAATCCGTGCTGGACGAACTCGGCTTCAATATCCTGAGTACCTTGAAGCTCAACGGCTTTGAAAACCACGCGCGCATCAACGATACGTGGCTGCGTGCCTACGGCTCGCGATTCGTTGTTCCAAGGGACAGTGCTGGCGCGATTGGTTGGGCAAAGGGCTTTGCGATCGGGGCACATCGGTTTGAAGTGCCAGACGCGACGGCACTCGACACGATCCGTTCAAAGCCAGCGCTCGCTATATGGGGCGAGGCGGATCGCACGCTGGCAGCTGACCACTTTCTACCGCTGTTCAGCGAAACCTTTCCCACCGCGCCGACCCACCGGCTATCCGGAGTCGGCCATTACAGCTTTGAGGATGGGCCGCGAGAAATCGCCGAGTTGATAACTGCATTCTTGAAGGCTCATTAACTTGTGCTCTGCCTTTATTCAAGACCGGCTCACTACGTCCGGGATCGGACGCTTCTGTTATTCATCGGAAATCTAGCGAGGGCTGAGCGTCGCAACGTTCAAGGGGAGCGGCCAATCGCGGGTGCTTTGTCAAAGTCTGCTCCTGGGCGCAACCTGCCCCACGACCGAGCGCGACATTCACCCAAGGCCCGCTTATAGTGCAATGGGCAAAATCCGACCCCGAGCGGACGGTCAATGCGTCCGAAGCGGTCATCCGTCATCAAGCGCCGGCACATGACTGACAACGCAGATTTTGTTGCCGTCAGGGTCCCGAAAGTACGCGCCGTAGTAGTTCTCATGATATTCGGGACGCAGCCCCGGCGGACCTTCGCAGGTTCCGCCGTTGTCCAATGCTATCTGGTAACACGCACGGACGGCGGCCCTGGACGCCGCGGCGAAGGCAACCATTTGCCCGTTGCCTGGATGATGCGGTTGCCCGTTAAAGGGTTTGCAGATGACGAAGAAGGGGCGCGCTTCGCCAGGACTGTGCCAACCCGCCCACGGCCGCTCCCGGTCAAAAAATCGCAACTGGATCCCCAAGCTTTTCATCACTGCATCGTAAAAGCGAAAGGCGCGCTCTAAATCACTAACGCTGACAAAGACATGGGAGAACACGCTTGCTCCTCAGGCGGTTTGGACAAACGCTTCAGCCGCCGGGTATTGGCCGAACCGGGCTGAAGCAAACCTCCCGGGATCACTGATCGCAGCTGTCGCGAAGCATTTATCGCGATACATCTTCAGCAGGCTGCAAATCCGATTTATGACTTATCAATATCGGACGGCCCTTGAGCCAGAGACCGAAGTCACGCATGACTTCGATTACTGGCTTTAGCCGTTCACCGTCATCGGTGAGTCGATACTCGACTCTTACCGGAACCTCTGCAAAAACCGCCCGCTGGACCAGACCCGCTTGTTCCAGCGCCCGCAAATCGAGCGTCAACATGCGCTGCGATATGCCTGGCACTTCACGACGAAGCTCATTGAAGCGTTTTGGACCGTCCACAAGATAAGAAACCAGAAGCAAACGCCACCGCCCACCCAGCAGACGCATCGCTTCTTCGATCGAACATCCCGTCGCTGTCTGCTTCATTGCTCTATCACCCAGTATAATTTTTGTACCTATATCACAAAGTTCTGCCTTCTTCTTTTTTTAGCCTTTGCGCGGGATACTCCCTTCCAACGCCGCTCATATGGTGAGTCGGTCTGGTCATCAAAGGAAAACCGCATGAAGCTATATCACGCACCGGGAAGCTGTTCACAGGCAATCTGCATCGTCCTGCAAGAGGCGCGCTTGACAGCAGACGTCGTTACGGTCGACGCGCGCCGGCATTTACTGCCAGACGGAACGAGCTATTACGATGTATCCGATCTCGGTTATGTGCCGCTATTACAACTGGAGGACGGCACGTTCCTGCGTGAAGGTACCGTGATCGGGCAGTACCTTGCGGACAAGTCACCGGAGTCGAAACTGGCGCCCGCTCACGGTTCGATTGAACGCTACCGGCTGCTTGAATGGCTCAACTTCCTGAGTACTGAGATTCACAAAGGCTTCATCCCGCTGCTTTATGCGGTGGCTGCAGGAAAGTGGGTCGATACAGCCAAGCCGAAGCTCCAAAGCAGATTCAGCTGGATCGACCGTCAATTGGCCGGCAAGCGGTTTCTGATGGGCGACAGCTTCACTATTGCCGATGCCTACCTTTTCGCATTGACAGGATGGGGTACCGCCTCATGGATGAGATCGGTGTATCACGCGAACATCGATCTCAGTGAGTATCGTCACCTGCAAGCGTGGTACGAGCGAATCAAGGATAGACCGACTGTCCAGCACGTCCTGCGAGCAGATGGCCTGCTCGCACTTTGAGTTCCGCACATCGCCTGCATTGCCACGCGTGACGTCGTTACGCATCCCTTGGCCGTCCATCTATCGACTCGGTGCGCGACTGCCGATGGTCAACGATGCGTGGCGCTATGTCGAATGCGCGGGATTGGCCGAGCGCCGACCTATCCCGCTCTCATCATCGCTGGTTCGATCTCGCTTGAGCAAGCGGGAATTTGTGGCCTTGCAAGCGTCGCACCGCAGCGAAACACTGCACTGCCGCGTGGCCGGCGCCTGTTCGGCTCGCACGCCATTCCACACGCCCGTCTTTCCGCCGAGCTGAGGCGCAACCCGCCTGCGTTTGCGTCGACGGGCGACGGGTAACGTCCGCTAGTGGCGTCGCCGGTTGCACACGAGCCAATCGAGCAAAGCGGCGCTACGAACACAACGCGACCGACACAAGTGTTCCCGCGACACAAAGAGGATCGTGTTCCCACGTGCGTGGCCCGCTGACGCCCGCCCCGTGACCGCGCGGCGTCAGCCAGGTGGCGCGCCAATCTGACAAAAAACACCGCTCACGTCGCCGGACGACAACACTCCTGCGGCGAAACCCCGTCTTTTTTACTTTTCGTGCGAGGGAATACCCTAGAATTGCGAATGGTTCTCATTCACCACGCATGCATCCTCGTCCTTCAGAAAAGAAAGAAAGCACATGCCACACCGCAAACATCACCAGAAAAACAATCGACGCACTACTGTTTCGAGAGCCGTCGAAACCTTGTTCGTCGGCCTCGTCGCGGCAACCGCGCTGCAGGCCGCGCACGCACAGGCGCAGGACGCGACCACCAGCGGCGGCACATCCGCGACGCGAACTGCGCCAGATGCGAACGCGGAAACTGCAACCGCTCGCGACAGCAACGTCGCGTCGGAACCCACTGCATTGCCGACCGTCGTCGTGAACAGCAAGGCCGCGCCGGGCGAACTGCCCGCGCCCTACGCGGGCGGACAGGTGGCGCGGGGTGGCAGCATTGGCGTGCTGGGAACATCGAACGTCATGAACCAGCCGTTCGATACCACCAACTACACCGAAGAACTGATTCGCGACACACAGGCGCGAACCATCGCTGATGTCGTCGTCAACAACGCCTCTGTGCGCGCGGAGCAAAGCGCGGGCGGCTTTGGCGATGTCTTTCAGATTCGCGGCTTCGACGTGCAGCCGACCGATGTCGCGTTAAACGGCTTGTACGGCATGGTCTCGGCAGCGCGCGTGCCGGTGAACCTGCTGGAGCGCGTGGAAGTGCTCGAAGGCCCGGGCGCATTGATGTACGGCATGGGCCCGGGCGGCAGCGTCGGGGGCGCCATTAACATCGTCACGAAGCGCGCGGACGATACGCCGCTCACGCGCCTGACCACGCTGTATCAGTCGAAGGGACAATTCGGTGTCGCCGCCGACATAGGCCGCCGCTTCGGCGATGAAGGTCAGTTCGGCATTCGCTTTAACGGGCAGATAAAGGACGGTCAAACAGGCATTGCGCACGGCAACCAGCTTCAGGGCGACAGCGCAATCGGGCTCGACTACCGTGGCAAGCAGTTTCGTTGGTCTTTCGACGCATACAACGTCTCGGAGAACACGGACGAGCTACGCTCGCAGATCGGCCTGGGCACCGCCACGGCCATACCTGCCGTGCCATCCGGCTACAACAATCTGTATCCGGGCTCGAAGCTGAAGCTTCGCGATACGGCCGTGACGACGCGCGCCGAGTACGACATCAACCAGCACGTGACGGTGTACGGCGCAGCGGGCGAGCACTATGGCACCTCGCAGCAGACCTTTCCCTACGCGGCCGACATGACTTCGGCGGGCACGTTCAACGTCTATAACGGCTACTACGATCAGTACACGCGGACCAAAACCGTCGACGCAGGTCTGCGTTTCCACTTCGATACGTTCGGCGTCAAGCACACGCTGGTCACCGGCATTACGAGCCTGAATCAGGAAATCGGCTACTTCTACGCGCTCGGCTCCACTGCGGTTCCGTCGAACCTGTACACGCCGTCGGCGCTGCTGCCGGTGGACTCGCCGCGCGGCGACATGCAGCGCAGCAGCCAGACTCGCCTGAACAGCCAGCAGGTGATCGACACAATGTCGTTCTTCAACGACCGTCTGCTCATCACCGGCGGGTTCCGTCGGCAAACCATCGGCCAGGACAACTACGACCCGACCACGGGGGCGCAACAAAGCTCCATCGACCAGCAAGCAATCACGCCGCTCGCGGGCATTGTCGTGAAGCCGCTGGCGAACGTCTCCATCTACGGCAACTTCACCTCCGGGCTGTCCAACGGCGGCACCGCGCCGGCCGGCACGGCGAACGCGGGGCAAGCCTTCGCCCCATATAAGTCGAACCAGTACGAAGCGGGCGTTAAAGCGGACTGGGGCCGCGTCATGACGTCGGCGGCGATCTTCCAGATCACGCAGCCAAATGCCGTAACCGACCCCGCCACGAACCTCTACGGCTACAACGGCAAGACCCGCGTGCGCGGCCTTGAACTCGCCGCGTACGGACAGGTGTTCCGCAGTCTGCGGCTAATGGCGAGCGCGACCTTCTACGATCCCAAGGTATCAGGCACGGCAGGCGGAGCGCAGGATGGCAACACTGCCGGTGGCGTACCGAAGTTCGCCTTTAACCTGGGCGCGGACTACGATCTGCCGTGGGTGCAGGGCCTCAGCGTGAATGGCCGCATCATCCACACTGGCGCGCAGTATTACGATTCGAGCGACACCTTGCGCCTGCCTTCGTGGACCCGCTACGACGTGGGTCTGCGCTACGCCACGCGGATAGCGACGAAGGACGTCGTGCTGCGCGCCAACATCGAGAATCTGTTCGGCAGTCGCTACTGGATTCAACAAGGCACGTATCTGACGAACGCCGCGCCGCGCACGGTGCTGCTGTCTGCCCAATTCGACTTCTGATAATCGCGGGCCGACGTTCGCCCCGCCCCACTCGCGACCATCGGACCGCCGCTGCTGCGCGCTTCGCGACGCGCGCAGCAGCGGCGGTCGAACCTGAGCAGTCCAACCTGAGCGCTTCAACTGAACGGTCCAACCTGATCGCCCGCCTTGTGCAGCGCGCTTGCCTTGTGTACCGCGCGCTTGCCGCTCTTGTCGCTCTCGACTTCATACGACGGGTTCGACGGCGACGCCGCAACCACATGTCCGTCGACCTTCGCACGCTCAGTAATCACGCGCCTGACGTGTCCATGCGTTTCGCCTTGCGGCGTTTTCCAGCTGACGCGGTCGTTGACCTTCAGTTCGTGGCTCATGGCGGCGCTCCGTTGTTCGACTCGGGAGCCGATAGCGCGCGCAAACCGTATTCCCAGCGGCGATGTGCGCCACCATCATGCCCCCTCGGGCGCCCTGTCGCACTGGTGCCGAACGCCGCCCGTCCAGCCGCCGAAGCGCATACCGAATCGCCAGTGGCCAGGCGTTGACACCGCGCGCGAAACAGCCTATAACCATCCACATGGATGGTGGACAGATGGAAACGGAGCAAACCTGCATATGCCGAAAGAAGTGCCGGATCGCTCGCGAGGCAGCGAGACCGAAAAAATCACGATCAACCTGGGCCCAGTCGACCTGGGGCAAATAGATCTTCTCGTTGAAGAAGGTTTTTACTCGAACCGCACTGACCTGATCCGTACAGCCATCCGCAATCAGTTGGCGATCCACGCTCCGACCGTCAAAGATACGGTGACGCGCCGCGAGTTCGTACTGGGCCTTCAGCATTTCTCGAAACAGGACCTTGAGGCGGCCTGCGCGGCGAATCAACGACTGAGAATTCAGGTGCTCGGCCTCGCGAGCATCGCAATAGACGTCTCACCCGAACTTGCACTGGCAGCGATCGACTCGATTCTGGTTCGAGGGGCGCTCCATGCCTCACCTGCGGTCAAGGCGGCGCTGGCAGATCGAATCCGCTGACGCGCCGCCCTTTCCCGCTAACGGAAAAAACATGAAACTCAATGAAGGCTTTCTAGACTCGATGAAAGAGGCGTTTGCCCGCTTTCGCCACAACGACCCCGCCGCAGCCGCGGAGATCGTCAAGCGCGCCATGCGTGGCGAGCCGATGGGCGTCGAAACCGTACATGCCGACCGGCGCGACCACGCGACGACACCGCGCGTCGCCGATCTTCCGCAACCGCGACAACGCGCCCATACGACGCGCAGCGAACCGGACGTGCAGGATTGCGGGCACTTCAGCCTGCGGCGCTATGTCAACGCGGCGGGCCAGCGCAATTACAAGCTCTACGTGCCCAGTCATTACCGCGGTGATGCCCTGCCGCTCATCGTCATGCTGCACGGCTGCACGCAGGACGCCGACGATTTCGCAGCCGGCACGCAAATGAACGCCCTTGCCGAAAAGCACGGCTTTATCGTCGCTTATCCGACCCAGCCGCAAGGCGCCAACACGTCCAAATGCTGGAACTGGTTCAGACCCACGGATCAGCGGCGCGACCAGGGCGAGCCGTCGCTGATCGCCGGCATCACGCGCGAAATCATCGCGAATTACAACGTCGATCCGAAGCGCGTCTTCGTTGCGGGTCTGTCGGCCGGCGGCGCGATGGCGGCCATCGTAGCGCAGGCCTATCCGGATCTGTACGCAGCAGCGGGGGTCCATTCCGGCCTGCCGGTCGGATGCGCGCACGACTTGCCCTCCGCGCTCGCGGCGATGCGCGGCGGCAAGACCCGATCCAAAGCACAGAAAGCCGGCCGGGCGGACACGTTGGACGCACAGCCGTCGCAATGCCCGCTCATCGTCTTTCACGGCGATGCAGATGCAACCGTGCATCCTGTCAACGCCAACGCGTTGGTACACGGATTCGCCGCAGGTGAGCCGACACCCGCTCGTGCGTCGGGCGCTAACGGCGGGTCGCGCCAGCATACGGTTCGACGCATGACATCTGCAGCCGGCGTAGAGGCCGAACTGTGGATCATCCACGGCGCGCCTCATGCGTGGGCCGGGGGCTCTCGCAGCGGAAGCTATACCGATCCGTCCGGCCCCGACGCCAGTGCAGAGATGGTGCGGTTTTTTCTCGAGCACCCTCGTCGTCATTGAGCGTTAGCGCGCGGCACTGCGCTGCGGTGTTCAAAGACCACGCGCCGCCCCGCCTTCTGCCGAACTGACATTGCCTCGCCTGCGCTCAACGCGAGCATTCTTCCGGGTAGTGCCACAATAGGCTGGCATCGGTGGGCAAGCCTTTTCTGGTCTTTCCTCGTTACGGAGGCGGACGTGATCGACCTTGCGAATGCAGCGGCTGCGGCGACGCTGAAGGGAATTTCAGCATCCCGATTCTTTCGATGTCTTGCGTCGGTTGTTGCCGTCACGATGTTGGCAACAGGTCCGGTACAGGCTGAGTCCCCTTCGTTCGACTCATTCGCAGTACCCTCGGGCAGCGCGCCGCACGATGTGGCGCCGGAGCCTGACGGCGCTGTCTGGTACACCGCCCAGGCGCAAGGCGCGGTTGGGCGGCTGGACCCGCGCAGCGGCAAGATTGACAGGGTCGCACTCGGCGACGGATCCTCGCCGCACGGCGTGGTCGTCGGTCCCGATCGGGCAGCGTGGATTACCGACAGCGGCTTGAACGCGATCGTACGGGTTGATTCGAGAACGCTCGCAGTCACGCGCTACCCGTTACCGAAAGACCGACAGAACGCCAACCTCAATACGGCCGTTTTCGACAAACGCGGGCACCTGTGGTTTACCGGGCAAAGTGGAATCTATGGCGAGCTCGACCCCGCGAGCGGCAGCATGCGTGTGTTCAATGCGCCGCGCGGGCCGGGTGCGTATGGAATCTGCGTCACCCCTGACGGCGGCTTGTACTTCGCATCGCTGGCAGGCAGCTACCTCGGCCGCATTGATCCTGTGAGCGGGACAGCGCAAGTCATCGAGCCGCCGACAGCGCGACAGGGAGCTCGCCGCGTATGGTCCGACTCCAAAGGGCGCGTCTGGATCAGCGAGTGGAATGCAGGCAAGGTGGGAGTATTCGACCCGGCCAGGCATGCGTGGCGCGAATGGAAATTGCCGGGCTCCGATCCTCATGCGTATGCGATATTCGTTGACGACAAAGACATCGTCTGGCTTAGCGAATGGAGCGCCAACGCGCTGGTGCGCTTCGACCCACGAACAGAACGCTTCGACATATTTCCGCTGCCGCACCCACACGCGAACGTGCGCCAGATGATGGGCCGGCCAGGAGAAGTCTGGCTCTCCGGCTCTGGCACGGATCAGTTGCTGCGCTACCGGTCCGGCGCAGCGGTTGCGAGCAACAGGTGACGGCCGGCGATCGTTGCATCGCGAGGCCGCTCCACGAAAAAGCGTCAAGCTGAAAGGACGCAGGGCCGCTATCCGCGTACATAAGTGCTGCTGCAAGCCAGCGCTGCGAAGAAGCCCGGCAACACGCCGCGAGGCCCTGACAGCTGGTTGCCATTCACGCCGGGCGTTACGATAACTGCTTTCAAGCGACAGCCGATCCGTTCCGCCCGAGCGCCGCCCCATGGAATTGAAGCAGATTCAGTATTTCATCGCTCTCTTCGAGGAGGGCACCGTGACGCGCGCGGCCAAGCGGCTGAACATCGCGCAGCCCGCGCTCAGCATGCAGATTTCGAAGCTGGAGGGCGAAGTGCGGCAGACGCTTTTCGCGCGCGGCCCGCATGGCATGGCGCCGACCGAAGCGGCCCGGCTCATGTACCGCCTCTACACGCCCATCATGCGCGACATCGAACATGCCCGCGAGCATCTGAGCCGGCGCGATGTCATCGTCACGGGGCGCGTGTCGCTCGGAATGGTGTCGTCCGAAGCGCAAAGCGTGCTGCCCGAATCGCTCGCGCGGTTCGACGCCCTCTTTCCGCAGGTGGAGGTGTCCGTCGCGGACGGCTTCAGCGCGCAGTTGATCGACGCCGTCGAAGCGGGCCGGCTCGATGCCGCGATCATCAACAAGCCGCGCGGGCGGCTCACGCTCGACGTGGAGCCGCTGCTGGTGGAAGAAATGGTGCTGGTGACGAGCGCCACCCACGGGCCGCCTCTGCCCGAGACGATCGATCTCGTCACGCAGTCCGGTATCGAGTTTGTGCTTCCCACGCGCCGCAACGGTCTGCGCGGCGCGCTCGATGCCGCGTTGATGGCCGCCGACGTCGTCATTCAGCCGAAGTTCGAGATCGATCTGCTCAGCACCATCGTGCAGTTCGTCGAGCAGACCAGCATCGCGACAATCCTGCCGCGCGTCGTGGTGCAGGAGAAGGTAGACAAAGGTCTGCTGCAGGCGCGCACCATCGTGTCGCCGCCAATCGTTCGGCACATCATTCAGGTCACGCATCCGAAGCGGCCCCTCGGGCCGGCTTCGCAAGCGCTGATCGAGATCATCACCGAGGAGATCCGTCGCGTAACCACTGGCGCGCGGGCTTAGTGAAAAAGCCGCGCGCCGCGCCTGCTCATCGCAAACGCGGATGCGGTAGTCATGCTTCATGACGACCACATCAACTTTCCTTTGTCAGACGATGCTCGGACGCGCGCGCTTCGGCGCGCCCTCCTCTGCCTGCATGCTTCAGGAAGGATTACCCGCCGCGGCGTTGTCGAGCTTGCCGCGCGTCTCCGGAACGACGAACGCACCAATCAGGAAGATCACGCTGATCGTGCCGACGAAGATCGCGAGCGTCGACGGCAACTGGCTCGGGTCCTTCGCGACGAGCGAGACGAAGGTCGGCATCATTCCGCCAATGGCGAAGCCGATGTTCCACGAAAGACCCGTACCGGTCGCGCGGATCGCAGTCGGAAAGCGCTCGTTCAGGAAGATCAGGATCGGCGCATAACCCGCGCTGCCAAGCGCGGAAAGCAGCACCGCATATACGCCGATCATCGTGATGCTCTGCGCGCCCGGCAGCAGCAAGAAGAGCGCGGGCAGCGCGATCAACCGGATGATGCCGAGCCACACGAATGCGCTCTTGCGTCCGATGAAGGTGCTCAAATGCCCCGCCGCAACCGAGGCGACCACTACCGCCACGCTGCAGATCATCAGGATCGCCGCGGCCGCGCCATTGGGTGCGTGGCTCACGATCTTGAGGAAGGTCGGCAGATAGCCCGAGGTGAGGTAATAGCCGCTGCCGCCGCCGATGGTCAGCAGCAGGTTCACGAATAGCACGTTGCGATAATCGCGCGAAAACAGCGTGCGGATCGGCGAGCGCACCACTTCGACCTTCCCGCTTTTGAGCTGGGCAGCGGCGCGAGCGGCCTTCTCGGCGGCGAGCTTCTTCCAGAGCGGCGATTCTTCGAGACTGTTGAATACGAAGAGGCCGAGCACCGAACTCAGGATGCCGGTAAAGAACATGCAGCGCCAGCCCCACACGTCGAAGAGATCGCCGGGGAAAAGCGCCGACATCGCGAGATACGTGAGCGACGCGAGCAAGGCGCCAAAGCCCGCGCCGCCACCGCCGATCAGCCCCGACACCGCGCCGCGATACTTGGGCGCGACCGATTCCGTGCCGATGGTATGCGTGGACGCGACCACGCCGCCGACGAACACGCCCTGCACAAGCCGCAGCAGCAGGAATGCGATCGGCGCGGCAAGGCCCACCTGCGCAACCGTCGGCAGCACGCCGAAGGCCGCCGTCGAGAGGCCGACGCCCACGACCGCAATGATCATCGCCCCTTTGCGGCCATGACGGTCAGCGTAGGAGCCGAACAGCGCCGAGCCCAGCGGGCGCATCAGCAGGGTCACGGCAAAGGACGCGTAGACGGCCGCAAGCGAAAGCATCGCGTGTTGCGATGGGAAAAACAGACGCCCGACCACGGGCGCGACGTACAACAGGACGAACAGATCGAACAGGTCGAGCGCCCAACCCATGCACGAGGCCAACACCGCACCCATGACTTGCCGTTGATTGACGGCAAGCGCGGCGGCACTTTCTTGCGCTGCTACGGACATTTGCATCTCCTTGTATGTCACCGGGCCGTCTTCCGATCGTTCCGGTGTCGTAGGCACGTTTGTCTTTGACGTGCTCTTGTCGAGGTTAAAAAATCGTCAGTGCGCGGCGGCGAGCGGCGGGGGCCCGGATGCACCCGGAGCGCTATACGCGCTCGACGTGCCCGTTGCCGCGCTCGCGCGCCGCGCGGCGATCATCGCGTCGGCGATCTTCTCGGCGATCATGATGGTCGGTATGTTTGTATTGGCCGATGGCAGTCTCGGCATCAGCGACGCATCGACCACGCGGAGTCCCTTCGCACCGTGCACGCGCCCTTCTGCATCCGTGACGGCGTCGCGGTCCCGCACATCGCCCATGCGGCACGTGCCGCTCGCATGCCACACGCCGAACACGTTTGCGCGGATGAACCCGGCAAGCGCTCGATCGTCGGCAACCAGGGCGGCCACATTCAGCCCGCGCGTGAAGAAGCGCTCGAGCAGGAAACGACGCAGCGGCGCCGGCGTGTCGAGCAGCGTGCCGAGCATCGTCGTCAAAAGCGCGTTACGTTCGCTGACCTGGCTCAATGCCTTCACGCGCGGAGAAAACGCCGCTGGAAAGAAATCGCGCGAATCGCGCCCGAGCCCCGACGCCTGGACCACGCGCGTGAGCATCCGCACGCCGGCGGCGAGCCGTTGCAGATCGCGTTCGTCGTCGAGCAGATTCAGGTCGATGCGCGGCGCCGCGGCGCTATCGGCCGATACAAGTTGCACGCGGCCGCGCGAGTGCGGCCGGTTGCACCAGAGAAAGAAAAGACCGAGCCGATTGCCCAGCTCGTGCCATGCCGCGCGTGTCGCGCTCGACAGGTACAGGTCCGACTCGTCGCAGCCCGCGACGCCCGAACTCATACGGGCGGCCATCATGCTGGCGCGGCGGCGCGCGAGCGGCATGCGAAAGCGCGGTTCGAGAAAATGACAGAACGTGAGCGCCGGATGATCCTGCAGGTTGCGTCCGACGCCCGGCCGATCCACCGCACACGCGATGCCGAGCGCCTCTAGCTCACGCGCGTCGCCGACTCCCGCGCGCATCAGGAGCGCGGGCGACTGCAGCGCGCCCGCGCTCAGCACCACTTCGCCCGCCTCGAAACGCACGCGCTCGCCGCCTGGCGCGACAGCGACCACACCGCGCGCCGCCACGCCTTCCATCACGATCCGCTCGACCCGAAGCTTGGCATACACAGTGAGATTCGGGCGCTTGCGCGTGGCTTCGTCCAGATAGGCGATAGCCGTGGACACACGCTTGTCGTCGATATTGGAGAACGCGCCCGGGAAGAAGCCGTCGCCGAACTCGCCGTTCTGATCCTGCAACTGCGCGAGGCCGTTCGCCCGCAGACCCTTTGCGAACGCATGGCAGAACGGCGGCCAGTCGTTCGGCGTGATGCGGCGAATCGGCACGGGGCCGTCGCTGCCGTGTAGTTCGTCGCCCGGAAAATCGACGTCGCGTTCGAGCTTGCGAAAGTAGGGCAGCACGTCGCGCCATGCCCAGCCATCCGCGCCGTTCGCGGCCCATTCGTCGTAGTCACGCGGCAAGCCGCGATTAGCCGACTGCACGTTGATGCTCGAGCCACCGCCCATTACGCGGCCCTGCTCGTAGACGCGCGGTGCGGCATCCCTCGTGGCTTTCGCCTTGAGGTCCCGCCAGATATAAGTCTCGCCGCAGAAGACGGGCATCGGATAGCTGTCGAGAATGGCGGCCGGCACCGCGCCCGGCGGCGTATCGGCGCCTGCTTCGATCAGCGCGACGCGCAGCGAGGCCACGGCCGACAGCCGGTGCGCGAGCACGCATCCCGCCGATCCGCCGCCCACGATCACGTAATCGAAGCGTTCCATTCCCTGTCTCCTGATGTCTTGTGGCAGTGCTTATCAACTTCCGCGAAACACCGGCTTGCGCTTCCCGTGGAACGCCTCGACGCCTTCGCGGAAATCGTCCGAGGTGCGCAGCCGGCTATAGCAATGCCCTTCGAGTTCGATCGCAATGGAAAGCGGCGCGTCTTCGGAATCGTTCAGCAGCTTTTTCGCGGTGCGCTGCGCGAGCGGCGAAAACGCGCGCAGTTCGTCGACGAGTGCATTGGTGGCGTTTTCCAGTTCCGCGTCGGCCACGCACTCCACCGCGATACCCCACTCGTACGCCTGTTTGCCCGGAATGCGCCGCGAGCGCATCACGATGTCCTTGGTGCGCCCGATGCCGACCATCGCCTGAAGACGCGCCGAGCCGCCCGAGCCGGGAATCTGCCCGAGCTTCTGCTCCGGCAGCGCATAGAAAGTCGTGTCGGTGACAATGCGGAAATCGCACGCGAGCGACAACTCGAACCCCACGCCAAAGCAGAAGCCGCGATTGGCCGCGATCACCGGCTTCGAGCAACGGGCGGGCGCCGCGATATTCCAGGCGAGCTTCGAGACGTGCTCCGGCGATGCTTCCAGAAAGCCCTTGATGTCACCGCCGCTCGAAAAGTGCTCGCCCTTCGCGCGCACGACGATTACGCGCACGCGCTCGTCGTCATCCAGCGCTTCGAAGACGGTGCGCAACTGGTCGCGCGCATGCATCGAAATGACGTTGAGCGGCGGCCGGTGCAGGACGATGTCGGCGCGCTCGCGTTCGGCGTCGATCTCGACCGAGAAGCCGTCGAGGTCTTGCAGCAGCGTCTGGGCGCGATGGTTCAGATCGCTCATATCGGTTACTCCTTTGTGGTCTGTGTAGGTTGAGCGTGGCCGTCGGATGCGTATTCGCCGGCGGAAAGCTTGCGGCGCAGAATCTTGCCGACCGGCGACTTCGGAATGTCGTCGACGAACACGTAATCGCGCGGGCGCTTGAAGTTGACGAGGTCGGACTGGCGGCACCAGGCGTCGAGTGCCTCGGCATCCACGTGATCGCGGCGCTTGATGAACGCGACCACGCGCTGCCCCCAGCGCTCGTCCTTGACGCCTGCCACCGCGACTTCATCGACGGCCGGATGCAGCGAAAGTACCGACTCGATATCCACCGGCGAGATGTTTTCGCCGCCGCTGATGATCATGTCGTCGACACGGCCGGTCACATACAGGTCGCCGTCGCGGTCGAAATAGCCCGTGTCGCCGGTGAAATACCAGCCCTCGCGCAGCGACTTGCCGTTCGCGTCCGGGCGGTTCCAGTAGCCTTCGAAGGCTTCGTCGCCGAGCAGATCCGCAATGATCTGGCCTTCCTCGCCGGCCGGTGCGATGTCGTCGGGCGAGACGGCGTCGAGCCTGACGACGCGCAGCCGCGTGTTCAAACCCGCCCGCCCTGCACTGCCAGGTTTGCGCATTGCGTCCTGGTCGATGCTGACCGTGTAGACCTCCGACGAACCGTAGTGGTTGACGAAGAGTTCCGGCTGGAACGCTGCCGACAGGCGCTTGAGCAAACCATCGTTCATTGGTGCCCCCGCGAAGCCGAGCTTTCTGACCGACGACGTATCGGTGCCGGCAAACGCACTGTCCGCGAGCAGATCGTGATAAAGCGTCGGCACGAGATAGAGGCACGTAAGCCGGTACTTCGCGATGGATTCGAGCGCGAGTTTCGCGTTCCAGCGACGCACGCACACGAAAACGCCATCGACGAGCGCCATTGAAAGCAGCGAGCGCACGCCCATCGTGTGATAAAGCGGCATGACCCCGAGCGTGCGCTCGCCGCGCCGGTACAGGTTCTGCGCAACGTGCGCGAGCGCGCCCGCGCGTTCATGCCGATGGCGGCGCGGGACGCCCTTCGGCTTGCCGGTCGTGCCGGACGTGTAGAGGATCAGCGAAATGTCGTCGGCGCTGGCGTGAGTGGTGTCGGCGCTGCGCGCGCGTTCACGGTCGGCTAACAGCGAGTCGAAGCTGATCGTGCGGCCGGCAGCGTCATCCAGACCGATGCGCGGCAACTGCTGCGCGGCGGCGCTTTTCACGACGGCATCGGCGCAAACGGGTTCGTACACAATCGCCTTCACGCCCGCATCCGTCACGCAGTATTCGACTTCGTCCGGCTTCGCGCGCCAGTTGAGCGGCACGATCACGACGCCGAGGAATTGCCCCGCCCAGTGCAGCGTCGCCATTTCCCAGCGGTTTTGCAGCACGACGAGCAGGCGGTCGCCGCGCTGCAGTCCGAGTTCGCGAAGAGCATCGGCGGCATTCAGAATCATGCGATGCCACTGCGCATAGGTCAGTTGCAGTTCGCCATCGACGAGCGCGAGCGCGTCCGGACTACGCTCGACGCTTTGCAAAAATGTGCGGCCGAGGTCAAGCATGTCCGCCCTCCTTCCCGGCGCGCGCCTCGGACCGGCGACGCGCTGCGACGTCGAGCACGGCCGCGACGATCGGCGTATAGCCGGTGCAGCGGCAGATATGGCCCGACAGCATGTCGCGCACCTGCGCCTCGGTCGGATCGGGCACGCGTTGCAGATAGTCCGCGCACGACATCAGGATGCCCGCCGTGCAGAAGCCGCATTGCAACGCATGATGGCGCTGGAATGCCTGCTGCAGATCGCCGAGTGTCTGCTCGGGCGCAAGACCCTCGACTGTGCCGATGCGCCGCCCCTCGGCCTGCACCGCGAGCATCAGGCACGAGCGCGTGGCCACGCCGTCCACCTGCACGGTGCATGCACCGCACACGCCATGCTCGCAGCCCACATGCGTGCCGGTCGCTCCCAGTTCGTGGCGGATGAAATCCGACAGCAGTTCGCGCGGCTCGCAATGGCCGCTGCGTTCCCGTCCATTGAGCGTCAGCGTGATGCGCCGCTGCTCCCCTTGCCGCATGATGTTCTCCGATATGTTGCTGCTCACGTAGCCTCCTCGATCACGCGCCATCCGAGTTGCCGGACGAGATTGCGTCGATACTTCGCGCTGATGTGCGCGTCGTCCTGAGCGTTCAGTTGCCAGCTGAGGTCGTTCAGTGCGCCGCGCAGGTCGTCGCCCGTCAGACGCGGCCAGCTTTGCACCACCGGCCGGTCGGCGACGCCGCCTACCGCGATACGGATCGACTCGTCGGTCACCACCGCCGCACACGCGACAATCGCGAAGTCGCCGTGCCGCGCCGAGAACTCGGTGAACGCATAACGTTCACCGGGCTTCCTGAGCGGAAAGCGCACGGCCTCCACGAGTTCGTCCGGCTCGCGCGCGGTCATCAGCATTCCCTGAAAGAAGTCCTGCGCCGCAAGCGTGCGGCGTTTCTTTTTCGAGCGCAGCATCACGTCGCCGCCGAGCGCGGCCAGCACGAGCGGCAGTTCTGCGCTTGGGTCGGCATGCGCAATGGAGCCGCACACCGTCCCCCGATTGCGGATCTGAAAATGCGAGATATGCGGGAACGCCATCGCGAGCATCGGCACTTCGTCGCGCAGCGTGGGACGCCATTCAACGCTGCCCTGCGTCGCCGCCGCGCTCACGACAAGTTGGCCCGCTTTCTCATCCACGCGCACCGCGTCGAGTTCGGCCGTGCGCGAGATGTCGACCAGCACCCGCGGCTGCGCGAGCCGCATGTTGAGCACCGCCATCAGCGATTGACCGCCTGCCAGCACGCGCGCGTCGTCGCCGGTTTGCGCGAGCGCGTCGAGGGCGTCTTGCGCCGTCAGCGCGCGCAGATAATCGAACGGGGCGGGCTTCATTCCGGCCTCCTGAAACGGTCGAGAAGCCGAGCGATCCACGACCTGGGCGCGTCGACGGACTGGCCGGCGGCCTGCCGTCCGAGCGACTCGAACAATTGCTTCAACACGACCTTGGCCGCGCCTTCGAGCATGCGCCCACCGACTGCCGCCACCTTCCCCGACACCTGCGCCTCGTAGTCGTAAGTGAGGCGCGTGCCGGTTCCCTGCGGCGCGAGTTCGACGAGACCGTTGCCACGCGCGCTGCCGAGCGGCGAAATACCCGCGCCCGCGAGCCGCAGCCGGTGTGGCGCGTCGATCTCCGACAAGCCGATACGCGCCTCGAAACGCGCCTTTATCATGCCGACGCCTACCGTCACGTCCGCGCGATACTGGTTCGGCGCGGTCTCGTCGAGCGCATGGCAGCCGGGGATCACTTTCGCGAGCGCCTTCGGGTCGAGCAGCACGCCGAACACGGCTTCGGGCGTCGCGGGCAGATCGACCGTGCCGCGCGCCGTCAGTGCCTTGCCGCCCGGCGTCGCGGGCGTCGCCGATGGCGCTTCGCGCAGTTCGGGCCGCGACGGTTCGGGATCGTCGATGCCGATCAGCGCCATCACCCTGGGCGGCGTGAGCGGCAGGCGAATATTGTCGACGCCGAGAGCATCGGCCACCGCATTCGCGATGCACGGCGGAGTGCTCATGTTGTTGCCTTCGCCCAGCCCTTTTGCACCGAGCGGTGTGAAGGGCGACGGCGTCTCCAGATGCACGATCACCGGATCGGGCACTTCGCAGGTCGTCGGCATCAGGTAGTCGGCGAGCGTGCCGGACTGGAAGCTGCCGTCCGCGCCGTAGCGGAACTCTTCCATCAGCGCCGCGCCGACGCCTTGGGCAAAGGCGCCGCGAATCTGGCCGTCGGCGAGCGCGGGATTCAGAAGCGTGCCGGCGTCATGCGTCGTCACGTAACGGTCGATGCGCACGCGCCCCGTCACGCGGTCCACTTCGACGCCGCACATGTCGAACGCAAAGCCATACGCCGCCGACGTGTTGATGCGATCCTGCTCGTCCGGCGCGTCCATGTGCGGCGGCGACCAGAAGACGCTTTCGCGCAGGCCCGGCTCCTCGCCCTCCGGCAACAACGCGGGCGCCCAGTGCGGCGCATTGCTCGCCGCGCGCGCGAACGGCAATGCACGCTCTTCAGCACCAGACGGAAACACGCGCGCGCCTTCGAAGCGCACGTCGCCGGGCGCACAGCCGAACTGCTTCGCGAGAATACGCGCAAGCTTGTCGCGCACGCGGGTGGCGGCCAGATGCACGGTGCCGGCCACCGCGCCCGCGAATCGGCTCGAATAATTGCCCGCGGCGACGGACCACGCGTCCTTGTGCGTATCGAATTCGACATTGACGACAATGTCCCTGGGATCGAGCCCGAGCACGTCCGCGACGACTTGTGCGCACACCGTCATGTGGCCCTGGCCCGCCGGCGTCGACGCAATGGTGACGACCACGCCGCCGAGCAGATCGACGCTCACGGTGGCACTGGCAATCGCGCCGTTTTTCGGGCCGGCCTTCTTGCGGGCGTCGGGCGGCATGACGGTCGTGATGTACCCCATGTTCGATACCGAGGGCTCCACGATCGCCGCGAAGCCAATGCCATACAGACGCCCCGCCTTGCGGGCCGCATCGCGCCGCGCGACGAGCTCGTCGTAGCCGCCTTCGCTCATCGAGCGGCGCAGCGCTTCCTGATAGTTGCCGGAATCGAGCAGCGCGCCCGCCGTCGCGCGGTACGGAAAAGCATCGGCGGGAACGAAGTTGCGGCGGTACACGTCGAGCACGTCGAGATCCAGTTCGACGGCGATACGCTGAATGAGCCGCTCCAGTGCGAAGTAGACCTGCGGTCCGCCGAAGCCGCGCACGAGGCCGGTCGGCGTCTTGTTCGTCAGCACGACGCGGTTGCGCACAACGAGATTCTCAATCGCGTATGCGCCCGTCAGGCACCCGTGCATCCGGTAGAAGGTCGCGGGTTCAGGGGCGCGCACATAACCGCCGACATCTTCCAGCTGGTCATAGGAAAGCGCTACGATGCGGCCATCGGCTTGAACGGCCGCTTCGACGGTCGAAAGGCGTGCGGTCGCGGAAGTGGCCGCGCTCAGATGTTCGAGCCGGTCCTCGACCCATTTCACCGGCGCGCCGGCCTTGCGCGAAGCGAGGCACATCAGCACGACATACGGAAACACCGCCTGCTTGACGCCAAAGCTGCCGCCGGAATCGCGCGGGGCTTTATGACGCAGACGGTTCGCGGGAACGTTGAGCGCCATCGCCATGACGGCATGCAGCGAGAACGGTCCCATGAAATTGGACGTGACGTCGTAGCCTTCGTCGCCGGACAGATACTCGGCGATCACCACGCCGCATTCGATCGGCGCGCAGGTATTGCGCGGGTAGTGCGCGACGAGCTTCACGCGATGCGGCGCGGTATCGAACGCGGCTTCCGGTTCGCCATAGCGGAAATGCCGGTCGCTGATGACGTTGCTGCCGACGCGTTCGTGCAGCAACGGCGCATCGTCTTGCACGGACTGTTCGATGGAGGTGACCGGATCGAGCATCGCGTATTCGACTTTGATGAGCTCGAGCGCGTCTTCCGCCAGTGCACGGGATTCGGCCATCACCACCGCGACCGGCTCGCCGACGTAGCGCACGCGGTCCATCGCGAGCGCCCACTGCTCCATGGGCGACTTCACGCCGACGACGAACGGTCGCGACCACGGACGCAGGTCGTCACGCGTAAGCACGCCGCGCACACCGTGCAGCTTCGCAGCAGCCTCGGTGTCGATAGAAACGAGTTCCGCGTGCGCGTGCGGCGAGCGCAAAATCGCTGCGTGCAGCGTGCCGGGCTTCACGGCGATGTCGTCGCCATAGCGGCCGCGGCCCGTGAGAATCGCGGGGTCTTCGAGCCGCTGCATCGGCTGGCCCACGTGGCGCTGCGGCTGCGCGGTATCGCTGTCGGCCACGCGTGCGTTCAGATCGGCAAAACCGGTTTCGCGCTGGTTCATGGCGTCGCTCCTGCATCTTCACCGCGGCTGCCGAATTCGACGGCGAGACCGCTCCAGCGGCGCGCAATCTCGCCGTGCTCGATACCGAACAGATCCAGAATGCGTCCGACCGTGTGATCGACGACCTCGTCGATGGTCCTGGGATGCGCATAGAAGGCCGGCACCGGCGGCATCACAATGGCGCCCATCTCGGTTGCCAACGTCATGTTGCGCAGATGTGCGAGATTGAGCGGCGTCTCGCGCGCGACCAGCACGAGGCGGCGGCGCTCCTTGAGCATGACGTCGGCGGCACGGGTCAGCAGGTTGTCCGCGAAGCCGTTTGCGACACCCGCAAGCGTTTTCATGGAACACGGCGCGATCACCATGCCTTCAGAGAGGAACGAACCGCTCGCCACAGCAGCGCCGATATCGCGCACGTTGTGCACGACGTCCGCGAGGCTATCGAGGTCGCCGCGCGCGAGGCCCAGTTCCTGCGCCGCCGTCACCGCGCCCGACGCCGACACGATGAGATGCGTCTCGTGGATGCCGAGGCGCCCCAGCGCAGCGAGGAGCCGCACGCCGATGACCGCGCCGCTCGCGCCGGATATGCCCACGACGATGCGCTTTTTCCGCTCAGCCATGATCGCGGGCCAGGTAGGCGTCGAGCGCGCTGTTATCAGCGGCAACCAGGGTGGTCAGATCTGCTGTGTCCTGACCCGGAATGCGCACGCGTGTGAACACATGCGCCGGGTAGACTACCGGACGCGTCGCGTCGAGCCCCATCTTCGCGCTGACACCTTGCAGATGCGGCGGTGCGTCGGCAGGCTGGCCGACCGTTGTCGAGGGATCGAGTGTCGAGCCTTGCGCGCCCGCCACGACGACCAGATCGCGGTCGGCCTGAAAACGCGTCGCGATCGCCCACTCGATCTCCGCCGGATCGTGCACGTTCACGTCCATGTCCACGACGACCACCTGCTTGATGTCATAGTGCGCGCCGAACGCACACAGAATCACATTCTTTGCTTCGCCTTCACGCTTCTTGTCGAACTGCACCCAGAGGTGATAGCGGCACACGCCGCCCACCGACAGATGCACGTCGTTCACCGCCGGATGGCTGCGCTGAAGATGCGCGAGGAGCGTCGCTTCGCGCGGAATCGCGCCGAGCAGCAAATGCTCCATTTCGGCCGGCACAATCGTATGAAAGATCGGATTGCGCCGATGCGTCACCGCCGTCACTTCGATGACTTCGCGCGCTTCCTGCGCGCTGTAGTACTTCGGAAATTCGCCGAACGGACCTTCGGGCTCCCGAACGTTGGGCAGAATGCGCCCTTCTATGACGATCTCCGCGAACGCGGGCACATGCACGCCGCTCGTCACGCATTGCGCGACCGGCAACGGCGCGCCGTGCAGCGCGCCGGCAATTTCGAGCTCGTCGTGATTGATCGGTGTGATCGCTTGCGAAGCGAGCATCGTCAGTGGATCGACGCCAATGGCCACGGCCACGTCGAGCGCGTCGCCCGCTTCCTCGGCGCTGCGCTGGAACGCATGCAGATGGCGGGGCAGCAGCAGGATCGCCATGCGATCGCGGCCATGCACCTGGATGCGGTTGATCGACACGTTCTGCACGCCGGTGCGCGGATTGCGGGCAATCACGAGACCGGCGGTGATGTATGGGCCGTTGTCATGCTCGCTGTGCGTGGGAATGGGCAAAAGCGCGTGCAGATCGATTCCGTCCGTATGCACCACTTGCTGACACGGCGCGTCCTCGCGCGCGACGACCTTCGATTCAAGCGGCGCGGCCGCAGCTGCGGAAAAGCGTGCGAGCAAGGCGGCCTCTTCCACGCCCATTGCTTCTGCGATCCACGCCCGCTTCGACATGAAGCCGCTCACTACCGGAACCGCATGCCCGCCGGGGCGTGTGAAAAATGCCGCCTGCCTGCCGTCGAGGCGCTTCGCGACAGCGGCCAGTTCGTGTTCGAGCGCAACCGGCTTGTCGATGGTCGCGAGGCGCCCCGTCTTCGCGAGATGCGCAAGCCAGTCGCGCAGTGAGAGCGAGCCTGCGCCCGGGCTGTGGGCGGCCCACGACAATGAGGACATGCCGTGCTGTGCGGCGTCGCGAATGTTCATCAACGTCTCCATCTGTTCTGTACCTCGCCGGGTGACGCGGTAGCGAGCAATGGCCCAAGCGTAACGACATCGCGCCATAACTTCTAATACCGTTTTTTGATGCGCCGGATCACTGGCTCTTATATCGGTGTTAGCCCCGATGACAGCTTTTTGATAGATGCGTATCAATTAACTGGTTGCGCAGCGCGAACAGGTGGAGGCGCGCGGCAACAGTGCGCAGCGAGGGCGCGCGAGAACACGCAGCGCCGGCCGTGATATTGTGGGGCGCCGCTATTAGTGCCGCTGATACCAATAAAGGGCGAAATGGACCTCAGGCAAATCCAGTACTTCATCGCGCTGTTCGAGGACGGCTCGGTGACGCGGGCGGCCAAGCGCCTGAATATCGTGCAGCCGGCGCTCAGCATGCAGATAGCCAAACTCGAGGACGAATTGCATCAGCAACTCTTCGAGCGCGGCGCGCACGGCATGGCGCCGACCGCGGCGGGGCGGCTCATGTATCGCCTGTTTCTGCCGATCATGCGCGACCTCGCGCACGCCCGGCAGCAACTCGTTCAACGCGACGAAGTCGTGACGGGACACGTCAACATCGGGCTGATTGCGTCTGTCACAGAAAGCGTGCTCGCCGATTCGCTCTCTCGCTTTCATGCGCAATATCCCGACGTCGAAGTCACGATCGCCGACGGCTACAGCGCGACGTTCATCGACTGGGTGGCCGGCGGTCAGCTGGATGCGGCGATCATCAACAAGCCGCGTGCGCGTCTGTCGCTCGACTCGCGCGCATTGCTCGACGAAGAGATGGTGCTCGCGACCAGCGCCGCGCACGGCCCCGATCTGCCGCACGCGATCGAGCTCGCGCAGTTGTCGGAACTGGAACTGGTGTTGCCGACCAAGCGTCACGGCCTGCGCGGGGTGCTCGACAGCGCTGCGCAGCACGAAGACGTGCTGCTCGCGCCGCGCTTTGAAATCGACGTCCTCTCCACCATCCTCAAACTGGTCGAAAACACCCGCTTTGCGACGATCCTGCCGCGCATCGTGGTCGAGCGCGCGGCGCGGCATGGCACCTTGCGCGCCTGCCCGATACTCGCGCCGCGCATCGTGCGACATGTCGTCTGCGTGAGCCATCCGCGAAGGCCGTTGAGCGCGGCCGCCGAAGCGCTGATCGCCATCATTGGCAACGAGCTGCATCAAGCGTCGCATATTTCGGCCAACGAACCATTGGGTTCTTTCAAGGACAGCATGGCATGAAGGTTTGGCACTGGGTCGCTTCGTGCGCACAAGTGGTCGCGCGTTCGCGCCCGAGCGTGCTTGCCGGGCGTCCTGTTGGAAAACCGGCGGCTTCGTCAACGTCTTGCAACGCGTAAGCCGTGCCCGTCACGTTGGCAGCATGGTCGAGGATGAAGCCGTTGCCCGGGAGCATGGCCGAGCCGGCTGGCATTTTCCTATGCAACCCGCCAACTGCCTCTCTGGTGGAAACGCCGCGCGCCTGCCGCACGGCGGTGCGCGTCGGCGGATATGCGCTTCTATTGCGCGGCCAGCGCCGAATGCTTCATCAGGGCGGCAGCAGCTGAAGAGGACGAAGCCGGGTTTTGCCCGGTGATCAGAAGGCCGTCGGTGACGACGTACGGCGCCCAGTCGTCGGCCTTCGAATAGATGCCGCCCCGAGCCTTGAGCTCGTCTTCGACGAGAAACGGCACGACCTCGGTCAGGCCGACCGCGGCTTCTTCCGAATTCGTGAAGCCCGTGACCTTCCTGCCTTCTACCAGCGGCCTGCCGTCGGGCGTCTTGACGTGACGCAGCACGCCCGGCGCATGACATACCAGCGCGACAGGCTTGCCCGCCGCGAGAAACGACTCGATCAGCGCGATCGAATTCGCGTCTTCGGCAAGATCCCACAGCGGACCATGACCGCCAGGGTAAAACACCGTGTCGAAGTCGGCCTGCGCGACGCTGTCGAGGCGCACCGTGGTTGCGAGTTGCGCCGTGGCCGCTGCGTCCTTTTCAAAGCGATGCGTCGTCTCGGTCTGATTGGCCGGCTCGTTGCTCTTCGGGTCGAGCGGCGGCTGACCGCCTTGCGGCGAGGCCAGCACGATCTCGGCGCCCGCGTCCTTGAACGTGTAGTACGGCGCGGCCAGTTCTTCCAGCCAGAAGCCGGTCTTGCGGCCGGTGTTGCCCAACTGATCGTGCGAGGTCAAAACCATCAGTACTTTCATGTCGTTCTCCAAAGAGTGGAATCAGAACCATCGTAGACCAGTCGTCTACTGATTTTTTCGATTTCTTTGCAAGTGGCTAGCAACGACTCGAAGTGGCGGGTTCTTCGTCCGGGAAGTTCGCGCCGAAGAGTCCATGTGCTGCGGGGCGTTGCTTTTGACGGACTCACGAAGCGCCGGCCACATCATATGTTCGGATGCAGACCGCGCACGGGACTGACCGATTCGAGCAGCGACGCTACGTGAAGAATGGTCGACTCGGCCTGCCAGCTGCCGACAATCTGCACGTTGATAGGCAGGCCCTCCTTGCTGGTGCCGAATCGCATCGAAATGCCGGGCAAGCCCGTGACATTGAGCGGCACGGTTGCGCCCTGGAGATAGGTTGCATCCACTGTGCGGCCGTTGATCGTGAACGTGTCCACGCCATGCTTGTGAGCCGGGATCGGCAGCACATGGGTAATCAACGCGTCGTACTTGCGGAAATAGTCGGCGTATCCGTCCCGCAGACGCTCGGCCGCCTGTTCAGCCTCGATGTAGTCCTTCATCGAGGTGTCGGGCAGAGCAAGCATGGTCCTTGCCATCTTGTAGAGTTCGTCCTGACTGCGCCCAGTCGTCGCTTCCTCGAACGCCGGCTTCATTTCCATGACGTGCAGGCGGTTGAACACATCGAGGGCAAAGTCACGCTCCAGCGCGGGAATGCGTACGGGCTCCACCAGCATGCCCTCGCCGCTGAGCGCTTCGGCCGCCGCCTGCACCGTGGCGGCAACTTCGGGGTCCACCGGTCCGAAGCCGGGCTCGACCATCCAGCCCACCCGCAGCGGCCGATCGGGCGAGCGGCCGACTCCGGCATCGAAGGTGACGGTGCTGCTCGCAAAAGCGTCGTGGCCATCAGGACCCGACAGTTGCGAGAACGCGAGTGCGAGGTCGCGGATGCTGCGAGCCATTGGGCCCACGTGCCAGAAACGGCGCGGGGCGCGCGGCCAGATTCCTGTCATCGGCACGCGTCCGTGCGTAGCCTTGAGCGAAACGATACCTGTCTGTGCGGCAGGTCCCCGTATTGAGATGGCCAGATCGGTGCCTAGGCCGAGCGGCGACATGCCCGCTGCGATCGCCGCCGATTCGCCGCCGCTCGAGCCGCCCGGCGTGCGCTCGAGATCCCACGGATTATTCGATCGACCGCTGAGCAGGTTGTCGCTCTCGATCCAGTAGGAGAACTCCGGCAAGTTCGTTTTTGCGAGCAGGATGCCGCCGGCGTTTTTTAGCCGTGCAACGCTGGTTGCGTCGGCGCCGGGAACGCGCCCTTTGAAGATCGGCGAGCCGCGTTGGGTCGCCACTCCCGCCGTGTCGATCGAATCTTTCGCGGTGAAGGGCACGCCGTGCAACGGTCCTAACGGCTGACCCGAGAGCACCGCCGCTTCCGCCGCCCTGGCGGCTTTCAGTGCATCGTCTGCGATGGTGACAATCGCGTTCACCTTGGGATCAACGGCCTCGATGCGCTCAAGATGGGCCTGCACGACCTCGACCGGCGACACTTCACGTGTGCAGACAAGTTCAGCCAGACGGGTGGCGTCAAGGAAAAAAAGTTCAGAAGTCATGCGTTTCCTCCGGCGGTTGGGGGGACAGTGATACGGGTCGAGCGCGACAACCTACCTAACGCTCGTTAGTCAACTTGAGGCAAAAAAACGCCAGCAGTTGGCTGCGTGGCAGGAGACGTTTAACTACCTAACGTTTGTTAGGCTGACTTTAATTGGTACAATGAGCGCCGTCAACATTTTTTGTTGGGGGCTGTTTTGACAGATCAAGCCGTCGCAAGCTCGAGCGACCGCATCCTTGCTGCAGCGACAAGAATGGCGCAGGCGCATGGGTATGGCGGGTTGAACATTCGCGAGCTCGCGCAGGATGTGGGCATCAAGGCTGCCAGCATTTACCACCACTTCGCGAGCAAGGCGGACCTGGCGGCGGCGGTCGCGCGACGCTACTACGAGGATGCGGCCGCCGCTCTGGAAGCGCTCTCCGCGACATCGGGCGATCCGCTTGTCAGTTTGCATCGATATCCGGAAACGTTTCGCAAGTCGCTCGAGTGCGACAACCGCATGTGCCTGAGCAGCTTCATGGCTGCAGAATATGACGATCTGCCTGAGGTGGTCAGAAAAGAAGTGCAAGCCTTCGCGGACGTCAACGTGGCCTGGCTCAGCAAGTCGCTGGAGGCTGCGGGCGTCGTCACGGCCGAGGGCGCCCGGGAACGGGCGTGCGCAATCTACGCGGCGATAGCCGGTGCGCAACTGATGGCCCGCGGGCGGGCAGACATAGCGTTGTTCGATACTTTGATCAGCAGCTACAGGACCGTCGGATTGTTGCCGGGTTGACAGCGTTCCGCAATGTCAGCGCGAGACGCGACGCCCGGCGCCCGGCGCCTGGCAACGCGTCGATGGCAGAAGTTCTCTTCGTGGCCTCGTTGCATTCTCGCGTGCCTCGGTTCAAGGCCGACGATGCGCTCAAGCGTTCCGGGCAAACCGGGCTCTGGATGCGGCAGGATTGGAAAGGCCGTCCGCACGGCCGGGATAGTGACGAGATGCAGAGCCGCGTTCGAATAGATGGCAGATCGTCGAAAACTTATTGAGCTGGCAAAGCGAGACAGTGCGTCGTGTCTTCCTTTGCCTCACCATCTCGGGATAATTGCATCCGCCTTGTGCACCGGCGCGCGTCGCTCGGGGGCTTGCGCAGAGCGGCGGACTGCCTGAACGATCCGGGCCAGTCGCCCCGACCGTCTGCAGCGCGGCCAAAGAGTAAGTATTGTTTCTCTGGACAGCAGTCGCGCGCCAATATACAGCCCCCAATCGCCCCTCAACAAAAAGAAATACCCAGCCGTTCGCCTTGCGCTAACTATAATTTCGAAACATTGATTAGCACCACAAACAGTATGTTTTAACGAATCCTGAAGCATCTGTTCTCGGCGCATAGCGAAAAAATGTCGCCGCCAGGCTCGGGCATCTCCGGGACGTTGTGGAGCGAACCGGCGGCGTAACCTGACGCAAGTCGAGCATCCTTTCCACGGTTCATGGACCTGCTTTCCGTCGGGTGGCAAGTCAGTGTTCCCTTACCCAAGGCGCACGCAGCGAGGCGGCGAAGCGGAAACCCTTTGCCCCCAACAATCTCGCTTCACCAGATATCTTTTGTACAACGAAATAAATTGGTGCATTTGAGATCATGAATGAATAACCAGGCGATCCATTCGCCTTTCCTTAACCTATGAAAGGAGCAAACAGACAACGAGTCCATTCTTGTTAAATGAATACACCATGAAAATCGTGGAGACAGAAATGAAGACACTAGCTTTACTTGCACTGACCGCAGTGCTCGCGGTCCCTTCGGCCTGGGGCGAAACCATCGCCGCCAATGGGCCTAGCGGAGCACATTATGCAAACGGCTCCGCTGAGCCGCTGTGCACCGTAGATCCAACCACCTTCGATATCACCTGCACCGCAACCACCATTGGCGGTGTGGGCAACACCAATGCGACAGCGATCCTGTCAGCCACTTACTCAGCCACCGTGCAGTGCCGCAACCACGGCGGTCAGATCGTCGACGTAAAGACGCAGACCACGGAGGCTACTTCGTCGGGAACCTTGAGGCCATCAAGGAACGGCCAACTGGTAGTGCCGTCGCTCAGTGCGTCCGCGCCGACTACCCAGGAGCTACTGGCTTCAGCCACTTGCCCCAATGGAAACTGGACCAAGCTGCTGCTGGGCACCCCCACCCTCACAAGTTTCGTGTACACGCTCACCTTCGCGGGCTTCAACCAGCCCTATATCAGTATCGTGGGTCCCTGACTGACCTGCTGGCATGGGCTTGCGCAGGTTCGCCAATAGGCGCGGACGCTACTCGCGAAAGGCCTGCCAGACGTAAGATGGACGTGCCAGCATCGCTGGCACGTCTGTCATCAGTGGATGGCTGATACCGTCGTTCAGTGCGGTGCCCTGCCCACTTTTTTCAATCAGCGGATGCCTGGCCATGAAACATGGACGCTCACTTCAATAACCCTGCGTGGCACGTCGCATTTGTGCCGCGCCATTTCTTGCACGCCCTGGGGATGCTGCTGTTCGGTCTGCTACTTACCGGATGCGGCGGAGGCGATTCCGCACCGACCTCTGTGGCAGCCTTGCAGCAAGCCGCATCAGAACCGAACACATTGGCCGCGCGCGGCGCGCCGCCAGCAGCGGATAAACCGGCACGGTCGGCGGCGACGGACGAAGCGGCCGCACTTCCGGTAGCGCCCGCCACTTTGGCGCAACTGAGCGCACTGCCGCATCTCTCATCGCTGTCAGACCGCGAGAAGGCGGGGTTGATCCTGTTACTGCCCTCCAGGTCCGCTTCTCAACGGCTGGAACTGATCAATATGTATCCAAGCCTGGTCAGGCTGCCGGAGCAGCAGAAGGAACTGCTGCTGAACCAACTGGAAAAAATTGTCCCCGTCACGGTAAGTCAGAGTCAGTGACCTGCGTTGCAGGAAGGTCGCCTTCCGGTAAGCAGAACCAGGTCTCTCGCGTGCGCGCGTGTCGATAACAACGGCACGCAAAGAGGAGTCGTGTCCGCGTAGAACAATTAGCTCTCCGCTACGTCGATCGTCGATTCCGGCGGCGAGACACTGTCCGCGACACCCGTGTCGTCGCCCCGCGCATCGTGCGGTTCGGTCAAGGCATCGACAGCGGCGACGATCTGCTCGGCCGCCGCATAATGCACCATATGGCCTGCGCCCTGCACCATGACAAGCGAACTCTGCGGAACGGCCTGATGTAGGCGCACGGAATGCGCTTGCGGGTCGACGATTTTGTCCTCGGCACCGGCGAAGATACTGACCGGTATCGTCAGAGCGGAGTAATGGTCGCGTAGCCGCGCCGCTGCTGGAATCATTGCTGCGGCATCTCCAGCTTCTGCCTTGATCTGGCTCGGACGCAAGATCATCTCTCGCGCAATCACTTCGAAAAAGCGATCCGGCACGGGCGACGGCGCGAACATCGCGGCCACCATGCGCTTCAATAGAAGCCGTCCGGTTATCGGCGAGACGGTATACCGCAGCACGTCGCCCAACACCGGCAGCGCCGCCGGCGCAGTGAGCGCGACGTCGAGACGGACGCCCGGATAGTAATAGCCGGACAGGAGCACAAGTCCGCGCACGTAGGGCGCACCGCCGAGCGCCATGCTCAGCGCAACAGAAGCGCCCCATGAATGTCCGAGTACCACGGGTGCATCGACGCCGAGCCGCTCAAGCGCGTGGCGGATTGTGTCCGCCTGATTCTCTGCGCTCCACATGCGGCTGCGCGGCCGCTCGCTATAGCCGAAACCCGGACGGTCGAAAGCGATCACGCGGTGGCGCCCGGCCAGGCGATCGATCAACCCGCTGGCGATGAAGTCCTGCAAAAGCACCGCATTGCCGTGCAGCAGTACGACTGGGGATCCCTTGCCCTCGTCGATGTAATGAAGGCGTACTCCATCGACCTCGACGAAGCGGCCCACGGGCGGGTTATCCCGTTCGGCGCGTGAAGCACGGTGTCGTACCCACAGCGCGCCGACAGCGGCCGCCGTCGCCGCGGCGGCGACGAGCCCCACGGTTCCCGAAGACTTCGGGACATGGTTGAAGGATCGGGGCATGTAATTGCTCCTGTAGGGACCAACGGTGGAAAGAGAATATGCGGCGGTGAATATGACTGCGGGACTGCGGGACTGCGCTCGACCGATCAGACGAACGCCACACTGGCGTCGAGGCTGCGGTGCGCGTCGTCAGTCATCAAGCGGAAGAGTTCGCCCGACGACGGATTGCGCGCGGCCCGCCCGGCGCACCAGGCCCCGAATGAAACCTGAGTGCCGGGCCGCGGAGCAGACGCGGCCCGCTAGCGCCCCGTCACCCACGCCTGCTCCACGCTCGGGCGGAACTGCACTTCGAGCAATCGTCAGATCGGCTTTTTGCCCGCTTCATCAACGCGAGTGCCAGGAACGGTTCCCTCCACGCGCTCCACCTCCACTTCCGTACCACGGACTGTGTCGTTGACAGTTTCGGTGCGGCGGCTCGACTCCTTGCCCACGACAACCTCTTCGACAACCCGTGCGGTCTTTGCCACGACGGCCTGCTCCGCGGTCTCGCGAATTTCGACCGAGCCTTCCTTCAGGTCCGCAGCCGTCGCGGGCCGGTCGGCCGCTCTGCGTTCGATCGTCGCGTGTTCCTCGCGCAGCTCCACCGACTCGCTAACCGGCGTTGTCGTCACTCGTGAATACACGCGCACGCCGCCGGTATTCACTTCGCGCTTGCCGACTTCCAACGACTCTTCCACGACCGGGAAAGCCTTGCGTTCCGCGGCAATCTGCTCGTCGCTGTAGGCAGGTGCATTGCGGTCGTATCCGGCATAACCGCCGCTGCGCCATGCCGCGACGCGCGAATCGATGTCGACAGCACCCGCCGCATACAACGCTTCACGCACCCTCTCGATCGACGACTCGTCATTGACGTCAACCGAGAGCAATGCGCTGCCGCGGCGTACCGCTTCCTGATAGTGGCCCACCTCCTCGGGCCGATCGTCGTCGCCAAAGAGCCGTTTGAAAAAATGTTCGATGCGATCGACCATCCCTTCATGCTCATAACTCGAGGCGGGGCCCGATGTCCCACCGGCCGTTGTCGTGCCGACCCTCGTATCTGCGGTACCTGGTTGATCGTATTCCGCGTCGCGAGCGTGAACGGTGATGTCGGCGGACGCAATGCCTTCTGCTTCCAGGCGGCTTCTTGCGGTTTGCGCCTGCTGGAATGAATCGAAAACAGCCAACAGAGTTTGAGTCATTGCAGATCTCCAAAAGTATGAATTGAGGACTACGCACGTCCTGGTGATACGCGTGCTGCCGGCCGCGCAACCACCGTTCCCGAGACGTGTCACGTGCTGTTGTCCTCGGGCCGCCACTCTCCGCTCACACCGTCGCGTCGCTCCACCACCAGTTCTTCGGAGTTCAAGGTCACTTCGCGAACCACCTGCTGCACCGACTCTCTCGTCGTGACATGCACCTCTTCTTTCAACATCAACTGCATTTTTACGACTGGCACCGTCTCGAACACGGGGATCACGAGCGTGTCGCCTTCCTGACGCGGCGGGTAGCGTTGATCCACCGCGCGATTGATGCTCACGCGTCGAACTTCGACGCGCTGCTCGCGCAGTTCGACGGAAAGCGGCTGCGCTTTTTGATGAGTGATCTTGCGCGCTCGCACTCTGCCGGTTTCTATCTCTTCTATACCGACCTCGAGCTGCTCCTGCACAGCCGACACGCGATGTTCGTCCGGCTTGCCGGGCTGGCCGACGGGTTCGGATTCTCCTGGCTCGGGATTCGCCGATTCAACGGGGTTCATGGTTGTCTTCCATAAATGCGGTCACTCGAATGAAAGCGGACGCGCAAGGTGAACCTCAGGCGACAACCAGCAGTTGGCTGCGTATCTGTAGGAGACCCCCGGCGTCTGCGGCGATCTGTCGGCGCCCTGGCGCCGCCACCTGGTCGCGCAAGCCGCATGCCGCCGGAACGCGAGCGCGTGGGCCGCAAACCCCGGCACATTGCTGCCCGTTGATCACATCAATCAAATTTTTGAGCGATTTGCGCAAACCGACCCGACAAAGTACACTTGTTCATGATCGTTTCAATCAAATCAGTGACCGATTCAATCAAGGTCCGATCAGACATGGAGACTGGCATGGCCCAAATACATATCAAGCGCGGCATTGAACGCGTACCCGGCGGCATGATGATCGTCCCGCTGCTGTTAGGCGCGCTCGTGGCAACCTTCCTGCCCGGCATGCCGAAGTTCTTCGGCTCTTTCACCAATGCGCTGTTCACCGGGGCGCTGCCGATCCTTGCCGTGTTCTACGTCTGCATGGGCGCAAGCATCGACGTCAAGGCAACGCCGTATCTTCTGAAAAAGGGCGGCGCGTTGTTCGCCACCAAGGTGGGCGCGGCCATTGTGGTGGGCGTCATACTCGGACACTTCCTCGGGGAGCAGCCGATTTCGTCGGGACTCTTTGCCGGCCTGTCGACCCTCGCTGTCGTGGCGGCAATGAACGACACCAACGGCGGGCTGTACATGGCGTTGATGGGCCAGTACGGCCGCTCGGAAGATGTCGGCGCCTACACCATCATGTCGCTCGAATCGGGCCCGTTCCTGACCATGGTCACGCTGGGCGTCGCTGGTCTGTCCGCCTTTCCGTGGCCCACGCTGGTCGGCAGCATTTTGCCGCTGGTGTTCGGCATGCTGCTCGGCAACCTGGACCGCGAAATGCGCGCGTTCCTCGGCAAAGCCGTACCGGTGATGATTCCGTTCTTCGCGCTGGCGCTCGGCGCGAGTCTCGATCTGCACAAGGTGTGGCAGGCCGGCATTCTCGGCATCGGACTCGGTATCGCCGTCGTGATCGTGACCGGCATTCCCCTTTATTTCGCCGACCGCCTGACGGGCGGCACCGGAGTGGCGGGCGCCGCCGCAGCGAATACCGCAGGCAATGCAGCCGCCGTGCCGGCATTGATCGCCGCGGCGAACCCGGTCTACGCGGAAGCGGCGAAAAGCGCGACGCTGCTCGTCGCCTCCTGCGTGGTGGTCACCGCGATCCTCTCGCCGCTGCTCACGGCAGCGGTCGCCAAACGCGTGCAGGTACGCCGCGAAGCAGCGGAACTGGCGCGATGAGCATGCTGATCATCGCCGACGATCTGTCGGGCGCCGCAGACTGCGCGATCGGTTTCGCGAGCGCCGGACACCGCACGGTCGTCACGCTCGAGGTACCAGCACATGGGCTCGACGAACCGACGGCCGACGTGATTGCCGCCGACACCGACACTCGCCGTCTCGCACCCGCCGATGCCGCTCAGCGCACTGCCGCGGCCTGGCAAGCCTTGCGTGCGCCGGGCCGGCGTCTGTACAAGAAAATCGACTCCACGTTGCGCGGCAACTGGGCTGCCGAAGTCGCTGCCCTGCAGCCGCTCGCCGGTCTTGCGATCGTCGCCCCTGCGTTCCCGGCGACCGGCCGCACGCTGCGCAGCGGCCGCGTGTTCGTGCAGGGTGAACCGCTGGAAGCGACCGATACGTGGAAGCTCGAAAACGCGGGCCGCTCAGCCGACCTTCATGCGATGCTCGCGCAAGCCGGCCTCTCCACTGCGCAGCTCGACGTCGATGCGTTGCGCGAAGGCGGCGACGCGCTCATCGCACGGATTGCGGCGGTGGCAGGTAGCGGCACGCAGGCGCTGGTAGTCGATGCCGAGACAGGGCACGACCTGCTGACGCTCGCGCAGGCCACCACGCAGATGGACGAGGACTTGTTCTGGGTCGGCTCTGGCGGCCTCGCGCGCGAGATCGCGAGCCTTGAAGGCTTATTCGGAGCGGGTGCTAGCAAAGCGCGCGCCCCGCAAAAAGCCAGTTACCCCTCGCAGCCCCGGCACGACCAGGCGCCCGTGCTGGTGCTGGTCGGCAGTCTGTCGGCGGTGTCGGAGCGGCAGTGCGCAATGCTGCGCGAGCGCGCGGGCATGGCGGAACTGACCGTGCCACCCGCCGTGCTGCGAGAGCGCGAGCATCATGCGGACTGGCCGGCATGGCAGGCGCGCATCGGCGCGGCGCTCGGCACACGCGCGGATCTGCTGCTGCGCATTGGCCGTGACAACGCATTCGACGCGGCCGAAGGCGCAATGTTGTCGGCGGCGCTTGCGGCGCTCGTCAAGCCGCACTTCGCGACGCTCGGCGGTCTGATTGCCACGGGCGGCGAAACCGCGCGTGCAATGCTGAGCACCGTCGGCATCCGCAGCGTCGAACTGATCGCGGAAATTGAAGCGGGCGTGGCCGTCGGCAAGCCCGTCGAAGCGAACGCCGCGCAGACGCATTTGCGTATCGTCACGAAGGCAGGCGCCTTCGGCACCGATCACGCGCTCTTCGCCGCATGGCGTTATCTGCATGAAACGCCGGCAGCGTTATCCGGAACAACCGGCTTACACGATCGAGCCTGATCGCCGCGTCGGCGCGATCAGGTGGGCAGCACAGCCAGACACAAAGGACCACGCAAAACATCATGAGCAACTACCTCCCCGTAATCGGCATCACGATGGGCGACGCAGCGGGCGTCGGCCCGGAGATCGTCGTCAAGAGCCTCGCGCACGACATCGTCTACCAGCAGTGTCGTCCGCTGGTGATCGGCGATGCGCGCCGGCTTGAACGCGCGAATCAGATCGTGGGCGGCGCGGCGAAGATCCGCCGCATCAAGACAGCGGCCGAAGCGCGCTACGAGCCGGGCACGATCGACTGCATCGACCTCGACCTGATTCCCGACGATCTGCCGTTCGGCCAGTTGTCGGCAGTCGCGGGCGACGCCGCTTATCAGTTCATCGCGCGCGCCGTCGAACTCGCCGAGGCGAAGCAGATCGACGCGATCTGCACCGCGCCGCTGAACAAGGAAGCGCTGCACGCGGGCGGCCACAAGTTTCCCGGCCACACGGAAATGCTTGCGTACCTGACGGGCGTCGACGAAGTGTCGATGATGCTGGTCGCGCCGCAACTACGCGTGATTCATGTGACCACGCACATCGGCATCATCGACGCGATCCGCAAGATCGAGCCGGGGCTGGTCCAGCGCACGATCGAGCGCGGCAACGCGACGCTGGTGAAGGCCGGCATTGCGAAGCCGCGCATCGGCGTGTGCGGCATCAATCCGCACGCCGGCGAAAACGGCCTGTTCGGCTACGGCGAGGAAGAAGAGAAGATCGTTCCGGCGGTGAAGGTGCTGCAGGAGCGCGGACTGGACGTAACCGGCCCGCTGCCTGCCGACACGCTGTTTTTCCGCGCGGGCCGCGGCGACTTCGACCTCGTGGTCGCGATGTATCACGACCAGGGCCACGGTCCTGTGAAGGTGCTCGGTCTCGAAGCTGGTGTGAATGTGACCGTGGGCCTCGAAGTGATCCGCACGTCCGTCGATCACGGCACTGCATTCGACATCGCCGGCAAAGGCATTGCCGACGAGCGCAGCCTGCTCGAGGCACTGCGCCAGGGCGCCGAACTCGCCACGCGGCGCGGCTGAACGCGCGCGATGAACGCGACGGGTGGCGCGCGGGCCGTGGTGTAACATCGGCAGCCTCTTTATTGCAGATGACAGCCATGAAAGCGTCCGAGCGCCATCGCGCGATTCTCGATCTCGTTCTGACCGGCGACGCCAACGTCGAACAACTCAGCGCCGCGCTCGGCGTCTCCGAGGCAACGGTGCGGCGCGACCTCACCACGCTCGCGAACCAGCGTCGTCTGGTACGCACTTATGGCGGCGCGACCGCACTGATCGGCTCGCATGAACCGGAGGCGTCGCTCGAAGAACGCAAGGCCACGCAGCGCGAACAGAAGGAAGCCATTGCGCGCGCGGCTGCCGCGCACGTCCACGACGGCGATACGGTGCTGCTCGACGGCGGCACGACCTGCGCCGCGCTCGCGCGGCATCTCGGCTCGCGGGTCGATCTACATGTGGTCACCAACAACCTGCTTGCGGTGATGACGCTTGCGAACGCGCCGGGCGTGCACTTGACGTTGATCGGCGGCGACCTGCGCAATTCGAGCATGAGCACACTCGGGCCGCTCGCCGAACTCGCGCTGAGCCGTCTGAGCGTGGACAAGGCGTTCCTCGGCGCCGACGGCGTTGTAGCCGAGTTCGGGCTGTGCGAGGCGAGCGCGCAGCAGGCTTATCTGAAAGACTGCATCATCCGGCGCGCGGCGCAAGTCATCGTACTGGCCGACGCCGACAAGCTCGGCCGCTCGCGGCAGCAGCACTGGACGCCGCTCGAGCGCGACTGGCGGCTCATCACGTCGAGCGTCGCGGATGAGGCGCGCCTCGCTCCTTTCCGGGCGTTGGAACGCGTCGTCGTCGAGACTGCGGACCTCGACAACGCGCCACTTACAGCGACGCCCCGCGACACAGCGGCTCGCGGTACCAGTGCGGCATCGGATTGATGCAGGTGTGATCGGGCACGGCACGGGCCGCTAGCCGGTCTTGCAACGTGCTGGCGGCCTGACGGCCATCGCGCCCGCACATGGTCAACGCAAGCGAGTTGCTTCGGCGGCCCACGCCTCGGCGTCGGCGCCGGCCGGAATACGCATCGGCGAAGACGGATCAGTCGCCGCGCGCCACACCGCCTCGGCAACGTCCTGCGGGTGGGTGATCGGCGAGGCCGTATCCGCGAAGCTCGTCAGCACCTGGTTGACGAGATCGGCATACGCCTCGTGCTCGAGACCGTGCCTCTGCGCATTCTCGCGAAAACGGCTTTCAGGCGAACGGCCCGGCAGCACGAGACAAAGCCGCACGCCGAACGGCGCCAACTCTGCGGCTGTCGATTCCGTATACGCATTCACCGCCGCCTTGCTCGCGCTGTACGCGGCAATCAGGGGCAAAGCCTTCAGGGTCACGCTCGACGTGACGTTCACGACCACGCCGGCCCCGCGCTGACGGAACTGCGGCAACACCGCCTGCGTCACCGCGATCGTGCCGAACGTGTTGGTCTCGAAGACCTCGCGCACCGCGGCGAGAGGGGTCAACTCGGACGGGGCGGCGAGGCCAAAGCCCGCATTGTTGACGAGGACGTCGAGCGGCCCTACATCCTCGAGGGCGCGGCGGATGCTTTCGCTATCCGTGACGTCGAGGGCCAGCACGCGCAGGCGGGGCGACGGCGGCAGTACGTCCGCGCGCGGTGTGCGCATCGTCGCGACGACATTCCAGTCACGGGCGAGAAAATAGCGGGCGATCTCGAGGCCAAAGCCGGAAGAACAGCCGGTGATCAGTATGGTCGGCATGAAAACTCCTGTTGGGGTGGTTTGTACATGCCGCTACGATAGATGGCAGCGCCCGCACTGACTACAATCAGCAATCCAGATTTCATTTGCAGGAGTCCGGCAATGATCGATCCATTGGCCGAGGTCGTCACGCTGCTGCAGCCGAGCGCGCGCTATTCCAAACTCGTGCTCGGCGCGAGCCCGTGGCGCATCCGCCGCTCGGATACCGGCCAGCCGCTTTACTGCGTGGTGCTGGACGGCGGCTGCCGCATCACCATCGACGCTCACAATCCGTTCGAGCTGCGCTCGGGCGACTTCCTGCTGGTTCCCGCAGCGCACGACGTCTGCATATCGAGCCTCGCGCCGCCGCCAGGTAGCGAGACGTCGACGCCCGTAGCGCTCGGCAACGGCGAATTCCAGATCGGCGCCTCGAACAACCTGATCGACTCGCGCATGATGGCGGGGCACTGCAGCTTCGGTTCGCCGGACGCCGCGCTGCTCGTATCGCTGCTGCCGCAGTTCGTGCATGTCCGCGGCGAGCCGCGGCTCATCACGCTCGTCGGCCTCGTACGGGAAGAATGGCGCGAAGAGCGGCCCGCGCGCGAGGTCGTGCTGTCGCGACTGCTGGAAGTGCTGCTGATCGAGGCACTGAGGTCCGCGGCCGGGACGAACGCGTCGCCGGGGCTCGTGCGCGGCCTGGCCGATAGCCGCCTTGCGGCAGCGATCCGCGTCATGCACGAACGGCCGATGCACGCGTGGACGGTCCCTGAGCTCGCGAAGCAAGCGGCGCTTTCACGCTCGACGTTTTTCGAACGTTTCAGCCGCGCGGTTGGCGTGGCGCCAATGGCATATCTGCTCACCTGGCGCATGGCACTTGCAAAAGATCTGCTGCGTCGCAACCAGGGCCGCGTCGCCGAGATTGCAGAGCGCGTCGGCTACAGTTCCGCCAGCACCTTCAGCGTCGCGTTCACGCGGCATGTGGGAAGGCCGCCCACGCAGTATGCGCGTGACGAGCAGGCGAACGCGGCCGGTGCGTAGCATGCTGTTCGGGTCGACCAGGCCGGGTTTGGCGCTCCAGGCGCGAGCGCGGCGAGCGGCGTGGCGAGCGTCGCCGTCAGCAACATATAAGCGGTTTTGCGCACGAGCGTGCGATTGAACCGAAGGTGTTGGCGCAAATCGTGGACATGCTGCATTCGTGGCAGTGCCGCGAGAAGAGATCGCTCAGTCCGGGTATCCGGTGACGACACCGGCATTCCCGCGACGATCACCTGCGCGATGTGCGAGGCGATGTCCGGCGTCAGAAAATACCGCTGAACGAAACCGCAATCGCGAGGCCGATACTCACCGCGGACAGCATGATCCAGCAGAAAAACACCGTCAGAGGTCCGAGAGGAATCATGATGCCCTCCACTAACGACCCCAGCGATCCTGGACTCAATACATTGATCCCGAAGCCATGATCAAATGGTAGGCGCGCAAGCTCCACTCCGGTAGACACGCGTCGAAACACTCAATGTTGCCGCGCAGGCACCAATGGCTGTGACAACCGAAACACGCCATCAGCATGACGGCTGATGCGAGCGCGCGAATCGTCCCGGGCAGCTGATCGCGTCATTTCTGGCGCTAATGAGGTAGCCTCACGCCTGACGCCCGGTTTCCAGGTGGCCCGCATTGAATTCGCCGAGACAGGGTTGATTGAGCGCCCGAATCTCGTCCGTCATGAAATCGACGAACACACGAATGCGTGACGGCAGGTTCTGTCGGCACAGATAGCAAAGGTAATGACCTCGATCGTCCGGCACATGGCGCCTCAGTGCCGCAACGAGTTCATTGCGGGCGATGTAATCGCATATCTGATACCCAGGCATCTGCGAAATTCCACGGCCCTCCAGCACCGCTTGCAATACCAGTTCCGGGTCGTTGAAAGTCAATCGGGCGTTCGGCAGGTACTTTCGCGCGTGACCATCGACCTTGAAGTCCCACTCGGCGACGCGGCCGTTGAACCTCAGGTTGATACAGTCGTGCTGTGCGAGTTCTTCGAGCGTTGCCGGCAGTCCCCGCTCCTCTACATAGGCGGGTGATGCACAGAGTACCCTCTGCATTGGGATCAACTGCTTTGCAATGATGCTGGAGTCCTCGATCAGCCCGTCGCGAAAGGCCACATCGATCCGTTCCGCAGCGAAATCGACGGGTCGGTCTTCCAGAAGCAATTCGACGGAGATGTCCGGATAGACCTCGGAGAACTTGAACAGCAGCGGGCCCACCACCTTGCGACCGAACCCCACCGTCGAACGGACCCGAAGGAAACCGCGAGGCGGGCCCTGGCGCAGATCGAGCATGTCGTTCATTGCCTCGACAAGATGGCTCACGCCCTGATTGCAGTTCTCGAAGAACCGCTCGCCTTCCTGCGTCAGGTTGGTTGTTCTGGTCGTTCGAAGAAAGAGGCGAGTGCTTAACTGTGTTTCGAGCTTCTGCACATTACGGCAGACAGCCGAACGTCCAACGCCCAGACGTTCACCAGCCTTGGCGAAGCTGCCTTCCGTGGCCACCGCGATGAAAACAATGATCCCCGCGTAGCTCGTCGCGAAACCGGTGGATAAAACGTCGGCATGGTCTGGCAGGCCGGAGCGAATGCCTCGTTGCGGTGTCTCTGTTTGATCCACTGCTGCCCCCCGACTATCGACACATGAAGGCGTGAGTCGCCCGGCCGCCAGCATGCATTCCGGCGCAGGCAACGACTGTCGCTGGCGTTGCCCACCGGCGATTGACGGCGCCTCGGTCACGCGCGTCACTGCCTTGAATGCAATAGTCCTGAACGTTTGATGCACAGTACGATTAGCGGACGCTTGCACCGCAATGCCGCTGATCTGCTGACATACATGGGCTTTCGTCCGATCATTTGGATCGGTACTTCATTGGTGCTTGACGGGAAACACCATGTCTCCCGTTCGGGTTATAGCACGTGCCTCCGCCCTAATCTACCATGGGGGCGTCGCCCGGTAGTTGCGCCGGAAGTTGCGCCGGTAGCTGGCGCTAGTGGGCGTACAAACCCACCGTTGCCACTGTTCATACGATCGTTCGTTCCACGGAATTATCCGGCTATCGGCGACGCGATTCGCGAGGCCAGGCACAGGTGCCTTTGGCCAGAAGCTTCCCTCAATTAGTGGCCGATAGACGGAACGTACGTTACCGGATATCGAGAATACATATGGACGACAAAGACCTCCAGCCTCCCCCGCTTTCCCTCCTCGATAGATATCGCGGCCGGGACTTTCATGCGCTTTACACAACCACAGTCACTGTTTCCGGTGGACAAACGGGACATGGCCGCGCGTCGGGCGTGGCCCGCTCAGACGACGGAAATCTCTCCGTGGAACTGCGCCTGCCCAAAGAGTTCGGCGGACCTGGTAACGGGACCAACCCGGAGCAGTTGTTCGCGGCAGGTTTTGCGGCGTGCTTTCATGGAGCGCTGAACCTGCTCGCAAAACGCGCCGCCATGGAGATCGATGAAACCGTCGTGGAGGTACAGGTGTCGTTTGGCCGCGATCCCATGGATGGAGGCTATGCACTAGTCATCGATCTGCGAGTGCGGATGCCAGGAGTGGACCGGTCCGTGGCCGAAGAGATGGTTCGAACTGCCGAGCGCTTGTGCCCTTATGCAAAGATGGCAAGACAAGGAACCGTCAACATCGTGACGGTTGTCGATTGATCCAAGACCGTCCGGTGCGGCCGCAGCGTGTGATTGTCTTTTCATCACGTCCGCTGCCGCCGCATGTGACTGCCGAGCGCCGCGGCATTAGCGTGCTTATTTCTCCGGAACAAGGACAGGCGCGCCCTTGTCCTTCAGTAGAAGCACGACGAACTTCGCGGGTTGGGTCTGGCTTGCATTCCGCCCAACCGTGTGCACGTCGTTCGGACCTTCATAGAAGGTTTGCCCGGCCGTCAGCGTCACTTCCTTGCCGCCCTTCACCTGCATCACGATTGACCCCTCGAGCACGTAGACGAACGCATGGGCATGATGCCGATGCACGGGATCGACGGAACCCGGCGGATAAGTCACGCTTATCATCAACGCTTCCTTGCCGGGATAGTCGTCGAGCGGCTTGGTCATCAACGGGGTCACAATGGCTTCCGGCGCTGCCGCGTACGCCGCGCCCGTCAAGGCATGCGCAACGACGAGCGTGGCGATCACGGTAGTTTTCAGTCGAAACATGATGTGCCTCCAATAACGCGGCCCGCATGCGCGGGACGTAGCTCGAAGAAGAACAGCGCAACTCGACGGCTCAGGCGAGATTCGCCTTGTCGAGGCCAAATGCCTTGTCGGCTGAACCGGGCACCGTGCGGAATGCAACGTTCGCGCGGTTCCAGGCGTTGATAGCCATGACCTCATATGTGAGATCGGACAGTTCTTTTTCGGAAAACTGAGTACGCACGCTTTCGTAGATGTCGTCGGGCACGCCGTGCCCGCCGAGCTTCGTCAACGCTTCCGTCCATGCGAGTGCTGCACGCTCGCGCGACGCGAACAGCGTTGACTCGCGCCAGATCGCGATGTGATGCAGACGCAACTCCCGCTCCCCGTGTATGCGGGCTTCCTTGACATGCATGTCGACACAGAAGGCACAGCCGTTGATTTGCGACGCCCGGATCGACACGAGGTCGCGAATCGATTCTTCAACTGCGCTCTCCTTCAGTTGATTGCTGAGTTCGAGCAGTTTCTTGAACAGTTCGGGCGACTGCCGGATGTAATTGATACGCTGAGTCATTGACTTCTCCTGATGAACGCTTGAATTTGCGCGGCACGAAGTCATGGTAGGCGGACGCCGTTTGGTGCGGTAGACCTACAAAAGGGACCACGGTGTTGTCCTTAAGGCACCAATTAAACTAAACGCGCGTTGCGACTAGCACAATCGCTGGAAGTCTGCGTAGAACACTTCAATGTGGACTGAAAGGCAATAACCGGCGCCTCATGGAAATGCCACGATCGCCACGCGTTCGACCGAAGGCGATACGCGCCGGAATGCCGGAGCGGGAGCTGGCGCCCGGCAAGCAATGGCCGATTTCGTTGATGCCTTTGCCGAAAGCGCGGAGACGTGACACTCACGGTGAAATAGCGCTGCGGTATGCTCTTTCTCATGAAGAAACTCATACTCTGCGCAACAGGCGCCGTGACTTCGATGCTGCCCCTGAGACTGCGGCACGTCATGGCGAAGTCACTCCTCGAGGACAGCGCGCTGGCGAAGGAGTATGGCTATCTTTACCTCTCCAGCCTGTCGCACAAGCTGAACGTCGTGCGTTTTTCGGCTGAGGGTCAATACGGCACGATGGTTAGTAGCTCCAACGACCTGAGCATTCTGCGGAAATATGCCGAGACCGGACGCTGGGCGCCAGAGCTGGCAGAGAAGCTGACAACGTTCTTCGGCGATTCGGGGGGAACGTACCTCGACATCGGCGCGAATATTGGCATGACGACCATTCCCATTGCGCAGCACAACGAGCGAGTGAAGTGCTACGCGTTCGAGCCGGAACCGACCAATTATCGAAACCTGCTGCGCAACATTGCTGAAAACTGTCCGTCACGCAATATAGAGACCTTCCAGCTCGCGCTCCACGAGCGCGAGGAAGTATTGCCTTTTGAAATTGCCGACGGCAATCTGGGTGACCATCGCCTTCACATTGAAACCCGTCTTCCGGCAAAGCAGAACGAAATGGGGCGCAAGATTATTGAAGTGCGCTGCATGAGGCTGGACGACGTGCCAATGCAACTGACTGGGCCCGTGTTTGCGAAAATCGACACGCAAGGCGCCGAGCCCTACGTCATCGCGGGTGGCCGCAATACGCTCGCGAGAGCCGATGCCATTCTGATCGAATGGTCGCCCTATCATATGGCGCGGCTCGGCGGCGATCCCAACGTCGTGCTGCAGTTTCTCGAAGCGCACTTCACCCACGGGCGGGTTGAAGAAACCGACGCGAATGCCGGAAGGCAAGCCGTCACGGAGTCAATCACCGAAATCACGGCGCGCTTGCGCGGCACAATCACGCAGTGGCGTGACAACCCACAGAAATACGTGGATATCTTCGCCACAAGGACGCCGGCGCGCGCGGAGTAAGAGGACGGAGATTGCTGCCAACAGTGCTGGCGCTCATAGAGCGAGGTCGAGTCAGTCGCACCGCGGTCCCCAAGCGCTGCAAATAAAGGCGGACTTACTCGGCCACCGGTTTTTCGACCGCGTTCGCGTGCCCACCGACCGCCTCGAGGAACTGCCCGTAATGCCGGCAGCAGGCTTTCCAGCCGAACTCGTCGAGCGCCTTGCGATGACTCGCATTGTTGGCAAACGTCTCCCACGACCTGTTGACCGTTCGCAGGAGTTCGGGGAGTTCGCTGACGTCATTGAAAAGAATCACGTTGTTGAACTTTCTTGCTGCCCACCTCATGAAGGGTGTCGAGCGGGCGATCAACACCGGAACCAATCCAATAGCCTCGAAGAACGCGCCGCTCACCAGCATGGAGTCGGCCGCGTGCGGGAGAATCAGCACGTCGCTGTCCGCAATGCTTTGTGCAAACTCGGCGTCGGTGAGGAAGCGGGACTCGAGGAGCACTGCTTCTCGCAGCGATCTTCTAGCAATGATTTCGTTTAGCGTGGCCAGGTAAGCGTCCGTGCCGTGTCCGGCGATACGCAATTTACAGTCGGTCGGCCAGAGATCGAGTACCGCATCGATCTGCTTATATGGACGAATCACGCCGAGCATCGTGTAAAGCGGCGTAGGCCGTTGCGCCTTTGCATGGTGTGGCGGATGGCCTGGCGAATCCCAGTACAACGGATGAGGCAAGTACTGCGCACGGAACGGCGCCTGAAAATCCGGCGCATGTACGACGCGAGAATCCGCGATACGGCGCACGAACGCGATGATGCGCACCGACAGGCGCCGGTTGAACCCCACGGTGTCGTGCACAGCCTGGTCGTGGACGAAGTACACCGTTTTGGCGCGCGCAAGCAGAATCAGCGCGCAATAGAAGGCGAAAATCAAACACCCCAACACACTCAGACGGGCGGTGCCTTTCTGCCGGCTAAATGGCCGGTATTCGAGCCAGTGGAACACGAGTACATTCTCTGGCCGGAACAGGTCGGCAAAGCCGCCTTTCAGCAAGCCCTTGATCGATAGTGGCGCGACATCGTAGCCGACGGACCTGTACAGATCTTTTTGAATCTCTATATAGCGGTTGGTAGGATTAGTAAAAGGACACATCAGCACCCGCGGACGCAGCCCGTTCTCTTCTTTATTTCCCGGCACAGCACGGGCCTCTTTAATAATCTGCGACACTCGACAATCTCCGGTCAAACAGCACCACCGCAAACAACAAGCCAAAGCATTATCACAACATCGCGGATCCCGCAGTGATAACCCCTTTGCGCATATCTAATGATGTGAAACATCATTCTTCAGTCCAGCTTAGCATGCGGGAAACCACGAGGTATGGCCGAAATCACCTGAAAATGCGCCAATATCGGCCGGACGCAACCTCGCATGTGTCCGAAAGTGCTGACCGTGGACTGGCCCCACGAGAAACGCCAAGGACACAACGACGAGTCACAAGCAAAGGCACCGACAAAGTGGAAAAAATGACGCGCCGTTCTTGGGGTCAAAGTGGAAAAGTTACGGGTCGTACAGTCCCCATACCATAAGGAGATAGTGGAATTCCTTCGGCGTTCCTGAGCGCATCGGAAACAATCTTGCTTTCTGGCGGAGGACAACTACTTTCCGTTTTGGCAAATTCGCATTCCGGGTAAGATCTACCCCGTTCACATCAGGAACGCGCAATATTTACGCAGTCGAGCGTCTTTCCTCAGATGAAACCTTGCGAGGCTGGCTCAGGCGAGCGGGTCCTGGCAACGAAGTGAGTTAAATCCACTGCTGAATAAGCCTCGGCGCAAGCGTCGGCTCGAGCGTTGACCCGCTCGCGCGTCTTGTTGAATCGGTTTGCCCAGCCCGGCGGCATTAACCATTTCTGTAACACCCAGCTTAACGCCCGAACAGCACTCGGATTTCCTGGATCATCAGTAGTGCCAATAAAAAACAACGTTTTCTGGTTTCGCAAAAATCAATAACCCATATAAGAACCACATTTGGACTTTATTCGGGGTCTTTCTGGATAGCGGAATAACTAACAATGTTGAAAAGAAGACAATTTATTGGTGCACTGACAGCGCTGGGCGGTAGTGTGGTGTTGAGCGCATGCGGTGGCGGCGGCTCGGAAGAAGCAAGCGCGACGACTTCCTCAGGTGCTCAAAAGACCAGTGCGACTGCAAAGACCGGCTCGGCCAACGGCACGGCCATGCCGCCGGCAACGTCACTGATCGACGGCGCGGGCGCGACCTGGACCCTTTCGGGCGGCGTCGCGTATCGCAACGGTGCGAAGGCCGGCAACAACTACAACGTGGTTCTCGCGCTGTGCTTCAACGGCAACATTTATGTGCAGAACACGAGCAACCAGTTCTACCAGTGGACGGGATCGACTTGGCAGGCTTCGAGCGATCCGCGTCTTGGCACTACTTCGCCGGACGGCACCACGATGCCCTCCGCGTCCAGCATCATCGACAAGACGGGTGCCGTGTGGACGCTCACGAATGGTGTCATCTCGCGAAACGGCGCTGTGGTTGGTAACAACTACAACGTGTCGCTGGTGCTGTGGTACGGCGGCAAGATCTATTGCCGCAATACAAGCGGACAGTTCTACGCCAACGCGGAGGTCGCGTCTCAATGGCTGCCATGCAGCGATCCGCGCACGCCTGTTGCGGCCACTACGGGCAGCTTCTTCGGAATAAACGGGCACTTTGACTATACGTACACGCCCTCGCAGGTTGTCTCGATCCTGAAGGGCCTCGGTTGCACGAGCTACCGCGTCGGTTGTTCGGGAGACGCCGCACAACTGAATGCCGTAGTCAAGCTCGCGCAGGCATTCCAGTCGGCTGGCATGACCCTGCTCGTGCTGGTCAACCTGGGCCTTCGCGACAGCAGCGGCAGACTGCTCGCAGGCGAATCCGCAGCGTACAACGCCTGTTACGGCTCGGCCTTTACGATCGCGAATACGCTCAAACCGTACGGCGTGACGTTCTATGAATGCGGCAATGAATTGACCCGCGACAGCGCAATCATTATCGATTCGACCAACGCAGGCACCAAGGCGCTCGACTTCAACAACGCGAACTGGCCAATCATGCGTGGCGCGATGCGCGGGATGATCGACGGCGTGAAGGCAGCTCAGCCCGGCGCGAAATGCGGCATTAACTTCTGCGTGGCAGATGTGGGTGCGTCAGACGCGCTGTGGGACGGCACACAGCCCGACGGCAGCGGCGGCTACCCGAAGGTGCGCTGGGACATCACGACGTGGCACAACTACGAGGTGTATGGCAACATTTTCAACATCGGTACGGACGGCGCGGGTCCCGGCATCGATCTGCCCACCTATTGCAAGGCCAGATACGGTGTGCCGTTCTTTATCACCGAATGGAATACTGGCCCGGAGCAAACGCAGACCTATCGGGCAAACTACATTACCTCGCAACTGGGTTCGTTCTATGCGGCACGTAAGACGCATAACATCCAGTCCGTCATGTACTACGTGCTCGATAGCGGCAACAACACGTATGGCATCATGACGAACGGTACGGCACTGAATCCGCCGTATGGTGCCTTCAGCAATTTCACGTCGAGCCACGCGGACACCTGATCCGGCGAGCACTCGCATTTGCCTGCAAATCTGGCCTCCCGCTGCGTTACGGCGGGAGGCCATTTTTTTGGACCGGATAAATGCCGCCTGTTTTGGGGCGCGGCTTTACGTTTGCGCGCATGGTGTCATGTGACCATGATCGAAGCGAGCAGCTCGCCCGCTTTGCGACCACATGAGCGCGGCACTCGACTCTGCGAGGCGCGCGAAGGTCCCATACACACGCGGTTCGCGCCATCGTTCTGGCCCAATAAATGTGATGGGGACTGGCTCTACAGAATAAGCCTGTTTTGGCGCACACTGCAGGCAGAAACCTAACGGAGCCTCCATGTACTTACCGGCCGATTTCACCGAAGCTCGCACAGACCAACTGCATGCGCTGATCGCGCAGCACCCGTTCGGCACACTGATTACTCACGGCGCCAGCGGCCTCGACGCGAATCACATCCCGTTCGATCTTGCATCGGACGAAGGCGAACTCGGCGTACTGCATGCGCATGTGGCGCGGAATAATCCGCTTTGGCAGGACCTTGCTAACGGCGACGAAGTACTTGTTGTCTTCCACGCGGGCGATGCCTACATTTCACCGACCTGGTATCCGAGCAAGCACGAAACGCACAGGCAGGTGCCCACATGGAATTACGTCGTGGTGCATGCGCACGGGCGTATCACGATTCGCGACGACGAGAAATATGTGCGCGGCGTAGTGGCTCGCCTCACACGCACCCATGAAGCCGCTCTACCGCAGCCGTGGAAAATGGGAGACGCGCCTCGTGAATACATCGACGCCATGCTTAAGGCGATTGTCGGCGTGGAGATCGTCATTACGCGTCTCGTTGGCAAGCGCAAGCTTGGCCAGAACAAGGACGCGCGCGATATTCAGGGCGCCGGAGAAGCGCTGAAGGCACGCGAGAACCCAATCGGCGATCAGATGCTCGCGTGCGCTGCGCAGAAGCAATGAAGAACACAACGTGACCGGTATCCTGCTAGCGCTGTTGCCACAGCATACCGGCACCTCCTGATGTTAACGTTACTGTCCCGTATAACCCAGAGGGACAGTCGAGTTATTCTTCGCCACCGTGGCGTTGTTCGACACGATGTACTGCGGCACTTCGGTCAGCGCCAGCGTGACAGCACCGTTGCTATACTGAATCGTGCTGACGTTGCCATATCCATCGATTTTTGTCACATTGCCCGACGTGCCCGCGCCATCCACTTGCAGCGTGTAGCTTGTCGAGTACGTCTGGCTGTACACGCCGCCGCTCGTCGGCCATTGCGCATTGCTATGCGTCCACGCAGCCGTCACGATCTTGCCGTTGCCGAGTTGCTGGAACGCGTAGGCAAACGTACCGGACGGCGTGCCTTTTACACGGCCAAGGGTGTTGGTGCCGTCCAGTACCCGTGTCATCGTTGCAAATGCCATCGCCTCGGGCTTCGGCGAGAGATTCGACGCACCAAACGCACCCTGTGCGTTGTTCAGATCGAAGAACGACCCGTATCCCACTTCGCCCGGATAGTCGGGACCATAGAACAGCGTAGTGACCTGTGCACCGCCACCGAGCACGATGATGTGCGCGCGCACGCCGACCGCCGCGTGAGCAAACAACTGGTTCTGCGACGGAACCGCGGGACCATAGCTGAGTCCCGGATCGTAGCTGGCACCCGCTTCCGTGAAAAACAGCTTCATGTTCGGCTTGCCTGCCTGCATCACCGAGCGCAGTTGCGTCATCTGATTGTCGAGCGCATTCGCCTGGTTCGCCGGATCGGGATCGGAGTCCTGCAATTCCGGCGGGTGCGCGGGATAGGTGCCGGCGTTCCAGTAGCCATGCGTCGACACAGCGTCGATGTAATTCCATAGACCCAGTGCGCCGAACTTCTTCAGGTAGCCCGTCGTGCAGGTATCGCAATTCGCGGCGAAAGGATTGCCGGTGCCCATCACGATCGCGTTCGGATCCGTCGAGTGAATGCCTTCATAGGCGGCCTTGTACATCGCAACGAAATTTGCGTCGCTGTCCGCCCAGCCGAGGCTCGGCTCCCACGTCACCTGATAGTAGTTCTTCTGCTGGTTCGGATAGTTCGCGGCGCGAATCAAACTCGTGTCGGTCCCGACTCTCGCCATGAAGTCCTTGAACTCGGCCATGTTGACGGGCGCGTAATAGCTGTCGTTGTACTGGCCGGTCTTCGAGTCCCATGCGGGCAGGCCGTCAAGACGCACAATGCGCAACTGATCGGGATTCGCCTTATAGAACGGATCGAGATCGTTCACACTGGGTGAGTACGTGTAGGGACCGTTAGGCTCCATCGCAGATACCTGGCGGTCGTCGATCGTCCACGAAATGCCGAGCGCGTGCAGCGCCGCGATATTGCCGTTGAAGCCCTGCATGCCGAACCGATGTTGGTCCTGATGCGCATAGGTCACCGTGCCCAGCGCCGAATTCAGATCCGGCAGCACCCCAAACGTTGCGATGCCCGTTGGCCGCGTACCACTTCGCGGCAGCGTGCCACCGGCTGAGCGCAACGTCGCGGTCAGCGCGCCGTATCCAGCCCACGTCGACTTGCACGACAGCGTGCTGGTCTGTACCCCTGAATTCACCGCGAAGCTGCCTTGTGTCTTGATCGCCCCATTCGAGTCCGCCACCGACCAGACCACCGTGTCCGCGCCCGGCGCATTCGTCGTGATGGCAATCTTGAACGCCGTGTTGTTCGGAAAGACACGCAGACCATCGGTGGTGGGCGTATCGGCGCTAATGACGCCGTTGGCGGTGCCGCCCGCGGTTTGAGTCGGCGCGCCGCAGGAAATCGCAGCGCTCGAGGTTGCTGACGGCGAAGGAGACGGTGCAGGTGCAGGAGTTGGGGTGGGCGTCGGGCTGGGTGCTGGTGCTGGTGCTGGTGCTGGTGCTGGTGCTGGTGCTGGTGCTGGTGCTGGTGCTGGTGCTGGTGCTGGTGCTGGTGCTGGTGCTGGTGCCGGTGCCGGTGCCGGTGCCGGTGCCGGTGCTGGTGCCGGTGCCGGTGCCGGTGCCGGTGCAGACGCGGCGACCGCGCGCATCCAGCACGCCTTGTCATACCCGTAGGCCGGATCCGTTTGCGACACCGCGCCCTGATAGCAGCCTACCCCATTGCTAAACGTAGCGGGACTGGTCAGCAT
>NZ_AWZV01000021.1 GCF_000472545.1 Burkholderia sp. WSM2232 | reverse complement strand
GGCAGGACGGCACCACGGCACCACGGCACCACGGCACCACGGCACCACGGCACCACGGCACCACGGCACCACGGCACCACGGCACCACGGCAGCACGGCAGCACGGCAGCACGGCAGCACGGCAGCACGGCAGCACGGCAGCACGGCACCACGGCAGCACGGCACCACGGCACCACGGCACCACGGCAACACGGCAACACGGCAACACGGCAACACGGCAACACGGCAACACGGCAACACGGCAACACGGCAACACGGCAACACGGCAACACGGCAACATGCGCACACGCGCACACGCGCACACGCGCCAGCAGGCAGCTCGGCAGCGGGCAGCTCGCCAGCAGGGCAGCTCGGCAGCAGGGCAGCTCGGCAGCAGGTGGCAGGCAGCGCAGCAGTGTCACGGCCGCACAACCGCGTCATCCACGACACCCGCCTGCGCTCCTCGGCCCCAACTTTCCCCGACCGCGCACAAAAAAGGAGGCGCGACCCTCAGGTCCGCCCCCTCATATTCCAAGGCCAATCCGCAGGCCCTTCCGTGACCTCACCGCTCACGCGCATCGATCATTGCAATCCGATGCGCCCATCAGCAGCAACCGCAGCCACCACGCCTAAAGCCGCATCACTTCTGCGCCCGTAGAATCCGCGCCGCATCCAGCGCAAAATAGGTCAGAACGCCGTCCGCCCCGGCACGCTTGAACGCAAGCAGTGATTCCATCATCGCCTTGTCGTGATCGAGCCAGCCGTTCTGCGCTGCCGCCTTCAGCATCGCGTACTCGCCGCTGACCTGGTAGACGTAGGTCGGGAAGCGGAACTCGTCCTTCACCCGGCGCACGATGTCGAGGTACGGCATGCCTGGCTTGACCATCACCATATCCGCCCCTTCGTTGATATCGGCCTCTACTTCACGCAGCGCTTCGTTGGAATTCGCTGGGTCCATCTGGTACGTCATCTTGTTGCTTTTGCCGAGGTTCGTCGCGGAGCCGACGGCGTCGCGGAACGGCCCGTAGAACGCGGACGCGAATTTGGCCGCATACGCCATGATGCGCGTATGCACGTGGTCCTCGCTTTCCAGCATTTCGCGGATGGCACCAATGCGGCCGTCCATCATGTCCGACGGCGCGACGATGTCGACGCCCGCCTCAGCCTGCGCGCGCGCCTGTTCGATCAGAATCTCGACGGTTTCGTCGTTGAGGACATAGCCCGCCTCGTTGAGCACGCCGTCCTGGCCGTGGCTCGTGTACGGGTCGAGCGCGACGTCGGTCAGCACCCCCAGTTCCGGGAAATGCTTCTTGAGTTCGCGCACGGCGCGCGGGATCAGGCCCGCGGCGTTGGTCGCCTCGCGGCCATCGGGCGTTTTCAGCGACGGCTCAATCGCCGGAAACAGCGACAGCACGGGCACACCGAGTTCGACGCATTGCTCGGCGACTTTCATCAGCAGATCGACGGAGACGCGCTCAACGCCGGGCATCGACGCCACGGCCTGTCGCACGTTGGTGCCGTCTACCAGGAAGACGGGGTAGATCAGATCATTGGTGGTGAGAATGTTTTCGCGCATCAGACGGCGCGAAAAGTCGTCGCGGCGCATGCGGCGCGGGCGGTAGTGCGGGTAGAAGCTCATGTGGGATCGAAAACTGTGGATATCTTGAGTGGGGCGGTGACGCGCACGGCGCCAGTGAGGCCGGTGCCGCTCGCGGAAACTTTTCAAGACAATGGTATATCATACCGATCGAGCAAGGCGCTTGGCGCTGAGCTCCCCGCTTCTCCTCCCTGAGCGGGTGCCTGTCGTTTTTCGATTAGGCTGTTTGACCCGCCGTTAAAGCGGCGGGTTTTTTTATGGGCCGCCGAAATCGCGTTTTCGGGGCTCGAAACCGACCCCGCAATTTACTGCGCAGAGTTCTCTTCGCCCTTCACGTCGGGGATAAGCCAGCTTTCGATCAGTTCGTGCGCTTCCTCGATACCGACCCGCTTGAGCGCCGAAAAGAGCTGTGCGGTCAGTTCCCCCTGATAACCCGCGGCGCGATATTCGGCGAGCCCCTTTTGCGTGGCGCGCAACGCGTTGACGCTTTCCTGACGCGTCAATTTGTCGCATTTGGTCAGGAGCGCGTGAATCGGCTTACCGGTTGGCGCAAACCATTCGATCATCCGCCGGTCCAGATCGGTCAACGGGCGGCGCGCATCCATCATCAGGATCATGCCGCGCAATTGCGAGCGCGATTGCAGGTACGTGGAAAGCAGTGCTTCCCAGTGAGCCTTGGCCGCGCCCGGGACTTCGGCATAGCCGTAGCCAGGCAAATCGACGAGGTGCGCGGCGGGTTCATCGGCCTTGCCCACTGAAAAATAGTTGATGTGCTGCGTACGTCCCGGCGTCTTGCTCGCGAATGCCAGCCGCTTCTGATTGCAAAGAATGTTGATGGCCGTCGACTTGCCCGCATTGGAGCGCCCGGCAAAAGCAATTTCTGGCTGAGCGGTGGCCGGCAGATCGCGCAGGTGATTGACGGTCGTAAAAAAGCGGGATTGGTGGAGCAGGAAGGACATGAGCAGGCCAGATTTCGAGACGCCGGGGAACCCGGAGTGGGGACGGGTCAAGCCCGACTGGCGTCTTAGCGATTAGCGAGTTATTGTACAATACGATGGTTTACTGAAAACCTGAGGGGGCCAGCCCGCGTGCCTCGGCGGCTCCTGGCGGTCACTTGGGTCGCCGTCGTATTGTGCAAAACCTCTAAAATCCCACAAGACGAGACAGGGTGTGCGAATGAATCGACTGTGCAAGGCTCTGATGGTGTTTCAGGTAGCGGCAGGTCTTTCAGGTTTGGCAATTCAGGCACGAGCAGCAGATCCAGCAAAGGCAGATCCGGCAAAGCCGGACATTAATCGGGGGCAGGCAATCGCGGTGCAGGTTTGCGCGTCGTGCCACGGCGCAGACGGCAACAGTGCCGGCGGGGCGTATCCCAAGCTGGCCGGTCAGCATCCCGACTATCTCGTCAAACAACTCAAGGATTTCAAGCCGCAGCCCGGCGCGAAGCAGCCCGCGCGCAATAATGCGATCATGACGGGCATGGCTTCGGCGCTATCCGATCAGGACATGGTCAACGTCGCCGCCTATTTCGCGACGCAGGCTCAGAAGCCCGGCTACGCGCACAACAAGGACACGGTGGCGTTGGGGCAGAGGATTTACCGCGGCGGCATTGCGGACAAGGGCGTGCCGGCATGTGCAAGCTGTCACGGGCCCACCGGGCAAGGTATTCCGTCGCAATATCCGCGTTTGTCGGGACAGTGGGCTGAATACACCGTGGCGCAGTTGACCGCGTTCACGCAGGGCCCCGGCGCGCGTAATAACAATGAGGCGATGCATGCTGTTGCATCGCGTCTGTCGGACAGCGAGATCAAAGCTGTTGCCGATTACATCGCGGGCTTGCACTAACAGGTCCGCGCGCAAGTGCAACCGGCCCGTCGAGGCCGGTGAAAAACAAGAAAAGGGTGGGGGCGTCGTATCTACGATCGCCCTCCACCCTTTTTTGCTGTTCAGTCGGAGTATGAATGAGCGTCACCACGTCGGGTTTGCAGTCGAAGTCGGGCAATCGCGTCTTGCGCAGCGCCGTCGAGCTACTCAGTTCGATGCGTTTTGCGATTGCGCTGCTCGTGATCTTGTCCATTGCCAGCATCATCGGCACTGTCCTCACGCAGGACGATCCGTATCCCAACTACGTGAATCAGTTCGGCCCGTTCTGGGCCGACATCTTCCGCGCGCTGAGCCTGTACACGGTGTACAGCTCCTGGTGGTTCATGCTGATCTTGGGCTTTCTGATGGTGTCGGTGTCGCTGTGCGTAATCCGCAACGCGCCGAAAATGGTCGCCGACGCAAAGAGCTGGAAAGACAAGGTCCGTGAAGCCAGCCTGCGCGCGTTTCATCACAAAAGTGATTTCGCGGTGCATGGCACGCGCGAGCAGACGGCGGCGGTCCTCGGCAAACTGTCGGCGAAACTCGGCTACAAGTTTGTCACGCGCGAGTCCGACGGCGCGACGCTGATCGCGGCCAAGCGCGGCGCACTGACCAAGTTCGGCTACATCTCCGCGCACCTCGCGATCGTGGTGATTTGCCTCGGCGGCCTGCTGGATAGCAATCTGCCCATCAAGCTGCAGATGTGGCTCTTCGACAAATCGCCGATCCGCGCCAACACGGTGATCAACGAAATTCCGCCGGAGCACCGCCTGTCGCAGTCCAATCCGACGTTTCGCGGCTACGCGTGGGTGCCGGAAGGGCAGCACGTGTCCACCGCGATCCTCAATCAGCCCGACGGCTCGCTGATCCAGGACCTGCCGTTCTCGATCGAATTGCAAAAGTTCATCGTCGACTATTACTCGACAGGCATGCCGAAGCTGTTCGCGAGCGACATCGTCGTGGTCGATCACAAGACGGGCGCGCGCGTGCCGGCGCGCATCGAGGTCAACAAACCGTTCGAGTACGACGGCGTGTCGATCTATCAGTCGAGCTTCCAGGACGGCGGCTCGCAAATGGAGATGACGGCCTACCCGATGACCGGCGCGAGCGCGAAAACCGCGCCGTTCGGCGGCACGATCGGCGGCAATGCGCCCTTGAGTTCGGCCACGCCGCTCGCGGACGGCCAGACCGTCGAGTTCACCGATTTCCGCGCGATCAACGTCGAAAATATTTCGAACGCCAACGGCCAGACGGACGCCCGCGGCGTTGCCTCGCACCGCTCGCTGAAGGAAGCTTTCGACGAGCGGCTCGGTTCCGGCGCGAAGACCTCCAAGCCGCTCGACCTGCACAACGTGGGCCCTTCGGTGCAATACAAGGTGCGCGACAAGGACGGCCAGGCGCGCGAGTACAACAACTACATGCTGCCCGTCGCGGTGGGTGGCGAAAGGTTCTTTCTCGCGGGCATGCGCCTGAACCCCGACGATCCGTTCCGCTACCTGCGCATTCCCGCGGACACCGGCGGCACCGTCAAGGAATGGATGAACCTGCGCGCCACGCTGGAAAACCCGGCCGCGCGCGCCCAGGCCGCTCACCGTTTCGCGCTGCGCTCCGTTCCGGAAGCGAACGCGGAATTGCAGCAGCACCTGGAAGAAAGCGCATTGCGCGTGCTGACGCTGTTTGCTGGGGCCGACACGAGTGTGAAAATGCCGAACGGTCAACCGGTGGGTGGCTTTCAGGCCATCGCGGGTTTCATCGACCATTCGGTGCCTAAAGGCGAGCAGGAAAAAGCCGCAGGCTTGCTGCTGCGCATGCTGGAAGGTTCCATGTGGGATCTGTGGCAAGAGTCGCGCGAGCAGCAGGGCGAGCCTCAGGCACAGGCGAATGCCGAGGCGAGCCGCTTCGTCCAGAGCTCGATCAATGCGATATCTGACAGCTTTCTGTATGGATCGCCGGTCTACCTGCAGCTCGACTCTTTCAAGCAGGTGCAGGCTTCGGTATTTCAGCTGACGCGCGCGCCGGGCAAAAAAGTCGTGTATCTTGGCAGCCTGCTCCTCGTATTGGGCATCTTTTCGATGTTCTACGTCCGCGAACGGCGCCTCTGGTTCTGGCTCAAAGATTCCGGGCAGGGCACGCAGGTCGTGATGGCCATGTCGAGCGCCCGCAAAACGCTGGACTTCGAGAAAGACTTCGCCCAGACACGCGACGCGGTTGGCGCCGCGTTGGGCGCCAGGCCCCAGGATGCAGCGTCCGGCAACGGCAGCGCGCAGTCCGCAAGCTCACAAGATTCGACCCGGTAATACCATGGACTTGACTCAGGTTTCTTCTTCTGCCCCTTCCTCCTCGCGGCCCGGCAAGTCGCCTGCGGACGAAGCGCTCAACGCGGCTCAATATGACGAGCGGCCGTTCCTGAAACGGCTCGGTGTGGTCGACTGGCTGTTCGCTCTTGCAATGGTTGCGGGCGCGGGCTTTGCACTGTCGCGCTATCACCCGTTCATGAATTACTACGACAAGCTGGTGCTGGTGTGCTCGGTGCCGGTGTTCGTCGTACTAGGCTGGCGCTGGAAGCCCGCGCGTCCGCTCATGGCGGCCATCGCGGCACTGTCGCTGCTGGCCATCCAGATTTATCACGGCGACCTGAGCCGCGCCGACAACGCATTCTTCCTGAAGTATTTCCTGTCTAGCCAGTCCGCGATTCTGTGGATGAGCGCGCTGTTCGTATTCGCGACCGTGTTCTACTGGATCGGCCTGCTGTCGCGCTCGCCCACAGGCGCTGCAATCGGTTCGCGCATGACGTGGGTGGCCGTGGTGATGGGCTTTGTCGGCCTGATGGTGCGCTGGTACGAGTCGTACCTGATCGGCGCGGACGTCGGCCATATTCCCATTTCGAACCTCTACGAAGTGTTCGTGCTGTTCAGCCTGATCACCGCGCTCTTCTATTTGTATTACGAGCAGCACTACAGCACGCGCGCACTCGGCGCGTTCGTTCTGCTTGTGATCAGCGCCGCCGTCGGCTTCCTGATGTGGTACTCGGTCGCCCGCGACGCGCAGCAGATCCAGCCGCTCGTGCCGGCGCTGCAAAGCTGGTGGATGAAGATTCACGTGCCGGCGAACTTCATCGGCTACGGCAGCTTCGCGCTGTCGGCAATGGTCGCGGTCGCCTACCTGGCCAAGGAGCGCGGCGTGCTGGCCGATCGCCTGCCCGCGCTCGAAGTGCTCGACGACGTGATGTACAAGTCGATCGCCGTCGGCTTCGCATTCTTCACGATCGCAACGATTCTCGGCGCGCTGTGGGCCGCCGAAGCCTGGGGCGGGTACTGGAGCTGGGACCCGAAGGAAACGTGGGCGTTGATTGTCTGGCTGAACTACGCGGCCTGGCTGCATATGCGTCTGATGAAGGGCCTGCGCGGCGCCGTTGCCGCGTGGTGGGCGCTTACGGGTCTGCTCGTCACGACCTTCGCGTTCCTCGGCGTGAACATGTTTCTGTCGGGGCTGCATAGTTACGGCAAGCTGTAATATTCGCCGGTCTCAACCGACAAAGAACCGCCGCGTGTTTGCACCGGCGGTTTTTTTATGGCTGGCGGAATATTTGCGCATCGAATGTGTTCGTGATTAAGAGAACGCGTGAAATGGCCCGACGAGCGATCATCACCATGGCCCCCGCTGGATAGCTGAAGCGCAGGCCGCAAGGAGCAGCACGATGTGGATCAAGCGAAGCGACAGGATTCAACTCACCGGCGACGATATCGCGCGCAGCGAAATCACGCCGCAGCACATTTTCGAGAACCGGCGGCGCCTGCTGCAGGCAGCCGGCGCGTTGGCGCTCGGCAGCCTGATTGGCGTGAACGGCGAAGCGCTGGCGGCCTACACGTCGCCCGACGCGAAGGCGCAGAAACTGGCGGCGAAGACCAACGCAAAGTTCGTCGCGCTCGACAAGGTGACGCCGTTCAAGGACATCACCAGCTACAACAACTACTACGAATTCGGCACCGACAAGGCCGACCCCGCTGAGCACGCGGGCACGTTGCGGCCGCGTCCGTGGAAAGTGAGCGTCGAGGGTGAGATCAAAAACCCGAAGGTGTACGACATCGACGAACTGCTGAAGCTCGCGCCGCTTGAGGAGCGCGTGTACCGCCTGCGTTGCGTCGAAGGGTGGTCGATGGTCATTCCGTGGATCGGCGTGCCGCTCGCGGAGCTGATCAAGCGGGCGCAGCCCACCGGCAACGCCAAATACGTGCAGTTCATCACGCTGGCCGACCCGTCGCAGATGCCGGGGCTTTCCACGCCGATACTCGATTGGCCGTACTCCGAAGGTCTGCGCATGGACGAGGCGATGAATCCGCTCACACTGCTCACGATGGGCGTGTACGGTCAGGTGCTGCCCAACCAGAACGGCGCGCCCGTGCGCATCGTGGTGCCGTGGAAATACGGCTTCAAGAGCGCCAAGTCGCTCGTGAAAATCCGCTTTGTCGAAAAGCAGCCGCCGACGAGCTGGAACACGTATGCGTCGAGCGAATATGGTTTCTATTCGAACGTGAACCCGAACGTCGACCACCCGCGCTGGAGCCAGGCGACTGAGCGGCGCATCGGCGAAGACGGATTTTTCACGCCCAAGCGCAAAACGTTGATGTTCAACGGCTACGGCGATCAGGTGGCGTCGCTGTACCAGGGCATGGACCTGAAGAAAAACTTCTGAGCGACATGACGATGGCTTCCGACTCTCAACCCGCCGCCCGCATCGGGCGTCATGCGTCTCCCGCGCAGGCAGGTGCGACGGCGCCAGCCTCCGCGGCGGCGCGACGGCCGGCCGCCGGCTTGCGCTGGGTGGTACCCGCGAAAATCGCGGTTTTTATCGCCGCCTGGTACCCGCTCGCGCGCATCGTGCTGTTCGGCTTGACCGACCGGCTCGGCGCCAACCCGATCGAGTTCATCACGCGTTCCACAGGACTCTGGACGCTCGTCTTTCTGTGCATCACGCTGGCTGTGACGCCGTTGCGCCGGATCACCGGCGTCGCGGCGTTCGTGCGGTTTCGCCGCATGCTCGGGCTCTACGCGTTTTTCTACGCGACGCTGCACTTCACCACCTACCTCTGGTTCGACAAGTGGTTCAACGTGGCGGAGATCGTCCAGGATATAGGCAAGCGGCCGTTCATCACCGTGGGCTTTGCCGCATTCGTGCTGTTGATCGCGTTGGCCGTCACGTCGCCGCGCGCGATGGTCCGCAAACTCGGCCGGCGCTGGCAGAGCTTGCATCGCGCGATCTATGCGATCGGCGCACTGGCGATTCTGCACTTCTGGTGGATGAAGGCCGGTAAACACGACCTGCTGCTGCCGAAGATCTACGGCGCGATCATGCTGGCGCTGTTGGGCTGGCGTTTAGTCGTGTGGTTGCGCGAGCGTGGATTAAAGTCGCGCTGAACGGGCGATCAGCGCGCGTTGATCCCCGCCACGAAAAAAGGCGATGCCCGGACAGCATCGCCTTTTTCATGTGGCCGCGGATCTAAGCTGGTTACTCCGGCAAGATCGTTTCGCCTGCAAACAGCTGCTGCACTTCTTCGCGTGCGCGAACCACATGCGCTTGTGTACCATCAACCATCACCTCCGCGGCACGCGGGCGGGTGTTGTAGTTGGAGCTCATCACGAAGCCATAGGCGCCGGCCGAACGAATCGCAAGCAGGTCACCCGGCTCGACGGCGAGTAGCCGCTCGCGCCCGAGCCAGTCGCCGCTTTCGCACACCGGGCCCACGACGTCGTACACGTGCGCAGGCAGTTCGCGCTGAACGACGGCGTCGATGGCGTGATACGCCTCGTACATCGCGGGGCGGGCGAGATCGTTCATGGCCGCGTCGACGATGGCGAAGTTCTTTTCAGCGCCCGGCTTCAGAAACTCGACGCGCGTGAGCAGCACGCCTGCATTGCCGACCAGCGAACGGCCCGGCTCGAAATACACCTCGCGATGGCCGTGACCGCGTGCCTCGATCCGGTCGAGCACGGTGCGCACGAAATCGCCGATGTCCGGGGGCGTTTCGTCGTCGTAGGTAATACCTAGACCGCCGCCGACGTCGATATGGCGAATCGTCATGCCGTCCTGCTCGATCTGTTCGACCAGTTCCAGGAGCTTGTCTACCGCGTCGAGGTACGGCGCGACTTCGGTAATCTGCGAGCCGATATGGCAGTCGATACCGACCACCTCCAGGTTCGCCATGGCTGCCGCCGCCTGATAGGTGGCGCGCGCCTCGTCGAATGCAACGCCGAACTTGTTCGACTTCAGTCCGGTGGAAATGTACGGGTGCGTCTTCGCGTCGACGTCGGGGTTCACGCGCAGCGAAACCGGCGCCTTCTTGGCCATTTGTGCCGCGACCGCGTTCAGACGATCGAGCTCTGGAATCGACTCGACATTAAAGCATTTGACGCCGGCGGCGAGCGCTTCGCGCATTTCGCTCGCATGCTTGCCGACGCCAGAAAACACGGTGTTTTCGGCTTTGCCGCCGGCCGCCAGCACGCGCGCCAGTTCGCCGCCGGACACGATGTCGAAGCCCGCGCCAAGACGCGCGAATACGCTCAGCACCGCGAGATTGCTGTTGGCCTTCACGGCGACGTGCACGCTCGCGCGGCGACCGGCGCACGCGCCCGCGTAGGCGTTCCACGCCTCGGTCAGAGCCGCGCGTGAGTACACGTAGAGGGGCGTGCCGAACTGTTCGGCGAGCGAAACGGCGGACACGCCTTCGGCGTGAAGCACGCCGTCGACGTAGTCAAATGCAGGTCGAGTCATGCGAAAGTCTTATTGAGCGGGAGTGGCGGTGGTGGCCGGCGAGGAAGCCGACACAGCCGATGCAGCGGAAACGGCGGACGTGGGCGGCGCGGACAGTTCGTTCGCCGGCGCGAGCGAGAGCGGCGTGCCGGAAGTATCGGGAATGGCGTCTGCGTCTGATGCGGTCTCGGCACCCGGTTTCACTTCGTCGGGCGACGGCGGCTGCGTACGGTCGATCGGCTTGGCCGGCAACGGCGGGACGGTGGGCAAATAGAGCGAACCGCGCTGCCCGCAACCGGCTAGCGAACCGCCGAACGCGCAACCTGCGAGAATGGCTAAACCCGCTACAATCGCGCGGCCGGGCGCCGCCGCGCGCATCCGAGATACGACTCGCATGACTGTCCCTGAATGAATAATCGATGGAGTTTAGCATGTCCGATAGTGATTACCTGACCCGCGCGGAGGCCGCGCTAGCCGCCATCGAACGCGCGCTGGACGACGCCGAGGCCGACATCGAACTGGAGCGCAGCGGCAACGTGCTGACCCTCGAGTTCGCGAATCGCTCGAAGATCATTGTCAATCTGCAGCCGCCAATGAGCGAGATCTGGATCGCCGCCAAGGCGGGCGGCTTTCACTACCGTTTTGTCGACGGCGAGTGGCGCGACACGCGCAGCGGCAAGGAATTCTTCGCTGCGCTCTCGGAGTACGCGACGCAACAGGCCGGCGAGCCGGTGCACTTCGCAGCCTAACTATGCTCGCGGTTGTCGAACGAAGCTGAAGGTCGTAAAAAAAGCCGCCGCGCAGAGAATGCGCGGCGGCTTTTTTTTAACAGGGGGCGCTGCGTCAGTGCCCGCGGAACAGATTCATGATGTCCTGCTTCTCCTGCTCGCCCACCTGTCCCGGCGCGGCGGATGCGGCGCTTGCCTCGTCGAGTGCCGCCTGACTGATGCCGACCGTCGCCACAAAGCCGTGGCCCGGCGTGAATTCGTCGAAGTACAACTCCGAGCCGAGTTCGACCACGCCGTCGGGCATCGGCATCTTGTAGTCCGGCACGCCCTTGAGCGCACGTCCCATGTACTCGATCCACACCGGCAACGCGAGGCCGCCGCCGGTTTCCTTGTCGCCGAGACTGCGCGGGTTGTCGTAGCCGATCCATGCAATTGCAGTCAGCGTGTGCTGATAGCCGGCGAACCAGGCGTCGCGGGAGTCGTTCGTCGTGCCGGTCTTGCCCCCCAGATCCGTGCGCTTGAGCACGTTCGACTTCGCGCCCGTGCCGCGTTGCGCGACGCTTTGCAGCAGGCTGTTCATCACGTACGCGTTGCGCGGCTCGATGGCGTGCGGCGCGCTCTGCTCGGCGACAAGCGGCTGCGCGTGCGCCACCACGACGCCGCGCGGGTCGGTGACTTCGGCTATCAGGTATGGATTGATCCGATAGCCGCCGTTTGCGAACACCGAAAATGCGCCCGCCATCTGCAACGGCGTGACGAGACCCGCGCCGAGCGCCATGGGCAGATACGCCGGGTGCCGGTCCGCGTCGAAGCCAAAGCGCGTGATGTACTGCTGCGCGTACTTCGTGCCGATGTGGTTGAGGATGCGGATCGACACCAGGTTCTTCGACTTCTGCAACGCGGTGCGCATGCTCATCGGCCCGTCGAAACCGCCGCCGTAGTTCTTCGGCTCCCATGCCTGGCCGCCGGTCTCCGCAGCGCTGAAAAAGAGCGGCGCGTCGTTGATGACGGTGGCCGGTCCAAGCCCCTTTTCGAGCGAAGCCGAATAGATGAAGGGCTTGAAACTCGACCCCGGCTGACGCCATGCCTGCGTGACGTGATTGAACTTGTTCTTGTTGAAGTCGAATCCGCCGACGAGCGCGCGGATCGCACCGTCCTGCGGCACGACCGAGACAAACGCGCCCTCCACTTGCGGCAACTGGGTGATCGCCCACTCGCCTTCATCGTTCTTGACGAGACGAATGATCGCGCCCGGCCGCAGACGCTGGTTCGGCTGCGCGCGTGCGCTGAGCGCCGATTGCGCAAAGCGCAGGCCGTCGCCCTGAATGGTCGCAACATTGCCGTCTATGAAAGTGGCCTGCACCTGCTTCGGGCTCGCGGCGGTCACCACGGCCGCAATGATTTCACCGTTGTCCGGGTGTTCGAGCAGCGCGTCGTCGATGGCCTGCTCGCGGTCGTCAGCATCGGCGGGCAAATTGATGAACGCTTCGGGGCCGCGATAACCGTGGCGCCGCTCATAGTCCATCAGGCCCTTGCGCAGCGCGCGATAGGCGACGTCCTGATCCGCGGAGTCGATCGTCGTCACGACGTTCAGGCCGCGCGTGTACGCTTCCTCGCGGTACTGCGCATACATCATCTGCCGCACCATTTCCGCAACATACTCGGCGTGTACGCTGAACTCCTTGCCTGCACCCTTGACGACGAGCGGCTGACGGCTCGCTTCGTCGTACTGCTGCTGGTTGATGTAGTGCAGCTCGTACATGCGTTGCAAAATGTACTCCTGACGTACCTTCGCACGCTTCGGATTCACCACCGGGTTATATGCGGAGGGCGCCTTCGGCAAGCCGGCCAGCATCGCGGACTCCGCGAGCGTCAGGTCCTTCAGGTCCTTGCCGAAGTAGACGCGCGCCGCGCTCGCGAAACCATACGCGCGCTGACCGAGATAGATCTGATTCATATAGACCTCGAGAATCTGATCTTTCGTGAGCTTCGACTCGATCTTGTACGCGAGCAGCATCTCGTAGATCTTGCGCGTGTAGGTCTTCTCGCTGGACAGGAAGAAGTTGCGCGCCACCTGCATGGTGATCGTGCTCGCGCCCTGCGTTGCGTGGCCGTTAGTCAACGCGACGAAGCCGGCGCGCGCAATGCCCGTCAGGTCGACGCCGCCGTGGTCGTAAAAGCGCGCGTCCTCGATGGCGAGCACGGCCTTTTTCAGGCTGTCCGGCACGTCCTGGATACGCACGATATCGCGCCGTTCCTCACCGAACTCGCCGATCAGTACATGGTCCGCCGTGTAGATGCGCAGCGGCACTTTGGGCCGGTAGTCGGTAAGGGCGTCGAGCGAGGGCAGGTTCGGTGTGGCGACCACGAGCGCATAACCGAGCACCAGCAGCACGCACACGATACCCGCGACGATCAACCCGAAAAAACCAAGCAGGAGCTTGAGCCACAGCGGGCGTTTGCGCTTTTGAGGCGCGGGCGGCGTGGATGTGGGAGACGTGGATTGCATATAGGCACCAAAAAACAGTCCCGCGATTATAGCCGCCTCGCTTTTCAGCTTTCGGCGTGCTTACTGACAGTTCTTGACAAGTCTCTGCACTGTGTTGAGCGAGGCTTCACTGTAGCGGCTTTGATGATCGGCGGCGCGTACGCGACGCGACGTTAGCCGTTTGGCCGAGTGTCGCTCAGACGCGCCCATCCGCACAATTCTTCCTCGCTGCTCGCGTTCGAATGGTTCGCCGCGCGAGTTTCAGGGAGGGCGTGATGACGATAAGAAGTTCATGGCTGCAAGCCGTGCAGGCAGGTATGCAGCGTTTCGCTGCCGGAATAGATGTGAGTTCGCAGGACGTCCGGCTCGTTGTGGTCAGTCGGCGTGCGCGTGCCAGCGCTTCGTTGCAGATCGAATATATGCGTACGGTGGCGCTGCCGGCCAATGCAATGGCCGGGATAGAGATTGCCGACCGTCAGGCACTTGCACGCGCGTTGCGCGACGCGTTTGCCGAGCTGCCGCATCTGTGCGCGACATCCGCATTGCGATGCGCGATGGCCGTGCCGGCGTCGGCGACGGTCATGGCCACCGTACCGCTCGCGCGCCTCGCGGCGCAGAGCGGTTGCGAGGAAGACGGCGGCCACGAACTCGCCGGGCTGGAACCGGCGGTCATGAGCGAAGTGGAGCGCATCGCGGGACTCGAGCGGCACGCACTGGCCGTCGACTGGTTCGTGGAAGAGCGCCCAACGCTGGTCCGCTCGGTGACTATTGCCGCTACGGGGCGTCAGCATCTCGAAGCGCGCATCGAATGTGCGGCGGCGGCGGGCATTTCTCTGACCGCTATCGACGGCGAGCCCCATGCCGCGCTGCGGGCCATGCGCTATGCGGCGGCTCGCGAACTCGATCCGCACGAACCGTATGTGGCGTTGTGGATCGGCGCGGACGGCGTTCAAGGCTGGCGTCTGGTAGACGACAGCATCTCAGCCGAAATGCGTTATCCCGCACCCGAGCATTCCGATCTCGCCGACGCATTGCGCGACCTCTTGCAAGGCCCCGAGTTCGATTGCGCGCTGGTGAGCGGCGAGCTGCATCTGCTCGAGGGTGTCGGCTTTTCCATCGCGGATATTGCGGACGTTCTGGGCTGCACCGTGTTGCCGTTCGAATGCGCCGCATTGGGCGGCGTCTCACGTCAGGTGAGCGATCCGCTGCTGCATGAACCGGCTGCCGCCGTCGCGTTCGGGTTGGCGTTGCGCGGGGTGCTCGAATGAGCGCGGCTCTTTTCGATGCCGGGCGTCTGAACGCAGCGGCGCAATTGCATGTCGCGCATGACTTGCGGCGGCTTCGCGCCGCGCGTGCGTTCGCGCCTGCGCCCGGCGGCTTCAATCTTCTGCCGCACAGGCAACGCAAGGCGGAGCTCGCGCGCCGCCGATGTCTCATTGCATGGGCTGCCGCAGCGCTCGCCGGTTGTCTCGCTGTGGGCGCCCTGGCCGGATACCAGGCGTTCGAAAAAGCGCGGCTCGATGCGCAGCGCGAGTCGGTCGAGCAAAAGCTTGCTCGACTTGCCGCGCCGTTGGCGGAGCATGCGCGCCTGTTGCACGCGCGCGACCAGCAGCGCGCTGACGCAGCGCGTGCAAAGCGTCTCGCCGAGCCACTCACCTATTTGCGCGATCTCCTCGACGCGCTCAGCTTCGAACCCGGCGACGGCGTGCTGTTGCAGCAGCTTCGCCAGCGCGACCATGAGACGGAACTGGTGGCGACTTCGCGGACGCATATCGACTCGGCGCAATGGCTCAAGCGCCTCGGCGCGATTCGCGGCGTGAAGCATGCGGAGATGAGCGAGTCGCATCACGCGTCGCCCAAGGCAAATGTGGATGGAGGCGCCGCTGGCGCAGTGCAATTCGGCGCTCGCCTGCACTGGGAGGGCGCGACGAAAAACGCGACCGCGAATGCGCCTTCGAGCGTATCGCCGAAAGCGGTTGCCGATTACACAGGAGTTTCGAAATGAGTACGACGTTTGCCGACTTTGGCGGCGCGCAACACGCAAGCCCTGTACTGGCGCAGTGGATCAGGCGTGCGCGAGCGCCGCTTCATACATGGAGCCTGCGTCGCCGCTGGGCTGTTGCGCTGGTGATTGCACTGGTGGTGTTCGGCCTCGGTGCGCATGGCTGGGTCGTCACCGATCTCGGCCGCGTGGAGGCAAGCCGCGCAGCACTGCATGCGAGCGTGCAGCGTCTCGCGAATGCAAAACGTGCGCTTGCCCAATTGCCCGCGCTTCGCCGGGAAGCCGACGCGGCAACCGGTGCGGGCGCGTTTGCTGCGGGTATGCCGGCGCAGTGGACGTCAGCGGACGACGTGCGTGTTGTCTCCGAACTTGCCGCGCAAAACGGCGTTCTGTTGCTCACAGTCGAGCCAGGTGCGGCCAGCGGCACGGGCGCTCACGGCGAGCGTCCGCTGCAACTCGCCGCGCGTACCGACTTTATTCACCTGATGTCGTTTCTGCGCGGACTGACGGAGCTACCGGTGCTGATGGTTCCCGTCGACGTCACGATCAAGCGGGATGGCGCGTCGCTCGGGGTAAGCGCCACGCTGCGCGTCTACAGCGGCCTGCACCCCGTGCCCGCAAGCCTTTCCGTGCAGGAGCTCGCCGACGCGAGCCTTGATTCGGAGGACGAAGAAGATGTCGTGTTCTTCGATCCGTTCTCGCCAGCCCAGATGCAGGCCACGCTCGATTCGCAGGGGCCCGCGCAACTGCGGCTCGTCGGACTGCTGCATGATCGCGCGCGCGGCCTTGCGTTGATCGACACGGCGGACGGCGCAACGACTGTGGCGTCCGGCCAGCAGATCGGAGACGAGCGCTTCACGCGCTTCGATACGTCCGGCATCACCCTTGCCAGGGGCGAGACGACCCGGACGCTCGCGCTTGCGGAGGCGTCCTGATGAGCATGACGAAGCTGTTGGGTGTTGGAGCTCGCGCGTCTGATCGCGCGGTGGTGGTAGCGGGCGTACGCCGGTGCGTCGGCATTGGGCTGTCAAGCCGGCTGTCCATTGGTATGCTGAGGGAGCGGCCGGCCGGTCCGCCGGTCGGTCTGTCGAGTGTGCTGTCCATGGGGCTGAATCTGTGCGTCTTTGTTGGTGCTGCGCTCGGCGGCAATGCCGCGCACGCCGCAATTCCATCGTTGCCGCCGTTGCCTGCCTACATGCCGTCCGACGAATCCGCGCTGACGTTCGACGCGCCGTACCTGGCAACGCCACTGCCGCGCACTGCGATTGCCGAAACGCCGAACCCGTTTCGCGACGATTCGTTGGACGACGCGACTGCTTTGCGAGGATCAACTGCCGCGGCACCGGACCCGACGCCAGCCGCTGACAGCCGCACAGACGATGCAACCGACCCGGCCGACGGTTCTGTTCCGCTCGCGCGGCAAGCTGGGGCCCGAAGCCTCGACGCCGCTGCGGCCTCCTCCGCGCTGGAAGGCCCGCCAGTGCCGCTGCCGCCGCTTGCGCGCCTGAGTGGCACGCCGAAAATTCCGGCGGACGCCATGCTCGCGGCTGACGACAAGCCGATCTCGCTGAACTTCCAGCGCGCCGAACTGGGCGCCGTGCTCAATGCGTTCGCGCAATTCACGGGCTTGAACATCGTCGCGAGCGAGAGGGTGCGTGGCTCGGTGTCATTGCGGCTCGACAAGGTGCCGTGGCGCGTCGCCTTCGACACGCTGCTGGACGTTCACGGCCTTGCGATGGAACGCCACGGCAACGTCGTCTGGGTCGCGCCAATCGCGGATCTGGCGGCGCGCGAGCGGCAACGCTTTGAGGCGCACGCGCGGGCGGCCGATCTGGAGCCGCTCGCGAGCCGCACGTTTCAGTTGCACTATGCCCGTGCCGAGGACGTGCGGCGCCTGTTGACCGGCTCCGGCAACCAGCGCGTGCTGTCAAAGCGTGGCGCGGTGACCGCCGATCCGCGCACCAATCTGCTGTTCGTCACTGATCTGGAAGGCCGCCTCGCGCAGATCGCCGCGTTGCTCGATTCTGTCGACCGGCCGACGCGTCAGGTTCTGATCGAGGCGCGCATCGTCGAAGGCGAGCATGGTTTTTCGCGCAACCTCGGCGTGCGGCTTTCGATGGCGGGCACCAGCGCCGACGGCAGCACGCGCGGCCTGAGCGGCGGCAAGGACGGTCTCGTCTACGATCTGTCGGCCCGGCCGATCGCAGGATTCGACGCCGCAACGGCGGGCCTGACGCTGTTTGCGGCGGGCGCCACGCGCCTTCTGAATATCGAACTGAGCGCGCTGGAGGCCGAGGGGCGCGGGCAGGTGGTTTCCAGTCCGCGGGTGGTCACAGCGGACCGGATGAAGGCCGTGGTCGAACAGGGCACCGAGCTGCCGTATCAGGCAAAGGTGGGGCAGGGAGTGTCGGGTGTCCAGTTCCGGCGCGCCACGCTGAAGCTGGAGGTCGAGCCGCAGATCATGCCGGACGGCCGCGTCGTGCTGGATCTCGACGTGGCCAAGGACAGCGTCGGCGAACAGACCGACGCCGGGCCCGCTATCAACACCAAACATGTGCAAACGCGCGTCGAGGTGGAAGATGGTGGTACGGTGTCGATCGGCGGAATCTACGCGACGGACGGCCGCGACGATGTGACCCGGGTGCCGGTCTTAGGCAAAATACCGGTTCTGGGCGCACTTTTCCGCCATCGGGCTCATCGGGACCAGCGCAGCGAACTGGCTGTTTTCATCACGCCGCGCGTCGTTCAGACGAATTAGGGGCACGCTTGCGCGGCGTGAATGCGGCGGCGCGCAGGCTCGACAAGGCAGCCGCTTTGCCAGTAAGCTGCGGCACGAACCATACCGGATTAGCCAGAGGACACCGTTGCAAGCGCGGGACGCACACGCCAATGTATTTTTTGTAGGGCTCATGGGGGCAGGAAAGACCACCGTGGGCCGGGCCATTGCGCGCCGTCTCGACCGCCCGTTCTTCGATTCGGACCATGAAATCGAAGCGCGCACAGGCGCACGCATTCCGGTGATCTTCGAGCTGGAAGGCGAAGCGGGCTTTCGCGAGCGCGAGGCGAGTGTCATTTCGGAGCTGACCGGGCGCGACAATATCGTGCTTGCAACGGGCGGCGGCGCCGTGCTGCGGCCGGAAAACCGCGCGGCGCTGCAAAGCCGCGGTGTGGTGATCTACCTGCGCGCGAATCCGCACGATCTGTGGCTGCGCACCCGGCGCGACAAGAATCGTCCGCTTCTGCAAACCGAAGACCCCAAAGCGCGCCTCGAGGCGCTTTATGAAGTGCGCGACCCGCTCTACCGGGAGTGCGCGCATTTCGTCATAGAAACAGGCCGGCCTTCGGTCAACGGACTCGTCAACATGGTTCTGATGCAGCTCGAGATGGCCGGCGTCGCCAAACATCCTGCGTGATAATGGGTCGTATGATTACCGTCAACGTCGAACTGGGCGAACGCGCCTACCCCATCCATATCGGTGCCGACCTGATCGGCCAGACCGCTTTGTTCGCGCCGCACATCGCCGGCAATTCGGTCACGATCGTCACCAACACCACGGTCGAGCCGCTTTATGGCGACACGCTGCGCGCGGCGCTCGCGCCGCTCGGCAAGCAGGTGTCCACGGTCGTGCTGCCGGACGGCGAGGCCTACAAGAACCTCCAAACGCTGAATCTGATTTTCGACGCGCTGCTCGGCTCGCGCGCCGACCGCAAGACCACGCTGATTGCGCTGGGCGGCGGTGTGATCGGCGACATGACGGGGTTCGCGGCCGCCTGCTACATGCGCGGCGTGCCGTTCATCCAGGTGCCGACCACGCTGCTCTCGCAGGTGGATTCGTCGGTGGGCGGCAAGACCGGCATCAATCATCCGCTCGGCAAGAACATGATCGGCGCGTTCTACCAGCCGCAAGCGGTGATCGCCGACATTGGCGCGCTGCGCACGCTGCCCGCGCGCGAACGGGCGGCGGGCATTGCCGAAGTCATCAAGACCGGCGCGATTGCGGACGCTGGCTTTTTCCGTTGGATAGAAGAAAACGTCGAGGCGCTCAATCGCTGCGAACCTGCGGCGCTTGCGGAGGCCGTCAAGCGCTCGTGCGAGATCAAGGCGTCGGTGGTCGCGCAGGACGAGCGCGAGGGCGGCCTGCGCGCCATTCTCAACTTCGGCCACACGTTCGGCCACGCGATTGAAGCCGGGCTCGGTTACGGCGAGTGGCTGCACGGCGAAGCGGTGGGCTGCGGGATGGTCATGGCGGCGGATCTCTCCGTGCGCTTGGGCTACCTGGACGAAGCGTCGCGCAAGCGGCTCGTCGACGTGATCGCTGCCGCGCATTTGCCGACTCGCGCGCCGGCGCTCGGCGAATCGCGTTACGTCGAACTCATGCAGGTCGACAAGAAAGCGGAAGCCGGAGCAATCAAATTCATTCTGCTGAAGCGTTTCGGTGAGACGCTCATCACCCAGGCGCCCGACGCCGAGGTGCACGCCACGCTGGCCGCCGCCGTCTGACAGGCGGCCCCACCAGCAGGCGCCGCGCACGGCGTCGCGCGGCGCCGCCCATGTTTCGGAGAACCCGGTGACAGACAGGCGCAGCGACGATGTAAATCAGCAACCCGCGGCAGGCACGGCGGCGCTCGGCGTGCCGACCCAAGAAGCGCTCGAAGCGCACCTCGCGCCGTATGCCGCGCATTCGGCGCACTCGCGCGGTCGCCGCTATCCCGAAGCGCCGCCGAGCGCCCGCACCGAATTCCAGCGCGACCGCGACCGCATCGTTCATTCGACGGCGTTCCGTCGGCTCGAATATAAAACGCAGGTGTTCGTGAACCACGAAGGCGACCTGTTTCGCACGCGTCTCACGCATAGCCTGGAAGTCGCGCAGATCGCACGGTCCGTCGCGCGCAATCTGCGTGTGAACGAAGACCTCGTGGAAGCCATTTCGCTCGCTCACGACCTCGGCCATACGCCTTTCGGGCACGCCGGGCAGGACGCGCTGAACGAATGCATGCGCGAGCACGGCGGCTTCGAGCACAATCTGCAAAGCCTTGCGGTGGTTGACGACCTGGAGGAACACTACGGCGCGTACAACGGCCTGAACCTGTGTTTCGAAACGCGCGAAGGCATTCTCAAGCACTGCTCGCGCGAGAATGCGCGGCGGCTCGGCGCATTGGGCGAGCGGTTTCTGGAAGGACGGCAGCCGTCTATCGAAGCGCAGATCGCGAACGTGGCCGATGAAATTGCCTACAACAATCACGACGTGGACGACGGCCTGCGCTCCGGGCTGCTCACGGTCGAGCAACTCGCCGAAGTCGACCTGTGGCAAACACACTACGAAACGGCGCGCCGCGATTTTCCGCACATAGAAGGCCGCAGGCTGATCCACGAGACGGTGCGGCGCATCATCAACACGCTGATCGTCGATCTGATCGGCACCACGCAGGCGAATCTCGTGCGCCATGCGCCCGATTCGCTCGAGGCCGTCCGCGCCGCGCCGGCGCTCGTCGCCCACAGCGAGCCGATTGCGGCTCAGGCGGCGGCTCTGAAACGGTTTCTTTTCAAGAACCTGTACCGCCACTACTGCGTGATGCGCATGGCAAACAAGGCGCGCCGGGTCGTCGTCGGTCTGTTCGACGCGTTCACCGACGATCCGCGGCTATTGCCGCCCAGCTACCAGTCGACCGATCCCGCGCTGCAACCGCGGCTGATCGCGCATTACATCGCTGGCATGACGGACCGGTACGCGCTGAAGGAGTATCAGCGGCTGTTCGTGATCGCCGACAACTGAGCGGAGCGGGGCCCGGGGCACAGTACATGGCGACGCGCATGCGCACCGCCCGCCACGCGCCGAGGCCGACGAGCACCGCCAGCGCGACCCATACGCGAGGCGTCGGCGACGCGCGGCAGCCGCGCACTATGCGCGCCGGCTGTCGAGGTGTCAGGGCAGCCGCCGCGCGTCGAGGCCCAGGGACACGCGCAGAGCCGCCGCACAACAGCCCCGGCGGGCATCCGTCGCGGCGATCGGCAGGCCGCCCGGCGTCGCTACAGTCACGACGCCAGGCAGCCCGATCGAGCTCAGGCCGCGGCGGCCAAACCGCGGCGCATTTTCAGCGCGCGCAAGGCTTACCGCCGTTGCGAACGTCAGCGCATGCGGTCAGCGCATGCGCGAGGCAAACAGCGCGCCTGCGATCAGCGCGACACCGCCGACGATCGCGAGCGTCTGCCACGGATTTTCATGCACGTAATCGTCGGCATCGGAAAGCGCCACGTTGGCGCGCTCGCGCACCGCCTCGCGGGTGTCATTCAAACGGGCGCGCGCGCTGTCCAGCTGCTTGCGCAGCTTGCCGCGCAGCGCAACGGCGTCGGCCTGCGTGCCGTCCGCCAGGGTGGATTCGAGTTCCGCCATCAGCGTGCGCAACTCGCCCGCAATGTCTTCGGCCGCGTGGCGGCCGTGTCGGGCAATACGTCGCGCACGGCGGCTCGTGCTGGTCCAGGATTCGCCGAGGGCGTCTCGCGTGTTTGGAAGTGCTGTCATGGTCGCTCCGTCGATGAGGGTGAAAAGGCCCACGTTCACGGTTGCGTTAAACCCATCGCAACGCAGGAAACACCAGCAGAACGCAACTTCGGTGCCAAACCATGGAGGCCCGGCACACGGCGGTTCGCGCCGGTTTTCCTCAGCGCATATTTGCACGAAGCGCGCTGCGCGTGGGTCAAATTTACAAACGCAGTACGAGGCGGCGCGTCGCATCGGTAAAGCCGGCACGCCGCCGCGTGGCGCGCACAAAAGAAAAAACGCCGCCATTGGATGAATGACGGCGTTGTTCAAGCCACGGAAATTCGACTACCCTAATCGGACGGCATCATTCGATCGCGCACCGGCAAAGGTGTTAGAAGCGGTAACCGATGTTGACGTAGGTAACGATCGGGTTCAGCTTGATCTTGGTTTGCGATTGCACGTTCAGCGTACCCACCGGCGTTCTCGCCTGCGTGTTGAGTTTGGCCGTCGTGCTAAGCGGCAGGTACGAGACCGACACGCCCGCGAACCAGTGCTGGTTGAACGAGTAACTGAAGCCCGCATTAAACACAGGCTCCCACGAACTATCCGTAGTGACGCTGGTCGGACCATGCAGAACGTTAGCTTCGAATGTGCCGTTCGTGATCTTCTCGTCGGTGAACCAGATACGGCTCACGCCGATACCGAGATACGGGCGGAAGGCCGCAGTCGGAGCGTTGAAGTAATACTTGAACAGCAGAGTCGGGCTCCACTGTTTCGCCTGGCCAATCTTGCCGAATTGTTCGAGGCTGCCGGTGCCGTTCAGGTCGAACGAAGGCGGATAGCCAACCACCAGTTCGGCGGCAATATGATCGGTGACAAAGTAGCCCGCTGTGATGCCGATCGTATCGGCGGAACTCAGCGTCGCTCCGGTGTTGGGTTCTACGATGTTGGTCGGGCTTCCGCCGATGCTCGTCACTCGCAGAGGCTGGCTGCTCGATTGAGGCGCAAGATGGAACCAGCCTGTTGAGATGGTAAAGCTACCGGCCGATTGTGCGTATGCTGCCGTTGTCATGCCGGCTAGCATCGCGGTCCCCACGACGGCCTGTTTTAATTTCATATGTGCTCCTCCAGAAAAGGCCCGCTCATTATGACCACAACGTTTGAAACTCACCATACGCGGCGATTAGAGCTTTCTCCCTAAGCTGCGCGCGCTTTCTGGCCTGGCCGCGCCGCGCCGAACCTCCGGCGCATGCGGTTCTTCGGACCTTCGGGTATGTACCAACGCGACTATCGGATACTTCAGCATGGCACGGCTTGCACGTCTTTATGTTCCTGACCAGCCGCAGCACGTCATCCTCCGCGGACTCGATCAGCAGCCTGCGTTCGTCGACGATCAGGACTATGAATTGTTCATCGACTGTTTGAAAGCGGCTTCTCGCGACCATCACTTGTCGATCCACGCTTATGCGCTCATGCCCGGTGCGGTGCAACTGCTCGTCACTCCCACGGAGGAGTCCAGCTTGCCCAAGGCAATGCAGGCAGTGGGGCGCCGCTACGTAGCGCACTTCAACCGCCGCTATGCGCGGCGCGGCACGCTTTGGGAAGGGCGCTATCGCGCGACCGTGATCGAGGGCGAGCGGTATTTTCTGCTGGCAAGCCGCGTCGTCGAAATGTGCCCGGTGCGCATGCAGCTCGTGAGCGCGCCGGAAGACTACCGGTGGTCGAGCTACCGGCACCATATCGGTCTAACGCTCGACAGTCTCATCACCGACCATCCGCTTTACTGGTCGCTCGGCAACACGCCGTTCGAGCGACAGCGCGCTTACCGCGAACTGTGCGAGCAGCCGCTCGACGAACGCGAGGCAAGCCAGCTTCAGCAGGCCACGTTAAAGGGCTGGGTGCTTGGCAGCGACACGTACCGCGAATGGGCGGCGCGCGCGGCGAACCGCCGCGTGTCTCCGCTGCCGCGAGGACGGCCGCGCAAGGTACGCGAGACGCCGCAGGCGCAATAAGCGATTCGAATCAGGAGTTTGTATTTCAAACGGCATTCCGGCATGCCGTTTTATTTTGCCCTTTTATGATATGGAACCAATAAAATGAGGCTGCGATGCACCAAATTGATAATTGGGGATCGAACACAACGTTTTATTTGCTATTCCATTGATTCGTCGCGTATATTCCGGATTCCGGCGTTTTTGATATGCGCTGCTCGCGCATCGGAAAGCGCCTTCGCCGTGGCGGGTGTGCACGTGCGGCAACAAAAAACGGTTTAACGGCCTGTCCGGCCCCTCACAGACGGTGTCCCCATGAACGATCACCAGCAACCGGCTCACCCGGTCCCCGCCGCGCAAGGGTTGTACGACCCGCAAAACGAACATGACGCCTGCGGCGTCGGCTTCGTTGCTCACATCAAGGGCAAGAAGAGCCACGAGATCATCGAGCAGGGCCTGAAGATTCTCGAGAACCTCGACCACCGGGGCGCCGTCGGCGCCGATCCGTTGATGGGCGACGGCGCCGGCATCCTGATTCAGATTCCGGACGGTTTCTATCGCGAGGAAATGGCGAAGCAGGGCGTGACCCTGCCGCCGTTCGGCGAATACGGCGTCGGCATGGTGTTCCTGCCGAAGGAACACGCGTCGCGGCTCGCCTGCGAGCAGGAACTCGAGCGCACGGTGAAGGCCGAAGGCCAGGTCGTGCTCGGCTGGCGCGACGTGCCGGTCGACCACACCATGCCGATCTCGCCCACCGTCAAGGCGAGCGAGCCACTGATCCGGCAGATTTTCATTGGCCGCGGTAAGGACATCATGGTGACCGACGCGCTCGAGCGGAAGCTGTACGTGATCCGCAAGACCGCGAGCCACCGCATCCAGGCGCTCAAGCTGAAGCACGGCAAGGAATACTTCGTGCCGTCCATGTCGGCGCGCACCGTGGTCTACAAGGGGCTGCTGCTGGCGGGCCAGGTTGGCGTGTATTACCGCGATCTGCAGGACGAGCGCACCGTCTCCGCGCTCGCGCTCGTGCACCAGCGCTTCTCGACCAACACGTTCCCTGCATGGGAACTGGCTCACCCGTACCGGATGATCGCCCACAACGGCGAAATCAACACCGTGAAGGGCAACGTGAACTGGCTGAACGCGCGTACCGGCGCGATCGCCTCGCACGTGCTCGGCGACGACCTGCCGAAGCTGTGGCCGCTCATTTATCCGGGCCAATCGGACACTGCCTCGTTCGACAACTGTCTCGAACTGCTGGTGATGGCCGGCTACCCGCTCGTCCACGCAATGATGATGATGATCCCGGAAGCCTGGGAACAGCACACGCTGATGGACGACAACCGCCGCGCGTTCTACGAATACCACGCCGCGATGATGGAGCCGTGGGACGGCCCCGCTGCCATCGCCTTCACCGACGGCCGGCAGATCGGCGCGACGCTCGACCGTAACGGCCTGCGTCCGGCGCGCTACATCGTCACGGACGACGACCTCGTCATCATGGCGTCGGAAGCGGGCACGCTGCCCATTCCGGAGTCGAAGATCGTCAAGAAGTGGCGTCTCCAGCCGGGCAAGATGTTCCTGATCGACATGGAACACGGCCGCATCATCGACGACAAGGAACTGAAGGACAACCTCGCGAACGCCAAGCCGTACAAGAGCTGGATCGACGCCGTGCGCATCAAGCTCGACGAGATCGAGGCGAAGGCCGAAGACGTCGCGACCGAGCGCCGCGAAGCCGCAGCTCTGCTGGATCGTCAGCAGGCGTTCGGCTACACGCAGGAAGACCTCAAGTTCCTGATGGCGCCGATGGCGCAAGCCGGCGAAGAGGCGGTCGGCTCGATGGGCAACGACTCGCCGCTCGCGGTCATGTCCAACAAGAACAAGACGCTCTACCACTACTTCAAGCAGTTGTTCGCGCAGGTCACGAACCCGCCGATCGACCCGATCCGCGAAAACATGGTGATGTCGCTGGTGTCGTTCATCGGCCCGAAGCCGAACCTGCTCGACACCAACAACATCAACCCGCCGATGCGTCTCGAAGTGTCGCAGCCTGTGCTCGACTTCAAGGACATTGCGAAGATCCGCGCAATCGATCAGTACACGGGCGGCAAGTTCAGCTCGTATGAACTGAACATCTGCTATCCGGTCGCCTGGGGCAAGGAAGGCATCGAGGCGCGCCTTGCGTCGCTGTGCGCGGAAGCCGTCGACGCGGTGAAGTCCGGCTACAACATGCTGATCGTGTCGGACCGCAAGACCGACCGCGACAATGTTGCAATTCCGGCGCTGCTCGCCACCGCCGCCATTCACACGCACCTCGTGCAGCAGGGCTTGCGCACGAGCACGGGTCTCGTCGTCGAAACGGGTTCCGCGCGTGAGACGCACCACTTCGCGCTGCTCGCGGGCTACGGCGCGGAAGCCGTGCATCCGTACCTGGCAATGGAAACGCTCGGCCAGCTCGCGGCCGGCCTGAAGGGCGACCTGTCGGCGGAGAAGGCGGTCTACAACTTCACGAAGGCGGTCGGCAAGGGCCTGCAGAAGGTCATGTCGAAGATGGGCATTTCGACCTACATGTCGTACACCGGCGCGCAGATTTTCGAAGCGGTGGGCCTCGCGGAAGACCTCGTGCAGAAGTACTTCAAGGGCACGTCGTCGAAGGTGGGCGGCGTTGGTCTGTTCGACGTGGCGGAAGAAGCGATCCGTCTGCACCGCGACGCGTTCGGCGAGAACCCGATTCTCTCGAACATGCTCGACGCGGGCGGCGAGTACGCCTACCGCGTGCGCGGCGAAGAACACATGTGGACGCCGGACGCAATCGCCAAGCTGCAACACTCGGCGCGCAGCAACTCGTATCAGACCTACAAGGAATACGCGCATCTGATCAACGACCAGACAAAGCGCCACATGACGTTCCGCGGCCTGTTCGAGTTCAGGCTCGACCCGGCCAAAGCGATTCCGCTCGACGAAGTGGAACCGGCGAAGGAAATCGTCAAGCGCTTCGCGACCGGCGCAATGTCGCTCGGCTCGATCAGCACGGAAGCGCACGCCACGCTGGCTGTCGCGATGAACCGCATTGGCGGCAAGTCGAACACCGGCGAAGGCGGCGAGGACGAAAACCGCTATCGCAACGAACTGCGCGGCATTCCGATCAAGAACGGCGACACGATGAAGTCCGTGATCGGCGACGAAGTGATTGTCGACATTCCGTTGAAGGAAGGCGATTCGCTGCGCTCTAAGATCAAGCAGGTTGCGTCCGGCCGCTTCGGCGTGACGGCGGAATACCTCGCCTCGGCCGACCAGATCCAGATCAAGATGGCGCAGGGCGCGAAGCCGGGCGAAGGCGGTCAGTTGCCGGGCCACAAGGTGTCGGACTACATCGGCAAGCTGCGTTACTCGGTGCCGGGCGTCGGTCTGATTTCGCCGCCGCCGCACCACGACATCTACTCGATTGAAGACCTGGCGCAACTGATTCACGACCTGAAGAACGCCAACCCGTCGGCTAGCGTGTCGGTGAAGCTCGTGTCGGAATCGGGCGTCGGCACGGTTGCCGCTGGTGTGGCCAAGGCCAAGGCGGATCACGTGGTAATCGCGGGCCATGACGGCGGCACCGGCGCGTCGCCGCTGTCGTCGATCAAGCATGCCGGCACGCCGTGGGAACTGGGTCTCGCCGAAACACAGCAGACGCTCGTGCTCAACCGGTTGCGCGGCCGTATCCGCGTGCAGGCGGACGGTCAGATGAAGACTGGCCGCGACGTGGTGATCGGCGCGCTGCTCGGCGCGGACGAGTTCGGCTTCGCGACGGCGCCGCTCGTCGTGGAAGGCTGCATCATGATGCGCAAGTGCCACCTGAACACGTGCCCGGTCGGCGTCGCGACGCAAGACCCGGTGCTGCGCGCCAAGTTCAAGGGACAGCCGGAGCACGTGGTGAACTTCTTCTTCTTTGTCGCGGAAGAAGCGCGCGAAATCATGGCGCAACTGGGCATCCGCAAGTTCGACGACCTGATCGGTCACGCCGAACTGCTCGACATGAAGAAGGGCGTGGAGCACTGGAAGGCGAAGGGCCTCGACTTCTCGCGCGTGTTCTATCAGCCGCAAGTGCCGGCCGAAGTGGCGCGCAAGCACGTGGAAGAGCAGGACCACGGTCTGGACCGCGCGCTCGACCATACGTTGATCGAAAAGGCGAAGGCGGCTATCGAGAAGGGCGAGCACGTCTCGTTCATCCAGCCGGTGCGCAACGTCAATCGTACGGTCGGCGCGATGCTGTCCGGCACGATTGCGAAGAAGTACGGCCACGACGGCCTGCCCGACGACACTATCCACATTCAGTTGAAGGGCACGGCGGGCCAGAGCTTCGGCGCGTTCCTCGCGAAGGGCATCACGCTGGATCTGGTCGGCGACGGCAACGACTACGTCGGCAAGGGCCTCTCGGGCGGGCGCATCATCATTCGTCCCACGAACGATTTCCGCGGCAAGTCGGAAGAGAACATCATCTGCGGCAACACGGTAATGTACGGCGCGATCGAAGGCGAGTCGTTCTTCCGCGGCGTGGCAGGCGAGCGCTTCTGCGTGCGTAACTCCGGCGCGACGGCGGTGGTCGAAGGCACAGGCGATCACGGCTGCGAATATATGACGGGCGGCACGGTGGTCGTGCTCGGCGAAACCGGCCGCAACTTCGCGGCGGGCATGTCGGGCGGCGTCGCGTATGTGTACGACCCGGACAACACGTTCGCGGGCAAGTGCAACAAGTCGATGGTCGCACTGGAGCCCGTGCTGCAACAGGCCGAACAGGAACGCACCGTCGACCGTGGCCTGTGGCATACCGGCACCACCGACGAAGCACTGCTCAAGGGTCTCGTCGAACGTCACTTCCAGTTCACGGGTTCGCCGCGTGCGAAAGCGCTGCTCGAAAACTGGGACGCGTCGCGCCGTCAATTCGTGAAGGTGTTCCCGACCGAATACAAGCGCGCGCTGGGCGAAATGGCCGCGAAGAAGGCGAACAAGGAAGTTCTCGCCGCCTGAGCAGTCAGCACGACGCCGCCACCCTTAGCCGTACCCGCCGCCGCTCGGCAATCCGATGCGCGGCGGGTCCAGATCACCCCTAGATACAGATAGAGAAGAGAACCACATGGGCAAGGCAACCGGTTTTCTCGAGTTCGAGCGCCGCCACGAGGCGTACGAAGCTCCGCTCACGCGTGTGAAGCACTACAAGGAATTCGTCGCGGCCCTCACCGACGACGAAGCGAAGATTCAAGGCGCGCGTTGCATGGACTGCGGCATTCCGTTCTGCAACAACGGCTGCCCGGTGAACAACATCATCCCGGACTTCAACGACCTGGTGTTCCATCAGGACTGGAAGAACGCGATCGAAGTGCTGCATTCCACCAACAACTTCCCTGAGTTCACGGGCCGCATCTGCCCGGCGCCGTGCGAAGCGGCGTGTACGCTCGGCATCAATGACGACCCGGTCGGCATCAAGTCGATCGAGCACGCGATCATCGACAAAGCCTGGGCCGAAGGCTGGGTTGCGCCGCAACCGCCGAAGCACAAGACCGGCAAGAAGGTTGCCGTGGTCGGGTCGGGCCCGGCGGGTCTCGCAGTCGCGCAGCAGCTCGCGCGCGCGGGCCACGAGGTGACGGTATTCGAAAAGAACGACCGCATTGGCGGCCTGCTGCGTTACGGTATTCCCGACTTCAAGCTGGAGAAGTGGCTGATCGACCGCCGCATGCGCCAGATGGAAGCGGAAGGCGTGACGTTCCGCGCCAACGTGTTCGTCGGCAAGGCTGATTCGCTGCCGCCCTATATCGGCAACACCGCGAAGGAAACTGTCTCGCCCGAGCAGTTGAAGGAAGATTTCGACGCGGTGGTGATTGCGGGCGGTTCGGAAACGCCGCGCGATCTGCCGGTGCCGGGCCGCGAACTGGAAGGCATCCATTACGCGATGGAATTCCTGCCGCAGCAGAACAAGGTCAATGCCGGCGACAAGGTCCCGCACCAGTTGCTCGCGAAGGGCAAGCACGTGGTGGTGATCGGCGGCGGCGATACCGGCTCGGACTGCGTGGGCACGTCCAACCGTCATGGCGCGAAAAGCGTTACGCAGTTTGAACTGCTGCCGCAGCCGCCCGAAGAAGAAAACAAGCCGCTCGTGTGGCCGTACTGGCCGATCAAGCTGCGCACGTCGTCGTCGCATGAAGAAGGCTGCTCGCGCGATTGGGCGGTCGCCACCAAGCGCCTCGAAGGCAAGAACGGCAAGGTCGAGAAGCTGATCGCGGCGCGCGTCGAATGGAAAGACGGCAAGATGCAGGAAGTGCCGGGCTCCGAATTCGAAATGAAGGCCGACCTCGTGCTGCTCGCCATGGGCTTCACACAGCCGGTGTCGCCGGTACTGGAAGCATTCGGCGTCGACAAGGACGCGCGCGGCAACGTGCGCGCGTCGACGGAAGGCGACAAGGCGTACTACACGTCGGTGGACAAGGTGTTCACCGCCGGCGATATGCGCCGTGGCCAGTCGCTCGTCGTGTGGGCGATTCGCGAAGGCCGCCAGTGCGCGCGTTCGGTGGACGCGTTCCTGATGGGCCATTCGGAGTTGCCGCGCTAACGTCGTCGGCTGCGGGTCAGAGCTTGCAGGAAGAGGTGGAGACGACACGGTGCCGGTCCGGAGCGATATCGGGCGGCACCGTCAAAGCGGTAAGAAGCAGCGGTAAGAAACAGAGCCGGGCACCTCAACAAGGTGACCCGGCTTTTTTGCGCGGGTCGCTATGCGGCGGCGCTGTCACTTGCCGTAACGCGCGAGGGTGAGCCCTTCGAGATCGATCTCGGGCTTGCGCTGTGCGATCAGATCGGCGACCACGCGCGCCGAGCCCATCGACATCGCCCAGCCGGTCGAACCGTGGCCGAGATTGAGCCACAGATTGCCGATGCCCGACGGTCCAAGCAAGGGCGCGCCGTCCGGCGTCATCGGCCGGCGGCCTACCCAGAAGTGCGCGGACGTGGGCGTCGCCGCGTGCGGAAACCAGTCGGCCAGCACTTTCATCAGCGTCTGCAAGGCCTGCTCGCGCAGTGTCGCTTCGCGGTTGCCGAGCTCCGCCGTGCCCGCTACCCGCAGGTTGTCGCCGAAGCGCGTAATGGCTGTCTTTAGCGATTCGTCCATGAGTGCGGCGCGCGGGGCTTTTTCATCGTCGATGATGGGCAGCGTTGCCGAATAGCCTTTGACCGGATAGAGCGGCACCTTCACGCCGAGCGGCGCCAGCAGCGCGGCGCTGTCGACGCCCAGCGCCACCACCACGGTGTCGGCCGGCTCGACCTGCGTGCCGCGCTCGCTTTCGACACGCACGCCGCGCACCGCACCGCCTTCCACGTCGAGCGACGTCACGCGCGTGTCGAAGCAAAAGCGTACCCCGTGGCGCTCGCAGATTGCGCGCAGTTCGCGCGTGAAGCGGGCGCAGTCGCCGGCTTCGTCGTCGGGAAGATGGACGCCCGACACGGGCGTCGCACGCGCCCAGCGCAGGCCCGGCTCGATGTCCACGCATTGCGCGGCGCTCACTTCCCGATACGCGATGCCCGCGTCGCGCAGCACCGTGAGCGCCGGCTGTGCGAGCTCAACGTCGTACTCGCTGCGAAAGAGTTGCAGATAGCCCTGGCTGCGGCCGTAATCGAACGGATGGCGGCTGCGGAATTCGCGCAGGCACTCGCGGCTGTAGTAGGCGATTCGCTGCATACGCTGCTTGTTGACGCGAAAGCGTTCGAGCTCGCATTCGCGCAGCCATTGCGCGATCCAGCGCCATTGAGCCGGGTCCAGCGTCGGGCGAAAAATAAGCGGTGAAGCCTGCTGAAACACGTGTTTGAGAATCTTCCCCGGCATGCCGGGCGCGGCCCACGGCGTCACATAGCTCGGCGCGATCACCCCCGCGTTGCCGAAGCTCGTGCCAAGCGCCACGTCCGGCTCCCGTTCGATCAGCGTGACCTGGCAGCCCTGCTGGCGCAGATAAAAGGCCGTGGCGACACCGATCACGCCGCCTCCGAGAACAATCGTTTTCATGTGCTTTTCTGACAAATCAGCGGCAACGTGGGGTCGCGGTCTCAGGTCGCAATGTGATGCGGGAGGCTGGCGATGCCGCCGAATACCTTGCGCTGCGTTTCATGCAAAAGTGTGGACAGGACTGATGTGCCGGCGGCGCGTGGGACCGTTTTCCATTCTACGGGGACTACGGGTCGTGCGGCCACATCGGGTCAAGTTTGGCAGCAAACGGTAAGCCGGAGATAAGAGAGAGAAAAGGGCTGTTGCAACCCGCATACTGTTAACCCGCGCCCGACAGAGAAGGCAACGTGCAAACATTTGCTTACGAACTAATACGCCGTAACCAGAAGAATTAATGGAAACGTTAAACTGCGCCCGCAGCGTCACGGCTGCACTTATCTACTCAGGCTTGCGCCTGCTACGTCGAATCGCCTGATGCCCACCACCGCCAAAACCTGCCCGCCACGTCGCCGCTATGTTGTGCCCACGGCCACGCCCGCGCACCCGCTTGCCGCGAGCCCGTCGCGACGGTTTTTCCTGAAGCGCTCGGCCAGCGCGCTGCTTGCGTCCGGCATGAGCAGCACGCTGCTCAGCGCATGCGGCGGCAGTCTGGACGACGGGCAGGGCGAGACCCCGCGGCTCGCATCGGTGGACAATTTTCGCGACGTCGCGGGCACTGCTGCCGGCTATCCGACTGTCGACGGCAAGACGATGCGCCGCGGCGCCTTTTTCCGCTCGAATGTGTTGACGCTCAGTGTGGTCGACCAGACCGCGATGGAAAGGCTCGGCATTGTCGGCGTCTTCGATTTGCGCACGCCGGGCGAGATCGAGCGGACGTTGGACGTCCTGCCGCGCGGCGCGGTTTCGCAGGCGCTAAATGTATTGGGCGTGCGCGACTTTGTCCCACCGGCTTTCAACTCGGAGGCGGACGCGGCCGCGTTCATGGAATCGCAGGCGCGCGGCTACGTGACCGGCGCCGCGCAGCGGGCCGGCTTCGGCGCTCTCTTGCGCGAACTCGTGGACGGCACCGGCGCGCAACTGTTCCATTCGACCGCGGGTAAGGATCGAGCCGGCTGGGTCGCGGCGCTTCTGCAGAGCATTGCGAACGTGCCGCTCGACGTGATCATGCAGGACTATCTGCTCAGCAACGTCTACCGCGCGCAGGCCATCAGGTCGATGAAGGAAACGTTGCGTGCGCAGGACGGCGACGCGCTCGCCGCGATTCACGAGCCTTTGCTCGGCGTTCGGGAGAGTTTTCTGCAGGCCGGCTTCGATCAGGTGCAGGCAAGCTACGGGACGATGACGCGCTACCTCACCGAGGGCCTTGGCGTTTCCGATTCGACTATCGACAGCTTGCGCAGCAGGCTCGTGGTTTCAACCACGGAGCGCAGCGGCGTGTAACACACACGCCCGCAAAAAAACGCAGTCAAGAGACCTCTGCACGAGCCGTCGGTCAAACGCGGGCAAAAAAAATCCGCCCCGGATGAGCGGGCGGACTGAGAAGGGCGGCATCGAGGTTGCCAGGGCCAACTATAAGGCCCGCCGCCATCCGACACCCGATCCGGTAAGGCGACGTAAGCACAGGCGCCGCGCCGTCCCGTTGCGGTCTGGCCCGCACGTCACGCCGACGCCGCTGCCGCCAGCGCCGGCACCGGCACCGGCACAACCGGCAACTCGACACATACTTCCAGACCACCTTTCGCATGATTGCGCACGTGGCAAGAGCCACCGCGATCGTGCGCGAGCCGCGCGACGATCGCGAGACCCAGCCCGCAATGGCCTTCGCCGCCGCGCGCGGCATCGAGCCTCACGAAGGGTTTCATCGCGGCGGCAATGCGGTCGTCCGGAATACCGCCGCCGTGGTCGCGCACGCTGATGAGCCAGCGCCCGCCGCGTCGCGCGGTGGAGATTTCGACAGGCGGCGCGCCGTGCTCGAGCGCGTTTTCGACGAGGTTGGTCACGAGCCGGTCAAGCAGCGTGCGTGGCAGCGTGAAAGACGGGCCGGCACGTAGATCGAGTCTGAACAGGCGGGCTTCGTCGGGGTTGTCGCGGGCGCCGTCGTCTGGGGTGGCGCTCGCGCTGTTCGCGCTGTCGCTGTCGGGGTCTTCGGTCTTGTCGCTGTTGCTGGCGTGCGCGCTCTCCTTAGCGCTATCGCTATCGCTGTCCTTGCCGCTGTCGGAAAACTGCTCGCGCAAGAATTCGTCGACTACCACGGGCGGCCCCGCGTCGGCGGATTGACCGGCGAATTCCAGAAACTGCTGGACGATGTTGGTGAGGGAATCCACATCGCGGATCAGCCCGGCCCGCTCGCTTTCCGCCACCAGCACGCTTGCACGCAGCTTCAGCCGGGTGAGCGGCGCTTTCAGGTCATGCGCGACGCCGGCCAGCATGACCGCCTGGTCGTCGCCGGCTTCGTTCAGGCGTCGCATCATGTCGTTGAACGAGCCGATCAGATCGCGCAATTCACGCGGGCCTTGCACCGTCACAGGCTCGGGCCGTCCGCCCGAACCGAAGGCGCGCGCGGCGTCGGCGACGCGCGAGAGCGGGCGCTGCATTTGCCACACCGCGAACAGCGACAGAATGAGTGCCGCGACCAGCATCGAAATGGCTTCGATCAGAAAACGCGGCGGCGGCGGCAGGTGCACCGGCAGCACCACCCAGTTCGACTTGCCCGGAAACAGCACCCACAGTTGCGGCGGCCGCAGATCGTCGACGGCGATCTGGGTGCCTGGCGGCAGCGTCTCGCGCAGATGCCGGGTCAACTGAACGACCAGATGGTCCGTCGGTTCACGCAGGTGAACGCTCGGCGGCATGTTCCAGGTCGGAACGAGATGCACGCGCATGGCGGGAGCGAGCGCCGCGCCCTTGATCGGCTCGCCGTTGACGGCCTGCAAGGCCAGCACGACGCCGCGCGCGAAGCCGTCGATCTCATGACGCGGCGGCTGCATGACAATGAGCACGAACCAACCCGCCTGAATCGCGAGGAGCACCGCTGTGGAAAGCAACGCCATTCGGCCGAATAGCGTGTTGAGCGGGTTTCTCATGCGTCAGGGGCGGCCCCGTCGGCAAACGGTGTGCCGTCGGCGTCGGGCACGAACACGTAGCCCTTGCCGCGCACCGTCTGCACGTAGCGCGGATTGGACGGGTCGTCCTCGATCACGCGGCGCAGACGCCAGATCGGCACGTCCAGGCTGCGGTCGCGAAAGGCAAGGTTGTCGCGGTGCACGAGGTCGTGAATCAGCACGCGCGACAACACCTTGTACGGGTTGTTGACGAAGATTTTCAGTAGTGCGAACTCGCTGTCGCGCAACGGCAGCTTCGCGTCCGCACGCGACAGCGAGCGCGTGGCGAAGTCCAGTTCAAACGGACCGAACCTGTACGGCTTGCGGGCTTCCGGCGCGCTCGTGGTGGGCGGGCCACGGCGGCGCAGCACCGTGTGGATGCGCGCGAGCAGTTCCCGCGGATCGAAGGGCTTGGTCAGATAGTCGTCCGCCCCGAGCGAGAGCCCGACGATGCGGTCGGCCACCGTGCCGCGCGCCGTCACGAAGATCACTGGAATGTCGTCGCCGGCGGCGCGCAACGCGGTGAGCGCCCGTAGGCCGTCGGTGTTCGGCATCATGATGTCGAGCACGACGACCGACGGCCGTTCGCGCTCGAGCCGTCGCTGGAGATGGGTGCCGTCGTGCAGCACCGAAGCGTCGAAGCCGTTCGACTGCAAGAACTTGCAAAGCAGATCGCGTACGACCGGATCGTCGTCGACGATAAGGACCTGTGGATTCATGGCGAAATTCTAGACCGACGCGCCCAACGCGCGGCCGACAGTTTTCTTACCAACGCTTACGTGTTGCGCTGCCGCTTCCACGCGGACCCGGCAGATGAGCGCCTGAAGCCCGTCGCCCAAGGCTCACGGCATATTTCGGCAGGGCGCGGTCTGACAGCGCGCAGCCCGCTGCCAAAGCGCATTCGCATCGCTTCGGGCCGGTGTGGCGGAAACAATTCCGGTGCAGCGGCAACCGCTGGGAACCCCTTGAAACCAGTCGTAAGAACCGCCGGAAAGCGCGCTTTTCTTCGTGCATCGGCGAGGCTGCGGCAGCGGGATGATTCGTCCTGCGATATGTCGCGCCGCAAGCCGGCGGAGCCCCGAGCCGCCATGCAGTCGTGCAGCCCGCGCGGCGCGCGGCCGACATCCAGCCAACCCAGCACTATGCGAGGCTCATCATGACCGTTCCAGGCAAGCTCAATTCCACCCACTTTTCGTCGATCGCGCCAGCCAGGCCCGCGGAAAAGCCGGCGTCTACAGGCAGCGCTGCGAATTCCGCCAGCACCACGCAAGCCAAAGGCTCCGCGACCCAACAGCAGCCGTCGCTGCCTGCGGGCCTCGTGGGTCATCACGTCAACACCACCGCCTGACGTACCGAGGTTCGTGTGTCGACTCCGAAACTATCCAGGCGCCTGATACGCGCCGCTGCGTGGCTCGCGCTCGGCGCGGCGCTCGTGCCGCTCGACGGCTGCGCCGTGGCCGCGCTGCCATGCCGGCTCACGTCGGCCACGTTGAAAATCATCCCGGTGGTCGGTCATGCGGCGGCCACCCCGTTCGACATGTGTTCATCAGCTATTGACTGAATCATGACAGCCAAACGGATTGCCTGCGCGCTGGCGCTGCTGTGCTGCATGTTCCCGCTCACCGTGGCCGCGCGCGAAGCGGGCGGGACGGCCGCGCCGCCCGCTTCGAAAGACACGTTGGCCGACGCGCGACGGCGCGCGCAGGACACGCCGTTCGCGTTCCGCGGCATCGCGCTTGGCATCACGCTCGACGAGTTTCGTGCCGGTTCAAAGGTGCGGGCGACGCCGCTCGGCAGCGTGCCGATCTGCGAGACGGACGTGCAGGCGGGCGCGCTCGGCATGCGGCTGAAGTCGCATGAGAGCCTGACGGTCGCGTGCCACTGGGCGCATCGCGGCGATAAGGGTTGGGCGCTTTCGCAAGCGGTGGTCGACGGCGCCCCGGCGGCCGAGCACGTGCTGCGCTTCGCGCGCATGGGAGCTGAGAGCGATGGTCAAAGCGCGCTGCGCCTCTACGAGATGTCCTTCGTGATCGACGAAGTCACCGCCGAGGATCTGCGCGATGCGCTGATGGAGCGCTACGGCCCGCCGCGCCACGCGACGCAGAACGTGTCGTCGCCAGGCGCGCTGCCCGTGTACGTGTGGGAGAACGCGGTCAGCTCCATCACGCTGTGTTTCCTGCCCGGAACGCGCAACGGCACGCTCACGTACCTGTTGAAGGGCTCGGACGCGTGGGTCAAGTCTGTCGTGAGGCAGTGGCAGGCGAGCGATGCGGAAGCCGGTTGATGTGCGCCGCGGCTCATGCGGCCACTACAGTTGAAGAGTCGGCCGAAGTCACATTCATTGAGGCCAGGAGTCAAACAATGCTTACGCTACGTGTTTCCGTCGCGCTGTGCGCGGCGGCGGTTCTGTCCGCTTGCGCAAGCGGACAGAGATCGATTGTCGAAACGCCGATGGCGCCGCCGCTCGTCTCGGCGCCGCTGAACGTCAACACGCAGGGTGCGATCTATCAGGCCGGCACGCTGATGGTGCTGTACGAGACGCCGCGCGCGCAGCATATCGGCGACGTGCTGACGATCCGGCTTTCGGAGTCGTATAGCGGCAACAATAGTTCGACCGCGGCCGCGAGCCGCGCGAGCAGCATTACCGCCGACGCCGCCGACAAATCGACGGGCGCGGCCGCGCGGCTTGCGAGGCTGTTCAATATCGGTTCCGCAAGCACGGATTTCAAAGGGCAGGGCAGCCTGACCGACGTGAGCGGCATGACCGGCACGCTCGCCGTGACCGTGATCGGCACCATGCCCACCGGCAATCTTGTGGTATCGGGCGAGAAGGTGATTTCGATGAGCGGTAACCGCGACCGTCTGCGGCTGTCGGGTGTCGTCAATCCTAAGGATATCGAAGCAGGTAACTACGTCGCTTCGAGCAAGGTCGCAAATGCGCGCATCGAACAGGCCGGCACCGGCATGGTCTCAGACGCGACGACCATGGGCTGGCTGCAGAGAATGTTCCTGAGTGTGCTGACGTTCTAGCGCCGACCGTGGCGCGCTGCTGCGCGGTCCCTCCGGGCTGCAACGGTGCCGCGCCTACTCTGCAAGCGGGGCCGGTCCGCGCTCGGCAGCGCCTATCTCGCCGTCGGGCACGAACACGTAGCCGCGTCCCCAGACCGTCTGGACATAGCGCGGCTCGGAAGGATCGACCTCGATTAGCCGGCGCAAACGCCAGATCGACACATCGAGACTGCGGTTGCGATGCGCCTCGCTGTTGCCGTGCAGTTTTTCCAGCAGTTGCGCGCGCGTAAGCACCGTCATCGCATGCGTGACGAACACTTTCAGCATCGCGAATTCGCTCGAGCGCAGCGCGATGCGCTCGCCGTCGCGGCGCAATTCGCGCGCCGGGAAATTCACTTCGAAGCGGCCGAACCGGTAAGGCGCGCGCTGTTCGGGCGCGCTCGGCGCAATCGAGCCGCGCCGCCGCAGCACCGTGCGGATTCGCGCGACCAGTTCGCTCGGCTCGAACGGCTTGCCAAGATAATCGTCGGCACCGAGTTCAAGACCGATGACACGGTCGATAGGATCGGCGCGCGCGGTAAGCAGAATCACGGGAATATCGTCGCCCGCCACGCGCAACGCGCGCAGCGCACTGATGCCGTCGAGCTCCGGCATCATGATGTCGAGCACGACCAGCGCGGGACGTTCGTCGCGCAGCTTGCTTTGCAGCGCCATGCCGTGTTCCAGCGTGGCGACCTTGAAACCGCGCCCTTCGAGATACTGGCTGACCAGATTGCGGACAACGGGGTCGTCGTCGACGACCAGAATGGATGGGTTCATCAGATCATCTTAGTGTCCCGCGCGGGCGCGGCAAAGCCGGCAACGCTTTCCAATCCTTTCTCGCGTAAGGGAAAGCAAGCGGCGTATGTCTAATTGATCTGCGAGGTTTGCAGCGTCTGCCGGCCGAAATCGGTCCGGTCGATCACCATCCTGTCGATCAGCCCATTGAGCTTGGTGGACGCGGAGGAAAAGCGGTCGGTGTTCAGGCCGCCTGTCTGATAGCGCGCGGTGACGAGAATGCGGCCGTTCTGCACGAGCGTCAGGTCGATGATCGACAGATACTGGATCGTGTCGTCGCTGAACGAACGCCGGCCATAGTCGATCGCGGCGTTGTACACGAGGCGCGCTTCGCAGCCCGCAGGCGAGGTGCCGGGATTGTAGACGTCCGAACGAATGCCGCGGCGCTCGAGCGCGAGTTGCAGCGCCGGCACGAAATCGCCGACCGACACTGCAGTATTCACCTCGATGCAAACATGGCTCACGTCGGCGGGACGGCCGCTCACGAAGGTCGGCGACGAATAGTTCGCGGCGATCGCGTAGCCTGCCTGAATCACCGAGCCGGTGGCGTCGGCAGCCTGGATGAGTGTCCACGCGCAGCCGTTCAATCCGAGCGTCAGCGCCGTGCACGCGGCAAGCCGCGCGCCGGGCCGCCGCAACATGACCCGCACCGCCCAGGGAACTCGCGTGAAAGCGTATGCACGGGTGCCAGGCGGGAAGGTCATGATGCGAAGCCGGTGCGATAAACATAAACAACCGAGAAGCGCTGAGCGAGGCGAAAACGCAGTGGGCGATGCAGCATGTCCATCGTCGCGCGGGACACGATCTAGCGCGCGACGCGCAGGCGCAATTCGTTTTGGCCTTGCACGCTCGCCGTCACGTTCACGCGGCGCCCGGCAGCGGTCACGATGAAATGCTGGCGCGTCGGTGTATTGACGTCATGCACGACAGCCGGGAAGCAGGCGGCGATGTCGGCGCCGATCTCCTCGAGCGGATCGTTGACGAAACCGTCGGCCTGCCAGTGCGCGCGCCAGTGGCAATCATAGGTATGCGCGCTGGCGCGGCAGTCTTCGGTGCTTTGGATGCCCGGCAGTTGCGGGGCCTGCGCCGCGCGCAACTGCGCGAAGTCCGATGCTTCGACGATGTGCTTGAGCGCAGGGCACACGTCGGCGGGTTCGTTCGGCGGCGTGGTTTGCGCTGCTTGGGCGGCGCCTGCGATCAGCAAGGCTGCGCCCAAAGCAAGCGCGAGACGGTGAATCGAAGAACAGGCGGGGCGATCGAGTGACATGAGCGAGAGTCCGTGAACAGTGGATGGCGTGCGGGCCGCGGGGACGGCGCGCACGACTATCGTCGCTGTTTCGGCCTCGTTTCAAAGGGCGGAAAAGCTTGCTTGCTTCGCAAATGCTTTCTAACTGTTCGCGCGTGTTTCCGGATCTTGCCGCAAATCGGACGTGTTGCCGACTTGCACGGGCGCGAACGCTGCGCTCAGAGGCGCGCCGCACCCGCAGCGGAACCCGCGCCGGTGAGCAGTACGACGCGCTCCAGACCCGCGCGGGCTTCGGCGGCGATCTCGCTTTCCATGTTCATGCAGCGACCGCTTCCGCCGCGCGTTCGACCTCGAGCGTTTCATTGTGGAACGCCGCCAGCGACTCGCGATGTGCGACGCTGACAATCGCCGCCTTCGGCAGCCGCTCGGTAAAGAGGCGGTACAGACGCGCTTCGTTGTCCGCGTCGAGCGCACTCGTCGCTTCGTCGAGGAACAGATAGTCCGGCTTGTGCAGCAGTACGCGCGCGGCGGCGAGCCGCTGTTGCTCGCCGGGCGAGAGAATTCGCGTCCAGTGGCCGGATTCCTGCAGACGGTCCGCGTATTGCGACAGATGGCAGGTGACGAGCGCCTCGCGGCATTCGTCGTCGGTGAAAGTGTCTGCCGCCGACGGGTACGCGAGCGCCGCCTTTAGCGAGCCGATCGGCATGTAGCTCACTTGCGGGACGAACATCATGCGCGCGTTGACGGGCGCGTCGATCGCGCCGTCGCCGAACGGCCACAGTCCGGCGAGCGCGCGCATCAGCGTGCTCTTGCCCGAGCCGGACGGGCCGCGCACGAGCCAGCGCGAGCCCGGGCGAATCACGATGTCGCGGATGCGCGAGAGCGGGTTGCCGTTCGGCAGTGCGAGCTTGAGTCCGTCGGTGGCGAGCTTGTCGGCGTCCACGAAATGCAGGTTGATGCCGCCATGCGCGGTGGCCGGCGAGACGGACTCCTTCAGACGCGGCGCGTGCACGACGCGCTTGAATTCGCGCAGACGGTTGACCGTGGCGCGCCACTCGACGAGCGTGGAGTAACTGTTGATGAACCACGAAAACGAATCGCTGACGGTGCCGAACGCGCTGGAAATCTGCATCAGCACGCCGAACGTGAAGGCGCCTGCGAAGTAGCGCGGTGCGGCGACGACCAGCGGAAAGATGATCGCGATCTGGCCGTAGAAGCTCAGCACGAAGGTGAGTCGCTTCGTGTACTTCATGACCTGCCACCAGTTGTCGCGGATGCGGCCGAACAGCGAATACGCGTTGTTCCTCTCCGTGTCCATGCCGTTGTAGAAGGCAATCTGCTCAGCGTTTTCGCGCAGGCGGATCAGGCCGAAACGGAAATCCGCCTCGACTTTCTGCGCCTGATAGTTGATCGGCACGAGCGGGTGGCCGACCTTCTGGATAACGAGCGATCCGACTACCGCGTAAAGCGCGGCCGCCCACACCATGTAGCCCGGAATATGCAGCGGCACGCCGCCGAGCGTGATGGTCAGCGCGCCGGCAAGCGTCCACAGGATCGTCATGAACGATACCAGGGTGACGACGGTGGACAGCAGGTCGAGCGTAAGCGAAAGCGTCGTGGTGGCGAACGACTGGAGGTCGTCGCTGATACGCTGGTCGGGGTTGTCGGCGAGACGGTCGCGCTCGATCCGGTAGAACGCGCTGTCGTGCAGCCATTCGTTCAGATAGCGCCTGGTTAGCCACTGGCGCCAGCGAAAGCCGAGCATCTGCCGCAAATAGCGCCCGTACACGGCGAGAATGATGTAGCCGAACGCAAGCCCCGAAAAGATCATCAGGAGATGCGGGAAGTCGCGCACGTTCTTGGTTTGCAGCGCGTTGTAGAAGTCCGCGCTCCAGCGGTTCAGGCGGACGTTGATCCACACGACCATCAGGTTCATCGCGATGATGGCGAGAAGGAGCGCCCACGCCGTCTTTTTCTCTTCCGACACCCAGTAGGGCTTGATCAGGCTCCATGCGGAGACCTTGTCGTCGGGCGGCAGAGCAGGGCTGGCAGAAATATCTGTTCTCATGTGCGTCCTGAGGAGTGCTGTTTTATTCGGACCAACGTGGCCGACCAGCCAGTCACGAGTGCTGGGATCGTCCGGGCGCCGCGTCTGACGACCACCCGCCGCGGCGACGCCAATTCTGGCGCGCCGCGCTTAAGCGAAGATTAAGTGTCGGCGCGGCGCTGGCCGCAAGCCGGCGGCGCTACGCCTCACTGCGCGCCTCGCGCCAATGCCGCATACGCCGGGCCATCTGCTGCATTGTGCCAGAGCGCCGGGCGCTTACCCGAGATACCGCCCGGTCGCCTGTCGCAGAAGATGAACGACGCAAAAACATAGTGCCGGATCAAGCCGTGTGCGCGGCGATGCGCCGCTCGTTTGCGAGCGCCGCGCCTTTTATGGTCTAATGACCTTTGACGAAACAGGGGTGCTTCGCACTTGAGCGGCGTGGTCTTCACGCTGCGGCAGCGAGGCTGAGAGAGACCCTTTGCACCCGATCCGGGTAATACCGGCGCGGGAAGTTTCCGGAAGCAGCCAGTCTTCCATTCCCCGCCGGGCGGCGTACTTGAGAAGAGCACGCCTGTTGCCCGGCCGGCCTTGCCCGCCGGTTTCGTCCTGGGTACGCGCTTCTTGTTGGCCGTACGGAAAGGACTCGATGACCGCCTATTGTTCAGTTATGTGTTTTGCTCCTTGTCGCGTCGCCAATGACGCGCGCTGCATCGCTTTTGCGCAGCGCATTGAATCGGAGCTTGCCCGATGAGCCGCGCCGCGCAACATTCCGATTTCGCCGTGCTCGGTGGCGGCCTGTGCGGGCGCCTCGTCGCGTGGCGGCTTGCCGGCGAGGGCCATCGCGTGGCGCTCTATGAACGCGGCGACGCCGCCGGTTCGCAGGCCGCCGCGTGGGTCGCCGCGGCCATGCTGGCGCCGCTCGCCGAAGCCGCCAGCGCCGAATTGCTGATCACGCGTCTGGGCGCGGCATCGCTCGACACCTGGCCGCAAGTGCTGGCCGAACTGCCGGAGCCGGTGTTCTTCCAGCGCAATGGCACGCTCGTGGTCTGGCATCACGCGGATCGAACCGAGGCGCCGTTGTTCGAAAGACGCGTGCGCTCGAACGCCCCGGCCGAATTGCTCGACGGCGGCTTTGTCACGCTCGCCGGCGCGCAACTCGGCGCGGCCGAGCCCGCGCTCGCAGGGCGCTTCAACCAGGGCTGGCTGTTGCCGCGTGAGGGACAACTGGACAACCGCCAGGTGCTGCGCGCTCTTGCGGCGGGGCTCGCGCAGCGCGGCGTGCGAACCCATTGGAATTCGCCGGTGCGCGACGACGCGCTGCCGCCGGCGCGCGTGACGATCGACTGCCGCGGTCTCGGCGCCAAATCCGTGCTGCCGACGCTGCGCGGCATACGCGGCGAAGTGGCGCGCGTGCATGCGCCTGGCATCCGGCTGACCCGGCCGGTGCGGCTGCTGCATCCGCGCTATCCGCTCTATATCGCGCCGAAGCAGGACGACCTTTACGTGATCGGCGCGACAGAAGTGGAAGGCGAGGACATGTCGCCTGTCAGCGTGCGTTCCGCGCTGGAACTGCTGAGTGCGGCGTTTTCGGTGCATCCGGGCTTTGGCGAGGCGCGCATTCTCGAGCTGAATTCGCAGTGCCGTCCGACCTTGCCGGACCATCGGCCGGCCTTGCTGTGGGACGGCAGCCAGACGCTGCGTGTGAACGGGCTGTACCGGCACGGCTACATGATCGTGCCCGAAGTCGCCGACGAAGCCGCGCGCTTTGCGGCGGCGCTGCTGGACGGACGCATCGGCGACGCCGACGCGTTCGCGGACTGGCAGCGCGGCGCGCGCTGGAGCGAGCTGTTCCAGCAGGACCGCGCGCGGGAGCCGGCATGAGCGCCGGCTCGCGGTGCGGCGCTGCGGGCGCTCGCGCATTGGCCATCGACTGAACGTAATTGAACGCCATGGACATTCATATCAATCAGAAGCCGTTGTCGCTGCCCGAAGGCGCGACTGTCGCGGATGCGCTCGCCGCGTACGGTGCGCGGCCGCCGTTTGCCGTTGCGCTGAACGGCGATTTTGTCGCGCGTACGCAGCATGCTGCGCGTGCGTTGCAGCCGGGCGACAAGCTCGATGTGGTGCAGCCGGTGGCCGGCGGTTGAGCACGGTTGGCGCGCCAGGTGTGATGAACGTGAGGCAGGCGCCGCGCAAGACCCAGGCGACGCCCTCGCACCGATCACGCACCGACGCACCGACCACGCACCGACTACGAACCAAACCGCCCACGCTAATCCACGCAATCGCCGCCCTGCATTGCCGGAGACCAGATGATGCAAATGACTTCCCCCCAAACCGCCGACACCCTCACGCTGTACGGCCAGACCTTCGCAAGTCGCGTGCTGCTCGGCACGTCGCGCTATCCGTCGCTGCAGGCGCTGTCCGATTCGATCGACGCCGCGCGACCCGGCATGGTGACTGTCGCGCTGCGTCGGCAGATGAACGAAGGCGGCGCCGAAGCCGGCTTCTTCGATCTGCTCAAACGCCACGGCGTGCCGCTGCTGCCTAACACGGCCGGCTGCCTGACCGTCGGCGAGGCGGTGACCACCGCGCACATGGCCCGGGAAATTTTCGAAACCGAGTGGATCAAGCTGGAACTGATCGGCGACGACTACACGCTGCAGCCCGATCCGGTCGGCCTGATCGAGGCGGCCGCGAAGCTCGTCAAGGACGGCTTCAAGGTGCTGCCGTATTGCACCGAAGATCTGGTGATAGGCCGCCGTCTGCTCGACGCGGGCTGCGAGGCGCTCATGCCGTGGGGCGCGCCTATCGGCACCGGCAAGGGCGTGATCAATCCGTATGGCTTGCGGGTGTTGCGCGAACGGCTGCCCGACGTACCGCTGATCGTCGACGCGGGGCTTGGCGTGCCGTCGCATGCGGCGCAGGTGATGGAATGGGGCTTCGACGGCGTCCTGCTCAACACGGCGGTGTCGCAGGCCACCCATCCCGAGGCCATGGCGCGCGCGTTTGCGCTGGGCGTCGAAGCGGGTCGCGAAGCGTTCCTCGCCGGGCCCATGGCCGAGCGCGAAAGCGCGCACGCGAGCACGCCGGTGGTCGGCATGCCGTTCTGGCATCAGGATGGGAGCGCCGCATGACGCAGACATTGGCTTTGAAAGACCGCGACCTGTTCTGGCCGCCCGCCGACGAACTCACCGAAGCCACCGAGCGCATCCGCGCCCGGCTCGGCGACTGGCCGCCCACGCACGCGCCGTGGCGCATCTGCCTGACTGCCCCGGACGAGCCGAACGGCGGCGATCTGATCGTCGTCGCCGACGCCGCCCGGCATGGCGAGCAGATGGCGCGCTGGCTCGTGCAGGGCGCGGCCGTGGTCGAAGCCGCCGAGCACAAGGCGACGCTGCACCTGGGCGGCGAAAAGTACCGGCTGGAAGGGCATCTGGCGGAAGACTGGATTGCCGCGCTCGCCGCGTTTCTGGATTGCGGTTTCGATCCCCACGACGCGCTCGTGCTGGCGCTGGCCTGGCGCGACGGCGACGAAACCCGCACCCATGCCTGCGGTGACTCGTTCCCTTGCGATCTCGCGACGTTTCCGCGCGTCGCCGGTCTGCCGCAGGCGCCGGCCGAGGCATTCGCGCGCTGCCCCGAACGGCTCGGGCTGTATCCGGTCCTGCCGAGCGCGGAGTGGGTCGAGCGAGTGCTTGGCTTTGGCGTGAAGACGGTCCAACTGCGCCGCAAGTCGGCCCATCCCGCCGACGAACTCGAGCGCGAAATAGCCCGCTGCGTGGCGGCTGGCCGGCGCCACGACGCGCAGGTTTTCATCAACGATCACTGGCAGGCTGCGCTCGAGGCGGGCGCCTACGGCGTACACCTCGGCCAGGAGGACGTGCACACGGCGGACCTCGCCGCGCTGGCGACGGCGGGCATCCGTCTCGGCTTGTCGACGCACGGCTTTTACGAAATTCTGAAGGCGCTGCATTTCCGCCCCAGCTATATTGCGCTCGGCGCCGTGTTCCCGACCACCACGAAAGTCATGCCGACCGCGCCGCAAGGGCTCAAGCGCCTTGCTCGCTACGTCCGCCTGCTCGAGGGTGTGGTGCCGCTCGTGGCGATCGGCGGAATCGACCTGCAGGTGCTGCCTGCGGTGCTGGAAACCGGCGTCGGTTGCGCGGCCGTGGTGCGCGCGGTGACAGAAGCGGCCGATCCCGCAGCCGCCGTTGCCGCGCTGCAACAAGCGTTTACGCAATAATCGTTACGTTTCGTTAAGGAGAGGGCACCTCACGGCAACTTTTGCATGATGGCCCTATAATTCGGCCTTCCCTGTAAAAGGACTGTCAGTCAGTGTTTTCCTCTTCCGAGACCCTTCTCGAACTGCGCGACGTCGACTTCGGTTACGGCGACCGGCTCGTACTGTCGAACCTGAATCTGCGCTTTCAGCGCGGGCAGGTGGTCGCGGTCATGGGCGGCTCGGGCTGCGGCAAGACCACCGTGCTGCGGTTGATCGGCGGTCTGGTGCGCGCGCAGCGCGGCGAGATCCTTTTTCACGGCCAGAACGTCGGCGCGCAGACCCGCGGGGGCCTGTACGCGCTGCGCCGCAAAATGGGCATGCTGTTCCAGTTCGGCGCGCTGTTCACGGACATGTCGGTATTCGAGAACGTGGCGTTTGCGCTGCGCGAGCACACCGATCTTCCCGAGGAACTGATCCGCGACCTGGTGCTGATGAAGCTCAACGCTGTCGGCCTGCGCGGCGCGCGCGACCTGCTGCCTTCGGAAATTTCCGGCGGTATGGCGCGGCGCGTGGCGCTCGCGCGCGCCATCGCCCTCGATCCCGAACTGATGATGTACGACGAGCCGTTCGCCGGCCTCGACCCGATCTCGCTCGGCATCACCGCGAACCTGATCCGCGCGCTCAATCAGGCGCTCGGCGCGACGTCCATTCTGGTTACGCACGACGTGCCGGAATCGTTCGCCATTGCCGACTACGTCTACTTCCTCGCTAACGGCGGCGTGCATGCCGAGGGCACGCCCGCGCAATTGCGCGAGTCGACCGATCCGACCGTGCGGCAGTTCATCGACGGCGCGCCCGACGGCCCGTTCAAATTTCACTATCCGACGAAGACGCCGCTCGCGGCCGACTTCGGCGTGGGCGGAGGTCGGGCATGATCGGCTCGTTGATCAGCACAGTCGGCCGTTCGGTGCTCGACGGCCTCGGCACGGCCGGCTACGCCACGCGCTTCTTCTTCCGGTTGTTGTTCGAATTCTTCCCGCTGCTGCGCCGTCCGCGCCTTGTCACGAAGCAGATCCACTTCGTGGGTAATTATTCGCTCGTGATCATTGCGGTGTCGGGGCTGTTCGTCGGCTTCGTACTCGGTTTGCAAGGCTATTACACGTTGAACCGCTACGGTTCGGAACAGGCGCTCGGGCTGCTGGTCGCCCTGTCGCTCGTGCGCGAACTCGGGCCGGTGGTCACGGCGCTGCTGTTCGCCGGGCGCGCCGGCACCTCGCTGACCGCCGAAATCGGCCTGATGAAGGCCGGCGAGCAATTGACCGCAATGGAAATGATGGCGGTCGACCCGGTCAAGGTCGTGGTGGCGCCGCGTCTGTGGGCCGGGATCATTTCCATGCCGATCCTCGCCGCGATCTTCAGCGCCGTCGGCGTGCTGGGCGGCTATGTGGTCGGCGTGTTGCTGATCGGCGTGGACGCCGGCGCGTTCTGGTCGCAGATGCAAGGCGGCGTGGACGTCTGGCGCGACGTGGGCGCGGGCGTCGTCAAAAGCGTGGTGTTCGGCCTTGCCGTGACGTTCGTGGCGCTCTTCCAGGGCTATGAAGCGCGGCCCACGCCGGAAGGCGTGTCGCGCGCCACGACCAAAACGGTCGTGTACGCGTCGCTCGCGGTGCTCGGCCTCGATTTTCTGCTGACCGCGCTGATGTTCAGCTAAGGCTGTGTTGCCTGCCGGACGCTGCGGCGCTGGGCGCGCGCGGCGTAACCACGGCGAGGCGACGACGGCGCGGCGGATTCACTTTGGGATGACAATGAAAAAGACTGCTCTCGACTTCTGGGTCGGCCTGTTCGTGGTGTTGGGTTTCGTGGCGTTGCTGTTTCTCGCGCTGAAGGCCGGCAACATGAGTTCGCTGTCGTTCCAGGCGACCTATCCGGTCAAGCTGAAGTTCGACAATATCGGCGGCTTGAAGGCACGCGCGCCTGTGAAGAGCGCGGGCGTGACGGTCGGGCGGGTCGCCTCGATCGGTTTCGACAGCAATGCCTATCAGGCGCTCGTCACCATCGACATCGACAGGCAATACCAGTTTCCGAAAGATACGTCGGCGAAGATTCTGACTTCGGGGCTGCTCGGCGAGCAATACATCGGGCTCGAGCCGGGCGGCGATTCCGAAATGCTCAAAGCCGGCGACACGATTTCCATGACTCAATCGGCAATCGTGCTGGAAAACCTGATCGGACAGTTCCTCTACAGCAAAGCGGCCGATTCGGGCGCATCCAGGCCGGGCGCGGCGCCTGCGGCACCGGCGGCAGCACCCGCGGCGGCGCCCACGGCGGCTGTGCCCGCTTCCGGCTCGGCCGGTCAATAAGGAGAACAACAATGCAGACCTCACAGGCCGGAGGCGCGCGCGTCTTCCGGGTGGCCAGACTGGCCGTCGCGGCCGCGGCGCTCGCGGGTTGTACCACGGTGCAGACGCCCACCAAGGGCGATCCGCTCGAGGGGCTCAACCGCACCATCTTCACCGTCAACGACAAACTCGATCAGTACGCGCTGAAGCCGGTCGCCAAGGGCTATGTGTTCATCACGCCGCAGCCGGTGCGCGACAGCGTGACGAACTTCTTCTCGAATATCGGCGACGTCTATATTGCGGCGAACAACCTGCTGCAATTGAAGATCACCGACGGTGTTCAGGACATCATGCGGATCGTGATCAACACGGTCTTCGGGGTCGGCGGCCTGTTCGACGTGGCGACGCTCGCGAAGCTGCCCAAGCACGACAACGACCTCGGGCTGACGCTCGGCCACTACGGCGTGCCGGCGGGCCCGTATCTGGTCCTGCCGCTGTTTGGCCCGAGCACCGTGCGCGACGCGGTCGGCTCGATCGGCAATTACTATGTCAACCCGCTCAGCTATGTCGATCCTGCAGGCTTGAGCTGGGCGCTGTACGGCCTGAACATCGTCAACACGCGCGCGAATCTGCTGAACGCGAGCGACGTGCTGGAAGGCGCCGCGCTCGATAAGTATTCGTTCGTGCGTAGTGCGTATCTGCAGCGCCGCCAGTATCTGCTGTCGGACGGCAAGCAGTCGCAGGCGCTGCCGAATTACGGCGATGAAGCGCCGCTGCCCAAGTACGACGACGTCGACGGCACGGCTGCCGGCGCGCCGGCCGGCGCAGTGACGGGAACCGCGGGAGCGGCGGGAACGGGCAGTGCTGGCGCTAAGGCGCCGGCCGCTTCCGGCGCGAGCGCCGCCACGGCGCCGCAGGCGGCTTCGGGCGCCGCGGGGGCGGAGAATGCGGCTAACGGCGCGACCAACAGTGCGACCAACAGCGCGACCAATGGCGGTGCCAACAGCGCAGCTGCGCCGCAAACTGCTTCGGGTAGCGCGGAGACGCCCCCGCTCGACATCAACGGCGGTCCGGAAACCACGCAGATCCCCGCGGGGCAACTGGTGCCGCCCACGCGCTTTAACTTCCCGTCGTTCAAGCTGCGTTGACGCGGGCGGTGCGGCCGTAACAGATCGATACGACTCTCGCAGTTTGCGCATGGATTGCCGCTGAACTCGCGTGTTAATGTCCGCTCAAACGGTTGCACTATTTTTTTTGCAAGGCTCGATATGAAAAAATTCTTCCTCTTTCCGTTGTTTGCCGCGCTGTTCTCGTTCATGAGTGCCGCGGCGTCGGCACAAGCTGTGGACAGCAGCGCGCCGGACGTGCTCGTCAAGACGGTCACCGCGCAGGTGATCGACGCAGTGCGCGCCGACAAGTCGATCCAGCAGGGCGACATTTCGCATATCACGCGTCTCGTCAACGAAAAGATCCTGCCGTACACGGACTTCCGCCGCACCACGCAACTGGCGATGGGCCGCAACTGGCGCAGCGCGACGCCTGAGCAGCAATCTCAGGTGGTCGAGCAGTTCAAGATGCTGCTGATCCGCACGTATTCGGGCGCACTCGCGCAGGTGCGCGACCAGCAGATCCAGTACAAGCCGTTCCGCATGAACCCGGACGACACCGACACGGTGGTGCGCTCGGTGGTCATGAACAACGGTTCGCCGATCGAGCTCGACTATCGTCTCTACAAGACGCCGCAAGGCTGGCGCGTGTATGACATCAATGTGCTCGGCGCGTGGCTCATTCAGGCTTATCAGCAGCAGTTCAACGAGCAGATCCAGCAGAAGGGCGTCGACGGACTGATCCAGTTCCTCACGCAGCGCAACCAGCAACTCGCCGCGGGCAAGCAGTCGTGAGCGAAGTGCTGAGCCCGGTCGCCAATCGCTTCGCGAGCGGCACGACGCTGACCCACGCGAGCGCGAGCGCCGCGCTCGCGGCGGGCCTCGAGCGGATCGCCGCAGGCGCGCGCGGTGTCGACTGCGCGCCGCTCACGCAGTTCGATTCGTCGGCGCTCGCTGTGCTTCTCGCGTGGCGGCGGGCCGGCGAGGCGCGCGGCGGTGCGTTCGAAGTGCACAATCTGCCGGCTGGCTTGGCGAGCCTCGCGCAAGCCTACGGCGTGGACACGCTGATCGCCGGCGCCGGCCAAGGCGTGAGCCCGGACTGAGCGGTCTTGCGCCTACCGGCGTTTCTCTTTGCACTTCCGTTGCTGTCAGGTGCTATCAGCTTTACCAAACACGGTGTCGCCGGGTTGCCGCCGGCACCGTGTTCGCACCGCCCGGCGCGCTGATTGCGCGACCTCCAATCCCCCCAACTGAGATAGGGCCGTCAGGTTTTGCCCTATAATCAACCGTTTTTTGGGGCATGCTTCGGGCCACCGAACCCGCCTCAACTCCGTTCTTTCCAGCATTTTTGCGCCCGCCCAGGGCTCTTTTAAGCGCCGCGACGCACGTGGCGCACTGTCATGTCAGCCATCGAAATTCGTAACGTCAAGAAGCGCTACAAGGACTTGCAGGCGCTCAAGGGCGTCAGCCTCACGGTAGAAGAAGGCGAGTTCTTCGGGCTGCTCGGTCCGAACGGCGCGGGCAAGACAACGCTCATCAGCATTCTTGCGGGCCTCGCGCGCGCGGACGAAGGCAGCATCGCCGTGCGCGGCCACGACGTGGTGGACGACTTTCGCTTGGCCCGTCGCGCGTTGGGCGTGGTGCCGCAGGAACTCGTGTTCGATCCGTTCTTCACCGTGCGCGAAACCTTGCGCATCCAGTCGGGCTACTACGGGCTGCGCAACAACGACGCGTGGATCGACGAGATCATGGCCAACCTCGATCTCACGGACAAAGCCGACGCCAACATGCGCGCGCTGTCGGGTGGCATGAAGCGCCGCGTGCTGGTCGCGCAGGCGCTGGTGCACCGGCCGCCCGTCATCGTACTGGACGAGCCGACCGCCGGCGTGGACGTCGAGCTGCGCCAGACGCTGTGGAAGTTCATTTCGCGTCTGAATCGCGAAGGGCATACGATCGTGCTGACCACGCACTATCTGGAAGAGGCGGAATCGCTGTGCGACCGCATCGCGATGCTGCGCCGCGGCGAGGTTGTGGCGCTCGATCGCACGAGCACGCTGCTGCAACGCTTTGCCGGCATGCAGCTATTCGTGCGCTTCGCGCAGGGCGTCTTGCCCGCCGAGTTGCGGCCGCTGGAAGCGGAAGGCGGCGCAGGCAACGGCAATGGCCGCCAGCATCTGCTGCGCCTCGCGAGCTATGACGACGTCGAGAAAATTCTCGCGCAATGCCGTGCGGCAGGCTGCACGTTCGAGGAAATCGAGGTCCGCAAGGCGGACCTCGAAGACGTATTCGTTCAGATCATGAACGGTCCGGAAGTGATCGAGGGGCTCGCATGAGCGGCTATAGCGGTTTCGGCACGCTGTTCTACAAGGAAATACTGCGCTTCTGGAAGGTGTCGTTTCAGACGGTGCTTGCGCCCATCATCACGGCGCTGCTGTATCTCACCATTTTCGGCCACGCGCTGCGCAATCACGTGCAGGTTTATCCGGGCGTCGAATACACAAGCTTTCTCGTGCCGGGCCTCGTGATGATGAGCGTGTTGCAGAATGCGTTTGCGAACAGTTCGTCGTCGCTGATCCAGTCGAAAATCACCGGAAATCTGGTGTTCGTGCTGCTGCCGCCGCTGTCGCACTACGAGATGTTCGCTGCCTACGTGCTGGCGGCGGTCGCGCGTGGTCTCGCGGTCGGCTTCGGGGTGTTCATCGTGACGATCTGGTTCGTGCCGGTCAGCTTCACGGCGCCGCTCTACATCATTCTGTTTGCGATTTGCGGCGCGGCGATTCTCGGCACGCTCGGCCTGATCGCGGGCATCTGGGCCGAAAAGTTCGATCAGCTCGCCGCGTTCCAGAATTTCCTGATCATGCCGCTCACGTTTCTCTCGGGCGTGTTCTACTCGACGCATACACTGCCGCCAGTGTGGCGCGAGGTGTCGCGGCTCAATCCCTTTTTCTACATGATCGACGGCTTTCGCTACGGTTTCTTCGGGATGTCGGATATCAATCCGCTCGAGAGCCTTGCGATTGTCGCCGGTTTCTTCGTGGTGCTGGCCGTGGTGGCGATGCGCATGCTCGCGTCCGGCTACAAGCTGCGCCACTGACGAGGAGCTTCTCTCATGTTGCCGACTCCTGAACAGGTCAAGCAATACATCGCCGCTGGACTCGCCTGCCAGCATCTCGAAGTCGAAGGCGACGGTCAGCATTTCTTTGCGACCATCGTTTCCCCGAGCTTCGAGGGCAAGCGGCTGATTCAGCGTCATCAACTCGTGTACGCGGCGCTCGGCGACCGCATGCGCGAAGAAATTCACGCGCTCAGCATGAAAACGCTGACGCCCGCCGAATGGCAGAACGCGTAATCTGGAAATTTAGTGCGAATTACTCAGGAAGGGCGCGACGCGGGCAGCGGCGCGCCGAACACAATTCAAGCAGTCCCGGCTCAGGGCCGGGTCGATCAGGAACAGACAGGCATGGACAAACTCGTCATTGAAGGTGGCTACCCGCTGTCGGGTGAGGTCGTTGTCTCGGGTGCGAAGAACGCGGCGTTGCCTATTCTATGCGCGAGTTTGCTGAGCGCAGAGCCGGTGCAGCTCGAGAACGTGCCCGATCTGCAGGACGTGCGCACCATGCTCAAGCTGCTCGCGCAGATGGGCGTGCGCATCGAAAGCGGCGAGGGCCGCGTGTCGCTCGACGCGTCGAAAGTCGACAACCTCGTCGCGCCGTACGAAATGGTGAAGACCATGCGCGCGTCGATCCTCGTGCTCGGGCCGCTCGTCGCGCGCTTCGGCCACGCGCGCGTGTCGCTGCCTGGCGGCTGTGCAATCGGCGCACGTCCGGTGGATCAGCACATCAAGGGCCTGCAGGCAATGGGCGCCGAAATCACGATCGAGCACGGCTTCATCGAAGCGCGCGCAAAGCGTCTGAAGGGCGCGCGCATCATCACCGACATGATCACGGTCACGGGCACCGAAAATCTGCTGATGGCGGCGGTGCTCGCGGAAGGCGAGACGGTCATCGAGAACGCGGCGCGGGAACCCGAAGTGGGCGATCTGGCGCATCTGCTGGTGCAGATGGGCGCGAAAATCGAAGGCATCGGCACAGATCGTCTGGTCATTCAGGGCGTGGACAAGCTGCATGGCGCGAAGCACACGGTGATTCCGGACCGCATCGAAGCCGGCACGTTCCTGTGCGCGGTGGCGGCTGCGGGCGGCGACGTCACGCTGCGCCACGTGCGCCCGCAGATTCTGGAAGCGGTGACCGCGAAGCTGCGCGAAGCGGGCGTCACGATCGAGGAAGGCGAGGACTGGATGCGCGTTCGCATGGACACGCGCCCGAGCGCGGTGTCGTTTCGCACGTCCGAATATCCGGCGTTCCCCACCGACATGCAGGCGCAATTCATGGCGCTGAACGCGGTCGCGCAAGGCAAGGCGCAGGTCGTCGAAACGATCTTCGAAAACCGCTTCATGCACGTGCAGGAACTCAACCGGCTCGGCGCCAACATCACCACGGACGGCAAGACTGCGCTTGTCACGGGCGTCGACAAGCTGTCGGGCGCGAAAGTCATGGCGACGGATCTGCGCGCGTCGGCGAGTCTCGTGATCGCGGCGTTGCGCGCGGAAGGCGAAACGCTGATCGACCGCATCTACCATCTGGACCGCGGTTACGACCGGATGGAAAGCAAGCTGAACGCGATCGGCGCGAAGGTGCGCCGCATCTCCGGGAGCGAGGCATGAGCTCGACGCCGCAAACCTCGAGCTCTCCCGCGGTGAGCGCGCCGCTCACGCTGGCTTTGTCGAAGGGGCGTATCTTTGAGGAAACGCTGCCGCTTCTCGCCGCGGCCGGTATTGAAGTGGCCGAAGATCCGGAAAGCTCGCGCAAGCTGATCCTGCCGACCACCGACGCGAATCTGCGCGTGATCATCGTGCGCGCGACCGACGTGCCGACCTACGTGGAGTACGGCGCGGCCGACTTCGGCGTGGCGGGCAGGGACGTGCTGCTCGAACACGGCGGCAGCGGCCTGTATCAGCCGGTGGATCTGGACATTGCGCGCTGCCGCATGTCGGTCGCGGTGGCCGAGGATTTCGATTATGCGAACGTGGTGCGCCAGGGCGCCCGCTTGCGCGTTGCGACCAAATACGTGAAGACGGCGCGCGAGCATTTTGCGGGCAAGGGCGTACACGTCGACCTGATCAAGCTGTACGGTTCGATGGAACTGGCGCCGCTCGTCGGCCTGGCGGATGCGATCGTCGACCTGGTCAGCTCTGGCAATACCCTGCGCGCGAACCATCTCGTGGAGGTGGAGGAAATCATGCAGATTTCGTCGCGCCTCGTTGTGAACCAGGCAGCGCTGAAGCTCAAGCGCGCCGCATTGCGGCCGATTCTCGACGCGTTCGAACGCGCGTCGAAAGCCGGCCTTGCCGCCGCCTGACATCTGGACGGAACCAGTCTGAGCTTGCTTTAAAGCGCGCCTAACCGAAACGGATACCCGTATGTCTATCAAGATTCGCAAACTCGATTCCGCCGCTTCCGACTTCAGGAAGTCGTTGCACGCGGTGCTCGCGTTCGAGGCGAGCGAAGACGAAGCAATCGAGCGCTCGGTCGCGCAGATCCTGAGCGATGTGAAGGCGCGCGGCGATGCGGCGGTGCTCGAGTACACGAACCGCTTCGACCGTCTGAACGCACAGAACGTCGCGGCGCTGGAGCTGCCGATCGCAGAACTGGAAGCGGCGCTCGAAGGTCTGGAGCCGAAGCGCCGGGCCTCGCTCGAAGCCGCGGCAGCGCGTGTGCGCGGCTATCACGAGAAGCAGAAGATCGAATGCGGCAGCCATAGCTGGCAATACACGGAAGCCGACGGCACGGTGCTCGGGCAGAAGGTAACGCCGCTCGACCGCGCGGGCATCTACGTGCCGGGCGGCAAGGCGGCGTATCCGTCGTCGGTACTGATGAATGCGATCCCGGCGCGGGTGGCGGGCGTGCGCGAAATCATCATGGTCGTGCCCACGCCGGACGGCGTGAAAAATCCGCTGGTGCTGGCGGCTGCCTTGCTCGGCGGCGTGGACCGGGTGTTTACCATCGGCGGCGCGCAAGCCGTGGCCGCGCTCGCGTACGGCACCGAAACGGTGCCCGCAGTCGACAAGATCTGCGGCCCGGGCAACGCTTATGTGGCGTCGGCCAAGCGCCGCGTATTCGGCACGGTGGGCATCGACATGATTGCCGGGCCGTCCGAAATTCTGGTGCTGTGCGACGGCACCACTGATCCGCGCTGGGTCGCAATGGACCTGTTCTCGCAGGCCGAGCACGACGAACTCGCGCAGTCCATTCTGCTGTGTCCGGACGACGCGTTCATTGGCCGCGTGCACGATGCGATCGACGAACTGCTGCCCACCATGCCGCGCCGCGACGTGATTCAGGCGTCGCTGGAAGGCCGCGGCGCGCTCGTGAAGGTGCGCGACATGGCCGAAGCCTGCGCGATTGCCAACGACATCGCGCCCGAGCACCTGGAAATTTCGGCGCTGGAGCCGCATCAGTGGGGCCAACTCATCCGCCATGCGGGCGCGATTTTCCTTGGCCGCTACACGAGCGAGAGTCTCGGCGACTATTGCGCCGGGCCGAACCACGTCCTGCCTACGTCGCGCACCGCACGGTTTTCGTCGCCGCTCGGGGTCTATGATTTCTTCAAGCGCTCGAGCCTGATCGAGGTGAGCGCGGAAGGCGCGCAGACGCTCGGCGAGATCGCTGCCGAGCTGGCTTACGGCGAAGGCTTGCAGGCGCACGCCCGCAGCGCGGAATACCGGATGCGCCAAGGTAGCTGAGCGGCGCAGTGCGGACGCGCAGCAAGGCGCCGACGATAACGACAACACAGACCAACCCGGCGCGGCAGGCCTGCCGCGCAACGAGGCATGTCCGAAGCGTTCCCTGCTCCCGATTTGGGGCACCGCGCACGGCACCGGCCGACTGAATTATGACGACACCTCAAGACATCATTCGCCAAGACGTGCTCGCGATGACGAGCTATCCCGTAGCGGACGCCACGGGCTACATCAAGCTCGACGCGATGGAAAATCCGTTTCCGCTGCCGCCGGTGCTGGCCGCGCATCTCGGCGAGCATCTGGCCGGCGTCGCGCTGAACCGTTACCCGGCGCCGCGCCCGGAAGCACTCATCGACAAGATCAAGCGCGTGATGGGCGTGCCGGCCGGTTGCGACGTGCTGCTCGGCAACGGTTCAGACGAGATCATCAGCATGCTGTCTATGGCGTGCGCGAAGCCGGGCGCCAAAGTGCTCGCGCCGGTGCCGGGTTTCGTCATGTACCAGATGTCGGCGAAGCTCGCGAATCTCGAGTTCGTCGGCGTGCCGCTGAACGCCGATTTCACGCTCGACACCGACGCCATGCTCGCGGCAATCGCAGAGCACGAGCCCGCGGTCATCTATCTGGCATACCCGAACAATCCGACCGGCACCTTGTTCGACGACGCGGACATGGAGCGCATCATCGCCGCCGCGACGAAGAGCCTCGTGGTGATCGACGAGGCTTATCAACCGTTCGCGCAGCAAAGCTGGCTGCCGCGCGCCGACGCGTTCGACAACGTCGTGGTGATGCGCACGGTCTCGAAGCTCGGCCTCGCCGGTATCCGCCTCGGCTATCTGGTCGGCAAGCCCGTGTGGCTCACGGAATTCGACAAGGTGCGCCCGCCGTACAACACCAACGTGCTGACGCAGGCGGCGGCGGATTTCCTGCTGGACCACGTCGACGTGCTCGACTCGCAGGCGGAGAAATTGCGCGAGGAACGTGCGAAACTGGCAGCCGCTGTGGCTGAACTGCCGGGCGCCGAAGTATTTCCGAGCGCCGGCAACTTCCTGCTGGTGCGCGTGCCCGACGCCTCCATTCTGTTCGAAACCCTGCTCACGGCGCGGGTTTTGATCAAAAACGTGAGTAAAATGCATCCATTGCTGGCCAATTGCGTGCGTTTGACCGTTGGTTCTCCCGACGAAAACGCCCAGTTGCTCGCCGCCCTGAAGCTCGTATTGCAATAAGCGGCGGCGTGCCGCTTTCCACCCACACTACTGTCGCTTTCTAGCTCGATTCGAGGAATTACCATGCGCCTTGCGGAAGTCGTTCGCAACACCAGCGAAACGCAGATCCGTGTCAAGATCAATCTGGACGGCACCGGTCAGCAGAAGCTGGCCACCGGCGTGCCGTTTCTGGACCACATGCTCGACCAGATCGCGCGGCATGGCCTGTTCGACCTCGACATTGAAGCGCATGGCGACCTGCATATCGACGACCATCATACGGTCGAGGACACCGGCATCACGCTTGGCCAGGCGGTCGCCAAGGCAATCGGCGAGCGCAAGGGCATTCGCCGCTACGGCCATTCCTACGTGCCGCTCGACGAGGCGCTGTCGCGCGTCGTGATCGATTTCTCGGGCCGTCCGGGCCTGGAGTTCCATGTGCCGTTCACGCGCGCGCGCATCGGCACGTTCGACGTCGACCTGTCGATCGAATTCTTCCGCGGCTTCGTGAACCACGCGGGCGTGACGCTGCATATCGACAATCTGCGCGGTATCAACGCTCACCATCAGCTGGAAACGGTGTTCAAGGCCTTCGGCCGCGCGCTGCGCATGGCGGTGGAACTGGACGAGCGCGCGGCGGGGCAGATTCCGTCGACCAAGGGCAGCCTCTAAGCCACTTATTTACCCGGACCGCGACGCGGTGCACGCGCGCCCGATGTTCAATGGATATTCTGAAGTCGTTTATTTCGCTGCTTGCGCTGATCAATCCGATCGGCGCGATTCCGTTCTTCATGAGTCTGACGGCGCATCAGCACGACGCCGAACGGCGAAGAACGATCCGCGTCGCGGCTATTTCCGTGTTCTGCGTGATTTCGGTGACCACGCTGCTGGGACAGCAGATCATCAGCTTCTTTGGCATTTCGGTCGGTTCGCTCGAAGTGGGCGGCGGAATCATCATGTTGCTGATGGCAATCAACATGCTGAATGCGCAGATCGGCAACAGTCGTTCGACACCCGAAGAGCGCGACGAGGCCGAGCAGAAGGACAACATCGCCGTCGTGCCGCTGGCCATTCCGCTGTTGACCGGCCCCGGCGCGATCAGCACCACGATCGTCTACGCGGCGAACTCGCCGCACTGGTACGACCGGATTGCTCTGATCGTGATAGGCGCCGTGCTGGCGGCGATCTGCTTTTTTTCGCTGCGTCTTGCCGAACCGATTGCCCGCTGGGTGGGTCGCACCGGTATCAACATCGGCACGCGGCTGATGGGTTTGATGTTGTCGGCGCTGGCGGTGGAGTTCATCGTCGACGGATTGAAGGCTTTGCTGCCTAACTTCAAATGAAAACTTCGATAGCGATTGTGGATTACGGCATGGGCAACCTGCGCTCGGTGGCGCAGGCGCTGCGCAAGGCCGCGCCGGAAGCGGACGTGGCGATCGTCGACCAGCCGGAAGCGATCCGCGCGGCCGACCGCGTGGTGCTGCCCGGCCAGGGCGCGATGCCTGACTGCATGCGCAGTCTCGCCGAATCGGGCCTGCAGGAAGCCGTGGTGGAAGCGTCGCGCGAGAAGCCGCTGATGGGCGTGTGCGTCGGCGAGCAGATGCTGTTCGACTGGAGCGCGGAAGGCGACACGCCGGGCTTGGGCCTTCTGCCGGGCAAAGTGCTGCGCTTCGATCTGCAAGGCCAGGTGCAGGACGACGGCTCGCGCTTCAAGGTCCCGCAAATGGGCTGGAACCGCGTGCGTCAGACACAGCCTCACCCACTGTGGGACGGCGTGACGGACAACGCGTTCTTCTACTTCGTGCATAGCTACTACGTAGTGCCGGACAATGCAGCGCATACGTCCGGCGAGACGGTGTACGGCGTGCCCTTTACCTCGGCGGTGGCGCGGGATAACATCTTCGCCACCCAATTTCACCCGGAAAAGAGCGCCGAAGCGGGACTGCGCGTGTATCGCAACTTCGTGCACTGGAACCCGTGAGCCCTTTTATTCCGTCTGCCGCCGCGCCTTGTCCCGCCACCCGCGGGGCCCTCGCCGCGCGCCGCAGCCGCGGCGCCCCGATTGCGCCTTGCGCCGCCTGTGCGCAAGGGCGTAGAAAGAGTTGTACTAAACTAGCGGGACGGCGTTCTGGCGGGCTGGCCGACCAGCCACCGTCGCCGACCTTCAACCCCTTCCCAGACAACACCCGATTGCTATGCTGCTGATCCCCGCCATCGACCTGAAAGATGGTCAGTGTGTACGCCTCAAACAGGGCGATATGGACCAGGCGACGATATTCTCCGAGGAACCGGCGGCGATGGCCCGACACTGGGTCGAACGCGGCGCGCGTCGTCTGCACCTCGTCGACCTGAACGGCGCGTTCGCCGGCAAGCCGAGGAATGAAGACGCAATTCGCGCGATCATCGAGGAAGTGGGCGGCGAGATTCCCGTGCAGCTCGGCGGCGGTATCCGCGACCTGAACACGATCGAGCGCTATCTGGACGACGGTCTCGAGTATGTGATCATCGGCACGGCCGCCGTGAAGAATCCGGGCTTCCTGCAGGACGCGTGCACGGCATTCGGCGGCCATATCATCGTCGGGCTGGATGCGAAAGACGGCAAGGTCGCAACCGACGGCTGGAGCAAGCTGACCGGCCACGAAGTGGCGGACCTCGCGCGCAAGTTCGAGGACTACGGCTGCGAGTCGATCATCTACACCGACATCGGCCGCGACGGCATGCTTCAGGGCATCAATATCGAGGCGACGGTGCGCCTCGCGCGCGCCGTGAAGATTCCGGTGATCGCAAGCGGCGGCCTGTCGAATCTGACGGACATCGAATCGCTGTGCGAAGTCGAGGACGAAGGCATTGAAGGCGTGATTTGCGGCCGGGCCATTTATTCGGGCGACCTGGATTTCACAGCGGCGCAGACTCTCGCCGACCGGTTGCGCGAATCGGACGACGCCTGAACGCGAGGAGCGCGCGTATCCCGCCTGTTCGCATGCTGCGCAATCTCGGCACATCGGGCGGCGAGTGAGCCGCGTCTGCCTGCCACGCGTCGCACCCGCCGGCCGCGACGCGGCTCGCCATCCGGCACATCACCGCTCGCCTGCACCTGGAGCGAGCGGCCTCATCAGCGGTACTGGCAGAATTGCAAGATCATGGCTCTAGCTAAACGCATCATCCCCTGTCTCGACGTTACCGCCGGCCGCGTGGTCAAGGGCGTCAATTTCGTAGAACTGCGCGACGCGGGCGACCCCGTGGAAATCGCGCGCCGTTACGACGATCAGGGCGCGGACGAACTCACCTTCCTCGACATTACCGCCACCTCGGACCAGCGCGATCTGATCCTGCCGATCATCGAAGCAGTGGCCTCGCAGGTCTTCATTCCGTTGACGGTCGGCGGCGGCGTGCGTGCCGTCGAAGACGTGCGGCGCCTGCTCAATGCGGGCGCGGACAAGATCAGCATGAACTCGTCGGCGGTCGCCAATCCGCAACTGGTGAAAGACGCCACCGACAAATACGGCTCGCAGTGCATCGTCGTCGCGATCGACGCGAAGCGCGTGTCAGCAGATGGCGAGCCGCCGCGCTGGGAAGTCTTTACGCATGGCGGGCGCAAGGCCACCGGCCTCGAAGCCGTCGAATGGGCGCGCAAGATGGCCGAACTGGGCGCCGGTGAAATTCTCCTCACCAGCATGGACCGCGACGGCACCAAAAGCGGCTTCGACCTCGCGCTCACGCGCGCGGTGTCCGACGCGGTGCCGGTTCCCGTCATCGCCTCGGGCGGCGTGGGCAATCTGCAGCACCTCGCGGACGGCATCAAGAGCGGCCACGCAGACGCGGTGCTTGCCGCCAGCATCTTTCACTACGGTGAACACACGGTCGGCGAGGCCAAGCGTTTCATGGCAGAGCAGGGCATTTCGGTGAGGTTGTGACGTGGTGAATCCGGCAGCAGTCAATTGGCTCGACAAAGTGAAGTGGGACGCGAACGGCCTCGTGCCGGTCATCGCGCAAGAAGCGTCGACCAACGACGTGCTGATGTTCGCGTGGATGAACCGCGAGGCATTGGCGAAAACCATCGAACTGGGCCGCGCGGTGTATTTTTCGCGCTCGCGTCAGCGCCTGTGGTTCAAAGGCGAGGAGTCGGGCCACGTACAGCATGTACATGAAGTGCGGCTCGATTGCGACGAAGACGTCGTGTTGCTGAAAGTCGAGCAGGTGTCCGGCATTGCGTGCCACACCGGCCGCCACTCGTGCTTTTTCCAGAAATTCGAAGGTACCGCGGACGACGGCGACTGGGTCGCCGTCGACCCGGTGCTGAAAGACCCCGAACACATCTACAAATGACGCAGACCACCCAAGCCGCATCCGCCGCGCCCACGACGACCGACACGCTGATGCGCCTCGCGGCGATCATCGACAGCCGCAAGGGCGGCGATCCGGACGTGTCGTATGTGTCGCGCCTTTTCCACAAGGGCGACGACGCGGTGCTCAAGAAGATCGGCGAAGAGGCCACCGAAGTCGTGCTGGCGGCCAAGGACACGCGCCACGGCGGCGAGACTCGCGCGCTGGTCGGCGAGGTCGCGGACCTATGGTTCCATTGCCTCGTGATGCTGTCGCATTACGACCTGAGCCCGGCCGACGTGCTCGCCGAGCTGGAGCGCCGCGAAGGCATGTCGGGCATCGAGGAAAAGGCGCTGCGCAAGAGCCGCGAACGCGAGCAGAACGGCGACTGAGCGCGCCGTGTGCTCCGGTGCGCTGGAGTTGAGTATTTGGACGCTCCGCCTTGAAGTGGCAAGCGCCGGTACCCACATTGCAGTGAACGCATCCGCACAACCCACCCTCGGGAGGACGCAGCAATGGAACAGTCGCACGAGAGTTACCCGGCGCCGGCTTATCGCCACGCTATCGAGCCGGAGCGGGAACGCAGCCTGCGCACGCTCACACATGTGCTGTACGCGCTGTATGCGGTCCACTGGCTGACGGGCGGGCTGACCATTCTGATCGCGATCATCATCAATTATGTGAAGCGCGGCGACGCGGCGGGCACGGCGTATGAACCCCACTTCGAATGGCAGATCCGCACATTCTGGATCGGCCTCCTGGGCTACGCGATTGGCGCGATGCTGATTTTCGTCGTGATCGGCATTCCGCTGCTGTGGGCCGTCAGCATCTGGATGTTGTACCGTATTATCAAGGGCTGGCTGTATCTGTACGATAACAAGCCGCTAGTCAATCCGCGGGCGTGGTTTTGAATTCGTCCGATGTTTTGCCGGACAGCGGCGCGGCCCGCCGCGCCGTCGGAGATCACGTCTTGCGCTTTAGCCATACCGCTTCAGGAATGCGATGAGTCACGACCCGAATTGCCTCTTCTGCAAGATCGCCGCTGGCGAGATCCCCTCCACCAAAGTGCATGAAGACGAAGAGTTTCTTGCCTTCCGCGACATCCGTCCGGCGGCCGAAACCCATGTGCTGGTCATTCCGCGCAAACACATCGCCACGCTGAGCGATTGCAGCGAAAGCGATGCGCCGCTGCTTGGTAGAATGCTTGTTTTGACCGCGCGTCTGGCCGAGCAATTGGGCGTGGCCTACACCGGCGGCGAAACCGGCTTTCGCACGGTCATCAATACCGGTCCGGGCGGCGGGCAAGAGGTGTATCACCTGCACGCGCACATTCTCGCGGGACCGCGCCCCTGGCAGCGCATGGGCTGACGCGGCAGGCGCGCGAAAGCCGGCAGTGCCGACGGTCGCGGGTTACGCAAGCATTATTTTTGCCGGGCTGTAATTTTGGCGACGCGATTGTCTGGTCACAATACGCGCCGGATCATGGCGGTTCGGCGGCAAGTGCAGCGAATCGGCAAGCGTTGCAATGCTGCTGTAAGGTATAGATGAAGCGCGTTCGCTTCGATTCACGCCGCAAGGCTGACGAATTTTTGCCGCACCGTGGGCGGCGTCGGGGTTAAGGAGAGTAGTCATGGGTTCATTGAGCATTTGGCATTGGTTGATCGTGTTGTTGATCGTGGCGCTCGTGTTCGGCACGAAGAAGCTGCGCAACATTGGCGGGGATCTGGGTGGCGCCGTGAAGGGCTTCAAGGAAGGCATGCGGGAAAACGAAACCCCGTCGGCGGACGCGCAGCAGCGTGAACTGCCGCGCAACGGCGCGGTGGACGTGGAAGCCAAGGAAAAGACCCCGCGTTCGGGCGACTACCGCTAAGCCGCGGGCCAACCGCGTTACTGACGGACATTTCCCTCCATGCTGGACCTCGGTCTAACCAAGATGGCGCTGATCGGCGTCGTCGCTCTGGTCGTGCTCGGCCCTGAGCGGCTGCCGCGCGTCGCCCGCACGGCCGGCGCGCTGTTTGGACGCGCGCAGCGCTACATCAACGACGTGAAGGCGGAAGTCACGCGGGAAATCGAACTCGACGAATTGCGTCGCATGAAAACCGAGTTCGAGACGGCGGCGAGCAATGTAGAAACCGCCGTCCAGGAAAATCTACGCAAGCACGAAACCGAGTTGAACGACGCGTGGAACAGCGGCACGTCGGTGTCGCCCAGCATTGCGGGCGGCGCGGTCGAAGACGCCGGCAACGCTTCGTGGCCGACCAGCACGCCCGCCGCGACGACGAGGCGCAAGAACTGGCGCGTCAAGCAAACCGCCATGCCCACCTGGTACAAGCGCGCTACCACGCGCCGCACGCGCGTGCAGTCGGGCGCGGCGCGCGTGGCGCGGCATACGCCTGCCAGCATGCGTCGTCCGACGCGGTTTTTCTGATGACCAGAACGACAATCTCTAACCGAGGGCCGGTGTGAGCGACCCCCAGAAAAGCCAGGAAGAAGGCACTGAAGAGACCTTCATTTCGCACCTCGTCGAATTGCGGGACCGCATCATCCGCGCGGGCCTTGCCGTCATCGTGGTGTTTGTCGGGCTGGTGTACTGGGCGCCGGATATATTCCGGCTGCTGGCGCGCCCGCTCATGAACAACCTGCCGAAAGACGGCAAGATGATCGTGACCGACGTCACCGGCTCGTTCTTCGTGCCGATGAAAGTGACCATGCTGGTCGCCTTCGTAATCGCGTTGCCTTTCGTGCTGTACCAGATCTGGGCGTTCGTCGCGCCGGGTCTTTATCAGCACGAGAAAAAGCTCGTGGGGCCGCTGGTCGGCAGCAGCTACACGCTGTTCCTGTGCGGCATGGCGTTCGCGTATTTTGTCGTGTTTCCCACCATTTTCCGTGTAATGGCGCATTACAACGCGCCGCTCGGCGCGGAGATGACGACGGATATCGACAACTACCTGAGCTTCGTGCTCACCATGTTCATTGCATTTGGCGTGACGTTTGAAGTGCCGATTGTGGTCGTCCTGCTGGTGCGAATGAACGTGGTGACGCTCAAGAAGCTCAAGGAAGTGCGGCCGTACGTGATTGTCGGCGCGTTCGTGATTTCGGCGGTGGTTACGCCGCCCGACGTGTTCTCGCAGTTGATCCTCGCCATTCCGCTCGTCGTGCTATACGAGGCAGGTATCATCGCGGCGCGGCTGATTGTCGGCAAGCAACCCGCTGTAGTCGAGGACGCGAGTCCGCCCGGTTGATGCATGCGGCGTGGGGATCGATCAGGTCTCTCCATTAACTGAACAGCAAGCAAAAAGGGCAGTCCGCAACGGACTGCCCTTTTTGTTTGCCTGCCGGCGTTCGACTGGTCCACCGTTCCACCGCTCGACACGCGATAGAGCGGCCCGGTTCGCCGCGCGGCTTGCGCTTAACCGCCTTCGTCGTCCTGCTGGTCGCTGTCTTCGACCGGCTGCTTCGGCGGCGGCGGGCGCTTGCCGATGATCACGTCCACATCCAGTTCGCGGTTCTTGCGCACCAGATGCACCTTCGCGGCCGTACCCGGCTTGATCTGTGCGATCACATTCAGCAAGCGCGTCGTGTCGGTGATTTCCTGACCGTTCACGTTCATCAGAATATCGCCCGGCTTGATGCCTGCACGGTCGGCCGGGCCGTTCTTGAGCACGCCCGCCACGATTGCCCCTGACTTCTGGTCCAGTCCAAACGACTCGGCAATCTCCGGCGTGACGTCTTGCGGCTCCACGCCGATCCAGCCGCGCGTGACCGAGCCGGTGGTGATGATGCTCTCCAGCACGCTGCGCGCGGTCGACACGGGAATCGCAAAGCCAATGCCGAGCGAGCCGCCCGAGCGCGAGTAAATGGCCGTGTTGATGCCCAGCAGATTGCCGTTCACGTCGACAAGGGCGCCACCCGAGTTGCCGGGATTGATCGCCGCATCCGTCTGGATGAAGTTTTCGAAGGTGTTGATGCCGAGGTGATTGCGGCCAAGCGCGCTCACGATACCCATGGTGACCGTCTGCCCTACGCCGAACGGATTGCCGATGGCCAGCACCACGTCGCCTACGCGCGTCTGCTCCATGCGGCCGAGCGTGATGGTGGGCAGGTTCGTCATGTTGACCTTGAGCACGGCGAGATCCGTTTCGGGATCGATGCCGATCACCTTCGCATTCGTGGTGCGGCCGTCGGCCAGGGCGATTTCGATCTGATCTGCGCCGTCGACAACGTGCTGGTTCGTTAGAATGTACCCTTCCGAACTCACTATCACCCCGGAGCCCAGGTTCGCGGCCGGTTGCTCGCGCTGCTTGCGATTGTTCTTGTCGCCGAAGAAGTAGCGGAACAGTGGGTCTTTGGCACGCGGATCCGGCGGCAGTGAGCCATCTTTGCTGGAAAACACATTGACGACCGCGGGCATGGCCTTTTGAGCGGCGTCCGCGTAGGACGTCGTTGCAGGCCCGCTGCCAATGCCCGGCGCCACTTCGCGCAGCGCGACGATCGGTTCGGCAAGCTGCTTGCCGAATTGCCCTTGACGCTGGAGCCACTGCGGTTTCAGGGTCGCGATGATGAACATCAGCGCCAACAGCACAGTCACCGCTTGGGCGAAGAACAGCCAGAAGCGTCTAAGCATCTGAAGACTAGAGGTTTATATGGATCGGATCGAACTTGAATTGTACTTGAACAATCTCCTTGAAACCGCGCGCTTCAAGGACTATTGCCCGAACGGCCTGCAAGTGGAGGGGCGCCGTAAGATCGGCAAACTCGCGACCGGCGTGACGGCCTCCGTGGCCTTTCTCGAAGCGGCGCTCGATTGGGGCGCGGACGCCGTGCTGGTTCATCATGGCTACTTCTGGCGCAACGAGGCGCCGCAGATCACCGGTCGCAAATACGCGCGCCTGAAACTGCTGCTCGGCAACGACCTGAACCTCTTCGCCTATCACCTGCCGCTCGACGATCATCCGGAATTCGGCAACAACGCGCAGATCGCCGCGAAAATGGGTTGGATCAGCGACGCGCGCTTCGGCGAGAACGACCTCGGCTGGCTCGCCACCTTTGCGATGCCGATTACGCTCGCGCACTTTACCGCGGAGATCGAGCAGACGCTCGGCCGCACGCCACTCGTGTTCGGCGATCAGGACCGCATGTTGCGCCGGGTCGCGTGGTGCACCGGCGCCGCGCAAGGCATGTTCGACGCGGCGATCAACGCCGGCGCAGATGTCTATCTGACGGGCGAGGTGTCGGAGTCGGTCATGCACACGTCGGCGGAAAGCGGCGTCGCGTTTCTCGCCGCAGGGCATCACGCAACGGAGCGCTTCGGCGTGCAGGCGGTGGGCAAGCACCTCTCCGAGCAGTTCGATATCGAGCACCTCTTTATCGATATCCCGAACCCCGTTTAAGCGCCGAAATATCAAATACGCATTAGCAAAGAAAAAAGCTCGAATAACGGAGGGGGCACTTAAAAGGAGGTGTGAAAAAGTTTGCGATACGTACGGAGAAACCCTGAGTTATCAAGGGCTTCGCACGGTTTTTGGCAATCGGCCCTTGTAAATGGCGACTCCATTCGAGCAAACTAGCGGCGGTAGAAGCGACCTGAAGGAAAATCCAACTCAGAAGTGGGGCGTGTGATGCGAGACAAGGAAGATGAACGCGTCGACGGCAGCCGCCGTACCTGGCTGATAGCGACGACCGTAGCAGGTGGCATTGGAGGCGTTGCCACTGTCGTACCCTTTGTTAGTTCGTTTGCACCATCTGAAAAAGCCAAGGCAGCCGGAGCGCCGGTCGAAGTGGATATCAGTGATCTCAAACCGGGGGACATGAAAACCGTCGCGTGGCGCGGCAAACCGGTGTGGATCATTAACCGCACGGAGAAGATGCTCGCCGACGTCAAGAAGGCGGATAACGAGTTAGCCGACCCCGCGAGCAAGAATCCCTTTTCGATGCCGTTGCCGGAGTACTGCAACAACGAATTCCGTTCGCGCACCGACCACAAGAATATTTTTGTCGCCGTCGCCGTATGCACGCATCTCGGCTGCACGCCGACGCCGCGCTTCCAGGAGGGCGCGCAGCCCAATCTGCCGGACGACTGGCCAGGCGGTTTCCTCTGCCCTTGCCACGGTTCGACCTATGACATGGCCGGCCGCGTCTTCAAGAACAAACCTGCGCCGCAGAACCTCGACATCCCGCCTTACATGTTCACCTCGGCCAACGGCCTCGTGATCGGCAAGGACGAGAAAGGAGAAGCGTAATGGCGATCGAACACGAAGTAGAGACGACCGGGCTCGTCGGCTGGCTCGACCGGCGCTTTCCGTTCACGTCCACGTGGAAAAAGCACGTTTCCGAGTACTACGCGCCGAAGAACTTCAACTTCTGGTACTTTTTCGGCTCGCTTGCGCTGCTGGTGCTGGTCAACCAGATCGTCACGGGCATCTTCCTCACGATGAACTACAAGCCCGACGCAACGCTCGCGTTCGCGTCGGTCGAGTACATCATGCGCGAAGTGCCGTGGGGCTGGCTGATCCGCTATATGCATTCCACGGGCGCCTCGATGTTCTTCGTGGTCGTTTATCTGCACATGTTCCGCGGGCTCATGTACGGCTCATACCGCAAGCCGCGCGAACTGGTGTGGATTTTCGGCTGCGCGATCTTTCTCTGCTTGATGGCGGAGGCGTTTTTCGGCTACCTGCTGCCGTGGGGCCAGATGTCGTTCTGGGGCGCGCAGGTGATCGTGAATCTGTTCTCGGCCATTCCTTTCATCGGCCCTGACCTGTCGCTGTGGATTCGCGGCGACTACGTGGTGTCGGACGTCACGCTGAACCGCTTTTTCGCGTTTCACGTGATCGCGATACCTCTCGTGCTGCTTGGGCTGGTGGTCGCGCATCTCGTCGCGCTGCACGAAGTGGGCTCGAACAATCCGGACGGCATTGAGATCAAGGCCAAGAAGGGCCCGGACGGCATTCCGCTCGACGGCATTCCGTTCCACCCGTACTACTCGGTGCACGATTTCATGGGGGTGTCCGTGTTCCTCATGATCTTCGCGGCAATCATTTTCTTCGCACCGGAGATGGGCGGGTACTTCCTCGAGGCGAACAACTTCGTGCCGGCCAATCCGCTGCAAACGCCGCCCGAAATCGCGCCGGTCTGGTACTTCACAGCGTTTTACGCGATGCTGCGCGCCACCACCGACCCGTTCAAGATCGTCCTGATGATCGTCATCGCGTTGCTCGGCCTGCTCGCGCTGGTGCGCGCGCGCGGCAAATGGAGGCTCGGCTTGCCGGTGCTCGCGGTGCTGGTGATTCTCGCCATGGCGTTTACCGAGTCGAAGTTCTGGGGCGTGGTGGTGATGGGCGGCGCGGTAATTTCGCTGTTCTTCCTGCCTTGGCTCGACCGCTCGCCGGTCAAGTCGATCCGTTACCGGCCGTTCTTCCACAAAGTGTTCTACGGAATTTTCGTGGTCGCCTTCCTGACGCTGGGCTTCCTCGGCACGAAACCGCCGTCGCCGACCGCCACGTTGATTGCGCAGGTTTGCGCGCTGATCTACTTCGCGTTTTTCCTCGGCATGCCGTTCTGGACGCGGCTTGGCACCTTCAGGCAACCGCCTGAGCGTGTGCGCTACAAGCCCCACTAACCGCGAGCGAGGAGAACACGAAGATGAGAAAGCTGCTTTCGACGTGCGCGCTGATCGGCGCGACACTGCTCGCGCTTGTGGCCGGCCCGGCGTACGCGGACGAGAACGTTCATCTCGACCGCGCGCCGGATAACGCGGACAATTTCGCTTCTTTGCAGCACGGCGCGCAATTGTTTGTAAACTACTGCCTGAATTGCCACAGCGCGAACCTGGTGCGCTACAACCGGCTGACCGACCTCGGCATCACACCGAGCGAAATTCAGTCCAATCTGCTCTTCACGACCGACAAGATCGGCAACACGATGACGGTGGCCATGCGCCCGGACGACGCGAAGGCGTGGTTCGGCGCGAGTCCGCCGGATTTGTCGGTGGAAGCGCGGGCGCGCGGCAAGGACTGGCTTTACACGTATTTGCGCAGTTTTTATCGCGACAATACGCGGCCGACGGGCTGGAACAACCTGGTGTATGAAAACGTGAGCATGCCTCACGTGCTGTGGCAGCTTCAGGGGCAACGTACCGCGAAATTCGGTGACGAAGTCGACGAAAGAACAGGCGAGACGGTGCACAAATTTGTGGGCTTCCAGCAGGTCACGCCGGGGACGATGTCGCCGGTAGATTATGATTCTGCTGTGGCCGACCTTGTGTCGTACCTGTCCTGGATGTCCGAGCCGACGCAGAAAACCCGCAAGCAACTGGGCGTGTGGGTGCTGCTGTTCCTCGGTATTCTGAGCTTTTTCGCCTGGCGACTGAACGCCGCGTACTGGAAACATATCAAATAATCACGCCGCTACACGGCGTGGGGCCGGCGCCAGGAAAAACCTGTTGAACGGTTTTTCCGCGCGCTGGCCCTTCAGCTTTTTGAGGAAACGTAAATCATGATGGTTCTGTATTCCGGCACTACTTGCCCGTTCTCCCAGCGTTGCCGGCTGGTGTTGTTCGAAAAGGGCATGGACTTCGAGATCCGCGACGTCGACCTGTTTAACAAGCCGGAAGACATCGCCGTGATGAATCCGTATGGTCAAGTGCCGATTCTCGTCGAACGGGACCTGATTCTGTACGAATCGAACATCATCAACGAGTATATCGACGAGCGCTTTCCGCACCCGCAGCTGATGCCGGCCGACCCGGTGCAGCGGGCGCGCGCGCGCCTGTTCCTGCTGAACTTCGAAAAGGAACTGTTTGTCCACGTCGGCACGCTCGAGAACGAAAAGGGCAAGGCCGCGGAGAAAAATCACGAGAAAGCGCGCCTGGCTATTCGCGACCGCCTGACGCAACTCGCGCCGATCTTCCTGAAGAACAAGTACATGCTCGGCGAAGAGTTCTCCATGCTCGACGTCGCCATTGCGCCGCTGCTGTGGCGTCTGGATCACTACGGCATCGAGCTGTCGAAGAACGCCGCGCCGCTGATGAAGTACGCCGAGCGCATTTTTAGCCGTCCGGCTTACATCGAGGCGCTCACGCCTTCGGAAAAGGTAATGCGTCGTTGAGTTGGGCTTTGGGTTCGGGCGCCGCGCGGTTGAGTGCGCGCCTGCCCGCGCCCGGTAAAAGGACTGCTGATGCAAGAGATTTCCACCAAGCCTTATCTGCTGCGCGCGCTGTACGAGTGGTGCACGGATAACGGCTACACGCCGCACATCGCCGTGCGCGTCGACAATCACACGCGGGTGCCGCGCCAGTTCGTGCGCGACAACGAGATCGTGTTGAACATCAGCTTCGAGGCCACAAGCCAGCTGCAGATGGGCAACGAATGGATTGAGTTCAGCGCCCGATTCTCCGGTAAATCGCACAAGATCGAGGTGCCGGTCGGCAACGTTCTCGCGATCTACGCGCGCGAAAACGGACAGGGCATGGCGTTCCAGGTCGAGTCCGCGGGCGGCGAGGCGCGCGATTCGGGTGCGGACGCTGAAGCCGTGGAGCCGGCTGCGTCACCGGCTACACCGGCTGCGCCGGCAACGCCGCGTGCGCTCGACAGTCCGTCCGCCGCCGATGCCCCCGTCGACGCTGAGCGCGCCCCGGAAGGCGAGCCGCCCGACGACGACGGTTCGAAAGGTGGCGGGAGGGCTCGCCTCAAGCTCGTAAAATGAAGTAGAATCACGGCCTCATGCCGGCTTAGCTCATCAGGTAGAGCGCTTGACTTGTAATCATGAGGTGGCGGGTTCGAGTCCTGCAGCCGGCACCAGTAGTGCGAAACGGGGTTTCTGTTCAGTCAGGAACCCCGTTTTTTATTGGCCGAACAGCGCCTGCAGCGTATGCGGTGAGCACGGGCGAGGGCTAAAATCGCCATATCTCTTTCACCTTGTCGATTGTGGACGAAACTGTCTACGTTCGCGAAGCCCGACCACTGAAAGTGCGCCGTGACGCGCCCGCGCTTTCGTCAAACGACCTCACCATGACCAGCCCCGCAAGCATCACCTGGCCCGAAGCCGACGGCCCCCGCACCGCGCGTTGGCGCTCCGAAGCGGCGGTGCCGCCGCCCAAGCGCGTGATTGTCGCCGACGACCGGACCACCGCAGATTCCGCCTACCGGCTCGCGTGCGAAGGCACCGCGCTTCTATGGAGCGGCGACTTCCAGAACGCGCGGCAATTGCTGCAGGCGGTCACGCGGCGCCTTGAACGCAAGCCGCGCAAGCAGGGGGCGACGCCTCTCGAAGCGTTCAACCTGCACCGCCAGACGCAGTCGCAGCGCGCGCGCACCCTCGGCATGATCCTGATTCCGCTCGACGCCGGCTACGCAATTCCGCTGCGCCGCGCGCCCGAGGTGCGGCAGGCATGCATGGAAACTTACGGCCCGCCGACCGGCGAGGCATCGGTCGTGTCGTTGCGCGAGTTGCTCGGCCTGATCGGCGCACACGAATGGCGCAAGAAGGGCGTGGAGATTCCCGCGCTCGGCGAGCGGATTCATCCGCATTACGGCGTGTTTTCGCCGGTGCGCGGCGAGTACGTGGATCTCGTCGCGCGCACGGCGCTGCCTTCGCTGAACAAGGCGTTTGACATCGGCACTGGCACCGGCGTGCTGGCCGCGCTGCTCGCCAAACGCGGAGTCAAGAAGATCGTCGCGACTGACCAGGACACACGGGCGCTTGCGTGTGCACGCGAGAATCTCGCGCGCCTCGGCTACGGGCAGCAGGTCGACGTCGTGCAGGCTGATCTGTTTCCGGAAGGACGCGCCCCGCTAGTCGTCTGCAATCCGCCGTGGGTACCCGCGCGGCCCGCTTCGCCGATTGAGCATGCGGTTTTCGATCCCGACAGCCGCATGCTGCTCGGCTTCCTCAATGGCCTCCCGGATCACCTGTCGCCGGGCGGCGAAGGCTGGCTCATTCTTTCGGACTTTGCGGAGCATCTCGGGCTGCGTACACGCGAGTGGCTGCTCGCCGCCATCGAGAACGCGGGGTTGACGGTGGCCGGGCGCGAGGACATTCGCCCACGGCACCCGAAGTCGACCGACGAGACCGATCCGCTGCACAAGGCGCGGGTGGCGGAACTTACTTCGCTGTGGCGGTTGAAGGTGCGTTCCTGATCCGGGTTGAAAGGCGGCGGGAACTGCGAAGCGGTAGTCGGTGAAGGAGGGGAGCGGGTGGTGCCAGGGCGGCGTTGAAGGGGTTGTGAGCGGTTCGCACACAGCCATGCCGCGGTGCCGGCGCTGCGGCAGGCTACGTCGTGCGGCGTCAGCGTATGTCGCGTCGCGTTAGGCCGCGCCGTGCAGTGCCGCGCTGCGTCAGCCATTCCGCGCCACGCGACGCGACGCCGCGTGAGGGGATGAGCCGGGTCGCGCCGCGTTAGGCCGCGCCGTGCAGGGTCGCGCTTCGTCCGCCATCCCGCACCGCGCCAGGGGCACTGCGTCAGGCTACCTCGCGTCGCGTCGCATGAGGCCACGCCGCACCGAACTGCCCGCGCGCCCCATCACAGCGTTGCCCCGCCCGCCCTGGCGAACGCCGCCGCACCGCGGCCTGCCGCCAGACCACTGGCGAAGCAGGCCGTCAACAGATAGCCGCCCGTGGGCGCTTCCCAGTCCAGCATCTCCCCGGCGCAGAAAACGCCCGGCAAACGCTCGATCATGAGGTGCGGATTCAGCGCCTCGAAAGGAATGCCGCCAGCACTGCTGATCGCTTCGGCAATCGGCCGGGCGCGTAACAGCCGTACCGGCAGCGCCTTGATCGCGTGCGCAAGACGCGCCGAATCGGCGAAAACATCTTTCGGCAGGACTTCGTGCAGAAGTGCCAATTTCACACCGCTAATGCCGACCCTTCCATGCAGGTGACTCGATATCGAACGCGAGCCGCGCGGTCTGGCAACTTCCGCGACCACCCGCTCCAGCGCCAGGCCTGGCGCCAGGTCTAGCGAAATGGTGAGCTCGCCGTCAGCGAGAATCCGCTCGCGAATCGGCGCCGAAAGTGCATAGATCAGACTGCCTTCAAGACCCGTTTCGGTCAGAATTATTTCACCTTGTCGATTGTGGACTTTTCCGTCTACGCCGGTCAGTGAAATGGCGACAGACTTCACCGGTTCGCCCGCAAAACGCTCGCGCAGATAGGGGCTCCACTCTGCATCGAAGCCGCAGTTCGCCGGTTGCAGCGGACAAACCGGCACGCCACGCGAGGCGATCAGCGGCACCCAACTCGCGTCGGAACCGAGCCGCGGCCAGCTTGCGCCGCCGAGTGCGAGCACGACGGCGTCGCCAGCGACGAGCCGTTCGCCATCCGGTGTCGCGAAACGCAGGAACTGCGCGCCGCGAGTGGATGCGCCGGCCGCTTTGTCCTGCCCCGCGCTGCTCCAGCCGTGCCACTTGTGCCGCATATGAAAGCGCACTCCGCCTTCCCTCAGCCGATGCAGCCATGCGCGCAGCATGGGCGCGGCCTTCATGTCGGTTGGAAACACGCGTCCGGAACTGCCGACAAAGGTTTCCACACCGAGCCCGCGCAACCAGGCGCGCAACGCGTCCGGCCCAAATGCTTCGACAAGCGGCGCCAGCGCTTCGCGACGCGAACCGTAACGGTCGAGAAACGGCTCGAGCGGCTCGGAATGCGTGATGTTCATGCCGCCCTTGCCCGCCATCAGGAATTTGCGGCCGACGGAAGGCATGGCGTCGTAGACGTCGACCTGCACGCCTTGCAGACAAAGCGCCTCGGCGGCCATCAGGCCGGCGGGTCCGCCGCCGATGACGGCGACGCGGGCGGAATCAAACGAAGATGACATGCGGGCCTGTGGATGAGCGAAAAGGCGGGGCGCGCCGCCGCGACTGGCGGCCAACCGGCGCGGAACGCGGACAAGGGCTGAACGGAGCGGAGCCGGCGCTGCGAAGCGCCGCTATTTTCACACCGCACGAAGCGCGGAGCAAACCGCCGTGCGCCGCCGCCGACGCAAGAACCCCAAGTTTCGGCGCCTTCAGCCGCGCGGCGGTAGCGGCTTGCCGCTGGGTTAGTCAGCATGGCGAACTATAATTTTTGCACACCGTCCATCGGGCGCATCTCGCGTCGTCCCCGCCTCGATCCGACTTGCCAACTCTTTGTTGTACCGCGTGCGCTGGCACGGCGGACGAGCCACAGGCTCGCGCATGATGTCGCGCGAGGACGGCCCCGCATACGATCAAGGAGACTGCCATGACCCGCCATTACATTGACTGCCGCGAGTTCCCGAGCGAGATGAACTGCACGGTCGCGCTATCTGCCGACAGCGAGGACGAACTGCTCGACGCAGCCGTTCAGCATGCGGTAAGTGTGCACAAACATGAGGATTCGCCGGAATTGCGCTCGCAATTGCGCACGCTCTTTCACGAAGGCACCCCGCCGGTGGAAGCGCCGCGCATGTGAGTCGGGATTCCAGCCCTGAACGCGAGTCTGCGAGCCAAGCTCCGGCTCCAGACAGCGGTACGCCGGGACAAAAGCCACCGCGCGGACTCGCGAGGACGACGAGCGGCGCTTGACCGCTCGCGCGCGTGGCGGCGTGAGGTGGACGTCTGGCCGCGTGGCCCGCAGTCTCAGGTTGGATACGCTTCGTCGACCTTCAGGCCGGCGAGCTTGAAGATGACGCGCAGCGTTTGTGGTTTGATGTCGCGCCGCGAGGCCAGCGTGGTCATCACGAAGTCCAGCACCTTGGCGTATTTGAGCAGCGTCAGGCAGGTTTCCATGTCGACGCTGCCGTCGCGCATGACCTCGGCAAGACGAAGCATTTCCGTGGAGATGTCGCGGGCCATCTCCAGTTCCAGTTGCTGCTTTTCGGTCCAGGCGGGCATGGCGGTGAGCTTGGCCATCATTTCCTGGAACTTCTGTTCGACGTTTCCGTTGGGTACCGTATCCATTGCTGCCTCTTCTATTGTCCGGGCGCGCATCCAGTAGAAATCGCGGCGCGCTGCCGGTTACGTAACGTTCGGCTCGTGTTACGGAGCCGTCCTCCCCACATGCATCGGGGCCGTGCGTGTCGAGCACGGCCGACAGCCTGTTGTTATGGGCACCCTGTCTACGCTCTTGGGACCCTGGCGGCGCGAAACGGTTCTCTCGCGCGCGCCGAGCTCCTCGTCGTGCCTGGAAACAGCAGGAAGTGTTCCAGGAATACGCCGCTTCTTGCCGGTTTTCGCGGTCTCTTCGGTGAGCGGGCCGCCGTTTGGGTAAACTGGCAGCAACTTTTGTTTTTATCCGTCACCTGACGCACGTTCGCGCTGCAAATGCCGACGGCTCCCCACGATGTCCAGCAAAACTCACGAAATCCGTCCGAACCAGTCCATCGAGTTGCTCAAGGAACTGCACATCCTGACACGCGACGGCAAGATGAACCAGGATAGCCGCCGCAAGCTGAAGCAGGTCTACCATCTGTTCCAGTTCATCGAGCCCCTGCTCAAGGACCTGAAGGACGAGAAGGGCGCGGTGACCCTCGTCGACCACGGCGCGGGCAAGTCATATCTAGGTTTTATCCTGTACGACCTGTTCTTCAAGGAGTTTCAGGATGCCGCGGGTGGGGCGTCGCACATTTACGGCATTGAAACACGCGAAGAACTGGTGGCCCGCTCGCAGGAGCTGGCGGCGCGGCTTGGCTTCAAGGGAATGTCGTTTCTGAATCTCTCGGTAGCGGATTCGATTACGTCGGAGCGCCTGCCCGCGCAGATTGATATTGTTACCGCGCTGCACGCGTGCAACACCGCCACCGACGACGCCATCCGCTTCGCTCTTGAGAAGAAGGCGAAATACATTGTGGTCGTGCCATGTTGCCAGGCGGAAGTGGCGGGCGTTTTACGTCAAAACAAAAGTAAATCGCTGAGTAATGCGTTGACGGAAATCTGGCGGCATCCGTTGCACACGCGCGAATTCGGCAGCCAGATCACGAATGTGCTGCGCTGTCTGCAATTGGAAGCGCACGGTTATCAGGTGAGCGTAACGGAGCTCGTCGGCTGGGAGCATTCGATGAAAAACGAGCTCATCATCGCGCAGTTCAAGGACTTGCCGCGCAGGCGCCCTGCTGAGCGGCTCAACGAAGTGATGCACACACTGGGTATCGAGGAACTGAAAGAGCGGTTTTTCGTTTCCGCGTAATGGTAGGAATTGCGTGAACTAGCCCTTCATTAGTTTGTTCCAGCCGGCAAGGCCGATTTTGCGCAGCGTTTCCTGATTGCGCTCATAAATCGCCTCGGCGTCGGGAAAAGCCTGAACCGCGCGTTCAATGCTGTCTTCCCTGAGTAAATGCAATATCGGATACGGCGCGCGATTCGTGTAATTTTCGATGTCGTCGGGTTCTGTGCCTTCGAACTGATACGACGGGTGAAAGCTCGCAATCTGAATAATGCCTTCCAGGCGAAGCTGTTTCAGCATTCGCTCCGCGAAAAAGAGCGCGTCGTTATAGTCGAGAAAATCAGGCAGCGCTTGCGGCAGGATTAGCAGCGTCGTGTCCACGGCGGCCGGGTCCGCGGCGACCAAGGCGTTCAGCTCCGTTTCAAGATCGGCGAGCACGCCTTCCAGATCAGTCGCTTCGCTAACCGCGTAGCGAATTTGCCCCTTCACGTGGACGGCTTTCGCGAACGGACACAGATTGAGCCCGATCACGGCTTCAGTCAGCCAGTGACGGGTGGCGGCAACGACAGCATCGTGCAATTGGGCGGACAACGGCATGGCAGGCGGCGCGACAGGCAAATCGTCATTGTAACAGCGGGTGCGGGAGTGCCGGCTGCGGCGGAACGGCCGGCTGCACTCGCGCCGGCGCGCCGAAAAAGCCGGCACGCCGAAAAAACCGGCACGCCGACAAAGCCGACAAAGCCGCGGCCAAGCCGAAAAACACTAACGCTCCACCTTCCCCCCACACGCGGCCGCGATCAGTTGGGCAGCCACCTTCGGCGCGGCGAGCACGGGCCCTGAACCGGCGCGGTAAGTCTGACTCGCCGCGTACACGCCCTCTATCAACAGCGCCAGCGAATTGGCAAGCATCTCGGGATCGTCGGCAGCGGCTGCCGTCGCGAGTTCTGTCAGACGGGCCAGCAGCCGCTCCTTGTTGCGAAACACGAATTGCCGGGCGGCGTGTTCGGTGTCGGCGAACTCCACCGCGACATTCACAAAGGGACAGCCCCGGTAGCCTTCCAGCGATGCCCGCGCGGCCAGGTCGTCGAAATATTGCTGCAGTTGACGCTTCGGGTCGGCGGGATGTTTGGCGAAACTTTTCTCGACGTAGCCAAAAAACTGCGCGTCCTTGTGCTCCAGATACGCCATGACCAGATCGTCTTTCGACGAAAACTGGCGGTACAGGCTCATTTTATTGACGCCGGCGCGCTCGACCACCGCATCCACGCCGACCGCGCGCACCCCTTCGCGGTAGAACAGCTCGGCCGCGGCGCGCAGCAGATGCTGCTGCGCTTCCGGCCCGGATGTATGCGCGCCGCGCGCGCGCCGGCTGGCCGGTGCGGACCTTGACGCAGCCCGCGAGCCGGCGCGCCTGGACGTTTCGCTTTCAGACATTAACAACCCCTGATTTCCATCGAATCTGATCGACGTCTTGACATGTTACCGATCGGTAACTAGCATCGCAACACTCATTGTGACTGATCTGTCACAAGTCCTTTACGGAAACGGTAATAGTATGAACGGCACGGGTGCTCGCATCCAACAAGAGGAGAGCCGATGAACTGGGCAGCAAAATTGATAGGCAGGCGCTTTCACTACGGCTGGTTGACGGTCGCCGTCGTGTTTCTGGTGTTGCTTGCGGCGGCCGGCACGCGCGCCACGCCGAGTGTGATGATGGTGCCGCTCGAGCACCAGTTCGGCTGGAGCCGGGCGACCATTTCTCTCGCAATCTCGGTGAACATCGCCCTTTACGGTCTGATGGGGCCGTTCGCGGCGGCGGCCATGCAGCGTTTCGGCGTGCGGCCGACGTTGCTCGTCGCGTTGGGCACCATGGCGGCGGGCGTCGCGCTGTCGTCGCTGATGACGCAGCCTTGGCAGATGATCCTCGTCTGGGGCGTGATGGTTGGCGGCGCAACGGGCGTCGCGGCGCTGTCCTTGTCGGCGACCGTGGTAACGCGCTGGTTCACCACGCATCGCGGGCTCGTCATGGGCATTCTCACGGCGAGTTCGGCGACCGGCCAGCTGGTGTTTCTGCCAATGCTCGCGGCCATCGCCGAGCATTACGGCTGGCGTCAGGTGGTATGGGTGGTTGCGGCGGCCGCTGCGGTCGTCCTGCCGCTGGTGGCGTTCCTGCTGCCCGAGCGCCCGGCGGACGTGCAACTGCGTCCGTACGGCGAAGCGCACGACGCGCCCCTGGCGCCCACCGCCACGAAGCAGAATCCACTTGCCATTGCATTCGGTACGCTCGCCATGGCGAGCAAGACGCGCGATTTCTGGCTGCTGTTCTTCAGCTTCTTTATCTGCGGCGCGAGCACGAACGGTTACGTGGGCACCCATCTGATAGCGATGTGCGGCGACTACGGCATGACGGAAGTGCAGGGCGCGTCGCTGCTCGCGGCGATGGGTATCTTCGATCTGTTCGGCACGACGCTCTCCGGCTGGCTGTCGGACCGCTTCAACAGCCGCGTGCTGCTGTTCTGGTATTACGGATTGCGCGGCCTGTCGCTGATGTATCTGCCGCACGCGTTCGGCATCGACTTCTTCGGGCTGCCGCTGTTCGCCGTGTTCTATGGGCTCGACTGGATCGCCACGGTGCCGCCGACCGTGCGTCTTGCCACGGACGTCTACGGCAAGGAGTCCGCGCCGGTCGTGTTCGGCTGGGTGGTGGCCGGGCACCAACTGGGTGCCGCGTTCGCGGCGCTTGGCGCGGGCATGCTGCGCGCGAGCCTCGGCACCTACACGGTGGCGTCGATGATTTCTGGCGGCCTGTGCCTCGTTGCGGCGGTGATCGTTCTGCGGATCAACCGGCCCGCCAAGGTGCCGGAGCCGCAAGCCATCTAGCGCGAGGCCGGGAAAGACGCGCAGCAATAGCGCTCGCGTCTTTCCACACTACGCACAAATGAACCGCGGGCTTCGCACAGCAGGCACGCCGAACCTTGGGTATGCTATGTGACCCCGGGCAGTCGCCCGCGATCACGAATTTCCACCGAGAGAAGAGCATGACCCAGAAACCTGCCCCAACCGAAGTTGCCATTCACGATCTGATTGCCGGCCGCTGGAGCCCGCGCGCCTATTCGAGCGAGCCGGTTAGCCGCGAGAATCTGCACGCCGTGCTGGAGGCGGCACGCTGGGCGCCGTCGTCGTATAACGCACAGCCGTGGCGCTTTATCGTGTTTGACCGCAGCGTCGATGAAGTCGCATTCAAGCAGGCGTTCGCTACCCTCGTGCCGTTCAACCAGGGCTGGAATGCGCCCGCGCCCGTGCTGATCGCCGTGACTACCCAAACGCGCACGGCCAAGGGCGAAGTGAACCGCTGTGCGCAATACGACGCCGGCGCCGCCGCGATGGCGCTGGTGTTGCAGGCGCATGCACTCGGCCTCGCCGCGCATCAGATGAGCGGTTTCGACCAGAACGCGTTGCGCACGGCTTTCGACCTGCCGAACGACGTCGAACCCATCGCAATGATTTCGCTCGGTCATTACGGCGACGTCGACAAGCTCGACCCGGTTCTGCGCGAGCGCGAGAAGTCGGCGCGCCAGCGTCTGCCGCTGGCGGAAATTGCATACGGCGGGGGCTGGAAGAAGGCGTTGTAAGCGGCTTCGAGCTGGCGCATGCCGGCAGCAGGACGCGCGGCGCAGCGAAGCGGCCGCGCGTTTTTGTTTGGGCGCGTCAAAGCAGGTCGTCGTCGGCCACGCTCGAAAGCGGTGCGGCCACATGCTCCAGGGACTTGCGCTCCGCGTCCACGCCCCAGATCGCCGCGATCACCGCTGCCGCGAGCATCAGCGCGGAGCCGACCAGATAGCCCGAAAACACCTCGCTGCGCTGATGCGTGTCAATCAGCCGTCCGAAGAATGCGGGTCCGGCGATTCCGCCCAGCGCCGTGCCGAACGCGTAGAACACGGCGATGGCGAGCGCGCGGATTTCGAGCGGAAACGATTCGCTCACCGTGAGGTAAGCCGAACTCGCCGCGGCTGACGCGAAGAAGAAAATCACCATCCACGCGACCGTCTGCGTAACAACGGTCAACATGTGCTGCTGGAACAGATAGCCGCTTGCCGTCAGCAGGATGGCCGACATGCCGTAAGTCGACGCGATCATCTTGCGCCGCCCGATCACGTCGAAAAGACGGCCCAGTAAGAGCGGACCCAGAAAATTGCCGAGCGCGAAAGGCAGCAGATACCAGCCGATGTGCTCGCCAGGCACGCCATAAAAATCCGTCAGCACCAGCGCGTAGGTAAAGAAAATCGCGTTGTAGAAAAACGCCTGCGCGGTCATCAGCGAAAGGCCTACCAGCGCGCGCCGCCGGTGCAGATTGAAAAGCGTATGGAACACCTCGCGCAGCGGCGTGTGTTCGCGCGCCCGCAGACGCAGACGCGTGAGGCCGTCGGCAGATAGCACGTGGCCTTCGCTGCGAAAGCGCGTTTCGATTCCTTCAACTATTGCCCGTGCGTCGCGCTCGCCGCCGTGAGTGAGCAGCCAGCGCGGGCTTTCAGGCACCCAGATGCGCATGGGCAGCACGGTCAAGGCGAGCACCGCGCCAATGAAAAAGCACGCGCGCCAGCCCCAGTCGCCCGGCAGCAGATTCGGATTGAGCAGGATGAGCGAGCCCGCCGCGCCCAGCCCCGCGCCGACCCAGAACGTGCCGTTGATCGCGAGGTCGATCCAGCCGCGCACGCGAGGCGGCGTGAACTCCTGGATCGTCGAGTTGATCGCCGTGTATTCGCCGCCGATGCCCGCGCCGGTCAGAAAGCGGAACAATAGAAAGCTGGCCAGATTCCACGACGCGGCGGTCGCGGCGGTGGCGGCCAGATAGAGCGCGAGCGTGATGAAGAAGAGCTTGCGCCGGCCGAGCCGGTCGGTGAGCCAGCCGAAACCGAGCGCGCCGAGCACCGCACCGGCAATGTAGGCGCTGCCGGCGAGCCCCACCTCCGCGTTGGTGAACCGCAGCGTCGGGCTCGACTTCAACGCGCTCGCGACCGCACCGGCGAGCGTCACTTCCAGTCCGTCGAGCAGCCAGGTCACGCCCAGCGCGACGACAATCAGCGTGTGAAAGCGTCCCCAAGGCAGGCGGTCGAGCCGCGACGGCAAGTCGGTTTCGACGATCCCGGCAGTGTTTCGCTCGACGTCGGCGGCAGGCGGCGCGCTCATTGCTGGTGGTCTCCTGAGTCGTTGGAATGCGGGGCTCGAATAGCCCACGCCAGCAAGTTGCGTACCGCAGCGGCAGCGCTTCCTTTGCGTTCCGCCGCTCGATTGGCAAGTTGATGCTGGTCCGGCTTTCGTGATACAAAGCCGCTCCCCCTACCTGAGCGCGCCAGCCGTGAGCGGCGATTCCTGCCATGACCTATTGCGCGATTGACTTCGGTACTTCCAACTCCGCCGTCGCCGTTCCAGACGGCGTGGCGCTCAAGCTCGCACCGGTCGAAGGTGCCTACACGACGCTGCCGACGTCGGTGTTTTTCAACACCGACGAAGACACCCGCGAGTTCGGGCGCGCGGCGCTCGCCGCCTATATCGACGGTTTCGACGGCCGGCTGATGCGTTCGATGAAAAGCATTCTCGGCTCGCCGCTCGCCGAAAATTCGACCGATCTCGGCGACGGCACCGCAATCAGGTACACAGACGTCATCGCGATTTTCCTAGACCATCTGAAGCGTTCCGCCGAAAAAAGCGCGGGGGCGCCGATTGAGCGGGCGGTGCTGGGTCGCCCGGTTTTTTTCGTCGACGACGACCCGCGCGCCGATCAGATGGCGCAAAAACAGCTTGAAACAGCGGCGCGCGCGGTGGGATTGCGCGACGTTCGCTTCCAGTACGAGCCGATCGCGGCCGCTTTCGACTACGAATCGCGCCTGACGCAGGAGGGGCTCGTGCTGGTTGCCGACATCGGCGGCGGCACGTCGGACTTCTCGCTGGTGCGAGTCGGGCCCGAGCGGATGCAGCGCGTCGAGCGCAAGGACGACGTGCTGGCTCATCACGGCGTGCACGTCGCCGGAACCGACTTCGACCGCCGCGTAGAACTCGCGACCATCCTGCGCGAACTCGGTTATCAGTCGCTCGATCCCGAAGGCCGTGAAATTCCCAACCGGGTGTATTTCGACCTCGCGACCTGGCATCTGATCAACACCGTCTATGCGCCGAAGCGCGTGAGTGAACTCGCCTTGATGCGCCATTTGTTCACCGAGGTCAAGCACCACGACCGGCTGATGCGCGTGGTCGAGCGACGCCTCGGCCATGCGCTCGCGGCGCACGCGGAAGAGGCGAAGATTGGCGTCGCCGCGGGCGGCGAGACGGTGATCGATCTTGACGAAGTGGAAGACGATCTGCGCCTTGCATTCGACGAGGCGCAGCTCGTCGAGGCGGGACAGGAAGAGACGCGCCGCATCGTGGCCGCCGCGCGCGACACGGTGCGCGCAGCCGGCGTTCCAATTGGCGACGTGAGCGCGATTTACTTCACGGGCGGCTCGACCGGCCTCGCGTTTCTCTCTGGCGCGCTGGCAGCGGCATTTCCGGATGCGGAAGCGGTTTTCGGCGATCGGCTCGCCAGTGTGGCGACGGGACTCGGCATTCACGCGCGGCGCGTATTCGGATAAGTGCCACTTATCGCTCGCGTACTGCGAAGTTAATCACGGCGCGCAGTGTCAACGGATAAAAAAACCCCGCCGAGGCGGGGTTTTTTGCGTCCAGAAGGAAGCAGCGTAGCGCTTACACCGGCTTGATGTTAGCTGCTTGCTTGCCCTTCGGGCCCGTCTTCACTTCAAACGTGACCTTTTGGTTCTCTTGCAGCGTCTTGAAGCCTTCCGTACGGATTTCCGAGAAATGCGCGAACAGATCTTCGCCGCCGCCGTCCGGGGTGATGAAGCCAAAGCCCTTTGCGTCATTGAACCACTTGACGGTACCGGTTTCCATATTACTTGTTCCTAAAGATGGTGAATAAGGCCGAAGCCCAATGGGTGCATGAAAATCAAGGAAGGGGGTAATGGGACCAACCGGAGTACCGTTGATGGGCGAACTACGAAAGACCAATTCACTCGCCGCTTGAAATCCTGCCCGAACGTTATACGGCGATTTCAGGAGAAGGTCAACACTCGACCCTCAACTTTACAAAAATTCGCGATAGCGCCCCAAAAAGTTGCTTACAAAGCTTGCGGAGAGAGCTGTTTTTTTGCTAGGGAGAACCCTTATTTCGCCGCAGGGGGCGGGTGCAACCGTTAAACTACGCGCCCGCGGCGGTTGCACCAGCAGCGCTAACCGCCGCGCATGCATGCGCGTCACCCGTTTTAGCGCCGTAAGCGCACGTCCCGGGGTCTCGCATGGGTTCTGAAACAGGAGAAGACGTGAAAAGTTCTATACAACGGAACATCGGGCCGTTCGCACTTATGCTGACCGGCCTAGGTTCGATTATCGGCTCCGGCTGGCTGTTCGGCGCGTGGAAGGCCGCGAAAATCGCGGGTCCGGCGTCGATCTGCGCGTGGATCATCGGTGCGGTGGTGATTCTCGCCATTGCGCTGACCTACGCGGAGCTGGGCGCGATGTTCCCGGAATCGGGCGGCATGGTGCGCTACGCGCGCTATTCGCACGGCGCACTGGTGGGCTTCATCAGCGCATGGGCCAACTGGATCGCCATCGTTTCCGTGATTCCGATCGAGGCTGAGGCATCCATTCAATACATGAGCACGTGGGAGTATCCTTGGGCGCATGAGTTGTTTGTCCACGAAGCGCTAACCACCAACGGGCTGCTCCTCGCAGCGGCCCTCGTGATCATTTACTTCCTGCTGAACTATTGGGGCGTGAAGCTGTTCGCGCGCGCTAATTCGGCGATCACGATCTTCAAGTTCCTGATTCCGGGCGCGACGATCCTGGGCCTGATGCTGACCGGTTTTCACAAGGAAAACTTCGGCGAAGTGAGCACCTTCGCACCGTACGGCTGGTCGGCTGTGCTGACTGCGGTCGCGACGAGCGGCATCGTGTTTGCGTTCAACGGCTTCCAGAGCCCGATCAACCTGGCCGGCGAGGCACGCAATCCGGCGAAGAGCGTGCCGTTCGCGGTAATCGGCTCGATTCTGCTCGCGCTCGTCATCTACGTGCTGCTGCAGGTCGCGTACATCGGCGCGGTGAGCCCGAGCGACGTGATGAAGGGCTGGAGCCACTTCAACTTCGCTTCGCCGTTCGCAGAACTGGCCGTCGCGCTGAACCTGAACTGGCTGGCAATTCTGCTTTACATCGACGCCTTCGTGAGCCCGAGCGGCACCGGCACGACCTACATGGCGACCACCACGCGCATGATCTACGCAATGGAGCGCAACAACACCATGCCGAAGATTTTCGGCAGCGTGCATCCGTTCTACGGCGTGCCGCGCCCGGCCATGTGGTTCAACCTGCTGGTTTCGTTCATCTTCCTGTTCTTTTTCCGCGGATGGAGCTCGCTCGCAGCCGTTATTTCGGTCGCGACCGTGATCTCGTATTTGACCGGCCCGATCAGTCTGATGGCGCTGCGCCGCGCGGCGACGGACCTCGAGCGTCCGCTGCATATTCCGGGCATGCAGGTGATCGCGCCGTTCGCGTTCGTGTGCGCGTCGCTTATCCTGTATTGGGCCAAATGGCCGCTGACAGGTGAAATCATTCTGCTGATGGTTGTCGCGCTGCCGGTGTACTTCTACTTCCAGGCCAAGTCGGGCTTCGGCGGCTGGGGCCGCGACCTGAAGGCCGCATGGTGGCTGGTCGCCTATCTGCCGGTGATGGCGCTCCTGTCGCTGATCGGCAGCAAGGAATTCGGCGGCCACGGGCTGCTGCCGTACGGCTGGGACATGCTGGTGGTGATCGCGTTCTCGCTCGTCTTCTATTACTGGGGTGTTCATAGCGGCTACCGCTCCGAGTATCTGGACGAGCGTCAGACGCACGACGAAGTTCTCGAGGGTATGGGCGCGCATTGAGGCGCCCGCGGGCCGGGTCATGACACCTGGCCGCATGCTGAAAAGCCCGCCTGAGCGCTTGCTCAGGCGGGCTTTTTGTTTGCGATTGAGCAGAATGCCGGTCGGCGCTCAGGCGTTGCCGAACACGTAGTTGGTCATCGCGAGCGCACGCTGATAAGTGCCTAGCGATTGAATTGCCAGCGAGTAATCGTCGTCGGCGGCGCCGAGGGCCGCGAAGACCGGCAGCAGATGCTCGTCGGTTGGGTGCATCAGCACCGCATGCGGCGCCTGGCGGCGATAGTCGAGCAGCGCGTCGATGTCGCGCGCGGCAAGCTTTGCTTCAAACCAGTCGGTGAATTCGGCGACGCGCGGATCGGCATCTTCGGGCCGCGCGGAAAAATCCGCGGCGCGCAGGTTGTGCGTGATCTGGCCCGAGCCGATTACCATCACGCCTTCGTCACTTAACGAGCGCAGCGCGCGGCCGACGCGAAAATGATGCTCCGCGTCGAGGTGAGGCTGAATCGACAACTGTGCGACGGGCACGTCGGCATCGGGAAACATCAGCAGCATCGGCACCCACGCGCCGTGATCGAGCCCGTGCGGCTGCGCGTCTGCGTGCAGGCCGCTGTCACGGAGCAGCACGGCTGCACGCCGCGCGACATCGGGCGCGCCCGGCGCTGGATACCGGATCTCATAGAGCTGACGCGGAAACCCGTAAAAGTCGTGGATGGTCTCGGGCTCCGCGGATGTGCTGGCGACAGGCTGAGCGGTGCCCCAATGTGCCGAAAGCATGAGGACGGCCTCGGGACGCGGCAAGTTCGCGCTCAGCGCCGCGAATTCGGCGGACGGCAGCGACGGGTCAATCGGCAGCGTCGGCGCGCCGTGGGAAAGGAAAAGCGAAGGCAAGCGGTTCATGGCAGCGACGCGCCCGTGAGGCACGATCGGAAGTTCGGTTGCTGCCACTATAGAGTCGCACCGCTGTTTGATAAACGGGCTAAAGCGGAATTGATTGTCTTCCGACAGTTGGTAATCTCGGCCGTGGGGCGGACTCGTTCAGCGCTGCCAGTGGCGCTGCCCACAGGCTCGCACGGCCACCGCTAGCCTTCCGCACCGCGCAGCCCGGACCACGCCGGGGACAGTGCCGGGCCGAGCGCGAACAGATCGAGCACGCGCGCGACCGTGTGGTCGACCATCTCGTCGATGCTGGTCGGCTGGTTGTAAAAAGCAGGCAGAGGCGGAAAAATCACGCCGCCCATTTCGGTCACCGCTGTCATATTGCGCAAATGCGCGAGGTTCAGCGGCGTTTCGCGCACGAGCAGCACGAGCCGGCGGCGCTCCTTGAGCGTGACATCGGCGGCCCGGGTGATGAGGTTGTCGGCGAAACCGTGCGCAATGCTGGCGAGCGTCTTCATCGAACACGGCGCGACGATCATGCCGTCGGTCGCGAAGGAACCCGATGCGATGCTCGCGCCGACGTCGCGCACCGAATGCACGACGTCCGCGAGCGGATGCACGTCTTCTTTACCGAGCTTGAGTTCGTGCTGGATGTTGAGCCAGCCGGCGCTGGAAATCAGCAGGTGACTTTCGACGCCGCCCAGCTTGCGCAGCGTCTGCAGCAAACGGATGCCGTAAATGGCGCCGGTCGCGCCTGTTATCGCGACAATCAGACGGCGTGGCGCCGCAGCGCGTGTTTCCATGGCGGGCGGCGCCTTACGGTGTTCAGCAAGCAGCTATGCGGGGGACGATCAGGCCGCAGCAAACAGCTGCTGAAGTTCGCCGGATTCGTACATTTCCATCATGATGTCCGAGCCGCCGACGAATTCGCCCTTCACATAAAGCTGCGGAATGGTCGGCCAGTTCGAGAACTGCTTGATGCCCTGGCGGACTTCGTCGTCTTCCAGCACGTTGACCGTCTTGAAGTCCGACACGTTGCAGGCCTTCAGGATCTGGATGGCGCGGCCCGAGAAGCCGCACATCGGGAACTGGGCGTTGCCCTTCATGAAGAGCACGACGTTGTTTTCGTCGACGATTTGCTTGATGCGTTGTTGCGTATCCATGACTGACCTTGCGGTTCCGTATGTGTAGGGAATAAGCTGAAATGATAGCGGATTTCGCTCGCATCGGCCGGCGGACGGTTTGTTGATCCGCTAGCTTGGACTGTTGCCGGGCGGGCGGGTGTCTGGCAGCCAGGTGGCGTGTCGGCGCGCGTGCTCAGCCGGCGAGCCGCCCGCCGCTGATGCGTTCTATGCCGGCAAGGTCGCGCTTGGATCCGACGTCAGCGAAACCTTGCGCTGTCAGAAGTGCGCGGACCGCTTGCGCCTGATCGTAGCCGTGCTCCATCCACAGCACGCCCTGAGGGGCAAGTCGCGCAGGCGCGCCGGCCACGATCGCACGGATTGCGCTGAGGCCGTCGGCTTCGTCGGTGAGGGCGCCGCGCGGCTCATAGCGCAAATCGCCTTGCGTGAGATGCGGATCGCCGCTCGCAATGTACGGCGGGTTGCTGACTATTACGTCAAAGCGCAGCGTGCTCTCCAGCGAGCCGTACCAGTCGCTTTGCATGAACGTCACGGCGTCGCCGGGCCGCTTCGCGTCGAGCAGGCGGGCGGCGTTGCGCGCGGCGACGTCGAGTGCTTCCGCCGAACGGTCCAGTGCGCTGACTCGCGCGTCCGGTCGCATGGCCGCGATGGCCACCGCAATCGCGCCCGTGCCGGTGCCCAGATCGAGCACGCGCGGGCGCGCGAGATTTTCCATTGCCGCGAGTGCCGTTTCGACCAGCAATTCGGTCTCCGGCCGCGGAATCAGCACATGCGGCGTGACCTCGAATTCAAGCCCGAAGAACTCGCGCACGCCCACCAGTTGCGCCACCGGCTCGCCTGCCACGCGCCTTGCCTGCAACGCGAGATAGCGCTCGACACAGGCGCTCTCGAGCGCTTCGTCCGCGCGCGTAATCAACTGCGTTTGCCGCCAGCCGAGCACATGCGTGAGCAGAATCCGCGCTTCGAGCGGCGGCAGCGGCGACGCGCGCAACAATGCGGCGGGCGTGGCCGCCTGGTCGCGATCGGCCGGCGTGGACGGGGTCATCGGCGCTTAATCCGCGTCGCCGAGCGACGCCAGCAACTCGGCCTGATGTTCGGTGACGAGCGCCCCGATCAGCTCGTCGAGGTCGCCGTCCATAATGGCGTCGAGACGATACAGCGTCAGATTGATCCGGTGGTCTGTCAGACGCCCTTGCGGGAAGTTGTAGGTGCGAATCCGCTCCGAGCGGTCGCCGGAGCCGATCAGACTCTTGCGCGTCGCGGCTTCCTTCGCCTGTTGCTCGTGCGACTGCTTGTCCTTGATGCGCGCTGCGAGCACCTTCAGCGCACGGTCCTTGTTCTTGTGCTGCGAGCGGTCGTCCTGACATTCGACGACAATGCCCGTCGGCAAATGCGTCACCCGCACCGCCGAATCCGTCTTGTTGATGTGCTGGCCGCCCGCGCCCGATGCGCGGAACGTGTCGATGCGCAGATCGGCCGGATTGATTTCGACTTCGCCGATTTCGTCGGCCTCCGGCATGACCGCCACCGTGCAGGCGGACGTGTGAATGCGGCCTTGCGTTTCGGTTGCCGGCACTCGCTGCACGCGATGTCCGCCGGACTCGAACTTCAGCTTCGAATACGCGGCTTCGCCGGCGATTCGCACGATCACTTCCTTATAGCCGCCCAGGTCCGATTCGCTCGCCGACATCATCTCGACTTGCCAGCGGTTGCGCTCGGCATAGCGCAGGTACATGCGCAGCAGGTCGCCGGCAAAGAGGGCGGACTCGTCGCCGCCCGTGCCGGCGCGAATTTCGAGGAAGATGTTGCGGTCGTCGTTGGGATCTTTCGGCAGCAGCATGGTCTGCAGTTCGCCGCCGAGCTGTTCCATGCGCTCACGCGCGGCGCGAATTTCCTCTTCCGCGAACTCGCGCATGGACGCGTCCGCCAGCAGTTCCTGCGCGGTCGCGGCGTCGTGCATGGCCTGACGCCAAAGCGCGTATTGTTCGACTACGGGGCCGAGCTCGGCGTGTTCACGCGTGAGCTTGCGATATTGGTCGCGGTTCGACGTGATGTCCTCTCGGCTCAGCAGGTCGTTCAGTTCGGCCAGCCGCGTAGTCAGCTGGTCGAGCTTGTGTTGCATGCTCGTTTTCATCGGGCGGGTATCGGAGCGGACTCCGGCAAGGACGGCAACCAGAAAAATGGGCGGATGCCCGGGACAGAAGCATGTGGCGGACCACTGCGCGGCCGCGGCGGGCGGCGCAAACAGGCGGCGCGGGCGCCGCTAACGCTCCGTGGAACCGGAGTGTTTATAGAAGCCGCCCAGCAGTTCGATGAGCGTGTCACGGTTCTCGCCGCTCGCGCGGTTCAGCGCATGGGTGGGACCGTGGATCAGCTTGTTGGTGAGCGCTTGCGAGAGCGCTTCGATGACGGCGGCCGGATCGTCGCCGCGCGCGAGCATTTTCTGCGCGCGTTCGACCTCGGCCCGGCGTAGCACGTCGGCTTGCGTGTGCATATGGCGGATCACGGGCACGATGCTGCGCGCATCGAGCCACTGCATGAAATTCTGCACGCGCGTTTCGATAATCGCTTCGGCCTGCGCCACCGCGGCCTGGCGCGACGCATTGCCTTCGCGGACAATCGCGCCGAGGTCGTCGACGGTATACAGAAACACGTCTTCCAGCTTGCCGACTTCAGGTTCGATGTCGCGCGGCACGGCCAGGTCGACCATGAATATGGGCCGATGGCGGCGCGCCTTGACCGCGCGCTCGACCGCGCCCAGACCGATGATCGGCAACGTGGACGCCGTGCACGACACGATGATGTCGAACTCGTGCATGCGCGCGGGCAGCTCCGACAGCGGAATGGCGCGACCGTTGAACCGTTCGGCGAGGCGCATGCCGCGCTCCGCGGTGCGGTTGGCGACCACCAGTTCGCGCGGTTGCTGCGCGGCGAAGTGGGTGGCGCAGAGTTCGATCATTTCGCCCGCGCCGATGAACAGCACGCGCTGGTTCGATACCTTGTCGAAAATTCGCTGCGCGAGCCGCACGGCGGCGGCTGCCATGGAAACGGACTGGGCGCCGATTTCGGTCGTGCTGCGCACTTCTTTCGCGACGGCGAAAGTGCGCTGGAACAACTGGTTCAGATAGGTGCCGAGGGCGCCTGCTTCCGACGCGGTGCGCACCGCGTCCTTCATTTGTCCGACGATTTGCGTCTCGCCCAGCACCATCGAATCCAGACCGGAGGCGACGCGAAACGCGTGGCGCACGGCCTCGGACTGCGGCAGCGCATAGACGTGCGGCGCGAGTTCGCCGACCGGCAGGTTGTGGTACCGCGAAAACCACTGGATGGCGGCTTCGCGCGCGGCGTCTTCATCTGTCGCGCAATAGAGTTCCGTGCGGTTGCAGGTGGAAAGAATCGCCGCTTCAGGCGCCGAGCGGGCGGTGGTGCCGAGCCAGACGCTTTTGAAGGTGTCCAGTGCAGGCTTGATCTGTTCGAGCGGAAACGCCACGCGTTCGCGCAAGGCGACAGGCGCAGTGTGGTGATTGATTCCGATCGTTAGAAGCTGCATGCTGAGGGGCTATGGTTTAGCCCCATATTATAGCGTTTCCTCGATTCTTACATTGCCGCGCTCGCGCAACTGCGCTTATGCCGGGCATCAGGCCGAGGAGACGGCAGCTTCCGTGGAGAATGCGTCCAGGCGATATCCGTACCCGTACAACGGTGCAAGCGAATAGCCGTTCTCCGGACGCAATTCGAGCTTGGAGCGCACGCGCGACGCGTGAGTGTCCACGGTGCGCGACCTTACGTCGCGGCGGCGCGCCCACACCGTTTCCATGATGTGCGCGCGGGACACCGGCCGCGAGAGGTTGCTGAACAGCAGCAGCGCGAAGCGGAATTCCTTTGGCGTGAGCGCGACCGTTCGGTCCCGGAACGTGACGGCGAAGTTCGCGGCGTCGAATGCATAGCCGCGGATCACGTCGTGCCGGCGGTTGGCCGGCCGGCGCAGGGCGGCGCGCCGCAGCAGCGCGTCCACTCGGGCGAGCATCTCGGGGCCGCGCACCGGTTTGGTCAGACAGTCGTCGGCGCCCGCGTGAAGCGCCGTGACGATCTGGCTTTCGCGCGGCTCGGACATCATCACGATGACAGGCAGGCTCGGCAGCACGGCGCGGGCGCGCGCGATCACGTCTTCGGCAGAATGGTCGCCGGCCCAGTTTTCGGTAATCAGCAGATCGAAGAATTGGTCTGCGGCCTGCGCGAGGAACGGCGCGCTGGTGGTGAAGTGCTGGCAGACGTGGCCGCCGGCAAAAATCAGCCGCGTGACCAGTTTGGCGTGACCCGAGTCCGGCTCGATAAGGGCGATTCGCATGCGCGCGTTCCACTTGACGACGGCCAGGAACCAGGCTTTTCCGTAAGGCTTCCAGCTTGCCTAACCTTACCCCGACCCCTAAACTCAACCGCTGTGCGGAAAGCGCCGTGCTGATCTTTTAAGAAAGAGACAAAAATGCTAGCTGTCGTTGAGCCTCGCGCCCATGAGACAAATCCGAAATTGCGCGAGGCCACCCGCTGATGGGCTGGCCCGGAATCGTTGTGCTGGGCGCGGCAATTGGTCTTGTGGGGTGGTGGTTGCATCCGCTGCGCCGTATGAACCGCTCGGGCCGCGCCCGCTTATGGGTGGCGCTCGGGGCCGGTGTGCTGGGCGCCAGCGTGGCCCACATGGCCGGCAATGTGCTGGGTCTTTTCCACGACGGCGAAACGCTCGAATGGCCTGTATGCACGGCCGTCGCGACAATCGCCGTCGCCGTGACGGTCGGCTTGCTTTCCCGTCGATGAATACTTGCAGGTGACTTCCATGAATGCCCGACTTCCCCAAACCTCATCCATTCCCGAACGGCTGGCCAGTTTGCGCAGCGCGATGGCGCGCGCAGGCGTCGCTGCTTACCTGGTGCCCTCCGCGGATCCGCACTTGTCCGAATATTTGCCGGGGCGCTGGCAAGGGCGGGAATGGCTTTCCGGTTTCACCGGCTCGGCGGGCACGCTCGTCGTCACCGCCGACTTCGCGGGCGTCTGGACAGACAGCCGCTACTGGGAGCAGGCCAACGCGCAACTGGCCGGCAGCGGCGTTCAGCTGATGAAAATGACCGGAGGCCAGCAAACCGCCCCGCATTTCGATTGGCTCGCCGCGAACGTGGCGCCTGGCGGAACTGTCGGCGTGGACGGCGCGGTGCTCGGCGTCGCAGCGGCGCGCGCCCTGACGCAGGCGCTCACGGCGCACGGCGTGAATCTGCGCACCGACCTCGATCTGTTCGAGGCCGTCTGGCCGCAGCGTCCGTCGCTGCCGGATGCCCAGGTGTTCGAACATGCCGCGCCGCATGCAAGCGTCGCGCGTGCGGAAAAGCTTGCGCAGGTTCGCCGGATCATGGCGGAAAAGGGCGCCCAATGGCACTTCATTTCCACGCTCGACGACCTCGCGTGGCTGCTCAATCTGCGCGGTGCCGACGTGAGTTTCAACCCGGTGTTCGTCGCACATGCGCTGATTGGCGAGAGCAGCGCGTCGCTTTTCATTGCCGACGGCAAGGTGCCGCCCGCGCTCGCCGAGGCGCTTGCGCGCGACGGCGTGAGCGTGAAGCCGTATGCGCAGGCAGCGGATGCGCTCGCCGCGTTGCCCGCCGCCAGCACACTGCTGATCGACCCGCGCCGCATCACGTACGGCTCATTGCAGTCGGTGCCGTCGACGGTGAAGGTGGTCGAGGCGGTGAATCCGTCCACTTTCTTCAAGTCGCGCAAGACTGAAGCCGAAGCGCAGCAGGTGCGCGCAACCATGGAGCAGGACGGCGCGGCGCTGGCCGAATTTTTCGCCTGGTTCGAGCATGCTCTAGGCCGCGAAACGATTACCGAGCTGACTGTCGACGAACGTTTGACGGCCGCGCGCGCGCGCCGTCCGGGGTTCGTGTCGCTGAGCTTTGCGACCATTGCCGGCTTCAATGCGAACGGCGCGATGCCGCACTACCGCGCGACTGTTGAATCGCATGCGGTCATCGAAGGCAACGGCCTGTTGCTGATTGACTCCGGCGCACAATATCTCAGCGGCACGACCGACATCACGCGGGTAGTGCCTATCGGCACGATCAGCGATGCGCAGCGGCGCGATTTCACTATCGTGCTGAAGGGCACCATGGCGCTGTCGCGCGCGACGTTTCCGCGCGGCATCCGCTCGCCGATGCTCGACGCGATCGCCCGCGCGCCGATCTGGGAAGCCGGCGCCGATTACGGCCACGGCACCGGCCACGGAGTCGGCTATTTCCTCAACGTGCACGAAGGCCCGCAAGTGATCTCGCACTACGCGCCGGCGGAACCTTGGACGGCAATGGAAGAGGGCATGATCACGTCGGTCGAACCGGGCATCTATCGGCCGGGCAAGTGGGGCGTGCGCATCGAGAATCTGGTGCTGAACGTGCCTGCCGGGCAGACCGAATTCGGCGACTTCCTGAGGTTCGAAACGCTCACGCTGTGCCCGATCGACACGCGCTGCCTCGACCTGTCGCTGCTGCGCGAGGACGAGCGCGCGTGGCTGAACGACTATCACCAGACGGTGCGCACGCGGCTTGCGCCGCATGTTTCCGGCGACGCCCTGGCGTGGCTCGAGCAACGCACACAGCCGGTCTGAGTCCTAACCGCATAACGACGGAGAGCGCATGGCCATCAAGGCAGTCGTGTTCGATTTCGGCGGCGTGCTGATCGACTGGAGTCCCGAGTACCTGTACCGGCAACTCATCCCGGACGAAGCCGAGCGCCGCTGGTTTCTCACCCACGTGTGCTCGATGGATTGGGTCGTGCGCCAGGACGGCGGCCAGCCGATCGTCGAGGCAACCGCCGAACTCGTCGCGCAGTTTCCCGACCACGAAGCCCTGATCCGCGCGTTCTATGAGCGCTGGCACGAAATGGTGGCCGGCGTGCTCGAAGACGGCGTGGCGATCATGGAGAAGCTCGAGGCCGCGCAAGTGCCGCTCTTCGGTCTGACGAACTGGTCGGCCGAGACGTTCCCGTACGCGTGGGAGAACTATCCGGTGCTGCGGCGCTTTCGCGACATTGTCGTCTCCGGGCGCGTGGGCCTCGTGAAGCCCGATCCGGCAATCTTCGCAGCCATGCGCGAGCGGATCGACGCGCACCTGCCGGGCACCCAGCCGTCCGAACTCGTCTTTATCGACGACAACCCGAAGAACGCCGCAGCCGCCACGGCCTTGGGGTGGCACGGCGTGCACCACACGAGCGCCGCTCAAACCGCAGCGCAATTGCGCGCGCTGGGCCTGCCGGTTTGACGCGAAGCGCGCCAGTCGCGCGGTAGCGAGGGGTTCGCGCGAGGTCGTGCAAGTTTGCGCTAACTTGCGCGAGCGGCGTGCACGCGTAGGCTCCACGCATGACGGCTCGCCAGCGGACGCCTGACGCCGCTTGCGCTCACTGTCCAAGCAAATTCTTCAAGGCATTGCCGAGCCCTTTGACGGTCTCGCCCGCGCCTTTCGCCACGCCTTCTACGCTGACACCCAGCGCTTTCGCGAACCCCGCGGCAATGCGCGTCGTCAGCCCCTCCTGCACGGAAAACTTCGGGTCCCGCAAGTTGCCGTCGAGTACGAAGTGCAGCGTGAGATCGCCGTTGCGCGTCTTCAGCGCGGCAACCGCGGCTTTGGTCGGAATGGACATGAACGTGTCGAGCGGATTGCCGGAGTCCGCTAGCTGAAGATGGTGGACCGTTATCCAGCCGGGCGCGTGCAACTGGTAATTGCTCACCGTCGACTGGATGTTCATGTCGAGCGTGCCGCCTGTCACTTGCGCCTTGGCGCCGGCCTTTTTCACCAGGTAAGGATCGAGCATCACCACGTCCACGCCGCGCAGCGTACTGGTGGTCTGCGAGTCCTTGCTGGCAATCCTGATCCATCCGCTGAAGGTGACGGTGCCCGTGTGCGACGGTCCCTTGATCGAGCCTTTCACGTCGACGTTGGTCGGCTCCGTGAGCGCTGGCAGACGGATGTTGTCGACACTCGCGCTGGCGTCGCTCACCGTCACCTTGTAAGCGGGCGGGCCGACCGTCATGTCGTAGAAATGAAAGCGCCCCTGCTCGAAGCTGATGTGGTCGACCTGCTTGTCGCGCGGCATGGAGTTCGCGGATGCGTCGCGCACGTCGTCGTTGGCGCTGCTCACCGATTGACGCAGATTTGGCAACAAACGGATCGTGCCGTTCTGCGTGCGCAGCACTGCCATGTCGAAGCCGCGCACCACCACGCTGCGAATGTGCATACGGTGCGCGAGCAGATCGCGAATGTCCGGCGTGAGAATGATCTCGTCGGCCTTCAATGGATCGCCGGCGGGCCAGCCGGGCGGCGGCTTGAGCAGAACGTTGGTGAGATGGACGGAGGTCAAACCGACGTCGATGCTTTGCGCGCTGCCGAGCGGCCCGAGCGCAGCCACCACGCGCGCTTTCACTTCGCGCTGCGCGTAGAGCAGCAGACCGAAGGCAATGACGACGAGCACCACCAGCACGCTGCCTGCGGCAACGACCCAGCGTTGGCTTCTCGACATCGCCATGCTTGTCACCTTGTCGTCTTGTCGCCGCCATGCGCGGCGTGGCTGTGATGAGTTGCGCGCCGCACGCGCGCCGTGCGGACGACGTATAGCACGCGCAGGACAGCAATGCGTGTGCCGTGTCGCGATGGCGCCGTCCTCTGGCGGTTAGGGAGGGTATGACGTGGCCGTGAAGAGTGGCTGCGCATCTCGCGAAGTCAAGGCGGCCGCCTGAGATGCGTGAAAAGAATGACTGGATGGCAAACAGCCCGTTCGTCTTGCGGCGAGCGGGCTGTTTCGGAGGCTGCCTTCGAGGCCAGCTTGCAGGGCGAATTCTAAGCGTGCTTCTGCGATGGCTTCCAAGCCTGCTTCCAGGCCCGCTTCTGTGCTGCCGAAGCCGCGAACCTTACCGGGTAATCGGCTTGTACCGCAGACGCTTCGGTCGTGCAGCTTCCTCGCCAAGGCGAGCGCGCTTGTCCGCTTCGTACTCCTGGTAATTGCCGTCGAAGAACGTGACTTGTGAATCGCCTTCAAAGGCGAGAATGTGCGTCGCGATCCGGTCGAGGAACCAGCGGTCGTGCGAGATCACCATGACCGAGCCGGCGAACTCGAGCAGTGCGTCTTCGAGCGCGCGCAGCGTTTCCACGTCGAGGTCGTTCGACGGTTCGTCGAGCAGCAGCACGTTGCCGCCCGCAATCAGCGTTTTCGCCAGATGCAGGCGCCCGCGCTCGCCGCCGGACAGATTGCCGACGATCTTCTGCTGGTCGCCGCCCTTGAAGTTGAAGCGCCCAATGTACGCACGCGACGGCGTCTCGTACTTGCCGACCGTCAGCACGTCCGCACCGCCGGAAATTTCCTCGAACACGGTCTTGGACGGGTCGAGCGCATCGCGGCTCTGGTCGACGTAAGCGAGCTTCACCGTCGGTCCGATTACGATCTCGCCCGAATCAGGCTGTTCGCGGCCGGTCAGCATGCGGAACAGCGTCGACTTACCCGCGCCGTTCGGACCGATGATGCCGACAATCGCGCCGGCCGGCACCTTGAAGCTGACGTTGTCGAGCAGCAGCCGGTCGCCATAAGATTTGCTGACGTTCTTGAACTCGATCACTTCATTGCCGAGGCGGTCGCCGACCGGAATGAAGATTTCCTGAGTTTCGTTGCGCTTCTGGTAGTCCTGGCTGTTCAGTTCCTCGAAACGCGCGATACGCGCTTTCGACTTCGCCTGACGGCCCTTGGGGTTCTGGCGCACCCATTCCAGTTCTTTCTTGATCGCCTTCTGACGCGCCGACTCGGACGCTTCCTCCTGCTTCAAACGCTCTTCTTTCTGATCGAGCCAACTGCTGTAATTGCCCTTCCAGGGAATGCCGTGGCCGCGGTCCAGTTCGAGAATCCACTCGGCGGCGTTATCGAGGAAATAGCGGTCGTGAGTTACCGCGACGACGGTGCCCGGAAAGCGCGTGAGGAACTGCTCGAGCCAGTCGACCGACTCCGCGTCCAGGTGGTTGGTCGGCTCATCCAGCAGCAACATGTCGGGCTTTTCGAGCAGCAGCTTGCACAGGGCGACGCGGCGCTTTTCGCCGCCCGACAGATGCTCGATCTTCGCGTCCCAGGCGGGCAGGCGCAGCGCGTCGGCGGCAATTTCGATCTGCTGTTCGGCGCTGCCGCCGTCGGTCGTCGCGAGAATCGCTTCGTACTTGGCCTGCTCCGCGGCGAGCGCGTCGAAGTCGGCGTCCGGTTCTGCGTAGGCCGCATAGATTTCGTCGAGCTTCTTCTGCGCGTTGAACACGTCGCCAAGACCTTCCGCGACGGTTTCGCGCACCGTCTTGTTCGGGTCGAGTTGCGGCTCCTGCGGCAGATAGCCGATGTTCAGATTGGGCATCGGCGTGGCTTCGCCTTCGATGTCCTTGTCCACCCCCGCCATGATGCGGATCAGCGTGGACTTGCCCGAGCCGTTCAGGCCGAGCAGGCCGATCTTCGCGCCGGGGAAAAACGACAGCGAGATGTCCTTCAGGATTTGACGCTTGGGCGGCACGATCTTGCCGACCCGGTTCATGGTGAAGACGTATTGGGCCATTTTGCTGTGTGCTTGGTAGACGTTGACGACGCCGGCCGCGTTGGGGCGGGCAGTCGTGGGTGGATGGGTAAGCGGTGTCATGCCGGGGCGAAGTGCCCGGCGCCGGCCGGCGCGGCGTGGAACGCGGTTTGGCGCGACGACGCCCGCGCGGGCCGGGTGCAGATTGCATTGTACTTCGACGTGACCGCGCCGCGGCAGGGCGCGCGCGGTGTCAGCTTGCGCGCGGAACTCGCGACATTACAGCCAACTCGCTACGCCGCCATGCCGCGAGCACGTTCCGCCATGGTGCCGGCTGAAACTGTAGGTGCCGTCCCGGCAACGGGCCGTCGCGCCTTCGGGCGCTTTGCCTGACGTCGAGCGGGCCGGTGCATGCACCGTGTTGCCGTCGCGATTGGTATAGGTGTTGTGATTGCTCAAGTCGGCCTCGTCGGGCGTCGTGCCAGGCGCGACGTAGGCGAACGCCGACGACGCACTGAACGTCAGCGCGAGCAACAGCGTTACTGCAACGCGGGCTCCGCTGCGCAAGGTTCCAAGGCCAGGGCTGTGCATGGTGTCGGTACGTCGTTGTGGTTGTTTTTGTCGTTGTCGTTCTTGTTCGTAAGCCGGCGTTCAGTTCACCCGCTGCCCGCTCGCCGGATCGAAGAAGTGCAGATGGCGCGCGGGCAGCGCGACCTGCAACGCGTCGCCGGCCGCCGGCCGGTGCGCGTGCGGTAGACGCACTGTCACATCGTGATTGCCCCAGCGCCCGTGCGCGAGATTGTCCGCGCCGAGCAGCTCGCACGAATCGACGCTGAGGGTGGCGTGCGGCGCATTGGTCTCGCCGGGGCTCATGTGCTCGGGGCGAATGCCGAGCGTCCACTCGCGGCCCCTGGCCACTTCGCGGCCAATCGACGCTACGCCCGCGAGCGGCAGTTGCGGACCGTTGCCGGCCACGTCGAAGGTGGAACCGTCGTCGGACACACGGCCTTGCAGCAGATTCATGCCCGGCGAGCCGATGAAGCCCGCGACGAACACGGTCGCCGGCCGCTCGTACACTTCGGTCGGGGCGCCGATCTGCTCCGCGTGGCCCTTGTTCATCACGATCACGCGCTGCGCCAGCGTCATGGCTTCGATCTGATCGTGCGTCACATACAGGCTCGTGGTGGCGAGGCGCGCATGCAGGCGCTGAATCTCGAGTCGCATTTGCACGCGCAGACGCGCGTCGAGGTTGGAGAGCGGTTCGTCAAACAGAAACACGGCCGGTTCGCGCACGATTGCACGGCCCATTGCCACGCGCTGACGCTGTCCGCCGGACAGCTCGCGCGGTTTGCGCTGCAACAGTGCCTGCAATTCGAGAATCTGCGCGGCGGCGTTCACGCGCTGCGCGATCTGAGCCCGGTCCACGCCCGCGATTTTCAGCGCGTAGCCCATGTTTTCGGCCACGCTCATGTGCGGATAGAGCGCGTAGTTCTGAAACACCATCGCGATGTTGCGGTCCTTCGGCTCGAGTTCGTTCACCACCTTGCCCGCAATCGAAATGCTGCCCTCGGAAATGCGCTCGAGCCCCGCGACCATTCGCAGCAACGTGGATTTGCCGCAACCCGAGGGCCCGACCATGACGACGAACTCGCCGTCGTTCACGTCGACGTCGATGCCGTGCAACACGAACTGTTTGCCGTCGTAGGTTTTTTTAACGCCTTGCAGTGTCAGTGCAGCCATGCGGTTGTAGCCCTTCGTTTGCGTGTCTTTTTACGATTGGTATGCGCTCTGTTCGCGCGTGCTGCGCGCGGCGCGGATTATTTCTCTGCGTCGACGAGGCCGCGCACGAACCAGCGTTGCATCGTGAGCACGACCGCGAGCGGCGGCAGCATCGCGAGCAGCGTCGCGGTCATGACCAGGTGCCATTGCGTTGCCGTATCGCCCGAGGCAATCATGCTCTTGATACCGACCACCGCTGTTGTCAGCGACTGCTGGCTCGTAATCAGAATCGGCCACAAATACTGATTCCAGCCGTAGATAAAGGTGATGACGAAGAGCGCCGCCATGTTCGTCTTCGAGAGCGGCAAGACCACGTCCCAGAAAAAACGCATTGGACCCGCGCCGTCGATGCGCGCCGCTTCCATCAATTCGTCGGGCAGCGTCATGAAGAACTGGCGAAACAGGAACGTGGCGGTGGCCGAAGCAATCAGCGGCAACGTCAATCCGCTATATGTATTGCTCAAATGCATCGACGACACCACTTGCACGGTCGGGAAAATCCGCACTTCGACCGGCAGCATAAGCGTGATGAAGATGAGCCAGAACGACAGGTTGCGAAACGGAAAGCGGAAGAACACGATCGCGTAAGCCGAGATCATCGACACCGCAATCTTGCCGATCGAGATGGCAAGCGCCATGACGAGGCTGTTGACCAGCATGCGGCCGAACGGTGCAGCCGCGTTGCCGCTGCCTTGTGTCCACACGGTCGCGATGTTGTCGAACAGATGCGAAGCGGGCACGAGCGAAAGCGGCACGGTGAACACCTCACGCTCGCTCATGGTGGCCGCGCAGAACGCGACGTACACGGGAAACACCACCAGCGCGACGCCCAGAATCAGCACTGCGTGGCAGAAAAGGTCGAAACCGCGGCGGTTCTCGATCATGAGTATTGAACCCTGCGTTCGATGAAGCGGAATTGCACGACCGTCAACGCAACGACGATCACCATCAGAACCACGGATTGCGCGCCCGAGCTGCCGATGTCCAGCCCCTGGAAACCTTCGGCGAAAATCTTGTAGATCAGTGTGCGGGTCGATTGCGCGGGTCCGCCGCCGGTCGCGGCGTCGATTACCGGGAAGGTGTCGAAAAACGCATACGTGATGTTGATGACGAGCAGAAAGAAGCTGGTCGGCGACAGCAATGGCAGCGCAATGCCAAAGAAGCGGCGCACGGGACCGGCGCCGTCGATGGCCGCCGCTTCGATCAGCGAGCGCGGAATGGCCTGCAGGCCCGCGTAGAAGAACAGGAAGTTATAGCTGACCTGCTTCCACACCGAGGCGAGCACGACGAGAAACATCGCCTGTCCCGCATTCAACGCGTGATTCCACACCACGCCGTACTTGGCGAGCGCAAACGTGACGAGCCCGATGCTCGGGTTGAACAGAAACGACCACAGCACGGCGGCAATGGCGGGCGCGACCGCATACGGCCAGATGAGGAGCGTCTGATAAGCCTTCGCGCCGCGCGTCACGCGGTCTGCGCAAACGGCGAGCAGCAGCGAGATCGCGAGGCCAGACACGGTGACGAGCGCGCAGAAAACAATCGTCGTGGTGAACGACGACAGATAGAGCGGATCGGCGAATAGTTGCCTGAAGTTCGCGAGCCCGACAAATTCACTCGACGTGCCGAACGCGTCCTGGGTTTGCGTGGATTGCCACAGCGCTTCGCCGGCGGGCCACAGGAAGAACAGCGCTGTGATCGCCAGTTGGGGCGCGACGAGCAGATAGGGCAGCAGGCTGGTGCCGAAGCGGGAGCGCTTTTCCATCGAGCAATCTCAAGAGTGTGGCTGCAAACAGGATGCTGCGCGAGAGGTTGCCGCGCGAGTGCGCCGCAACCTGCCGGCTTGCGCTTGCCGTTGTAATGCGGCGTTCAACTGCCGGCTTTCTCGAAGCGTCGCAGCAGCTCGTCGCCACGCGAGACCGCCGAGTCGAGCGCCTGTTGCGGCGTCTTCTTTTCGGCCCACACCTGCTCGAGTTCTTCGTCGATGATCGTGCGGATCTGCGGCATGTTGCCCAGGCGCAAGCCCTTTGTGTACGTGAGGGGCGGCTTGTTGAGCATCTGCTTGATGGCTGTGTCGCTGCCCGGGTTCTTCTCGTAGAAGCCCTGTTGCTGCGTCAATTGATATGCGGCGGTCGTGACCGGCAGATAGCCCGTATCCTGATGCCACTTCGCCGCGACTTCCGGCGAGCTCAGATACGCGAGGAACTTCGCCACGCCCTTGTAGACAGCCGGGTCCTTGCCCGCCAGTACCCACAAGCTCGCTCCGCCGATAATCGCGTTCTGCGGCGCGCCCTTCACGTTTGCGTCGTAGGGCATCATGCCGGTGCCGAAGTTGAACTTCGCGTACTTCTTGATGGTGGCGAGCGAGCCGGACGAGTTCGTAATGATTCCGCAGTCGCCGCTATAGAACTTCGAAACCGGTTCGTCCTTGCGGCCGACGTAGCTGAACGTGCCTTCCTTCTGCATGTTCTGCAGGAACTGGATGTGCGCGACCTGTAGCGGCTTGTTGAATTCGAGCTGCGCGTCGGCGCCGTCGAAACCATTGCTCTTCGACGCAAAGGGTGCACCGTGCCACGCGCTGTAGTTCTCCAACTGGATCCAGCTTTGCCAGCCCGACGAATAGCCGCACGCCATGCCCGACGCTTTCAGCTTCTGCGCGTCGGCCTGCAGCTCGGCCCACGTTTTCGGCGGCTGGTTCGGATCGAGCCCGGCCTTCTTGAACGCGTCCTTGTTGTAGTAAAGGACCGGCGTTGAGCTGTTGAACGGCATCGAGATCAGGTGGCCAGTCTTTGCGTCGCTGTAGTAGCTTGCGATGGTCGGCACGAACGCTTTTTCGTCGAGCGGCACGCCCGCTTGCCTGAACACCTCGGAGACCGGCACGACGGCTTTCTTCGCCTGCATCATGGTCGCGGTGCCGACTTCGTAGACCTGCAGGATGGCCGGCGCGTTGCCGCTGCGATAACCGGCGATGCCCGCCGCCAACGTCTGGTCGTAGGTGCCCTTGAACACGGGCACGATCTTGTAGTCGGACTGCGACGCGTTGAACGCGTTGGCGATGTCGTTCAGACGCTCGCCGAGCGCGGCTTCCATCGCATGCCAGAACTGGATTTCAGTGGCAGCCTGAGCCGGCTGGCTGGCGCCGAGAACACCCGCGCTCAGCACGGCGGCAACGGAAAGCGAACGGAACAGCGGCTTCAAACTCATCGATTTGTCTCCTGACGGAAGGTGCGCGAATACGAATCGCGCGATTCTATTTGTGTTCGATGACAGTCCGGCGTCGGCCGGCGGGGCGGCGCGCATTCTGCGCTTTGCACGCGTTGTACGCTTTCGAGACGCGCCGAATGCCGCAATTTAACATCGTGTGTCATGAAACTGAAATAGTCGGTTTGTTCAGCTTCGGCAAGCGAATGAAGGTGCTCTGACGGGCAGGTGGATGGTACAAGGCCTTTGGCAAGGCGATGCCCGAGGTTGCGCCCGCCCGCAAAAAAGCCCGCACGAGGCGGGCTTCGAGACCAGGCGGCGCGAGCCGACAGGCGGTGTCAGGGAGCGCGCGGCTCCAGACGTGGTCACACGTTGAACAGAAAATTCATCACATCGCCGTCGTGAACCACATATTCCTTGCCTTCCGCGCGCATCTTGCCGGCTTCCTTCGCGCCTTGCTCACCCTTGTAGGTGATGTAGTCGTTAAACGAAATGGTTTGCGCACGAATGAAGCCGCGCTCGAAGTCGGTGTGAATCGCGCCCGCAGCCTGCGGCGCCGTGTCGCCGATGTGAATGGTCCACGCGCGCACTTCCTTCACGCCCGCCGTGAAGTAGGTCTGCAGGCCCAGCAGCTTGAAGCCGGCGCGAATCACGCGGTTCAGACCCGGCTCTTCCATGCCCATGTCGGCGAGGAACACTTCCATGTCCGCTTCATCGAGATCGGCGATTTCCGCTTCAATTGCTGCACAGACGGCAACCACCGGCGCGTTTTCCGACGCCGCGAACTTCGTCACAGCGTCAAGGTGCGGATTGTTCTCAAAGCCGTCTTCCTTGACGTTGGCGACGTACATGGTCGGCTTGGCGGTAATCAGGCAGAACGGCTTGAGCGTCGCCTTTTCCTCGTCGGACAGATCCAGCGCACGCACGGGCTTCGCCTGGTCCAGTTGAGCGCGCACCTTCTCCAGCACGGCGGCGTTTTTCACGGCTTCCTTGTCGTTGCCCGATTTGGCTGCCTTCGAATAGCGCGCGAGTGCCTTTTCGACCGTTGCCAGGTCGGCGAGCGCCAGTTCGGTATTGATGACCTCGATGTCCGACAGCGGATCGATCTTGTTGGCGACGTGAATGACGTTCTCGTCTTCGAAACAGCGCACGACGTGCGTGATGGCGTCCGTTTCGCGAATGTTCGCGAGGAACTGGTTGCCGAGGCCTTCGCCCTTGCTCGCACCCGCCACCAGACCGGCGATGTCGACGAATTCCACGACTGCCGGCAGGATGCGCTCGGGCTTGACGATTTCCGCGAGCGCTTTGAGGCGCACGTCCGGCACTTCGACAATGCCGACGTTCGGCTCGATCGTGCAGAACGGATAATTTTCCGCGGCGATGCCCGCCTTGGTCAGCGCGTTGAACAGGGTGGACTTGCCGACGTTGGGCAGGCCGACGATGCCGCATTTGAGGCTCATGGAAATCCTTCAGTGATTCAGTAAATTGCGTGATGCGCTCGACGCTGTGTGCGGGATTCGGGAGCCTTCGCGTTGGGCTGGCGAGGAAAACGCAGCGGAGCGGGACACGACACCAGCGCGGGCATTGCCTCGACGATTCTGGGCGGTTTTGTCACGGAAAGCGTAATTGTAACCCGTTCCAACCGGCTTCTTGACATGGCTTCAGAATGCTGCACGCGCGCTCCGCCGCCCGCGACCCCGCCGCTATAATGCGCGGATGAACGCAAACCATCAGACTTTCGACGCAGCCGTGATCGGCGGCGGGCTGGTCGGCAAGACCGCGGCGCTTGCGCTCACGCAAGCCGGGCTGCGCGTCGCGCTGCTCGCACAGGCGTGCGCGCCGCTGCCCGCTGGCGCTTCGTTCGACTCGCGGGTGTACGCGTTGTCGTCGAGTTCGCAGGCGCTGCTCGAGCGTTTGCGCGTCTGGCAGGCGCTCGACCTGTCGCGGCTCGGTCCCGTGTACGACATGCGTGTCTACGGCGACGCGCATGCGGAACTGCATTTCTCCGCGTTTCAGGCTTCCGTGCCGCAACTTGCGTGGATCGTGGAGTCGTCGGTGATCGAGCGCGCGCTCGACGCGGCGCTGCGTTTTCAGCCTAACCTCACGTGGATCGACAGCCGCGCCCAGGCGCTCGACTTTACCGCCGACAGCGCAAGCGTCGGTCTCGCGAACGGCAGCGTGCTCGTGGCCGATCTCGTGGTCGGCGCAGACGGCGCGCACTCGTGGGTGCGCGCGCAAATCGGCTCGAAAATGAACCGGCGCGACTACCGGCAAACAGGCATGGTCGCCAACTTCAAAGCGGAGAAGCCACACGGCGAGACCGCTTTCCAGTGGTTCAGGGAAGGCGAAATCATCGCGCTGCTGCCTATGCCGGACGGCCACGTGTCGCTCGTCTGGTCGGCGCGTACCGAGCACGCCGAGCAACTGATCGCGCTCGATCCGGCGCAGCTCGCGGCGGAAGTGGAGCGCGTGACAGGCGGCCAGCTTGGCGCGCTCGACTGTGTGACGCCTGCGCAGGGCTTTCCGCTCGCGCTGCAAACCGTCGAGCGCCTCGTCGCACCGCGCGTCGCGCTGGTGGGCGACGCCGCGCATCTGATCCATCCGCTCGCGGGGCAGGGCATGAACCTCGGTCTGCGCGACGTCGCCGCGCTGGCCGAGACGGTCGCCGGCAAGGAGTCGTTCCGCGACCTCGGCGACATGGTGCTGCTGCGGCGCTACGAACGAGCGCGGCGCGAAGACATTCGCGCGCTGATGATCGCCACCGACGGTCTGCAGAAACTGTTCTCCGTGCCTGGTCCGCTCGCGAAAATCGTGCGCAATAGCGGCATGGCTTTCGTCGGCGCGCAGCCGTTCATCAAGCGTTGGCTGGTGTCGGCCGCGCTCGGCTGAGACGGCCGGCGAACGCTCGCGCGGCGCGGCCGGCCGGTGACACAGGTATCATGAACGCCAACAGGCGGTTGCCGATGAACGCCGACAGAGCGTTCTCGTCTAACCGGCAACCTTGCAAACGCCAACGCGTGTGAAGAGCACGCGTCCGAATCAGGAATTTCGCATGAAAAAGATCTTTCGCATCGCGGCTGCGGTGCTCGCGATTGCTGCCGTCGCGATCGGCTGCTCCGCGCAGGCTGACCAGTCCGCCGACAAGCTCAAGGCCACGCTGCAATCCCGCCTTGCCGATGTGACGATCAAGAGCATCACCAAGTCGCCGGTTGCCGGCCTTTACGAAGTGAACCTCGGCAACCAGATCGTCTACAGCGACGCCAACGGCGACTATCTGCTGCTCGGCGACATGGTCGACACGAAAACGCGCAAGAATCTGACGGACGCCCGTCTGGCGGAAACCAACCGTATCGACTTTGCGAGCCTGCCGTTTGCAAACGCCGTGAAGGTCGTGAAGGGCAACGGCTCGCGCAAGATCGCCGTGTTCTCTGATCCGAACTGCCCGTACTGCAAGCAACTCGAAACCACGCTGAAGTCTATCGACAACGTGACGGTCTACACCTTCCTGTACCCGGTCCTGTCACCGGACTCGACCGCCAAGTCCAAGTCCATCTGGTGCTCGCCGGACCGCGCAAAGGCGTGGGAATCGTGGATGCAGAACCATCAGGCGCCCACGGCCGCCGGCACCTGCGATACCGCTGCGATCGACAAGAACCTCGCGCTCGGCCACGCGATGAACGTGGAGGGCACCCCAACCGTATTCCTCGCCGACGGCCGCCGCTTGCCGGGCGCGGTGCCGGCCGACCGGCTGGACAAGGAAATGGCCTCGGTGCACTGAGCACACGGCTGACACGAGTGAAAGGAGGCGCAAGGGCGCCTCCTTTCGCATCCAGCTCCCAAACAAACATTCACACAAAAACCACGCGCCGCCGATGAAGCCGATCCGCTACACCATCGTTCCCAAGCAACCCGCCGCCCATCTCTTCGAAGTCACCGTGACCGTCGCCGACCCGGACCCGGCCGGCCAGCGTTTCATGCTGCCTGTGTGGATTCCGGGCAGCTACATGGTGCGCGAATTCGCCCGCAACATCGTCACGCTGCGCGCGTTCAACGACGCAGGCCGCAAGGTGCGCGTCGAGAAAACCGACAAGCACACATGGCAGGCCGCGCCGGTCAAAGGCGCGCTCACGCTGCGCTACGAGGTGTACGCGTGGGATCTGTCGGTGCGCGCCGCGCATCTGGACGACACCACGGGCTTCTTCAACGGCACCAGCGTGTTTCTGTCGCCGCTCGGTCACGAAGAGGCGCCGTGTGTGGTCGATATTCAGAAGCCGGACGGGGCGGCGTATCGCGGCTGGCGCGTCGCCACCGCATTGCCCGAAGCGCGCGGCACGAGGCGCTACGGCTTTGGCGAGTATCGCGCGCAGAACTACGATGAGCTGATCGACCATCCCGTGACGCTCGGCGAATTCGAGCTCGCGACCTTCAAGGCGCACGGCGTGCCGCACGACGTGGTGATCGCGGGGCGCGTGATCGCGCTCGACATGGCGCGGCTGTGTGCCGACCTCAAGCGCATCTGCGAAGCGCAGATCGCGCTGTTCGAGCCGAAGTCGAGGAAAGCGCCCGTGGACCGCTACGTCTTCATGACGCAAGCCGTCACCGACGGTTACGGCGGACTCGAGCACCGCGCATCGACGGCGCTCATCTGCAATCGCGCGGATCTGCCGGTGCAAGGCCGGGAAGCGCTCACCGAAGGCTACCGTACCTACCTCGGCTTGTGCAGCCACGAATATTTCCACACATGGAACGTAAAGCGGATCAAGCCCGCGGTGTTCGCGCCGTACGACCTTGCCGTGGAAAACTACACGTCGCTGTTGTGGCTGTTCGAAGGCTTCACGTCTTATTACGACGATCTGATTCTCGTGCGCACCGGCCTGATCTCGCAGGACGATTATCTGGGCATGCTCGGCAAGGTGATGGGCGGCGTGCTGCGCGGCAGCGGCCGCACCAGACAGAGCGTCGCGGAAAGCTCGTTCGACGCGTGGGTCAAATACTACCGGCAGGACGAGAACGCGCCGAACGCAATTGTCAGCTACTACACGAAGGGCTCGCTGGTCGCGCTTTCGTTTGACCTGGCGATTCGCGCGCAAACCAGTCACCGCAAGTCGCTTGACGACGTGATGCGTCTGCTGTGGCAGCGCTTTGGCCGCGATTTCTACCGCGGCAAGCCGGTCGGCGTGGAGGAAGGTGAAATCGAGGCGCTCTTCACCGAGGCCACCGGCGTGGCACTGGGAGACCTGTTCGCGCAGGCCGTGCACGGCACCCGCGACCTGCCGCTCGAGACGCTGCTCGCGCCGTTCGGCGTTGCCGTCGCGCCGGAGCCGGACAAGAATGGAAAACCGTCGCTTGGCGCACGCGTGCGCGGCGGCGCCGATTGCACGCTGGCGGCGGTTCACGAGGGCAGCGCCGCGCAAAAGGCCGGGCTCTCGGCCGGCGACGTGCTGATCGCGCTCGACGGCCTGCGCGTGACGGGCTCGAACCTCGACGCGCTGCTCGCGCGCTATCAGCCGGGCGCCAAAGTGGAAGTTCACGCGTTCCGCCGCGACGAACTGCGCACCGCGCAACTCAGGCTCGACGGGCCGGAAGTGTCACGCTACAAGCTCACCGCCGACGACAAGCGGCCCGCCACCCGCAAGGCGCGCGAACGCTGGCTGGCAGGCTGACTGTAATTTGCAGTGGCCGCAATGAGCTTTACCGGTGGTGGATTGTTCTACCAGTGCAACAATCCGTCGCCGCCGGGTGGCTTTTTCCGGCGTCGGTAAATAAACACAATGACTCCACTCGCGCAACACTGCGCGCCCCCACTGGAGTCAACCATGACCACGATCCTGCAAATCAACTCGGCAGCCCGCTCGCAAGGCGCGAATTCCACGCTGCTGGTGAATGAACTGACCGAAAAGCTGCAACAGTCGAATCCGGGCGCGCAAGTCGTCGTCCGCAATCTGCAAGCTGAACCGCTGCCACACCTGGACGACGCCGTTCTCGGCGCGTTCTTCACGCCGGCTGACCAGCGCACCGCCGAGCAGGCCGCGATTGCCGCCCGCAGCGAAGCGCTGATCGCCGAGCTGCAAGCCGCCGACATCGTCGTGATCGGCGCGCCGATGTACAACTTCGGCATCTCGTCGCAACTGAAGACGTACTTCGACTTCATTGCGCGTGCCGGCATCACGTTCCGCTATACCGCGAACGGTCCGGAAGGTCTCGTGACGGGCAAGAAGGTTTATGTCGTGTCTGCACGCGGCGGCAAGTATCTCGGTACGCCGAACGACAGCCAGACGCCGTATCTGAAGAGCTTCCTGGGCTTCCTCGGTATGACCGACGTGAACTTTATCTACGCGGAAGGTCTGAACATGGGCCCGGACGCAGCGAGCGCCGCGCTGGCCACCGCACGCGAAGCGATCGCCGCTGCTTGAGGTGCGTCTTCGGCAAGTGCCTGAACCGGCCGCCGGGTTGATTAGTGCGTGAGCGCCGCTTCACGGCGGTGCTCTACAGCGTGCAATCGAAAACGCCACGTGACATTGGTCCACGTGGCGTTTTTGCTTTGGGGCCTTCGGTCTGGCCTACGCGAGCATTTGCGCGTCGTCGGGCAGACGCCAGTCGATTGGCGTGCGGCCGTGCTGGACCAGATACTCGTTCGCCTTCGCAAAATGCCCGCAGCCAAGAAAGCCGCGATGCGCCGACAACGGCGATGGGTGCGGCGCTTCCAGCACGTAATGCGATTTGCCGCCGAGCAGCGCGCGCTTGGCTTGCGCGTGCGCGCCCCATAGCATGAAGACGAGACGGTCGTGGCGCATCGCCAGTTCATGGATCAGCGTGTCCGTGCACTTCTCCCAGCCGCGTTTTGCGTGGCTGGCCGCCGAGTCCCGTTCGACCGTCAGCACCGTGTTCAGCAGCAGCACGCCTTGCTTGGCCCACGTGTCGAGGCAGCCGTGACGGGGCGGTTCGTGGCCGAGGCTCGCGGCGATTTCCTTGAAGATATTGCGCAGCGACGGCGGCGTGCGCACGTTCGGTGCCACTGAAAATGCAAGCCCGTGAGCTTGCGGCGTGCCGCGGTCTTCACCGTGATACGGATCTTGCCCGAGAATCACGACTTTCACTTCGTCGGGGCTCGTCAGGCGCAACGCGCGGAATACGTCGGCGGGGTAAACGGTTTTGCCGGCTGCGCGCTCACCGTCCACGAAACGGCACAGCGGGGCGTACGCGTCGCTCTCGATGAAGGGCTTCAGATGCGCGCGCCATGCAGCGGGCAGCGCGGCGAACTGCGCTTCGAGCGTGAGCGGGGTGCCGGTGGCGCTTTGCGGCTGTGGTGCGGCGGATGCGGCCGATCCGGCAGATGCGGCGCTGGTCGGTGCGGCGGCGTTGTCGAATAGCGACGCCTGCGAGGGTGCCCGGCGGCGGGTACGGGATGAGGAAGTCATGGCGCAGAAGTGTCGCAGCAAACGCGGAGTGACTCAAGTTTGGGGCGGCGCGGTGCGCGCAAAGGCGCAGCGCTGGAACCGGGCGGCTCTCTTTCTGGCCGCACTGGGTCGGCGTGTTCCGTTTGACGCTCAACTCGGCCGCGACGGGTAGCCGTTCTGCGCTGCAGTCTCAGCCGGGCCGCAACGGTCAGCCGCACGGCGCTTGACTCTCAACCCGGCCGCAACGGGTAGCCGCGCTGCGCTCCAGTCTCAACCTGGCCGCAACGGTCAGCCGCACTGCGCTTGCTCTCAGCCCGGCCGCAACGGTTAACCGCACTGCGCTTGACCCTCAACCCGGCCGCAACGGTTAGCCGCGCCGCGCGTGACTCTCAACACGGCCGCAACAGGTAGCCGCGCTGCGCTTGATTCTCAGCCCGCCTGGAACTTGCAGTCGCACTGCGCTTGACTCTCATCCCGCCCGCAACAGGTAGCCGCGCCACGTCCCTCGGTCTCAGCCCGCCCGCAACTGATAGCCGCGTTGCGCCTTGCTGACGTTTTCCGGCGCAAGGCCGGCGATCTGCTTGCTGAGTTCGCCACAAAGCGTGTGCAGCGCGGCTTCGTCGCCGGACTTCAGCTCCAGCTCGATCTCCGAGATTGGCGCGCGGCGCAGCTCGCTGTTCACTTCGGCGAGCACGTTGCCCTGATCGATCGCGGCTTCGACTTCGGAGCCGTCGACGCTCACCTGCCACAGCGTGCGCGTGAAGTCCGTGCGAAACAGCTCGGTCAACTGCGGTGCCGCGTCGCGCAGTGCCTGAGCCGCGGCCGGCTCGTCACACTCGCGCAGCAATGCGTCGATTTCGAGCGCCTCGCCCGCGACAGGCATTTCCCATTCGTGACGGCTATGCAAACCGTTTGTCGCACTGCCCACTGTTTTGAACGTCTGCAGCCAGCCGTGCGGCGTGTGGCGCAAGCGCAGCGCGCTCTTCGACGCTGCGAGCGCAAGTTGCGGCGTGTCGAAGTAAATGTTCGACAGCTTGATCGGGCGGCCTTCGTCGCCGGTACGGGCGACGAACCACGCCGAGGCCGCCTTGACCTGGTCGGCCGGCAGCAGCAATTTGATCTCGCGTTCCATGCCCATTGCTGCTCTCCTGTCCGCGCGGCTGTTTTGTCCTCAGTTTCCTCGCTACTCGCCTGGCGCCTGCTTCACGCGGCGCCAGGAAAGAACATGCGGGCAAGTTCGACGCCCGGCTCCGCGGCACGCATGAACGCCTCGCCGACGAGAAACGTGTTCACGTCCTTTGCGCGCAGCCGCTCGACATCCGCACGCGACAGAATGCCCGATTCGGTAACCACGATGCGGTCGTCGGGAATCGCTTCGAGCATGCCGATTGTCGTTTCGATCGAGGTCTCGAAGGTGCGCAAATTGCGATTGTTGATGCCGATCAGCGGCGTTTTCAATGTGAGCGCCTGCTGGAGTTCGTCGTTGTCGTGCACTTCGACGAGCACGGCGAGCCCCAGCGAATGCGCGAGTGCTTCGAGGTCCTGCATCTGCGAAGTGTCGAGCGCGGCCGCGATCAGCAGGATTGCGTCGGCGCCCATCGCGCGAGCTTCGACGATCTGATACGGGTCGACGATGAAGTCCTTGCGCAGCACCGGCAACTGGCAGGCGGCGCGCGCCTGTTCGAGATACGCGACGCTGCCCTGAAAGAACTGCACATCGGTCAGCACGGAGAGGCAGGCCGCGCCGTGCTTTTCATAAGAACGCGCGATTTGCGCAGGCACGAAGTCTTCCCGCAACACGCCCTTGGACGGGCTTGCCTTCTTCACTTCGGCGATCACCGCGGCGAGCCCCGCCGCGTGTTTGGCGCGCAACGCGCCGACGAAATCGCGAATATCGCGCGACGACGCTTCGAGGCGCAGTTCTTCGAGCGGCGCGCTTTGTTCGGCCGCGCGGACTTCTTCGCGTTTGACCGCGATGATACGGTCGAGGATGTCGCTCATAAATGTCTCGCTACGTTGGGTGCTGCTTGATCAGTGCTTGAACTGCTGGCTGAAGCGAACGAGTTCGTCGACCTTCGCGCGCGCCTTGCCGCTTGCAATGGCTTCACGCGCAAGCTGAATGCCGTCCGCAATCGAGCCCGCCACATTCGCCGAATAGAGCGCGGTGCCCGCGTTCAGCGTAACGATCTCGCGCGCGACGCCCGGCTTGTTGTCGAGCGCTTCGAGCAGCATTGCTTTCGATTCGGTGGCGTTCGCCACTTTCAGCGTGCGGTTCGACACCATCTGCATGCCGAAGTCTTCGGGGTGAATCTCGTATTCGTGGACTTCGCCGTCGCGCAGTTCGCCGACCTGCGTGGCGGCGCCGAGCGAAACCTCGTCCATGCCGTCCATACCGTACACCACCAGCACGTGCTTTGCGCCGAGGCGCTGCATCACGCGAACCTGAATGCCGACGAGGTCCGCGTGGAACACGCCCATCAGTTGATTCGGCGCGCCGGCCGGATTCGTGAGCGGACCCAGAATGTTGAAGATGGTCCGCACACCGAGTTCGCGGCGCACCGGCGCAATGTTTTTCATGGCGGGGTGATGGTTCGGCGCGAACATGAAGCCCATGCCGGTTTCGGCAATCGAGGCGGCCACTTGTTCCGGCTGCAGATCGATATTCACGCCGAGCGCTTCGAGCACGTCCGCGCTGCCCGATTTGCTCGACACGCCGCGATTGCCGTGCTTTGCGACCTTGGCGCCGGCCGCGGCGGACACGAACATGGTGGCCGTCGAGATATTGAAGGTGTGCGAACCGTCGCCGCCGGTACCGACGATATCGACGAAGTTCGAGTTGTCCTGCACGTTCACGTGCCGGGCAAATTCACGCATCACCGTGGCGGCGGCGGTGATTTCGCCGATGGTCTCTTTTTTGACGCGCAAGCCGGTAATGATCGCGGCAGCCATGACGGGCGAAAGTTCGCCGCGCATGATGAGCCGCATCAGGTGCAGCATTTCGTCGTGGAAAATCTCGCGGTGCTCGATGGTCCGCTGCAACGCTTCCTGGGGCGTGATGGTCATGATGTCGTCTCGCTCGTCAGGCGGTGCGTTGGGCGGTCTTCGCTTGCGACTGCTTCACGAAGTTCTCGAGCAGCGCGTGACCGTGCTCGGAAAGAATCGATTCCGGATGGAATTGCACACCTTCAACAGCCAGTTCCTTGTGACGCACGCCCATGATTTCGCCGTCTTCCGTCCATGCGGAGACTTCGAGGCAATCGGGCAGCGACTCGCGCTCGATCGCGAGCGAGTGATAGCGCGTGACGACGAAATGCCTGGGCAGGTCGGCGAACACGCCTTTGCAGTCGGTTTCGATCGTGCTGACCTTGCCGTGCATGATGGTCTGCGCGCGCACTACGCGTCCGCCAAACGCTTCGCCGATGGCCTGGTGACCGAGGCACACGCCGAGAATCGGCGTCTTGCCGGAGAACTCGCGCAGCACGTCGAGCGTAATGCCTGCGTGTTGCGGATTGCTGGGGCCGGGCGACAGGCAAATGCGCTCGGGGTTGAGCTTCGCGATTTCGTCCAGCGTGATTTCGTCGTTCCGATAGGTGCGCACGTCTTCGCCGAGTTCGCCGAAGTACTGCACCAGGTTGTAGGTGAACGAGTCGTAGTTGTCGATCATGAGCAGCATGGTGAGTCTCCGGTCAGAAGTCGCTATCGAGGCCGTCTTGAACCTGTTCGGCCGCGCGCAACACCGCGCGCGCCTTGTTCTCGGTCTCTTGCCATTCGGATTCGGGCACCGAATCCGCGACGACACCCGCTGCCGCCTGCACATACAGATTGCCGTTTGCGATCACGCCAGTGCGGATGGTGATGGCGAGGTCCATCTCGCCGGTGAACGACAGATAGCCGACCGCGCCGCCATAGAGGCCGCGCTTGACTGGCTCCAGCTCGTCGATCAGTTCCATTGCGCGGACCTTCGGCGCGCCCGAGAGCGTGCCGGCCGGGAAGGTGGCGCGCAATACGTCGAAATTGGTCGTGCCGGGCTTGAGCTTGCCTTCCACCGAACTCACGATGTGCTGCACGTGCGAGTACTTCTCGATCACCATCTTGTCCGTGACGACCACCGAGCCGATTTGCGCGATGCGGCCCACGTCGTTGCGCGCGAGGTCGATCAACATGACGTGCTCGGCGATTTCCTTCGGGTCGTTCAGCAGTTCGGTGGCGAGTTCGGCGTCGCGTTCGGGCGTGTTGCCGCGCGGGCGCGTGCCGGCGAGCGGGCGGATCGTGACGATGCGGTCTTCGCCGCGCTTTTCCTGGCGCACCAGAATTTCCGGCGACGCACCGACCACATGGAACTCGCCGAAGTTGTAGTAATACATATACGGCGACGGGTTCAGCGAGCGCAGCGCGCGATACAACGACAGCGGATTGTCGCGGTAGGGCTTCGTCAGACGCTGGCCGACCTGCACCTGCATCAGTTCGCCGGCCGCGATGTATTCCTTGGCTTTGCGCACGGCGGCCAGATAATCGTCTTTAGCGAACTCGCGGTAGGTTTCGGTGCGTACGCTCGCCGACGTGACCGGCGGCTCGACCGTCGCGCGCAGGCGCTGACGCAGTTCGCGCAGACGCTGCCTCGCTTTCGTGTACGCCTCCGGCTGCGTCGGATCGGCGTAGATCACGAGGTACAGCTTGCCCGCGAGGTTGTCGATTACCGCGACTTCCTCGGTCAGCAGCAACTGGATGTCCGGCAGATTCAGATCGTCTTTCGGGGCCGTGTGTGCGAGCTTTTTCTCGATGTAGCGCACCGCGTCGTAGCCGAAATAGCCGGCGAGGCCGCCGGCGAAGCGCGGCAAACCAGGGCGTTGCGCGACCTTGAAACGGCTCTGGAATTGCTGGATGAACTCGAGCGGATCGCCTTCGTGCGTCTCGACGACCTTGCCGTCGCGCACCACTTCCGACACACCGTTGCGGGTGCGCACCAGCGTGCGCGCCGGCAGGCCGATGAACGAATAGCGGCCAAAGCGCTCGCCGCCCACCACTGACTCGAGCAGGAACGAGTTTGCGCCGTTGCGCTCCGTCTGCGCGAGCTTCAGATACAGCGAAAGCGGCGTTTCCAGGTCGGCGAGCGCTTCAGCGATCAGCGGGATGCGGTTGAAACCCTCGTTGGCGAGGGACTGGAATTCGAGTTCGGTCATGTTCCGATCCTGTTCATAGGTCCGGCGGCAGCGTGCGTCGGACAAAGCGGGGCATGGCGCAGCCGGTCAGGCGTTCGTTCGACTTTTGCGATGATGAACCGACCGGCGCAATTTTCCCATCGACGCAAGCACGGAGTTCCGGCGCACAGTTGTACTTTGCCAGTGCACGCAGGCCGAACCAACCGATGCCGCTGAACGAGCGGTGCGAACGATGAAAAAACGCGAGAGCGCAGCGAAGTAAAAAACGGTTGCCGAAGACGTGCTTCAGCGTACCTCGGGTGAGGTTAGTGCGACCAGCGACGCCAGGGCCAGGCTCCCCGGTCGATGCTAATCAGACTCCGTTTTTTATTCAGAAACATGAGGATGAAGGACTTTTCAAGTCGTGGAATGGTGCGCTGCGATCGCCTTGGCGGCGTCCAGCAGCGAGGCAACTATACCATCGGATTTTATTGTTTGTATAGCTTGGCCATGGTTGTAGCCGTACGGCACGGTGAGCGTCGACATGCCCGCCGCGCGGCCTGCCAGCGCGTCGTTTTCCGAATCGCCGATCGCCACGGTGGCGCGCGGCTCGACGCCCAGTTGCGCCGCCGCGCTCAGCATGGGCAGTGGGTCCGGCTTCTTTTTCGGCAGGCTGTCGCCGCCCAGCACGACGCTGAAGTACTGCGCGAGCCCGTATTGCTGCAACAGCTGCACAGCGAAGCGATGCGGCTTGTTGGTCACGCACGCGAGCTTCAGGCCGGCCTCGCGCATGGCGGCGAGCCCGGCTTCCACGTCGGGATAAAGACGCGTGTGCAGGCCGTTGATCTTCGCGTACTCCGCCTGATAGATGGCGAGCGCTTCGTCGAAACGGTCTTGCGCGTGTTCCGCTTCGAAGCGCGGTGCGAGCACGCTGCGGATCAGGTGCTCGGAGCCCTTGCCGACATAGCCGGCCACTTCTTCGCGCGAGGTTTCCTCTGCGTCGAGCTGCGCGAGCATGCCGTTCAGGCCGGCGGTGAAGTCGTCGGCGGTGTCGATCATCGTGCCGTCGAGGTCGATGATGGCGGCTTGCAGACGCGGGCCGGTGAAAGTCGGGGCGGGGAACGAAGCGGTCATGTGGCGCGTGGTGTCAGTGCTGGATGTTGGCAAGCGCGGCGCGCATCTTGTCGATCACTACCTTGTGGTCCGGCTGGCCGAAGATCGCCGAACCTGCCACGAACGTGTCGGCACCCGCTGCGGCAATTTCCGCGATGTTATCGACCTTCACGCCGCCGTCCACTTCCAGATGAATCTCGCGGCCCGTGCGCTCCTTATAGGCGTCGATCCGCTTACGGGCTTCACGCAGCTTGTTGAGCGCCTCGGGAATGAACGACTGGCCGCCGAAGCCCGGATTCACAGACATGATGAGCACCAGGTCGAGCTTGTCCATCACGTGATCCAGATAGTTGAGCGAGGTGGCCGGGTTGAACACCAGGCCTGCCTTGCAGCCGTGATCGCGAATCAGCGACAGCGTGCGGTCGATGTGGTCGGAGCCTTCGGGGTGAAAGCTGATCAGATTCGCGCCCGCCTTCGCGAAGTCCGGCACGATGCGATCGACCGGGCGCACCATCAGATGCACGTCGATAGGCACGTCCACATGCGGACGAATCGCTTCGCACACGAGCGGGCCGATGGTGAGGTTCGGCACGTAATGGTTGTCCATCACGTCGAAATGGATCCAGTCGGCGCCGGCGGCAACGACATTGCGGACTTCTTCGCCGAGGCGGGCGAAGTCGGCGGACAGAATGCTGGGGGCGATGCGGAATTGCGTCATGGCGGCGGGCTGATGCAAGCGGGAAAACGGTATTTTACCTTTTGTGTGCGGGGGCGGCGGGTGCTGGGCGCGAGCGGCCCGGGGGCGGTGGGGTGGATGCGCGGTGCCGTGGCGACGGTGCGCGGGATGCGGTGGGCGGTGAGAGGTGACCTGGCGGTGGTGTGCGCGATGCGGTGGGCGGAGAGCAGCCGGTTGGCGGGGATGCGGGGGATTCGCGGGATGCGGTGCGCAGCGGGCCGGCGGCGATGCGCAGGTTGCTGCGAGCGGTGTGCGGCAGCTTGGCGCCCGTGCGCGAGATGCGATGCATAACGAGCAGCGGGGCGCCCGGCGACGGTCGGCGCAAACGCCGTCGCAGTTGTTCAGCGTGGAAAGCCGCGGACCTCATTGGCGTCGTGTCGTGAAGCCCGCTGGAAGGGGGCCGTGCGCGTATGCAGAGCCATACGCGCGCTTGCCCAAAGCTTATGTCCGGTTGCGGGCGCCTCGCTCATGACGCAGAATGCCAAACCATGGCGCTGCGGCGTCAATGGGCCCGAAGCCGTTGGCGCTCGGGCTTTCCGGCGATCTTCTCGCACCCGCATCAGCAGATTGGAATCAGGATGAGCCAGTACGAATTCAGCGTGTCGGCGCAGGTGCAGTTCCTGCCCGAGGAGTCGGACCCGGAGCGCCGTCAGTATGCGTTCGCTTATACGCTGACCATCCGCAATACCGGTCAGGTGCCGGCGCAGTTGATCGCGCGGCATTGGGTGATTACGGACAGCGAAAAGGCCGTGCAGGAAGTGAAGGGCCTGGGCGTAGTCGGCCATCAGCCGCTGCTCAAGCCGGGCGAGCAGTTCGAATATACGAGCTGGGCGGTCATTGCCACGCCGGTCGGCACGATGAGAGGCGAGTATTTTTGCGTGGCCGAGGACGGCGAGCGTTTCGATGCGCCGGTGCCCGAGTTCATTTTGCGCATGCCGCGTACGCTGCATTGAACCGTGGACGCGGTCTGCGGTCGTTAACGGGAATTAGCGTGCAATTCGGGCAATGCGGAGGCAATGCGCGCCTTTGAATGCGCGCGGCGCTGCGTCAGAGCGGCTCTTGCGGCTTCTGCGGGCTTTGCGGGTTGTGCGGCTTTGGTGTCTGGTGACCGTTGGCGCGCGCCGCTTTCTTTTTACCGGACGACGTCCACACCACGATGAACACGAGCAGGAACAGCGCGAGAAGCGATTCCAGCGCGAAGATGAGCATTGGGTATTCGTCGAACAGATCAGACATGGCGGTTTCCATCAATAACGAACATTGTATGCGTTTTGTCCGCGCGACCGGAGCCTGGCTCGGCGCGCTTTCGGTGGCGGCAATACTCGCCGCCTGTGGTGGCGGCGGCGCGGTGCGGCCGGTGGCTTCGCCGCCCACCGGCGCCGCGATCATTCCCGGCCAGATCGCGGCGACGCGTCTCACGGCCGTGCCGTGGCAGCAGGTTCCCGGCTGGCAGGACGATTCGCTGATCGGCGCGACGGCCGCGTTGCGGCAGAACTGCGTGAGGCTCGCGCGCCAGCCGAACTGGGCGCGGGCATGCGCGGCAGCGGCGCAACTGGACGATCTCGACGGCACTAGTGCACGAGCTTTTTTTGAAGCGTATTTCACGCCTTTCCAGCTAGCCAATAACGACGGCACGCTCGACGGCCTCGTCACGGGTTACTACGAGCCGTTGTTGCGCGGCTCGCGTACGCGGCATGGCGTGTATCAGACCGCGCTGTATCGCTGGCCGTCGAGCTATCGCCCGGGCGCGCCGATGCCGCCGCGGGCGCAGCTTGAACGCATGGGCGTGCTGAACGGCAACGAGCTTGTCTGGGTGGACGATCCGATCGAAGCGTTCTTCCTGCAAGTGCAGGGCTCCGGGCGGATCATCATGGAAGACGGCAGCGTGATGCGCGTAGGCTTTGGCGGCACGAACAACCAGCCGTATAAGTCCATTGGACGGTGGCTGCTGGATCGCGGCGAGCTGACTCCCGCGCAAGCCACCATGCAAGGCATCAAGGCGTGGGCGCGCGCAAACCCGAATAGAGTGGATGCGCTGCTCGATACGAATCCGCGTTTTGTGTTCTTCCGCGAGATGCCGTCGGCGGAAGCTGTGCCTAAGGGCGGCGGAGACGGTCCGATCGGCGCGCTTGGCGTGCCATTGACGCCGGAACGTTCGATCGCCGTCGATCCGGCCTCGATTCCGCTCGGCACTCCCGTGTTTCTGCAGACCACCCGCCCGCTGACCAACTCGCCGATGAACCGTCTGGTGTTTGCACAGGACACTGGCTCGGCAATCAAGGGCGGAGTGCGCGCCGACTACTTCTGGGGTCTCGGCGACGACGCGGGCGACCTTGCCGGGAAGATGAAGCAGGGCGGCCGGATGTGGCTGCTGCTGCCGAACTCGTGAAAGGCCGCTGTGCCGCGCGTAGCAGGGTTGCGGGGGCCGTTGTATGCGGTGGCTGCGGCGTGTGGTCGGAACGCCGCAGCTAGCAACCAGGTACACGGCTGAGCCGGCTATGAGGCCGGTGCGGACCACGGCGGGCCGCACGGCGCGGACCACGGTGGCCCCCCGGCGCGGACCACGGCGGGCACCACGGCGAGGGCCACGGCTTAAGCATGCGCAACGGCCGTGGAGTCTGCCGCGAGCCCTCTGAACGTGCCCGCGGTTGTCTTTCTACTGCCCGGTTTTGCGCTTGTCGACTACGCGCCGCGCCTTGCCCACCGAACGTTCAATCCCGTTCACCGCCAGCACATTGACTACTGCGCTCACGCCGATCAGCGCCTTGATGTCATAGGCGAGAGCCTGCTTCGCCGCGCTCAGGACGGCAACGTCCGGCGCCGTTTCCGGACACGGCTCGACGTTCAGCGTCATCACATCCAGCGGCCCTTCCTTGGTCAGCACGATCTGATAGTGAGGAGCGAGTGCGTGTTGCTTGAGCAGCAGTTCCTCGATTTGCGTGGGAAACACGTTGACGCCCCGCACGATCATCATGTCGTCGGAGCGGCCGGTGATTTTTTCCATGCGGCGCATCGTGCGGGCGCTGCCCGGCAAGAGACGCGTGAGGTCGCGTGTGCGGTAACGGATGATCGGCAACGCTTCCTTGGTGAGCGAAGTGAACACCAGTTCGCCGAGTTCTCCGTCCGGAAGAACCTCGCCGGTTTCGGGGTCGATGATCTCAGGATAAAAATGATCTTCCCAGATGGTCGGCCCGTCTTTCGTCTCGACGCATTCCGACGCTACGCCAGGCCCCATTACTTCCGACAAACCATAAATGTCGACCGCGTCGATGCCCATGCGCTTTTCGATCGCGTGACGCATGTCGTTGGTCCACGGCTCGGCGCCGAAGATGCCGATGCGCAGCGAGCAATCGGCTGGATCCACGCCCTGGCGTTCCAGTTCGTCCGCGATTGAAAGCATGTAGCTCGGCGTCACCATGATGATGTCGGGCCGGAAGTCCTGGATCAGCTGCACCTGCTTTTCCGTCTGACCGCCGCCGAACGGAATAACGGTCAGACCCGCGCGCTCCGCACCGTAGTGCGCGCCCAGACCGCCCGTGAACAGGCCGTAACCGTAGCTCACATGCACCTTGTCGCCGGGTTTGGCGCCCGCGGCGCGAATGGAGCGCGCGACGAGGTTCGACCATGTGTCGATATCGCGAGCGGTGTAGCCGACTACGGTCGGCTTGCCGGTCGTCCCCGAGGAAGCATGAATGCGCGAGATCCGCTCCTGCGGCACAGCGAACATCCCGAAGGGATAGCTGTCGCGCAAATCTTTCTTTGTCGTGAAAGGGAAGCGCGCGAGGTCTGCCAGCGTCTTCAGTTCGCTCGGATGAACCCCCGCTTCGTCGAACTTTCGACGATAGACGGGTGAATTTTCATACGCGTGGCTGAGCGACCATTTGAGCCGTTCAAGCTGAAGCGCGGCCAGTTCGTCGCGGCTGGCGGTCTCGATGGGATCGAGCGGAAGGGCGGGGCTCATTGATTGTCTCCTTGCTGCCTGAATACTGTACTGGGTCTGATATGAGGCGCGCTTGCGCGCAAAACTTCTATCGGCGGCGCTGGAACTTTGGGCGGCCGCCATGCGGTGAGTCGTTCACCGACGCGCCGCTCACGACTGCCACGGACTGGCGACTCTCGCGTGGAGCGCTTGCCGTGCGCATTCTGCGTGCGCTGTGGACGCCGCTGCCTTTGTCTTAGTCCGGTTCTTCCGGTTTTGCACTCGCCGGTGCGAGAGGAATCACGCTGCCCTTGATTTGCGCAGATTTGCCGCGAAACATCGCGACTATCTCATCGGCGCGATTGGTGACGCGAATATCGTAGATCCCTGTGCGGCCGTTCAGAGTCTGCTCGACAGCCTCTGCGGTGAGCACATCGCCGCCGTGCACCGGACGGAGGAACTCGATCGAGCAACCGGACGCCACCGTGTTGACGTTGCGCGAATTGCAAGCGAACGCGAAGCTCGAGTCGGCGAGCGTGAATATCAGCCCGCCGTGACAGATCTGATGGCCATTGAGAAAGTCGTCACGCACTGGCATTCGCAGACGCGCATAGCCCGCGCGCACTTCCACGATCTCAAGTCCAAGCGCACGGCTGCACGCGTCGTTCTCGTACATGGCGGCGGCGGTTGCACGGGCGAGTTCGTCCGGCTCCATGTCCGCGGGATAGAGGGCTTGCGTCGACATATCAGCGCCCTTCGAAGCGCGGCGCGCGCTTCTCGACAAAAGCCTGCACGCCCTCTGCATAGTCGTGCGATGCACCCAGCTCGCGTTGCAGGTCGCGCTCGAGGTCGAGTTGCTGGTCGAGCGTTTGCGTCGTGCCGGCGCGCATGGCCTGCTTGATCGCAGCGATGGCGCGCGTGGGTTGCTGTGCGAGCTGTGCGGCCAGTGCGGCCGCGGCTTGCGCGAGTTCCTGATCGTCGACTGTCTTCCAGATGAGCCCCCAGCTTTCGGCTTTCTCGGCGCTGAGCTTGTCGCCGGTAATGGCGAGTCCCAATGCGCGCGCCATGCCGACGCGCTGCGGCAGGAACCACGTGCCGCCGGAATCCGGCACAAGGCCAATCTTCACGAAAGCCTGGATAAAGCTCGCCGAACGTCCCGCCAGCACGATGTCGCAAGCGAGCGCGAGATTCGCGCCGGCGCCCGCTGCCGTGCCGTTGACTGCTGCTATCACAGGTAACGGCAATGCCTGCAGCCGGCGAATCAACGGATTGAAATGCGCGTCGATCAACTCGCCAAGGTCCGTCATGGCGCCCGGAGTGAAATCCAGGTCGGCGAGATCCTGTCCCGCACAGAAGCCGCGGCCGGAGCCGGTCAGGACGAGGGCGCGAGCGCCGCTCGTCTCTACTTCGCCGAGCGCCGCCGCCAGCTCCTCATGCATCGCGCGCGTGAAGCTGTTCAGCTTGTCGGGACGGTTCAGCGTGATGGTTGCTACGCGGCTCGATGCGTCGGACTCCAGGCGGATCGCTTTGTATGGCATGGGGTGTCTCCTCAAAGTCTCTTTCGCGAAACTTTTCGCGCAACTGCGGCGCTTTATCTCAAAGCCGTTCAATGACAAGCGCGATGCCCTGGCCGACGCCAATGCACATCGTGCAAAGCGCGAAGCGGCCATTGCAGCGTTCGAGCTGGTACAGCGCGGTCGTGACGAGGCGCGCCCCCGATGCACCGAGCGGATGCCCGAGCGCGATTGCTCCGCCATTCGGATTGACGCGCGGGTCATCGTCGCGCAATCCGAGTGTGCGTAGAACCGCGAGCCCTTGCGACGCGAACGCCTCGTTCAACTCGATCACATCGAACTGCTCGAGCTTCATGCCGAGCTGCCGGAGCAACTTTTGCGTGGCTGGCGCCGGGCCAATGCCCATGATGCGCGGCTCGACACCGGCTGTCGCCATGCCCACCACGCGGGCACGGCGGCGCAGGCCGTACTGGTCGGCCGCTTGTTGATTTGCGAGCAGCAGCGCGCAAGCGCCGTCGTTGACGCCGGATGCGTTGCCGGCCGTGACGCTGCCGTCGGGACGAACGACGCCCTTCAGCTTTGCTAGGCTTTCGAGCGAGGTCTCGCGCGGATGCTCGTCGAGGGTGACGCGAACGGGATCTCCCTTTTTCTGCGCAATTTCGACGCCGACGATTTCCTGCGCCAGCGTGCCGTCACGCTGTGCCCGCGCTGCCTTCTGCTGGCTGGCCAGCGCGAATGCGTCCTGATCGGCGCGGCTGATGCTGAACTCGACGGCTACGTTTTCCGCCGTCTCCGGCATCGAATCGACGCCGTACCGGCTCTTCATGAGCGGATTGACGAAGCGCCAGCCAATCGTCGTATCGTAGATGTCCGCGTGCCGGGAGAACGCGCTCGCCGCTTTGCTCATCACGAACGGCGCGCGAGTCATGCTTTCCACTCCGCCGGCAATTATCAGCCGCGCTTCGCCGGCCTTGATGGTCCGCGCTGCGGTGCCGACGGCGTCCATGCCAGAGCCGCACAGACGGTTGATGGTCGCGCCCGGCACGTCCGTGGGAAGACCGGCGAGCAACCCCGACATGCGGGCCACGTTGCGATTGTCTTCGCCGGCCTGATTCGCGCAGCCGTAGATCACGTCGTCCACGGCGCGCCAGTCCACGCCGGGATTACGCTCGATCAATGCCTTGATCGGCACCGCGCCGAGGTCGTCGGCTCGGACGTCTCTGAGGGCGCCGCCGTAACGGCCAATGGGAGTGCGAATCGCATCGCAGATGAAGGCGTCGTTCATACCGTTCCAGTTGAAGCGGACCGGCGTTGCATGCCGATCCGATGTCTCATGTTAGTTGGCGCGCACGGCGGGGTCTATTCGGCCAGAGGACATGGGACAAACCGAACACCGCGCGTCCGTCTTATGACGTTTAGCTGACTACCGCCGGCGCCGCTTTCGGTTCAACATGAACGCGGCTTTGGATTACGCGGAAGCGATTCGCGACGAACGCGGCGTCTGTGAGCGCAGCGTTTGCCGCGGGGTTCGCGCCGGTGCCGTGGAAATCCGAGAAGGCCGCCGACTGGTTGACGAATACACCCTCCGTCAGGTTGATTGAGAGCGCGACGCCGCCGCGCAGTGAAGCTTCATGCGCCTGTTCGAGGACGGCTTCGTCTGTGCTGTACACCGAAAGAGTGAGGGCGCCATGCTCGGCCGCTATCGCGCCGGCGAGTTCGAGCGACTGCGCGGTCGAGTCGGTAGCAATGATGAACGAGATCGGGCCGAACCATTCCCGCGTGAATTGCGCGCGATCGGTTGCGGCATCCAGCTGAACCACGAGCGGCGTGCGCACGCGGGCACCGGCAAACGCGGGGTGCTCCATTGTCTGGCTCGCGGCGAGAACAGGGCCAAGCTTGCTGGCTTCGGCGACGCGTTGGCTAATGCCTTCGTTCTGGATCGCGCCAAGCAGCTCGACGGCACGCGCCGGCTCGGCCACCAGCTTTTGCACGGCGCCGGCAATGGCCTGCGCGACTTCGTCGAACGTCAGTGCGCCGTCTGTAGTGCGGATGCCGCCGCGCGGTACATAGATGTTTTGCGGCGCGGTGCACATCTGGCCGGAGTAAAGCGCGAGCGAGAAGGCGATGTTACGGGCGGCGGCTTTGATGTCGTCAACGGAGTCGATCACGATCTGATTCACGCCGGCTTTCTCAGTGTAGACCTGAGCCTGGTGCGCATTGCGCTCGAGCCAGGTACCGTTTTGCGTGCTGCCTGTGAAGTCGATCAACTTGATTTCCGGGCGCACGGCCAAGCTTTGGACGATTGCGCCGTCGTTCGGCTCGGTGGCGAGCAGTGTGACAACGTTCGGATCAAAACCGGCCTCGCGCAGTACCTCGCGCGCAATTCGCACCGTTATGGCGAGCGGCAGAATGGCGCCGGGGTGCGGTTTGACGATCACAGCGTTGCCGGTGGCGAGGTCGGCGAAAAGGCCGGGATAGCCGTTCCATGTCGGGAACGTGCAGCACCCGAGCACGAGGCCGGTGCCGCGCGGCACTGCCGTGTAGCGTTTCTTCATGGCGAGCGGCGGATTCTTGCCCTGCGGTTTTTCCCAATGTGCTTCGGTGGGAATGCGGCGCAACTGGTCCCATGCATACACGACGGCTTCCAGCGCCCGGTCTTGCGCATGCGGGCCGCCTGCCTGGAACGCCATCATGAAGGCCTGGCCGGTTGTGTGCATCACGCTATAACCGACTTCGAAGCTCGCGCGATTGAGCCGCGCGATGATTTCCAGCGATACGCCGACCCACGCCTGCGGGCCGGCGGCGCGCCAGTCGCTTTGAGCGGTTGCGGCTGCCGCAATGAGCGCATCGGGCGCCGATTTCGGATAGCGAATGCCAAGCGGGAAACCGAACGGAGACACTTCCGCGCCAACAGTCTCTCCAGTCGACGGTTGATCCAGCTCGAACGACGTATTCAGGTGCGCCTTGAAGGCTGCTTCGCCGTCCGCGTTGGCGGTTTCCCCGTACACTTTCGGACTGGGCATTTCGGCGAACGGGCTCCAGTAACCACGGGTTTCGGCAGCGGCGAGCGCCTTTTGCAACATATCTTCGTGCTTGGTGAAAAACGGATGTGTCATGGCAGAGGCTTGGCTGTGCGTTGGGAGAAGCCCGTCGAATAATTGACCGACCGGTTGGTTGGGGAATGTTAGCATTATTAGGATGGCCGCGCGAAGCGTTTTTCGCGCTCGATTAACCACAAGGAGGCGGCATGGTTTACGAGAACATTCTGGTTGAGACGCGCGGGCGGGTTGGGCTCGTCACGTTGAATCGTCCTAAGGCGCTTAACGCGCTGAACGATGCGTTGATGGACGAACTAGGGGCGGCGCTGCGCGAGTTCGACGCCGACGACGGCATCGGCGCGATTGTCCTGACGGGAAGCGAGAAGGCGTTCGCCGCCGGTGCAGACATCGGGATGATGGCCACCTATTCCTATATGGATGTGTACAAGGGGGACTACATCACGCGCAACTGGGAGACGGTTCGCTCGATTCGCAAGCCGATTATTGCGGCGGTAGCGGGCTTCACGCTGGGCGGCGGCTGCGAACTGGCCATGATGTGCGACATGATCTTCGCGGCGGACACGGCCAAGTTCGGGCAGCCGGAAATCAAACTCGGCATCATGCCTGGCGCCGGCGGAACACAGCGACTGCCGCGCGCTGTGTCGAAGGCAAAGGCAATGGATCTGTGCCTGACAGCGCGCTTTATGGATGCGACGGAGGCCGAGCGCGCCGGGTTGGTGTCGCGCGTTATTCCTGCCGCGTCCTTGCTTGAGGAAGCGGTCGCGGCAGCCGCGACGATCGCCGAATTTCCGCTGCCTGCCGTCATGATGGTGAAGGAGTCGGTCAATCGCGCTTACGAAACGACGCTGGCGGAGGGCGTCCATTTCGAACGTCGCCTGTTCCATTCGCTGTTTGCAACCGAAGATCAAAAGGAAGGGATGGCGGCGTTCGTCGAGAAGCGCAAACCGGTTTTCAAGCATCGTTAATTGGCTCGTCGAAATAACGCTTGCAAGGCGTCGCGGGGCTCGCTAGAATCTCGCTCTTTCGTGCTCCGGACGCCGGGGCACGGGAAGCGGGAAAGCCAGCCGTGGCAAGGCTTCCAGCGGCGGCAGCAGGTTCAGGCGGTAGCAAAAACCTGTTGACGGCNCAGCGGAAGTTCTTCATAATCTCGTTTCTCTGCTGCTGATGCAGCAACGCAGAACGAAGTGGTGCCGGGTAGTTGAAGCAGGCGCTGCGGAGTGAGCGGACCGATCTTTAAAAACTAGCAGCCGATAAGTGTGGGCGCTTGATGCGCGANGCGAGCCGGGTTNTTCGGNATCTGGCGNNAAGCGAAAGTATCAAGTCTCACACAGTAATGAAAGGAAGGTTTTTCTGTCGAGAGATGGAAAGATCATTCGTCAGTACGTTGAGTGAGCGACCGGGTTCGAAAGAGCCCGAAAACAGTAACAGGTTTGAACTGAAGAGTTTGATCCT
>NZ_AWZV01000020.1 GCF_000472545.1 Burkholderia sp. WSM2232 | reverse complement strand
GTTGCCCCTGTGCGGGGCGGCACTTACTTTCTTTGCCGCCGCAAAGAAAGTAAGCAAAGAAAGCGGGCTCAAACCGCCAGCTCATAAGTGGGTCCCTCGCGTTGCAGGGGGTAGTGGTGCATCTGGAATCTGTGTTCCCGCGCATTCGGCGTTGGTGACAAGGCAGTCATTCTTCCGGCGGCGCTGCGCGCGCCGCAGCGGTTGTTCTTCAACCGCCGGTATTTCCGGTCCTGAGGGCCGCACCCGCACCGCTGCATGCCTCACGCAAGCTACTCACGCACCTCGCCGAGGCGTAGCCGACGGTCGGTTTCACGAGCGAACGCGAGCGGCGGGTTTGATGCGAACCCTTCCGGCGAGCACGTAGTGCGAGGCGGGAAGCATGACTGCCTTGTCACCAGCGCCGAGTGTGCGGGAGCACAGATTCCAGATGCACCACTACCCGTTCCGAGCCGAGGGGCCCACTTATGAGCTGGCGGTTTGAGCCCGCTTTCTTTGCTTACTTTCTTTGCGGCGGCAAAGAAAGTAAGTGCCGCCCCGCACAGGGGCAACACTAGTAGACCACCGTGATCTCAAGGAAAGGCCAAGGGGGTTAGAACAAACCCCGCCACAGGCAAAAAAACCACAACCACTAGAAAGAGAGGCCCAAATGCTAGACCGAATAACCGCCATGCGAACCTTCATCCGGATAGTGGACACCAACAGCTTCACCCGCGCAGCGGAGTCCCTGAACATTCCACGGGCGACGGCGACCACCATCGTCCAGAATCTCGAAGCCCTGCTCGGCACGCAACTGCTCGTGCGCACGACGCGGCGTATCAGTGTCACGCCCGAAGGCGCCGCCTACTACGAGCGTTGCGCGCAAATTCTCGCCGATATCGACGAGATGGAGGCGAGCATCCGTCACGCGACGGATAACCTCACTGGCCGCCTGCGCATCGAAATGCCCGGCTCGGTGGCAAGCGGGATTGTCCTGCCCGCTCTCGACGACTTTCACGCGCGCTATCCCAATCTCGATCTCGCCATCGGCGTCAGCAATCGTGTGGTCGATCTGGTGTCCGAAGCGATCGACTGCAGCATCCAGCTCGGTGAACTGCCCGATTCGACTCTGGTGGCGCGGCACCTGGGCACCATCGAGCACGTGACCTGCGCAAGCCCGGCTTACCTCGCGCGCTACGGCACGCCTACGGATCTCGACGATCTACGCGGACACGTCGCCGTCAATTGCATGTCGCCGCACAACGGCCGCGAAGTTGCGTTCGATTTCGAAGTGAACGGCGAAGCGCAAACCGTCAAGGTCAACGGCTTCATCAAGGTCAGCGACGAGCAGGCCTATCTGACTTGCGGACTGCAAGGTCACGGGCTGATTCAACCGGCCCGAATTGCGGCACAGCCGTACCTCGACTCGGGACAATTGCGCGAAGTACTGCCGCAATGGAAGCCGGTGCCTATGCCGGTGTCGGTTGCGTATCTGAAGAATCGCCGCGTGTCGCCGCGCGTGCGTGCTTTCGTCGACTGGCTTGCAGAGCTGTTCGAGAAGGCGGAGCACGTCGAGCAGGACCTCTCGCGCGTGCGCCAGTTGTTGCGTGGCCTGCATCCCGCCTGAAGCGCATGCGCTTCAGGCGCGCGGCGCGCTTCGCACATCAGCCCGGCACCGGTACGGGGCGCGTGAGCAGGTCCACGTAAAAATTGAAGAAGTTCTGATTGTCGAAGCGCTTGACGATCGTCATCTTCTGCAAGCCGGCCGGCGGAGAGCTCGTATAGCCAGTAGATTTTCCGTCATTTGCGCCAAAGCTCGTATCGACATCCACCCACTCTTCTACCGTCTGGGTCGCAAATGAAGGATGAATCAGATAGCCGAGCGTCAGCGTGTCCCATATGTTGGTGGTGTAGTTCGGATTGGTTTCGAAGCCGTTCTTGCCGTCGAAGCCGTAGCCGTTCAGCGTCTTGAACAACTGCGTAATGATGGTCTGCTTTGCCGGGTCGTGCGCGATACGGTCGTAGAGCGCCTTGTCCATCTTCACCGTATCCGTTACATCGAGCGGAACGACAACCTGTTTGATCGGCAGACGCAACACCTCTTTTGCCGCCTGAGGATCGAACCACCAGTTGAATTCAGCCGTCGGCGTGGTATTGCCGGGCACGTCGATCGCGCCGCCCATGTAGATGATCTGCTTGATCAACGGCACGATCTCGGGATGCTGACGCGTGGCGAGCGCAATGTTGGTCAAAGGCCCGATGGCCAGGATCGTCACTTCCCCGGGGTTCTGCTTCACTGAATCGACGATGAAATCGACCGCGCTTTTGCTCTGCACTTTCGTGTGCGTCGCAAATCCGTCGGGCGGTGCGACGAGATCGCTGTCCGACTTCGGCTCGGGCGTTCCCCACGCGCCGAGATAGCCATCGCCGCCCGGGAATTGCGCCATTTCGGCCTGGATAGTGGCGAAATCATGCGACAGCGCGTAATTTGCACCTGCATAAACGCCTATTTGCTTGTCGACCCCGAGCCGCTCGACAGACTTCAATGCGTCCGCGACACCCTGCTTCAACCATTGATTGCCGGACACGACGGTAATGCCGAGTACCTTCAACGACCCTTGCGCCTGCAATTGCGCCGCCATGACGCCGAGCTGGCCGTCGTCGCTCAGCGTGTTGTAGTCGCTGTCGATAATGACTTTCGGGGGATTGGAAGGATTCAGATTGCTACCGCCGCATGCCGCGATTGCAAGAACAATCACGACGCTTGCCAGATACCTCGAGGCCGCGAGAAACCGCTTCATTGATGTCTCCTGTTTTATCGCATCGGTGTACGAACTAAGGAGAGTCATCATAGACGCAAAGGCGGCGAAGTCAAACCGGAGCGTCGCGGGGGCCCGAGCATCGTGTGATGCCTGGCAGCCCCTCGCCGACGTGAGCCGCCCACGCGGCGGACGATCACGGTTGACGCGCTTGCGGCGTGGAACCCGGGCATGCCGGGTCTTTGCCCCAATGACCGTCGCAGACACGCCAGCGGCACAACTGGTCTTCGAAAAAGCCTCGCTGCGCGCACTCTTTCACGCGCTCGGCGAGCTTCGCGTTGCCGGGCACGGCGGAGGTTGCGACCTTGGTCGCCGGATTTGTGCCGCTGGCTTTCGCATCGGCCGGCTTGGTGCGTGCAACGAGTGCGGCCAGTAGATCGGCGTCCGAATCATCTTTCGACGCTGCGTCTGGTTTGGCTTTCTTCGTTTGAGTGGAGGCAGTCGCCGTACCCTGGCGATGATGGCTCGCGCTTGCCGACGCGTTTTCTTTCTTGCTGCGCGCCGCAGCCTCGTGCTTGCTCCTGCTCGCGACAGTCGAGCTTTTGTCGTGCTTCGCCGCCGCTGTAGCCGCTGTAGCCGCTGTAGCCGGCCTAGCCGACCCCGCTCCCGTTGCCGCCGGGCCCGATGCAGCGGATGCACCCGATGCCCCAACGGAAGCGAGCACAGGAGCCGGCGCGGAGCCACTGCTCGGCTCGGCGCCGTCGGCAAGCGCGCGCGACAGGCGGCTTTCCGCTGCATCCGCCGATGCAGGGGATGCACCAGCAGGCTTGCTGTCGCTTTCGTCCGCGATGATCGTGGCAGCCTGCGAAGAGGCGGCGGCCGGAGCTTGCGCATTCGTGCCGACCTGCGCCGCCACGCTCGCGGCCGAGGCCGGCACCGCCGCGTTGGCGACGTTCACGGCGCTCGCCGGCGCGGCCGCAACGAGCGGCTCACTCTGCCCGCGCTGCTGCATGTGCCATGCGCCCCAACCACCTGCCGCAATCAACAGCAATGCGACGAGCGCAAGCGGTGTTCTGGAACGGCGTGGCTTCTCGACAGGCGGCGCGACGCGGCCTTCAAGGTTCGCAAGAATTCGCGAACCATTGCCGTCTGCGCCTTTAGCCTTATCGGATAACAGGCTTGGCGGGACTTTGGAATTTGAATTTTCCGGCGCACTCATTCACTGTCTCATTGAATCCTGGATTATTTCGCCGTGATAATACCGCTCCGGCTCCTCTCCGAGCAGGCCTGATTCTAAGAGCAAGCATTACAAAATACAATTGTTTCCAATTTCCGGGGTCGCCCTTGATTGCCGTAGTACTTCTTGGCTATTTCGCCGTCGCAGTCCTCGTCGCCGCAATGCTGCTTTTGCCGGCGGTACGCGCTTCTTTATTAGGCGCCGCCCAGACCATTCATAGCCGCGTTATGCACCGGGCATCCCGCGGCGCATCGCACGCGCGTAGTCAATTAGCACGCTCGGCAAGAATTTCGCAATCCACGGCGACAGATCTGAAAAAATTACTGGCGCGCCGGCGCTTGCTGATTTTTACTACCGCAGGTATTCTTGCGACGCCGCCATTAGTGGCATTGGGTTTACGCGGTCGTCAGTTATTTCAGTTCGACGAAACTGCACGGGTACCGGACGAGAAAATTGCCGCGTTACTGAATGGCGAACAGCTCGTACCTCCGCCGCCGCTGCCGCCGGAAGTGTTCGCCACGCGGGAGGTCGAGCAGATCCGGCCGGCGCTGAAAGACGCGAGCCGCGACTGGAATTTGCTGGATGCCGATTTTCGAACGCGTTTGCTGCTCGTCTACAAAATCATGCACGAGCAGTACGGCTACGAAATGGCCTTGCTGGAAGGTTATCGCAGTCCGGAGCGGCAAAACCGGCTCGCGCAAATTGGGAGCAATGTCACCAATGCCGCTGCGTTTCAAAGCTATCACCAATACGGCCTTGCGGCAGACAATGCGTTTTTGCGCGACGGCAAGCTCGTCATTTCAGAAAAAGATCCCTGGGCGATGCGAGGCTATCAGTTATATGGGCAAACAGCCGAACAGGTCGGCCTGACCTGGGGCGGCCGCTGGAAAATGATGGATCTGGGGCACGTCGAATATCACAAACCCGGCTTCGTCCTCGGGCGGGGGCATTAAGGACACAGCGGTACAAGAGGTTGGGAAATGGGGCGTTCAATCAATATTTCAGGCAAAAAGCGGCGATACGAACCGCAATCCGGCATACCTCCCCGCATTCGCCCGGCCGCTTTTCGCCGCGCCGGCAATTGCGGATTTAACAATTCAGCCGATTTCGCCGTCCGGCTGAATCGGCTTTCATTTCCTTTCACCCTGTTTTCAAACGCCGCACGCGCGTGATGCCGTTTGCCCAGCACGCGCCATAACACATATCACCAAGACCTGAACGGCTTATGCGACGCTTTCTCAACGTGTTGACCCATCCACGCACGCTCTCGATCATCGGCCTGCTCGCGCTCGCTGCTGTGTTGTTCGTCGGCGCCGATACCTTGCAGATCGATCCGAAGTGGCCAGCCATCGTGCTTGCCGTGGTGATCGCGCTATGGCTGCTGGTATGGGTGGTGCGCCGCCTGCGCGCGCGTCGCGCGAACAACAGGCTTGGCGAAATGCTCGAGCAGCAGGCGGAAAAACAGAGCGCGGAAGCGGGGCCCGCCCCCACTCCGGCGCGTCAGGCCGAGCTCGACGTGCTGCGCACGCGCCTTGTCGACGCGGTGAAAACCATCAAGACATCGAAAATCGGCCAGGTATCGGGCGGCTCGGCATTGTACGAGTTGCCCTGGTACATCGTGATCGGCAATCCCGCTGCGGGCAAGAGCAGCGCCGTGCTGAATTCGGGCCTGCAGTTCCCGTTCGCCGACAAGAACAACGCCGTGATTCACGGCATTGGCGGCACGCGCAATTGCGACTGGTTCTTCACGACTGAAGGCATTCTGTTGGACACGGCAGGCCGCTACTCCGTGCATGAAGAAGACCGTACCGAATGGCTCGGCTTTCTCGGCCTGCTCAAACGCTTCAGGCCCAAAGCGCCGATCAACGGCATCATCGTGACCGCGAGCATCGCGGAACTCACCAGCAGCAAGCCTGAATTCGCCATCAATCTGGCGAAGAACCTGCGCCAGCGCGTGCAGGAATTGACCGAGAAGCTGGAAGTCTTCGCACCGGTCTACGTGATGTTCACGAAGGCCGACCTGATCACGGGCTTCACCGAGTTCTTCAGCGGTAGCGACCGCCACGAATATGATCGGGTGTGGGGCGCCACCCTGCCCTACGAACCCGACGAAAAGCGTGACGTGGTGGGCCTTTTCGACGAGCATTTCGAAGAGCTATACGACGGCCTCAAAGAAATCAGCGTCGCGCAGATGTCGATCAATCGCGGCAACAAGCTCTCGCCGGGCCAACTCAGCTTCCCGCTCGAGTTCTCGACAATCAAGCCCGCGCTTCGCGCGTTCCTTGCCACGCTGTTTGAAACGAACCCGTTCCAGTACAAGCCGATCTTTCGCGGCTTCTATTTCACGAGCGCATTGCAGGAAGGCGAAACGAACAGCGCCGCCGCCACCCGCATCGCCAACCGTTTCGGCCTGAGCGCCGAGAGCATGCCCAAGCCGCACAGCGCGTTTTCAAAGAACGGCTTCTTCCTGCGCGACCTCTTTTCCAAGGTCATTTTCGCGGACCGCCAAACGGTCAGGCAATTCGCGAGCCCGGCCAAAACGCGCCTGCGCTATGCGACCTTCTTCGGCTTCGTCGCAGTGCTGGCGCTCGCGCTGGGGGGCTGGACGTGGTCTACCATCAACAACCAGCAACTTGCGGAGAACGTCAAGGCGGATCTCGAGAACGTCGTGCGTTTGCAGCAGAACCGCAATGACCTGCAATCGCGCCTGCAGGCCATGGACGTTCTCGAAGACCGTATCGATCAGCTTGAACAGTTCCGCCGCGATAAGCCGCTTGCCGTATCGTTCGGCCTCTATCAGGGCGATCGTCTCGAGCAGCGTCTTCTTACCGAGTACTACAACGGCGTGCGTCAGATCCTGCTCGATCCGGTTTCGCAGAACCTTGCGGCGTTCCTGAAGGAGGTCGACGCGCATCCGGATCAACTCGCTCCGCTCAATCGCACGCCGGAGGCGGCAGCCGTGCCGGTCTCCGCACACAACGCCATGGCCGCCAACAGCCAGGGCGGGCTTTACAGCGACGCTTCGCCCACCAATGTGGAAGACGCCTACAACGCGCTCAAGACCTACCTGATGCTGAGCGACAAGCGTCACGTCGAAACCGCTCACCTGACTGACCAGGTGGCGCGCTTCTGGCGCGGCTGGCTAGAAACGAATCGCGGCAACATGCCTCGCGACGAAATGATCCGCAGCGCCGAGCGCATGATTACGTTCTACCTGTCACGCGTATCCGACGACGACTGGCCGATGATCGACCAGAACCTCGGTCTCGTCGATCAGACCCGCGAGAACCTGCGCCGCGTAGTGCGCGGCATGCCGGCGCGTCAGCGTGTCTATGAAGAGATCAAGGCGCGCGCGTCCACCCGCTTCGCACCGATGACCATTGCACGGATTGTCGGCGAAAACAATACGGGGCTGGTGGCGGGCAGCTATGCGATCCCCGGCACGTTCACGCGCGAAGCATGGTTCCAGTACGTGCAGCCCGCCATTCGCGAGGCCGCGACCAAAGAATTGCAGGCGAAGGACTGGGTGCTCAACACGTCCGCGCATGACGACCTGACGCTTGAAGGCAGCCCGGAGCAGATTCAGAAAGCGCTCGTCACCATGTACAAGACCGAGTATGCAATGCACTGGCAGAAGTTCATGCAAGGCATTGCGGTGCAGAGCTTCGGCAGCTTCGGCCAGGCGGTGGATGCGATGAACCGCCTCGGCGACCCGCAAGATTCGCCGATTCGCAAAGTACTCGAAACCGCGTATGACCAGACCTCGTGGGACAACCCTTCGCTCTTTAACGCGAGCCTGAAACGTGCGCAAAGCGGCGTGACGAGCTGGTTCAAGCAATGGTTCTCGCGTGCGCCGACCGGCCAGTTGAATGCCAACATCGACATCAACGGCAATCCGGTGGAAATGCCGATGGGACCGATTGGACAGGAGTTCTCCGCGCTCGGCCGGATCGTGGTGACGGGCGACAACGGCTCGATGCTCAAGGGCTATATGGACACGCTCTCCAAGGTCCGCACGCGCTTTAACGTAATCAAGAATCAGGGCGACCCGGGTCCGGGCGCGCGCCAGCTCATGCAGCAGACGCTCGACGGCAGCGGCTCCGAACTCGCCGATTCGCTCAAGTACGTCGACGAGCAGATGCTCACGGGCCTCACCGATTCGCAACGCAAGGCGCTGCGTCCGCTGCTCGTGCGGCCGCTGATGGCCGCGTATGCGGTGGTGATCCAGCCGGCCAGCGTCGAAGTGAACAAGGTCTGGAACGCGCAGGTGTACCAGACGTTCCAGAACTCGCTCGCGAACAAGTATCCGTTCGCGAGCGATGCCAAGGTCGAGGCCGGCGCGGGCGAAATAGCGCAGGTATTCGGGCCGGACGGCTCGATTGCGAAGTTCGTCGGCACCACGCTCGGGCCGCTTGCGGTGCGCCGTGGCGACACGCTGACTGCGCGCACCTGGGGCGACATGGGCCTCGCGCTCACACCCGACTTCACCAACGGATTCGCACGTTGGGTCGCGCCGCTCGCCGGCGGCGCAGCCGGCGCGTCGGCGGGCCAGAGCTCGGCGGAACCGCAGACGGTGTTCCAGATCCTGCCGCAGCCGAGCAGCGGCACGACCGAGTACACGCTCGCCATCGACGGCCAGCAGATGCGCTATCGCAACACGCCGCCGCAATGGACCAACTTCGTGTGGCCGAATCCGTCGGGCTCGCCAGGCGCCACGTTGTCCGCAACGACCTTCGACGGCCGCACCCTGCAGCTTGTCAACGAGCCGGGCCGCTATGGGCTCGAGAAACTGATCAACTCGGCGCAGCGCAAGCGTCGCCCCGACGGCACCTTCGATCTGTCGTGGACGCAAGGCAACGTGACGGTGGCCGTCAGCATGCGCATCATCAGCACGTCGCAAGCATCGGGCGGAAGCAGCGACGCGCCGCAGCAGCAAAGCCTGCGCGGCTTGCGTCTGCCTTCGTCGGTGGCGGACGTCAGCGCGGCGGGCAATTCGGTGGTTGCCGCGAGCGCGGCCACCAGCGCGTCTGCTGGCCCGGCGCCTGGCACGCCAGGCTCGACAACCTCGACGGCGCCGGCTGCGCGCCCCGCCACGGCAGCTGTTTCGACCCAAGGAGGCGCGCAATGACGCAGACCGTGCAGGCGCAAATCGCATACTTCGGCAAGATTCCCTCGCGCGGCGACTTCGTGAAAAGCGCGCATAACCCGCAGTTGCTCGCCACACTCGACCGCTGGATCGCCGAAGCAATGGAGCTGCTCACCGACGATCCGCGCTGGAAGATCGTCTACGAAAACGCGAAGCCGATGCACTTCGCGTTCCTAGGTTCGCGCAGCAAGCTCGCCATTGCCGGGCATATGGTGGCCAGTCACGACCAGTCGTCGCGACGGTTTCCGTTTCTCGCCGCGACCGCGCTCGAAGTCGAGAAGCCGCTCACCTTTCTCGCGCACAGTCCGCTCGCCTTTGCGCGCCTGTGGTCGCGTGTCTCGGCGCAAATGAGGCCTCTACTCGGCGCCAGCGAGCCGGCGGGCGCATTGCAGGCGCTCGGCGAGACGCAGGTGCCGATTGAAATCGGCGGCGGTCCCGGCAATCCGCATGACGGCACGTTCAACGATTTCGTCGAACACCAGACGCTTGCCGGCCTCGAACAGATGCTGCTTGCAAGCGGCCATCCGGTGCGCCTGCGCGGCGCAATGCTGGCGCTCGGTTCACTGCTGCGACCTGTGATGCAAAGCGGCTCGTCGCACCTCGAGCGCGGGCTCACGCTGCCATTGCCGAACGACCCGTTCTATCGCAGCCTCGTCGCCGCATTCTGGCTCGAACTGATCGCGCCGTTCGTCGCGCAGGCGGACTTCGAACTGGCGATTTTCATCGGCACCATTGCGGAGCGCGAGCGGCTCATCATCGGCTTTAACGGCGCGTCGGCGAAAACGCTGCACAGCGTGGTCGATCCGCAAGCGTATGCCGCACATAACATCGATATCGACGACCCCGAATGGATCGACGAACACGCACAGAACGATCATGGCATCAGCAAGCTCGTCAGTTACCTCGACCAACCGCAACTGTCCTTGCGCGTCAGCATCGACACGTTCCGCGAAGCCTTCACGGGAGCGTAGTGCGATGAGCCACCCACGCATCCGGATAAACACGCGGCTCCCTCGGGTGCTGCTTGCCGTGCTGGCCGGTTCGCTTTTCAGCACGCTCGCTCATGCCGATAACGACGGTCCCGCACGCGTCACCCCCGTGGACAACAGCAGCACCTCGATTCGCACGGCGGCCCTGCCCTCGACTTCGTCCGCGGGACCTGCGGTCAACACGGCGGGCCTCGCGAGCGGTACCACTGGCGCCGGCACCGGCGCGGTGACAGCTTCGCCGCCGCCCGCCAATGCGGCGCCAGGCCAGGTCGTGGTCGGCGGCAAAGTGCCCGACGAGGCGACCAAAGCCGCTGTGCTCGCGCGTTTGCGCGAAACGTATGGCGCGGCCAACGTGGTCGATCAGATCGAGGTTGCCGACGTCGCCACGCCGCCGAACTGGTCGGCCAACGTGCAAAAGCTGATCGGCCCGCAACTGAAGCAGATCAGCAAAGGGCAACTGAAAATAGACGGCACGCAGATCGACGTGAAAGGCGAAGTGCGCAACGAGTCGCAACGTCAGCAACTCGCAAGCGACATGGCCAACGCGCTCAATCCAACCTATACGATCAAGAACGGCCTGCGCGTGAGTGCATCCGAGCAGGGTCTGCTCGATCAGACGCTCGCCAACCGCACGATCGAATTCGAAACCGGCAGCGCGACGCTCACGCCGCAGGGCCGCGCGATTCTCGACCAGATGGCGGCGGCGATGCAGAAGATGACGACAAGGACAGTCGCGATCATTGGCCACACCGACAACTCGGGCAACCGCACGTCGAATATCGCGCTGAGTCAGGCGCGCGCCGACGCGGTGAAGGGTTATCTCGTCGCCAAGGGCATTCCTCCGCAGCAGATGACCACGACTGGCGTGGGCCCGGATCAGCCGATCGCAACGAACGACACCGCCGATGGCCGCGCGCGCAACCGGCGCATCGAGTTCCGCGCGGGGTCCTGAGCATCGGGGCTCCGAGCACAGCAATCCGGGGCGCTTTAGCGTCTTTACCCCTTGGCGCCTGGTTGCAGGAACGGCGCGCATGAAAAAGCCTGGCCCGCTCACTCGAGCGCGGGCCAGGCTTTTTTATTTCGACGCAGACGTCTAGCTGTTTTCTTCCGGCTTCACACCCAGCAGCTCGCGGATATGCGCGAGCGATCCATCGTCTTTCACCACTGTGGAAAGCCACTGATGCAAGGGCATGTCGGCGGCCTCCGCGGCTTTGTCGGCGAAGTATGCAGCGGGATTGTGCGGCTCGGTGCTGCGAAAGAAGCGGGCCACTGCGCGCAACTGCGCGACGGCTTGCGCGCGACTCTGGATTCCTGCGATTGCCTGGCTTTGCGCGGTCGTCAACACAGGTTCCTCGCGTTGCAGTGATGTCTTGAAGGTGGGCTCTGCGCGCTCGGGTTCCTGCAACGCCGGTGCAGTTGCTCCACTCATGGACGTCTGTTGTGCCTGCGGATGCACGCCGACTTCCCGCGCGAAGCGTTCGGCCAGACGATAGACGCTTTCGTAGGCGTCCTTCGCCTGGCGGAAGCTCGGCGCGAAGTCGCCAGCGCGGCGGTCGAGCTCCTGTTCCAGCGCGAGCATGGCCGCTTCGAATGCCTTGAGGTCGGCCAGTAACGTCGAATAAAACGCGGCAGGCGTGGCGCGCTTCGCGGCGTCGATCTGTTCGATGGAAGGTTTGCCCCGCGCAATGTCGTCGGCATGGTCGGGATCGCGCTTTACGGCTTGTGCGACGTGCGCGGCGACGTCCCAGTCGATCGTGCTGTACACGTTGCCCTGCGACGACGTAAGCGGCATCGCGCGCAGCAGCTCGCCGGTGCGGCCGACGAGCCACGCGACGTTGCCGAGGCGATACTCGGTGTCGTCGCCTTCCGGTAGCGGATGAACGGTTTCCCAGTACTTTTCGCACAGCCCCGTGATCAGCGTGTAACCCTGCGTGAGACCCGTCACGCCTTCTTCAATGGCGAGCGCTTCCGTGAGCCACACCGCGAGCCGCAAGTCTTTCGTCTGGGTTTGCAGCAAGGCACTGGAACGTTCAATCACGAACGGCCAGTCGGCCTCCTTGATTTCGGTGACCCATTCGCCCTGATCGAGAGAAGGGTCCTCAAAACGCCGTGCGTGCGCAATGGCATCGAAGTCGGCGGAAAACAGGAGATCTTCGCCGCAGGGCGCAGCTTCGCTGATTGGAGCGAGCAGCGTGTTCAGATTGGTGGGCATGGCATGGAGCTATCAGGTTGCATTCGTTAAAGCGCTTATACGACGGCGTACTCGAATTCGCCAGCCTCGCTCGAGCGCACCGAAATGCGCTCGATCGTCGCGCCGTTCGCAATGCGCTCCAGCACATGCTGCGCGACTTCAGGAAGCAGCGTGCCGTTCAGAATATGGTCGACGTTGCGCGCGCCCGAATCCACTTCCGTGCAGCGTGCAAGCACTGCATCGACCAGCGACTCGTCCCACTCGAATACCGCCTTGTGGTTCGACTCGATACGGCGGCGAATTCGCTGCAGTTTCAGCTCGATAATTTCGGCGAGCACATCGTCGGAAATCGGGTAGTACGGCACCACTTTCATGCGGCCGAGAAAAGCAGGCTTGAACGCCTTATACAGTTGCGGACGCAAGGTTTCTGCGAGCGCGTCGGCATCGGGCAGTTCCTCTGCGCTTTTGTTCAGGCACGCCTGCATGACCGCTTGCGAACCGACATTCGACGTGAGAATGATCAGCGTATTGCGAAAGTCGATTTCGCGCCCTTCGGCGTCGTCCATCGTGCCTTTGTCGAACACCTGGAAGAACATTTCGAGTACATCGGGATGCGCCTTCTCGACTTCGTCGAGCAGCACCACCGAATACGGATTGCGGCGCACCGCCTCCGTCAACACACCGCCCTCGCCATAACCAACGTAGCCCGGCGGCGAGCCTTTCAGACCCGAGACGCTATGCGCCTCCTGGTACTCGCTCATGTTGATCGTGACCATCTTGCGCTCGCCGCCGTACAACACATCGGCGAGTGCCAATGCCGTTTCGGTCTTGCCGACACCCGAAGGTCCGACGAACATGAACACGCCCCGCGGCTTGTTCGGATCTTCGAGATTCGCGCTCGCCGTGCGCACCCGCTGCGCGATGGCTTCGAGCGCGTGGTCCTGACCGATCACGCGCGCGGCCAGCAACGGCTGCAGATTCAACACGGTCTGGATTTCATCCTTGACCATGCGGCCGAGCGGAATGCCCGTCCACGACGCCACAATTTCCGCAACGACGTGTCCATCCACCTGCAACGGCACCATCGGTTGAGCATCCTGCAAAGCCTGCAATTCGGCCACCCGCAGCGCGAGCGTTTCGCGCGCCTGCTGCGCTTTCTCTGCCTGCTGCGCGTCGGCACTACTCACGCGGGCCGCGTCGATCTCGGCACGCAGGTCGACAATCTCCGTCACGAGCGCACGTTCCTTGTCGTAGCGCGCTTCATCTTCAGCGAGGTGTTGCAGGTCTTCCTCGCGCAGTTCGCGCAGTTGCGCGAGCCGTTCGTCGTGCTGCGCCCCGCTCGCCGCCTCGCGTTCGAGCGCGGCAATTTCCGCGTCGATGCGCTCGAGGCGCTTTTTCGTATCGTCGATAGCGGCCGGCGTCGAGCTATGCGCGAGCGCCACTTTTGCGCACGCGGTGTCGAGCACGCTGATCGCCTTATCCGGCAGTTGCCGGCCGCTAATGTAGCGATGCGACAGCCGCACCGCCTCTGTGATTGCGTCGTCGAGCACACGCACGTTGAAGTGCTTTTCCATTAACGACGCCATGCCGCGCAACATAGCCGCCGCAAGCGTTTCACCCGGTTCTTCGATCTTCACGACCTGGAAACGCCGTGCGAGTGCCGCATCTTTCTCGAAGTACTTCTTGTACTCGCTCCACGTCGTCGCTGCGATAGTGCGCAGTTCGCCGCGAGCCAATGCGGGTTTCAGCAGGTTTGCCGCATCGTTCTGTCCGGCCTGCCCGCCCGCGCCGATGATCGTATGCGCTTCGTCGATAAACAGGATGATCGGATGCGGGCTCTTCTTCACCTCGTCGATCACGTTTTTCAGGCGGTTTTCGAACTCGCCCTTCACGCTCGCACCTGCCTGCAACAGACCCATGTCGAGCACGTGCAGCGCCACGCCCTTGAGCGGCGCGGGCACGTCGTCGGCCGCGATGCGCAGCGCCAGACCTTCGACAACCGCCGTCTTGCCGACGCCGGCCTCGCCCGTCATGATCGGATTGTTCTGCCGGCGCCGCATCAGAATGTCGATAGTCTGGCGAATCTCGCCTTCCCGGCCGATCACGGGGTCGATCTTGCCTTCGCGCGCGCGCTGCGTGAGGTTGCTGGTGTACGTATCGAGCGCGGGCGTTTTCGAGGGCGTGCCTGGCATGGAGGCGGACGTGACAGGATCGTCGGCACGGTCTGTGGCGACTTGCCCGTCATGACTGCGCTCGACTTCGCAGGAGCCCGCCGTCAGCTCGTCGAACTTATGCTTGAGATCGGTCACGCGTACGCCGCGCCAGAGCGGCGACATGCGCTCGGCAAATTGCGCGAGATCCGGCGCGCTCAGCAACGCCAGCAGCAAATGGCCCGAGCGAATGCGTCCAATCTGCGAATCGAGCGATGCGATCAGCCAAGCCTGTTCCAGCAGATCGATCAGATGCCTGGAGAACACCGGCGTGCGCGTGTTGCCGTTTTTCAGGCGCTGCAATTCCCGCTCGATGTCCGCACGCAACGCATGCAGGTCGATGCTGCTTGCGCGCAGCACGAGCGCGAGATCGCTCGCCGGTTCGTCGAGCAACGCCAGCAGGAGATGCTCGAGGTCCACCTCGTAATGACCGCGCGCGAGACAGTTGTTCGCCGCCAGCAACGCGGCCTGCCGGCAGGTCGGATTGAGTTTGGCGATCAGGGTGTTGAGGGACGTGCTCATGTGGTGCGATCCGGTCAGGTTCTATCGTTATGGTCAGTGAATCACGTGCAGCTCATAGCGCGCGTCCGCGCGGTCGCAGTCTGCGTCGCGCGTACAAAGAAAGGCGTCCCAACCAAGGCGTGCGCCCTGGCTCAAAAGCGTCGGCCCTACCGCCTCGCGGCGCAGTACCAGCTTCACTTCATATTCGAGCGTGACGCCCGCGAGCAGTGTCAGCATCCGTTCGAGCGCAATGGCACGATCCGCGCCCGGCAGGAAGGCCTCGTAATCGGCCTTGTCGAGCGGGCCGATCACAAGCCGCGCCCGCATGTCGCGCTGCCAGACGCGCTCCCCCGCCAGCGCCGTCGCGCCGAGAGTCGCGTTGACGCTGCCGAGCACGGTCAATTGATCGCGCGGTACGTTGTACCACTTGCCGACAAACTGTTCGACTCGCACCGGAACCTGGAAGTAGTCCGACAGCGTGCGTTGCAGGTACGCGGCCGACACGGGCCTGTGCCGTGTCGGTAACGCGTAGCCCGCAATGGCTTCGTCGAATAGCGCACCTTCGCCGCTTTGCAGGCTGCTGCGCGTGTCGTTGTCCGCCACGCCCGCAAGCGCGAGCAGCAACGGCAAATAGCGTTCGTCGCGGTCCAGTTCGTAATGAAAGGGCAACCGGTACTTCTTCCACGCCGCATAGAAGAGCGCGGTGGCCCGATTCGAAAACACGTCGAAGAACTCGCGCGCGGCACGGTCACGCTTGATCTGTTCCCGCGCGATGATCTGTTCGGTGTAATGCAGCGGCAACGCGCCCTGCCCGCCAAGCAAACCGAAAAACGCCGGCGTAATGTCCACTTTTTCGATCGAGCCGCTTTCCAGCGCCGCAGTGCGTTGCGCCTTTTCTTTTAGCGCGGTGCCTTGGTCGTCGTAAGATTGCGCTCCGTGAATTTCGCTCGGTGGAAACGACATCGAAAGCGAATTGCGAAACGCAATGCGCTGCGCGACGATATCGCCCGAACGCCCGGTGGCCGATGGCGCCTGTTGTGCGAACCACTTCTCGAGCACGCGCACTGCCTGAAAGAATTCAAAGCGGTGCGGCTCGTCGAGAAACTGCTCGACTACGCCAGGATCGATTCGCCGCTGCGCGGTTTGCATCGCAAGATCTCCTCGCCAGTGCGCTTCGACACGACGACCAGTTGCACAAAGCTGTTCAGATGCACGTACAGCCCGAAGAATGTATCGATCACCCGCACAAACGACGCCAGACTCGTACCGACAAAATGTTCTTCGTCGATGGTCAGGCGAATTTCCATGCCGCGCACAAATGTGGCGAACGGCTTGCCCGGCAGCCACTGCACGGCCGCGCGCTGCTCGATTCCGACGAGTCCGTCGATATGGCGCGCCGAGACCGCCGTGCGCCGCAAATCGTAGAGCACCAGCATTTCTTTTAATGCGGAGAGACCGCTGCTCGCAAGCGATACGTGGTTCAGCGCAAGATGAGAAATGAGCCGCCAGTGTGCGGCGCGTCCGCGCTCAAAGCGCACGCTCGGCGTGGGTCGGCGCAGCATTGCGATGCTGCCGGTCAGCGATCCACCTTCGACGAACAGGTCGCCGCCCTCGAGTCCAATCGCGAGGCCAGCGGGCAAATCGCGATTGGTACAGGTCAGATCGAGGCTCAACGTATCGGTCTGCGGCGCGGCCGGTTCGAAGTCGATATCGACAATGGAGATCTCTGTCTCGTAACCGGGGCTCTTTTGCGCGACCCAGTCGTTGCGCCGCGCGAACCAGTAGTGCCCCGCGCGCGCCGCTTCGCCATGGTGCAGCGAGTAGAACGGCCGGAATTCGGTCACTGATTCCTGATGCGCCTGCTGCCTGACCAGCTTCACCGAATCGATCGAATAAACCTCGTATGCGAATGCGCGACGCGCTTCGGCCACCACGGGATAAGAAACAGCCTGATGGTTCACGCGAATAGGTTCGGCGTGCTGTTCGAACAGATTGACCACCGGCGTGCAAAAAAGACGCAAGTGATGCGCAGACAACGCATCGAGAAGCCGCGCGACATGCGAATCGCTGCGCACTTCCTTCAGCACCACATGCAGCGTCAAGCGTTGGCAGCGGCCCGCGGCACGCGTCATGGCCGCCAGATCAAAGTCGGCAAAATTGAATTTTTCCGGAAATGCAAAATACTCGGTGAGCAGCCGGTAAGCAGGGTGCGATTTGGCCGGGTAGTCGATCAGCGCGTCCTGCTCGTCAAAACCCGCTTGTGCGAGCGGCGACGTGCGTAACGGCGTCCACACGCCGCGCCGGTCGGCTTCCACATACGTGGCCATTGCATTAACGAACAGGCAGTCGGCAAGCGCCGCAATGAACGACTGCTCGCCGTGCAGATGCGCGCGCAAGGTACTCACTTTCAACGCGGACAGATCGAGCTGCGCAGCGGTTGATTCGAAAGTAATGGACACTATTGCGGTGGCATTGCCGGGCAATACGGTTGCGCTCGGCGCCATGGCCACCGACGTGTACTTTGCCTCGGAAATGCGGAGCGGCGCGAGCGTCACGTCGTACGCGGTACGAAAGCGGCACTGCACACCGCGAATAGGACGCGATTTGAGTTCGGTGCCGCGCTCGATGACAACCGGTTCCGTCAAATGGCTCACCGCCGCCGAGGTTCCCAATTGCGCAATCGAACACGATGGAAACGGCCGCAGATAGTGCGGATACAACACTTCCAGCAGTGCTTCGGTGAACTCGGGGTAATCGTCGTCGAGCTTCTTGTTGATGCGCGCGCCGAGCAGGGCAAACGACTCGATCATCCGCTCGACATGCGGGTCCTCGCAGTGCTCGCCGGATATGGCAAGGCGCGCGGCGATTTTCGGGTAGCGCTCCGCGAAATCGCGCGAATAGCGCCGCAGAAACGACAGTTCGCGCTCGTAATACGGCAGCAATTCTTCCATCATCTATCCCCGAACCCGAACTCTTTGCGCCCGATCAATTACCGCCGTTGCGCGTCGCGGCGACGCTCGGACAATATCCAGGCGAAGCGTCAAAATAATAAACAGCGCCTACAGTTTCGCGCGTGCACGCGTCACCGAGTATTGCAATGTCGAAGGCTGCAACATCGCGTCGAAACTGACCGGTTCTTCTGCCGGATGAACGACCAGCAGCGCCTGAATTGCGAAGTAAAGCGCATTGGTCGATTGTTCGTTCAATTCGAGTGTCACCGATACCTGCTGCAGGCGCGGCTCATGCCGTGCAATCGCCTGTTGAATCGATTTGCAAATGAATGTGCGGTCATAGTGACTCGCGAGGCTCAGACCCGCGAAGTCGTTCAAACCATAAGTGAGCACCGAGCGCTGACATTCGGGCAAAGCGGCGAGTTCATGCTCGGTGAGCGCGATTCGCGTGTTCAGGATCGCCTCGACGTCCCGCGCGACAGTGCTTTTCAGTTCATCCAACGACAATTGCCGCATCGCCGGTGAAGCCGGCAAATGCGGTTCGTCGTCGAACAGCTTGTCGAGAAAGCTGGGTTCGAAGCGTTTCATCAGCGTCCGAAGAAGCAGTTCCTGCAACGCGCACGCGGCTCGCGGCCGTCTTTTCCTGACGACGCGCGCGACGGCGTGCGCCGGTGCATTACACCGCGTACGTCTTGTCGTTCTTCGTCAGGCTCCACGCGCCTTGCGCGTTGCCGCCCTGGTTGCCGCCGATCTTCTGCTGCGTGTACTTCCACTGCACAGCGGCGTACTTCAGCGAGAACTGCTCGCTCGGCAAGCCTTCACCGATCACGCTCGGCGTCACGCTGGAAATGATCACGTACTTCAGCTTCACTTCAAGATACTTGATACGGTTGCCTTCACCGTCCGAACGCATGAAGTCGATCGTGACTTCGTCGAACGTCGTGCCGCCCGATGCGTGCTGATAAATCAGCGGGCTCACCACGTCGATGTCTTTTGTGAACACCATGTCGGCATGCTCGCAACGCTCGGAGGTGTGACCGCCCGCGGTAGAAGCCGTTGCCGAACGCGGCTGTGTGATCGAGTGGCTCCACGAATCGATTTCGATCCAGCCAGCGTGATCTTTATCGGCGGACTCGCCTTTGATCGCCGGATTGCCGAATTTTAAATAGATGTCCTTCATAACTCATCGACTCCCCAAAGAGGTGGTTTTAGCAGCTAGCCCGGACGGCCGGCCCGGGCTTTCTGAACTTCGTTTATGAATTGGCCGGCTTCGGCAGGTCGGCGACGAGCCGCAACGAGATGGACAGTTCGTCGAGCTGGAAATGCGGGCGCAGGAACGCAACGGAGCGATAAGCGCCGGGCTTGCCCGGAATTTCCGAGACCTGAATGGAGGCTTCGCGCAGCGGGAACTGGGCCTTCTGCTCCTGCGTCGCATTGTCGTCGAGCAGCACGTACTGCGAGATCCAGCGGTTCAGGAATACTTCGACGTTCTGCGCCGATGCAAAGCTGCCGATCTTGTCGCGCATCATCGCCTTCAGGTAGTGCGCGACTCGCGACACCGAGAAGATGTACTGCAGCTGAGCGGACAGAACAGCGTTCGCATTCGCGCTGTCGGTGCTGTATTTCTTCGGTTTTTGCACCGATTGCGCCGCGAAGAACGCAGCGTAGTCGGAGTTCTTGCAATGCACGAGCGGAATGAAGCCGAGGTCGCTCAGCTCTTTCTCGCGGCGATCCGTGATGGCGATTTCGGTCGGGCATTTCAGCGCGATTTCGCCGTCGTCCGTCTTGAACGTGTGGGTCGGCAGATCTTCGACGAGGCCACCGCCTTCCACGCCACGAATTGCGGCGCACCAGCCGAAGTCGTCGAATGCGGCGGTCAGACGCGCGGCGAACGCCCATGCCGCGTTACACCAGAGGTATTTGCTGTGATCCGTGCCGTCCACGTCTTCGACAAAATTGAAGCCCTCTGCCGTGGCACCGTCTTTCGGATTGAACGGCAAGCGGCCGAGAAAACGCGGCAGCGTGAGGCCGACATAGCGCGAGTCTTCCGAGTCGCGGAACGACTTCCACTTTGCGTATTCGACGGTGTCGAATACCTTGCCGAGATCGCGCGGCTTGCCGAGATCGGCAAACGTTTCAAGGCCCAGCAATTCAGGCGACGCCGATGCAATAAAGGGTGCATGCGCGGCTGCCGCGACGTGCGACATCTGCTCGATGAAATACACGTCTTCCGGTTGGCGCGTGACTTCGAAGTCGCCGATGATGGCCCCGAACGGCGAGCCGCCGAACGTGCCGAACTCTTCTTCATAGATCTTCTTGAAGAGCGCGCTCTGGTCGAATTCGATTGCGGTTTTGAAGTCGCGCACGAGGTCACGCTTGGGCGCGTGCAGCGCCTTGATCTTGACCGTCGCGCCGGTGTTGCTCTCCTTGCACAGATAGTCGAGGCCGCGCCACGTGCTTTCCATGCGCTGGAACTCCGGCGCATGCATGACCGCGCTCAACTGCGCGGAAATGAGCCGGTCGAGCTCGGCTACGCGCGCGTCGATAGTGGCCGACAGGTTGTCCGAGACCACCACCGTACCGTCGAGCACTTCGCGCACGAGTTCGCCAATCAGGTCTTTCGCGCGCGCATGTTCGGAATCGGACTTCGCGACGCGGCTTTTTTCGACGATCTCGTCTAGCAGCGTGGATTCCGTACCGCTTTGCGCGGTGGCGAGTTGGGCTGCCGCCGTTTGCTGATTCATCTCACACCCCGTACTTATTCGCCTTGCTTGTCGTGATCCGGCGCGCCGCCGTCCCGGTCCGCCGCATTGCCCTGGTCTTTTGCCAGTGCCTGCAACTGCTGCGTGTTGTTGAGCACTTCGGAGAGCAGGTCTTCGAGCTTGTCATTGCCGGCAAGCTTGTTGCGCAAATCCGCGAGCTTCGAGCGCGCTTCCAGCAGACGGCGCAGCGGTTCGATTTGCGAGACCACCTCGTCCGGATTGAAATCGGCCATCGACTTGAACCGCAGATCGACCGCGAATTTGCCGCCGGTTTCGCTCAGACGGTTTTCCACCTGAAAGGCCGCGCGCGGCTCGATCGCCTTCATCACGTCATCGAAATTGTCGCGATCGATGTTGACGAACTTGCGATCGCGCAGCTTGGGCTGCTCGACTTCGGACTGCCCCGCGAGATCGGCCACCACGCCGACCACGAACGGCAGTTCCTTTACTTCGATCGCATCGCCGCGCTCGACCTCATAGGTGAGCTGCACGCGGGGCGGCCGCACTTTCTGCAAGCGTTTTTGTATGCTTTCTTTCTTCGCCATCGTCGGCTCCCGAATGCTGATGGTGTAGCGTGGGGATCAGCGCAGCGCGCTGAACGGATCTGACGCACCGCCGCTTTGCGCGGCCTTGGCGGGTGCTGCCGGTGCCGCGGGTGCTGCCGGTGCCGGAGCCGCTGGTGCAGCCGGCGTGGTGGCCGCAGCGCTGGTGCCTGCTTCCGGCGTATCGACTGGCTTGCTCTTCGTGACGCGGCGAATCACGCGCTTTTTCTTCGGCGCCGGCTTGTCGTTCGGGTCGGGCGGGAACAGCGTGGCCTCGCCGAGCGTATCGCGCAACTGCCTGGCAAGCGCCTGTGCGTCCGACTTGGCATCGCCCGCGAGCGACGCGTCCTGACGCAGTTCGCCGAGCGATTGCGTGGCCACGCGCAGCCCGGCAACCGCGAGCACGCTCTTTGCCTGACGATCGGACTGGTCGCGCTGCAGTGCTTCTTGCGCGGCGACGATAGCCTGACCGTAATGACCCTGCGCGAACTGGATTTGCGCGATACGCGACCACGGCTCTTCGCGCGTCGGATCGGACTTTGAAAGCTGCTGATAAAGCGCGATAGCGCGGTCCTGATCGCCGCCTTTCGCGACAGTATCTGCATCCGCGAGTTGCTTATTAAAAGCCTCCGGTGTGCTTGCCGCGTTGTTGCCCTGTGTCGCGCAACCGGCCATCACGCCGCAAGCCAACACTACCCCAGATAGTTTTACTAACAGACGGTCATTCATCGTTTTTCACCGACGTGCGATTTTTTAATTCGAGGAAGAAACCGGAGTTTTGCTTTGCTTCAAGTGCGCGGGTATAGTACAGGCCAAATTTCGATAATTCAACTTTCATGTGAAGAAGCATTGCACGAAAAAAATACGCCCGGATCTTTAAAACCAGGCATGCAGAAATTGTTTCCTGGCGCAATAGCGGCACGCGGTACGGCGGAAAAAATTTCCACTCAGCGGACACAGCGCCGCGCCGGATCGGCTTTACATGCGCGTCGCATAAAGCGGCAGTGAACGGCAGAAAGCGTCATGAGTGGCTGACATTTCGCCGAGATCATTTCGTTATGAATGTTTTAGACGGGGGACGGCGGCCAGCCGGTCGATGGATATGAATTCGCGCCTTGTTCGCCATGCATCGCTATTGATTACCCACGCTGCCGCGTGTGCGCTTCTGGGTGGTTGCGCCGCCGGCGTCTCCGTGCTGGGAGCCGCTGCCAACGCGGCTTTGCAGGCAAGCGGCCTTGGCAAGCCGGAGCTGCCGGACGCGCAGAAACCGCCGCGCAACGTGCCTGTTACCTTATACGCGGCACCCAATCTGAATGCCGCGAATGACAAGCGGCCATTGGCACTGGTGGTGCGACTTTACATATTGAAAGACCCGACTTCATTCCAGCAGGCGCCATTCGACGCATTTACGGACGTGGCAAAGGAAAAGACCACACTCGGCGGCGATCTGCTTGGAGTGCGTGAAGTCACCCTAATCCCAGGCCAGCGTTACGTCGTAACCGAAAAAGTGTCGCGTGAAGCGCAGGCATTCGGCATCGTCGCGCTATTCCGCGATCCGGCCATGCAGCGTTGGAAATTCGCCTTCGACCCGGCAAAGTCGGAGAAATCCGGCATAATGGTCGGCCTGCATAACTGTGCAATGACCGTCACCAACGGTACCGTGATCCCGCCGGAACAGGGATTGCCCGCCCAGCAGCTCAATATGCTTTCTTCGGTTAGCTGCGGTTAAAACATGCCGTACAGTGCGATTTAACATTTTCCAGACAATTAACAATGCGGCGCCCGAATGGGCTTATTCGGGGCGCGCAGCACGCTGAACCCATATAACAGGTTTGAGATGAGTTATTCCGCAAAAGTGCTCTGGGGGGAAGGCCTGTTTCTCAGGCCGCAGCATTTTCAGCGTCAGGACGCCTATCATGAGGCGCGCCTCTTCGAGTCGATCCAGGCGATCCAGCCGTATAACTGGGGCGTGCGTTCCGCGCGTTTCGACCGCGACGCGCTCGGCAGCAATGTGCTGCGCGTGAGCGAACTGTCACTGGTGTTCCCCGACGGCGCGCTCTACTCCGCGCCGCAAGCGGACGACCTGCCGCCGCCCATCGCGCTCGACACGTTGCCCGACGGCATCAACGAATTCACGTTCTATCTCGCGCTGCATCCGCTGCGCGAGACCGGCGCGAACTATTCGCAGGACAGCAACGCGGGTTTCATTGCGCGTTACGTGAGCGAGCAGGCGCCGGTTGCCGACCATTTCACCGACGCAGCCGAAGCCGACATCACCTTCCTCAAGACAAGCGTCAAGCTGATCGCGCACAGCGAGCCGCGCGACCAGTTGCTGTCGGTGCCGCTCGTGCGCGTGCGCCGCACTGCCACCTCGGGCTTCGAGATCGACGACAGTTTCGTGCCGCCCTGCCTCGCCATCGACGCCTCGCCGGTCCTGCATCAGCGGCTGCGCCAACTGATCGACGCGCTGCAGGCAAAGGTCAGCGCGCTCTACGGCTTTCACCGCGAGCCGACCAAGAACATCATCGAGTTCCGTTCGGGCGACATTGCGTCGTTCTGGCTGCTGCACACGGCGAGCGCGGCATTTGCAGCGCTTGCACATCTGTATCAGCATTCGGCGCTGCATCCCGAGCGGCTCTTTCAGGAACTGCTGCGCCTCGCGGGCCAGTTGATGACGTTCTCCAAGGGCTATGCGCTCTCCGACCTGCCGGCTTACCGGCACGACGATCCTGGCCCCGGCTTTGCGCGCCTCGACATGATCCTGCGCGATCTGCTCGAAACGGTCATCTCCACGCGCTACTTTGCGATCGCGCTCGAAGAAGTGCGTCCGTCGTTTCATGCGGGGCGGCTCGATTCGGGCAAGATCGACGACAAGACAATGTTCTACATTGCCGTGTCCGCCGACATGCCCACCGCCGAACTGGTCGAAGCAGTACCGGCGCGCTTCAAGGTCGGCGCACCCGACGACGTCGACAAGCTCGTGCTCTCGGCCATGCCGGGCGTGCGGCTCGTGTACACGCCGCAAGTGCCGCCCGCCATTCCGGTGCGGCCGGGCGCCTGCTACTTCTCGTTCGAGCCGCGCGGCGGGCTGTACGAGCGCATGCTGCAAGCGCAGTCGGCCATGATCTATGCGCCCTCGGGCATCAACGATCTTCAACTTGAGCTGATCGCGGTCACATCATGAGCTACGCGCCTTCACTATTCGGCGGCAGCACGCCTGCTGCGACGCCGTTGCCGGCAAGCGAACCGAGCTATCAGGTCCGCTCGCTGCTGGATTTGCTGTACGACGGCTTCTTCATGCTGTTTCTGTTGAAGAACGGCCGCGAGCCCGGCGATGCGCACGAGTTCAGTCAGCGCATCCAGCAGTTTCTCGGCGACTTCGAGCGCGGTGCGAAGAAGCTCAACGCGTCTGCGGAAGACGTGTATGCGTCGAAGTTTGCGTTCTGCGCGGCGATAGATGAGTCAGTGCTGTCGTCCACCTTCAGGATTCGCACCGATTGGGAGCGGCGGCCATTGCAACTCGTGCTGTTCGGCGAGCAGTTGGCGGGGGAAAAATTCTTCCAGTATCTCGAGGAAGGCCGCGCACAAGGCGCGGCCCGCTTACAGTCGCTCGAGGTGTTCCACATGTGCCTGCTGCTCGGCTTTCAGGGCAAGTATCTGCTGGAAGGGCCGGAGAAGCTTGCGTATCTGACCGCGCGCCTCGGCGACGAAATCGCGCATATGAAGGGCAAGCGAGCGCCGTTCGCGCCGCACTGGCAACTGCCGGATCAGGTCGCGCACCGTCTGAAGCGTGAGGTGCCGTTGTGGTCGATCGGCGCAGTGTTCGCACTGGTCGGACTGCTCGCCTATCTCGGCTTGAACACTTATCTGCGCGATCAGACCTTGCGCACGTTGGCGCCGTATTCGCAAGTGGTCAAGCTGGGGCCGCAGTCGGCCACGCTGACCATCTCGCTGCCGTAGCGCGACGCGGAGCGCCACGCAATCCCAATCGCAAGTAGAACGGCCCGCTTCAAGCGGGCCGTTTCACTTACTGCAGCGAGAATGTTCCGGGGCAACTTCCGCTTACTGCGACTCCTCCGCCCACACCGCGTTCTCGCGCGCCATCAGCGCCGTCGACGCCGCCGGCCCAAAAGTGCCCGCTGTATAGCTGCGCGGCCGTTCGCCCGACTTCGCCCATCCTTCGAGAATCGGCTCGGCCCATGCCCACGCGGCTTCCAGTTCGTCGCGGCGCATGAAGTGCGTGAGACGCCCGCGAACCACGTCGATCAGCAAGCGCTCGTAGGCCTCCGCGCGACGCTCGGTGAATGCCTGCTGCAAGTCGAGGTTCAGGTTCACCGGCAGCATATGCATGCCGCTGCCCGGTTCCTTCGCCAGCATCTGGAGCTGGATGGACTCTTCCGGCTGCAACTGGATCACGAGACGGTTGCCGTAATTGCGCCCGCCGCTCGGAATGATCGAGAAAGGCAGATCCGAAAATTCGATGACGATCTCCGACACCTTCTTCTGCATGCGCTTGCCCGTGCGCAGGAAAAACGGCACGTTGGCCCAGCGCCAGTTGTTGATATGCGCACGCAAGGCGACGAAGGTTTCCGCGCGGCTGCCGGCCGGCACGTTGTCTTCCTCGAGATAGCCCTTCACCGCTTCGCCGTTCACCGCGCCGGCCGTGTACTGGCCGCGCACCGTGTCGCGCGCGATGTCCTCGGGCGTCATGGGCCGCAACGAGCGCAGCACCTTCAGCTTCTCGTCGCGAACGGCGTCGGGATCCAGAGAGACGGGCGGCTCCATCGCGACAATGCACAGCAGTTGCAGCAGGTGATTCTGCACCATGTCGCGCAACGCACCGGTCTTGTCGTAGAAGCCAGCACGGCTGCCCACGCCGACGGTCTCCGCCACCGTAATCTGCACGCGCTTGATGTACGGCGCCTGCCACAGCGGTCCGAAAATCGGATTGCCGAAGCGCAGCACCATCAGGTTCTGCACCGTTTCCTTACCGAGGTAGTGGTCGATCCGGTAGATCTGCGCTTCGCTGAAATGCTTGCCGACCGCCGTGTTGATCTCCTGAGCGGACGCGAGATCGTGGCCGAGCGGCTTTTCCAGCACGACGCGCGAGAGCTCGTCCACGAGCCCCGCCGCCGAGAGATTCTCGCAAATGTTCATGAACAGATCCGGCGACGTGGCCAGATAGAACACGCGGCGCACGCCCTCGCGCGACGCTTGCCTCAGGCGTTGATAGTCGTCGGCGGAATCGACGTCCATGCGCACGTATTCGAACAGCGCGAGAAATTTGTCCCACGCGGCGGCGTCGAACGCCTTCTTTTCGATGAAGGGCTTGGCCTTCTGCTCCATGAACTCGGCGATGTATTCCTCGCGCGACCAGGGCTTGCGGCCGATGGTCAGAATGCGTGTTTCTGGCGGCAAGTTGCAGTGCAGATGCGCCATGTAGAGCGCGGGCAGTAGCTTGCGAAACGACAGGTCGCCGGTGCCGCCGAAAATGATCATGTCGAGCGCAAGCTCGGGAGTCGCAGAAGCATGTTGAGTCGTCATAGCGCGGTCGCAGCGTCGTGAGAAAGAGGTGTGGTCAGGCGCCGAAGGACAGCGGCCACGACTGGCCTTGGGCAAATGCAGAAAAGCGCAGGCGCGGCACGGGCCGCACGCATCGGCAGGTTTTCTGGCAAACGCCTATGGTGCAACGTTTTGAGATTGTTTGCACGGCAAGATGTGCCGCAGCTTGGCGCAATATGCCAAACCGTTCCGCCAAGGCCCTGTCTTGAAGGGCTTTTTTTGGTCGGATGATGGAGGGCGGTGTGGGTGCAACCCGCCGGCCCGAGACGCCGCGCGGCCGACGCGTTAGTCAGAGCGATGGGGCCTGCGTTCGCGTGGCCGCGTTCAACCGTGCGCGGCCGCGCCCGGCGGTGCCCCCGCTTACCCGCCAGAAAGCGCTTGCCGCGCAACCCGGCACGCCGCCAGATCCCACGCCGCACAGCCGACGCTTTTGAAAACCACCGGCGTTTGCGACGGCGCCTCCGCAGCGTTGTCCAGCACCGAGGCAATGCCACGCACGCCGGACCAATCCACGCCTGCCTGAATGAAATCGCCGGCTTCGTGTTTCGCGCCGGCCATATCGTCGACGAAAAGCGCGCTGCCCGCGAGGGTCTGCGCGCCGATCTCCACCATCTCGGGCGTGAATGCGCCGACGCCGATCACGAGGCGCCCCGCGCGCGCCGCTTCGTCATAGACGGCCTGACGGCTGGTGGTCAGCGCAATCACCGTGTCGATGGAATCGGGCAACGCTGCATCCGGCTGGGGAAGGGGGCGCAGCTCGAACGCCTTGCCGCGATGCGCGGCGCAAAAGGCCTCCGCGCGTGCCGGCGCACTGCCCTTCACCCATACGCGCGCTTGCGGATACAGGTCGCCGATCGCCTCCAGATGATTCAGCGCCTGCGTGCCGGTGCCGATCAGCAGGAATTCGCGCGGCGCGGCGGCCGCGAAAGTGCGGACACCGAGCATCGACATCGCCGCGGTGCGGCGCCCCGTCACCGTCGGGCCGTCGACAATGAAGAGCGTCTCGCCGGTGTCGGCGTCGAACGCCATCACCTGGCCGTGGATGGTCGGCAAGCCGCGTGACCCGTTGCCCGGGCAGACGTTGACAAGCTTGTGGATCGCGAGATCGGGCGCGCTCGCCGGCATAGACAGCAGAATGCCGCCGCCGTTGAGCGGCACGCCGAGCCGTTCGGGGCTGGCGATGCGCCGCTGCGCATAGTCGATGCTCGTGCGCTTCAATGCGTCGACGAGCGCCGCGTAAGGTGTCAACCGCGCGGTCGCGGCGGCGTCGAACATCTGCGTGGTCGGACGGGTCATGGGCTGATGGAGGTGCGTGTTGGTGAGTGTGGGTGTGGTCGCAATCGGAACAGTCGATTCTACGACGCGTGACCGTCTGCCTGGCGCCTTGTCAAAAGGCATGACCTGGCGGCATGAACCGATGTCATGATCAAACGGTACGGCCAGCGGTGCGAGTTCACCGCGTTGCCCGACGGCACGACCTCGCCGCATCGGCCGATGGCATCAATTCACCGCCTAGGCCGACGGCATCAATTCACCGCATGGCACGACGGCATCACCTCACCCGCATGGCGCAGCGACACGACCTCATCGCATGAGCCAACGGCATCACATCCCGCATGGGCCAACGGCATCATCACCGCATAGCCCGACGCCATCAAAGAAACGCCTCCACGGAGGGAAAAGCCTCGGCCAGCGCAGCCGGTTTTCCCGCGCATCGCGCATGACGCGCACGCAAATGCGGACTTACTGCGACGCGTCCGGTTTTGCGCCGCTGTCCGCCGACTTCTTGCCGCCCTTGAACATCGCGCGGCAAGGCGGACTCAGTTCGTCGATGTGCTGTTTCATGCAGGCGGTGATTTTCGCCTTGTTGGGAATGTCGGAGGCGCAAAAATGCATTGCGTCGCCGCGGCAGGCTTTGGCCTGTTCGTCGCGGGTCGCGGCGTGGGCCTCGACCGCGGTCACAGCGCTGAGCGCGACAAAGCTCGCGGCGAGCAGGGCGTGAGTTCTATTCATGTTGAGTCCTGTATCGCGGATGTCGATACAGGCGGGTGAGCAGAAAACGGGCCCGATCATCGGGGAGCACTCTCTGCTAGCACTCTCCGCGAGCACTTTCTGCAAGCCGTTGCTGTCACCGCATCCTGGCATCGCCCGCCGCCTCTGTCTGCGCGGCGGCGGCTCAGCCCTCACCGTAACGGAGCGTCATGCCGCGGCCCGCGTAAAAGCGCGTCATCGTCGCAAACGGCAGATAGACATTCGCCTGCTGCGCCCCGATTCCCGAGGGATTGTGAAACCAGACCCCGCCGGAATCGCGCCCGTGCAGCAAAACGAGATGTCCGCCACGGCGCTGATTCGGCTCGTCGGGATAACGGATCTCGGGGCTGACAGACACAATGGCGAGCGTGCGCGAATCCAGGCGCGCGGCAACATTCTCGAGCGATACCTGCGGCAGCACGTCGACATGCACGCCGAACGCCTCCTGTACCCACGCAGCAAACGGGCGGTAGATCAGGCCGTCGACACCGCCGTCCTCGCGCATGCGATACACGCCGCGCCGCAACGCGTCGTCGAGCAGCGCGGCCCGCGGGCCGTGTTCGATACCCCAGTAGTCGAGCGCGGACTCGAGGCACGTCAAACCGCATAGGCGTTTGGCCCAGAAACGGTAGCGTTGCGGGTCCGGGAAGCCGCTTCGTTGCCAGCCGGGGTCGTCGCAAGGATCGCGGTGCCCCTCCACGATTGGACCAACCCACTCGGGGCTACCCCATTGCGTGTAGTAAGGCACGCCGGTATGGCGCATGGTGGGTTCGTTCATGCTGACGCGAAAGAGAGAAAAGCGACGCGCTCACAGCATGCTGCGAGGCCGCTGCATCGTGCCGTCGAAAAAGCGCTGCAAACGGAACGCAGACAGATCGAGCGACGGCTGCCCTCCGTCGTTGAGCTCCGCCAGCAGCTTGCCGACAATCGGTCCCATCGCAAAACCATGCCCGCAGAAACCGGTGGCGATGGTGAGACCGGGCACTTGCGGCGGCGCGTCGATGACGGGAATGCCGTCCGGCAACACGTCGATCAGCCCGGCCCACGACTCCACCACCTGCGCGTCCTTCAGCGCGGGAAAAAGCGCGCGCAATTTCGCGAGCGCGCGCGGCGCGTGGCCGGGGTTCGGCTGGGGCTGCGGGTCGCGCGGATGCAGCACGCGCTCGTTTGGCGGCACGACGCCCGGTAGACGGTCGCGCAGATCGCGCAGACATGCACCGTTCAGATGGAAATTGAATTTCTCGCGCTGACTCCACAGTTCCGGCAAAAACCATTTCAACGCGCGAAAGTGGCCGAGCGTCATGTCGACGTCGACCTGCATGTCGTCGGCGAGATTGATCGCGCCGTTGGCGCGCTGCCGGATGCCGAGGCCATGTCCCCAGAATGTCGATGCGCTCACGGGTGGCAGTGGATTCGTACGCATGCAGGTCCCGCGCACCGCCTGCTGGGGCAAGTCGAGGCCTACTGTTTTCAGCAGCCGCCAACTGCTCGCACCCGCGGCGCAAATGAAACGCGACGTGCGCACTGTGCCGCGTTCAGTTACCACGCCAATGATTGCGCCGGCCGCGCGCTCCACGCCGACCACACCGCAGCCTTCGAAGAAAAACGCGCCGGCTTGCGCGGCCCGCGCCGCGAAAGCGGCTGCCGCTCGGCGCGGCTCGGCCTGACCGTCGCTCGGCGTGTAGAGCCCGCCGAGCGACGGGCCTCGCATGCCGGTCACCACCGTGTCGATCTGCTTGCGCTCCAGCGTGCGCGTATCGAGCCCGTGCTGCCGTGCAACGTCCATCCATTGCTGGAACGAGGCCCAGTCCGCCTCGTTGGTCGCGACGTAAAGGCAGCCCCCTTGGCGCCACTCCAGGTCGAAATCCAGTTCGCGTTCGAGGCTGGTCCACAATGCAATGCCGGCCATCATCAACGGGACTTCCGCCGACTCGCGGCCCTGCTGGCGCACGAACCCCCACGCACGCGACGACTGCTGCCCCGCAATGCGCGACTTGTCGAGCACTACCACGGACAATCCGCGCCGCGCCAGATAGTAGGCAGCCGCGCAACCCATGATGCCGGCCCCGGCGATCACCACGTCGGCACCTTGGGGAAACGCCTGGTCTGCGGAGGTGAAACCGGCGTGGAGCGGATAGGTTGTCGTCATCGAGCGGGAAAGTTTTTAAGTGCGGGCATAATCTTCGCAGGCGGGCTGGTAATCCGCAATGCAACGCTTGCAGCAAGTGCTGGGAAGCCCGTTCGGGTCAGCATTGGGAGCTCGGACGCCGGGCGTTCGAGGCGTTCGGGCTTCGGGCGTTCGGGCTTCGGCCTTCGGCCTTCGGGCTTCGGGCTTCGGGCTTCGGGCTTCGGGCTTCGGCGTTCGAGGCTTCGGGCGTTCGGGCTTCGGGCGTTCGGGCGTTCTGGCGCTCGCCGCGGGCATAGTTCGTTTATCTGCGAGACGAATAATCCGCCAATATCCGTGTGGCAGATACGGCTGCGCTCTATTCGCCACGCGAATATTTGCCAAATATCCGCGCCACGAATAAAATTCAGATATTCGTTTGACGGATATTCGCCATGCTGCATGTCATCGCCACCGCCGATCAGATCGCCCAGTTGCTCGCCGCCAGCCGGCGGCATGCAGGTCTGACGCAGACCGAAGCCGCCGCACGTGTCGGCGTGAGCCAGAGCCGCATTTCCGCGTGGGAGACGGACGCCGCCGCGCTGACCGTCGCACAGTTGCTGTCGCTATGCGGCGCCTACGGGCTGCAACTACAGATGCGCGACAAGAATCAGCCGCAAGCGGACGCGGCACCTCAGGCCGAGTGGTAAGCATGGCGCGGCTCACTCATTCACGCGCACTTTCCGTGTGGGCGAACGGCGAGCGTGTCGGCACGTGGCGGCTTCCGGCCCGCGGTCCAATGGAATTTTCCTACGACGCGGCGTGGATCGGCTCGCCCGCCGGGCGGCCCTTGTCGCTCTCGCTGCCTTTCACGCCTGGCAACATGGCGCACAAAGGGCCGCGCGTGCTCAATTATTTCGACAATCTGCTGCCCGACAGCGAAGTCATCAGAAAGCGCATTGCGCAGCGCTACCGGACCGGGACGCTCGAGGCCTTCGACCTGCTGCAGGCCATCGGCCGCGATTGCGTGGGCGCCGTGCAGTTGCTGGCAGAAGACGAAGCGCCGGTCGGCGTCGACCGCATCGACGGTACGCCGCTTTCCGAGGCTGAAATCGAGGCCATGCTGACGCGCACCGTAAGCGCGCCTGCGCTCGGCCCCGCAGAGCAAAGCGACGACGATTTCCGCATTTCCCTTGCAGGCGCCCAGGAAAAGACCGCGCTGCTGTGGCACGACGGGCAATGGAAGCGGCCTCACGGCGCCACGCCCACCACGCATATCTTCAAGCTGCCGCTCGGGCTCGTCGGCAACAAGCTGGCCGACCTCAGCACCTCGGTTGAAAACGAATGGCTATGCCTGCGCATCCTCAGCGCCTACGGCCTGCCCGTCGCGAACACGGAAGTCATGACCTTCGGCAGACAGCGCGTGTTGAGCGTTGAGCGCTTCGACCGGCAACTGCATTCGAGCGGACAATGGCTGCTGCGCCTGCCGCAAGAGGATTTTTGCCAGGTGTACGGCGTGCCCTCGCATCGCAAGTACGAGAACGAAGGCGGCCCCGGCGTGCTCGACCTCGCGCGCGTTCTGCAGCAATCGGTCGCGGCCTCGCAAGACATCGAAACGCTGCTTGCCAGCCAGATCCTGTTCTGGATGCTTGCCGCGCCGGACGGCCACGCGAAAAACTTCAGCATCCGCCTGCTCGCGAGGGGCCAGTACCGGCTCACGCCGCTCTACGACGTCATGTCCATCTGGCCAGTGGAAGGCAACGGGCCAAACCAGTGGTCCTGGTTCAAGGCGCGCCTTGCGATGGGCATGTGGTCGCGCAGCAAGCACGACGCTTTTCGCGACGTGCAGCGGCGCCACTTCAACACCATGGCGCTGAAGTGCTCGTACGGCGCAAGCGCCGAACCGCTGATAGAACGCCTGCTCCAACAGACCCCGCAGGTAATCGATCAGGTCTCCGCACAATTGCCTGACCGGTTTCCCGGCAAGGTCGCGGAACGCATCTTCAAAGGTCTGAGGAATTCGGCCGCGAAGCTGGCGGGCATGCCGGCGAACTGACCGCATCGGCAGGAGCCCGGATGGATATGACCCGTTTTCGCCGGTAAAATGCGTCTATTCAGAACGCATCGAAAAGCGCGTGCCTGAGCGCATTCGGGAATCCGAAGCGGACCGCCGTATCCGCAGGATTTCCGGCTGCACGGACAGACGCAAAACCTCTGTTCAAAACGCCGACCGCGATGTTTTTTGCGGTACATTTGCTGTCCCCCGCGTAGCTGCGTTGCGCTGCGTGCATGATGCATCGCCGCGTTACGCCTGCCGTATCGCCCCTCCACAGCCCTTTAAGAACGGCGGATTCTCACGCAGTATGACCAACGACACACACTCACCTGACTCCATCGCAGTCGCCGAGCGCGTGCGCGAGTTGATGAGCCGGCACGGAATCGGCAAACGACAGCAAACCACGGAACTTTGCCGCATCCTCGACCTGAGCTTTTCGCAGGGACACCGCAAGCTGCGCGGCAACAGTCCGTGGACTTTGTCGCAGATCAAGAAAGTTGCTGAAGTATACGGCGAACCCGCTGCACAGCTTTTCGGGGCACAGTCGCTCGATCCCGGCATGGTCGGCGCAATTGCGCAGGAAGCGGTCTTCTGCATCGGCGCGATCGAATTGCCATGCACCGCATGGGTCGGCGCGGCGCTGGAAGCGGGCAGCCGTCCGGAATTCGTCGCCTACTCGAAGCTCGGCCAGTGGCGCGTCGCGCGGCACGACGGCGCGCTTTACCACAGCGCCTACGAAGTTCATAAGATCGAGATCTACCCGCGTCGCGGGGAGACGGACAAGCCCACCATCGCCGTGGTGGACGACGATCAGGCGAGCGCCGACAATCTGCGCGACTATCTCGAACGCAGCGGCTTTGCCGCAGTCGCCATCTACGGGCTCGCGGCCTTTGCGGAGCAACTGCAAAGCCAGGTGTTCGACGGCATCGTGATCGACTGGCTGTTCGGCTCGCAAACCTCGGCGGCCGCGATTCGCGCTGTGCGGGCCTCGGAGAATCCGGATGCGCCAATTTTCGTGCTGACCGGCGAATTGCTCACGGGCAAGGCGAGCGAGTCCGAAATCAGCCAGGTGATCCGCAATTACGACGTCGCCTGCTATGAAAAGCCCGCACGGATGGCGATTCTGGTGGCCGACCTGTCCAAGCGGCTGAATCGGCCCTGAGGGGTATCCGCTAAATATCGCGCGCCGTCACCTTAGACGGTATGCCGGGAAGCCAGCGCACGCTGCAAGGCATTGCGCAGATCGCCGTAATGTACTGGCTTTAATAACGCTTCGAAAAACAGCCGCGTGCCCGACCCGCTGTTGCTCTCCCCCTCTGTTACCTGTTGTGCCTCGGCCTCCGGTGGATACGCGCTGACCACGATCACCGGCACGGCCGACACCGGCCCGCCGCGCGCCGCCAGGTCCGCGAGAAACGAATAGCCGTCGCGCCCCGGCATGTGCAGATCCAGCAGCACGACGTCGCAGCGGCCCGTGTCGAGCCATCCGAGCGCAGCGTCGGCGTTGGCGACGGCGTGCGCGTCGTAGTCCATGTGCGCGACCATTTCGCTGAGCGACTCGCGAATCAGCCGGTTATCGTCGACGATCAGCACGCTCGGCCGGGCGCCGCCCGGCTCCGCCTGCGCCTGTGCGCCGCGCGAAGGCGCGGGAGCGACCGGCAAGACCGGAATCGTCACAGTGAAGGTGGTGCCCTCGCCCACCACGCTGGCCACTTCGACCGTGCCGCCAAACAGCCGCACCAGTCCCTGCACGATAGTGAGCCCCATGCCGGCGCCTTCGAAGCGGCGCGTGCGCGAGCCGTCGAGTTGCGTGAACTCCTGGAAAATCAGCGGAATCTGCGCCTGCGGCACGCCCGGCCCCGTGTCGCTGACCACGAAGCTCAACAGCGCGGGGCGCTGCATCAGCTTCACGCGGATCGTGCCGGTCTCCGTATAGCGAATGGCATTGGTGACCAGGTTGTTGACGATCTGCCGAATACGGTGCGGATCGGAATCGACTAGTCCCGTCGCACCGCTCGCCTCGCTTTCGAGCTTCAGGCCGCGCGCCGCGGCGGACATCGCATGTTCGTCGACAATCGACGCGAGCAGCTCGCGCGGCTCGAAGTGCTCGTGACGCAGCTCCAGCTTGCCGGCGCCGAGCCGTGCGTAATCGGTCAGGTCCTTCATCTGCGCTTCGAGATGCCGGGCCGCAGTTTCGAGCCGCTGGATCACCTTGCGGTCGGCTTCGGAGTGATAGTTAAAGCCGAGCAGTTCGATCGACGAAACAATCGCATGCAAAGGCGTGCGCAGCTCGTGACTGATCATGCCGAGAAATGCGTCCTTCGCGAGACTCGCCTCGCGCGCCGCGCGGCTCGCCTGGTGTTCGGCCTCGAGCGCCGCGTGCTGCTGATGCATGAGACGCGTGCGGCGCCGGCCGTTGACCACGAGCAGAAGCGTTGCCGCCGCGGACAGCAGCAGCAGGACCATGCCGCCGGCAAACAGCAGGCGGCGCTTGTCGATGAAATCGCGGTTCAGAGCCTCGCGGTCGGCGACGTCGGCGAAACGGCGGCTCAGCGCCAGATCGTTGACTTCGTTCCAGTGCAGGCGCAATTGCGCGACGACCCGGTTGACCCCGCCGGGGTCCTTCGGCAGGGCCGCGACATCGGGAGCGAGGCCCCTCAGCATCCGGTCGAGCACGTGGATTTCATACAGTTGCCGTTGCACCAGCGCGACCTGCGTGGTGAGGCGGAGCGTAGAGCCCTCCATGACGTGCAACTTCGATTGCAGCAACTGGTAGCGCAGCGTAATGCGCTGGTAGTCGTCGTCCACGCCGGCCTGATACAGCAGCAATTGGTTCTCGAAACGCGCATACGCGATTTGCAGTTGCGCCGCGTCCCAATAGAAGCCGTCGTACGAGCCTGTCAGCGACTCGGTCGTATCCGGATTCAGCAGGTTCGAGTAGAGCAGATAGCCGATGGCGCCGGCGGGCGCCGCGAGCGCGGTGAGCCAGATCAGCACATAAAAAAACCGGCGCCACGGACGGCGCGTTATTTGACGATGAGTGCCTTGATCTGCCATACGAATTTCGAATCGCCCGAGGCGCCCACGAGTTCATCAGGAAACGCATCGCGCGGGTAAATGAGAAACAGCGGGCCGAAATCGGTGATTTTCAGACGCCGGCCGTTCATGTTGTATGCCACTACCACGCCATAGCGGTCGCAGTCCGTTACGGGGATGGTGTACGTATAGTCGTCGAGCGTATGAATCTCGACCTGCGTGCCACGCGCGCCGACCGTCCTCAGAATATCCGCGAGCAGCGGTCCTGTGAAGGTGGAGCGCGGCGTCCAGGTCGTCGCGGTGGTGATGGAATGAGCCGGCAGCGCCAGCAACTGCGCCTCGTCGAAGTGATAGGCGCGGTGCGCAGCGTCGTTGGTCTTGCCGATCTTGCCCGTCACGTCGAGCGAGAGCGCGGTCGGGTCCGTCTGCGCCGCTACGCTCCACGCGGCCAGCGCGAAGATGAGCCCGGTAGCCCAGCGCCCGCCCGCAGGCGCGCCTGATCTGCGTTGCACTGTTGCCGTCACATTGGTCATTTGCTTTTTATCCGTGGTCTGTTTTTTTGCGGCGCCGCTGCCCTAGTGGGCGCAGCGCCCCGGCTTGCCGTCGCACGCGTCACCCCGACGCGCGATTGCCGGACGGCATGCATAATATCGTCAAAATTCTTTGCAGAATAAACGAAGGTCTGCCGCCAGCCCGTCTTGCCGCGGAACGGCAACCCTCCAGCATGCGTTATGCGACTCATCGAGCGTTATGAACAAGCCGGTTTTGCCCCTCACGTATGAGCAGCTCGATCACTGGATCGAATCGCTGCAGCCCACCTTGCTCGCCGAAGGTTTTGCGATGGCAATCGGCATTCTGCGCGGCGGCGCGCCGCTCGCGCTGATGGTCTCGCACTCGGCTGGCGCGCCGGTTGCGTTCTTGCGCTACGACCGCGGCTCGCGCACGGTTGCGTGGGACTCGACGCTGCCCATGCCGCCCACCGGCTCCAAAGTCCTGCTGTGCGAAGACATTGCTGGACGCGGCTTCACGCTGGTCGATTGCATCGCATTTCTTCAGCAGCATGGCCTCGTGGTGAAGACGCTGACCGGCGCGGTCGACGATCTCAGCCGCACGCAGCCGGACTACGCGATCGACGCACGCGGTTATTTCGCGCTCTTTCCGTGGGAGCGCCAGGCGTACACGCAGCGTTATCGCGACGACTGGGCGCGCGTGGAAGCCGGCGAAGCCACGGCAATGGCGCACGACCACCACTACGCGACCTACGCGATCGACCTCGACGGCATTCTGCTGCCGGACGTGCCGCTCGCGCGCTACGACGAAGATCTTGCCGCGGCGCTCGTCGAACGCGACGCGCTGCTGCCCTTCGAGGTGCTGCCCGGCATCGACCTGCAGCGTGTGCGCACAATCATTACGGGCCGGCCGGAAATGGACCGCGTGCGTACCGAGGCCTGGCTCGAACGGCATGGTTTCGGCCATATGCAACTGGTCATGCGCGTGCCCGGCACGCACGACGAAAGTCCGGCGGGCGCTGCCGCGCACAAGGCGTCGGCGGCGCTGGCGGGCGGCGTCACGCATTTCGTCGAAAGCGATCCGGTGCAGGCGTTGCTGATCGCGCAGCAGGCGCCGCTTCTGCGCGTGATCTGGTGGGATGCGCACACCCGCACCGGCATGCTGGTCGGCGCCCGGGCTTGGGTTTGAGCGCGTGGCTTTGAGCGCGTGGTTTCGAGCGCGTGCGTTTGAATGCTTGAGCATGAGCTGCTGACACCCGCACGCCTCACGTGTCACGCTTCGCGCGCCTCTGCGGTTTCCTTGCGGTCCTTCGCATCACGCAGATGCAGATGACGTGCGGCCCGCTGCGAGGCGACGATGATCAGCTTCATCGTTGCGCGCGTCGCGCCGACGAACAGCTTGCGCGCGATACGCTCGTCGAACGCGGCGAAATCGACCTCGGTGAGAATCACGCACGGCGCCGCCTGCCCCTTGAACCGGTAGATGGACTCGAACAGTACGTCCCCTTCGCGATATTCCGGATTCCCAAACAAATCATATTTGCCGGTGAAACTGCGCAGGCGGTGCGGGCCGAGATGATCCTGCGCGGTCATCACCGAGCCCTCGCGTCCGCGAAACGACAGCACCGCGATGTCCTGCTTGCGAAATCCCAGCGACAGCGCCTGCGTAATGGCGCGTTTGGTTGCTTCCGTCGCGGCCTCAGCGGCGTTCGCTTCGTCGTAGACGGACAGGGAAATGTCCGAGCCGTCGAACGGACTGCCCGAGGCAAGCGCCGCCGCGCTCGGCACCGAAGCGCCGACCACCTCCCGCACGTAGTCGAGAATGTCGCGCGGGCTGCGGTAGTTGGTGGTTTCCTTGAGCGTGGTCCAGCCCGGCAGCGAGACCGGCTCGCGCATATACAGGTTCTGCAGCGGATCCTCGAGCCACCACCATGCGCCGCCTGGGCGCAGCAGGCGTTCGAGCGCGGCGACCCACGGCTCCTGAAAATCCTGCCCTTCGTCGACGATCAGCACGTCGAATTGCCAGCGCTCGTCGATGGGCGTTTCGGCGAACATCGCCTCGAGCTGGTCGAACACCTGGCCCGATTCGAAATCGGGCTCGCGGCCCGCGTCGCGCGCGATCCAGTCGCACAGCTGGTGATAGTTCGCGACCTTCGCCTGCGGCGGCGCGACGCGCGCGATGTGATCGGCGAGCGGCCGGTTAAAGCACACATACAGCGGTCGCTCGCCGCGCGCGGCCGCGTCTTTCATCACCTGCACGGCGAGTTGCGTCTTACCGGAACCGGCCGTGCCGATCACGCGCAGACGGAACGGCGAAAATTCGAGCCGCCGCGCCCACGTTGCAAGGCCGCCCGCCAGCCGTGTGACGAGCGTGCCGGCCTGGCCGACGAGCGCGCTCGCGTCGGGCGTGAGCGCGAGTTCGTCGGCGAGAAAGTGGTGAATTTTCGACGCGCACGGCAGGCGCGGCTCGTCGGCCGGCAACGCTTCGCGAATCACGGCGGCCAGCCGGTCGCGCCGGGTCGCGTCGACAATGCGCGCGGGGTTCACCCCGGCAATCGCGGCGTCCTTGACGATGTGGTCGGGGCAGTACAGAAGTTCTTCGATGAAATAGGTGCCCGCGCCGAATGCCGCGGTGAAGCGCCGATGCAACCCTTCGATGGTGTGCGCGAGCGCAATCGCCACGTTGCGTTCGGTTTGCAGATAGACCTTGACCAGCCCTTTAGGCGTTTCGCGCAGAAAACCCGTTTTCTGTTCGACGATCATCACGCGACCGGCCGGACTGACGATCACGAAGTCGGCCTCGCCGAATACCGAGAAGTTCTGGTTCAGCCGCGTCCAGTGCACACCGTGATAGACGGTGTAGTTCTCGGGCAACGCCTTTTCGAGCAGCGCCAGGGTCTCGCGTTCGCGCGCCGCCGCGCCGGTGGCGGCGAGGCTCTTCCAGTCGTCGGGGACAATGCGGGCCATGCGGTGCCTCGTCGTGATTCGGTGCGCTCATTGTACGCAACGCATGGCGAGCGAGGCATGCAAACGCAGGGATCGTGTATCGTTACTGGTTGAACGCCGCGCAAGGCGCGGCTTGCCAATTGTCGACAAAAAGGGATTGACCGGATGATTACGATCTGGGGACGCACGAACTCAGTGAACGTGCAAAAGGTGTTGTGGTGCTGCGATGAACTGGTGCTGCCGTATGAGCGTATCGACGCGGGCCTGCAGTTCGGGCGCAATAACGAACCCGCCTATCTTTCGATGAACCCGACCGGCAAGATTCCCACGCTGGTGGACGACGACTTCGTGCTGTGGGAATCGAACTCGATCTTGCGCTATCTGGCGCTCCAATATGGCGCGGCAAGCCCGCTGTACCCGGCCGAGCCGAGACTGCGCGCGAGCATCGACCGTTGGCTGGACTGGTCGCTCTCCACGCTGCAGCCAGCGGAGCGGCCGGTGTTCTGGACGCTCGTGCGCACCCCGCCGGAACAGCGCGACGCGACGAAGCTGGCCGACGACGTCCGCAACGTCACCCCGCTATGGCGCCTGCTCGACACGCACCTGCAGGGCCGCTTCTTTCTGGAGAGCGACAAGTTCACGCTGGCCGATATCGTCATTGGCGCGTATGCGAAACGCTGGTTCGGCCTTGCGGGCCTCGAGCGTCCGCCGCTGCCGAGTCTCGAGCGCTGGTATTCGCGCATCGCCACGCGTTCGGGATTCAAGAAATACGTGGACTTTCCGTTGACCTGATGCGGGGCCGCGCGTTTGGGCGATTGTGCCTGATGGAACAAGTTGTATGGCGACACAATGCCCGGGGCCGTGAGGCGCTGTGCGGTTGACACTGCGCCGTTCGTGACTGTGCCTCTTCGTCTTTGCCGCTGCGCGGCAGCGCCGCGCGCCTCGGGCAGCAATCCTGCATTGGCCTTTATAATCGCTTCATGAAGAACGCCAAGCCCGCCGCGCACGCCACCACTCCCCCCAGAACGGATCAGACCGCCGCTGCGGCCGAGGCGCATGCACACCCGCATGACCACGCACACGCGCCGCGGCACACGCACGGCGAGTCGCCCGAAGCCGCGCTGGCTCTCGCGGAAGAATACTGTCGCGAACGCGGCGAAAAGCTCACGCCGATCCGCCGCAAAGTGCTGGAGCTGCTGCTGAATTCGGGGCGCGCCACCAAAGCCTATTCGCTGCTCGACGAAATGCGCCAGATCCACCCAGGCTCGGCGCCGCCCACGGTGTATCGCGCGCTGGACTTTCTGCTTTCGGCGGGGCTCGTGCATCGCATAGAGTCGATCAACGCCTTCACGGTCTGCCACGACCTCACGCAATGCCAGCACGGCATTCTCGTGGTCTGCCAGCAGTGCGGCAACGTCACCGAGCTGCATCAGCCGAAACTGCGCCAGGCGCTCATCGCCCAAATAGAGGACGCCGGCTACCGGGTCGCCAGCGACGAAATCGAATTGAAGGGAGTGTGTTCCGCCTGTCAGGCCGCGGAACTGGCCGCGCCGGCCGCGTCAAAGGTGGGCGCAACCGCGCCTGGCACCGCGAAATAAGCATGGCCGGCTGCCATCGCGGCGGCAAGCTTTGTGTGCCTGAAGCCGCAGCGCGCAGCGCGGCAGGGTGTCAAGCCGGGCTTGTCGCGGCTCAGCGCGACTCGGGGAAGCATTAATCGAGTCACGGGGCAAGCTCGACGCGCTGCCGTCGCTGTGAACACACTGCCAACAGCGACACTATGCGCGCTGCCAGCGCTGCGTTCGCTGTGCCGCGGACAAAGCACAACGCAGCCCGCCCGTTCGTGCACTTCATCGCGGGCTGCCACGCAACCCGCGAATCCGCGCTAATCGCCCCTGCGCCGCGCACTCACCGCGCCGCGCGCGCGCCAATGGCGTCGTGCAGCAAGGTCACGAGATCTTCCGGCAAGGCCGGCTTGGTCATGAAATGCTGGAAACCCTCTCCGATACTTCGCAGACGGTAGGCGTCGTCGGTATGGCCTGTCAGCGCCACGGCCACCGAAGGTGGGTGATCGCCGCGAATCTCATGATCGCGCAGACGCTGGATCAGGTAGAAGCCGTCCATGGCGGGCAGTTCGAGGTCGCATACGACCGCATCGGGCAGCAGGCGAACTGCTGCTTCGACACCCTCTTCCGCATCCGCCACGGCAACGACGTTTGCGCCTTCCGCTTCGAGCAACAAGGTCAGCGATTCCCGGCTGTCCGGGTCGTCTTCTACGAGCACGATCGTGGCCTGATCGAGTCTCAATGCTCCGTTCATCTTCTGTTGTTGCTCTAAAAATCCGGTTAGGCCGTCAGGCTTGGCCAAGGTGTCACCCTGCTGCTTGTGCTGTTGATGTTGTTTGCCGCCGGTTTGCGCGGCCGCGATGTTGCTGTTCATGGTTCCGACTCGATTTCATGTGCCGAGTTGCAGGAAAGCGCACGATTGTAATGAAGGCCCCTGCCACGCGCGCACCATAACGCGCCAAAATTGCACGCCAATGAAAAAACGGCTCGCGGTGGCCTGTTCGCGGCAACCGGTGCCGACACCCGCTTCGCCACGGCCACGTGCGATGCCTTGCACAGTGCGCCGCAGCGGCGTTCTTGCGTCTTCCTGCATCGATTTCTTCTGCAACGCCGCGCAGCCCCGATGCGCGACGCTCCTCTTCACCACATGGGTAGCAGGTTATGTGCCGCGCATTGGCCCGATCAAGACGCACGCGCCGTTTGACCGCCAGTCACCTTGTTTAGTCGGATGAAGCTTTCTTCGGACCAATGCCCTGCGTAAGCAGCGCAACTGCGTGACGGGCGACCGCTTCTTCGCCCGGTTGGCGATGCCTGGGATCGGCGCGCCATAGCTTGGAGGTGGCAAGAGGCAAGACCGTCAGGCCGAGCAGCGTGATGAACATCAGCGACGGTTCGAGCGCCGCGTTCAAACGGCCTTCGTTCTGCCAACGCTCGATAGCGGCAAGCGACATCTTCTGATTGGCGTTGCCGAAACGTTCGTGCATGCGCTGACGCAACAGCCCGCTGTCGCTGATCACTTCACGCACCCATAGCGAAGGAAACCACGGGTGGGCCACCGCCGCCCGCACCATGCGTTGCGCGAGCTGCGTGATAGCCGCGACGGGATCGTCCGCATGCTCCTGGAACGGTACGCCAAGACTCGCGCGCAATGGGCCGATGCGCTCGTCGATCAGCACATCCAGCAACTGGTCGCGCGTCTTGAAGTAGTAATGCATCATGGCCGGCGTGAAGCCCGCCTCGCGGGCGATCTCGCCGAGCGTCGTATCGACTATGCCCTGACGGGCGAACAGTTGGAGCGCCGCGTCGAGCAGGCGGCTGCGCTGCTCCGCGCCGCGCGTCGCACCCGAAGGGCGGCCCGGTCGTCGCACGGCGACGTCTTGCGGCCGGCCGCCTCGCGCGGCTGCCGCGACAGGTTCAGCCGCTGCGCTCGCGCGGCGCTTCGCGCTCCTGTCTATGCGAGGCGCTGCCGCCTTGCTGGCCGACGCCTCCACACCGCTTTCCTTCTTACCCGCCGACGGACTCTTTGCCATTGCTCTCGTTTGACGCACGACCAGATGTCACATATATTAATTTCTGCATTAATTAATTTCAAGACACCGCAGCCATGCAACAGTCAACTGTCCCCCAACCGCAGCGCCTGCTGAACGCCGAACCGCATGCCGACCCGCACGCCGCCGCGAGTCAGGCAGCGGAGCAAGGCGAGCATCCGGCCCATCAGCCGGACGCGCTCGCCGCTGGCCACCCGCCGATCCGCCTGCTCTTTCCCGCGCTGCTGCTCGTCATGCTGCTTGCCGCGCTGGACCAGACCATCGTGTCCACGGCGTTGCCGACCATCGTCGGCGAACTGGGCGGGCTCAACAACCTGTCCTGGGTCGTAACCGCCTATCTGCTTAGCTCGACTATCGTCGTGCCGCTCTATGGCAAGCTCGGCGATCTGTTCGGCCGCAAGATCGTGCTGCAGGCTGCAATCGGACTTTTTCTTGCGGGTTCCGCGTTGTGCGGCATCGCGCAGGACATGACGCAGTTGATCGTATTGCGCGCGTTGCAAGGACTCGGCGGCGGCGGCCTGCTGGTCGTGACAATGGCCGCTATCGCAGATGTCATTCCGCCTGCCGAACGTGGCCGCTATCAGGGTGTGTTCGGCGGCGTATTCGGTCTTGCCACGGTCATCGGTCCGTTGCTCGGCGGCTTTCTCGTCGAGCACCTCACGTGGCGCTGGATCTTCTATATCAATCTGCCGCTCGGCATCGTCGCGCTCGCCGTGATCGGCGTGGTGTTCAAACCGCACTTGCGCCATGTAAAGCACACTATCGACTATATGGGCGCCGCGTTTCTCGCAGGCGCGCTCACCTGCATCATTCTGTTCACGAGCGAGGGCGGCACGATTCTGCCGTGGACCTCGCCGCAACTATGGCTCACGCTGTGCATGGGGCTCGTCGCAATCTGGGGCTTTATCCACGAAGAGCGCAGCGCGGTCGAACCGCTCATGCCGCTCGAACTCTTCAGGCAGCGCACGTTTGTGCTCAGCAGTCTGATCGGCTTTATCGTCGGCGTGTCGATGTTCGGTGCCGTGACGTTCCTGCCGCTTTATCTTCAGGTGGTAAAAGGCGCGACGCCCACGCAAGCCGGCATGCAGATGCTGCCGATGATGGGCGGCCTGTTCGTCATGTCGATGGTGACTGGCCGCGCCATCGGCAAACTTGGCCGTTATCGCATGTTCCCGATTGCGGGCACTTTGCTCGTGACCGTCGCGATGTTGCTGCTTGCGCGCTTGCAGCTCGATACGCCAACTCATGTGATGTATGTCTACATGGGTGTTCTCGGTTGCGGCCTCGGCATGGTGATGCAAGTGCTGATACTCGCCGTGCAAAACACCGTGGATTTCAGGCATGTGGGTGTCGCCACTTCGGGCGCCACGCTGTTCCGTTCGATCGGCGGCTCCGTCGGCGTGGCTGCGTTCGGCGCCGTGTTCTCGAACGGCCTCGCCGCGCGGCTCGACAAGCTGATTCCAGCGGACACCGAATTGCCGCACGCGCTCGGGCCTGCGGCGATCCGCGCGTTGCCCGACGCACTGCGCGCCGACTATCTGCAGGCTTTCGCGGGCGCGCTGCATACGGTGTATCTGTCCGCGGCTTGCGTCGTTCTGCTCGCGTTCGCGCTTGCGTGGTTCCTCAAGGATCATCCGCTGCGCAAGCACTGATCGGGTTGCAAGTCGTTGCGCGGGCGCCTACGCAGACATCGATTGCATGCGCCCGACATTCATCCCCAAACGGCACGCCACAACATAAAAATAACGGCGTGCATTCGTCTTCCTGACAGGCGCGATCATTCGTCCTACCTGGTAATGTGCGGTAGCGCACATAACATAGGGTCGATCGTCCATTGACGCGCGTCTCGAAACGCCACATATTGAAAACGACGGCAATGCAAGCCTCGCTTGCCTGCCCGGACTCTCTGGCGCATGTAGATCGTGGTTTCCGCGGGACGCCAACGCCGCCTCAAACACGATCGGGAGCATGCCGTAACGGCATTGTTTTCCACAGGTGGAGCCACAGCATGTCCACTCAACCCTCAACCGTTCATCAGTTTCCGACACCGTGCAAACGATGTGGCGGCGCGCTCTACCGGCAACTCCAACACTGCCCGTATTGCGGCGCCTTCGACCCGCTCGGCGACGAGGCACCCTCACGCAGCGCATTGCACGAGAGCCGCGCAAGCACGTTCAACATGTCGACGCTGCACGACCGCTTCACAGCGCCGACATTCAGCGAACCCGACTTCCCTGGCGGCGCCCTGCATGCGGGATTGCATCTGGCACCCGCGGCCGCGCTTCACACGCCGCCTGCGCCACTGCTCGCGCCCGACACCGCGCTGCTGCCGCTCGCCGACATAGACACAGACGCGGACGCAGACGACCACGCGCCTCGCGCCGGTCTGCGCGTTCGGCACGTGCTGCTCGCGAGCGCAGCGGTTGTCGCCGCGGGCCTGGCCTATGTCGGCTATGCGCTGTTGAGCGAGAGCCGCGATCTGCATTACGGCAGCGGCGGGCAAGCCGCCGAAGCCGCGCAGAACGCGAGAACGGCAACGGGCGCCATCGCACGCTACGCGCCCGAGCAGGCGACCGAGTCGCATCTCGCGGTGATTGCTGGCAAGTCGACTGGCGCCGGCAGCATGCTCAACGCCCCACAGGCAGCGCCCGCAACGGTGCCAATAGCGGTAGCGGTCACCGCAGCGAAACCTGCCGCGCCGCAATTTCACGACGCTGCGCAGGCCCTGCAGGCGGCGCGCACGGCATTCGCCGTCAACGATCTGAGCGCGGCGCAAGCCGCTCTGTCGGCCGTGCAATTGCTGCAGTCCGACAACAACGAGGCGCAGACGCTCGCTGCGAGGCTCAAGCCGTTGGCCGCGCGCCGCGACGCCGCGTTGCTCGCTGCGCAACTGTGCGCCGATCAGCAATCGTGGGCCTGCGCGCGCGAGCATGCGAATGAGGCGCTCGCGCTGGACACGGGCAGTGATCCCGGCAAAACGATTCTGGAGCGCGTGATTCGCGAGACCGGCTGGGCGCCCCTCGACACGCAAACAGCGACCAGTGCGAAGAGCTCGAGGCAAGTCGCGAGACAATGATCTGGATTCCGAAGTTGATCGAAATGAACCGGCTTGTGCCAACCTGACCAAACAGGTGCGAACCATGCTGAAAAAACTTTTGATGGGATGGCTAGGAGCGGCCCTGCTCCTCGTTTCTTCGATGGTCAATGCCGAACCCGCGCACTACAAGATAGTGACCGGCCCGGAACGGGGCACCTACATCCAGATCGGCCAGGACCTGTCGAAATGGGTGGCGCAACCGGCTGGCATAGATCTGTCCGTGGTCGCATCCAAAGGCTCCGCCGAGAACGTGCAGCGCATGAGATATGAGCCCGGCGTCAAGCTCGCCCTCGTGCAGTCGGACGTCTATCAGGCGTACATCGACATGGCCAATTCCGGCAATCCCGATGCGGGTACGGCGATTCGTCCGCTGCGACTCATCATGCCGCTGTATGACGAGGAGATAAACGTCGTGGTCCGTGCGGACTCGCCGCTGAAGACGCTAGGCGACATCAAGGACAAGACCATCAGCGTCGGCCTGCTCGGCAGCGGCACCGCGCAGTCGGCGACCACGCTCTACCGGTTGATGTTCGGCCAGCCGATTCCCGAACAGAACGTCCAGCATCTGAGCAACGAGGACGCGCTCGCAGCGTTGATCGTGAAGAAAGTGGAAGTCGCGATTATCGTCGTCGGTCAGCCGGCGAAACTGTTCAACGACATGAACCCGGATCTGTTGCAACAGATCCGTCTGCTCAGAGCAGATTCCGCCGCACCCGAAACGGCCCGCGCAAAGCAGACCTATTTCCCGGCCACGATTCGCGCGACCAGTTATCCGAACTGGCTGAAAGAAGATGTTCCTACGCTGACCGTCAAGGCCTTCCTCGTCACCTACGATTACGGTCTGCGCGATACCGTGGGCAATCTGAACCATTTCGCCGACTCGCTCTGCGCGAATTTCGACAATCTGCAGGAACGTGGGCATCCGAAGTGGAAGCAGGTGAAGCTGGAACTGCCTACGCTCGTGCGCGGCTGGAAGTACTATCCGCCGGTCGAGAAGCATTTGCGCGCGTGCCTTGCGAACCGAAGCGCGAGCGTGAACGCGGCGGCGCAGGTAGCACAAAAGGCACGCAGCACGTGCTCGAACCAGGAGCGGCTGCTTTTGCTGTGCAAGTGACTGGGGTAATCGGACGGGTGGACGGGCGCAGCGACGCATAGCGTACGCGTCAAGCGCCGGCAGGCAAGATGCAGGTACTCGTGGGCATTTGCAGGCGCTGGCAGCCACTCGCAGGCGGTCGCCGCCACTCGGCGCCGCTCAGAGCCACTCGCAGCCACTCGCAGCCACTCGCAGCCGCTCACAGCCACTCGCAGCCGCTCACAGCCACTCGTAGGCGCTCACAGCCACTCGTAGGCTCACAGGTACTTGTTGCAGGGGCTTGCAGGCACGCGCAGGTGCGGACAAGTGCATCGTCGCGAACCTGCACCGTGAGCAAGCCGACCGCCGTCACACGCGCGCGCTGCGCATGGCGGCGCTGTCCATGGCCCGCTGCAAGGTTTCGTACACTTTGGGCCGATTGCATTGCGACACGTTAAAGCGCAGGTAACTCGCCGCCGACTGCGACACGCTAAACACATTGCCGGGCGCCAACACGACGTTTGCGTCCAATGCGTGGCGCGCGATGTCGGCGGCATCCAGCGAATCAGGCAGACGCGTCCACACGAACATGCCCGCGCGGGGCCGGGTCCAGACTTCAAGCCCGGCGTAGCCAAGGCGCCGCACGGTTTCGCCCATCGCATCCGCAAGCTTCGCGCGCATCGACTCCAGATGGCGCCGGTACGTGCCGTCCACCAGCAGCCGATGCACGACACTCGCGCTCAGTTGCCCGTTGCCGAACGATGTCGCGAGTTTCAGGTCGGTCAACGGCTCGATCCACTCGGCGCGTGCAGCGATATAGCCGCAACGCGCCGCCGCCGACAGCGTTTTCGAGAAGCTGCCGATGGACACCACTCGCGCGAGCCCGTCGAAAGCCGCAAGACGCGGTGCGGCTTCGTCTTCGAAGTCGGCAAAGATATCGTCCTCGACGACCAGCAGATCGTGCTCGCCCGCGAGCTTCAGCAGCCGATGGGCGACGGCCGGAGCGAGCGTCGCGCCGGTCGGGTTATGAATCGCGGAGTTGGTCACGTAAAGCCGCGGACGGTGCTCGGTCAGCGCCCGCTCGAAGGCCGCGAGATCTGGACCGGACGGCGTATAAGGCACCCCGACAATGCGCGCCCGATGCGCCCGCAGCAGCGCCTGGAAGTTGAAATAGCACGGGTCGTCGATCAATACGGTGTCGCCTGGTTCGAGCAGGAAGCGGCACACAAGATCGAGAGCGTGGGTGCCGCCGTCGGTCAGCATGATCTGCTCGGGCGGCGCCTCCACGCCGTGCTGCGCAAGCCGCCAGGCAAGCTGCTGACGCAGCGCGGGCAAGCCGTATGGGTTCGCGTAATCGGCAAGCGGCGCCTGCGGATCGCGCGCTACTGCCCGCAGCGCGCGGCGCACGCCCTCCTCGGGCAGCCACGACGCCGGCATCCAGCCACAACCGGGCTTGAGCACCTTGAGGCTCGACTGCAACGACTGGCGCGTAAGCCACAGCGGATCGACCTCGCGATCGAGACGCGGCCCCAGATCGGCAAGCGCGAGCGGCGGTGCATGACCCGACACGAAAAAGCCCGAGCCGCGCCGCGCGACAATCACGCCTTCCGCAACGAGCCGGTCGTAGGCCTCGACGACCGTCGACTTCGACACGCCAAGCGCGTCCGTCATCACGCGGATGGACGGCACTCGCGCGCCGGGCATCAGCGAGCGGCTGGTAATGCGTTCGCGCAGATTGTCCATGACGATGCCGACCCGCGTGCCCTGCGCTTGATCGATCGGCCGGTTCTGACCACTCTCGCCCATCTGTACTGCTCCTTCGTCGGTACAGTTTGCATGAATTGTACTGATGCGTAGCTTAACCTTTCCGCAACGGAAGCGGATGCTAAAGGCTTCTTTTCAAACATGTTCCCAACTTCCTGATGGACAAGACGACAAACGGCTGGCTGAGCGGTCTCATAGGCGTGTTGATTTTCAGCGGCTCCCTGCCGGCCACCCGCATTGCCGTGCAGGGGCTCGATCCCGTGTTCCTCACGGTTGCGCGCGCAACCATTGCGGGCACGCTGGGCCTTGCGCTGCTCCTCGTGTTCCGCGAGGCGCGGCCCGCGCGGCGCGACGTCGTTCCGCTCGTGGTGGTCGCTCTCGGCGTGGTGGTGGGCTTCCCGCTGCTGACCGCGCTCGCGCTGCGCCACGTGAGTTCGGCGCACGCCATCGTCTTCGTCGGGCTGCTGCCGCTGGCCACGGCGATCTTCGGCGTACTTCGCGGCGGGGAGCGCCCGCAGGCGGCGTTCTGGTTGTTCTCGGCGCTCGGCAGTGGTGCGGTGGTGGCGTTCGCGATGCGGCACGGCATCGACGCGTCTCCGGTGGGCGACGCGCTGATGCTCGCGGCGATCGTCGCGTGCGGGCTCGGCTACGCCGAAGGGGCGCGGCTGTCGCGACATCTCGGCGGCTGGCAGGTCATTTCGTGGGCGCTGGTGTTGTCGCTGCCCGTCATGCTTCCGCTCGCGTGGTGGACCCGGCCTGCCTCGTTCGAGGGCATCAGCCACGCGGCGCTGTGGGGTCTCGCTTACGTGTCGCTGTTCAGTATGCTGATCGGCTTCGTGTTCTGGTATCGCGGGCTCGCGCTCGGGGGGATCGCGGGCGTCGGCCAGTTGCAATTGCTGCAGCCGTTTTTCGGCCTGCTGCTCGCGGGACTGCTGCTGCACGAACAGGTGCCGCTTTCGATGATCGCGGTCACCGTCGCGGTGGTGGCTTGCGTGGCGGGGGCGCGGCGCTTCTCGAAAACGGCGCCCGCGCGACCCGCCAGTTGATCCGCGCAGCGGGGCCCTCGCAAGGACTTATTGACCGGCTTCAAATTTGCGCGCGCTGCAGGCATAGTCGAAGGTATCGTCGGAAAACCGATACCGCGGCCAAGACCGCTCCTGGACTACGTGATGAGTACAACCCGCCCTGCCTCCGCCAAGCCGGACATGGACCTGCATGCGAGCGGCGCTTTTCCGGCTGACGCCGCGCAGGCCGCCTCGCCGACTGGATCGCCAACCGCGTCGCAAGCCGCGTCGCCAACTGCATCGTCAACCGCGTCGCAAGCCGCCGCGCCCGCTCCCGCGCTGATTCGCGATGCCACCGAAGCCGACCTGCCCGCCATCCAGGCCATCTACGCGCATCACGTGCTGACCGGCGTCGCGTCGTTCGAGGAAGTCCCGCCTTCTGTCGACGATTTGCGCGCCCGGCTCGCGTCGGTGCGCAGTCATGGACTGCCGTATATGGTCGCGGAGATCGACGGCGAGATCGCGGGCTATTGCTACGCGACGCCTTACCGCCCGCGCGCCGCGTATCGCCACACCATTGAAGACTCGATCTACGTGAGCGACGCCTATCGCGGACGGGGTCTCGGCCGCGTGCTGCTGCAGGCGCTGATCGAGCGATGCGAAGCCGGCCCCTGGCGCCAGATGGTCGCCGTCATCGCGGACGGCGGCAGCGGCGGATCGCTGTCGTTACACAAGCAGTCAGGTTTCGAACTGACCGGCACCTTGAAGGCAGTCGGTTTCAAACACGGCCGCTGGCTCGACACAACGCTCATGCAAAGAACCTTGGGCAGCGGTTGTTCCACACCGCCGTCGCAGGACTCAAAGCATCGCGCATGACCGACGCCGTGATGGTGTGCTGCGATGGTCGGCCATGAAGGCAGCACGGTAAAATCGCCGACATGCCCAACACGCCGCCCCGCACCCCGCCCGCGCCCGACACTCGGAGCACGCCGACCGACGCACTCACCGGCACGGCCACCGGCGCCGCACCGCGCAACGAATACACCGTCGACGAGCTCGCGCGCGTGAGCGACACGACCGTGCGCAACGTGCGCGCGTATCAGGATCGCGGTCTGCTCGCGCCGCCTGAAAAGCGCGGCCGCGTGGGCGTGTACGACGACACCCATGTGTCGCGTCTGAAGCTGATCAATCACCTGCTCGCCCGCGGCTACACGCTCGCGAACATTCAGGATCTGATCAAGGCGGTAGACGAGGGCCACGATCTTCGCTCGATTCTCGGCCTGGAAACGGCGATCGGCGGACGCTGGTCGCGCGAGCATCCCAGAAAATATTCGCTGATCGAGCTGCTGCAAATGTTCGGCGACAAGGCCTCGCCGGCCGCGCTCGCCAAGACCGTCGAGCTCGGTCTGCTCGAGCGCGAGGGCCTGTCGTTCGTTTCGGGCAGCCCCACGGCTCTCGCGGCGGGCGCGACGCTCGCGAAGGAAGGCATTCCGCTTGCCGATCTGCTCGACGCCGTCGGCACCGCGCGGCCTCATTTCAACGCGGTCGCGAAGGCGCTTGTGGATCTGGTAGTTCGTCAGCTGGACCGCTACGACCCGGACGCATTGCCGCCGCCCGCCGACGTGCCCGCCCTCGTCGACGCGATCTGGCGCGTCCGGCCACTGGCAATGGTGCTGGTCGAAAGCGAAATGAACCGCGCGCTGGAAGAAGCGTCCGGCGATTATCTGGGCGATCGCGTCGCGGCGATCATGGCCAAAAAACTCGGCGAATCCCCGACGCCTCCTTCCACGCCACGCGCCACCGGCCGGAAAAAACCGTCAAAGCAGTGAGTTCACGCGCCGGCTCCCGCGCCTCGCGACGCAATTTTTCAAGCAAGCGCTCCAACGCCGCCCTGCTCTAGAGGCGCGCGTCTAGAACCCCGCTTGCGCCGTCCGTCCTGAGCTTCTATCGTTACATCACTCAATGTAACAGTTAAGAGCGTCAAAAGGAGACGGCCGGATGAATGCACGCATGCCCCACGACGCCGCCAGCCACGCGTCTGCTCCTCTCGAGACCGACATCGCCATTATCGGCACCGGCTTTGCGGGCCTCGGCATGGCAATTCGCTTGCGGCAAGCCGGCTTGACCGATTTCGTCGTTGCGGAGAAAGCCGATTCGGTTGGCGGCACCTGGCGCGACAACCACTACCCCGGCTGCGCATGCGACGTGCAATCGCACGTTTATTCGTTTTCATTTGCGCCGAATCCACGCTGGACGCGCATGTTCGCGCGCCAACCGGAGATTCGCGCCTACCTCGAGGACTGCACGCGGCGCTTCGGCGTTCAAAGCCATCTGCGTTTCGGTCATGAACTTACGAGCGCCGTCTACGACGAGGTGCGCCACCGCTGGCATCTGGGTTTTGCCAATGGACAACAGTGGTCGGCGCGCGTGCTCATCTCGGCGATGGGCGGCCTCTCGCGCGCGGCGCTGCCCGACATTCCCGGCATCGACACATTCAAAGGCCGGGCATTCCATTCGCAGCACTGGGACCACGCCTATGCGCTCGACGGAAAACGCGTGGCCGTGATTGGCACGGGCGCGAGCGCGATCCAGTTCGTGCCGCAAATCGCGCCGCGCGTGGCGCACCTGACCCTGTTCCAGCGCACGCCGCCGTGGATCATGCCCAAGGCCGACCGCGCGGTGCGTCCCTTCGAACGGTGGCTATTCCGGCACCTGCCGATCACGCAGAAAATCATGCGCTCGGCGCTGTACTGCATGCTCGAATCGCGCGCGCTGGGGTTCGCGATTCATCCCTCGCTGATGAAAACTGCGCAGAAAGCCGCTGAGCGGCATTTACGCCGCCAGGTGCGCGACCCGCAACTGCGCGCAACGCTCACGCCGGACTACACGATGGGCTGCAAGCGCGTTCTGATCTCAAACGATTATTTTCCCGCCCTCACGCGCACGAATGTAGAGGTGACCACGAGCTCGATCGCGCGCATCGAGGACGATGCAGTAATCACAAGCGACGGCGTGCGTCATCCGGCCGACTGCCTGATCTTCGGCACCGGGTTCCAGGTCGCTGATCCGTTCCCGCGAGGCGTGGTGCTCGGGCGGGGCGGCGTGGATATTGTCGATACCTGGCGTGACGGCGCGCATGCGTACCTCGGCACCACATTGCCTGGCTATCCGAACTTTTTCATGATCGTCGGTCCGAATACCGGCCTCGGTCACAACTCGATGGTGTTCATGATCGAGTCACAGGTCGAATACATTCTGCGCGCGCTGAAGACGATGCAACGCGAAAAGGCAGAGGCAATAGAAGTTCGTCCCCAGGTGGAGCACGCCTACAACCAGGAGATCCAGCAAAAGCTCGGTCGCGCAATCTGGTCCACGGGCGGCTGCAAGAGCTGGTATCTCGATCCGCGAACCGGCAAGAACACCACGCTGTGGCCGGGCTTTGCCTACCGGTTCCGCCAGGCAACCAGCACGTTCAGCATGAACGACTACTTCGCTTATTCGGCAACGCCTCAGGCAGCGACCACGCATGCCGCGACACCGCACAGTGCGCGCGTGCACGGCAACGCAGCGGTCTCTGCGTCCGCCTCAGCGGAGGCGAACTGAAACACGCATAACGACAAGGCAGTTCAGAGAGGACAGGAGATAAAACCAATGAAGCATTTCACCGATAAGGTAGCCGCGATCACCGGCGCAGGTTCAGGCATGGGGCGCTCGCTCGCGATACGGCTCGCGCGCGAAGGTTGTCATCTCGCGCTCGCCGACCGCAACGCGACGAGCCTCGAGGAGACCGCCCGGCTCGCCCAGGCCGCGGCGCCGCATACCGTAGGCGCCCCGCTTCTCATCACCACGGCCGTCTTCGACGTATCGGAGCGCAACGCAATGTTCGCGTGGGCGGCCGAAACGGCCCGCGAGCATAGGCGCGTGAATCTCGTCTTCAACAATGCCGGGGTCGCGCTCTCGAGCACGATTGAAGGAATGGACTACGCGGATCTCGAATGGATCGTCGGTATCAACTTCTGGGGTGTCGTCCATGGCACTAAGGCGTTTCTGCCCTATCTGAAGGCGTCGGGCGAAGGTCATATCGTCAATACGTCGAGCGTGTTCGGTCTTTTCGCGCAGCCAGGCATGAGCGGCTACAACGCGACCAAGTTCGCGGTGCGCGGCTTCACTGAAGCGTTGCGCCAGGAGCTCGACCTGATGAAATGCGGCGTGTCCGCAACCTGCCTGCATCCGGGCGGCATTCGAACCAGCATCGCACAGTCGAGCCGCATTGCGCCCAACATGGTGGGCTTCATGCTCGAAAACGAACAACAGGGTAAAGACGACTTCGAGAAGTTCTTCATCACCACCGCCGACGAAGCTGCCCGCGTAATTCTCGATGGCGTGCGCAAAAACAGACGGCGTGTGTTGATCGGCCGCGATGCACGGGCCGCCGACTGGCTCGCGCGCACCCTGCCCGTCGCCTATCAGGCACTCGTCGTGCTGCAAACCCGGCGCATGAAGCGCATCGCGGAGAAACGCGCACGGCGTGCGGCGGATCTGCCCGGCAAGCGTGCCTGATGCAACGCGCCGCTCCACGAATCGCACGGAGTCGCAACGGTTTCAGGAATTCAGAAGACTCGAAAGGAGAAAGGCCATGATGCCCGTTCGCCGCGATCTACGCTTCAATCTTCCGCCAGATCGCGCCTGCGACTGGCACGCGCAAGGCTCGCATGTCACCCATTTTTTCAACGCGCTTTCGCTGCTGTTTCCTGCGGGCGAGCGCTTTTTCATGGACAGCGTGCGCAACTATCGCGACCAGATCGACGACCCGGTGCTGAAAAAGCAGGTGCTCGGCTTTATCGGCCAGGAGGCCATGCATACGCGCGAGCACGTGGAGTACAACGATCTGTTGCAGCAGGCGGGCCTTCCCGCGCACAAGCTCGACAAACGGCTGTGGGCGATTCTCAATTTCGGCCGCAAGGTGCTGCCGCATTCGTACCAGTTGGCCGTGACCGTGTGCCTCGAACACTACACGGCGATGCTTGCGGGCTTGCTCCTCGAGGACGCCACGCGCATCGACGGGTCCGTCGAAGGTTATGCGCAAATGTGGACATGGCATGCGCTAGAAGAAACCGAGCACAAGTCGGTCTCCTACGACGTGTGGAATGCGGTGCTCAAACCCGGCCTCGGGCGCTACCTGTTGCGTACCGGCGTCATGCTTGCTACCACCGTCACGTTCTGGCTGATCGTATTCGACTACCACGTACGTCTGATGATCGCCGACCGCAAGCGCGGCGGTCATCTGCGCGGCATGTGGCGGGTGGTCAAGTATCTTTATGGGCCGCATCATGGCGTGTTTCCGCGCATCGCCGGCGAGTGGCTGAGTTTTTTCCGGCCTGGCTTTCACCCGTGGGACCACGACAATCGCGCGCAACTGGCACGCATAGACGGGCTCGTGGCGGCGGTCGACGCGGCGAACGCGGCCACGCCCGCTATGCGTCGGGCCGGCCGCCGCGGTGCGCAGGCGGCTGTGTGATACGCGAGACCTTATGGGTCGATGCGGGCGACGTACGGCTTGCGGTCTACGTCAGCGGACCGCGTGACGCGCCGCCCGTCGTGCTGGTACACGGCTATCCCGACTCGGCCGCAGTATGGGAACCCATACGCGCGCAACTCGTCGGGCGTTTTCGCGTAATCGCGTATGACGTGCGCGGCGCAGGTGTTTCCGAAGCCCCCGCTACGCGCAGCGGCTACCGGCTGCAACAGTTGGCGACCGACCTTGCAGCCGTTGTGGACGCAACCTGCGGCGGCCAGCCCTTTCATCTGGTCGGTCACGACTGGGGCTCGATTCAATGCTGGGAAGCAGTCACCGAGCCGCGATTCAAAGGCCGGATTGCGTCGTACACGTCCATTTCCGGTCCATGCCTCGATCATGCGTCGTTGCGCACGACCGGCTCTGCTGCCGTTGGCGACGAACAAGGGATACCGAATCAACCCACTCGGGTTGCCTGGCGGCAAATACTCAGGTCCTGGTACATTGTGTTCTTCCATCTGCCCTTGCTGCCGGAACTCGTATGGCGCGTTGGCGGGGCACGCCTGTGGCCGCTGTGGCTGCGCATGAGCGAGCGAGTCGGAGCACCACGTGACCCCGAACAACTGCGCAACGCGATCAACGGTCTCGAGCTTTATCGCGCGAATATCATCGGCAAACTGCTGCGTCCACGCGCACGGCACGCGCATGCGCCGGTGCAATTCATCGTGCCGCTGCGAGACCGTTATGTCGGCCCCGAGTTGTCGCTCGGTCAGCAAAGCTGGCTCGGGGCTTATGAGCGCATTGAATTAGACGCAGGTCATTGGGCCGTGCTGAGCGTGCCCGATGTCATCGCAGCGCACATCGAACGCTTTGCGCTCCGGCACCTCCACCAATTGCGCGGCGCAGACGCATCCCCGTTCGATGTTCAACAATGCTCAACGCTCGCGCGGCAGGCGGGTGAATAAGGTCGGATAGTCGATCACGAGACCGTCTTCGTCCACTTTCATATTCGCGGTGAAATTGCGAAAAATGCCTTCATAGCGATATTCGCGGTTCGGCACCACACACGAATACGCCTGCTCAACGCGCGTGACCTGTAGATCGGGCGTCGATATATAGGCTACCTGCAAAGGCCTGCGCTCTCCTTGCTGGAGTTGCAACCGGCGAATCGGCAGCGTATTGGTGAACGGCGTGGCCGCAATATCGATGTCGATGCATCCTTCAATCGCGCTCAACAGCAGGCCATGTCCATCGCGCCAATGGCCCTCGCCGTCGCCGTGCAATTCCAGCTCACCGGCGCCGACAATCTTCAGCCACGCATAGCGCGTACGCCATTGCACGTCGCAGCGCACTTCGTAATGCAGCCCGTATGGCTTGCCGTAGCGCTGCCCGACCACAACGCTTTCGACGTAAAAACCGTCTTCGCGCGTGTCGAATACCAGATGCTCGACGCCGTCGCCTTCCTGCGATGCCCACCGTACTTCGCGCATTGGGTCTCCTCCTGATGATGAAACACGCGACACGCGGCACGCGCCGCATCCGCATCGTAGCGCGAACCTCGGCTGCGCGCCGCTGCATCGCGAGGCCGCGCGATATGCGGATCAACACGGGCAGCCGTCGCAAATAGCGACTATCAACGTGCGCGCATGCACGCGAGCGCGGCACTGGCCTATGCTCGCGTTTTCGCCTCGGTCGGCAGCGGCGCCACGATTGCGCTTATAACGCTGACCGCCCTCGAACACCCGCCAATTCATAGTCATGCACGCCGCCGCGACTGAAGCACACTCCGCCGCCTTGCGCACATTGCTGCGCAGCCTGGGGCAGATCGTGCTGCAGGCAAACGCGTTCACGGGCGCTTGTGTTTTGGCCGGCTGGCTGGTGTGGAGTCCGCGTCTTGCGTGCGCGGCGCTGCTTGGCGCTGTGTCTGCCAATGTAAGCGCAGTGCTCGCCGGTTATCCCGACGACGAACTGCGCGCGGGCCTGCAAGGGTTTAACGGCGCACTGGCAGGACTCGCCGCGTTCAGCTTGATCGCCGACGACACAACCGCCGCCGCCATCGCGATTCTTGCCGCAACCGCGACAGCCTGGCTTGTCGAACCGTGGTCTCGATGGCTGCGCTCGCACGGCTTGGGCTCATTTTCGAGCCCCAGCCTGATGGTCACGTGGCTATGGCTGCCGATTTCAGCAAACGCGCCGCCGTCGGCAACAACCACAGCGGCGCACACGCTCGACGCGGTCGAACCAAGCAGCGGTCTGCTCGCGGGCCTTGCGCAAACCGGCTTCGCCTCGAGTGCATGGGCCGGCGCGCTGGTGCTGCTGGGCATCGCGGCAGCGTCCCGCCGCCATGCACTGTATGCGCTGACCGGCGCCGCACTCGCGAGCGTCGAGCAGTTGTTGCTGGGCGCCTCGGCACACTCGTTCAACGCGGGCCTGCTAGGATTCAACGGTGCGCTGACCGCGCTGGCGCTGACCGAATGCGGCGTCGCGTGGATGTTTGGCGGCGTGACGCTCGCAGCCATCCTGCAAGCAGGGACTACCTGCGTCGGCGTGCCCGCACTGAGCGCCCCGTTCGTCGCCGCGACGTGGGCCGTGCAATGGCTCAGGCAGCGTATCGGCTGCTGAGGCTCCGCTTATCCAGCACCAGGAAAAGGACACCATGTCGTTCATTCATCAACCCAAGGGCCGAGTCGCGCAGTCCGGGCCGTGCCCTGCAGCGGAGCAGCAGACGCGCATCGACCTCGCCGCCGCATACCGCCTCGCCGCCCTCAATGGCTGGGACGATCTCATCTACACGCATATCTCCGCGAGCGTGCCCAATGAGCCGGGCCACTTTCTGATCAACCCGTTTGGCCTCGCGTTCGACGAAGTGAGCGCGTCGAATCTCGTGAAGATCGACATCGACGGCAACCTCGTCGGCGCGAGCGAGCATGCGGTGAACGTGACGGGCTTCGCGATTCACGCCGCAGTACATGCAGCGCGCCCGGATGCTTTTTGCGTGATGCATCTGCACAGTTCGGCGGGCGTGGCCGTGTCCGCGCAACCTGCGGGCTTGCTGCCCGTATCGCAGCATGCGCTGCGCTTTTATCGCCAGCTCGCCTACCACGACTATGAAGGTCTCGCCTTCACCCCGGCCGAGAGTGCCCGCCTCGTCGAGCACCTCGGGCACAGCCCGGCCATGCTGCTGCGCAATCACGGCACGCTGACGGTTGGCCGCACGGTCGCCGAAGCCTACGTGCTGATGGCGACATTGTTGAAGGCGTGCGAGATCCAGTTGCAGGCGCAGGCGTGCGGCGCACCGCTCGTCGTACCCGACGACGCAGTCGCCACGCGCACGGCAGAGCAGCTCTACGATGGCGGCGCAATTGAAGGAACACTTGAATGGCCCGCGCTGCTGCGCAAGCTGGATCGGCTCGGCCCCGGCTATCGGAACTGACGGTCAACCAGTCCGCCGCGGCGCGCGCCGCTCGACCTTTTCAACGGAGCAAGCCATGCCCACGTTTCATATCGAACTGTTTGAAGGCCGCTCGGTAGAGCAGAAACGCAAATTCGTCGAAGCGATCACGAAAGCGACCTGTGAGTCGCTCGGTGTCGAGCCCAATTCGGTGGACATCATCCTCACCGACGTAAAGCGCGAGAATTGGGCAACGGGAGGACGCTTGTGGTCCGACAGCGAGGAGTGAGTCGCGATGTGGGTCGGGACGTAACTCGCGCACTGAATCGAAAACTGAATTAAACGCTGCGCGCAAGGCGCGCGCAGCGTCGGATGTAGCTCAGAAACGCATCATTAAAACGCGTCACTGTGGCGGCAGAACAACATGCCGCCACTACGCCGACCGATTAGAAGCGGTGGATGATGCCCACGCCTGCAGCAAACTGGCTACGCGACGAGGACGGTGCGCTGTTCTGACCGTCGCCGATATCGGCCGTTGCATTGATGATGCTGATGCCGTTGTTGCCGATCGTCTGGCCGCTCGCACGCTGATACGCTTCCAGCGCGTACAGGCCGGTGCGCTTGGAGAGGCTGTAGTACTGCGACAGATTGAACTGATGATAACGAGCCGCGCTCGAAATGCCGTTCGACTCCGTTGCACGCGTGTAGCTATAGCCAGCGGCCAGATCCAGCGCGCTGATCGGCTTGAAGTGCACCACTGCGCCCGCCGTGTTGAAGATCGCTTCGTGACGGAACGCCGAACCTACGCCCGGAATGTATTGCACGTTCGAGTACGAGAACGACACATCGAGTTGCGAGCTGAACGCATAGCCGCCGGTGACCGCGACGCGCTGCTGCGCTTGCGCCGTACGATAGCCGTTGTTGATACCGGAAACGGCCGGTTCCGCGCCGTTGTTCGATGCGGTCGAATCCGCACCCCAGGCGCCGCCGCCCAGCGTCGAGTTGTTGATGCGCTGGAAGCCTGCCGCAATACCGAACGGACCGTTCAGGTACTGCACTGCCGCGCTCCAGGTCGAGCCGGCGTTGAGCCGGCCGGCCACACCGCCCAACGCATACGAGCCGCTCACCGTCAGGCCGTGCATGTTCGGCGACGTGTACACCAGCGAGTTATTGACGCGATACAGCGTGTCCAGCGAGTCGATATCGCCCGGATGCGCGCCGTAGGCACCGGTCAGCCACGTGGTTGGGCTGTACGGCGAGAGCAGCGTGTAGTACGACGTGTACTGGCGCCCAGCCGTCAACGTACCGTACGTGGAGTTCGTCACGCCGACCCATGCCTGGCGATTGAACGCGAGACCGCTCACGCCCTGAGCGCCGGTTGCGCTGTTAAAGCCCTGCTCCAACTGGAAAATGGCCTTCGTACCGCCGCCGAGATCTTCGCCGCCTTTCAGGCCGAAGCGGCTGCCCGCCCAGATGCCGTTGTTCATCTTGACCACCGAGCGGCCACCCGAATTCGAACCCAGCGCGGCCGAGCTGCTTTGGTAGCCGATACCCGTATCGACGATACCGTACAGCGTGACGTTGCTCTGAGCGTGCGCGCTCAGGGCGACGAGACCGAGAGCCGAGGTTGCTAGTGCCTTTTTCATTGAAACTCCTCTTAAGAAATTGTGTTGACTACCGGCTTTGTTTGAACTGCGCCGCCGGTGAATCGCGGGGATCGAGGTCAGAAGACCGGGTGCCCGTTAATCAGGCTCGGCAACCACGTGGAAAACATTGGGACGTACGTCACAATGTTGATGGCGCTGAAGATAGCGAGGTAATACGGCCATGCCACCTTGGTAGTTTCCCCAATCGACACATTGCCGATCGCACAACCGATGAACTGCACTGAACCAATCGGCGGATGCACGAGACCCAATGCGCAGTTCAGCAGGATCATGATGCCGAACTGAACCGGACCCACGCCGCTATGCATGGCCATCGGCAGGAACAGCGGCGTGGTGATCAGAATATGCGCCGCCATGTCGACGAAGGTGCCGAGGAAAATCTGGATCAGGTTGATGTACAGCAGCATCAGCCAGGGGATGCTGGTCGCGCCGTCGAGCATGTGCTCGATCGCGTCCGGGATCTCCAGATAAGCCATCTGGAAGCGCAGCATGTTCGACACGCCGATCAGCAGCAGCACCACACCAGTGGTTTTAGCGGCTTTCGACAGCGCGAAGGACAGCTTCTTCAGCGTCATCGTGCGATACACGACGACCGTCAGCACCAGCGAATAAGCCACCGCTATAGCGGCGGCTTCGGTCGCCGTAGCAATGCCCTTTGCGACGCACACCAGAATGATCGCAATCACCATCAGGCCCGGCAATGCGCCAAGGAACGTGCGCGCGACGGCCAGCCAGCCCGGAAAGCGCTGCAAGCCGGTCGAACCGTCAGGACGGCGCGGATAGCCGTAGCGCACCGCTTGCCAGTAGGCGGCAATCAGCACGAAGCCCATCACCCACAACACCGGCAACAGGCCCGAGAACAGCAGATCGCCAATCGACACACCGCTCATTGGCACGCCGTTCAGCGTGCCGGTAATGCCCTGCGCCGCGAACGCGTAGATGATCATGTTCGTCGACGTGGGCATCAGCGCGCCAGCGAGCGACGAATGCGTCGTCACGTTGACCGCGTAAGCGGCGCTATAGCCTTCGCGCTTCATCAACGGAATGACGACACCGCCCATGGCCGAGGTGTCCGCAGTGGGCGAGCCGGAGACGCCACCGAACAACGTGCACGCGACCACATTGGCCATGCCGAGCCCGCCGCGGAAATGACCGACCGTGGCTTGCGCGAAACGCAGGATGCGGTCGGCAATGCCGCCGTGAAGCATCAGTTCGCCGGAGAAGATGAAGAACGGCACCGCGAGGAACGAGAACGCGTTCATTCCCGAGACCATCGACTGCATCGCCGTTGCAGCGGGCAGCCCTTCGTACAGGTACGTCAGCACGCACGAGAGCCCCAGCGCGAACGAAACAGGAACGCCGAGCACCAGAAAAACGAGGAAACTGATAGAAAGGAGGGCAAGTTCCATGATCGTTCTATTTGTGTTTCTTTGCGAAAAGCGCCAGCAGATTCTCGATTGAGAACATTGCGATGCAAACGCTGGCGATGACCGGGATTGCGTAACGAAGCGCCTCAGGTAAGCCGAGAATCGGAATCCGGTCATGCAGGGTGGTCTCGGCCATCTGCAGCGAACCGAAGAAAATGGCCACGGCCAACGCGATCAGGCACAGATGCTGGAACGTGTGGGCGACCACCTGCCCCTTTACAGGCAGGCTTTTTACGAGCGAATCCAGCCCGATATGGCCGCCCTCGCGCACCTTGAGCGCGGCGCCGAACATCGCGATCACGATCACGAGCAAAAGCGCGATCGGTTCGACGAAATCCGGGGCGTCGTTAAACACGTAGCGCATCACGACGCCGTAAATCACCAGTACGCTGAGCACTGCGAGGCTGGCCGAGGCGATGACAGCCAGTGCGCGAAAGAGAAAATCGTTTGGGCGTTTCATGCTTCTCTTGACCCCATTCTTGCCTACGACGGAGCGCTGTTATTCGTTAGTCATGCTACTTTCCGTCACCCGTGACTGATGTGACATGAGCGCTGGAAAAGCGCCCGCATCGAGCGTCGGCGCGCAGAGGGAAAATCCGCGGCTCTCCCGCGAGACCCTCCCGCCACGCAAGACGCCCTGCGAGCCTTACTTGATTGCCTGGATTTCGTCGACGAGCTGCTTCATTTGCGGGGTCTTTTCGTACTTCGCCCACACCGGCTGCATCACCTTGACGAAGGCCGCGCGATCGATCTGCGACGCTGCGACGATCTGCGCGCCGCCCTTCGTCACGGTCTTGCTGGCGTCGTTCTCGCGCGCGGTCCACAGTTTCTGGTAGTAAGGCACGGAGTCGGCCGCGGCCTTCTTGATGATCTCCTGCTCCTGCGGCGAGAGCGTGTCCCAGATCTTCTTGGAGAAGACGAGCACTTCCGGCGTCATCGAATGCTGGGTCTGCGAATAAACCGGTGCGACCTCGAAGTGCTTGGTTTCTTCGTACGACGGCAGATTGTTTTCGGCTGCGTCGACCAGGCCGGTCTTCAGGCCCGTATAAACTTCGGCGAACGGCATCGGCGTGGGGGTGCCGCCCATTGCCTTGATTTCATCGACCATCAGGTCCGACGGCTGCACGCGCACCTTGAGGCCTTTCATGTCGGCCGGTGTGCGGATCGGCTTCTTGGTATAGATGGAGCGCGCACCGCTTTCGTAGAAAGTCAGCGCAATCATGCCCTTCGCCTTGAAGGCGTCCAGAATCTTCTGACCTTCCGGGCCGTACATGACCTTGCGGAAATGGTCGATGTCGCGGAACAGGAACGGCAGCGACGGGATCATCGATTCAGGCACGATCTCGTTGAATGCCGCGCCGTTTGCGCGTGCCATGTCGAGTGCGCCGATGCGAACCTGATCGATCGTATCGTTCTCCGAACCAAGTGCGCTGTTGCCGAACACCTTCACCGAGTCCTTGCCGCCGGTTGCCTTGTTGATCTGCTCGCCCATGTACTTGACGGCCATATTGGTCGGGTACGTGTCGCCATGCACATCGGACACCCGGAACACGCGCGCTTGCGCCGACATGGCGCCGAAGGCCAGCACGGAAGCGGCGACAATCAACGAAACACGGGAAGAGGCAAACTTCTTGCTCATCGTGACATTCCTTAAAAATAGACATCCAATCGATGCGAGGGCCGCTGGCTGAAAGACGCTGCAACAGGCGCTTACCGATGGCCGATCCGAACTGTCCGTAGCCCGTGACCAACCGGCTGTCGTAACGGGCGACCGGTTCCGGACGCGCGTCACCCACTGCCGGTTGTGAACAGCTGATTCAGAACAGCCGGCTTCGGACGGCCGGTCGCGGACGGCCGGTCGCGGACGGCCAGCACCGGATGTGACATGGTTTTGCTGCGTCTCCTGGCGCGGCGCTCGCGGCCTCCTGCGGCTGGCGAACGCTTGCCGTGCTGTCCGTGCAACATCCCCGGCACAAAGATCAGCACTCCTGTCAGTCAACTCGACTTCTTTTACTTCTACTGCGTCGGCACACCTTCGGCGCACTGCTACGTACGCCAGAAGCGGTCGCTTACCAGCGCAATGCCCTGCAATCTCGAAAGCGAAGAAAGCAATCCGTTTGCGCTCATACGTTATACGACGACATACGAAGTCTATGAAAGGCAATCTGCGTTGTACAGACGGTATTTACCCGAGGAAAGCCAGGGCCGGCAGAAATGACATGCTCAAGGCTTCGGCCCCTTAAGCAAAGGATGGACGGGCCGCACCGGAGAAATGGTCCAGCGCGCAAGACAGGCACGGACTTTCCGGCAACCGCGGCCGAAACGTGGCATACGCGCCACAATGTTGTACGACGAGTGACGATAAATTAAAAAACGCCGGTCGCACTTTCATGCGCCGGCGCTCGTGCAGGAGCAACGGAAGGTGCCTACAGCTCGCCCGCGAACTCGGGCTCCGGCAAGCCGTTCACACCGGGACGTACCGCGAAAAGATGCCCGTCATGTTCGCTTGCGCCGGCAACGGGCCGGATCGACGTAACAAACAGCGTCTCCAGATTCGGACCGCCGAATGCGCACATGGCCGGTTTGATCGCAGGCACCGCAATTTGTCTGTCGAGCTTGCCTTGCGGCGTGAAGCGAAGCAACGCGCCGGCGTCGTTAGCGCAGATCCAGTAGCAGCCGTCGGCATCCACTGCGGCGCCGTCGGGCCGGCCCACATAGTGGTTCAGGTCGGCGAACACGCGACGGTTGCGCGGCTCGCCAGTGTCGACGTCATAGTCGAACGCCCAGATCTGCCTGCGCAGCGGATGCGAGTCGGACAGATACATGGTCGCGCCATCCGGCGACCAGCCGAGGCCGTTCTGCGTAATGAGTCCGTCGACCACGGGCGCCGACAGCACGCCGCGCGCGTCAAACCTGTAAAGCGCGCCGGCCGGGTTGGCTGCGGCCATGTCCTGGACCATCGTGCCGGCCCAGAAACGGCCTTGCCGGTCGCAGCGGCCGTCGTTGAAACGCATGTCGGCGAACGGAAACACGGGCGCCGCGAGCTTGCGCCCCGCCACTCTCACGGGCTCGCCAGCCTGCGCCGCTTGAGCCGCTGAACCGGCGCAGGCTTCGTTCAGCGTCACCGCGAAGAGACCGCTTTCGCAGCCGGCCAGCATGGTGCCGTGTCGATCGAACGCGATGCAGGCGACCTTCTCCGGCAACAGCCATTCGGAGCGCTCGCCGCTCGCGAGCCGCAAGCGCACGATTTTTTGCGCCGGAATATCGACCCAGTAAAGCGCCTGCTCCGCCACGCGCCACACAGGACTTTCGCCGACGCCCGCCGGCGTCTCTCCCGCCGCCTCCACGCGCTCGACGCGCGGGTTCGCCGTCGCGCTCAACGCTTTGGCTCCATCGGTCCGGCCAGCACGAACGGGCCGCCCTGGAAGCGCTGAGTCGGATCGTCGAGATCGGCGGTAGGTGCGCTCACCGGAAACAGATGCTCGAACTGGACAGAACTGTCCTGTGGACGAAAACCGAGAAACGCCGCCTTGGTGTTATCGACCCACTTGGTGCGGTTATCCGACACGCCATACACGATCGCGTGGCCGACCCGATTGGTGAACAGCGAACAGCGCACGAGTTCGATGAAGTCCCGATAGCTCAGATACGTGACCAGCATGCGCGGGTTCTTCGGCTGCTCGAACGAGGAGCCGATGCGCAGACACACCGTTTCCAGCCCGAAGCGGTCGAAGTAATAGCGCGACAGCGATTCGCCGAAGCACTTGGTCACCCCATAGAGGCTGTCCGGGCGCAAGGGCGCGTCGGTGTCGAGCACTTCAGTGACCGGATGAAAGCCCACCGCATGATTCGAGCTCGCATACACGATGCGCTTCACGCCCTGCTTCTGCGCGGCCGAATACAGGTTGTACAGACCGCGAATGTTCGCTTCGAGCAGGTCCGCGAAAGACGCTTCCACAGAAATGCCGCCGAGGTGGATTACCGCATCCACGTCCTGGAGCAGCGCGAGAACCGCGGCTTCGTCCGCGAGGTCCACGATCGACGCTTCTTCATGCGCGGCTATTTCGCCAAGCGGCGCAATGTCGGTTACGCGCACGACGTCAGCCCACGCGGCGAGCGCGCCGCGCAGCTGCGTGCCGAGATTGCCGGCCGCGCCGGTGAGCAGCAGTCGCCGGAAAGGTTTTTGCGCGGGGGTACGGTCCAGATTCGAGTCAGTCATGTCTTTCTGTTGATGGATTACCAGCTGTCAATGAGACGAATGACGCCAGGGAGGCATTGAAGCGCAGAGGTCGCCACGTGAAACGAGCCGCGCAATGGCGGCTCGCCCGATGCGACACTCAGGTCACCGGCGCCGGATTGAAAAGCGCCAGCGCATTATGCAGCTTGAGCTTCTCCGCGCAGGTCTTCTTGCGCCCGCTCGCGACGTCCAGCATGAAATGGAACAGTTCCCAGCCCACTTCTTCGATGCTTGCCTTGCCGGTCGCAATGGTGCCGGCGTTGATGTCCATCAGGTCATGCCAGCGGCGTGCCAGATCGGAGCGAGTCGCCACCTTGATGACAGGCACTTCCGCGAGGCTGTACGGGGTGCCGCGACCGGTCGTGAACACGTGCAGGTTGATACCGGCGGCAAGCTGCAGCGTGCCGCAGATAAAATCGCTCGCCGGCGTGGCCGCGTAGATCAAGCCTTTCTGGCGCACTTTCTCGCCCGGCGACAGCACGCCCGAAATCGCCGAGTTGCCGGACTTGATGATCGAGCCCATCGCCTTTTCGACAATGTTGGACAAGCCGCCCTTCTTGTTGCCCGGCGTCGTGTTGGCACTGCGGTCCGCGCCGCCGCGCTTCAGATAATCGTCGTACCACTGCATTTCGCGGATGATCGCCTGCGCGACGTCTGCATTTGCCGCGCGCGCGGTCAGCTGGTCGACGCCGTCGCGCACTTCGGTGACCTCGGAGAACATGACCGTGGCGCCCGCGCGCACCAGCAGATCGGTCGCAAAGCCGACAGCCGGATTTGCGGTGAGACCGGAAAACGCGTCGCTGCCGCCGCATTGCACGCCGACCACGAGATCCGCTGCCGAACAGGTTTCGCGGCGCCGGTTGTTCAACCGCTTCAGGTGGCCTTCGGCTGTCTTCATGATCGACTCGATCATCGACTGGAACCCCACGTGCGCCTCGTCCTGCAACACGACCACGTCGCCGTTCTCGTCGGCGCCCAGATCGCCGATGTCGGCGATCTCACTCGGGTTCTGCGCCGCTGCGATGGGAATCGTGCCCGGCGGCATCAGACGCTCCGGCTGCAGCTTTTCGCAACCGAGGCTCACCATCATCACCTCGCCGCCGAAGTTCGGATTCAGCGCGATGTTGCGCACGGTGCGAATCGGCACCATCGCGTCGGGTGCGTCGATTGCCACGCCGCAGCCATACGTGTGGCCGAGGCTCACCACGTCGTCGACATTCGGATACTTCGGCAGGAGTTCGGACTTGATGCGCGCGACCGCGTGCTGAACCACGTCGGCGACGCATTGCACGGTCGTGGTGATCGCAAGAATGTTGCGCGAGCCGACCGAGCCGTCCGCGTTGCGATAGCCTTCGAACGTGTAGCCCTCGAGCGGCGGCATGTCCGGCGCCTTGATGGTGGCAATGGGCAGATCCTCCAGCCCCGGCGGACTCGGCATGCGGATCACGTGCTCGTTGATCCAGCTTCCTTTGGGCAGCGCCTTCAGCGCATAGCCGATCACCACGTTATAGCGGATGACCTCGTCGCCCTCGGCGAGGTCGGCAAGCGCCACCTTGTGACCTTGCGGCACGCGTTCGCGCAGCACCAGACCGTCGGGAAAAACCGCGCCCTCGCCCAGACCGCCGTCGTTCACGACGATCGCGACATTGTCATTGGGGTGAACGCGAATGTAGAGCGGTGAAAGTTCCATTGCATCGATCCTTATGGCGTTTAACGCCTACCCACGCGCATAGTGCGCGCGGTTTGCGCCAGCATTCATACGTCATCCTACAACAGGCGACTGAGCCCAGATGTTCCGTATTTACCCTAAGCCCAGCATTATGCCGCGAAATCCTCGTTGAGTTGGGCGAAATGTTGTTGTACGATGACGTATAAGAAATCTTCATTTCTATCGATCCAACCATACCGACGCCTGGATACACACATCATGACGACACCGCAGGAACTCAAGCAGATCGTTTCGGAAGGCCTCCTCTCCTTCCCCGTTACCGACTTCGACGAAAAAGGCGACTTCCGCGCCGACACTTACGCCGAGCGCCTGGAATGGCTGGCTCCGTACGGCGCTTCGGCACTGTTCGTTGCAGGCGGCACGGGGGAGTTTTTCTCGCTCACCCACAACGACTATTCGAACGTGGTGCGCACCGCGACCGAAGTCTGCAAGGGCAAGGTGCCGATCCTGGCCGGCGCGGGCGGCCCCACGCGCGTAGCGATCGAATACGCGAAAGAAGCCGAGCGCCACGGCGCGAACGGCATTCTGCTGATGCCGCACTATCTGACGGAAGCCTGCCAGGAAGGCATCGCGGCGCACGCCGAGGAAGTCTGCAAGGCCGTGCCGAACATGGGCGTGATCATCTACAACCGCGCCAATTCGAAGCTTAACGCCGACATGCTGGAAGGGCTCGCCGAGCGTTGCCCGAACCTCATCGGCTTCAAGGACGGCGTGGGCGAGATCGAAAACATGGTGACGATTCGCCGCCGCCTCGGCGACCGCTTCTCGTACCTCGGCGGCCTGCCGACCGCGGAAGTCTATGCCGCCGCCTACAAGGCGCTGGGCGTGCCGGTGTACTCGTCGGCGGTGTTCAACTTCATTCCGAAGACCGCGATGGACTTCTACCGCGCAATCGCTGCGGACGACCACGCAACCGTCGGCAAGCTGATCGACGAATTCTTCCTGCCGTACCTGAAGATCCGCAACCGCCGCGCCGGCTACGCGGTGAGCATCGTCAAGGCGGGCGCCAAACTGGTCGGCCACAGCGCCGGCCCGGTCCGCGCCCCGCTCACCGATCTGACCGAAGAAGAAACGGCGCAGCTCGACGCGCTCATCAAGACGCTCGGCCCGCAGTAACACGCAGTAGCGGAGCGCGGCGCTCCGGCGGCCGCGCGCACAACCGCCGCCCATGAAAACCGTTTAGACGGCAACGCAAGCAGCGCCCGGGGACGACAGCGTCGCCGGGCGTTTTTTCGCAGGTGCGCTAGCGGCCGCGACGCGCCTGGCCGAAAGCCCGCTCCCTTGCATAAGAATTAAGGAGATGACCATGGACATGAGCCGCACGGCCAGTTCCGCGAACGTCGCAAAGCGCACCAAAGTCCGCTACGCGATCCTGCTGCTGATCTTTGTAATCACCACCTTCAACTACGCGGACCGTGCGACGCTTTCGGTCACGGGCTCGGCGATGCGCGCGGAATTCGGCTTCGACGCGATCCGCATGGGCTATATCTTCTCCGCGTTCAGTTGGGCTTACGTGCTGTCGCAACTGCCGGCCGGCTGGCTGCTCGACCGCTTCGGCGCGCGGCGCGTGTACGCTGCAAGCATTTTCTTCTGGTCGCTTTTCACGCTCCTGCAAAGTTCGATCGGATCGCTCGGCAGCGCCGCTGCCGCCGTGACCGGTCTGTTCGTGCTGCGTTTTGCGATGGGTGCGGCGGAATCGCCGGCCTTTCCGGCCAACGCCAAGGTCGTGGCGAGCTGGTTTCCCACCAAGGAACGCGGCACCGCCTCCGCAATCTTCAACTCGGCGCAATACTTTGCGGCGGTCGTGTTCACGCCGCTCATGGCGTGGCTCACGCACGCCTTCGGCTGGCACATGGTGTATGTGGTAATGGGCGTCGCCGGCCTGCTGCTCGCGCTCACCTGGCTCAAGGTCATGAAGCATCCCGCCGACCATCCGGGCGTGTCGGCTGCCGAACTCGAGTACATCGAACAGGGCGGCGGCGTGGTGAACGGCCAGCAGAACGCCGCCCCCGCCGGCGTCGAGAAGACCGGCGGCTGGTCGCTCGTGCGTCAATTGCTGAGCAACCGGATGCTGGTCGGCGTCTATCTCGCGCAGTACTGCATCAACGTGCTGACGTACTTCTTCCTGACGTGGTTTCCGATCTACCTGGTGCAGGCGCGTCACATGACGATCCTGCAGGCGGGCCTCGTCGCGTCACTGCCCGCGATCTGCGGGTTCTCGGGCGGCGTGCTTGGCGGCATTCTGTCGGATTCGCTGATCCGCCGCGGCCATTCGCTGACCGTCGCGCGCAAGGTGCCGATTGTCGGCGGAATGCTGCTGTCGGTCTCGATCATCGGCTGCAATTACGTTTCCACCGACTGGATCGTCGTCGCGCTGATGTCGCTCGCGTTCTTCGGCAAGGGCATCGGCGCGCTCGGCTGGGCGGTGGTCGCGGATACGTCGCCGAGGGAAGCGCTCGGTTTGTCCGGCGGCATCTTCAACATGTTCGGCAACGTGGCCGGCATCGTCACACCGATCGTGATCGGCTATCTGGTTGCGCAAAGCGGCTCGTTCAACGGCGCGCTGGTGTTCGTCGGCGCGAATGCGCTGCTCACGGTGTTCAGCTATCTCGTGATCGTGAAGGACATCAAGCGGGTGGAGCTGCGCCTACGGTGACGCGTCGCGCTGGCGGCCTGCGTGTTGCGGGACGACGGTGGGCGCAGCGCGCCCGCCGCTGAAAATGATCCGGGCCTTTCTATAATCAGTCGTCAGACGACGGTATAATGGACCGCAGGAAGCATCTGCAACTATCTGATTCAGGGGCGTTTTCGATGGCTACACCACTCGCATCCGCGGCACCGCCACGACGCGCTCGTAATCTTGCCGAGCTCGTCGTCAACTACGTCACCGAGCAGATCGCGACCAATGCGCTGAAGCCGGGCGACAAGTTGCCCACCGAATCGCAACTCATGGTCACGCTGAGCGTGAGCCGCACGGTCATTCGCGAGGCGATTTCGCGCCTGCAGGCGGGCAAGATCATCGAGACGCGGCACGGCATCGGCAGCTTCGTGCTCGAGCCGCAGCGCGAAAAGCTCGGCATCGACATGGTGCCCGCCACCACGCTGCGCGACGTGCTGTGCATTCTCGAACTGCGCATCAGCCTCGAAACCGAATGTGCGGGCCTCGCGGCCCAGCGCGCCAAAGCCGAAGACCTCGCGCGCATGCGCGCCGCGCTCGACGCAATCGAAGCGACCCGCCACAACGGGCTGGACAGTGTCGACGCCGACTTGCAATTCCATATTTCGGTGGCGCGCGCCACCGGCAACCGCTATTTCGTCGACATCCTCACGCAAATGGGCAGCGCGCTGATTCCGCGCAACCGTCTGGATTCGGCCGGTATCGCGCGCGCCGAACCGGACGCGTATCTGTCGCTCGTCAACCTGGAGCACGAGAGCATTCTCGAAGCGATCAGCCGGCACGACGCCGAGGGCGCGCGCGCGGCCATGCGCATGCATCTGTCGAACAGCCGCGAACGCCTGCGCCGCGCGAACGAAACATCCGAAGCCAACAGCTGAGCGGCGAGCGGTTTGCCCGGCGCAAGCGCGCCGGCCGATGCAGATACGAACGCCGCTGTCCACCCAAAGCGGCAAAACAGAATGGCCGGGGAGTTCTAACCCCCCGGCCATTTTTCGTTCGACGCTCGAATCAGAAGCGCTTAGCTGCGCGTGATCTCGCCATCGCGACGACGCCACAGATCAAGCGGGTTGGCGTCGGCGAGCGCCTGCGGCAGCAGCTCCGCCGGGAAATCCTGATAGCACACCGGGCGCAGGAAGCGCTCCATCGCCGTCGTGCCCACCGAGGTTGCGCGGCTATCGGAGGTTGCCGGGAACGGGCCGCCGTGAACCATCGCGTGGCAGACTTCCACGCCGGTCGGAAAGCCGTTGACCAGCAGCCGCCCGGCCTTGCGCTCGAGAATCGGCACGAGTTTCTGGGCTGCGGCCACGTCAGTGGCGTCCATCTGGATCGTCGCGGTCAATTGACCGGCGAAATGCTCGGCAACTTGCAGCAGTTCTGCTTCGTCCTTGCAACGCACGATAGTCGAGGCCGGTCCGAACACCTCGTCCTCCAGCGCCGGCGTGGCGAGGAAGGTCTGCGCGTCGGTGACGAACAGCGCCGCGCGCGCCTGGTTCGGGCCGGTCACGTCGGCGCCGCGCGCCACCGTTTCCACGCCTCTCGTCGCGCCGAGCTTGCCCTCGCCTTCCGTATAAGCCGAGTAGATGCCCGAGGTCAGCATGGTCTGCGCGGGCTTGGCCGCCAGCGCTTCGGACGCTGCCGCGACAAAGCCCTTCAGCGCGTCGCCGTCGACGGCGATGGCGAGGCCCGGGTTCGTACAGAACTGGCCGGCGCCAAGCACGAGCGAATCCACAAAGCCGCGCGCGATGGTCTCGGTGCGCTGCGCGAGCGCGTTAGACAGCAGGAACACCGGGTTGATGCTGCTCATTTCCGCGTAGACCGGAATCGGCTCGGGGCGCGCCGCCGCCACGCGCATCAGCGACAAGCCGCCCGCGCGCGAGCCGGTGAAGCCGACCGCCTTGATGGCCGGATGAGCGACGAGCGCCTCGCCGACCGAATTGCCCGCGCCGACGATCAGCGAGAACACGCCTTCCGGCAAATCCATCTCCTGTGCGACGCGTTGAATCACGCGGCCGACCATCTCGGACGTGCCGAGGTGCGCGCGGTGCGCCTTGACGACGACCGGGCAACCGGCCGCGAGCGCCGCAGCCGTGTCGCCGCCCGCCACCGAGAACGCCAGCGGGAAGTTGCTCGCGCCGAACACCGCGACCGGGCCCAGCGGAATCTTCTGCATGCGCAGATCGGATCGCGGCAGAGGCTTGCGCTCCGGCAGCGGCGAATCGAGCGTCGCGGCGAGCCACTGGCCCGAGCGCACCACTTGCGCGAACAGCTTGAGCTGGCCGGTCGTGCGGCCGCGCTCGCCTTCCAGACGCGCCTTCGGCAAGCCGGACTCCTGCTGCGCGCGCTCGATCAGCGCGTCGCCCAAGGCCGTGATGCCATCCGCGATACGTTCGAGGAACTCCGCGCGCACGTCGAGCGGCAGTTGCCGGTACGGATCGAACGCCGTTTGCGCCAGTTTGCACGCCAGGTCGACGTCGCTCGCGGAGCCGCTGCCGAACACCGGCTCGGCGATGTCCGTGCCGGTGGCGGGATTGAACGCGTGGAGCGCCTGTTCGGCGCCGCGCACAGCCTTGCGGCCGATCAGCATCTCACCGGTAATCTGGCCGGTCACTTCGCTTGCGTGGGACATGTCTCTTTCCTTGTATTGAAAGCGGGTAGATATAAGTCATCCTACAACATAGGCACGGGCCAGCGCAACCGCGACGGCCTCGCTGCATGGGAAATGCCAAGCAAATTCCGGGCAAATTCGGGTTAACCTGACCGTTACAACAGCTGAAGCGGGTGCTAATCTGCACTAGATATACGACGACCTATAACAAGCGGTCAGGATCGTCGGAACTTGACCCGATCCATTGCCGTTCGAGGAGCACGTTCATGTCAGCCGCGCCCTGCCCGCCTTATCAGTCTCTTCCCAACAGTTTCCGCCACGCGGTGCGCGGCGGCGACACCCTGATCGGCTGCTGGGCGTCGCTCGCGAGCCCGATCGTCACCGAACTGCTCGGCGTGATCGGATTCGACTGGCTGCTGCTCGACGCCGAACACGCGCCGAACGACGTCCTCACGCTGATTCCGCAACTGATGTCGCTCAAGGATAGCCGCAGCGCGCCGGTCGTGCGTCCGCCGGCCAACGACAGCGTGGTCATCAAACGGCTGCTGGACAGCGGCTTCTCGAATTTCCTCGTGCCGTTCGTCGATAACGCCGACGATGCGGCACGTGCGGTCGCCGCTACGCGCTACCCGCCGCAGGGCGTGCGCGGCGTCTCGGTGGCTCACCGCGGCAACCGCTACGCGACGGTACCCGGCTATTTTGACATGGCCAACCAGAATGTCTGTGTCATCGTGCAGATAGAGAGCCGCGCGGCCGTGGACTCGATCGACGCGATTCTGGCCGTCGACGGCGTGGACGCCGTGTTCGTCGGTCCATCCGACCTGGCGGCATCTTACGGACATCTCGGCAACGCTGCGCACCCGCAGGTGCAGCAAGCCATTGCGCACGTGTTCGAGCGCGCGCAGGCCGCGGGCAAGCCGAGCGGCATTCTTGCACCGGTGCAAGCCGACGCCGAACGCTATCTCGCGATGGGCTGCCGCGTGATCGCCGTGTGCGCCGACCTCGGGCTTCTGAGAAACGCCGCGCAGGACGTTCACCAACACTTCATCAAGAAACCGGCGGATGCGGGCTGAGCCGTGCAGAGCGGGCTCGAGCCAGACCGTCATGACCTCTCCGGAGCATTCCATGCAAAAAGCAGGCTTTATCGGACTCGGCATCATGGGCAAGCCCATGGCCGCGAACCTCCTGAAAAACGGCGTCGCGCTCGCCGCATTCACGCGCAGCGGTGTGCCGGACGATCTCACCCAGGCCGGCGCTCAAGCCTGCGACAGTCCCGCAGCCGTCGCCGCCCAAGCGGACGTGATCTTTATCATGGTGCCGGACACGCCGGACGTCGAGCGCGTGCTGTTCGGCGAGAACGGACTGGCAAGCGCGCTGCGCGCGGGGCAAACCGTGGTCGACATGAGCTCCATCTCGCCGATGGCGACGCGCGAGTTCGCGGCCCGCGTGCGTGAGACCGGAGCCGATTATCTCGACGCGCCCGTGTCGGGCGGCGAGGTCGGCGCAAAGGCGGGGTCGCTCACGATCATGGTGGGTGGCGAGCAGGCTACCTTCGACAGCGTGAAGCCGCTCTTCGACATGATGGGCAAGAACGTCACGCTGATCGGCGCAGTGGGCGCGGGACAGGTGTGCAAGGTTGCCAATCAGGTGATCGTCGCGGCCACCATCGAGGCGGTCGGCGAGGCGCTGCTGCTCGCGTCCAAGGCGGGTGTGGATCCGGCGCGCGTGCGCGAAGCGTTGATGGGCGGCTTTGCGTCCTCGCGCATTCTCGAAGTGCATGGCGAACGGATGACGAAGCGCACGTTCGACCCGGGCTTTCGCATCGAGCTGCATCAGAAGGATCTGAATCTCGCGCTTTCCACCGCGCAGGCGCTGGGAGTGTCGCTGCCGAATACGGCCACTTGCCAGGCGCTTTTCAATGCGTGCGTCGCGCACGGCGGCAAGGCATGGGATCACTCGGCGATGGTGCGCGCGCTCGAAGTGCTCGCCAATCACGAGATCGGTCAGCAGAAAAGCTGATTTGCCGCACGCGCGCGAGCCGCGCCGCTTTGCCTGTTCGATGTGGCTGGACGGGTAAGGCGGCGCGTCATACGTTAAGGCACGTGATGGATCACGCAAACCTACAAACTGCCTTCGCTTCTTTCAATTATTAAGGATGGCTAACTGGATAAAGGTGGTTGCAATAAATGATGCGGCTTCGCGCATCGACGATTATTTTCAATGCCCTGAAGGGCAAGGAGACATCCGTGGCGACTCAATATAAGAACAGCAGTGAGGGTGCAAATAGGCGGACAAATGAGCGGGCGAGCAAGCGGGCTGCATCGACGCAGCCGCTTCATGCCACGCCTCATGCCACGCCTCATTCACCGGGACGCCGGGCCTTCATGGTGCTTGCCGGGACTTCCGCGGGCGCCACGCTGCTTGGCGGCCTGTCTGCGTGCGGAGGCTCGGGCAGTTCAGGCCTCACACCGGAAGATCCGATCTGGGGCAGCTACGGTGCCGCGTCGCAGATCATTGCTTCGCTGGCCGGCATTACGCAGTCCATGTTCCCCTCGCGCGACTTTGTCGTCACGCAATATGGCGCGCAACCGTGCGCCGTGGTTGCGGCGACGAATCCGTATACGGGCGCTTCTTCGCCCGCGAGCCCGGGGTCCGGCATGACCAACGCAGCGTCGTCATTCGACTCGCGGCCGGCTTTTCTCGCTGCCATCCAGGCGTGCAATGCGGCCGGCGGCGGCCGCGTCGTGGTGCCCGCAGGCAACTGGTATTGCGCCGGGCCGATCGTGCTGCTCAGCAACGTGAACTTTCATCTGAGCGCCAATTGCACGATCTATTTCAGCCCGAACCCCGCAGACTATGCAAAAGACGGCCCGGTCAACTGCGGCGCGAACGGCAACCTCTTCTATAGCCGCTGGCAGGCAAACGATTGCCTGAACTTCGGCTCGCCCGTCTACGCGCGCAATCAGAACAACATCGCGCTGACCGGCGAAGACGCGAGCTCCGTATTGAACGGCCAGGCCATGACACCCTTCTCGGGTTCGGGCAATACGGCCACCTGCTGGTGGACCTTCAAAGGATCGAACGGCGCATACGGTTGCGTGAGTTCGTCCACGCCCTCGCAAGTATTCAAGAATCCGAACAATGTGGACCTCAGAACCGCCGCCCCGGGCATTTCCGACGCACTCTACACGCAACTGACAAGCCCGACGACACCCTGGCAAGAGGACCAGAACTATTTACCCGCGCTTTCCGAGGCAGGCGTTCCGGTCGCGAAGCGGGTCTTCGGCCTGGGTCACTACCTGCGCCCCTGCATGGTCGAGTTCATCGGCTGCACCAACGTGCTGATGGAAAACTACTGCACGAACAACACGCCTTTCTGGCAGCACCATCCGACCGCTTGCAAGAACGTGGTGATTCGCGGCGTGACCACCAACAGCATCGGTCCGAATAACGACGGCTTCGACCCCGACGCGTGCGATAACGTGCTATGCGACGGCGTTACCTTCAATACCGGCGACGACTGCATCGCAATCAAATCCGGCAAGGACCTCGATACGCAATACGGCCCCGCGCAAAATCACGTCATCCAGAACTGCACGATGAATAGCGGCCACGGCGGCATCACGCTCGGCAGCGAAATGGGCGGCGGCGTGCAGAACATCTACGCGCGCAACCTGCAGATGCTGAATCAGAACTGGGCAAGCAATCCGCTGAACATCGCGATCCGCATCAAGACGAACATGAATCGCGGCGGCTTCGTGAAGAACTTCTACGTCGACAAGGTGACACTGCCGAATGGCGTCGCGCTCAAAGGCGGCGGCTATGGCAGTGCGCTGCTCGCGGGCAGCCCGATCAACGGCACGGTGCCGCTTGGCGTCGTGACGGCGGCGGCGGCCAATCCGTCTGCGGCTCAGGGCGGGCTGATCACCTTCGATTGCGACTACCAGCCGGCCAACGACGCGATCCGCACGCGCCCCGCCGTCGTGCAGAACGTCAACATTTCGAATGTGCAGGCGAGCAACGTCACGGTCAACGGCGTCACCGGCTCGTGCTTCCAGGCAATCGTCGCGCAAGGCCCCGTGGCGTTCGATTACAACGGCCCCACCCCGGCGCCGACCATTCCGCCCATCAGCGGCGTTACCATCTCGAACTGCAATCTGGGCACCGCGGTTTGCGCCGGGCCGGCCAGCTCGACCACGCCAGGGCCGATCTATGCATACAACGTCAACGGCATTACGTTGAAGAACGTGGTGATCGGCTCGACTACTTACAACACGAACATAGCCGACCAGCGGTAGCAGCGGTAAGCACAAACGCGCGGTGGCAGCCGCGCCGCAATGATGGCGAAAAAAAACCGCTCCACGGAGCGGTTTTTTCTACGAACCAGGGCGCAAGGCCCCGCACGATATCCAACGCGGAATCAATCGTCCAGCAGCGACAGATCGCGCACCGCGCCCTTGTCCGCGGACATCACCAGCTTGGCGTAGGCCTTGAGCGCCGCGGACACCTGGCGCGGACGCGGCTTCGCCGGCTTCCAGCCCTTCGCATTCTGCTCCTCGCGGCGGCTTGCCAGTTCCGCATCCGACAGCAGTACGTTGATGGTGCGGTTCGGAATGTCGATGCGGATCTTGTCGCCGTCGCGCACGAGGCCGATCGCGCCGCCCGCCGCCGCTTCCGGCGAGCAGTGGCCGATAGAGAGGCCCGAGGTGCCCCCCGAAAAACGGCCGTCGGTCAGCAGCGCACAGGCTTTGCCGAGCCCTTGTGATTTGATGTAGCTCGTCGGATAAAGCATTTCCTGCATGCCCGGTCCGCCCTTCGGACCTTCGTAACGCACGATCACCACATCCCCCGCCTTCACCTTGCCCGCGAGAATGTTTTCGACCGCTTCGTCCTGCGATTCGGTTACGTGCGCCGTGCCTTCGAACACCAGGATGCTTTCGTCGACCCCGGCGGTTTTCACCACGCAACCGTCGAGCGCGATATTGCCCGTCAGCACCGCCAGGCCGCCTTCCTTCGAGAACGCGTGCTCGTATGAGCGAATGCAGCCTTCCGCGCGGTCGAGGTCGAGACTCGGCCAGCGCGTGTTCTGGCTGAACGCCACCTGGGTCGGAATGCCCGCCGGGCCCGCCATGTAGAAGGTGCGAACAGCTTCGTCCTGCGTGCGGACAATATCCCACTGATCGAGCGCGTCCTTCAACGTGGGTGCATGGACCGTGGGCACGTCCGTGTGCAGTTTGCCCGCGCGGTCCAGCTCGCCGAGAATCGCCATGATGCCGCCCGCGCGGTGCACGTCTTCGATGTGGTACTTGTTGGTGTTGGGCGCAACCTTGCACAGTTGCGGCACGACACGCGACAACCGGTCGATGTCGGTCATCGTGAAGTCGATCCCGGCTTCGCGCGCAATTGCCAGCAAGTGGAGAATCGTGTTGGTCGAACCGCCCATCGCGATGTCGAGCGTCATCGCATTTTCGAAAGCCTTGAAGCCGACTGCGCGCGGCAGCACGCTCGCCTTTTCCTGCTCGTAATACTCGCGCGCCAGTTCGACGATGCGGCGGCCGGCGCGCTTGAAGAGCTGCTCGCGGTCCGCGTGCGTGGCGACCACCGTGCCGTTGCCCGGCAACGAAAGACCCAGCGCCTCGGTCAGGCAGTTCATCGAATTGGCCGTGAACATGCCCGAGCACGAACCACAGGTCGGGCAGGCGGAGCGCTCCACTTCGGCGACGTCCGCGTCGGAATAGGCCTTGTCCGCGGCGATCACCATGGCGTCCACCAGGTCGAGTTTCTTGAACTCGATTGTGCCGGTTTTCGGATTTGCGAGGCGCGTCTTGCCGGCTTCCATCGGGCCGCCGGAAACGAACACCACGGGGATGTTCAGGCGCATCGCGGCCATCAGCATGCCGGGGGTGATCTTGTCGCAGTTCGAGATGCACACCATCGCGTCGGCGCAGTGCGCGTTGACCATGTACTCCACCGAATCGGCAATGATGTCGCGGCTCGGCAGCGAGTACAGCATGCCGTCGTGGCCCATTGCAATGCCGTCGTCGACGGCAATGGTGTTGAACTCCTTGGCGACGCCGCCGGCTGCTTCGATCTCGCGCGCGACGAGTTGGCCGAGGTCTTTCAGGTGCACGTGGCCAGGCACGAACTGGGTGAACGAGTTGACCACCGCGATGATCGGCTTGGAAAAGTCTTCGTCTTTCATGCCGGTCGCGCGCCACAGCGAGCGCGCGCCTGCCATGTTGCGGCCGGCGGTGGAGGTTTTGGAACGGTATGCGGGCATCGTGGTTGTTGAATGAATATCGCTTGAAAGAAGCGGGCCAAGGGAGTGACGGCCCCTCGAACGCCCGTGCGAACAACCTTTTGAGCCGCGCCGCGGGCAAAGCACGCGATTATCCCACAGCGCCTGACCGCACGTGCGGCACGTGCTGGCGCGAGCGGCGGCGCTGCACACGCGGCGAAGCTTGCCGCGTGAAGGTCAAAAGGAATCCGTAAAAGGAAACGGCGCCCGCAGGCGCCGTTCCGGTTCAGCGTCGCGCGGGTGATGCAGGCGCAACATGTCGTGAAGCAGCGGGCTCCGTTATTTAGCGGCCGCCGTCCCGTTGACTTGCGACCAGCGCGGCTCCGGCGTCCTGTCTGCGCTCCTTGCAAGCAGGCAGACCACGCCGGCCGCAATGATGTCGAACACCGCGAGCACCACGAAAAGCGGGCTATAGCCGACCTGCGTGACGAGCACGCCGAACAGCGCCGTGAACGCCGCCGCGCCCAGGTAGCCAGCCATGCCGCCCATGCCCGTTGCGGTCGCAACTTCGTTCTTGCCGAACATGTCGGAAGTGATCGCGTACAACGCGCCCGACAGCGTCTGGTGCGCAAAACCGCCCACGCACAGCAGCGCCACCGCGACATACGGGCTTGCGACGAGACCCACGCACGCCGGTCCGATCATGCACAGCGCGCCGACCACGAACACCATCTTGCGCGACGTGAAGAGCGACACCTTCGCGTACTTGTGAAACAGCGGGCTCAGATAGCCGCCCAACACGCAGCCGACATCCGCGGCAAGAAACGGCATCCACGCATAGAGCGCGATTTCCTTCAGGTTCATGTGACGCTCAGTCATCATGTAGAGCGGAATCCATGCGTTGAAGGTCTGCCATGCAGGTTCCGACAGAATGCGCGGAATGCCGATTGCCCAGAAGTCGCGGCTCTTCAGCATCGCAAACCAGTTGCGCCTCGGCGCGCCGCTGTCGCTATGCTTTGCCTCCTGACCGCTCAGAATGTAGTCGCGCTCGGCATCACCCAGCATTTTCTGATGGCGCGGATGCTTGTACAGCAGCATCCACACCACGCTCCAGATGATTCCCGCCACGCCGACAATCACGAATGCCAGTTGCCACTCGCCATGCAGCAGCGCCCACACCACGAGCGGCGGCGCCAGCAACGCGCCAATCGACGAGCCAATGTTGAACCAGCCGATAGCCACCGACCGCTCTCTCGCCGGAAACCACTCGCTCGTCGCCTTCACGCCGGCCGGAATGCCCGCCGCCTCCGCGATGCCGAGCAGGCCGCGGAAAAATGCGAGGCTGCGCCAGCCCGTCGACCACGCGGCCGCAGCGCAGGCGAGCGACCACGCCAGCGCGAACGCGGCGAAGCCGATCTTGGTGCCGACCGTATCGAGCAGGAAGCCCGCAACCGGCTGCATGAATGCATAGCAGAGCTGCCACGCGATCACCACGTGAGCGTATTGCTCGGTGGTGATGTGCAGGTCCTTCATCAGCGTCGGTGCGGCCACCGACAGCGTGTTGCGCGCCAGATAATTGATGATGAGCCCGGCCGCGACCAGACTGACCATCCACCAGCGGATACCCTTGATCTTCATTGCTGCGTCTCCTGGTAATGCTTGAACCTGCTTGTGGCGCACGGCGCCGCGCAAGCGGCGCCCGCGCAGTGCGCTCTCAATCGCGCGAATAGTCGATGCCGACGAAGCCGCCGCCCTGGAAGCGCTGGCCGAGTGCATCGAGGGGATTGGGGCGGGCCAGCACTTCTTCGGCGTAGTCCTCGGCGTTCTGCGTGGGCGTGTAGCCGAGGCGCGCCGCGCCGCTGTTGTCCCACCAGCTGCGCGTATTGGCCGACACGCCCCACACGGTGATAAAGCCCAGCTCTTCTGCCTCGATGCAGCGATCGAGGAAATGCATCAGATCGGCATGGCCGAACCAGGTGCTCAAATGGCGCGGTTCGGTCGGGCGTTCCAGACAGCTGCCGATGCGCACGCACACGCTCTCGATGCCATGCTTGTCCCAGTACATGCGAGCGAGCGCTTCGCCCCACACCTTGCTGAGGCCATAGAAGCCGTCCGGACGCAGCTCGCAGTCGAGCGACAGACGCTCGGTCACCGGGTACATGCCGATAGCGTGATTGGAACTCGCGAACACGATGCGCTTGACGCCGTGGCGCCGCGCGCCTTCGTACACTTCGACGAGGCCGCGCAGATTGTTTTCAATGATCTCGGGCAGCGGGCGCTCGACGCTCGTGCCGGCAAAGTGGATCAGCACGTCCACGCCGTCGAGCAGCCGATCGACCACCGCCGGATCGCGCAGGTCGCCATGCATGACGTCTTCGCCGTCGACGAGCGGCGTGAGCGGTTTCGAGCCGGCCGCCGAGCGCAGCGGCGTGCCGCGCGCAATGAATGCGGCGCGCACGACCGAGCCGAGCTGGCCGCCGGCGCCACTGAGGGCGATCTTCTTCATACGGGTTCCTTTACTGCACCGGCCGGTCGGCGAGGTCGACGATTAGCGCCGGGGCCTTGGGCAAGATTGTCTGCGGATCAGCGACTAGTTGTACGATAACGTACTATCAACGAAGCAGGAACGGATTTCAACTAGGCATTTACCCGTATTTGCGGTCAGCTTTCAGTGCCTGATGCAGCCCAGAAACGGGGGCGATCAACGCCTTCAATATGCGATGTCGTATAACTTAACGACTTGCTCAACCATCCTGAACGGGAGCGCCGCGCACGCCCCTCCACGCGACGTCCGAGATCCCCCGGCTATCTGCCTCTTCCCCGCCTCGGCTGACCCGCGGCGGCCATGTTGCGACGCGGTCGATTGCCGCACTCGCATGCCCTGCGGCTCATGAGGCGCCATCTCGAGCCATAAGAAAAAGCTGATATAGATCAGCTATTTGCGTTGCAACAAAGTAGCCGCCAAAGAAAACAACGCGGTTTGTTGACGCACGTCGCACCGCAGCATCAATTCTCGTCTTCCCCTAATCTTCGGCCATCTGCGAAACGCAGTGCGCACCGACACCGGTCGACGCGCGTAGTCCGCAACGAGCGGCATCACGCCATCATCATCATGAACTCCGCAATATCGGCATTCGACCTCGCCCGCATCCAGTTCGCGTTCACCGTTTCCTTCCACATTGTTTTTCCGGCGCTGAGCATCGGCCTCGCGAGTTTCATCGCGGTGCTCGAATGGCGCTGGCTCAAGACCGGCAAGGCGTACTACAAAGACCTGTGCCTGTTCTGGTCGAAGATCTTCGCCGTTGCGTTCGGCATGGGCGTGGTCTCCGGTGTCGTAATGAGTTACCAGTTCGGCACCAACTGGTCGGGATTCTCCAGTTTCGCCGGGCCTGTCACCGGGCCGCTTCTGATGTACGAGGTCATGACCGCGTTCTTTCTCGAAGCGGGCTTTCTGGGCATCATGCTATTCGGCTGGCAGCGCGTGAGCCCGCGCGCTCACTTCGGCGCCACGCTGATGGTGGCCATCGGCACGCTGATCTCCACCTTCTGGATTCTCGCGTCGAATAGCTGGATGCAAACGCCGCAAGGCTTCGAAGTGGTGAACGGCCAGGTCGTGCCGCTCGACTGGTTCAAGATCATCTTCAACCCGTCGTTCCCCTACCGGCTTGCGCATATGGCGCTTGCGGCGTTCATCGTCGCGGGGCTCGTCGTCGCAGCGGTGGGCGCGTGGCATCTGCTGCGCGGACGGCGCGATCCGGCCGTCAAGAAGATGTTCTCCATGGCACTCTGGCTGCTGCTCATCCTCACGCCGATCCAGGCGTTCGTCGGCGATCAGCATGGCCTGAACACGCGCGAATATCAGCCGGCCAAGATCGCGGCCATCGAAGGTCTGTGGGAAACGGAGAAAGGCGGCACTGCGCTGAACCTGTTCGGCATTCCCGACATGCAGGCGCAAACCACGCGCTACGCGGTGTCGATTCCCCACCTCGGCAGCCTGATCCTCACGCATAGTTGGGACGGCGAAATTCGCGGCCTGAAAGAATTCCCGCCTGAGGACCGGCCGAATTCGACGGTGGTGTTCTGGAGCTTTCGCATCATGGTGGGCCTCGGCATGCTGATGATCGCGATGTCGGTCGCCGCATGGCTGTTGCGCCGCCGCGGCCGCCTGTACGAATCGAAGTGGTTCCACCGCTTTGCCGTGGCCATGGCGCCGAGCGGCTTCCTCTCGCTGCTAGCGGGCTGGGTCACCACCGAAGCCGGCCGCCAGCCGTGGGTCGTGTACGGCGTGATGCGCACCTCGCAGGCTGTGTCGCCGCTCACCGCACAGCAGGTCGGCATTTCGCTCATGGCGTTCGTGGTCGTCTACTGCCTCGTGTTCGGCACCGGCATCTACTACATGCTCAAGCTGATGGGCACCGGTCCGACCCTGCCTGGTCAGACGCCGCACGGCGTGCCGGAGCACACGCCGAATCAGACCGCGCGCCGCCCTTTCTCCGCCGCCGATCAGATGATCGACGCCGCCTAACCCACGCAGCTTGCGAGTAACCAAATGGACGTCACCGTAGTGTGGGCCGCGATCATCGCCCTGGGCCTTTTCATGTATGTCGTGCTGGACGGCTTCGACCTCGGCATAGGCATCGTCTTTCCATTTTTCCCCGACGAGAAAGAACGCGATCTGATGATGAACACCGTCGCGCCCGTCTGGGACGGCAACGAGACGTGGCTCGTGCTCGGCGGCGCCGCGCTCTTCGCCGTGTTCCCGATGGTGTATTCGACGGTGCTCTCGGCACTTTATCTGCCGCTCATCTTCATGCTGGTGTTCCTGATCTTTCGTGGCGTGTCGTTCGAGATTCGCGCGAAGGCGAACCGCACGAGACACCTGTGGGACCTCGCTTTTATCGGCGGCTCGGCGGGCGCCGCGTTTTTCCAGGGCGTCGCGCTGGGCGCGTTTTTGCAGGGCATTCCGGTGGTGGACGGTGCCTACGCAGGCGACGCCTTCGGCTGGCTCACGCCGTTCAGCCTGCTGACGGGACTCGGGCTCGTCGTCACCTATGCGTTGCTGGGCTGCTGCTGGCTGGTCGCAAAGACCGAAGGCGATCTGCAGCGCCGCCTGCATCGTGTGGTCTGGCCGCTGACGGTCGTGCTGCTCGGCTTCATCGCGACGGTGAGCCTGTGGACGCCGCTGCAGGACCCGAACATCGCGCAGCGCTGGTTCGACGACGGCCTCTTCTACCGGCTGCTGCCGGTGCCGTTCCTGGTTGCCGCGTGCGCGTTCTTCATGCGCCGCGCGGTGCGCGAGCGGCATCACAACACCCCATTCGCGCTCGCGCTGCTGCTCGTGCTGCTCGGTTATGCGGGCTTGCTGGTGAGCCTGTGGCCGTATGCGATTCCGTCGAGCGTCACGCTGTGGGAAGCGGCCGCGCCGCGCTCGAGCCAGACTTTCACGCTGGTTGGCGCGGTGGTGATTCTGCCGATCATCATCGCCTATACGACGATGGGTTACTGGGTATTTCGCGGGAAGGTGCGTCATGGCGACCAACATCACTATCACTAAGTCCGCGCGCAAGCTGCCGGGCTGGCTCTGGTTCATTGCGCTGTGGTGCTTCGGCGTGGGTTCCGCCATGTCGCTCGGTTACGCCTTCAAGCTTCTGATGAATGCGACGCTTTTTGCGGTGAAATAACGGCCCGGCGCACGCGCGTCCGGGCGGCTCGATCCGCCTCGCATAACCTTCTGCATCCGCTGCCGCGCCGCTTAAAAAACGGCGCGCGCGGCTCGTCTACGTAGCAAGCCGGGGCCGATGCGCGAGAGAGACCAGCCAGCACAGTACAAACAAAAAAGCGTGGCGCCGGCGATGCCACAAGCAGAGAATGACGGCGCGGCGAACCGCAAGGCCCGCCGCGCCAACCGATCGGCTTACGATCACGGGGTAGCCGGCAATGATGCGATTCACGACAATAGAAGTAAAACGGGACCTGGCAACGGCGGTAGTCCACAACACGCAAGCTCGACTCGTGGAGACATCATGAAGTTTCTTGTGGCGGACGACCACGAATTGATCCGGCAAGGCGTCAAGGGCATGCTGCGCGGGCTCGACCCCGACGCCCTGTTCGACGAAGCCGACACGTGGGAAACCCTCGCCGCGGCCGCGCGGCCCGACGCGGATCACGATCTCGCGATCGTCGATCTGCATATGCCGGGCATGAGCGGCGCGTCGTCGCTGGAAATGCTTTTGAAGGCCAATCCCGCGTTGCCGGTGGTCGTGCTCTCGGCGGAAGAATCGCCCGAAGAAATGCGCGCCGTGCTGGCCGCGGGCGCGCTCGGCTTCGTGCCGAAGCGGCAGCCCGCGAGCGTCATGCTCAAGGCAATCGAACTCGTGCTGTCGGGCGGCGCCTACGTGCCGATGGAAGCGCTGAGCCTGCTTGGCTCGCGCGAGGCCCGATCCCCCGACGCAAGCGCCGAGCGCGTGAACGCGGCGCCCACCCCGCAGGCCACGGCGAGCTCGGCCGCACAAGACACAGCGACGCTCCCCGAACCCGGGGCGCCAGGCCAGGCGTTGCAGCCGCATCAGCAGCATCTGCTGGAAAATCTGTCGCCCCGTCAACAGGACATCATGCGGCTCGTGCATCGTGGCTGGACCAACAAGATGATCGCGCGCGAACTGGGCGTCGCCGAGGGCACGGTCAAGGTGCATCTGTCGGTGATCTTTCGGGCGCTCGGCGTGCACAACCGCTCGACAGCCATCGCAGTGGTCAACGGCTGGCTCGAAGCGGGGAAAACGTTGTAGGCGTTCACGGCGTGGAAGCCGCCCGCCCTTTGTCCAGTTCCGCCTGCTGCCACAGGATGTCGAGTGTGCGCCGCAAGCGCGCCGCCGTGACCGGCTTGTGCAACACCGGAATGCCTTGCAACGCAAGAGCCGTCAGTTCCGCCGACGCCATATCGCCGGTAATCAGCAGCGTCACGATGTTCTCGTGCCCGGCGCGCGCGAGCATGTTGCGCACGGCCGTTAGCGCCTGCGCTCCGGTCCGGTGATTGGCCAACTGGTAATCGCAAAGCACCGCGTCGGGCACAAAGCCGTCTTCGAGCGCGGCCAACGCGGCGGCTTCGTCGCGCGCGCCGCGCACGATGCAGCCCCAGCGGCCGAGCAGGCTTGTCAGACCTTCGAGAATCGACGGTTCGTCGTCGATGCACAGCACGCGCCGTCCCTGGGCCGCCTGACCGGCCGCGGCCGCCTCGTTCAGATTCGCGACGACGCCGCCCGGATCGCCCGCGTGCACTGGAAAGCGAAACACCGAGCCCCGCCCCGGCGCAGAGCGCAACTGCAACTCGCCGCCGAGCATGCCGACAAGGCGCTTCACCGTCGGCAGGCCGAGGCCGTGCCCCTGGCGGGCATCGCGCTGCGGGTTCGCGACCTGATAGAACTCTTCGAATATGCGTTCGTGCTCTTCCGGCGCAATGCCGATGCCCGAATCGCGCACTTCGATATAGCCGCCCGCGGCTCGCCCCGCGCGCCGGAAGCCGAGCCAGATAGCGCCCTCTTCGGTATAGCGCACCGCATTCGAGAGCAGATTGCTCAGCACGCGTTCGAGCAGCACCGGATCGTCGTAGACCACCATCGAGGTCGGCGCAATGCGCAGCGCGAGCCCCTTCGCCGCCGCCTGCGGACGATACTGGCTACCCACCCGCTCGAACAGTTCCGAGAGCCGGAAATGCAGGCGGATCACCTGCGTCACGCCGCTTTCCAGCCGTGCGAGATCGAGCACCTGGTTGAACAGCTGATTCAGCGCCTCGACGTTATGGACAATGTGCTCGGCGGTCTTCGCATGCTGCGGGGGCGTCGCCGCCGGGTCGTTGAGCGACGCCGCGAGCAGTCCGATTGCGTGCAATGGCTGGCGCAAATCGTGGCTCGCCGCCGCGAAAAAGCGCGTTTTCGCGAGACTCGCCTCTTCCGCGACATGCTTTTGCACCGCGAGCGACTCCGCGAGGTACTGCTGGTCCACTCGTGCCTGCACCACCTGCTGGAACAGCTTGCGGTAGCTGAGCGCATAGACGTTGATCGCGCAAAAGAAAAACGCGAGCACGATTGCAAGAATCGTGCGGTCGAACGTATGCATGCCGAAATGCAGCACGATCGACGGAAACAGCAGAAACGGAATCGCAGTGGCGAAATTAAGCAGATCGAAGCCGTTGGACATGAACACGCCGGCTGCGAGCGTGACGAGCATCACCGTGTGCAGCAGCGGCAAGTCGCTCTGCGGACTCTGGAACGCGAACCAGATGGCAAGGCCGGGCGCGCTGTAGAGCAGCACACCGCGCACCGCATGCAGGTTGATCCAGCCGCGCGGCGAGAGCAGATGCGCGTAGCGCCGGTTGCAGATCCATAGCGCAAGGCCCGCACAGTTGGCCGCCGCATAAAAGCCGAAGCAGGCAATGAAGAGCGGCGGCGACGGGATTGCCGGCCAATAAAGCGCCACCAGTACCGCAATCGAAAACCAGTGCGTGAAGAAAGCGATCGGATCTTGCGCGTAGAGCACGCGCACCAGGTCTTCGTCGATTGCATGCTGGATCGGGACAGCCCGCATCGCGCGGTCTCCTTGTCGGGCAGGGCAAATTCGGTGACGGGGCGCGAAAGCCCGGCGCTCGCGCGAAGCGCGGCGAGGCATGGTGCGCAGGAGCTTGCTCGGTCTTACTGAAACGCAATGGCGGCAATGCAGCGGCGCGCTGCAACCGCTTTTCTCATCAGACGAATGACCGGTGTGCTGCCGGATGGTTTACCCGGCAGTTTACCCATCGGCTAACACTTAATCCATATAGGCGAAGTCGTTGCGTAAGACCATACTGCTTTCACCAACACGGCGCGGCCGCAATCTTCCCGTTATCCGCTTTTCGCCTGCACTCAGGGCTCGCCGCGCTTTTCGCGTTACGTCGCGTTACCGTCGCCTTACCCTAATGGAGGCTTTCATGGGCGCAGTTCCGAGCCACGAGTTCGTCCGCAATCTCGACGACGCGATCCTGCCCGATCTGTGGCGCCGCCGCACACAGTTGTCCGCGGACGAAATGGTGTCGATGGTCGAACTCGTCAAGCGGGCATTGCGCACGTACCATCCGCTCGAATTGCAGGCGCTCGGCGAGGACAAGGAAGAGCTGGTCGCACAGTTCATTTATTGCAAGGTACTGCGTCTTGCGCCGGGTCATACCGCAACGCATGCGTGCGCCGACAGCGCGCCTTCGAACGGCTATGCACTGTGCGCGTATTTTCGCCGCTATCTGATCGACTGCCTGCGCAGCGCCGGCCATCAACGCAACGTGTCGATGGAAACCGAAGGCATGGCGCAGGAAATCGATCTGCACGCCCAGGCATTGGAAGACCCCGTACAAAGCGTGCTGCTGCAACACGGGCTCGACGAACAACGGGTGCGGCTTGCGGCGCGTGCTTTTATCGAAAGTCTCGACGAGCCCGAACGGATCGTGCTCGCCGGCAGCCTCGGCTGGTGCTCGGAAGGCAAAGGCGGACTGTCGGCGGTTGCGGCTCAGCATCGGGTGCCCTCCTATCACTATCGCGCCGTCAAACTCGGCGTCACCATGAAAAAGACGGCCACTGCCGACGATTTTTCCAATACGAAGATCGGTCGCTGGCTCACGGACGTACTCGGCATCGAGATCGACATCGACAATCGCAGTGCGATTCTGCTCGCGCTGAACCTGCTCGCTGCCGAGTCGAACGATAGCGAAATGAATGAAGCGGCCGCGTAACACCGCATGACAAGGCTTGGGCTCGGCTATTCACGCCAACAACGCGATCACGCCGCGAGGCGCATCGCAACGAAGCGCCTTTTTTTGTGCTCACGCACCGGCTACGATACAAAAGCCGCGGCAGGGCGCCGTCTTCCTTCCGACGCCCGGTCCCTTCCCTGCATCGATTCCTGACGAGGTGGTCGCCTATGAACCGCTTATCGAGCGCCGTGACGGCGATGAAATCGCACTATGAAGTGGTGGTGATCGGTTCGGGTTATGGCGGCGCCATCGCCGCAAGCCGCATGGCGCGCGCGGGCCGCAGCGTGTGCCTGCTCGAACGCGGGCGCGAGTTCATGGCGGGCGAATATCCGCGTACACCGTTCCAGGGCGCCGCGCAGATCCAGTACAACACGCCTGCCGCGCAAATCGGCTCGCCGCTCGCGCTGCTCGAAGTGCATGTGAACGACGACGTAAACGCAGTGGTGGGCTGCGGCCTTGGCGGCACTTCGCTGATCAACGCGAACGTCGCGTTGAAAATCGATCCACGCCTGTGGGACGACACGCGCTGGCCCGCCGCGTTGCGCGGCGATCAGGCTGGGCGCGACACGGGTTATCAGCGCGCATGGGATATGTTGCAGCCATCGCCGGTTCCAGGTCGTTTCCGCGAACTGCCGAAACTGCTGGCGCTTGCCAAGTCCGCAGAGGCACTCGGCATGGCCGATCGCTTCAGCACGCCGCCCGTGACCGTGACTTTCGAAGACCGCACGAACGCGGCCGGCGTCGCCCAGAAAGCCTGCACCGGATGCGGCGACTGCAACTCGGGTTGCAACTACGACGCGAAAAATTCGACGCATATGAACTATCTGCCCGACGCAGTCGCGCACGGCGCGCAGATATTCACCGGCACAGCCGTCCATTCGGTGACCCGCAATACCGATACGCAGAAATGGCAAGTGGGCTATCAACTCGTGCGCCTCGGGCGTGAAAGCTACGACGCGCCTGACCTTTTCGTGAGCGCGGACGTCGTGATCGTGTCGGCGGGAACGATTGGCTCGACTGCGTTGCTGCTGCGCTCGCGCAATGAAGGCCTGAGCGTCTCGGGCATGCTCGGCCAGCGTTTCACCGGCAATGGCGACGTGCTGGCCTTCGCCTACAACACCGACGACACGATCAACGGCGTCGGCTGGGGCGCGCATCGCGAAGGCGAGATTCCGCCCGTAGGGCCGACCATTACGGGGTTGATCGATCATCGCAATACGGCGGACGTGAAAGACGGCTTCGTAATCGAAGAAGGCTCGCTCGCGGGGCCGGTGGGCGCCGCGCTCGTCGGCATGCTCGGTGCCGCTGCGCCGCTTTCGGGCGTAGACGTTGCGGGCCCGCGCCCGGTCGAGCAGCAACTGGCTTACGATGCACGCGTTGTCGAAGGCGTCCTGCACGGTCCGTATCGCGGCGCGCTCAATCACACGCAGAGCTACCTCGTGATGGCGCACGACGACGAAAGCGGCCAGATCAGTGTCAATGACAAGGGCCGGCCGCGCATTGCATGGGAAAACGCCGGCAAACAGGCCATTTACGAAACCGTCGAAGAGACGCTGAAGAATGCGACGGCGCCGCTAGGCGGCAAGTACCTGCGCGATCCGATTTCGAACGACATCTTCGGCAACCGCACCGTGACCGTGCATCCGCTCGGCGGCTGCGCAATGGGCGAGCACGCCGAACAGGGTGTGGTCGATCATATGGGCCGCGTGTTCAGCGGCATGTCCGGCGCAGATGTGCACGACGGCCTCTACGTCATGGACGGCGCGGTCATGCCGATGTCGCTCGGCGTCAATCCGCTGTGGACCATCTCCGCGCTCGCGGAGCGCAACTGCGCGCTGCTCGCGGCGTCGCGAGGCTGGAGCATCGACTACGATTCCAGCGGCACCGCCGCCGCGCCGCCCGTGCAAAAAATCGGCCTGCGCTTCACCGAAACGATGGTCGGTCACTACACGCCGGCCGGCGCGAGCGAGGAGGCAGCGAGCCCGATGGCGTTCACGCTGACCGTCGAGTCCGATGACCTCGACGCAATGCTTCGGGATCCCAACCATATGGCGCGTACCGCCGGCACACTGACCTGCATCGCACTGTCCGCGCAGCCGATGACGATCACCGAGGGCACCTTCAACCTGTTCGTTGCCGACCCGCAGGATGTCGACGAGCGCAACATGAACTACCGCATGACGCTCAATACGGTGGAAGGCAAAACCTACTATCTGAGCGGGCAGAAGATCATCACGCGCACGTCTCCGCTCGAGTTGTGGGAGCAGACCAACACGCTCTATGCGCAGGTGTTCGAAGCGCCGGAAACCGACGCGCCGCCGCTTGGCAACGCCACGCTGATCATCACGCCGGAAAATTTCCTGAAACAGCAGCGCACGCTCGAAGTGACCAACACGCCGGACCTGAAAACCCGCCTCGAATGGACCCTCAAGTTCGGCAAGTTCTTCGCGGGCGTGCTGTTCAGCGAATACGGCGGCGTGGCCGCGCCTTTGCAGTACCACGACCCCGACGCGCCGCCGCGTCTGAAGCGCGCATTGCGGGCGCCCGCGCCGCAAGTGTTCTTCTTCGACACGCCTGACGGCACGCGGCTGCGGCTCACACGCTTTGTCGATCCGGCGCGCAAGAACGCGCGCCCAGTGTTACTGATTCACGGCTCCGGCGTATCGAGTCGCATCTATTCGACGGATCTGATCGGCACCAATCTCGTCGAATATCTGTGCGCCGCGGGTTACGACGTATGGCTCGTCGATCTGCGCGTGAGCATCGAAATGCCGAGCGTGCTCGTGCCGACCAACGTCGACAAGGTCGCGCTAGAGGACATTCCCGCAGCCGTCGCGAAAATTCGCGAGGTGACCGGCGCGGCCGCCATCCAGGCGCTTGGCCACTGCATGGGCGGGCTCGCGTTGAGCATGTCGCTGATGGCGGGTCTGCAAGGGGTGCGCTCAGCGGTGATCTCCCAGGTCGCCGCGCACCCGGTGCCGGGCACCCTTGGCCGCATCAAGGCAGGGCTGCACATTCCCGACATCATGCAGCACCTCGGCGTGACCGATCTCACCGCCTATACCAAAGACGAACGCTGGCCGCACAATCTGTTCGACGAAGCGCTGCGCCTTTACCCCGTCGATCACGACGAAGGCTGCGGCAATCCCATCTGCCATCGCGCAACATTCATGTACGGGCTGCTCTACGAACACGCGCAGGTCAACGAGACGCTTCATTCCAACTTGCAGGAATTGCTTGGCGTGCACGACGTCGGCGTGTTCAGGCATCTGGCGGCAATGGTGCGCGCGGGCAAGGTCGTCGACGCAGAAGGAAACGATGTCTATCTGCGTGGAGCGCGCGGCATGAGGGGCCTGACAGGCATGCGTATTCCGATTGGCTTCATCCACGGCGAGTACAACGCAACGTATGTGCCGAAGAGCACCGCGCTAACCTATGAGATGCTTGCCGACGCCTTTCCCGAGCAACCTTACGAGCGCTACCTGATTCCGGGCTATGGACACATCGACTGCATTTTCGGCAAGAACGCTGCGCTCGACGTGTATCCGACTATCGCGAGCTATCTGAACGCGCACTGAGCTGTCCGCGCATTAGCGTGAATGCGCAGCAGCATGCATGCGCCGTTTAGAACAGCTTGCCGGGATTCAGAATGCCGTGCGGATCGAGCGCATGCTTGATTGCAGCCATCGCGGCCAGTTCCGTGGGCGAGCGTGAGATTGGCAGGAACTCGCGCTTGAGCAGACCAATACCATGTTCGGCCGACACCGAGCCGTGCAGCGGCCCGAGCATTTCATACACGAACGCGTACACGGCATGATGATCGACACCTGGAATCGAGTGACCGTCCACCGTGACATGCAGATTCGAGTCGCCGATATGGCCGAAAAAATACGACTCATTGCCGGGCCAGCGTTCCTTCAACGCTGCGCGGCAACGCTCGACAAAGTCGCCGATCACGCTGATCGGCAGACTCACGTCGAAGTTGATCGCGTCGAGCCGCACCGGAAATTCGGCCGTGCATTCGCGAATCGCCCATAACGCACGTGCGTCCGCCATCGACTGCGCGATCACCGCGTCACGTATCGCGCCTTCGTCTAGCGCCTCGGTCAGCGCGGCGGCAAAGCGTTCGCCGTGGTCGCCAGCATCGAAGCTCGCATGTTCGATCAGCGCGTAAAGCGGCTGCGCACCGCTGAACGGCGAACGCGTGCCCGTCAGCTTGACGCCGAAATCGTAGAAGTCCGGCCACATGATTTCGAATGCGCCGATGTCGTTGCCAAAGCGCGTCGACAGGCGGCGCAGCAGATTCACGGCGGCGTCGTAGCCATTGAGCGCGACGAGTGCCGTATGGCGCGCGGCGCGTTGCGGATGAAGCCGCAACACCGCACGCGTGATGATGCCAAGCGTGCCTTCGGAACCGATGAACCAGTGCTTCAGGTCGTAGCCGGTGTTGTTCTTCACCATCTTGCCAAGCGAGCTGAGCACGTCGCCGTTGGCGAGCACGACTTCGAGCCCCAGCACCTGGTCGCGCGCGGTGCCCGACTGGATCACGCGATTGCCGCCCGCATTGGTCGCGAGATTGCCGCCGATCTGACATGAGCCGCGCGCGCCCAGATCGAGCGCGAGTTCGAAGCCCGCTTGCGCTGCGGCTTCCTGCGCGGTTTGCAAAGTGGTGCCTGCGCGCACGGTAAGCGTGGCCGAAGCCGCATCGAGTTCCTCGACGCCGGTCAGCCGTTCGAGCGACAACGCAATGTCGTTCGCGCGCGCAATCGCGCCGCCTGCGAGCCCGGTCATGCCGCCTTGCGGCACCACCGGCTGATAGGCCGCGTGGCAGATTGCCAGTGCGCGCGCGACTTCCTCCGTGCTGCGCGGCAGCAGCAAGGCTGCCGGGCGTGTGGGAGCGTGGCGCGTCCAGTCGGTCATCGCGCGTTCGCCAATCTGTTCGCCGACGCGCACCGCATCGGCGCCGAGCTCCGCGCGCAGCGCGTCGAGCGTGGCGGAAAGCGGCGCGGTGCACGGCTGTGCGTTCGCGTCGTGGTGCGCGATGGGGTCTTGGGTCATGCAATATTCCTTGCTGTGCTTACGTGGTTGGGGCGGCGTGCTTCTTTCGATAGCCCATCGAATCGTTGATGCGGCCGAGAATATAGTCGCCTGCCGCCACTGGCTGATACTTCAGATCTTCGGCACTGGCGCCGAGATCGCGGGGGTCGACCGTCGCGCCGTAGGTCGGATCGTAGAAGGTCGCGATCGAATAACGTTCCCGCCCGGACGCATTGATCACGCGATGCAGCGTCGAGCGGAAACGGTCATTGGTCCAGCGCGCGAGCAGATCGCCGACGTTCACGACGAAGCTGCCCTCCACGGGCGGCGCGTCGATCCAGGTATCGTTAGCGATTTCGCGCACTTGCAGGCCGCCCACCTGATCCTGCCACAGCAACGTGATACAGCCGTAATCGGTATGCGGCGCGACGCCGAACTGGTCTTCGTCGGACTGAGGCGGTTGCGGCGGATAGTAGACCATTTGCGTGCGCTGCATCCGCTTCGTATAACGCGAGGCGAAAAAATGCTCGTCAACGCCGAGGCTCACAGCCACCGCGCGCAACAGGTCAGCACCGCACGCCCCCACCGCTTCATAGTAGCCGTACAACGCGGGACGCAACTGCGGCATGAAATCCGGCCAGTTGTTCGGTCCACGCAGCGCATGCCCCGCCAGCACGTCCGGATCGTCTTCCGGCAATTCGAGCCCGATGCTGAAAAATTCCTTGTAATCGGGGCGCTTTGCCTGGTACATGGTCGCATCGCCAAGCGCATTGAAACCCCGATGCCGGTGATTCACCGCGGCGCGCCGCTTGGTCTCGACCGGGAACGCAAAGAAGGTGCGCGCGGCTTGCGCGGCCGCGTCGATGACAGCTTGCGGCACCCCGTGATTGACGATGTAGAAGAAGCCAATGGTCGTGCAAGCCTCGCGGATCTGCCGCGCTACGTCATGCAACGCACGCGGGTCGCCTGCGCGAACGCCGGCGAAGTCGATGAGCGGAATACGGGTCACAGGCATCGTGTTGCTCCGGTGAATGCGGCGAGCGGTGAGCGCAAGCGCGAGATCATTGCAGTGGTATATACCGCCAAAAGCGCACTCGCAAGTGAACTCGCGACGCTCCATGTAAGGGCTTTTCTCTACTCGCGCGTTTATTTATTTCGCAGCAAAACTGCGGTATATACTGCCTCGCATGACTCGCGCCGGGCCGATGCTTCGTGCCGCTTGCGCATCACCTGTGCGACCTCGCTTTGCCAACTGGAGAATCTCATGAGCATCCTTGCAGGCTGGAAGTGGCGTTTCCTCATGCTGGCGTTGTGCGCGGCGAGTGTCGGCGCTCATGCGGAAGACCAGCTCGCCAAAGTGAAGAAGACCGGCGAACTGGTGGTCGGCACGGAGATGCAGTTCGCGCCTTTCGACTTCCTCGAAAACGGTCAGCAAGCGGGTTTCAACAAGGAGCTGTTCGCCGAAGTCGGCAAGGAACTGGGCGTGAAAGTGCGCTTCATCGACCTGCCCTGGCCGAGCGTACTGCCCGGCCTCGAAGCGGGCAAGTTCGACATGGTGGGCGGCCCGCTCACGGTCACGAAAGCGCGCATGGAGCGCTATACATACACGCTGCCCGTTGCGGATGCCACGGACGCGCTGCTCAAACGCGCGAACGATACGGCGCTCAAACAATCGTCGGACATTGCAGGCAAGACCGTTGGCGCGGGCAAGGGCTCGGCGCAGCTCGATCAGTTGAAGGCATACGTGGCCACCTTGCCGAAGCCGCCTGAAATCCGCGAATACGTCGACAACAATCAGGCCTATGCCGACCTCGCCGCGGGCCGCATTGCGGCTGTCGCGAACTCCATGACCAACATTGCGTACGTGGCCAAGCAGCGCCCGGAAACATTCGCCGTGGTGCAACCGCCGTTCGGCGCGAAAGTGTACTTTGCGTACTGCCTGCGCAAGGACGCGGACAGCAAGCCGCTTGCCGACGCCTTCAATGCGGCGCTCGTGAAAATGCACAACGACGGACGCCTCGCCGCGTTGCAAAAGAAGTGGTTCGGCGTCGCGATGGATGCGCCCACCACCATGCCTACGCCGAACTATTGACGCGCGCGGCACGCACGCTAGGCGCATATTGACAGCACATTCGCGAGGGCGACGCTCATGTTCAGCACGACCGTCTTCGTTCAGGGCATGCCACTGCTGCTGCATGCTGCGCTCGCCACCATCGGCGTTTCGCTGACGGGCCTCTTCATTGGCTTTTTCGTGGCCGTGGGCGTATGTGCGGCGAGGCTGTCGCGCAATCGCGCGGCACGCCGGTTCGGCGGTGCCTACGTGTTCTTCTTTCGCGGCGTGCCGATGCTGGTGCAACTGCTGCTCGTGTACTACCTGTTGCCGTTCGTGGGCATCAACGTGCCACCGCTCGTCGCCGCGATCAGCGCCGTGTCGCTGTGCTCCGCCTCCTATATCGCCGAAATTCTGCGCGGCGGTTTTCTCAGCATTCCGCCCGGTCACATCGAGGCCGCGCGCATGCTCGGCCTGTCGCCGTTCGACACGCTGCGGCGCATTCTCGTGCCGCAGGCGTTCCGTCTGACGTTGCCATCGCTCGTCAACGAAATGGTGCTGCTCATCAAGGCTTCTTCTCTGATTTCGGTGGTGGGTGTCGCTGAATTGACCCGCACCGCGCAGAACATTGCGGCCAGCACGTATAGACCGCTTGAAGCATATGTCGCCGCCGGGCTCATTTACTTCGTGATCTGCGGCGCGCTCGCACTCGTCGCGCATGCCGCCGAACATCGCCTGAAGCACGCCTGACCGACCCGGAGCCACGCGATGCAACAGTTCGATCCCACCGTCATCACGCACAATCTTCAGCCGATTGCAGCGGGCCTTGCGACGACGCTCGGCACCTGGGCCGCGGGCGTCGCCATCGGCATGCTGATCGGCTTCGTCATTGCGGTGCAGCAGCTCTTTTGCGGACGCTGGGTACGCGCGCTGTTGCGGCTGCATATCGAGCTTTTTCGCGGCACGCCGTTTCTCGTGCAACTGTTTCTGCTTTACTACGGCGGCCCGTCGTTCGGCCTCACGCTCGAGCCCATGACAGCGGGTGTACTCGGCCTCGGCCTTTATGGCAGCGCGTATTTCGCCGAAGCCTTTCGCTCCGGCTTTCAGTCGGTGCCGCCGGGCCATCTCGAAGCGGCCTCGTGTCTGGGCTTGACGCGCACACAAGCAGTGCTGCGCATCCAGATGCCGCAAATGCTGGTGCTGATCGTGCCGGCGCTCACCAACCTCATCATCGTGCTGAGCAAGGAAACCGCGGTGCTTTCCATCGTCACCGTGCCGGAGCTGACTTTCGTGCTCACCGGCATCGGCTCGGCGACCTTTGCCTTCGTCGAGACGCTGCTCATGCTCTGTGTGTGCTATCTCGCGCTGGTCGAACTGACTTCGCGCGCGGGCATGTGGGCCGAGGCCCGAATCGCCCGTTTCATGGCATAAAGGAGCTGAACCCCATCATGAATGCCATTGCCGACATGCCCTCTTCCGCGTCCACCGTTGCCGACGCGCAGCGCTTTGCGCCTTTGATCGAAGTGCACGATCTGCGCAAGCGCTTCGGTGACGTGGAAGTGCTGCGCGGCGTCGATTTGCAGATTGCGCGCTCGGAAGTGGTGTGCATCATCGGTCCATCGGGCTCGGGAAAAAGCACGCTGCTGCGCTGCCTTGCTGCGCTCGAAACGTACGATCACGGCGACGTGCGCATAGAAGGCGAACTGCTCGGCTATACCGAGCGCAGCGGCCGCCGCGTGCGTGCGTCGCAGGCGGACATCAACCGTGTGCGGCGCAACGTCGGCATGGTGTTTCAGCAATTCAACCTGTGGCCGCATATGACGGCGCTCGGCAACGTAATGGAAGCGCTGCTGCGCGTGCGGCGTCTGTCGCACGACGAAGCGCGCGGCCGTGCGAACAGAATGCTGGAAACCGTGGGCCTCTCGCACAAGGGCGATGCTTATCCGGCGAAGCTCTCCGGCGGGCAGCAGCAGCGCGTGGCGATCGCGCGAGCGCTCGCCATGGAGCCGCACATCATGTTGTTCGACGAGCCCACGTCCGCGCTTGATCCGGAACTGGTCGGCGAAGTGCTGCAAGTAATGAAGCAGCTCGCTCGCGACGGCATGACGATGGCCGTCGTCACGCACGAAATGGGCTTCGCCGCGCAGGTCGCGGATAAAGTCGTGTTCATCGACGAAGGACGCATTGCCGTGCAGGGCAAACCGCGCGAGGTCTTTCACGATGCCGGACAGCCGCGCTTGCGGCAATTCCTGCAAAACTATTTCGACCGCAACGCATTCTGGGCGCGCGGCCCCGACGACGCTAACACGCCATGATCGCGCGCATTGCCCTCGCGGCAATGCGCAAACCGTGAAAGGGGCTGCCGATGTCCGCCATGCTTCGCAGCAAGAGTCACCACGCCGAAGGCTTGCCGCCAGCCGACGCCGCCAGGAGCGCAGGCGTCGCGGCCCATGCGCCGGCTGCCCGCTACGAGCAGGTCAAGCATCATATTCGCGGCATTATCGAATCCGGCGCGCGGCGGGCCGGCGAGCGCCTGCCTTCCGAGCTCGATCTGGTCGCGACCTTGGGCGTCTCGCGCATGACCGTCAATCGCGCGTTGCGCGAGCTGGTGCACGAAGGGCTCGTCACGCGCGTATCGGGCGTGGGCACCTTCGTTGCGCAGGCAAGGCCGCAATCCACGCTGCTGATGATCGCGCATATCGGCGACGAAATCCGTTCGCGCGGCCACGAATACAGCTACCGTACCGCGCTTTTGCAACGCGAGACCGCGTCTGTCGTAGTGTCGAATGCGTTAGGGCTTGCGCCTGGTGCTTCGGTCTTTCATGTGATTTGCGTGCATCGGGAAAACGGCCTGCCGGTGCAACTGGAAGACCGCTACGTGAACCCGGCCACCGCGCCGGATTTTCTGCGGCAGGATTTTTCCACGATCAGGCCGTCGGAATACCTGTATGAAACGGTGCCGGCGCACGACGTCGAGCATGTCGTCGACGCGGGACTGCCCACGCGCGCAGAGGCGGAACTGCTCGAGATCCGCGCTGAAGAACCGTGCCTCACGCTGGTACGGCGAACGTGGACGAGCGGCATTGCCGTGACGTTCGCGCGCTTCGTGCATCCGGGTTCGCGCTACCGGCTCGGCTGCCGCTTCTCCCCGGATCTGTCGCAACGGCAAGGCTGACGCAATGCCGCGCTAGCGGCGAGACAACGCCCGGCTGCCCGGCTACACATTCCCCGCCAGATGAAAGCGCGACGCCGGATGCCACAACTGCACAGAGGTAGCGACATCGTCGCCTACCCACGTGCGGCGCCATAGCAGCAGGCAAGGCTCGCCAATTTCCATCGACAGATATCGCCGCACATGCGCATCGGGCTTTTGCGCATAGATGCGAAACTCCGCGCGCTGGATCGGCGCAAGACGCACCATGTAGTGATTCGGTGTCTCGACAGTGAAGTCCTGTTGCAGATACTCGGGAAAGACCTTGGGATTGACGTAGCGGTCCTCGTACTGGATCGGCTCGCCCTCCTCGCTATGGACGATGCACGAATGAAACGCCGGACCGCTGGCGAGACCGAGCGTTTCGAGCGCCTGCGGATCGTCGCTCGGTTCGAGCGTCAGCACGCGCGCCGAATGACGATGACCGCGTGCGGCGATTTCGTCGGCGATATTGCGGATTTCCAGCACCGTGGATTCATAGCGCTGCGGCGCGACGAAGGTGCCCGAGCCCTGCACACGCGTGAGCACCCGTTCGGCTGTCAACTCCCGCAGCGCGCGCGACACGGTCATGCGTGCGACGCCGAACTCCTTGACCAGTTCCATCTCGGAAGGAATCAGCCCGCCCGGCTTCCAGTCACCCTCGCTGATGCGACGGATCACATAACGCTTGATCTGCTCATAAGCGGGCATGGCTTTCGCCGGTGTCTCCCTGCACGCGGCACGCTGCGCAACGTCTGCGCCCGGCGCCGCGGGCTGCGCCGGGTTGTGCCTGTGCTCCTGAGTATCAGTAATGGTGTTCACTCCAACCTCGTGGGTGGTGGGGTGGTCAGGTCGTAGCCGTGGTGCCGCTCGTACGCCGGGGAAAGCGCCAGTGCGCCGGCGGGTAGCCTGCGCTCCAGCCGGTCAGAATCAGGCCACGTGCGCCGCGCCCAGCATGTTGCCGGAGCTGTTCGCGCCGGCCGGAAAAGTGTGCGCAGCAGGCACGCCTACGATCGATGCGCCCGCAACGAACTGCGTGCTCCCGGCTGGCGTCGCGTTGCCCGGTTTCATCTTAACCGGACCCGGCAGTGGCGGCGGCGCCTCGCCGGCAATCATGCGGAACGCGACGCTCATGTCGTCGGCGAGCGGACGGTCGTCGCGATAGGTGGGCACGATCTGGCGCACGCGTTGCCACAACGCTTGCGTGTGCGGCGCGCGCGGCGCGTCGCCCGCTTGCAGATCGTAGGCTTGCGCTGCGGCCAGCAGTTCGATGGCGACAATGCGCCCCGCGTTGTCGACGATCTCCAGCGCCTTGAGTGCGGCGGGCGTGGCGTGGCACAGGTGGTCTTCCTGCAAGCCCGACGTGATGCCGCCATCCAGACTCGCGGGTAGCGCGAGGCGCCGGTTCTGGGCGACCAGCGAGGCCGCCGTGTACTGCGCGATCATGAAGCCGGAGCACGTGCCGCCCGGCTCGGCAAGAAACGCGGGCAAGCCGCTCACGAGCGGATTGACGAGGCGGTCGAGCCGCCGCTCGGCCATCGCCGCGACCTGCGCGATGGCGGTGGCGAGGCTGTCCATCGCAAGCGCAATGGATGCACCCACCGCATGCGCCTGCGAATACACGCGGGGGTCGTCGGGCGTGCCGGCGACGATCGGGTTGTCGGTAATCGACGCCAGTTCTCGGTTCACCACCTCGGCGGTCGCGGCAAGCACGTCGCGCGCGGCGCCGTGCACGTGGGGAATGGTGCGCATGCTGAGCGGGTCTTGCGTGCGCTGGCCGACCACCGCCGCGAGAATGCCGCTGTCGGCGAGCGCGGTGCGCATGCGCTCGCCCACCAGGTTCAGCCCCGGCGAAACCCGCAAGGCAAGCGAGTCTTCGGCGAATGCGGCGAGCTGGCCACGCAGATTCTCGAAGCTCATGGCCGCCACCAGATCGGTCCAGTCCAGCAGCCGCATGCCACGCGCGAGCGCGAGCGCCGCAAGCCCAGTCACGCACGGCGTGCCGTTAATGAGGCTCAGGCCTTCCTTCGCTTCCAGCACGAGCGGCTCGCGGCCGAGCAGAGGCAACGCGTCGCGGCCCTTAAGGCGCTCGCCGCGATAGCGCACATACCCTTCGCCGATGCACACCAGCGCGATATGCGCCATATGGCTCAGATAACCGACCGATCCGAACGCGGGAACTTCGGGCAGGCAATCGGCATTGAGCAAGGCCACGAGTTGATCCGCTACTTCAAGGCGGATACCCGAATGCCCGTGGGCGAAATTGTTGACCGCGGCAGCCATGATCGCGCGCGTCTCGGCAACGCCCAGCGGCGCGCCGACGCCGACGGCGTGGCTCATCAGAATGTTGCGCGACAGCGTGCGCTGCTCGGTTGGCGACACGATCACGTCGCACAACGCGCCCACGCCGGTATTCACGCCGTACGCGCGAATGCCGCGCTCGACAATCTGCTCGACAAGCACGCGCGCCGCCGCAATGCGCGCGCGGGCGTCGGCGGAAAGCTCGAGCGGTTCGCCGGCGGCAACCGCCGCCACCTGTGCCCAGTCGAGCGGACGATCGGAACGGATCACGGCCATGATGGTGCTCTGCGCGGTAAGTGACGTGTTGAGTGAGGTGTTAAGTGACGTGTCAAGCGAGGGATTGGATGCCGCGCGTCACGCGGCGATCTGCCGATGACGCGCCGCTCAGTTCGTCGTGCGGTCGTGGTGGCTCGACACGAATTGCCGGAAGCGCTCGGACTTGCATTCCACGAACACTTCGTCGGGCGTGCCGTCTGCCTCGACCTGCCCTTGATGCAGAAACATCACGCGATTCGACACGTGGCGCGCGAAACCCATTTCATGCGTGACGACCAGCATCGTGCGGCCTTCTTCGGCGAGCGAGCGCATCACGCGCAGCACTTCGCCCACCAGTTCGGGGTCGAGCGCAGAGGTCGGTTCGTCGAACAGCATGACCTTCGGATGCATGGCGAGCGCGCGCGCAATCGCCACGCGCTGTTGCTGGCCGCCCGACAGATGCGCCGGATAGTGGCCGCGCTTGTCCGCAAGACCGACTTTCGCGAGCAACGCCTCGGCCTCTTCCACCGACTCGGCGCGGCTGCGCTTTTGCACGCGCATCGGCCCTTCGATCAGGTTTTCGAGCACCGTCATATGCGACCAGAGATTGAAGTTCTGGAACACCATGCCGAGTTGCGAGCGAACCCGGTCGACCTGGCGGCGGTCGCTCGGTTGCAGCTTGCCGTCGCTGCGGCGTTTCATTTTCAGTTCTTCGCCGGCGAGCGCGACGCAGCCGTCATCAGGCGTCTCCAGCAGGTTCAGGCAGCGCAGGAAGGTGCTCTTGCCCGAGCCGCTCGCTCCAAGAATCGAGATCACGTCGCCTTGATGAGCGTCGAGCGAAATGCCTTTGAGCACGTGATGATCGCCGAACGATTTGTGAATGTTCTTGACCGACAGTGCAACGGGTGCCGTAGCGTTCATGGAATTCTCCAGGTTCATCCGGAATGGCCGGCGCTCAGGGCGCGGCGCGGCGAGCTTCGGTGGTCGCGGACACCGGGCGCCTCGGGGCGACGGGCGGCGGCGCCGCGCGCAGATGCCGCGACAGACGCGTTTCGAGCAAACCGAGCGCGCGCACGATCACGAAGTTCAGGAACAGATAGATCAGCGCGGCGCAGATGAACACTTCCGTCGTGCGATACGTTTGCTGAATGATCTGCTGTGCGACGCCCGTCACCTCCCACACGGTGACGAGACTCGCGAGCGCGGTCGATTTGACCAGCAGCACTGCTTCGGTCGAATACGCGGGCAAACACTGACGCAACGCAATCGGGCCGATCACGCGGCGCAGCAGCGCGAACCCCGAGAGGCCGATCGAATAACCCGCCTCGATCTGGCCAGCGGGAACGGCCATCAGGCCGCCGCGAATGATTTCCGCGGTATAGCCGGCCGTGCACAGCGCAAGCGATAAAACCGCGCACAGATACGGCTCGCGCAGCACCGGCCACAGAAAGCTCTGGCGAATCACGCCGAACTGGCCCATGCCGTAATAGACGAGGAACATCTGGATCAGCAGCGGCGAGCCGCGGAACACCAGAATATAGGCGCGCGCAAAGCGGTTCGGCAGCCAGTGCGGCGACACGCGCATCGTGACGATGACGAGCGAGAGCAGTCCGCCGAGAATCAGCGAGCAGAAAAAAAGGCCCAGCGTGGTCGGCACGGCGGCGAGCAACTGCCTGAGCGTGTCGAGCAGGAAGTCGAAGTCGAAGTTCATGATGCCGTTGCCGTCAGTTGCGCGCGAAGTTGCGCTTGAAGGACCGGCCCACGCGCGCCTCGGCGTGGTTGAAGACCCGGTTCGAGATGCTCGTCATCAGCAGATACAGCGCGCCGCCGACCACGAAGAACGTGAAGTATTGATGCGTGGAGCCCGCAGCCACCTGGCTCGTGCGCAGCAATTCGGCCAGCCCCGTGACCGAGATCAGCGCGGAATCCTTCAGGCTCAACTGCCAGACGTTGCCGATGCCCGGCAACGCGAAGCGCAGCACTTGCGGAATAAGAATGCGGCGCGCCATGGTCAGCGTCGGCATGCCGATGGAACGGGCCGCTTCGAGTTCGCCGCGCGACACGGCGAGCACCGCCGAGCGATACACTTCGGCCTGGTAAGCGCCCGAAATCATGCCGACAGCGAGCGCGCCGATCACGAACGGCGGCACGCCGACGAAGCCCTCGGCGCCGAACCATTGGCCGACCGTGGTGACGAGCGTCGAGCCGCCGAAGTAGAACAGATAGATGACGAGCAGTTCGGGCACGCCGCGAAACACCGTCGTATAGATATCGCCGATCACGCGCAGCGCGCGCAAGCGCGACAGCTTGGCTGCCGCGATGAGCGCGCCGAATACGGCGCCCACCGCGAGCGCGGCCAGCGTGAGCGCGACGGTCATCAACGCCGCGAGCAGCAGTACGCCACCCCAGCCTTCCGGCCCGAAGCCGAGCATCTGTATCAGAGCCATTGCCTACCTCCCGTTCATGACGGCCGATGAAACGGCCGCACGCGCGCGCTTGGCGCCCGCACGTGCCGCGTTAGGGCGAAGTCGCGTGAATCAGGGGGTGACGTCTGTCTTGAACCACTTGGCGGACAGCTTCTTGACCGTGCCGTCGGCAAGCGCCGCGCTGATCGCGGTGTCGAACTTGGCCTTCAGGTCGGCGTCCTGCTTGCGAAACGCGAGACCTTCGCCCGGGCCCCAGATCGGGCCGCCGATCTTCGGGCCGGCCATCACGATGGACGAAGTTTCCTTCTTGTCGATGCTCGCGGCGTAGTAAGTCACGTCGTCGAACGACGCGTCTATGCGGCCGTTCGCCAGATCCAGATCGCGCTCGGGCGAGGTCTTGTAGACGCGAATAGTCGCGATGTCCTTGAAGCCGTCGTTGATGAACTTCGTATAGACGGTGCCGGACTGAATGCCGATCGTCTTGCCTTTCAACTGCTTGCGCAGTGCGTCGACGGTTGGCTGATCGGCTTTAGGGTCGCCCGAGAGTTTGACGACGCCGGCGCCCGGCGCGGCCTTCGGCAGCACTTTGGCGTCCGCGACGGCGAAGGTGGCCGGCGTGGCTGCATAGGGCTTCGAGAACGCAATGATCTTCTCGCGCTCCGGCGTGATCGAGATGGCGTCCATCAGCACGTCGAACTTGCCCGCCTGCAGGCCGGGAATCATGCCGTCCCAGTCTTGCGCGACCAGATTGCATTGCAGCTTGATGCGCTCGCAAAGATTGGCGACGAGTTCAGGTTCGAAGCCGCCCAGTTTGCCGCCGGGCAACGTCAGGTTCCACGGGGCGTAGCCGCCTTCCAGCGCGATCGTCACCGACTTCCAGTCTTTGGCCTGTGCCGGTGCCGCGAAAATCGCCGCGGCGCCGAGCACGGCGCCGATCAATGCTTTTGCTGCCGTGGTGCGTTTCACTTTCACGTCGAAACTCCTTGATTGAGGAAACCGTCGAGCCGAATGTTTAACCGCCGCATAATTTGTATAGACAAGTCTGCATGAGTCAAAAAGGTGCTGCAAGGGGATTCGCAAAAAATTGCCCGAATCATCGGGTAAGCCCTTACAAGTCCCTGTGGTAATGGGCTCGCAGGGTTGGTGCCGACAATTGTGAGTAATGAGGAGCAAGTCGGCCGACGCTTCGCGGCAGTGGTTATGTCTAGACAGGTTCGCGCCGGGGCCGCGATAGCGCGGCGTCCTGCACGTCTACCAGATGAAAGGAATGAAGCGGAAACGCACCCGTGCCATGTACGCGGCGTAGCCGCTGAGATGCATGGCAAGCACCTGCTCTTCGCGCACCGCGCGCCAAGCCAGCCCGATCACCATGACAGGAACGAACGCCAGGCCCCACCATGAGCCGAGCAGCAACGGAGTGCCCACGAAGAACAACAGCGCCGCCGAATACATGGGATGGCGCACGTGCGCGTACGGGCCGCTGTCGACAACCTTGTGGCCGCGGCCGGCCTGGATCTTCACGACCGGCGCCGCATAGCTGTTTGCCGCGAACACGAAACGGCACATTACGATGCACACCAGCACGCACAGCGAGCCGAGCGACACCAACACCACCGGCAGCGGCGCAGACCAGCGAAAGCGCATTGCGTCGAGCCCCATCGCGATCAGCCAGCCGCACCACACACACGCAAGGGCCGCCATGAAAAGCCGGTCCCAGCGACTCTGCTACTTCTGCACGAAGGGCGCGAGACGCTCTGCAAGCAAGGCGGGGTCATGGTGCGCGAGCCACAGGCCGATCCACAGGCTCAATGCGCCCAGTTCGATCAGATACCACCACGCGGCCGGCCACGCGAGCGTGCCGGCCGCGCCGAACAGCAGCGCGCCCATGCCCGCGAGCCACAGCACCGTTTGCACGACGAGGCGCACGACCATAGCCGTTGCCACTCAGGCCGATTGCGCCTGGCTGCGCACGCGCTCGAAGAGGCCGGCAATGTCGATATCGCCGGTGTTCAGGCCGAAGCGGTCGCGCAGACAAACCGCCAGTTCCTCCGCGTTCGCAAGGCGCTGCTCGGCGAGCACGCTGCCGTCTGCCGCGCGCTCGTTCAGTTGATCGTTGAGCAGCGTGAGCCGCGCTTCTTCCAACACGCGGCATACGATCAGATTGCTCGCGAAAATCGCTTCCGGCGAAGTCGACGTGTACCAGTTCGAGGTTTCGTAATCGATCCACTCGACAGGATGCAGGTCGAAGCGATACACCCGCGACCAGCTTTGGTCGCGTGCCTGCACTTCGAGGTACAGCGCGTTGTGCGAGGCGTCCGCGAGCCGGAAGGTGCCGAGTTCAGTGCGCTGCGCGAGACCCGGAGACAGGCGCAGCGGCGCAGTGAGCGTGACGCTGCCGAAGCCCACGTCGGCAATCCATGCTTCGTTATCCAGATCGATTTGCAGCACCATGTGCGTGCGCGGCGGAACCGCGCCCGGCTCGCGCCCCCACAGCACGCGGCCAAGCAACGGCGTCACACGAAAACCGAGTTCGCGCAGCACATTCGCGAACAGCGTGTTCTGTTCGAAGCAGTAGCCGCCCCGATGATCGTCGACGAGTTTTCTTTCGACGGATTCGAGGTCGAGCTTCACCGCGCGGCGCGCGAGCGGGTTCAGGTTCTCGAACGGAATGGCCCGCGGATGCAGGCGGTGAATCGCCTGCAGTACCTCGAGCGTCGCCGCGCGCGGCCCGGTGTAGCCAATGCGCTTGAAGTAACTGTCCAGATTCAGTGTGTGTGACATCGGCATCGACCCATTGATATGGCTTTCCTTGTACTACTGCCCGCCTGCGAGTGCCGACGTTGCGATCTGCGGCACGCTGATACCGTGGCTCGACGCAAACTGTACCGCGGAACTGAGCGTGGAGATCAGCGATTGCAATTGCCCCGGCGCCGACTGCGCGATATACGACGCGCTCTGCATGGTCTGCGGGTTCATGCCGGCCTGCAACAGCGACGACGGATTCATCTGCCCAATGCTGCCGAGCCCCGACTGCATGCTGGAATACTGGCTCACGCCCTTGCCGAGCGACGCGAGGCCCTCCGTGAACGCCTGCTTGTTGATGGGCGCCCCACCGCTCGCGCTGCCCGCGCGGCTCGCGAAAGACTGGGTAAGCGTTTGCGACAGTGACTGCTGCGTGCTGCCTAGCTGCGTCAACTGATTCACGGACGGCGTGCCGCCGCTCAGCAGACCGGCCGCTTGCTGCGCCTGGCCGGCCGCGCCGCTCAAGCCCATCGCGGAGGCAAGCGTGGACTGTCCGCTCAGCACCTGCTGATTCGCCCCTACGTAGGTTTGCAATAGCTGCGACAGACCGCCAGACGACGTTGCGCCGCTCGCGTCCGCCGAACTTTCCGTGCCGCCAATTCCGAACTGTTTGAGGTTCAATTGTGCGTTCGCGGCGCCGCTTGCAAAAACGCCAGCACTTGCCAGCAACGAAATCAAGAGGACGCGCCTGTTCATGATGTAACTCCTTGTAAGTGGCCGAAAAAACTCGTGCGGTTTCGACAAGCGGCGTCGCCGCGCGTTCGCGCCAATTCATGGTTTTGTGAACCTGTTGCGAGATTCACGCGCGTCAGCCGGTCTCGTTGACGCTCCCTGGTCGGGTGGGTACGATCACGCCCATTCCGTATTTCCGCGAACCTTTGCCCGGGCGCACACGTCGCGCGCGTTGTACACGTCAAGCACATTAAGCACGTCAAACAGTCGACGACGCGAGACCGGGCACTCGATAACAACATTCAAGGCACTCTATGAATCTCGCCCGATCCATGCGAAGCGTTGCCACCTCGCCTGCCCGTCGCAGTTCGTACCCGTCGAGCGGCAGCACGGCCCGACGAGCGCGCCTGCCGTTGCTACGCCGCACGGCGTTATGCGCAGCGCTCGCGTGGGTCGGGGCCTGCGGCGCGGCATTCGCGCAGACGAGCGCAGATAAGCCAGGCGACGCGACCCAGCCACAGCCAGCCGATACAACCCCCGCGCCGGCGAACGAAGCGGGACTCTGGGGCCGCGACCAACTGTTCGGTGACATGGGCGGCTTGCGGCCATGGCTCGGCAAATACGGCGTGACTTTTACGCTGACGGAAACGAGCGAGTTGCTCGGCAACCTGCGCGGCGGCCTCGCACGCGGCGTGGCGTACGACGGCCTGACTACCGCAACCGTGCAACTGGATACCGAGAAGGCGTTTGGCCTCGCAGGCGGCCAGTTCAACGTGAGCGCCTTGCAGATCCACGGCCGCAATCTGAGCAGCGACAAACTGGGCACGTTGAACACCGCCAGCGGCATCGAGGGGGACGACACGACGCGCCTTTGGGAGCTGTGGTATCAACAGTCGCTGCTGAACAAACGTGTGGACGTGAAGATCGGTCAACAGAGCATCGATCAGGAGTTCATCACCAGCACGTACTCCGCGCTTTTCATCAACACCATGTTCGGCTGGCCCGCGCTGCCTTCGTACGACATGCCGTCGGGCGGCCCGGCCTACCCGCTCTCGGCGCTCGGCGTGCGCGTGCGCGGACAGATCACGCCATCCCTAACGGCGCTGGCCGGCGTGTTCGACGGCGATCCGCTCGGCAACAATCCGAACAACCGCAGCGGCACCAACTTCAATCTGCATAACGGCACGCTGTTCATCGGCGAATTGCAGTATGCAATCAATCAACCTGACGACGCGGACACGGCCACTGCGACGACGGGGCCGGGCGCTGCGGCATCCCCCGCTCGCGGCGGCCTGCCCGGTACCTACAAGATCGGCGTCTGGTACAACAATGGCCGCTTTGCGGACCAGCGCTACGACAGCAACGGCGTGTCGCTCGCGAGCCCGGCGTCCACCGGCGTGGGCGCGAACCATCGCGGCGACTACAGCTTTTACGCGGTCGCCGACCAGACCGTCTGGCGCCCGAATCCCGGCGAGGCGCGCAGTCTCGGTGTATTCGCGCGCGTCATGGGCGCGCCGGGCGACCGCAATCTGGTGAGCTTCGCCGCCAACCTGGGCGTCGTGCTGAAGGCGCCGTTCGCCGGCCGCGACAACGACAGCGCCGGCCTTGCGCTCACCTACATCAAGGTCGGCAGCCACGCGCGAGGACTCGATCAGGATAACCTGGCATTGAGCGGCGGCCCGTACGGCGTTCGCAGCAGCGAAACCGCGCTGGAAGCAACCTACCAGTATCAGATTGCCCCCTGGTGGATGCTGCAAGCGGATGCGCAATACACGTTCAACGCGGGCGCCGGCCAGAATCCGAACGATCCGGCCAAGCCGCTGCGCAATACCTTCGTGGTTGGCGTACGGACCAACATCGCGTTCTGATTGCGCATTCGCAGTCACCGCATTCGTCGGCACTGCATTCGTCGGCACTGCATTCGCCGGTACTGCATTCGCCGGTACCGCTTTCGCCGGTATCGCTTTTGCCGCCACCGCTTGCACGAGCCGCGCGGCGCGCTGTCACGACGCCGCCGCGGTCGGCCCGCGCGACTGCGCCGGCAACGAGAGGTCCTGCACCATCTGCGCAGCGAGATAATCGCAAGTGGGCCGGTCTGACTTCGCGCTGCGTGCCACCACGATTTCGAGCGGCTCGATGTGCGGCAATCCTTGCGCTTCGCCGAGGATTGCAAGCCGCGACGGCACGCTGCAACGCGTGAGCGCAACCACCGACAAGCCGGCATCCACGGTGGCGACGAGTCCCATCAGGCTCGCACTGCTGAAGGCCGCGCGGTAGCGAATCCGCGCGCCGTCGAGCGCGGCGAGCGTATGTTGACGCGCCACGCAGCCGGGCTCGTAAAGACCGACCGGCAACGGCGAGGCTGCGAGCACCGGCGTATCGACGGCAGCGCCCACCCACACCATCGGCTCGCTGCGCACGAATTCGCCGCGCATCCTGCGGTCGCGCGTGACGAACGCGAGGTCGATCTTGTTGTCCGCGAGCATCGGCGCAAGCGAAGTGCTCTGCGCACAAACAATTTCGATTTCGACGCGCGGATACAGATTCGAAAAGCGCCGCAACACCGGCGACAACAGCGACGACACATAGTCGTCCGGCGCGCCGAGCACCACGCGGCCCGTCACCTCGGGCCGCACGATCGCCGACCACGCTTCCTCATGCAACGCAAGCACGCGCCTCGCGTATTCGAGCAGCGTGGTGCCTGGCCGCGTCAGCGCGAGATTGCGCGTGTTGCGCGCAAACAGCGTGGTGCCGAGCATGGTTTCGAGCCGCTTGATCTGCATGCTGACTGCCGCTTGCGAGCGGTGCACGGTGGCCGAGGCCTTCGTGAAGCTGCCCGTGTCCACGACGGCTACAAACGTGCGCAGCAAATCGACGTCGAATTCCGGGTGCATGATTTATCAATTGCGCTTATGGAATTTCTCAATTTAATTCGTTTGTGCGCACCCGGCAAGCGGCGCAATACTTCGCTCTCGATCTTATGGAGACGCCGCATGTTCCTCAACCAACGTCAACGGGGCGCGATCGCACTGGCCGGCGGCGGGCTGTTGATGGGCACGCTCGGCGTGTTCGTCGAGGAAGCGCGGCTCGGCGCGTTGACGCTGGTGTTTTTCCGCTGCCTGTTCGGCTTTCTGTCGCTCGCCGCGTATTGCGCGTGGAAAGGATTTTTCACGCGCGCGCATTTCACGCGACGCACATTGGCGCTTGCGGTCTTCTCCGGCGTGCTGATGGTCGCGCAGTGGGTCGGCTTTTTCGACTCGATCCATCGCACGAGCATCGCGGTCGCGACCGTCGTGTTCCATGTACAGCCGTTCTGGGTCGTGCTGATCGGCGCGGCGCTCTTCAACGAACGTCTCGGTGCGGACCGCCTCGGTTGGATCGCGAGCGCGTTCGTGGGGCTGGTGCTGGCTTCGGGCGTGGCGGGCACGGCGAACCTGCAGGGGCACACGAGCTACCTGATCGGAGTAGGCGAAGCGCTCGCGGGCTCAGTGCTCTATGCCGGCGTTACGTTGATCGCCAAGGGACTCGGCGATCTGCGCCCGCACCTGCTCACGCTGCTGCAATGTGCGGTAGGCGTGATCTGCCTGCCGTTGATCGCGCCGTTCGTGGCGCCCTTTGACGCTGCGCATATCCAGCCGATGCAGTGGTTCTGGATTGTCGGCATGGGCGTGCTGCACACAGGGCTTTCGTACGTGCTGATCTACGGCGCGCTGCCGAAGCTGACCACGCCCGTCATCGCGGTGCTGCTGTTCATCTATCCGCTCACCGCCATTGCCGTCGATGCACTGGTGTACGGCCGCGCGCTGTCCGTGCCGCAGTTGGCCGGCATGGCGCTGATCGTTGTCGCGAGCCTCGGGGTCAATCTCGGCTGGCCGCTGGTTTCGCTGATAACGCGCGGCGGGCGCGCGCGGCGGCAACCCGAGTGAGGCGCGAGGGGCGGTTGTAACGCGCGAGCGGTTGCCGCGCGGCAGATCCTCGGTCGTCCGTTCGTCCTCGTGCACGCGTCGTTCAACTAAGGTGGTCTCTGAGCCGCCCGCACAGTCCGGGTTTGCCCGCGTATAAATCCCGTCGTTTCATATATAATATTCAAACCATGGACGACACGACGACCCGCCTTCCCCTCGACGCGCCCGCCCGCGCCTCGCTGCTGCCCGCAGCGGCGCCGCGCGAAAGCACGTCGCGCGTCATCGCCGAGGCGTTGCGCGAGGCCATTATCGACGGCACGCTGGCGCCCGGTGCGCCGCTGCGCCAGGATGCCATCGCGCGGCACTTTTCGGTCAGCGCAATTCCGGTGCGCGAGGCTTTGCGCCTGCTCGAAACCGAAGGCTGGGCCAAGGTCGCGGTGCACAAGGGCGCTACGGTCGCGCCTTTATCGGCGGATGAAGCGCGCGAAATCTACGAGATCCGCTCGGCGCTCGAAAGTCTTGCCATCGGCCTCGCCATTCCCCGGCACACGCCCGCCACGTTGCGCGAATGCACCGCGCTGTGCAAGGCGGCCGAGCGCGAGCCCGACCCCTCGCTGTACGTCGCGCGCAACGCTGCGTTTCACATGAGCCTGTACGCACCCGCCGCGCGTCCGCAGCTCGAGGACCTGATTCGCGTGCTGCATCGGCGCGGCGAGCGTTACCTGCGCCTGAAGTTCGGCCTGCCCTCGTACAAGGGCGAGTCCGATCACGAACACACCGAATTGCTCGACGCCGTCAGACGCGGCGACGTGCCGGCCGCCCAGGCGCTCGTCGCCGGGCACCTGCTCGGCACAGGTGAACTGCTGCATCGTTTCCTGACCGAGCGCGCGCAGGCGGAAGCCGCGCTTGCAAACCGACCCAAGCCGCGCGGACGCCCGCCGCGCACCCTCACCGGGAGTTGATTGAGCCGATGAACGCACCCGCCGAAGCCTCCTCCGCCGCCCGTTCGTGGACCACGCGCCGCGACGAAAAAAGGCGCCGCCTCGCAGCCATCGCACCGTGGCTTCAGGACGGCGTGCTGCCCGCCGCGCGCATTGTCGATGCACTGCAAACGCTGATCCAGCCCGGCGACCGTGTCGCGCTGGAAGGCGACAACCAGAAGCAGGCCGACTTCCTGTCGCGCTCGCTTGCCAAGGTCGATCCGCAGAAGCTGCATGATGTACATCTGCTGATTTCGAGCATCAGTCGTCCTGAACATCTGACGCTCTTCGAGCGCGGCATCGCGCATAAGGTTGATTTTGCGTTTGCCGGACCGCAGAGCCTGCGCGTTGCGCAACTGCTCGAAGACGGGCAACTCGAGATCGGCGCGATTTATACGTACGTCGAACTGTATGCGCGCATGTTCGTGGACCTCACGCCCCACGTCGCACTGCTGTGCGCGGAAAAGGCCGACCGTCACGGCAATCTCTACACCGGTCCCAATACCGAGGACACGCCTACCATCGCCGAGGCGGCCGCGTTCCGTCACGGCATCGTGATCGTGCAGGTCAACGAAATTGTCGATGAACTGCCCCGTGTGGACATTCCCGGCTCGTGGGTCGACGTGGTGGTGCAGGCCGACCGGCCGTTTGCCGTGGAGCCGCTGTTCACGCGTGACCCGCGCCATATCGGCGACCTTCAGGTACTGACCGCGATGATGGTGATACGCGGCATCTACGAGCCGTACGGCGTCACGTCGCTGAATCACGGTATCGGCTTCGACACTGCGGCCATCGAATTGCTGCTGCCCACCTACGGGGAGTCGCTCGGCCTGAAGGGCAAGATCTGCCGCAACTGGACGCTCAATCCGCATCCCACGATGATTCCCGCCATTGAATCGGGCTGGGTGGACAGCATCCATTGCTTCGGCAGCGAGGTCGGCATGGAGGCGTATATCGAGGCGCGTCCCGACGTGTTCTTTACCGGCAACGACGGCACGCTGCGCTCGAACCGCGTGCTCTGCCAGCTCGCGGGGCAATATGGCGTGGACCTGTTCATCGGCTCGACATTGCAGATCGATGCGGACGCCAACTCGTCCACGGTGACGCGCGGCCGGCTCGCCGGCTTCGGCGGTGCGCCGAACATGGGTCACGATCCGCGCGGACGCCGCCATTCCAGCGAAGCGTGGCTCAAGCTGCTGAAAAACCAGGGGCCCGTGTCGCGCGGCCAGAAGCTCGTCGTGCAACTGGCCGAGACATACAAGAAAGGCGGCGAACCGACGTTCGTCGATGAACTGGACGCCGTCGCCGTCGGCGCGAAAAGCAGCATGCCTATCGCGCCCGTCATGATCTACGGCGACGACGTGAGCCACGTGGTCACCGAAGAAGGCATCGCGCATCTGCACAAGGCCGAGGGCGTGGACGAACGGCGCGCGGCGATTGCCGCCGTCGCCGGCGTCACGCCCATCGGCTTGCGTGCGAAGCCGGAAAAGACGGCGGAGCTGCGCCGACGCGGCATCGTCGCGTATCCGGAAGATCTCGGCATCCGCCGTGGCGAAGCGAAGCGTTCGCTGCTCGCGGCGCGCAGTATCGACGATCTGGTCACGTGGTCCGGTGGCCTGTATGCGCCGCCCGCGCGCTTCCGGAGCTGGTGATGAGCGCCGCTGCTGCATTGCGCGAGCGCGCCGCGTTCACTTGCGCACCTGGCGGGGAGCTCGCCCACCGCTTGCCCACCGACGCGCAACTGGCCCACTTCGCCGTGACCGCGTTAATCGACGAGGCGGAGCTCACGCCCAAGCCCGCCCTCGTCGACCGGCGTGGCAGCGGCGCGCACCGCGACCTCGACCTTGCGCTCATGCGACGTTCGGCGCATGCGCTCGAACCGACCTTCGCCGCCCTCGCCCGTACGGCACGCCGCCGCGGCGAACCATCGGCGCTATTACGTACCGAACTCGCGCAGATCGGGCGCGCCGGCGAGCAGCACATGCTGCGCGCCACGAACGGCAGCAACGCGCATCGCGGCGCGATCTGGATTGTCGGACTGCTGGTCGCGGGGGCGTCCCTGGCTGATCGCGGCCTGAGGCTCGACGCGTCGGGAATTTGCCGGCGCGCGGCACAAATCGCCTGCTTTCCGGACCGTTTCGCCGCGCCCACCGGCAGTCATGGCGAACGCGCCCGGCAGCGCTATCAGGTAGGCGGCGCGCGCCGCGAAGCGCAGGAAGGTTTCCCGCATGTGATCGCGACCGGCCTGCCCGCGCTGCTCGCGGCGCGCGAGCGCGGCATTGGCGAAGACGCCGCTCGCATCGACGCCCTGCTCGCGATCATGGCCTCGCTCGACGACACCTGCCTGCTGCACCGCGCAGGTCTGGCCGGCTTGCATGCCGGTCAATCCGGCGCGCGGCGAGTACTGCAAGCGGGCGGCAGTTCGACACGCGAGGGCAAGGCCGCGCTTGCCGCGCTGGAGCGCGAACTGCTGTCGCTCAATGCATCGCCCGGAGGCGCAGCCGATCTGCTCGCCGCCACCCTTTTCCTCGACAGGCTGGCGCATTTCGGCGCCGGCGGGAGCTCAACGACATGGAACATCTGACCTTCGACTATCCGGCGCAACGCGCCGTCACTACACGCGCGCACGTCGGCGTGGTCGGTTCGGGCGATCTCGAAGTGCTGCTCTCGCCCGCCGACAACCCTGGCGCCAACCCAAGCGCCATGAAAGCGCATGTGGTCGTACGCACGAGCGTGGACGGCTACAGCCACATCTGGAAAAGCGTGCTTGACCGCTTCTTTACGCGCTACGACGGCGCCGCGCAAATCGAGATCAACGACTTCGGCGCCACGCCCGGCGTCGTCGCGTTGCGGCTTGCCGAGGCCGTCGAGGCCGCCGAACAGGGAGACGACGCATGAGCGCGCTCGCCACGCAACACGCCGCGCCGTTGCTGCGCGAGAGCTTCATTGAGCTGCCGGCGCGCGAACGCGCCCGCTCGCTGCTGGACGCGGGCAGCTTCCGCGAACTGCTCGGGCCGTTCGACAGAATCGAGTCGCCGTGGCTGCCGCTGCAAGGCGTCGTGTGCCAGGCCGACGACGGCTGTGTGATCGCGCGCGGCACCATCGACGGCGAGCCTGCCGTGGTCGCCGCGATCGAGTCGGCCTTCCAGGGCGGCAGCATCGGCGAAGTATCGGGCAGCAAGATCGCCGCCGCGCTGGAACTCGCGTTGCGCGATTGCGAGCGCGGCAAGATCGTGCGACCGGTCGTGCTGTTCGAAACGGGCGGCGTCCGGCTTCAGGAAGCCAACCTGGGCCTCGCTGTAATCGCCGAGATCCAGGCAGCAATCGTCGCACTGCGCCGCCATGTGCCGGTGGTCGGCGTGATCGCGGGCATGGTGGGCTGCTTCGGCGGCATGTCGCTCGCGGCCGCGTTGTGCTCGTATCTGGTCGTGACGAAGCAGGGGCGGCTCGGCATGAACGGGCCGGAAGTGATCGAGCAGGAAGCGGGCATCGACGAACTGGACGCCAGCGACCGGCGCCGCGTGTGGCAACTGATTGGCGGCGAGCAACGCGTCGCGAGCTCGCTCGCGGATCAGCTCGTGGACGACGACGCGCAAGCCGTGCGCGCTGCCGTGCTGTCCGCGTTCGGGCAAGGCGTGCCGGCGGCGCATCGCAGCGAACAGGTCGACACATTCTTGCAGCGTCTTGCGCAAATCGACCCTGCGAGCGTCACGCCCGCCAGCATGCGTGAGGTCTTTTCAGAGCAACCGGCACAATCGCAGCCGCGCAAGGAGCAAGCATGAGCGACAACTCACTGAGCCGCGGCGCGCGCTGGTTCCAGGCGCTCGCCGGTCAATCCCGCAGCGCGGCGCCCGTGCTGAGCGCCGACGCGCCGCTCGGCGACGAGACTGCACGCTTCATCACCGTCGTGCCGGATCCGGGCAACCGCTTCCCGCGCGCGACCGACAATGTGGTCGGCCTCGAACAGGGCTGGCTGCTCGCGCGAGTCGTGCGCGAAGCGATTGCCGACGATGCCGCAGGCAACATGCGTCGCCCGATCGTCGCGATTGTCGATGTCAGGAGCCAGGCCTATGGTTATCGTGAGGAGATGCTCGGCATTCATCTCGCGTGCGCCGCGGCCGTGGACGCGTATGCATCGGCTCGCGATGCTGGGCACCCGGTGATTGCGCTGATCGTCGGACCCGCCATGTCGGGCGCCTTTCTCGCACACGGCTACCAGGCCAATCGCATCGTCGCGCTCGACGCGCCCGGCACCATGGTTCACGCCATGGGCAAGGAAGCCGCGGCGCGCGTCACGCGCCGCAGCGTCGAGGCGCTCGATGCCCTTGGCGAAACGATCGTCCCGATGTCTTACTCAATGGCCTCGTTCGCGAAGCTCGGGCTGCTGGACCAACTGATCGAAGGTATCGACGCGGATGCGCCGGACGCCGCGCAGATCGCACGCGTGCAACAGGTGCTGCGCGAGCAGATCAGAAGCGCGCGCGAGGGCAGCCGCAAGCTCGCGCGCCGGCTCGAATCAGCGGCTGCGCAGAAGCACCGTGCGGCCTCCATCGAAGTACGGCGGCGTCTTGCCGAGCAATGGGATGCCGTGTAATGCAGGTCTGCGCCGCGCCGCCCTTCCCAAGCGAACTCGCCGTGTCATGCGACGAGCGCTGGCGTGCGCACGACCTGGTACGTTTGCGTAGCCTCGTTGCGTTCGACGGCGAGCCGGCATGGGTCCGCGGCGCGTTCGAACGCGCGCCGTATGCGGTGGTCCGGCGAGCGCTCAGCGCACACGGCGTTGTTGCAATAGGCGTGCGTGGCGCTGGGCGTTCGCAGCGCTACGGCACCTGGACTGCAGCGACGGAGATTGTCGACGTCGTTGCGCCGGAAGCATTGCTGTTCAGTGAGCCGACTCGCGAACGCGCCGCGTTGCCCGCTTTCGTTGCGCTTGCCGCGTTGCGCGGGAACCCGCTCAGCGCGTTGAACGCACTGGTGTGGGGGCCGAGCGGCAGCGCGGGTTTCGAGCTGGCCACACGTACAGACGCCGTGACGCCGTCGAGCGACCTCGATCTATTGATTCGGACCTCGGAACGATTGTCGCGCGAATGCGCCGCGGACTTGATGAACCACCTGCAAACCGTGGGGCTCGAAACCGGCATTCGCATCGACGCGCAACTCGAAACGCCAGCGGGCGGCGTCGCGCTCGCCGAGTGGGCCGCAAGCAAGGCCCGCGTGCTGGCACGTCACGCGAGCGGTCCCCAGCTCGTCACTGATCCGTGGTCTTCTGCTCGCGCGACGGTGATGTGATGCTTGCTCTGATCTTTCCGGGCCAAGGCGCACAAAGCGACGGTTTCCTGCATCGGCTACCCTCGCATCCCGCGGTGCGCGCCGTGCTCGACGAAGCGTCCGACGTGCTCGGTGTCGACCTGCTTACCCTCGACACAGCCGATGCAATGCGCTCGACCGTTGCAGTGCAATGCGGCCTGACCGTCGCGGGCGTGGCTCTCGCTCGCGCTCTCGCGGAGGAAGGCTTGAGCCCGGACATGTGCGCCGGTTTGTCGGTGGGCGCGTTTGCGGCGGCGGTCAGCTGCGGCGCGCTCTGTTTCGCCGACGCGCTGAAGATGGTTCGCCGCCGTGCCGAATTGATGGAAGCTGCGTATCCATCCGGCTACGGACTCGCCGCGATCTCCGGATTGACGGAGCACGAGCTTGCCACGCTCGCCGCGCGGCACACTAGCGAAGGTGAGGCGCCGGTATACATAGGCAACGTAAACGCACCTCGCCAGATCGTGGTGGCGGGGGCGAACGCTGCGCTGGACAGCTTCATGAACCGTGCGCTCGCAGCCGGTGCACGCAAGGCCACCCGCCTCGCGGTCAGCGTTCCCTCGCATTGCGAAATGCTCGCGCATGCGAGCGACGAACTGTGCGCCTACGCACGCCCGTTTGCGTTTCGCGCGCCGAAGAGCGTGTATATCGGCAATCGCGGCGGACGCCCCTTATACTCGGCTGATGCAATACGCGAAGACCTCGCGACCAACATGCGCTATACCGTGCGCTGGTTCGATGCGCTCACCGTCATGCAGGAAATGGGCGCGCGCGTCGCAGTCGAAGCACCGCCCGGCCAGGTGCTGACCGATATCACGCGGGAACATTATCCGCAGATGGCAGCGCTCGCCGCGAGCACGCTGCCGTTCGAACGGCTGACGGCGACGGCGCGGCGGCGTCTGCAAGAAGGGTAAGCGAGCCGTGCTTGATGCCGACTTTGATCTGGCGTCTTCCGGTCAACTGACTCTGCTTCACCGTGGCGCACCGAGCGCTCGCATGGCAGCGCGAGCAAGGCGACCGGCAACGGTGTTAGGACGCCGCGCCGAACGTCGCTCAGGCCTGTTCCGGCGCGCGCCCGATCACATGCGAGTCCGACGCCGTTGAAGGGCCGCCATGCGTACGTTCGCGGCTCGAGGTCACGACCGCGGCCGTGCCGCCAGGACGCCGCACCGACTTCGCATGTCGTTCTATCAGCCGCTGCAGCAGGCAGAAAGCGCACAACAGCGCGCCTATCACGATGCGGGTCCACCACGAACTGAGCGTACCGTCGAACGTGATCAACGTCTGAATCGTGCCGAGAATCCCAACGCCGAAAAGCGAGCCGATCACATAGCCGACTCCCCCGGTCAGCAGCGTTCCGCCGATCACGGTGGCTGCAATGGCGTCGAGCTCCATGCCCTGACCTTGCAAGCCATAGCCCGACAGCACGTAGAAGGTGAACACCGCGCCCCCGAGCGCCGAGCAGAACCCGCTCAAGGCATACACGCCGATGCGCGTATGCGCGACCGGCAAGCCCATCAGCAATGCGGAGCGGGCATTGCCGCCCACCGCGTACACGTTGCGGCCAAAGCGCGTGAAGTGCGCCACGTAAATGGCACCGACGAGTGCGACGAACGCAATCAACACATTCGCAGTGACGGAGCCGATGCCGATGTCCAGCCGGAATGCGGATATTGCATGAAAGGTGGGATCGCTGATCGTGATGGACTGCGTCGTGATCAGGAAGCACAAGCCGCGCGCGAAGAACATGCCGGCCAGCGTCACGATAAACGCCTGCAGGCGGAAGAAGTGAATCAACGCACCCTGCACGGCTCCAAAAACGGTGCCCATCAGCAGGACGATCGGCAAAATGATCCACACCGATAAATGCAGGCGCTCGGACAATACCGCTTCGACGATGGTGGTCAGCGCGACAACGGAACCCACCGACAGATCGATCCCGCCTGACACGATCACGAACGTCATGCCGATCGCCACGATCAGCAAAAACGCATTGTCGACGAGCAGATCGAGCAGCACCTGCCACGAGAAGAAACCGGTGTACATCACCGAGCCGAAGCCAAACAGCGCGCAGAACAGCAGGATCGTGACCGCGATGGGTAAGGTGCGCGGATCGACTATGTGCGCCCACGCTGCAAAAAGACGTCTCATCGCGTCACCCCGCGTTGCTTGATCATCTGCATTCCGAACGACATGGCGAGCCCTCGCGCAGAGGGCGACTGGATCACGCTAACCGCCAGCACGACCGCCGCTTTGACGACCAGCGTGGCTTCCGGCGGCACGCCGATCGAATACGTCGTGTAAGTGAGCGTCTGGATGATGAGCGCGCCGAGTACCGTTCCTGCGAGACTGAAGCGGCCGCCGAGCAGTGAGGTTCCGCCAAGCGTCACTGCGAGAATCGCGTCGAGTTCCAGCAGGAGGCCTGCGTTATTGCCGTCAGCGCTGCGCACGTTCGAACTGATCAGGATGCCCGCCATCGCGGCAGTCAATCCCGAGAACGCATACACCGCAAAAACCAGCGCTTTCGAGCGCAACCCGACGAGGCGGGTCGCAACGGGATTCACACCGATGGCGCGGATAAAGAGGCCCAGCGCCGTTCCTTCCACGAGCGCCGCAGTGGCGAGCACGGCGAGCGTGGCAATCCACACCGAACACGGCACACCGAGCCAGTAACCACCGCCGACGAACAGATAGCCAGGTGCACCTATCGGGATGATTTGGCCCGCCGTCAGCAGTTGCGCGATGCCGCGGCCCGCAACCATCAGAATCAAAGTGGCGATGATAGGCTGCATGCCGATAAAGGACACGAGCAAGCCGTTCCACATGCCGCTCAGCACCCCGACGATCAACGCTGCCAGCAACGCCTGAGCGATCAGGCCGCCGGTCGGCGCCGGTTGCGTTGCCAGGATCGTGGCGGCCGCCGCGCCGGCAATCGCGACCACGGCGCCCACCGAAATGTCGATGCCGCGCGTCGCGATCACGAGCGTCATGCCCGTCGCCACGAGTACGAGCGGCGCCGCGCGGTTCAGCACGTCGATCGGCGCGCCGAACAGATGGCCGTCGAGCATGCGCAGCGACAGGAAGTGCGGGTTGACCCACAGATTCAGCGCGCACAACAAGGCCAATGTCACGCACGGCCAGATCAGCGGGCGCTCGACGCCGTCACGCGCGAGCCAGTTCGAAAGTTTCATTCGCCGCTCCCCGCGATGAGTCGATAGATGTTGTCTTCGTTCGACGCCGTGCCCTTCACTTCCGCGATCTTGCGGCGGTCGCGCAGCACGGCGACGCGATGACTGACGCGCAGCACTTCGCTGATCTCCGAGGAGATGAACAGAATACTTAGCCCGTTCTCGCACAGCGCGAGCAGGCGGTCCATGATGTCGAATTTCGCGGCGACGTCGATGCCCCGTGTGGGCTCGTCCAGAATCAGCAGTTGTGGATCGGTGGCGAGCCAGCGCGCGAGCAGCGCCTTCTGCTGATTGCCGCCGGACAACAGACCGATTGGCTGCTCCGCATCCGACGCCTTGATGCCGAGCCGCTCGATCCACAGATCGGCCAGTTCACGCGCACGCTGGCGGCTGATCTTGCGCCACCAGCCACGCCGCGCCTGCAACGCCAGCAGAATGTTCTCGCGGATGGAAAGGTCCGCGACGATGCCCTCTTTCTTGCGATCTTCAGCGCAATAGGCAATGCCGTGGCGCACCGCATCGTGCGGCGAGCGCAGCCGCACCGGCTTGCCGTCGACGAGCATCGTGCCGCTGTCGGCTCGATCGGCACCGAACAGCAAACGCGCGGTTTCAGTGCGCCCCGAGCCCAGCAAGCCTGCGAGTCCAAGAATTTGACCACGCTGCACGTCCAGATCGATGGGCTGCAGCGTGCCGCGCTTGCCGACGCCGCGCAGTTCGATAAACGCCGGTGCCGCTGCATGCTCTCGTTGGATCTGCTCGCTAGCATCGGATGCTTCGTGGGCGGCTTCGCGCAGACGCTCGCTCATGCGCTCGTGACCGACCATCTTCGAAACCAGCAGATCCGCCGACAGGTCACGCGCGAGGTATTCGCCCTCCCGCTCGCCGTTGCGCATGACCGTGATACGGTCAGAAATCGCATACGTCTGCTCGATGAAGTGCGTGACGAACAGAATCGCAATTCCAGATTGCTTAAGATGGCGAAGTATTTTGAAGAGTTGCGCGACCTCGCTGTCGTCAAGGCTCGAGGTGGGCTCGTCGAGGATCAGCACGCGCGCATCGACGGAAAGCGCCCTCGCAATCGCCACCATCTGCTGGACAGCGATCGGGTAGGCGTCGAGCGAGCGGGTGACGTCGAGTGAAATGTCGAGGCGCGCGAGCGCGGCTTGCGCGCGACGCTTGATGTCAGGCCAGTCGATCGCGCCGAAACGGCGCGGCTGCCGCCCCGCGAATATGTTCTCTGCGACCGACAGATTCGGACACAGGTTCACTTCCTGGTAAAGCGTGCGCACGCCTGCCGCCTCCGCTTCCTGCGGCGACGCGAACGCCACGGCCTCGCCGCCCAGACGGATTGTGCCGGAATCAGGCGCGAGTACGCCAGTGAGCACATTGATCAAGGTCGATTTGCCGGCGCCGTTCTGTCCCATCAGCGTATGGACTTCGCCGGGGAAAAGTCGGAAGTCGACGCCCTGCAGCGCCTTCACGCCGGGAAATGTCTTGCTGACGCCAGTTGTGGCGAGGATAGGCTCGCTCGTGTTGCCGTCGTTCGAAACGTCGACGGAAGCCGGGGTGGTCTTACTCGCGAGCAGCGGATCGGGTTCGGAAGCGGAATACGTCATAGACCTCGCTCGAGCAGCGGTGCGTTGATGTCGTAGTGCGTTAGTGCCGGCATAGCGTTATGCCGCGGGTTCCTGCATGGACGCGATGTGAAAAGAGACCGTCCGCTGCCCAAGCAGCCGGACGGTCAGGCACCGCTGGAGAAACGTTGCTTACTGGTTCGTCGTGCGTTTTGTGCGGCGTTCGTACATTCCGCTCAAAGGCGTTTTAGTAGGGATGCCTAAGTATCGCTTCCTAGTACTTGCGCGTTGGCAATGTCTGCGCAGCAACGCTCATCGGGAAAACGGTCTCTTCCGTCAGAATGCGCTTTGGCAACGGCTTGCCGGCCACTACGTCCTTGACCGCCGACATCAGTTGCGGTCCGAGCAGCGGGCTACACTCGACATCCACGTTCATCTTGCCTGCGGCCATGGCCTGGAACCCGCCCTTGGTCGCATCGAATGAAACGACAACGACGTCCTTGCCCGGATGCATGCCCGCTTCTTCCATGGCCTGGATGGCACCGAGGGCCATGTCGTCGTTATGCGCATAAACCACGTTGATCTTATTACCGTAGCTCTTGATGAACGCTTCCATGACCTGCTTGCCGCCAGCCAATGTGAAGTCGCCACTTTGCGACGCAATAATCTTGAACTTGGGATCGCTCTTGATAACTTCGATCAGGCCGGCGTGCCGGTCATTTGCTGGCGCCGAGCCGACCGTGCCCTGCAATTCGGCGATGTTGACGGGCCCTTTCGAATCCTTGTAGTGGTCGGCGAGCCATTTGCCGCCGCGCCGGCCCTCCTCGAGAAAGTCCGAGCCGATCATGGTCACGTAAAGCGAGGTGTCTTTGACGTCGATATTGCGGTCGGTCAGGATCACCGGAATCTTCGCGGCCTTGGCCTCGCGCAGCACCGGTTCCCAGCCAGACTCGACGACCGGTGAAAACGCAATTACATCGACTTTTTGCGCGATATACGAGCGAATCGCCTTGATCTGGTTTTCCTGCTTTTGCTGCGCGTCGGAGAACTTGAGTTTGATCTTGGCATCCGCTGCAGCGGATTTCACCGACTCGGTATTGGCGGTTCGCCAGGCGCTTTCCGCGCCAACCTGGGCGAAACCCAGCGTGATCTGCTTGTCCTGCGCGTGCGCGCCGGGCGTTGTTAGCGTCAGCGCACCGAAACCCGCGCACATCGCGAGCGCACCCAACGCACGACATGCGGCGCGTCGTGTATTCGCCATGACTGTCTCCTGATCGTTGTTGTGTAGGCGACCCATCGAATTCGCCGGTCCTTGCGGCCATCGCGATGCGTGGATCGTGATGTAGCGTAGTGTGCAAGGCGTTAACAGTCCAATCATATGATTCGCGTCGGCAATATCAATTTTGGTATAGGACGAGCAGGCGCTGCTCTGTTCGAGGCCGGGCGAGTCCGGCTTGTCCAGCGACGGGGGGTGGTCATCCACGCGCCTGGGCGCGAGCCTTTATGCACTTACTACGAGTGTGGATGGTCTGCGCCCCCCTGCGTCGGTTCAACGGCGCAGCGGCGATTTCCAGAAATGGACGCTATAGGCTCGACGGCTACGCGCTCCGCTTGCGCGGCGTGACCCACCGGAAAGTCAGGTTGATGCGCGCGCCGGTGACGCGAGGCTCTTTTGGCACTCGATGCCGCCATTCCGTCTGCGTCTTGCCTTTCATGACCAGCAAGCTGCCGCCTTTCAACGAGAAGGACTGCGTGGTGCCCGTCTTGCTGTGCCTCAGGTCAAAGGTGCGCGCAACGCCCAGACTCACGGATGCGATCACCGGTTCGGGCCCGAGTTCCGGCTCGCGGTCGGCATGCCATCCCATGCTGTCTGCGCCGCTGCGATAGCGGTTCAGCAGGACGCTGTTGAACCGCGCCTGGCAGACCGCCTCGACGGCGGCCTTGAGTTCGGCGACGGCTGGCGTCCACGGTTGCGGCAAATTGCGGATACCGGAATAGACGTACACCGCATCGCTATCGCCCTGCCAGGCGGTGAGCCTCGGCAGCGCGACGCGACCGCCGGGCGTGCCCATGATGTCCTGTCGCCATTGGACCTCGTCAATCAGGCGCGCGAGGAACTGCTCGGCCAGGTCGGGCGCGAGCCAGTCGGGATACCAATCGAGGTCGGGTGTTGGCAGATCGTCGAAGAGATCGGTCATAACATTGCGGGGGTGCATTGCAAGATGCGGGCGCTGGCGGGTATGGGAGATACGATAGGTATTATCGCCGCAGCGCAAGGAGGCTGTTTGCGGTTTCAATCGGCCGTCATTCTGTTTGGGAAAACCACAGGGCGATTATCGAACTGCGTTTTCGAAGTCGACGCTGCACGGCGGCGTTCCCATAGTCGGAACCCGCATGCTCAGCCGTGGCGACGGCTCGAGTGAGACTTAAACGGCCCCGAAAGTGCACCGGGTCTGCGTCGCCGGCGCGACGATCAAATCGAAATTCCCGATCGTCCGTGGCGGCACGAGACGTCGGAACTCATTCTGGGCGGCTTTCGCTTTAATTTCGGCGCAGCGGCCGCGATGCTGTCGGGCGCATTTAACTGAAGATCGCGATGTAGAAAACCACCACGCCAATCACCGCGCCAACAAAGCAGAAGCTTTCCTGAGTGTCTTCGCCATTTGAGCGCAGCCATGCGCCGACGACACCGAACAGTCCCGCAATGCCAAGCGCGACGCAAAGCATGACGACGCCAAACAGCGCACTCTTACCCAGTTCGGAGAAGTCGATATTGCGCACGCCGAGATACAAGCCCAGCGCCATCAGCGATACGCCAACGAGCGGCAGCATCACGTGACTGCCCTCATACCCGACATGATGCGCGCGGTGCGCAGAGTCCCCGTGGTGTAAACGATGGCCTGATCCGAGCAGTTTCATGATCGCCTCCCGCCTCGCCGTTTGCCGGCGCTAACGACACTCGAGCTACTGCCGTCGCTCTAAGAGAATCAGCGACTCTTGTGCAGACAACTCACTTCAAGCATAGGCCAGGCGCGCGCATAATTCAAAGCCCATTTAATTAGGGTAATCCGGATGGCCCGGGCGCTATTTCCAGATCAGCGATCTGCCCAGGTTGAGAGCGATGCGCTCTCGTGTGGCGGCTGCTGCATTGCAACAAGAGGACAACCCCCGCGCCGCAGGAGCGAATTTTTCGCGCGCGGCACGCTGCAGTGCATGCCGGTAGAATGACCCGGCTCGCCAGCTGCATCGTCGCAGCGACCGCTCCGCCGGCCCTGCGCTGAAGTCAAGCCGGCTTTTACCCGCCTTCATTCTTCTATGCGCCGCTCATCGTTTCTTGTACGCCTGATCGCTATTGGCATCCTGCTGCACGTCTATGTTGGCTTCCGTTTGATACCGGACATGCCAGTTAGCATCGCCGTCCGCTGGTTGTTGGGATGTTGGCTAGTCCTCTCCGTCGTGCTCATTCCGCTCGGCATGCTTGCGCGCACCATCAAACGCCAGCCGCTGGGCGACCGGCTCGCGTGGATCGGCTTGCTTACGATGGGCTTCTTTTCGTCGCTGCTCGTGCTGACGTTTGCGCGTGACCTGGCGCTCGCTTCAATGATGACCGTCGACGCTATCTGGCCAGGTCTGATCACCCTCGCCCATTGGCGGACCGGCACTGCGGCGGCTGTGCCATTGCTCGCGGTACTGTCGACACTCATCGGTCTTTTCAACGCTCGCCGTCGAGCGCGGGTCGTGACAATCGAGGTGCCAATCGACGACCTGCCTACTGCGCTCAATGGCTTCACGATCGTTCAGATCAGCGACATCCACGTGGGCCCAACCATTAAACGACGCTATGTCGACGCGATAGTCGATGCGGTGAATCGCCTGAAGCCTGACCTTATAGCGGTGACGGGAGACGTGGTAGACGGCAGCGTCCCGCAGTTGACTCATCACACGCAGCCTCTCTCGAGGTTGAGTGCCCGTCACGGCGCGTTTCTCGTCACAGGCAACCACGAGTACTACGCGGGCGCCGACGCGTGGATCGACGAGTTTCGACGCCTTGGACTCAATGTGCTGCTGAACGAGCATGTGGTCGTCGAGCACGACGGCGCCCGTGCGGTCATTGCAGGCGTGACCGACTATTCGGCCGGCCACCACGATCCTCTACATCGCAGCGACCCGATGGCCGCGATCGCTGGTGCGCCCGGCGATGTGCTGATCAAGGTGCTTCTTGCCCACCAACCCCGCTCTGCGGAAGCCGCCGCCGAAGCCGGCTTCACTCTGCAACTCTCAGGTCATACGCACGGCGGTCAGTTTTTCCCTTGGAATTTTTTTGTACGATTTCAGCAACCATTCACAGCGGGCCTCGCACGCCTGAACGGACTGTGGGTGTACACGAGCCGCGGCACCGGTTACTGGGGACCGCCCAAGCGGCTCGGCGCACCCTCAGAAATCACGCGAGTGAAGCTCGTGCCGGGCGAACCCGAGTGATTCAACGATCCGAGTGCAAAGCGAACGCGAGCACTCGACAGCTGCACCCTTCTTTGCGTTCGCACCCGCCCGAACAATGCGCGAGGGTGAACCTGCCTCTCATTGGGCGGGCGCGACTGCGACACTGACTTGTGGCGCGAAGGCCACCAGGACCTGCATGCCCGGCGTTAGGTTCGCCATTTGCGCCGGCACGCGCCCCTGGATATGGAACACCGAGCCGTTCGGTCCTTTGAGAGCCACGACGCCCGTAACGTGATCGACTGCCTGCACTTGTGCATTGACGTTCTGTTCCGGGTTCGTCTGACCCTTCTGTGCGGTAGCGGCCGCAGGCGCCGCTTGTCCCTCCGCGTCGCGCGTAACGCTGATCAGCGCATTGCGCATCATACGGATATGGACTTTCTCGCCCTGCGTGATCCTTTCTAAGTTTCCTTTCTCCGTAACCTCGAACGACGCCTCGCCCCCTTGCGCGTCTCGCACGGTCACGGAATGCTTTGCACGGTCGACCGACCTCACCACTCCTTCCGCTTGCAACGTGGTGCTCCCTTCAAACGGCGCGGGAAGCGCCGTGGCAAACGAGGCGAATGGAGCGAGAGCGATAAACGCGCCGGCAATCATTCCAAGAGTTTTGGCTTTCATACATTCCTCATTGACGTGAACGGCCTGAAGCGGCCGCCGTGCGGTGGACCGGGATTGCGTGCGAAGGGCTTAGCGCTAATGCGATGCACAGCAGATCCGGAACGTTCGAAGAGTTTGTTCTTAGTGATAGCTGACGTCAACATTCGGAGTCCGTATTACCTTGTCGATCTGTCTGCGTAGTTTGACGAAAATTCCTGGCGACGATGCTGACTTACACATGTCGCATGCTTGAGCTTGCAACACATTGAGACAATGTTAATTCCGTATCCTGAATATGGACTGCGCCGGACGCTTCGACTAAGCTCTGTCACCGCTCATTGTTCAAACACAACCAAGGAGTTTCAATTATGGAGCACGGCATCATTGCGTGGCTTGTCATCGGCGCGATCGCTGGCTGGCTGGCTGGCGTACTCGTCAAGGGCGGTGGCTTCGGCCTTATCGTCGACATCATCGTCGGGATTGTCGGCGCGTTCGTCGGCGGTTGGCTCGCCCGCGTGCTGCACATTTCTCTGGGTAGCGGTTGGATTGGATCGATCATCACCGCGGTGATCGGTGCAGTCATCCTCCTGTTTATTATCCGGCTCGTTCGACGAGGCGCGTGAAACAGGCATGAGTATGTTCGGTGTCAGCGGCAGTGTCGCTGACGCCGGGTTTTAGCTTTAGACATTCTACGTTTGATCGCCTTAGGCCTAGCGGGCTTGTCTCGACCCGCTTATGCACGAGTCAACTTGCTGGTACTCAACGCGTCCGTTCCTTGAGACGCATACTGGAGACGGTGCGGCGCAACGGCGTATTCCTGAACGAGAACCTCACCGCCTCATGCAGGCATTTTGCTTTACCCCTTGCAACGCATTCGGTTTGCAGCACCGACGCGTCGTGCGATATCCCGAATGCCGGCGAGTGCCAATTGCGAGCGCTGCGCTAGGTCCATTGACTAGCTCGGCCTTGCTCGTCGCGACTCAATCGACGTGAGGATGGTTGGATCCGGAGCACAATGTGGAATCGAGGGAAGCTCATGGCTCTACCGATAGAGACATGTCATCTGATTCGCTTCTGTAATTCCTGACACAGCCTCGCGAAGGTTGCTGATTCCGTGGCGCGTTGGAGCGCACCCTAGCGAGCGGTATTTCTATGCGCTATGGGATGCTTCCTGGTGTAATGCTCAAACGCGGTGGCTATGTTGCGTGCAGCAGTCGCTGCATCAGGCTTCGGCACGCGCGGCGTAATCGCGCTTCTTCGCTTTTGCGAAACTCGCGGCCATGCCGTTAGTTTGCGAGCTGCGCACCGGCCGGCAATGGCTGCAGGCCAGTTTTCGCCGCAATTCGGTGTGTATCGTCGGCCGTGTATGCGAGCCGTTATGGCTTAGCCATTCAATTTTTGATGGCCTACGCGCGGCGCATTGCCGAAGCGATTTTCCACCGCCGCGAACGTCACTTGGCGAACGATGTGGCTGCTGTGACCAGCAGTCGTAGCGGGTGAGCTTATCGCTTCGCGGTTGCAGCAGTCGAACGCAAACCTTGCGGGCACCGGCTCATCGTGGTCGCACCGGAACTCGAAACCATCCCAGCCCCGGCGTTGGTTGCTTGATGACATCGCCTCTTCGCCGTCATGCCGTCCGTCGTTGAGGGCGAGGCTGAACAAGACATCGTTTTATCGACAATCGACAGCCCGTGCATGCTTACGACTCCGTAGCCGCGTTTCGCATTGAACGGCACCACTCGAGCGCTCTGCGTTCCGCCCACAACCTACACCGAACTCGACGATAGCCATCGCTCGCCAATCGCCAACGACCCCGCGAATTTCTTCGCCGACGGTGCATCATGGGTTTCCCCGAATTTCCCGTCTGGCCAGGCGGACGGACTCTACCGGCGTGCCGATACGTTCGCGCGTGATACGACGAGAATTTCGCAGACCAGCTCACTGGCCGTTCTCCGGCAGCAATGGCGAATGCGGCATCGCTTTTTTGTTGCCGATTCATAAGGCCAGCGACCTCTCCACATTGCTGTCGCATCGCCGGCACTCGACGGAGATCGTTAGCTAACCGAACTCGGCAGATCGATTGCCGACCGCGTGCCGCCATGCGCTCATTCGCGGCGCAATTTTCGTGAAGCTGTTTTTCGACCGCGTAAACGCCGCAACCCCACCTTTGTGGGGTGNGGTTGCGGACACTGCTGGGGAGCCTGACGATTACCTACTTTCACACGGGTAATCCGCACTATCATCGGCGTGGAGTCGTTTCACGGTCCTGTTCGGGATGGGAAGGGGTGGGACCGACTCGCTATGGTCATCAGGCTTTGACGGGTTGCCGTGTCGCGTTTGGGGGCGGCACAGCCAATCGGGAAGAAGTAGTTTCTGGTGATGCTCACCAGGGTGAAGCGGGTTGTGGTGTTTCTGGCACAACAACGATCTCT
>NZ_AWZV01000019.1 GCF_000472545.1 Burkholderia sp. WSM2232 | reverse complement strand
CCCGCGACCCTGCGATGATTTAGGCCGCGCATCACCGATACGAGGCATTGCTACGCTGGTGGTTGCGCGGCAGCGAAAGTCTCGGCATGGAGCTTGCTAAAAGTCGCCCCATGCACCTCTCGCCCACCGATCCGTCGACGACCAGCCCCTCGGGCGCTCCGCACGCGCCCGGCTCGTCGGTGTCGTCGGTGTCGTCGGTGTCGTCGGTGTCGTCGGTGTCGTCGGTGTCGTCGGTGTCGTCGGTGTCGTCGGTGTCGTCGGTCACCCGCGACTGGACCTGCCCGTTCTGTCCGCTGCTGTGCGACGACCTCGCGATCGAGTCACACGACGACGCCACGCTGTCGGTGCAGAACACCGACTGCCCACGCCTCATGCAGGCTCTCGCGTGTTACGGCCCGGCAGACGAGCAATGCCGTGCGAGCGTCGACGGTCACGACGCAGACTTCGACACGGCGCTCACGCAGGCGGCCCGGATTCTTTCGACGGCGCGCCGGCCGCTGTTCGGCGGCCTCGGCACCGACGTGGCCGGGACTCGCGCGCTTTACCCGCTCGCCGCCGGCTGCGGCGCGATCCTCGACCACGAGCATGGCGACGCGCTGAGCGCGGCGACGCTCGCGCTGCAAGACCGCGGCTCGTTCTTCACTACACTTTCCGAGGTGCGCTCGCGCGCGGACCTGCTGCTGTTCTTCGGCTGTCAGCCGTCGCGCCGTTACCCGCGCTTTTTCACGCGCACGGTGGCGGGAAGCACGACGCCCCGCGATCTCGTGTTCATCGGCTGCGAAGCGGACCCTGCGGCAAGCGGCCTCGAGAACGTGCGCGTCGAGTCGATCCTCGCCAAGGCGGATCCGTTCGATCCGTTCGATACGCTCGCGCTGTGGTCCACGATCAGCGACAGGCGTCCGCCGAGCGCCTTGCATCAGGACGTGGCCAACGCGGCGCGCGTGAAAGAGACGCTTGCCGTATTGCAGGCACTTCAGGCGCGCATCGACGCGGCGCGCTACACGGTGCTGGTGTACGAGCCCGGCGCGTTGCCCGGACCGCACGCCGCCTTGCTCATTGAAGCGTTGAACCGCATCGTGAAGGCATCGAATCTCGGCGCGCGCGCGGGCGGCCTTGCGCTCGGCGGCGACGACGGCGCTCTGACGGTCAACCAGGCCGTGACCTGGCTCGCGGGTTTGCCGCTGCGCACGCGCGTGTCGGCGCCCTCACGCATGGCAGGCAGTGCGCCGCTCGACTACGATCCGCACCGCTATCGCACCGAGCGACTGCTCGCCGACGGCGAGATCGATGCGTTGCTGTGGGTCGCGAGTTTCGCGCCGCCCGCGTGGCCGCAAGCGCTTGCCGACGACGTGCCGGCCATCGTGCTGGGCCACCCGGCGCTCGCACGCACCGCGGCCGCGCGCGGCCCAGGCACCGTGTTCATTCCGGTCGCGACGCCCGGCGTGGACAGCGGCGGGCATCTGTTCCGCCTCGACAGTACAGTGGTGATGCCGCTCACGGCCGCTCGCGGGGCATCGCTGCCGACGGTGGCGTCGGTGGCTGTGCAGCTTGAGGAGCGGCTGCGCGCGGCGGGGGTGGGTGCTCAGTCGGGTGCTCAGCCGGGTGTTGGATCGAGTGCTTCGTCGGGTGCTGGATCGGCTGCTGGGTACGTCGCCCAATTGGCCGCTCCGCTAACCACTCATCCAGCCACCCAGCCAGCCACCCCACCCGCTTCTTCGTCGCAGGTGCGCCCATGACGCTGATCCGGCTCAAAGGCGGCACGGTCTTCGACCCGGCCAACAACGTCGACGGCGAGCGCCGCGACCTCGCGTTTCGCGACGGCCGCATCGTCGACGTGCCCGCAAACGTTCCGGCCGATTGCGAATACGACGCCTCGGGCATGATCGTCATGGCGGGCGGCATCGACATGCATTCGCATATAGGCGGCGGCAAGACCAACCTGTCGCGGCTTCTGCTGCCCGAGGACCATCGCGACGATCCAGTGCGCGACGCGGCGTACGAATCCGTGCAGGACGCCAACGGCCGCTATCTGCGGCTGCCTTCCTGCGGCGTCTGCACGCCCGGCACGCTCGCCACCGGTTACCGCTACGCCGAAATGGGCTACACCGCGGCGTTCGAACCGGCGATGATGCCGTCCAACGCGCGCCATACGCACCTCGAAATGGGCGACACGCCGATCATCGACCACGGCGCATACGTGATGCTCGGCAACGACGAGCTGTTCCTGCAGATGCTCGCCGCACGCGACGACTTCGAGCGTCTGCGCGACTACGTCGGCTGGACCATTCATGCGAGCAAGGCGCTCGGCGTAAAGGTGGTCAATCCTGGCGGCATCTCGGCGTTTAAGTTCAACCAGCGCTCGCTGGATGTGGACGAGCCGCACGCCCATTACGGCATCACGCCGCGCGAAGTGCTGCACACGCTAACGCGCGCGCTCACCGAGCTGCGCGTGCCGCATCCGTTGCACGTGCATGCGAGCAATCTCGGCGTGCCGGGCAACCTCGATTCGACCATCGCGACAATGGACGCCGCCGACGGCTTGCCGGTCCATCTCACGCATATCCAGTTTCACAGCTACGGCACTGAAGGGCCGCTCAAGTTTTCGTCGGGCGCGCGGCGCATCGCCGAAGCCGTGAACGCGCGGCCGAATGTGTCGATCGACGTCGGCCAGATTATCTTCGGACAGACCGTCACCGCGTCCGGCGACACGATGATGCAGTTCCGCAACGCGCCCTTCGCGCGACCGCACAAGTGGGTGGTCGGCGATATCGAATGCGACGCGGGCTGCGGCGTGGTGCCGTTCCGCTATCGCGAGCAGAGCTTTGTAAATGCGTTGCAATGGATCATCGGGCTCGAAATTTTCCTGCTGGTGGAGGACCCGTGGCGCGTCGCGATGACCACCGATCATCCGAACGGCGGCCCGTTCACGAGCTATCCGCATCTGATTCGTCTCCTGATGGACAAGTCGTTTCGCGACGAGCAGCTCGCCAAGCTGCATGCCGACGCCCAGGTGGCGAGCGCATTGCCGCAATTGACGCGCGAATTCTCGTTGTACGAGATCGCGATCATCACGCGCGCCGGACCGGCGCGGCTACTCGGACTGCGCGACCGTGGTCATCTGGGCGCGGGCGCGGCGGCGGACATCGCCGTCTATCGCGACGATCCGGACCGCGAGCGGATGTTCACCTCGCCCGCCTATGTGTTCAAGGACGGCGAGCTGGTGGCGCGCGACGGCACGCTCGTCTCGACGCCGACGGGCGGCATCCATTTCGTTTCGCCCGAGTTCGATCGCGGCATCGAAAAGCGCGTGCGCGCCTACAGCGAAGCGAATCTCGCTACCAACTTCGCGCATGCCGCGATCAGCGACGACGAGGTCTGCCACTGCTGCCGCGGCGGCAAGCTGCTGCCCGTCGAATGTTTCGCGCACGGCTGAGATGGCTCACATGGCACATATGGCTGACATCGCTGCCCCGAACGCCGGCTCGCATACGACGAGCGACACGCCCACCCTGCAGATCAACGGCATCGCAATCGACGCCACGTTTGCCGAAGCGTTTCCGATGAAGGCCACGCGTCTTGTCATCACCGCGCATACGCCGGCGTGGGCGATGAACGCCGCGCACTCGCTCACGGGCTTCGCAACCTCGGTGATCGGCTGCGGCTGCGAAGCCGGCGTCGAATGCACGCTCGAGCGCGAGCAAACGCCGGACGGCCGGCCCGGCGTCGCGGTGCTGCTGTTCGCGGTGTCGTCCAAGGAACTGGCCAAGCAGATCGAACGGCGCGTCGGGCAATGCGTGCTTACGTGTCCGACCACGGCCGTGTATCGCGGCATCGACCCGGAAACGAGCCGCGCGCCGCTGTCCGACCTCGCGCCGCTCGGCAGGAACCTGCGCTTTTTCGGCGACGGCTGGCAAATTTCGAAGATGCTCGGCGACACGCGCTATTGGCGCGTGCCGGTGATGGACGGCGAGTTCGTCTGCGAAGAAAGCGCGCCCACGGTGAAGGCCGTGGGCGGCGGGAATCTGATCCTGCTCGCGCGCGACATGGACGCGGCGCTGGCCGCCGCGGAAGCAGCAGTGGCCGCAATGCGCCGGCTGCCGAACGTCATCATGCCGTTTCCGGGCGGCGTGGTGCGTTCCGGATCGAAAGTCGGCTCGAAGTACAAGGGCGCCACCGCGTCCACCAACGACGCGTTCTGCCCCACCCTCACCGGCCTCTCGCCACGCAGCGAACTGAGCGCCGAAGTGGGCTGCGTGCTCGAGATCGTGATTGACGGACTCACCGAAGCGGACGTCGGCGCGGCAATGACCGCGGGCATCGTCGCGGCGGCCGCGCGCGGGCGCGCGGGCGGATTGCTGCGCATTTCCGCCGGCAATTATGGCGGCAAGCTCGGTCCTTATCACTTTCACCTCCAGCAACTGGCGGCCGGCTTGGGCGGGAGCAGCGCATGAGCGTCATCACCACGTTGCGGCTGCGCACGCCGCCTGGTTTTCGCGTCGATGCGTCTGCGCTGCTGCCGGCACCGCTTGCGGCGCTTGCGGTCGCGGACATCGAGCGCCTGGTGCTCCCGGCGGGCAACGAGCGTTGCGTCGTCGCCGATGTATTCGACGTGTCGCGCAGCGGCGACGCAGCGGCAAGCGCGACAGACACGGCGGACGCACTGAACGGAGAGCCCGCGCTCGTCATTGAAGACGCCGTCCCGTGGCTCGACCGCCTCGGCGCGCGCATGACGCACGGGCATCTGATCGTGCGCGGCCCGGCCGGCGACCAGAGCGGCTTCCAGATGACCGGCGGCGTCTTGCGTATCGACGGCGACGCCGGCCACTTCACCGCCTGCGAAATGCGCGGCGGGCGGCTCACGGTGGCGGGCAATTGCGGCGATTTCGCGGCAGGCGCGCTTGCGGGCGACATGGAAGGCATGACCGGCGGCACGCTTAGCATCCACGGCAATACCGGCGCGCGGCTTGCCGACCGGATGCGCCGCGGGCTCGTGCTGGTGGGCGGCAACGCGGGGGACTTCGCGGCATCGCGGCTCGTAGCAGGCACCGTCGGCATTGCCGGCCAGGTGGGCGCGCATTATGCATACGGTATGAGACGCGGAACCCTGCTGTTCGCGCAGCGTCCCACTTATCTGCCGCCGACTTTCGCCGACGCAGGCCGCGGCTTCGACGTATTCTGGTCGTTGCTCGCACGCAGTCTCGAAGGCGAAATCGCGCCGTTCTCGCAGTGGCGCGCAGCCGCGCTGCCGCGCCGCTATACAGGCGACGCCGCGGTGGACGGGCGCGGCGAGTTGCTAGTCGTGGACTAACCGGGGAGGCCGAGATGACGACCGCGCATACTTCTTCCGCACCGCGTCGCGCCGACACGTCCACGCCGCGCTATGCCGGCTCGTTGATCGCACTGCACTGGCTGATTGCGTTCGGCATTATCGGTCTGCTGGCGCTCGGCCTCTATATGGTCGGACTGCCGAAGGGTTTGCCGGTGAAGGCGACGCTGCTGAGCCTTCACAAATCCATCGGACTGACGGTTTTCCTGCTGGTGCTTCTGCGCATCGCGGCGCGTGCGGCCTTTCACCGGCCGCCGCTGCCGCCGATGCGACCGTGGCAACGCGCCGCCGCGCGCACTACGCAGGGCCTTTTATACGTAGCAATGGTGGCCATGCCCGTGTCGGGTTATCTGGGTTCGTCGTTCAACCGCTATGGCACGCGCTTCTGGGGCCTGCCTCTGCCGAAGTGGGGCTGGGACGACGCCGGTCTGCGTGAACTCTTCTTCGGCATTCACGAGGTGACGGCATATGTGCTGATCGCGCTCATCGCGCTGCATGTGGCGGGCGCGCTGAAGCATCAGTGGATCGACCGCGACAATCTGCTGGCGAGGATGCTGCCGTGACAGACGCGCGCAATCTGTCACGCACGGGCTGCAACGCCTCACGCGGCCTGCCGCAAGCGCCGCGCGAGGCCACGCCACGACGGCGCACGCTGCGCACCGGCGACGCCCACCGCGTGTCGTTCACGGTTGCAGGCGCCGCCAACGGCGTGCCGGTCGTCGTGCTGCACGGTGGACCCGGCAGCGGCAGCCAGCCGGGCTCGACGCAGCTCTTCGATCTGACGCGCTTCAAAGTCGTTCTGATCGATCAGCGCGGAACCGGGCGCTCCGCGCCGCGCGGCGGCGTGCGCCGCAATCGCACCGACCGGCTGATCGAAGACATTGAAGCGGTGCGGGTACTGCTTGGCATTGAACGCTGGGGCGTGCTCGGCGGATCGTGGGGCGCGGCGCTCGCGCTCGCGTATGCGGGGCAGCATCCGCAAGTGGTGACCGGCGTCGTGCTGCGCGGCCTCTTTCTCACGTCGATGCGCGAAATTCGCGGCCTCTTCGTCGGCTCGCGCAAGCGCGCGCCGCGCGCATGGGCAAAGCTCTGCGCCGCCGCGCGTTGTACGCGGCCCGCCGCGTTGCCTGGACGCTGCCACGCGCGGCTGCAACACGGCGGCGCGAGCGACGCGCAACAGCGCGCGCTCGCACTCGCCTGGCGCGGCTACGAAAACGCCGTGCTCGCGAGCGCGGGCACGCGGCGCCCGCTCGCGCCCGCGAGACACTCGCGCAAAGAGACGCGCAAGCTGGTGGACAAGTACCGCATTCAGGCGCATTACCTGATGCACCGCTGCTGGCTGGGACAAACGCGGCTCCTGTCGCTCGCGCGGCGCGCCGCCGCGGCCGGCGTGCCGCTTGCCGCTGTGCACGGCTCGCGCGATCCGGTGTGTCCACCGGCAAACCTGCAGCGCCTTGCGCGTGCGGCTCCGGCTGCCCGTATCGAATACGTGCACGCCGGCCATCTCGCGAGCGACCCTGCTTTGCACGCGCGGGTGGCCGACGCGCTTGCAACACTGTTTCTGACATCCACTCAAGAGGGGCGCACCCTGCGCCACGCGGCATGAAAATCAAGGTACTCGGCTCATCGGCGGGCGGCGGTTTCCCGCAATGGAACTGCAACTGCCGCAATTGCGACGGCGTGCGGCGCGGCACGCTGAAGGCGAAGCGCCGCACACAATCGTCGATTGCAGTGAGCGCAAACGGTGAGGACTGGCTGCTGGTGAATGCGTCACCCGACCTGCTTACGCAGATCGCCGCCAACCCGGAACTGCAGCCGGCCCGCCGCGCGCGCGACAGCGGCATCGCGGCAGTGCTCGTGATCGACGCGCAAATCGATCACGTCACCGGCCTTCTGATGCTGCGCGAGCGCGACACGCCACTGCCGCTGCACGCCACTGACGCCGTGTGGCAAGACCTCTCGACCGGTTTTCCGATTGCGCCGATCCTCTCGCACTACTGCGGCGTCGAACATCGCCGTATTGCGCTGGATGGCGCGCCGCTTGCCGTCGACGCGCTGCCGGGCGTGCGCGTGGACGCGCTGCCGCTCTCCAGCAAGGCGCCGCCTTATTCGCCGCATCGCAATGCGCCGGAGCGCGGCGATAACATCGGGCTCGTCTTCACCAACCAGCAGAACGGCAAGCGTATGTTCTATGCGCCCGGCCTCGGCGCAATCGAAGAGCATGTGCTCGCGGCAATGCGCGAAGCGGACCTGCTGCTCGTGGACGGCACGCTGTGGACCGCCGACGAAATGATCCGTCTTGGCCTCTCGCGCAAAACCACGGCGGATATGGGTCATCTGCAGCAATCCGGACCTGGTGGCATGATTGAAGTGCTCGATTCGCTCGGCACGACCGACACGCGCAAGGTGCTGATCCACATCAACAACACGAACCCGATTCTGGTCGAAGACAGCCCGGAGCGGCGCATTCTTGCCGAACACGGCATTGAAGTCGCGCACGACGGCATGAGCTTCGAACTGTGAGCTTCGAACTATGAAGCGCGACCGCGCGGCATGCGCTGTCGCATGAGTCGCCCATCAGTCGCAGACGATGAGTCGCAGACGATGAGTCGCACACGATGAGTCGCAAATAAGTCGCAGATGAACTGGAGATTGCATGAACGCGAAAGACACCTTGGGAACAACGGCACCGAACGCTGCGCACAGCAGCGCGAGCACCGCCGAGCCCGCCTGGACACGCGAGGAATTCGAAGCGCAACTGCGCGCGAAAGGCACGGCCTATCACATTCATCATCCGTTCAATGTGAAGATGAATAGCGGCGGCTGCTCGCGTGAGCAGATTCGCGGCTGGGTCGCGAACCGTTTCTACTATCAGATCAATATTCCGCTGAAAGACGCGGCCGTGTTGTCCAATTGCCCCGATCGCGACACGCGCCGCCGCTGGGTGCAGCGCATTCTCGACCACGACGGCTACGGCGGCGAGGAAGGCGGCATCGAAACATGGGCGCGCCTGGGCGACGCAGTCGGCCTCTCGCGCGACGAACTGTGGTCGCTCAAGCACGTGACGCCTGGCGTGCGCTTTGCCGTCGACGCCTACGTGAATTTCGCGCGCCGTGCGCCTTGGCAGGAGTCGGTGTGTTCGTCGCTGACAGAAATGTTCGCGCCGCAAGTGCATCGCGACCGGCTCGCGACCTGGCCCGAACATTACCCGTGGATCGAAGCGTCCGGTCTCGCGTATTTCCGCTCGCGCATCACGCTCGCGCAGCGCGACGTGGAGCATGGCCTCGAAGTCACCCTGGATCACTTCACGCGGCGCGACCAGCAGGAACGCGCACTCGAGATTCTGCAGTTCAAGCTCGACATTCTGTGGACCATGCTGGACTCGATCGAAAAGGCTTTCCCGCAATGAACGACATGCTCGACGCCGCGCGTCCCGCGCTCAACAAGCTGTTCCGGCTGCAATGGGAACCGGCGCAAAACGCGCACGTGCTGCTCTATCCGGAAGGAATGGTGAAGCTCAACCAGAGCGCGGCGGAGATTCTCAAACGCTGCGACGGCACGCGCGACATGCAAGCGCTGATCGCTGATCTGGAGCAGGCGTTCAATACCACGGGGCTCGGTCCCGAAGTACGCGCGTTCGTGACCGAAGCGCACTCGCGCGGCTGGCTGGAGTAGCGCGATGACCGATCTCTCGCAACCCGTTGCAAGCGCGCAGGGCGAAGCCGCCCCGGCGGGTGTGCCGCCGCCGCTGTGGCTGCTTGCGGAGCTGACGTATCGCTGCCCGCTGCATTGCGCGTTCTGCTACAACCCGGTTGACTACACCGCGCACAGCCGCGAGCTGAGCACCGAACAGTGGCTCCAGGTGCTGCGTGAAGCACGCGCGCTCGGCGCCGCGCAACTCGGCTTCTCGGGCGGCGAGCCGCTGATGCGCGACGACCTCGAAGTGCTGGTGCGCGAAGCACGCGCGCTCGGCTTCTACACGAATCTGATCACGTCGGGCATCGGCCTCACGGACCAGCGCCTGGGCGAACTAAAAGCGGCCGGGCTCGATCACATCCAGTTGTCGTTTCAGGACTCGACGCAGGAGCTCAACGACTTCCTGAGCAGCACACGCACCTTCGACCTCAAGCAGCGCGTCGCGGCATCCATCAAGCGGCATGGCTTTCCGATGGTGCTCAACTGCGTGCTGCATCGTTACAACCTGCCGCACGTCGACAAGATCATCGACATGGCGCTTGCAATGGGCGCCGAATATCTCGAACTCGCGAACACGCAGTACTACGGCTGGGCGCATCACAACCAGGCGCAACTCATGCCGACGCGCGAGCAGCTCGACGAAGCGGAAGCGGTAGTTGAACGTTATCGCCGCGAACACGGCGAGCGCTGCAAAATCTTCTTTGTCGTGCCCGACTATTTCGAACGACGCCCGAAGCGCTGCATGAACGGCTGGGGAGCGGTGTTCCTCGGCGTCGCGCCGGACGGCGCCGCGCTACCCTGTCATGCGGCGCGCGCTTTGCCAGGACTCGTGCTGCCGAATGTGAAGGACACGCCGCTGCGCGAAATCTGGTACGAGAGCGACGCGTTCAACCGCTTTCGCGGTCTGCAATGGATGAAGGAGCCGTGCCGTAGTTGCGAGGAGAAGGAACGCGACCTCGGCGGCTGCCGCTGCCAGGCGTATCTGCTCACCGGCGACGCGGCCAACGCGGACCCGGTCTGTGACAAGTCGCCGTCGCATGAGAAGGTGGTCGATGTCACGCGCCTCGCCGCCGCGGCCCATGCGCCGCGCGAGCAACCCATTGTGTTTCGCAACGATGCGAACTCGCGCAAGCTGACGTCCGCCCGCGCGGATGACGGGCTCGCGCACGGCGCATCACACCACGCGCCGAACGACGGCGGCCACAGCGGAGGCTGAGCAATGACAGCGGCGGACATCTCAGTGTTGCTCGTCGACGATCACGCGGTGGTGCGCGAAGGCTACCGGCGCCTGCTCGAACTGAACGCCGACGTGCATGTGTGCGGCGAAGCGGCCGACGCAGCCGAGGCGTATCAACGCTTTTGCGCGCTGCGGCCCGATGTCGTGGTGATGGATGTGTCGCTGCCGGGCGCAAGCGGTATAGAAGCGATGCGGCGCATGCTCGCGCGCGAGCAGGATGCGCGCGTGCTGATTTTCAGCGTCCACGAAGAGGCTATTTTCGTGCGCCGCGCGCTCGACGCCGGCGCGCTCGGCTATGTGACGAAGGCAAGCGCGCCCGACGTGCTGGTGGAAGCGGTGCGCATTGTCGCCAGACGCGCGAGCTATCTGAGCCCCGACGTCTCGCAGGCGCTCGCGCTGCGCAATGCGTTCAGCGAAGGGCCGCCGGGCCGGCAGTTGTCCGCACGCGAATTCGAGGTGCTGCGCCTGCTCGTGCAAGGCTATACGTTGCCGAGCATCGCAGAGAAGCTCGGGCTCAGTCAGAAGACCGTGGCCAATCACCAGTCGGTGATACGGCAAAAATTCGGCGCGGACAATGGCGTGCAGCTTGCGCAAATGGCGAGCCGCCTCGGCCTTCAGTTCACGGGCTCCGCCAGTCCCGCGTGAGCGGGCACGCGTGCACAGAACAGGAAGCCGCCCTCGGGCCTGCTCGCCACATGAAACTCGCCGCCGAGCGCTTCGACGCGCTCGCGCATGCCGATCAAGCCCAGTCCGGCGCGCGGCGCAGCGAGGTCCACGCCGGGGCCGTCGTCGGCCATCGTCACGACGATTTCGTCAAGAGGCTCATCGTTCCGGGCATTGTCCGCGGGTGCGGCTGCGTCGCGCGGCGCACGCACCATGAACACTTCCACGCGCGCGCTACGCGCGAACTTCGAAACGTTGGTGAGCCCTTCCTGCACCAGCCGGTACAGCGTGATAGTCAGCGCGTCGCTCAGGCCCGTGTAGTCGCCTTCTATCGTCAGCGAAAAGGACGCCCCGGGTAGCCGCTCGCGCCAGCCGTCGATGCAATGTTCGAGGGCGCTCGGCAAGCCGAATTCGTCCAGACCGATAGGTCGCAAACGGCGAATCATGCCGCCGATCTGGCGGTACACGTGGCTCGCGCTCTGCATCAATTCCAGCGAGATGCGATGAATTTCCGGCTCGCGCGCGGCGGACAGGTCGCGAATACGCGCTGCGTCGAGCGAAATTGCGTTGAGATACTGGCCGAGCTCGTCGTGCAGCTCGCGCGCGAGGTGGCGGCGCTCACTCTCCTCTGCCTGCAACGCCTGGTTCGCAAGGCGCCGGTTGTCGGCGAGCAGGCGCTCGGCCTCTTCTTCGAGCCTGCGCCGATGCGCGAGCTCGCTGCGGGTGTCGCGGTAGCGACGCCACGCGAACCATGCGAGCCCCAGCGACAGCACGCACAGCGTGAGCGGCAATTCGTCCAGTTGAAAGCGCTCGAGCCCGCGCGTCCACCAGTACGCGCGCTCGCTCACGTCGAACAGCGAACCGAGCAGCGCTGCGAGCAGGGTCAGCGCGATCACGCAGCAGAGATCGCGCGACACCGCCGAAGAAGGCGGAGCGCGGCGCGCTGGAGAAGGTGGGGTGGATTCGCTCGACATCACGTTTGCATTCTAATCAGGCCGCCCGGACAGGCGCTTCGCTGCAAGGAGATTGGGAAGGCTTCCTCGCGATTTCGGGAAAAGCTCCCGCGCTTTCTGACGACTGCGCATGCGAAGCTTTGCACACCTTGAAAGAAAGCGCTACGTACGCAGCCACATGGCTGCGCTACGGACAAGGCGTCGAACCTGCGGCCAGGAGACAGAAAAATGAATACCTCTTCACGCGCGCGCGGCGCGAGAAACCGCGCATCCGGAGTGCGGCGACGGGCCCGCATCGGCCTTGGCCTCGCGAGCGCGCTTGGAGGCATCTCGGCGGATGCATGGGCGCAGGCGGAAGCGGCAGCATCCGCGGCGGTCTCGCCGGAAGCCGCTCAAGTGGCTCAAGTGTCTCAAGGGGCCGAAGTGGCTCGAGCGCCCCAAGCGGCCCAGGTCGCTCAAGCGGCCGCTGTGCCCGAAGGGGACGACGCCGCGCCGACCACCACGCTCGCGCCCGTGGTGGTGGTCGGCACCACGCCGCTGCTTGGCGTTGGCACGCCGCTCGCGCAAGTGCCCGCCAATGTGCAGACCGTCCGCGCACGCGACATCGAAGCGCAGCACCGCAATACGCTGACCGACTACTTCGCGAAGAATCTGCCGAGCGTCGATATCGCCGATGCGCAGGGCAATCCGTATCAGATGAACGTCAACTATCGCGGCTTCACCGCGTCGCCGCTGCTCGGCACGCCGCAAGGCATTTCGGTGTTCGTCGACGGGGTGCGCGTGAACGAGCCCTTCGGCGACGTAGTCAACTGGGACGTACTGCCGCAACAGGCCATCGACACCCTCCAGATCATCCCGGGCTCCAATCCCACTTACGGACTGAACACGCTTGGCGGCGCGCTGGCTATCACGACGAAGAACGGCAAGACGAGCCCCGGCGGCGCAGCGGAAGTCGCGCTCGGCTCATGGGGGCGCAAGTCCGCGCAGATCGAACAGGGCGGCACGATAGGCCAGAACCTGGACTACTACGTGACCGGCAACGTCGCGAACGACAACGGCTGGGCCGAGCAGAATGCAAGCCGCGTGCGACAGATTTTCGGCAAGCTGCGCTATACCGACGCGGACACCACGCTGTCGTTGTCCGCAGGCGGCGCGGATAACGACCTGCACGGCACGCAGACCATTCCGCGTTCATTCCTTGGCAATCCAAAGCAACCCTATACGTATCCCGACCAGAATCTGAACAGCGCAGGCTATGTGACGCTGTCGGGCGAGCATTACTTCAGCGATAACGTTCAACTGAGTGGCAATGCGTATTACCGGCACTTTCGCAACAGCAACCTGAGCAGCAACGTCAACCCGAACTTCGGCTCGCTCGACGACGACGGCGACATCGACACGACGCAAGCAACCAACGAGCAATCCGTCGTCTCCACCGACAGTTTCGGCGCGAGTCTGCAACTCACGCTGCTCGGCAAACTGGGTGGCATGGAGAACCAGTTCATCGCCGGCGTGTCGGCGGACATTGCCAATTCGCGCTACACGGAATCGTCGCAGGAGGCGGTTTTCACTGCCTCGCGGGCGACAGTCGGCGTCGGCGACTTCGCGCAGGAAACCGCGGCGAAAACGCATAACGGCAACTACGGAATCTACTTGCAGGACACGTTAGCGCTCACGAAACAATGGTCGCTGACGCTCGCGGGCCGCTATAACTGGGCCGATGCGACCATCGGCGATGCAAGCGGCAGCCAGCCGCAACTGAACGGTCACCATACGTTTTCGCGCTTCAATCCGGCGGTCGGCATCAACTGGAACCCGACTGCGTCGTTCACGGCCTACGCAACCTACAACGAAGGCATGCGCTCGCCGACCGCTATCGAACTCGCGTGTGCGGACCCCGCCGCGCCCTGCTCGCTGCCGAACGATTTCGTCTCTGACCCGTCGCTGCAACCGGTAATCTCCAAGACCTTCGAACTAGGTGCGCGCGGAAGAATCGGCCAGGCCACGACATGGAGCGCCGCCGTCTACCGAACCACGCTGGAGAACGACATCGAATTCATCGCGAGCAATGGTGCCGCGAGCAATCGCGGCTTCTTTCAGAACGTGGGGCGCACGCGCCGGCAAGGCTTCGAACTGTCGGGACGCAGCCAGCTCGGCCCGCTCGCGGTAACCGCAAGCTATAGCTATATCGACGCAACCTACCGGTCCGCGTGGACCGAGAGCAGCCCGAGCAATTCAAGCGCGGACGCAAACGGCAACATCGGCGTGAAGTCCGGCGACCATCTCCCGGGCATTCCGGCGAATACGGTCAAGCTGCAGCTCGACTATGCGGCCACCGCGAAGTGGAAGGTTGGCGCGAACCTCACCTGGCGCGGCGGCATCTATGCACAGGGCGACGAGAACAACCAGGACGTCAACGGCAAGATTGCAGGCTACCTCCTGATCGACCTGGACACGTCCTATCAGGTCACGCGGCAGTTGCAGGTGTTTGCCAGCGTCACGAACCTGCTCGACAAGCGTTATGCGAGCTTCGGGACGCTCGGCGAGAACTTCTTCAACGGCCCGAACCATACCTTCGACGGTGCCAATGCGAGCAACGAGCAGTTCGTCGGCCCGGGGGCGCCGCGCGGCTTCTGGGTCGGTCTGCGCTATGCGTGGAAGTGACGTGCAAGAGAAGCCGGTCATGCCGCGAAGCGACGCATCGTTGCTTCGCGGCATGACCGGCAACGACACGCATCAGCGCGATTCGATCGAGCCGTCGCCAGGCGGATAAGTCACAATGCCCCAAGCCAGCGGCAATGGCCCGATCTGCGTGATCGGCTGATAGCTGCTGGCGTCGAGTACATACACGGAATCGGAGCGGCCGCACGCAACCAGCAGCTTCGCGCCGTCCGGCGTAAAGCTGAAGTGCCAGCAACGCTGCCCGACCGGTATGTCGGCGAGATGCTCGTAGCTGTGGCCGTCGAATACCTCCACCGTCTTGTCGCGCGCCGCGGCTACAAAGAGCCGTTTGCCGTCCGGAGCATAGGCGACGCCGTACGGACCGAGCTTGGTATCGACAGTCTTCAGCACCTTGAACGTGCGCGCGTCGATCACAACCAGTTTGCTTAGCGACTCCAGCGTGACCACGTACTCCTTGCCGTCCGGCGACAGCCGGATGCCGCGTGGACGTCCGCCGGCCGCAAGCTTCACGCTTCGCACCGGCGCGCCCGTGCGCGCATGATAGACCGACACCGTGTCGTCGCCTTCGTTGGTGACGAGCATGTGCTTGCCGTCGCGCGAGAATTCGATGCCCTCGGTTTCGTGGCCGCTCGTCACCGAGCGCACCACGCGCCAGGTTTTCATATCGACGATCGCAATTTCGGCGGGCGGCTTGTTGGCGTCGTCATCGTCATCGGCATGGGCCGGGTTGCCGGCATTGGCCGGGTTGGGCTGGCCGGTCTGGGCGACCTTGCTGGCCGCAGTGGCCGCCCCCTCCGCCTTCTCCGGCTGCTGCCCCACCGGCTTGCCAGACTGCGGGTTCGCCCTGGGCGGCCCGCCCGCTTCGCCCGGCTCGTACGTTACGTACGCATAGCCGTTGTGCACGCGCACAAACTCAGGGTTCTGGCCGATCTTCACACGCTGCACGACTTGCCCCGAAGCCGTGTCGATCACCGCCAGATCGCCGGTGTTCTTGTTGGCCACGAGCAGCCGCGAGCCGTTCGAATTCAGGCTGAGGCCACGCGGGCCGGCGGCGCCCACCGCGAAAGTCCGGGTCAACTTCATCTGGTCGAGGTCGATCACGCCGACCCCGGCCTTTTCGCTCGTCACGTAGGCGAGCGGCGCCGCGGCATGCGCCCAGCCCGCACCGAGCAGCGCCGCGATAGCGGCCGCGATACGAACCGAAGCGAGGGCACGTCCCCGTGTTGCGTTGCGAAAGCGTGTCTCCAGCATTGTTGTGCTCCGTTATGAAAGCGCTGTGCCGCGCGAGCCGGCATTCAAGCAAAGTAGTGCATTGGGGGATCGTTTGACAACGAAGAAGCGTCGGGAGATTTTCCCGAATTGACCTGGATGGTCGAATCGCCTCGCACGCAAGCGTTAAACGATGCGTTATCGAGTCGCAAAGAATCTCTGAATTCAACTCGTCGCGCCACTTCGCTATCGTGACGGCATCGCGCCGGCTCACCTGCCGGCGTTCCGGTACAAGCTGAGGAGCGGCCCATGCAAGCCCTGATCTTCGACGTCGACGGCACACTGGCCGATACCGAAAGCGCGCACCTGCGCGCGTTCAACATGGCGTTCGCGGACGCCGGGCTCGACTGGCACTGGGACGAAGCGCTTTACGCGCGTCTGCTCCAGGTGGCAGGCGGCAAGGAGCGTTTGCTGCATTACTGGCGCATTGCCGATCCCGACGAAGCGCGCGGCCCCGGCGTGAACAGGGTGATCGACGCGGTCCATGCAATCAAGACGCGTCACTATGCGGCATGCGTGCGCGATGGCGGCCTGCCGTTGCGGCCAGGCATTGCACGCCTGCTCGACGAAGCGAACGCGGCCGGCATTCCCGTGGCAATCGCGACGACCACCACACCGGCAAATCTCGACGCTCTGCTGCAAGGACCGCTCGGCGCGACATGGCGCAGCCGTTTTGCCGCGATCTGTGATGCGGGCACGACGCAAACAAAGAAGCCCGCGCCGGATGTCTACCTCGACGCGCTCCGGCAACTCGGCTTGCAAGGCCCTGACTGCATGGCGTTCGAGGACTCCGCCAACGGCCTGCGCGCGGCGCGTGCGGCACGCGTACCGACTATCGTGACGCCGACAGCGTACACCGCGGACCATTCTTTCGAGGGCGCGCTCGGCGTGCTGCCTCATCTCGGCGATCCGGATGCGCCCATTCCTTCCCCAGGCGCGAATGAGCGGCCCGCATGGGTCGATCTGGACACGTTGCGCCGCTGGCATCGCGAAGCGTCCCATTCGCCTCACGCAGCGGCGGCAGCATGATCGCGCAGCCGCCCGCTTCGCCGCATGTACAAGGGTCTGTGCGATCCGCAACGCATGCCGTGCTGATCGATCTTGACGGCACAATGGTCCACACCGCACCGGACATTGTCGAGGCAGCGAGCCGCATGCTGGCCGATTTCGGCCACGCGCCGTTGCCCTTCGAGATGGTCAGCGGCTTTATCGGCAAGGGCGTGCCGAACCTGGTCAGGCGCACGCTTGCAGCCGCCGCACTGGAGCGGCACGTGGACAACGAAACCGCGCTGGCGGTGTTCCACCGGCACTATGAAGAGACCAACGGGCGCTTCGGCTACGTTTATCCGCACGTGGCCGCCGGTCTTCGCGAGCTTCGGCGGCTCGGCTACCGGCTTGCGTGCGTCACCAACAAGCCCGAGGCGCTGGCCGCGCCGCTGCTGCGCATGACAGGGCTGTGGCGCTACCTCGAGGTGCTGGTCGCGGGCGATTCCATCGACAGCATGAAGCCCGCGCCGCAACCGCTGTGGCATGCGTGCCGCCTGCTCGGCGTGGACACCCGGTGCACCGTTCTGCTTGGCGATTCTCCCGTGGATGTCTGCGCGGCCAGTGCGGCGGGCATGCCAGCGTTTATCGTGAGCTACGGCTATGGCGGACCCGATGGCGCAGCGGCGCTGCAATGCGCCGCGTCAATCGACTCGTTCGCGCAGTTGCCCGGCCTGCTTGCGCGGTGCGGCGAGCACTCGCGTGCCAATGCGGGGTTGTAGTTATCGCGCCGCCACAACGAAAATGGCCCGAACGCATGCGTCCGGGCCATCCCTTCTACTGCTGACGAAGCCGCTTGCCAACAGCTACAGCATGGCTAGCTGCATCAGAACTTGTGACGGATACCGACGATTGCGAGTGCTTGCGAATCGGTGCCGTTGTAGCCGTAGGAGCCGATCGAAGCCTGCGCGCTTTGCGTCGTTCCATCCGCGAGACGCTGCGTGCCGTTCGCATGCTGGTACGCCGCAACCGCGTAGAAGTCCGTACGCTTGGAGATGCTGTAGTCCGCACCGAGGCTGAACTGGTGGTAATGCGCCGACGTGTCGCCCGATGCAGCGGTGTACGCGTAGCCCAGACCCGCGACCAGTGCCGGCGTCGCCTGATAGGCAACGAAAGCCTTGCCGCTGTTGTACTTCTCGGTGCCGGTGAACGTCGAAGCGCCGTCGCTTTTCAGTTGCGTATTGCTATACGAGGCGCCCAGCGTGACCGGGCCGACCACGTACTGGCCGCCGACCTGTGCGATGCTGACCGATTTCGCCGTGACGTAGCCGTCGTTGATGTGGCTGTCGAAGATCGAATCGGTCGTGCTGCTCGCCCAGCTCGAACGCGCAGTCGTCGCGGATGCGTTGGTCGCGCGCAGGTAGCCGCCCGCCAGCGAGAGCGGACCGTTCGAGTACGACACGGCGCCGCTGTATGTATAGCCCTGGCCCGCCTGACCTGCCACGCCGCTGAATGCATACAGTGCTTCGAACTGCAGGCCGGCGTAGTTCGGCGACACGTACTTGACTGCGTTGGACACGCGCGCGCTGTTGTCGTTATTGTCGACGTCGCCCGGCGTTGAGAATGCGGAGCCGAAGAAGTTGTCGGCCGTGACGCCTTGCACCATGTCCGTGATCGGGTCGTACTGGCGGCCGGCCGTGACCGTGCCCCACGTCGCGCCCGTCAGGCCGACAAACGCCTGGCGGCCAAATTCGCGCGAGCCCTGACCGAGCTTGCCCGTGCCGACGTCGAAGCCGTTTTCCAACGTGAAGATTGCCTTCAGGCCGCCGCCCAGTTCTTCCTGACCCCTCAAGCCCCAGCGGTCGCCGCTCAGATTGCCGTTGATCATGCCGGCCAGATTGCTGTTCGAACTGGCGTTATGGACATAGCCAATGCCGGCATCGATCACGCCGTACAACGTCACACTGTTCTGTGCATGCGCGGATCCTGCGGCAACCAGAAATGCGAGAGACGCGGAAGTGAATGCTGTTTTTTTCATCCTTGTTCCTTTATTCGAGTTTAAAAGGCATTGCGGATGCGCAGCATACATTGATCAATGGAAAACTCAATAAAAGTGTTTGCAAATTGCCACACGCATATCATTACCAATTAGTGCACAAATAATTAAGGGCTATGTGCGAACACATAGCCCCGAGTCCGGCGCAACGGCTTTCCCTGCGTGGAGACTTGGAGAAAGAACCGGACCCGACGGATTTAGCCAGCCGGGTCGCGCGAAGTCAAGCGGCAGGCAATTGAGTTTTCTTGCTGAATCTTTTAACTGTCATTAATTGGTGATTTTTTATTTCAATTTATTAACCGCAATTACCTTTTATTGTCATTCCACGTAAGCGGAAAGAAACTGGCGCCCTCGACAGTTTCAATGACATCCTATTGCGCAACCTAAAAGGCTGAATGCGCCGACAATTCCAACGCCCGCGCCAAGACCGAAAGTCTCGAGTGAAGTCGCACATCCCTGCAAACCGAGCAGCACCACCACGGCGGCGGCCAGTGCAAACTGCCGGACTCTGCGCGGCGCTGCTTTGTTGAATCGACTGGTCCCTGTCATCTTTCTTCCCGTCTTGATGGATCAGAGGGCAAGTGTAGGGACCGCCTCGCGACGCGAACTGTCGAGTACCGGGTAGAAAAGCGGCTTCCGTTACAAAATTTTGTCGGGCGCGAGTCGTCGCTGCACCCGGCGGCCGGGGGTGCATTGCCAATGTCTTGCGAATGCTGGTTTTCCCACATACCAGCAGCTTTCGGTTTGTCATGCTGACGACTCAGGCGCGCGCGCGAAAGGAGGTTGCCATGCCGGTCTATGTTGACGAAGGGTTCCGGCCCTGTGTGACGGAGTGCGCAACGGTCGCGTTCAGAGTGTGCTGCGACGACCGCGCACAAATTTTCGAGGTCAGCGCGGACGCGCTCATCACCTATTGCGGCGCGGCAAGCGCCCGCAAGAAAGACCTGTTGCTGGCCTTCGAAGGCGCACAAAACGAGATTCTCACGGTGGCCGCGCGACAGTGGACATTCCGGCCGACCGAGCCGGTGCGGCTAGGCATCGACGAATTCCGTATGATCATGCATTAGCCCGCCCGTAAGCCATGCACGCACCGCATCATGACCTGGATCGCCGCCCTGCCGATGTACAACGTCACGCCCTCGCTCGAGAGCGAATGGCGCGCGTGGCTCACGGACGTGCTGAGCATGGTCAAGCCGGCCTGCCGCATTGTCGAGCCGGACGAAGAACTGCATGGCTTCTGGCGCCGGCCCAATCTGCTGGTTTCGCAGACCTGCGGCTACCCGCTGATGCATGGCCTGCGTGACCAGGTGCAGTTGATCGCGACGCCGCGTTTCGACGCGCCCGGCTGCGAGGGCGCACATTATGCGAGCGTGCTCGTCACGCGTGCGGACGCGCCGTTCGATACGCTCGCCTCATGCCGCGGCGCACGGGTCGCCTACAATCAGGACGATTCCAATAGCGGCATGAACGCGCTGCGCCACGCAGTCGCGCCGTATGCGCGTGACGGCGCATTTTTCCGCACCGCCCTGCGCACCGGCTCGCACGTCGGCTCTCTGCAGGCCGTTGCGGACAATCGCGCGGACCTCGCCGCGATAGATTGCGTGACGTTTGCCTTTGTGTGCGACGAACTGCCGGAGCTCGCGCGGCGGGTGCGCCGCATCGGCATGACAGCGGCGTCACCGGGTTTGCCTTTGATCGCCGCCGACACGGTGCCCGCCGCGACCGTGCAAGCGCTGCGCGAGGCGCTGAACGAAGCGCTCGCGCAGCACCCTGAGCGTGCAAAGCGCTTGCGTTTGCAGGGGTTTTCTGCGTTGCCGCTCGCAGACTACGAGCGCATCGCTGAACTCGAAAACGAGGCGCGCGCGGTTGGGTATACGCGGCTTGGTTGAGCGCGCGGCGCTTCGAGCACCGCTTGAAGCGGCGCTTTTAGCGTTATGCGAGCCTAATGCGAGCCTTGTTCGTGCATTGGTCGAGTAATGCTTGTGCATTGGTTCGACGCTTATTGCACGTCCAGCACCAGAAGCTGCGCGCCGTCGGCAACCTGATCGCCAACCGCATAGAGCACTTCCGACACCGTACCGGCTGCCGGCGCGCCGATGGTGTGCTCCATTTTCATCGCTTCCATCACGATGAGCGGCGTGCCCTTCTCCACCACCGTGCCCGGCTCGACCAGCACCGCGATGACCTTGCCCGGCATCGGCGCGGTCAGGCGCCCTTCGCCATGTTCGGCATCCGCCGCGTGCGCCAGCAGGTTCTGCCACTCGAAGGCCAACGCGTGACCCAGGCAGAACACATGAAACGTGTCACCATCGATAAACACGCGGCCCGTGGCGCGCGCATCGCCGATCGTCGCGCGGTATTCGTGCAAGCCCGAGCCTTGCGACCACGTGAAGCCTTCGCGCAGCCCGTCGTGTTCGAGCGTTTGCCCGCCGCCGTCGCGCGCGAACGTGACGGTGAAGGCGCTGTCGTCCTCCACGTTGCGCCAGCCTAGCGTCTGCGAGTAGCCGCCGTTCAGACGCCAATGCGACAGCGCGTCCCACGGCGACGCACCGTGCGCGGTGCCGCCTTCGCGTGTGAGCAGCGCCGCGCACGCCAGCGCGAGCGCTTCCTTGAAGGGCTTTTTCACCGGCGCGAACAGCGCGTCGTGATGGCGTTCGATCAGACCGGTATCCAGATCGCCGCTCGCAAACGGCTCGCTTTCGACGATACGCTGCAGAAACTCCACGTTCGTATGCGGCCCCACCACTTCACATGCGTGCAGCGCGCGGCTCATTCGGGCCAATGCTTCTTGTCGTGTCGCGCCGTGCACGATCAGCTTGGCGATCATCGGATCGTAGAAGGGCGTAATGGTGTCGCCCTCGCGCACGCCGCTGTCGAGGCGCACCGGCGCCTTGCGGCCCGGCTCGCCGAGACCGGCGGCATCGATCACGAACTCCACGCCTTGCGGCATGCGCAAATGCTTGAGCGTGCCTGTCGACGGCAAGAAGCCGCGGGCCGGATGCTCCGCATAGATGCGCGCCTCGATTGCGTGGCCGTCGATCGTCAGTTGGTCCTGCGTGAGCGGCAACGGCTCGCCGGCGGCCACGCGCAGTTGCCATTCCACCAGGTCCTGACCCGTCACCATCTCCGTGACAGGATGCTCGACTTGCAGGCGCGTGTTCATTTCCATGAAATAGAACTCGCCGCTCGCCGTCATGATGAACTCGACGGTGCCGGCTCCGACATAGTTCACCGCGCGCGCGGCGGCAACCGCGGCCTCGCCCATTTCGCGCTTGATTTGCGCCGACAATCCCGGCGCGGGCGCCTCTTCCAGCACCTTCTGATGGCGACGCTGCACCGAGCAGTCGCGGTCGAACAGGTACACCGCGCCGCCCCGCCGGTCCGCGAAAACCTGCACTTCGACGTGGCGCGGCCGCGTCAGATATTTTTCGATCAGCACGCGGTCGTTGCCGAAGCTGCTCGCAGCCTCGCGCTTGCAGGAAGCGAGCGCCGCAGCGAAGTCTTCGCTGCGCTCGACAACGCGCATGCCCTTGCCGCCGCCGCCCGCGCTGGCCTTCAGCAGAACCGGGTAGCCGATCGCATCCGCCTCGCGCTGCAATAGTTCGGGGTTCTGATCGTCGCCGTGGTAGCCCGGCACGAGCGGCACAGAAGCCGCATGCATCAGTGCTTTGGCGGCGGCTTTCGATCCCATTGCCGCGATGGCTTCCACCGGCGGTCCGATGAACACGATGCCCGCCGCTTCGCATGCCCGTGCGAAGTCTTCGTTTTCCGACAGAAAACCGTAGCCCGGATGCACCGCCTGCGCGCCGCTCACGCGCGCCGCTTCGATAATGCGCTCGACGCGCAAGTAGCTTTGCGCCGCGCTTGCCCCGCCAATATGTACTGCTTCGTCGCACGCGCTCACGTGCTTGGCGTTGGCGTCGGCATCCGAATAGACAGCGACGCTCGCAATGCCGAGCCGCTTGCAGGTCGCGGCGACCCGGCACGCAATCTCGCCCCGGTTGGCAATCAGGATCTTGTTGAACATGAGTTGTCTCGATCTCAGGATATTGTTCTGGTGAACGCCCGCCGGCGCCTCGCGTTGTGAGTGAGCCGCGCTTCAGTCACGCCAGGCCGGCGCGCGTTTTTCGAGGAACGACGCGACGCCTTCGCGGCCTTCCGTGCCTGCTCGCGTGCGCGCAATGCGCGCCGCCGTGTCTTCGATCAACGCGTCGTTCAACTCGCGGCCGGCCATGTCCTGCACGAGCTGCTTGCAGGCACGTACCGCTTGCGGACCGTTCGCGCACAGCGTTTGCGCGATCTGCTGCACAGTGGCGTCGAGTTGCTCGGCGCTGACCGCTTCGCTGACGAGCCCGAGCCGCAACGCGGTCACGCAATCGAACTGCTCCGCGCTGAGAAAATAGCGGCGCGACGCCTGCTCCCCCAACGCGCGTATCACGTACGGCGCGATAGTGGCCGGAATCAGCCCGAGGCGCGCCTCGGAAAGACAGAAGCGCGCGCTTTGCACCGCCACGACGATGTCGCACGCGGCGATCAGGCCCATGCCGCCCGCGTAGGCGTCGCCGTTCACGCGGGCGATGACGGGCTTGCTGCAGCGATAAATGGATGACAGCATATTGGCGAGCAACATTGCGTCGGCGCGGTTCTCGTTGTCCGAGTAGCCGGCCATTTTCTTCATCCAGTTCAGATCGGCGCCGGCGCAGAACGCCTTGCCGTTGGCGGCCAGCACAATCGCGCGGATGTCGTCGCGCGCATCGAATGCCGTGAAAGCCGAGGTGAGCTCGGCGATCATGGTTTCGTTGAATGCGTTGCGCACTTCCGGGCGATTCAGCGTGAGCGTCGCGACATATCCGTCTATGTCGACGTTCAGTGTGTCGTATTGCATCGTGGCGGCTCCCATGCGTCGCGCTCTATCACATCCGGAACACGCCGAAGCGCGTGTCTTCTATCGGCGCATTCATGGCAGCCGACAAACCGAGGCCGAGCACGTCGCGCGTTTGCGCCGGGTCGATCACGCCGTCGTCCCACAGACGCGCGCTTGCATAGTAAGGATGCCCCTGATGCTCGTATTGCTCGCGAATGGGCTGTTTGAAAGCCTCTTCTTCTTCGGCGCTCCATGACCCACCACGGTTCTCGATGCCGTCGCGTCTCACCGTGGCAAGCACCGACGCGGCCTGCTCGCCGCCCATTACCGAAATGCGCGCATTCGGCCACATCCACAAAAAGCGCGGCGAATACGCGCGCCCGCACATGCCGTAGTTGCCCGCACCGAACGAGCCGCCGATGATCACCGTGAACTTCGGCACCCTGGCCGTGGCGACGGCCGTCACCATCTTCGCGCCGTTACGCGCAATGCCTTCGTTCTCGTACTTGCGGCCCACCATGAAGCCCGTGATGTTCTGCAGAAAGACGAGCGGGATCTTGCGCTGGCAGCACAGCTCGATGAAGTGCGTGCCCTTGAGCGCCGACTCCGAAAACAGAATGCCGTTGTTTGCAATGATGCCGACCGGATGGCCCCAGATATGCGCGAAGCCGCACACAAGGGTGGTGCCGTAGCGCGCCTTGAATTCGTCGAATGCGGAGTCGTCGACGATGCGCGCGATCACCTCGCGAATGTCGAACGGCTTGCGCGTATCCACAGGGATGACGCCGTAGATGCTCTTCAGGTCATAGCGCGGCGGCTTCGGCTCCTGCAGCAGAACCGGCACGTGCTTCGTGCGGTTCAGATTGCCGACGATGCTGCGCGCAATTGCGAGCGCATGTGCGTCGTTTTGCGCGAGATGGTCCACTACGCCCGACAGGCGCGTGTGCACATCGCCGCCGCCGAGGTCTTCGGCGCTCACCACTTCGCCGGTAGCGGCTTTCACGAGCGGCGGGCCGCCGAGAAAAATGGTGCCCTGGTTCTTGACGATGATCGACTCGTCGCTCATCGCAGGCACATAGGCGCCGCCCGCCGTGCACGAGCCCATGACGACGGCAATCTGCGGAATGCCCGCGGCCGACAGGTTCGCCTGGTTGTAGAAGATGCGGCCGAAATGATCGCGGTCGGGAAACACATCGTCCTGATTCGGCAGGTTTGCGCCGCCCGAGTCGACAAGGTACACGCACGGCAAGCGGTTTTCTGCGGCTATTTCCTGCGCGCGCACGTGCTTCTTGACCGTGACCGGATAGTATGTGCCGCCCTTCACCGTCGCGTCGTTGCAGACGATCACACACTCGTGACCCGCGATGCGCCCAATGCCGGTAATCACGCCCGCGCCGGGCGCGTCGTCGTTATACATGCCGTAGGCCGCGAGTTGCGAGAACTCGAGAAACGGTGTGCCCGGATCGAGCAGTTTTTCGATGCGCTCTCGCGGCAGCAGCTTGCCGCGCCCGATGTGCTTTTCGCGCGCGGCCTCGCCGCCGCCGAGCGCAAGTTGCTCGACCTTCGCGCGAAGATCGTCGACCAACGCCTCGAGCGCCGCGGCATTGGCGCGAAAGTCGTCGGAACGTGGATTGAGCCTGGATTCGATGACGGGCATCGCGTCGTTCTCCTGTTGGTCGCTCGGCTTACATCGTTTCGGCAAAGAGTTCGCGGCCAATCAGCATGCGGCGGATCTCGCTCGTGCCCGCGCCGATTTCATAGAGCTTCGCGTCGCGCCACAGACGCCCAACGGGATACTCGTTGATATAGCCATTGCCGCCGAGAATCTGGATCGCTTCGCCCGCCATCCACGTGGCTTTTTCCGCCGTGTAGAGAATCACGCCCGCGCAGTCCTTGCGAACCTGGCGCACATGCTCCGTGCCGAGCGTGTCCAATTGGCGGCCGACCGCGTAAAGATACGCGCGGCATGCCTGGAACGTCGTGTACAGATCGGCGACCTTGCCCTGAATCAGCTGGAATTCGCCGATAGACTGGCCGAACTGCTTGCGGTCGTGGATATACGGCACGACCGCGTCCATGACGGCGACCATGATGCCGGTCGGGCCGCCCGCAAGTACGGCGCGTTCGTAGTCGAGACCGCTCATCAGCACCTTCACGCCGCCGTTCAGCTGCCCGAGAATGTTTTCTTCCGGCACTTCGACGTCCTGAAACACGAGTTCCCCCGTGTGCGAGCCGCGCATGCCGAGCTTGTCGAGCTTCTGCGCGACCGAGAAACCCTTCATGCCTTTCTCGACGATAAACGCGGTAATGCCGCGCGAATTCGCTTCAGGGTCGGTCTTCGCGTAGACGACCAGCGTGTCGCAATCCGGGCCGTTGGTGATCCACATCTTCGTGCCGTTCAGCACATAGCGATCGCCTTTCTTGTCGGCGCGCAGTTTCATGCTGACCACGTCCGAGCCGGCGTTCGGCTCGCTCATGGCGAGCGCGCCGACATGTTCGCCGGAAACCAGCTTCGGCAGATACTTCTGCTTTTGCGCCTGGGTACCGTTGCGATGGATCTGGTTCACGCACAGATTGGAATGCGCGCCATACGAAAGGCCGACCGAAGCCGATGCGCGCGAGATCTCTTCCATTGCGACCATGTGCGCGGTGTAACCCATGTTCGCGCCGCCATATTCCTCGGAAACCGTCATGCCGAGCACACCCAAGTCGCCGAATTTGCGCCACAGGTCCATCGGAAACTGATCCGTGCGATCAATCTCAGCGGCACGCGGCGCGATCTCTTTCGCAGCGAAACCCGCAATGCTGTCGCGCAGCATTTCGATTTCTTCGCCGAGTGGGAATTGCAAGCCGGGCAGGTTGCTCATTGCGGTGTCTCCAGGTTTCATTGACGGCCGGCGGCGGGTTGCCGGCGAATTTCGTTGTGCGGCCAGGCGGGCTCCAGCATGCTCAGGCGGCCTCGAGGACCGCATGTTCAGGCTCGCGGCGAGGCGCGCGACGCTCAACGCGCATTTCACGCCAGATTTACGTAAGCGTCAATAGGTAATTTTGAGTGTGACTCAGAAAAGTAGCCACGCGGGATAATCGGTACCAGCTCTGTGATAGCATCCATTAGAGCCCTCCCCGCACGCCGCACGCGCCCCTCAAATCTGAACGTGACTCATATGACGCCTGATCTCAAGCCCGAACTGCCCGCCTCGCGGCGCCAGCCCGCCGGGCGCAAGTCGCAGCAGCGCGTGAAGGAGATTCTTCAGGCGGGCCGCGACGTGTTCTCCCAAAAGGGCTACGAGCGCGCCACGACTGCGGAGATCGCTCAGCGCCTAGGCGTTTCCGAGGCGACCGTGTTCAGCTACTTCCGCGGCAAGCGCGAGTTGTGTGCACGGGTGATCGGCGACTGGTACGACGAAATTATCGGTGCGATTGAAGCCGGGCTGCCGCGCGACGGCACCGTGCGTCAGCAGTTCGCCTTCATCGTGCGAACGCATTTGCGCTTGATGCTCGTGAACGGCACCGATCTGTGCGCACTGGTGCTCTCGGAAGGACGCGCGCGGCATCACGAGTTGAGCGAGGCGCTGACCGAATTGCAGCGCCGCTACACCGCACCGCTGATGCGCGTATTGGCGCAGGGCCAGGAAAGCGGCCAGATTCGCGCGGACATGCCTTTGCGTTTGTTGCGCTCGATGGTATTCGGCCCCATGGAGCACGTGTTGTGGGACGCGACGCTCGCGCACCGGCATACCGACATCGACGCAACCGCCGATCAGTTGATCGAAGTACTGTGGGCCGCGCTGACGCCTCCCGATGCCGCGGTGAGTGCGTTGCAGCAGTTCAGAGCGGAAGTGGCGGAAGCCAACCGGCGTTTCGACGAAGCCACGCGTGCAGCGGCCGCGCACGCAGCGAAACCGGCGGGTGGCGAATAGCCAGACAGGTTTCTATGCTTCCCGTAGGCGCGCCCGGGCGCGGAAAAAAACGCTAATCTATGGGTCTACCCGTCGCTGTAGCGCAGCCAGAAGGAGAATACCAGGTGGCAGAAACCAAGTCCGCAAAAGCCGCAAGGCCGTCAGCCAGCGCAAAGACCACTAGCACCACGAAAGGCGGCAAGATCAGGATTGGCATAGGCGGCTGGACTTACGCGCCCTGGCGCGGCACGTTCTATCCGGACGATCTGACGCAAAGCCGCGAACTCGAGTATGCGAGCCGGCATCTCACTTCAATTGAAATCAACGGGACCTTCTACGGTTTGCAAAAACCGGCGAGCTATGAAAAGTGGTATCAGGAAACGCCGGAAGATTTCGTGTTTTCGCTCAAGGCGCCGCGTTACGCGACTAATCGAAAAGTACTGGCGGACGCCGGCGAGACCATCGAGCGTTTTTTCGCAAGTGGAGTGCTGCTGCTCAAACAGAAGCTCGGGCCTATCAACTGGCAGTTTGCGCCAACCAAGAAGTTCGACGGCGAAGATTTCGAGGCCTTTCTGAAGCTGCTGCCTGCGAGTATCGAGGGTGTGAAGCTTAGACATGCGATCGAAGTGCGCAACGACAGCTTCAGGACGCCGGAATTCATTGCGCTGGCACGCAAGCACAAGGTCGCAGTGGTGCTTGCAGGAGACAGCGCCTACCCGCAAATCGCCGACGTGACCGCGCCGTTCGTGTATGCCCGCATCATGGGCACCACGGACAAACAGGCCAAAGGTTACTCAGCAAAAGCACTGGACGCATGGGCAGCGCGTGCACGCGAGCTGGCCGCGGGGACGACGCCAGGGGACCTGGAAACATGCGGCGAGGCGGCCGCCAAAGCAGCGGCGCGCGATGTTTATCTTTATGTGATCAGCGGGTTTAAGGAACGCAATCCGGCCGCGGCGATGGCGTTGATCGAGCGGTTGTGACGGGTTGAAGGTGGGGGATAGGCGCAGAGCGCGATCTGTTTGTGGAATGTAATACAGTTCGTAGTGAGGCAAGTGCGGGCCGTCGGTCTCCGTAGGCCCTGCCCGTCCCAGTTATACTGATTAATTCCGTCCCCAACGACATTGCCGCTAAGGTGGTATGAGAATGTCTTACCCGCCCAACGCGTCAACTGGTTCGCGGCGTTGTACTGTGCGTCGACCCGATCACAGCCCCAAGGGCTAATGCTCCACTCTCCCCGCCCAAGATCACAGAGCCCCTTCCACAATAACAAAGGTCCCCGTCGCAGCCCCTGCGCGGAGCGCCTTGGCCGCCTGGTATTCGGGGCTCTCGTAGAAACGCCTCGCCTCGGCAAGCGAATCGAACTCGAGGACCATATGCCGCTCGTGCGCCTCCCCTTCCAGGTTTTCATATTGTCCCCACGCCGCAATGACCTTGGGGCTGAAATTCTTCATTGCATCGCCTGCGGCTTTTGCATATGCGGAGTAAGCAGTTGCGTCTGAGACGCTAACATGTGCGATTAAATAACCCTTTGGCATGTTGATCTCTCTTTCGTGCTGGACGCACGCAATGCAACGCGTGGCGGGTATTCGCAACCGCCCGCGTCGAAAATATTGATGTGCAGCAGCCGATTCTATTTCGCCCCGCCCCCGCTGAAAGCCGCAGGGATCCGGCCCGACTCCTGACGCTCGATCATCCAGCCGGGATAATGGGGAGGCAGAGCACTCACGGCTTCAAGACGCGCAAGCTCTTCTTCGGTCAGGACGATATCGACTGCACCCAGATTATCTTCGAGCTGTTCGACCCGTTTGGCACCGATGATGACGCTCGTGACATACGGCCTGGCGAGTATCCAGGCGAGCGCGATCCGGGCAACCGAGACACCGCGCGCGTCGGCAATGCTGCGCATTTCCGCAACGCACGACCAGGCCCGTTCGAGATCGACCGGGGGAAAATCAAAATGGCTGCGCCGCGAACCTTCTTCAGTCGGAGCGCCGGGGCCGAACTTGCCCGACAGCAATCCGCCGGCCAGCGGCGACCAGACGAGAAGCCCCATCCGCTCCTCGATGGCGAGCGGTACCAGCTCGCGCTCGACGTCACGTCCGGCAATCGAATAGTACGCCTGCAGCGTCTCGAAGCGCGTAGCGTGCAGCGCCTGGCTCAGTCCGAGCGCCTTGCCGATCTTGCCTGCCCGCCAGTTTGAGACGCCGACATAACGAACCAGCCCCTGCCGCGTAAGATCGTCGAGCGCACGCAGCGTCTCGTCAATCGGGGTGACAGGATCGCTGGCGTGTATCTGGTACAGGTCTATATGGTCGACCTGAAGACGCTCCAGGCTCCTCTGCACAGAATCCATGATGTGACCACGCGACGCCCCCTGATCGTTCGGTTTGGGGCCCATCGCGCCAGCTGTCTTCGTAGCAAGCACGATCTCACTGCGTCGCACCCCGAGGTCTCTGAGCGCCTGTCCGACGAGGCGTTCTGACTGGCCGAATGAATATACGTCGGCGGTGTCGATGAAGTTGATTCCCTCGGCAAGCGCGCGGGCGATCAGTCGGTTCGCCTCGTCCTGGCCGACCGCGCCGATCGCCGCCCACATGCCGGCGTCGGCATTGCCGCCCAGCGTCATCGTGCCGAGGCACAGTTCGGAAACAAACAGGCCGGTGCGGCCAAGTTGCTTGTATTTCATGGCAGTTCCCTTCGAGATTGGCTGGATAAAATGTGGCGGCCTGGCGCCTCCCTTCCTCATGCAACAAAGTTTCAGTTGCTTTGATGTCTGCCGGCCCGCAACTGCCCGGCGATCATCGCGACGCGGGCACCATAGCGGCGGGCCGTCTCGAGATCTCCCGGCGACATCTCTTCAGGCGTCGCATCGGCAGGTGTCTGCGCCATCGGCGCGATGTACGAGCCCATGCGATTCAGGTCGTCGCGCATTGACGCCTTGACGTTTGCCGGCTTGATATCCATGCCGACCCAGATGCCGCCATGCTGACCAGCCAGCAGGAAAAAGTATTCGAGCGTATTGAGCTTGTCGCCGTTCAGACTCGCACTATTGGTAAAGCCGCCAAAGACCTTGTTTTGCCACCGGCCTTCGAACCAGGGCTTCGAGGAACCGTCAGCAAACTTCTTGAACTGCCAGCTGGGGCCGCCCATGTAGGTCGGCGAGCCAAACAGGATGGCATCCGCGCCGGCAAGCGTTTCCCACGCATCCTCGGCAATGTTGCCCTCGTTATCGATCGTGACGAGCACTGCGCCCGCGCCTTCGGCAATAGCTCTGGCCATACGCTCGGTATGCCCATAGCCAGAGTGGTAGACGGCGACAGTTTTAACCGGAGAGGTGTGCTGATTCATGGTTATTCCCTTTCGTTCAGGTTGTCCTGCGGATGACATGGGAAGCTAGTCTACTGAGTCCCAATTGAGCTATAAATAACGACAAAGATAACGTTCTGTTACTTCCTGAGTGAACAATGCAAAACCTTGACGCGCTTCTGATCTTTGCCCGTGTCGCCGAAATGACGAGCTTCACGCGTGCGGCGGAAAGCCTTGGCATCCAGAAGGGACGTGTCTCTATGGTGATCCGTGAGCTCGAGCGGGATGTGGGAGCCACTCTCCTGCATCGGACTACGCGAAGTGTGCAACTTACTGAAGATGGACGCGCCTTTTATTCCCGGGCTCGCGATCTGCTGGCCGACGTGCAGGAATTGCAGTCGATGTTCTCGGGCAATGGCACACCGCTACGGGGAAGATTGCGTGTCGACATGCCCACCGAATTGGCGCGAAGCGTCGTGGTTCCCGCACTGCCGGAACTCATGGCAGCGCATCCAGATTTGCAACTGGAGCTTTCCAGCACCGATAGGCGCGTCGATCTCGTGCAGGAAGGGTTTGATTGCGTGATCCGTCTGGGTCCGATTGCCGACGAGAGCCTGATTGCCCGACCGCTGGGCAAGCTGCGCATGACCAACGCGGCGAGCCCGAGCTATCTGGCACGGCACGGCATACCGCATACGCTCGATGATCTGCGCAGCCAGGGACACAGGATGGTGCATTACACGCTGACACTCGGCGCGAAGCATGCCGGATGGGAGTACCCAGACGGCAACGGCTACGCGTCGCTTGCGTTGCCAGGCGCGATGCAGGTCAACAGTGTGCAGACCTATCATGCAGCCGGGCTTGCGGGCATAGGGCTGATACAGGCGGGATATCTGGCGCTCGCGCATCACATTGAAAGCGGCGCGCTAGTGGAGGTTCTGCCCGACTTACGTCCCGAGCCTCTCGCCGCGTCGCTCGTGGTGGCGCATCGACGTAATCTGTCGCCACGCGTGCGGACCTTCATGGACTGGATCGAAGGGGTATTGGCGCCTTATTTTGATTAGCCGGTCGGGGCGGCGGCTCCACGGCGCCCGCCCCGAGTTCACCACAGCGCCTATTGCGCCAACTGCCAACGCAGGACCGGGTGAGTCGCGCCCGCCGGCATGGCCCACGCCCCAGTCGCACTGAAGTCCCAGAATGCGTCAAAGCTGGCCGGGCTACTCATCTGCGCGCTTGTCAGGCCGTTCGCCGCGGGCAGTTGCGTGCCAGCCCCCGTACTTGCCAGCCGCGTCGTTGTTTCTTTGTCCCAGTAGACGTTGGGGGCAATCGTTCCCCCGTCGTTGTACCCCACGATTGCGCCATACGTGCCGTAGGTCGGACCTTGATATGAGGGCCCTCGGACCGCGCCTGACGCGAACGACTGTTCGATCACACCGCCATTCGAGTAAGCCAATCCACCTGCGGAAAAAAGGCCGAAGGTCTCTCCGCTTGCGTACGACTGTGACACCGTTCCCCCGTTGTGGCCCACCAGACCGCCACCCTGGCCGTGAACGTTCGGGCTTACTATTCCATTCATATAGGACTGACTAACGGTGCCGAAATTGGCGCCGACAAGCCCGCCAAGCAAGCCGCCATTGCTGAGCGCCGCAGTGCTCGACGATCGTTCGATCAGACCGTCGTTGCGCCCCACCAGACCTCCAACCTCCGCCCCCTCGAAAGAGCCAGCGCTGCGAACGCCACTGCTGTAAGCGTAAGTAATCAAGCCCTCGTTTTGCCCGGCGAGAATCCCGAACGGGATTCCAGCCGGGTAATAGACGTTAGTCGCTATGTCGGCGTTCGTCATGCCGACATTGCGAACGACCCCTGCGGGACCAATCACGCCAAACAGGCCGGCCGCAGGCGAACCCGAACTCTGGTCACGTTGACTGAACCTGTCGATGACATGGCCCATGCCATCCAGTTGCCCGGTGAAAGGCGCGGTCGCGCTGCCGATCGAAACGAAGGCGATGGCAGTACTCGTCGCGCTCGCGTCGATATTCTTGCCGAGCGCATAGACGCCTGCGAGATTGTTTGCGATGTTCTGCAGGTCCGCGACCGAATTGACGAGTTGATAGCCGGTTATCTGCTGCACAAGTCCGCTGTAGCGCGGTGTGCTCCAGGCGGGGTTGCTCACCAGACGGCCGGGACTGTGACTACCGTTCATATCGTAGAGTGCGCTGACGATTCCCGTACTTTTCGACCAGTCGATGCTACCGTTGTTGATGACGCTGCCGCCGTTGTCTATTGCGGATGCGTCGGCGCGCAAGGTCAGACTGCCCGTGCCGTTGTTCGCAACGGTGGTGCCCGTGGTCAGCAAGACGTTGCGATAGGCGGCGAGCGTGAGCGAAGCCGGGCCGCTCCAGCTAAGGCTCGACGCAACGCTGAGGTCGCCTGTCGCGCCGTTCGCGTTCGTGGCCGTGGTCATGACATCGACTGATGTACCTGCGTTCAGGCTGCGCTGCAACGCGCGAGCCGCGGCATCATCTATCGTGAAAGTGTCGCTCGACAGATTCCATTGGCCAGCGAGAACGGCCGCGTGCTTGCCGAACGTTGGTTGCGCCGCTTGAGTATCGACCGTCCCACCGCTGCCGCCAGCGTTGCTCGCGGCGATCGTGCCGTACTGCGCGACACGCCCATCATCGGCGACGAGCCACACGTGACCTTGCCGATTCGCGGTGCCCGTCGCGCGGACGCGCGTGCCGCCACCGGCAAGCGCGTAGACGTTGCCATCTGCGGCCTGCAGGCTGATCTGTGCGGCCTCGATCCGCCCCCGGTTGACGACCGTGCCCTGACTGCCACTCTGTACGAAGACCTGCCTGCTACTGCTCAGGTCCTGCAACAGGACCTTTTCGCCGGCTGCCAGTTCCACTGTGCCGTTGGGCGCTGCCACGGCGCCCGCGTTAATGACCGTGCGTCGGGCAATCAGGAACACATCGCCGCCACTGGAGCCGATCTTGCCGAGGTTGATCACGCTTGCGTCAGAGTCGCCCGAGAGAGTAAGCGCGTCAGCGCCGTGCATGAACGCGCAGTTGCAGACATCGAGCGTGGACGCGACGAAACGGCCGCCCGTGCCGATCACGCCCGAAGGCCCGACGACGATGCCTTGCGGATTGATCACATACAGGCTGCCCGTTGCAGTGAGCTTGCCGAAGATCGCGGATGGCACACCGCCCGTCACCCGGTTCAGCGTCGCGCCGGAGCCGTTGTTGAAGGTGACGGTGTTGTTCCTGCCGATTGAAAAACTGTTCCAGTCGATCACGCCGCGTGTCGAACCCGGTTGCGTAATGACGAGGCCGTTGCCCTGGCCTGCTATCGCGCCCGTGCCGGCCACATAGGTGCCGCCTTGCGGAAGTGGTCCCGCTGCGAGCGTCGCATGCCCGAAGCACAGGCCCGTTAGCGAAATGCCAGTGGCAACCCAGAGCGTTCGGTTCGGCTGTCGACGATGCAGTGCGCGTCGCGCGGACCGGGTTGATTCCGGAAGTCTCACATCTCCCCCTTCGCGCAATCGCAGAATGGCTGGCACGACCCGCATAACCGACCGGCAAGGCGTTGGTCACAGCGTCTGAAGAATAGCCATTGAAGTCGCGAACGCATGCCGAGACTTCTGCGTTTTCCGCCTTCGTGCCGGGAAGTTGAGACTAGTTGTCGTGCGGGGACTTGCGGGATGCGGCTCGAGCGGCGACCGGATGGTCTGTGGTCGCGTCAATGCCCTACCGAAAAGGCATTACTGCCGGCACTTTGAGCTCAACGGCTGATGCGCCTTCCCGGACGTCCGTTCTGGACCAATGCGAAATGCGATTCAATGGGTCGATCAATGGCGAGTCGTCAATAGCGCCATTCATGCGGCCGTTCCATCTTCTCCGCCGACAACCATTAGCCACTGCAGAGCACGCTGTCCAAAAACTATCTAAATCGCAAATCCCGCAACACTTCAAGCACGTGTTGCGTGGCACGCTCAACGTACCCAGCGCGATGAGCAATGCCGAGCTGACGCCACAGCGCCGGGCGCAGCGGTCGCATGACTATGCGCTTGTCGGTTGGCGGCGCAGTTGCCTCATGAGGTAGCAGCGCGGCGCCATAGCCTGCCGCCACAAGGCTCTTGATCGCGTCGTTGTAGTTCAGCTGTATGCGAGGCGCGGGATGCTGCCCTGCGGTGCTGAACCACTCCGTTGTCAGACGTGAAAGACGCGTGCTGGCGTCATTGAGAATGAGAGGCTGGGCGGCGAGCCATTCAGGGGTAACGCGCGCCGGGCACTGCCAATGCGCCGGCACAAAGGCCATCACCGGGTCGCGCCTCCAAGGCGTTATTACGAGTCCGGCTACGGGAGGCTGAGGCAAGGCCACCAGCCCAACGTCTAGCGTCCCAGCTGCCAGCCGGGACAACGTTTCGGACGAGGTGAGGACTGCAACCTGTACGTCGATAGCGGGGTGGTGCTGGCGCAACACTTCTAGCGCCTGAGGCAACAGGTGGGCGATTGCGCCGGTCGAAGCGCCGATTCTGGCGCGCCCTTCAAGCCCCTGTACCTGGCGTTGGACATCGTCAAGCGCCTGCTCAGCATCCGCAAGCAGTCGCCGCGCGCGCTCCACCAGCACCTCTCCTATCGCCGAGGGCTTTATCTGCCCGCGCTTTCGCGAAAGGAGCGGCGCCCCGATGCGCGCTTCGAGTTCGGCGATATGCAGGCTGACTGTCGGAGGCGCCAGATTCAGTGCACGCGCTGCCTCTGCAAACGACCCACGCTCGGTGATCGCGATAAGGGTGCGCAAGCGGTCCAGGCTGATCTCTCGCATGTCGGCGTCCTCATTCAGAAAACCTGAATCTCAAGGTCATGAAATTCAACTTCTCCTATTGTATCCATTGCGGGATCATGTGGTTCGCTTGGCCTTATAACCACTCGGAGTATCCCGTTCATGACCGCTCCAATTGTTTTCATCGATGGCGACCAGGGCACCACAGGGCTGCAAATCCGTGAACGTCTGCACGGCCGGACCGACATAACGCTGCTCTCGCTTACCGCCGATGACCGAAAAGATGCGCGACGTCGCGCGCAAGCCATCAACGCCTGCGACATCGCCATTCTCTGTCTGCCCGACGCCGCCGCACGCGAGGCCGTGGCAGCCATCGTTAATCCTGCGGTCAGGGTCATCGACGCCAGCTCGGCGCACCGTATACAGCCTGGCTGGACATACGGCTTTCCCGAAATGACGCCAGAACAACCAGAGCGGATCGCGATTGCCCAGCGCGTCACCAATCCTGGCTGCTATCCCACGGGGGCAATCGGCTTGCTGCGTCCCCTTTCGCAGGCTGGGCTCATACCAGGAAGCTACCCCATCAGCATTCACGCGACGTCCGGCTACTCCGGACGCGGACGCGCCGGGCTGGAAGAGTATGAAGGGCCCGAAGCCGCTAACGCGCCTTCATACAAAGTCTATGGATTGCAACTCGCGCACAAGCACACGCCGGAAATCCAGAGTTACGCCCAACTCGCGCACCGACCCATCTTCGTTCCTGCCATAGGGGCGTTTCGCCAGGGCATTGTGGTGACGGTGCCGCTGGATTTGCGGCTGCTCGCACCGGGTGTGAACGGCGCAACCTTGCATGCTTGCCTGGCACGTCACTATGCTCAATGCACGCACGTACGCGTCTTGCCACAACGCGAATCGAGTACCTTGAGTTACCTGGATCCCGAGGTGCTGAACGGTACGAACGACATGCACCTCAACGTTTTTCATAACGAGGAAAACGGTCAGGTTCTCCTGTCCGCTGTTTTCGACAACCTTGGCAAGGGCGCATCCAGCGCTGCGGTTCAGAATCTGGAGTTGATGCTGGCGCGGCTATGAGGTTCGGCAGCACCTCCTGGCCAACGATAGTGCCAGGCTGGGCCTTCATCGAATCTGGGGTAGTGGCCGGCACTGCCTCATTCGTGTGTGAAGAAGTGACGCTGCACAAGCAGCGTCACTCAGCAGCGTCATTCAGCAGCGGCGACCGGTGCTCGTAGCCGGCTGGCCGCGACGCGCTTCGTGCACCACTGCACAAGCATGGCGAGCAACGCCGCTTCGGCAAAAGCACAGATGGGTCGTTGATGGGGTAGCGCGAAGGTCAGCAGGAGGCAGAATGCGGCGAATGAGAAGCGTCCCAGCACCATGCCCCGGAGTAGCGAAATCACAAATGCCGGACCGTGAGCGCGATGCGACGAAACGGAAAGGATGATCCCGAGCAGCGGGAAGACCGCGAGCAACCCGCTCCACGTCGGGCCGGCCCGGCTCGATATGGACGTGACAGCGAAAGTCAGCAGAGCCCCGGCAATCATCCTGCCAGGCAAATCGAGTCTCGACAGCGGCGCACCGGCCGCAACGGCCGATGTTCTCGGCAAGAACGACTGTCCAACGGTCACAGCCGTGACTGCGGCGATCAAGGCCCAGAGGGGCGATGTCGGCATGAGCGAGAGGCCGCATGCAGACAGGAACCAGACGGTTATGCCTGCAAGTAGCGCGAGTGGCCACGTCAGCGACCTGCATGTCCAGGCGTAAGCGAAATTGAACGCTTCGGACGCGAGGATCGCGGCCAGCGATAAGGTCGCCGCGCGGGCTCCGAACGCGGCGCCGTGCGAAAGCGTCAAGAGGTACAAAATAGGCCCGGCTACCACGGGCAGTCCCGCCAGCCATCCAGCGATCGATGGTCCCCACCACCTGCCGGACATCGAGACGACGAGCACGAAAAGCGGAACCAGAGTTAGCTTCAGCGCGAGCATGGTAGGCCGGGATTCTTAAAACCGGATTTTACCGTGCGAGCGATAAATGACGACTGCGGTTATAAAACACTTCGATACGGAAACAGCTCCAGCGCGGCCGCCAGACACAGCCACCCTTCGTCGGTCCAGACATACGTGACACCCGAGATCAACACCTGACTGGGCCATGTCATTTCGAGAATTCGGACCCCCTCCCGTTTTTCAACGGAAGTTTGCTCAAGACTAGTTGTGGCGCTTGTCCCGACTGCCACGCATCGGCTCCAGGCTGAATGGGTCGGGCTGACTTCGCAAGGTCTTCCCGGTTTTTACGCTCTTTCGCGGTCGATATGTTGAGTTCCTTATCGCGGCTCTGGATCATTTCCGCGCTGAGCTGACCGTCTTGGGTAAATCCCATCATCAGCTGCGGGATCCCAATAGGCAGCGCCGAATCCCTGTCGATCTGCCATGTGTGCCAAGTCTTCCCGTATGTGTTGACCAGCAAAGCGATGGCCGTGTGTTCGACTGGCATTGGAATGCCAGGCATTACAAGTTCACCAGACGTGGTTTCGTGGCGGTGGCTGTGCCAAAGCGGCTTTTCCTCGTCAGGCAAGGTCTTGAATAGCTTCTCGGAAACGATGTATTCAATACCGATGAGCCGGGAGTCCGACTTGTTGCCGTCGTAAATAACGCACTGGAAAAAATCTTCGTTAATGTGGTGGCAGTAATGATGGGCCTCGACCTGCCTTCCCATGTCGTCCGCATAGAAGTGGAACCCGTTCAGGTACATATTGATCGCGTCAATAGGGGCGCGGTTTTGCAATACGTCAGCGCCCATCCCCAGCATCTTGCTCTTCTCTGATTTGCCGCTGCCCGGAATCGCCCCGCGGGGTTCAGTCGGTTGCTGCGCAAACGCCTGGCCGGCGCCGCACGAACACGTGGCAAAGGCCACTGCAGAGCCCAGAAGGCCCATGAAACCGCGCCGGTTACGATTAGAAAGAGGCAGTGCCATATCCATCTCCGCTTGAATGCCTGAAATTCTGGCGCATGCTCACCGTCGTCTTACGCTAGCAGCGACGCCGACATTGCGTTCAGAAGCGAGTGTCTGATTGCCTTGCCCTCAGCAATCGCGATGCCGCACTGCGGATTTCAGGTCTGTCGCTGGGAGATTGGGCCGGTTTTGCTGCCATCGTGCCGCTCGCTAGCATCATGGAATCGGACGGCTTCTCCGGGAGACCGATCCACACTTGTTCCACTAGCTCCACCAAGCAGCGCTCGCGCTGTCGCAAGGCTAAAGAGCGTCAAAAGAAATGCCAGCATCACCGCCAGATGCAACCCATGCACGAGGTCGTTCGACTCCGGCCGGACCAGTAAGCCGAACACACCGACCCCCAACACACCGCCGATCTGACGCGCACTATTCAGTACGCCGGAGCCGATGCCGACATAAGACGGCGCGACATTCGTCAGGACCGCCGTGTTGATCGACGGGACCGCGAGCGCAACGCCAATGCCGACCGCCAGGAGCGGCAACGCCGTCACAAGGGGGCTGCCGTCGGCACGCACGGACAGCAGTGAGACATAGCCAAGCGCGGCTAGCACTTGTCCGTAGAGCATCGGCACGCGGTAGCCGAAACGCGCGGCGAGCCTGCCGGATACAACGTTGGCGACCGCGACAACCGCCGTCATCGGCAGAAACGCAAGTCCGGTCTCGAGCGGCGTGTCGTGACGCACGCTCTGAAAGAACACACTCATCGCGAACATGAGTCCGTAGTATCCAAAGTTCAGCGACAACCCGGTTAACGCACTCACGGTGACGGCGGCGTTGCGAAACAACGTGAGCGGCAAAAGAGGTTGATCCTGCCATGCCTCGACCGCGATGAACAACCCACCCATCACTGCCGACAGTGCGAGCGCTGACAGCACGGTGGAACTCGTCCAACCGAGACGCCCGCTTTCGACCACGGCGTACGTTAGCGCGGCAAGCGTGACCACGGCGAGCATCTGGCCGGCCAGATCAATGCGGCGGCCGCAATTGAACACGGTCTCCGGCGCATGGGCAAGCGTAAGCCAGATGCCCGCGACGCCGACCGGCACATTGATCAGGAAGATTGACGGCCACCCGAAGCGGTCCACCAGCAGGCCGCCCACCAGCGGCCCCGCGCCTAACGCGAGCGCCGCCGTGCCGGCCCAAATACTGACGGCTTTCGCACGCGCCTCGGCGTCCGGAAACGCGGCGCCGAGTAGTGCCAGTGACGACGGCACGCATAGCGCCGCGCCCGCGCCCTGGACGAGGCGCGATACGATCAGCAGCGTCGCGTTAGCCGACAAGGCGCACGCGATGGATGCGCAGGTAAATACCGCTAAGCCGCCGACGAAGACGCGCCGCGCGCCCGAACGATCGGCGAGTGCGCCCGCTGTGAGCAGCAGACTGGCAAAAGCCAACGTATAGGCATTAACGACCCATTCGAGTGTCGTCGAGTCCATCGCGAGGCTGGCGCGTATCCGGGCGAGCGCGACGTTCACGACCGTCACGTCGAGACAGACGACGAAAAAGCCAAGGCTCGTCGCGACTAGCGCAAGCCTTGGCGACAGGTGCAGCGGGCGAAACTGTGGGCTCATGAAGTCCTCGCATGAATGGCGCGGTGCGAACCGGCTGGTCCGCGCGTCGTCATGCCGAGCACTGTATTAATGAACCGCAGCTTGATAAACGCAGTATCAGTGCCGACAGAACCCAGTAATATTTGGCAATGGATCTTCCCGAGGCGTTGACCGTGTTCGTCGGCGTAGTTAAATCCGGTAGCCCGACGGCAACTGCCGCAGCGTGCCAAGCCTCGCCGGCAATCAACGACAATCACCATGCCGTTTAGTGACTAGTTGCAAATGGACCTTTTGCGACCATCTGAATGTTAGATGCCGGTCCAACCCGAGACTGGCATGTGCACTGGCCAGGTGCTTGGCGTCTACTGCGAAGCGCCGGGAAGCAAGCCGCCCAGCGCCGCTGCCGGGCGCTCGTGGGGCAAACGGGGTACTTCGTGGGGCAAAGCCGGTACTTTCAGACAAGGGCCGCTTCAGTGGAGCGCGAAGGAAACGGATTGCGCCACGCTTCGAGTTCGTTCAGCTGCTCATGCCAGCGCGCAACATTCGGAAACTCGTCGAGCGGCATCGCCGCACGCGAGGCATAGGGCAGCGTGACGGCGACCGAGAAATCCGCGATGCTCATCTGATCGCCGAGCAGCCATGTCCGGTCTGTGAGGTGCCGGTCCAGCACCGCTGCGTGTTTGCCAAACCATCGCTGCGCTTCAGCAATGTTCGCGCTGTCCGGCGCGCCGAGACCTATGGCTGGTTTGATAAGGTGCTCGAAGTAAAGAGTTCCGCCGTGTCGATAGAAATGCTGGCTATTCCAACTGAGCCAGCGCAGCACGTCGGTCTGCCGTTCAGGCTCTTTGGGCCATAACGGCGATTGCGCACGTTGCGCGAGGTGGCAAATGATCGCGTCGGCCTCCCAGATACTTGCTTGTCCGTCCACCAGACATGGAACCTTGCCGTTCGGGTTGACGGTCAAGTATGCCGGCTTCAGATGCTCGCCCTTGCTGAGGTCGAGATAGGTATATTCGATTTGTATGCCTAAATAACGGGCGACCGCGCAAGCCTTCCGTGGGGCCAGCGTCTCTGAATAATAGAGCTGCATACGATGTCTCCGGTATATGTTCACCTTGTTCGATACTGCGCTTTTGAGCGCCTCAAACGTTCTTGCCGCCGAGGTCCTCGATCAATGCGCCCAGCTTTTCGAACGCACCTTTCCAGCCGGCATCATGACTGTCGCGTGTCGCTTCGTCGAATAGCTGCGAGTGCGTGAAGTTCATTTCAGTGCCTTCGTCGACCGGGCGAAACGTAATGGTCACGAGCGAGCGGCGCTCGGGCAGCGTGACCCATTGCCACGTGAACACGAGCTTGCGGTCTGCGTCTACTTCCTGATATTCGCCGCGGCACTCATGGGTTTCGCCGTCGAGCGTCTGGAACACCACGCGGAACCGGCCGCCTACTCGCGCGTCGGCCTCCGCGCTGAGTACCGGCCCCGCGTCGGGTCCCCACCAGCGCGCCATCAACTCCGGCCGCGTCCATGCGGCATAGACCTTTTGGGGCGGTGCCTTGAGGCGCCGCACGATCGTGAGACTCGGCGTGTGCATCATCTACTCTTCTCCTTCGACAAAGTCAGCAAGCCGGTCGAGGTTCGCGGACCAGAATCGCTCATAGCGTCTGAGCCACGCCATGGCCTCTTCCATCGGCCCGGCCACCAGTTGCACCGACACGGTTCGGCCATGCTTGGCGCGCGTAATCAGGCCAGCCTCGCTGAGCACATCCAGATGCTTCATGACGGCCGGCAGCTTGAGCGGCAATGGGCGTGCGATTTCCGTGACGGAAAGTTTCGGCTCCCGCTCCAGACGCGCAAGAATGGCACGCCGCGTAGGATCAGTCAGCGCGGAAAACGTACGATCTAGTTGACTTACAGGACACTTCACCATGTGGTGAACTATAGAGCTTTGACGCACGGTGTCAAGGTGTTTGTGGCATCGCTTGTCAGCGGTCGAAAGAAGCGGCGAATCTCGCGTGCGGGTGGCCAACGGCATCCTGTCCACAAGCGCTCGACCTTTGCATGTGCGAGGCGGTAACGTTCGAATCGCTTGTCCAATACGCGAATCGCCGGGTCGGGGGTACGCATACTTGGTTGCCAGGTGGTCATCTCGCGTCCTTTCTGTTCGTAATCGCCAGCAGCACGACGGTCACGAGAGAACTGGTCCGCAGTTCAGGGCCGTGTATCTGCGCGTTTCATTGCACATCCGCGAAGGACAGAGCAGCTCTCTTCAGGAATGGGTGCTGGACCGACGGGTCGACATGGCCGTTGTGTACAACCAGCCTCCGCTCGATGCGTTCCACGTCCGTCCTCTGTGTAGTGAGCCGATGATCCTGATCGCTCCACCGAATACGAAGATGCCCAGAGGGGGTTTTCAGATCCGCGACCTGGCGATCGCAAGACCCTGGCTGATTGACAGCGACCAGCCGAGCCAGATGTCGTCATCAAGACGATGTTCAACGTCACGAAGCATGCGTCACTCCCCAATCGCGGCTAGCCAGGCGAGGAAGTCCACGCCCGACCAGACCGTCCAAACCCGACGCATCACCGAAGCGTGACCGATCTGACAAAACGGTGATCTGCAAGCCCGGCAATGTTGGAGGAGCTACGCCACGCATTCCCCACTAACCGCTGGTGTGGTCCGCTCTCCCCGTCTCCCTCGCGAAGGCGAGCAGCAGCTCGCTGAGCCGAGCCGGCTGCTCCTGTTGAATCCAGTGACCGGCGCCGTCGATAAGCTCTATGTCACCCATTCTCGTCGCCGCTTTCGTCCTCATGACATCCAGCGCGCCGGGCGCCGCATAAGTGCCCCAATCGCTGCGGCCGCCAATGAAGAGCGACGGGACATCGATCGTCTTGCCGGAAAAGAGGCGCAACTCAGCGTTCAGCTCAGGATCGGAAAACACGCGATATGCCTGCAACGCGCCTTGAAATCCTGTGCGGCCATACTCCTGCGTGTACACCCCGAGCTCGGGTTCAGTGAGCCACTTGCAGGCCATCACCTCGGCGAACGAAGGCTGGAATGGAGCGACGGTTGCGGGCATGGTCTTGCCGAGCTCCATCACGTAATAGGTGGGCATCTGGGCAAGTTCTGCGGCGGTTAGAGCCTTTAACGGATGCGGCTTGTTTCCCGGCCAGTCGGCGCTCTTGACGTAGAAAAACGCACGGAGAAACGCGTGTAAACCTTGCGGCGGGTGCCACATGTCCTGGTTCGCCTGCCGTGTGCTCAGGTACTGCTGGTAATGCTTCCTCGGTGGATCGAGCGCCGCCAGCGCGGCCGCTAACTTCTGATTGCCATTGTTCGGTTGAGCCGACACTGCCTCGCTTTGCGCAATGTTGAACGGCAGCGCCGGCGGACCCGGAAACGGTGCACTCATCAGCACCATCGAGGGAAAAACGTCGGGCCGGGCCAGCGCGCAATAGGCGGCCACGGGCGAACCGAGGTCGTGCCCGACGAGCATTGCCGTACGCCGATACCCCAATGCCAGGACCAACCCGAGGGCGTCACGCGTCATGTTCAGAAGGCTGAAGGGCGCTAGCGGCGCGTCATAGTCGTTCAACCAACCGGTGGTGCGGCCAAATCCCCGCTGGTCGGGTGCCACGACATGGTAGCCGGCGTCGGCGAGAAGCGGCATCAGGTGTCGCCAGCCGTAAGCAAGATCGGGAAAGCCGTGCAGAAGCAGTGCGAGCGGCCTGCCAGGGCTTTCGTAACCGGCCTCGAGAATATGGACATCGAGGCCGTTGACCCCGTGGATCATGCGCGAGCGGACGCCATTGGGAAGCGTTCCTTCGCCGTATGCTGATGCGGCCAAATCAGTTGCTCCTATGAGGTTTGCGCGGGCGGGTCGAAGAAAGGCCGCCGCCAGGCTGGCGGCGCCCATCGCCAGAACGGCGCGTCGCGACACCGTTGGCTTCAATCCAGGTCGATTACTCATGACGGAACGCACCCCCGCGTGCCGGCACTGCGTTCAGCTTCCGCGACAGCACACGCGACGAACAATGCGCCTCGCGGCCGGACACACGAGCACGATTAGCCGCGACGCGAAGACGCTCCACACATGGCGACCGGGCAAGCCCGTTGGCTTCCCGGTGAGTTGTTGCGGCCGCAACGCAGGAACGCTGGGCATCACTGTACGGACCTTCTTGGCTTGCGATTGGCTCGAGGGGCATGGCCAGGCTCCTTATATGGTGATCGCCATACTATAGCAACCACCATAGAACCATCAAGCGAAACGTGCTATGTTCACGACATGCCACGTAAGACCGACGCCCGCGCCCGCGCGATTGCCACGGCGGAACGACTGTTTCGCATCCAGGGTTACACCGCGACCGGATTGACCCAGATCCTCGACGAAAGCGGTGCGCCCAAAGGATCGTTCTATTTCCACTTTCCACGCGGCAAGGCACAACTCGCAGAAGAAGCAATCGATAACTACATCGCACAGCGGATTGCTGTGTTACGCACTATCTCGTCGAGCACCACGGGCGACGCGCTGAAGTTTGTGCATCAGATCTTCAAATCATTTGCGGCCGAAATGGTCGCCTCCGATTTCCAGTATGGATGTCTGATGCAAAACCTGGCCAATGAGCTGCCGGCGCTCGACGCTGAGCTAACCCAACGCGTCGCGCGGGGTTTCGCTGATTCGACCCAGGTTATTGCCGAGCATTTCAGGGGGTGCGGTTTCGCGGCCGCGCGTGCATCGTCGAGCGCAGCCGCATTGGTGGCCGCCCTCGAAGGCGCGCGAACAATCGCTCGCCTCGAGCGCACGCCAGCTGTATTCGAGGCGCTGGCAGATGTGACTGTCCAAAGGTGGACTGCCCCGGACTGCGCGGAATAAGCGGCGCGGCAGCAAGCTTGCGCGCGCATTCCCGCAGACAGTGATCTTCTTATGTCATGCGTCGACTTCCAGCAAGAATGCTGTGCGGTCAGATCCGCGCGTAGATAGAACTGCCGATGGTCAGTGTCGTCGCACTCGCCGACTCGAAACGGATGTCATAGAGGTCGCGTCCGAAGTTTCCCGGCACCGTGATCGACATGCCGCCGAGCGTATCGCTGACCGGCACGAATAGTTGATAGCGAAGATCTTCGTTACCGTACAGCACGTAACCGGGAAGTTCGGCGAGTGTCGCGAAGAACGCCGGCGGATTGCCGAGAACCGCAATCGGCACCGCGCTCGGCGAATCGTTCGTCAACGTCCATTGCGTGCCGACGCGTTGCTGCCACGCGTTGTCGAGCGGCGCGCGCGCCGCGAGTTGTTGACCGACGGGCAGCGTCAGATACGCGTAGCCCGCGCCCGGCACGACCCGCTTCATCAGGTAGCGATACTTGAACGCGTTGCCCTGGCTGTCGTTGCCCGACACGACTGTGAGGCGATACGACGCCGTATCGGTATCGCTCCACCACCAGCCGTCGGTGCGAAACCGGTAGGCGCCGATCTGCGCCCAGCCGCGTGTATCGGCGTCCCACTGGTTGATTTGCAGGCTACCGTCCGCGTTAGCGAGCACCTGATACGGCGAATCGGAGTTGCCGTAGATGCCAGCTCCGCCCGCCAGGCCCGGCCCCGCTGCGAGCGGCGGCGCCGTGGTGCTGACCTTCGCCGGCAGCGACGAAATCGTGCCGTCTTCTTTCAACGCCGACAGCACGAGGGTTTCCGCAATCGCACGAGCGTTGTATCCCGAGTTGCCAGTCACGAGCAGCGCAAACTGCGAATCCGGCACGACGAAAAACTCGGTCGAGTAGAACGCAGTGCCGCCGTCCTTCTCCCAGCCACGCACGCCTGCCGCGTCGAGCGCCGGCTGCACCACGGAGTCCCAGCCCAAGCCCCAGCGCCATTCCGGAGATGGGTTGATCGTCAGACTTTGGGTCTGATCGGTGCCCATCTGTGCAATACCCGCCGCGGACACGATGCGCTTTCCCTGGAACACGCCGCCGCCGTAGATCATTTGCGCGAGGTTCATCATGTCGACGGGTGTCGAACTCAGTCCGCCGGTAGCGTACGCATTCACGTACTCCTGATGCTGCGTGCCGTTCACGTATGGCAACGAGAACGATCCGCCGGAAGGCACGCTCGTCAGATAGCTCGAGTGAGTCATGTTCAGCGGCGTGAGAATCTCCGACTGAACGAAGTCCGCGAAATGCTGGCCCGTCACCGCGAGCACAATTTGCTCGACCATCGTGAAGCCGTCGTTGCAGTAGACGGCCAGTTCGCCGGGCAAATGTTTCAAGTGGGAGCTGGCGAGTTCGGCTTGCGTGTCGGCGGCGTAGCCGGCGACCGGCTCAAATGTGAACAGGTTGCGCCCGTTCGTGCCGGGCAAACCCGATGCATGCGACAGCAGATGACGCGTGGTGATCTGCGCGTACTCCGGCGAGAGCATCGTGAAGGTGGGCAGATATTTGACGATCGGCGTGTCGAGCGCAATCAGTCCGCGATCGACCAGGATCGTCGCCGCCAGGGCGGGGAACAGCTTACTTACTGAACCGATGTTAAAGCGCGTCTGCGGCGTTGCCTTGATCTGCCCCGGCACCGACGCGAGCCCGAACGCCTCTTGCCACAGCACTGTGTTGCCCTTGACCATTGCAACCGAGATCGCCGCGACCGGGTTGGACGGGTCGGTCACGGCTTGCCGGATCATCTGCTGGCCGAGCGCAATGGTTTGCTGATAAGGCGTCGAATGGATGTCGTCGTTGCCGCAACCCGGCAGCACTGTCGCGAGTAGGCCTGCACCGGTGTAGCCGAGAAACTGTCGCCGCCTTTCGCTAGCAAGACCTTCGGGACTGCGTTTGCACCTGGCCATGACATCCCCCTTCGAGTTTCAAGACCCGCAAGAAGCCGCTTTCTCCCAACACGGCGCAGCCGACGCGGCAAGGACAATCGTCGCAATCCGGCGCAGAGGGACGTATTCCAATGCCTTGCCCCGTGCCAGATCATAGCTGCGCAATGCAATTGCGAATAGCGGCATGTCGAGATGCCATGAAGCTTTGGCTTAACAGTGCGCATATCGGGAACCAGACGCGTGCTCGTGAGGCGGCAATGTCGCCCGTCAAAACAACGTGTGCACTCCGATACGGGCGATAGTCTGATTTGAGGAACTGGACGCGCCATCCGGATCCAGAATGCCATTTATCTGCGCGTTTGCGCCGGCATTAGCGCGCTGATAGGCCGCCGCTGCATACACCATGGTCCGCTTTGATAAAAAATACTGCAGCGATGCATTAACCTGATGCGCATGGTTGTCATTGAGCGTTTCGTTGCCTTTCATGTACATGTAACTGGCGCCGAGGAACACATCGGGTCTTATTCTCCATACGCTGCCCGCTTCAGCCATCCATACCCCGGCACCGTTAAAAGAGTTGTGGACAGTCGTGACCGTCGCTTTAGCAGTTACTGCTCCGAAGGAATAGTGCATTCCCGCGCCCCAGTTGCGGACGCTCGCGGACGGTACGCCAGCGGCCGCCGCGTACTTTTCATTGGTGTATGCCGCTCCCAGTCCGAAAGACCCCGAGTCATAGTTCAGCCCGGCGCTGACAGTATTGTTTGCCCCAATCGAGCCGGCGAGTCCACCAAATCCGTACATCACACCGCCGGAAAACCCTGCAACGCTGGGGGACCTGTACTTCGCGGAACTTGCAACCGGCTTACTCCCCGCGACCCGGTCCCAGTCAAACGCTCCTGTCGGATTACCCGGAAGCGACAAACCCCGGAACGGGCCGTTGCGAAAACCATAGAGGCCGGTGAGGTCCATCGCAATGTCATTTCCCTTCGCGAAGATCGAATCGACCATGAACTCATACTGGTTGCCGAGCGTGAGGCTACCGAGCCGATCGCTTGCCAGCCCAACGTACGCATTGCGCGCAAAAATCCCGTTTCCAACCATGCTGCCGTTAGCCATCGAGAACTGGTCGACGAGCGCGAATATCGCGCGATAGCCTCCACCCAAATCCTCTACACCCTGAAGGCCGAACAGGTTCGGGGTAAAAATTCCGTCGTCAAACTTAACGTTCTTGCCCCCGCCCTCATTGCTCACGTAACTTATTCCGGCGTCGATGAGGCCGAACATCGTCACGCTGCTTTGAGCCCACGCCCCCTGGGAGAGAACGACAATTGCAATTGCTCCAAACCGTGGTTTCATTCAGTGCCTCCGTTGTTTATTTAATTTGCTTCGTTATACTAATTTAATGCGATACGGCGTTTCAGCAAGAGGCATTGATCGCCGCAGGAAATCCGACCAGCGTAAGCAGTCACCAGTCAGATTGGTGCAAATCTAAAGCCGATGGTCAGGTGCGAACACTGTCGAAGACGACCCGCAAGTCATGGTCAATCTTCACAGGAACCGTATCCAGGGAGGCACCTTTGCAGGGTCCTTCAATACACCTTCCATCTTCAAACCTGAACAGCGCGCTATGATGAGCGCACATCAAGACCTGTGACCGATAGCAGAAAATATGTCCAGGCTCGAATTCCAGCGGTACTGAAAAGTGCGGGCAGCGATTCACGTAGGCCCAGACTTTATCGTCACGCCGAACAACGACAATGGAACGCCCCATTGACTCTTCGCGGATAACCCGAGCACCGCCATCCGGCACTTCGTCGAGACGACATAACCGGGTTTCGGTCATTGCTCAAACCCGTTGCTCAGGATTTCCGAGGCTCCAGTCCCACGGACGGACCTCTACCCGCGAGAACAATCCCTCTTTCATGTACGGGTCCTCTCCGATAAACCGCATAACGGCATCAATGTCGTCTGCCTCGACGACGAGAAGCGTACCGTTCATCGCATTACACAGGGGCGCGAGCGTAGGGCCTCCAAGACGGACGAAAACGCCATGCTCGGATGCATTCTGCAAATAGTTCCGATGACTTGGTCGCACACGCTCGCGGACCTCGCGCATATCCGGCTTGTCAGTGGCAAAGACTGCGAAATAGCGACGCATGGGTCAGCTCCGGTCGAGAACGAAGTCGTAGTTCGCCTCGCGATACGGGCCGTTCAAATTGAAACGACGAGCGAGGTCATCGCCTGCTGTTCGCTCGCGGTAACAGACGAGGAGTGATGGTTTGACACCGAAAACCGCATCTGACTCGAGGTATTTGTCGTCCTGATCGAAGAGATGAGTCACGAGCCTTCGGTGCCCCGGAGCGTCGATCATGAAGTGCAGGTGTGCGGGCCGCCAGGGGTGCCGACCTGTCGCATCGAGCATCCTGCCGACCGGACCATCCGTTGGAATGGGATAGCTGACAGGCAGAATCGTGGTAATTGCATAACGCCCTTCGGCGTCCGTGCGGTATCGGCCGCGCAGGTTGCCGAGCGGCTGCGCGGCATCCTGTCCGGAATACATGCCATTTTCAGCGGTCTGCCATACGTCGAGCACTGCGTTGGCAATCGGAATGCCATCGGTGCCGCGCACCTGACCATGTACGACAGCGGGCACGCCCGGTGTATAGGCCATGTTTTCGCCGTACGCACGCTCTGGCATGCCTTTTATATAGAACGGGCCAAACACCGTCGTGTCCGTTGCTCCAGTCGAAAACCGATGATTGATCGCATCGACCAGCATAGAGACGCCCAGCGTATCCGACAACAGGATGAACTCCTGACGCACGACCTCATCGCACATCTTGCCCGTCTCGGTGAGAAAGCGAATGGCGGACATCCACTCCTCCTCAGTCAACTCCGTCTCGCGAACGAAGGCGTGCATGTGCCGCACAAGGCTCTGCATCAAAGTGCGCAGGCGAGCGTCCGGAGTTCCTGCGAAGCTGGCAACCACCTGCTCGGTCAGCCGCATATCGCTATCGTCATGTTCAGTTGTCACGTCTGTCTCCATTCATATCCGGCCGCGGTTCAGCGCGGTGCGCGGCCTTCCCACGCGTCCTGCAGCAGCGCACGAATAGCCGCGCGCTCAATCGGCCGGGGATTCGCATAGGGGTTCTGGCAGGCAATATCCGCTGCCTCGTCGAGGCCGTCCTCGCGCATGCCGATGTCCGCAAGCGCGGCAGCGATACCTAGCTTCGCGTTCAGGGCGAACAGCAGCGGACCGGCCTGCGCGGCATCGCTGCCGCCCAGCGCCCGCGCAACGCGGCGCAACGCCTCAGGAGCCGCAGCGTGGTTGTAGTGGGCCGTATGCGGCAACATCGCCGCATGGGTCTGTGCGTGCGGCAGGTTGAAGGTGCCGCCCAGCGTATGGCACAGCTTGTGATGAATCGCCATGCTGACCGCGCCGAGGCAGGTCCCCGCGAGCCAGGCGCCATACAACGCCCGGCTACGCATGTCATGGTCGTCCGGCGTGCTCGCAATCACGGGCAACGCTTCGCCGAGCGCGCGGATGGACTCCTCGGCCATCAGGCTGATGACCGGGTTCGCGTCCTCGGCATAAAGCGCCTCGACCGCATGCGCGAGTGCATTCATTCCGGAGGCTGCCGAAATAGCCGCGGGCAGCGACAGCGTCAGGGAAGGGTCGTAGAGAACGGTGCGCGGCAACACTCTTGCATCGCGGCCAGTGCGTTTCAAACGGCCTTCTGTCAGGCCGTAGATTGGTGTCATCTCGGACCCTGCGTAGGTTGTTGGCACCGCAAGAATGGGCAGGGACGACTCGAGTGCGATCGCCTTGCCTAGACCGATGGTGGACCCGCCCCCAATCGCGATGCAACAGTCAGCATCCAGTTCCCGGGCCGTCGCGCGCGCCGCGCGGGCAACCTCGAGCGGAACATGCATGACCGCCTCGGCACAGACGCCCGCAGCGCGTTCGCCGAGTACGCCCGCCGCCTGGTCAGCAAGATGGCGCTGCTCGGGTGTCGAGAGAATCAGCGCCCGCCTCGCGCCGAGCGTCGTCAACTCCTCGGGCAGCCTCGCGAGCGCACCCCATTCGAAAACAACACGCGAAGGAGTTCCCTGATAAACAAAGCCCTGCATGGAGACCTCAGCGCTTGAAGTGCGGCGGTACGTTACCGTCGACATTGACCCACACCGAGCGCGCTTCGGTGTAATCGTGCATTGCTTCAAAGCCCATTTCGCGGCCGTAACCCGACTTACCTACACCGCCGAAAGGACTCCCGGGATTGACGCGCTTGTAGCAGTTAATCCAGCACATGCCTGCGTCGATTCGCGACGCGGTCTTGTGCGCGCGCGCGAGGTCACGAGTCCACAGGCCACTGCCCAGGCCATATTCCGTCGAGTTTGCAATGGCCAGCGCTTCATCATCGCTGCCAAAGCGCAGAACCGTGACGAACGGGCCGAATACCTCTTCCTGGGCGATACGGTCGAACGCACTCTTCGTCTCGATGACTGTTGGACGGACGTAATAGCCGTTGGCGAGCGCGCTATCCTGCGGCGCGCTACCGCCCGTCAGGACACGACCGCCCTGTTCCCGCGCCACGTCGACGAACGTCAGCACGCGGTCCAGATGCTGCCTGGACGTCAGCGGGCCCATTTCGGTATCGGCGTCGAGCGGGTTGCCCATACGAATCGAAGATGCCAGCGAAACGAATCGCTCGAGGAACTCGTCGGCAATGCGTTCATGCAGAACAAGACGCGAGCCCGCGATACATGCCTGCCCCTGGTTGTGAAAGATGGCCCACGCGGCGCCGTTAATGGCAGCGTCGAGGTTTGCATCGTCGAACACGATATTCGCGCCCTTGCCGCCAAGTTCCAGTTGCACGCGCTTCAGGTTGCCCTGCGAAGCCTCGACAATCCGGCGGCCGGTCGCCGTCGAACCCGTGAAGGCGATTTTTCCCACTCCCGGGTGTTCGGCGAGCCGCTGACCGGCGGTGTGACCGTAGCCCGCAACGACATTCACAACGCCGTCAGGAAAGCCCACCTCAGCCATGAGTTCGACAACGCGCAACGTCGACAGCGGCGTGATTTCCGACGGCTTGAGCACCACCGTGTTGCCTGCGGCGAGAGCCGGGCCCATCTTCCAGCTCGTGAACATCAGCGGAAAGTTCCACGGAACGATCTGACCGACGACACCAATTGGCGCGCGCTGCACGTAGTTCAGAAAACCTGTTTCCACGGGAATCACCGAACCTTGCAACTTGTCCGCCATGCCGCCGAAGTAGCGGAAGCACGCGGCGGTGCGGGGAACGTCGAGCGAGCGCGAATCGCGAATGGGGTGGCCCGTGTCGAGTGATTCGAGCTGCGCCAGCTCCTCGGCATTCGCCTCGATGGCGTCGGCGAGGCGCAGCAGCAGCCGGCCGCGTTCAGCGGCGGGCAATGCCGACCATTTGGGAAACGCGCGGCTTGCGGCTTCGACAGCGAGATCGACATCTGCCGCAGTGGCCGCCGCGATCTTTGTGATGAGTGAGCCGTCGTGCGGGTTGAGTACATCGATCGTGCCGCGGTCAACGGCGTCAACAAAACGCCCGTCAATGAAGAGTTGGGTCTGCATGAATCGTCCTCGGTTTTATGCTAGCTCACGGCCTGGAATTCGATGGGGTACGGGGCCAACTCACCGCTCTCATAACGCTGCGGCAGGTTAGGCGTAGCGTTTTCCCAGACCAGCAGCATTGAGCGCTTTGTCGAGTAGCCCTGATGACGGATGTCGCAGGCATCGCACAGATGTCGCCCGCACGCATGGTGATTCGTGCACGCGGCGCGCCGGTGTTCTTGTCGCCGATATCCCAGACGATTTCGTCCGAGAGCTGCAGGAACCATTCGACACGGTCGTTGCCGTGAAATACCGGCAGCATGAACTCTTCGGTTGTCGGGCAGAAGAGGCTCAGGCCGCATACGGAAGTCACTGAGGGATTCCACGTCACGTCGGAACGCGAAAGATATTTAAAGAGGTTGAAAGCGTGAAGTTCACCGTCGAAGCCCGGTTCGATATGCACTTCCGGCTCGTCCTGGACGACGTCGAGGAATGCGCGGTTGACCGGCAGGTCGTCGCGCAGCGGCGAATCGCCTTTGAGGCCCGGCATGCGGCGCGTCGCAATGCGCGTGCGTTCGATTGCCGCGTCGTTCGCGCCATGCTTGCGGCCGAACGCAGTGCCGGTTTCGTCCGGAGCTGCGAACGGGTCAAAGCCCTCGTTCGTCCAGTCGTGCAGCATGGCCTTGAACGTTGCCATGACGGTCGGCGTTTCGAACGTCTCGGTGTAATCGACGCCCGCTTCCTTCAGGATGCCGTTGAAGGTTCCCGCATATACGTCGACCTTGCCATAGTGGTTGCGGGTGCCGAACACGTGGTCGAAGTTGACCCAGCCGTAGAAGAATCCCCAGGCCACGTCTCGCATCATCGCGCGCAGGAAAGCGTCCGCCGGCAGGGCATGCGTGCGCGTCTGGCCCTTAGCCGGCCAACTGATTTTCACGAAATACTCGTCGCGCTGGAACTCAAATTCGCCGAGCTGGAAGCGGCGGTAGCCGGTGACCGCATCGGGCGACGTAGAGCGCACCGTGTCTGCCGCAAAGTCCGTGGGATGGTCGAGAGTGTCGAGCTGTGCCATAACTTGTCTCCAGGATATTTGAATGTCGCCTGTCGGGCGATCAGTGCAGGCAGATATCTGCCCACTTTTCCACAGACAACTCACCGAGAATGGTCTGCACAAGCGCAACTCCGGGTCTGCTTGCGACAAAACGGTATGCGCAGCCTGCGGGAAGCAGGGCCTGGTGCCCCTTGCGCAGGACGACGTACCCCATCTTGCGTCCGGCAGGCTTTGTGCCCGCGCTCACAGTGCCGCGTCCTGACGTCGGCGGGTTGTCGAGCTTGATGAATTCGATCTGGACTTCGCCATCCATCTGAATGGCGAATTCGTCGTGCGCACATGCGAACCACGGCGACGTGCCTTCGGTCCGCAGCACTTCAATGACGTATTCGAGGTTCTTGCCCGCGACGACCTTTTCGTAAGGCGCCGATCTGGAGGCCACCTCGAAGACGTTCGAGAAGGCATAGTGATGAGCGCTTCCGCTCGTGATTTCAATGCCGCCTTTTTTATAGCTATCGAGCGAGCCAAAGACGGTATGGAATGCCGTGTCGGTCATTGCTGTCTCCTGTGTTGAACTGCTTGTCAGATTCAACTCTATGGGCATTGGCTGGTCACAACAACCTGCGCTGCACCGACTACGGCATTTGCGATTCCCGAATAATCGGCTCGCGCCTTTGCCTAACGCACCCACCCGCGCTCGAGCAACGGAACATCCCACGACGGCTCGCTACCCAGGTATTCAATAAGAAACTCGACAAGTGCCTTGACCTTCAATGCCTGACGCTGCGTTGCGGGGTAGACAGCGGCGAAACTCAATGTCGAGAGGTCGTAGTGCGTCAGGATTGGCACCAATGTACCGTCGACCAGCGCGTCGCTCGCGACCAGGGTCGGCAGACATACGATACCGCCGCCTGTCAGCGCGTAGTCCTTCAGCAAATGAACAGAATTCGAACGGATCATGCCGGGCAACTCTATCTCCACGACCTCGGCACCGTTCGTCATCGTCCAGCGGTTTCGCGAGGGATAGCCTGAATAGAGCGCGGTTATGTGCCCCAGCAAATCACGCGGATGCTGCGGTGCGCCATGCTTTTCCAGGTAGGCAGGTGACGCACAGAAGAGTCGGCGAACGTTGAACAGCCGACGCTCAATGAGCGACTCCGAAATAGGAGGAAAGATCTGGAACGCGATATCGAAGCCCTCTTCCACCGGGTCCACCACGCGGTCATTCACGATGATATCGAGCTGGATTCCCGGATAGCGTCGGTTAAATTCGGCGAGCGGCGCGCCGAAATGCCCAAGAGCAAAGCCTGGAAGCATCTGAATGCGCAGACGCCCGGTCGGAGTCGCGCGAAGCTCGCGCATCTGGTCAGTCAACTCATTAACGCGGCCCACTACCTCGGCGCACTCGCGGTAGAAAGCCTCGCCGACTTCGGAAAGGCGGACATGGCGCGTGCTGCGGTGAAAGAGCGGCGCGTTGACGAACCTTTCAAGCTGCTGGATGCGGTTAGTCACCACCGAACTCGTCACACCCAGCTGTCTGGCCGCTTCGACGAAACTGCTTGCCTCCGCCACTCTCACGAATGCCTCGATGCTTAGAAACCGGTCCATGCGGCGCTGTCCCCTGTGCAAAATGCCAGTTTAAATGGACCAGACTACTCGCTACGTCACGCAGGAGTTGTCACACTGTCGCTGGATCGGTGTCAATCTCGCATAGATGGCGCGTGACAGCGCAAGAGAGGCAGCTCACGTCTGAACTACTGCGGCCGCTCGCCCGCGGCAAGCTCCGGTTGCAGGACAGTACGGCGCTGCATAACTGCCGGCGCCGTCTCCTTCAGAAGCAAGCTGACCAAAACGCCGAGAACGACGGCGCACATCGGCAGCCAGAGGATGTTCTGAATGCCAAAGTGCGTAGCGACGTAGCCGCCCATGGCCGGCGCAATACCGCCGCCGAAGATCTCACCCACGCCGACCACGGCGCCAATGGACGTGGAGATGAGTCCGGCGGGTGCTGCCTCAGTCGCCACGGGTCCGGAGAGCAGCGAAACAAGGCCGAGCGTGAAGAACGAGGCGACAAACAGAACAGCGAACAGCGCAAGCGGTTGAGCACCGAGACCGCGAAAGACATACAGCATCACCGCAGTTCCCGCGAAGCCCACGATGCTCGCGAGGCGGCGCCCCACGAGATCCGAAAGGCCCGGCAAGCCGAATTGCCCCAGAAAACCACCAAAACCGATAGCCGAGACAACCAGACCCATTTTCTGTGTGTCCAGCGACAGGTAGCCGGTGAGATACAGCGGCAGCAGCGCGCCGAGCACAAACACGCCGGTCATGGCGCAGCACAAGGCGAGCATCGCGACCAGAATGTTCCTGCTCTTGAGAACATGGCCGAGCGATGCGGGTGCATGCTCCGAAGCGACTTGCTTGACGACCTTCGGTTCACGGATGACAAAGAACATTACCGCACCGAGAATCAGACCAGGAATTGCAACAAGGGCGAACACCCAGCGCCACGTGACGACACTCAGCAACTGCGTGGCGATGATAGGCGACAGCGCTAACCCGAACAGCGCGAAGCCACTTTGCTGCAGGCCCAGATTCAAACCACGACGGCGCGGAAGCGATGCGTCAGCGGTCGCCGCAAAGCTGGTCGGACAGAACGAGCCCTCCGCGACCCCCATCAGGCTGCGGATGGCGATGAGGCTGACGAGCCCACCGGCGAGACCGGAGAAGCCTGAAAGCAGCGAAAAGGCAATGATTGCGGGAATGAGAACCTTGCGGCGACCAATTCTGTCGGAGATACCGCCCATCAAGGCCGCAAATACGCCCCACGATAGGCCAAGCACTCCGATGCAATTGCCTACGTCCTGCGCGGTCAGGTTAAGGTCCTTCATCATTGAAGGGAACAGCGGCGCAATGAGCCAGCGGTCCAGTCCTACCAGTCCGAAGCCCAATGCCAACAGCGTGACCGCTTTCCATTCGTAGGAGGTATCCCACTCATTTACTTTCATTTCTGTCTCCATGAAAGCCGGTTGCCGTGCGGGCGCAATCAGCGCAAGCCCATGTACCGACTCCGTTGCTTTTGTGCGCGAGGCGACTCGCGTAGATTCGTCGTCCGTTTTGCACAACACGATTCGAATGCAAACGGCCAACGCCCTTACGATAGGGTGAAGGCGCACGTCCGCGGTATGGAACAACCAGCGAACGCGCTATTTGCGAAATACGAATAATGGGGAGAGCCGGGTGGGAAACGCGGCGGGAGAAGCGTGCGGGCGGCCGACGGCAGGCGGAACGGGCCGCATATAGCAGCCGACCAGGGGAATCCCTCGTAGACATTGCGACCACGGGTTCCCGAAGCTGATAGCGCGGCACGGTGGAAGTGGCAGGCCGGAATTTGTGTCTATACAGCGGAAAGCAGGCGAGCGACCCCGCGAAAGCCACTCGCCTTCTCCTGTTCCAACGCAATGCCGCAAACGCGGGGACGTTTGCGCTGCTCCTTAATCAGCCAGAATACTCGTCGACACCAGCGTTGAAAAACCTATCTTTCGATGCGCCGGCCCTCGGAAGAAGCGCGGCGGGTATGCGGCCGCTGCTGCGGGAAACAACGAAATAAAGCCTCCTCAACAATCAGTAGTCCCACAGAACCGGCACGAAGCGGAAGCCGTTGCCGCTTTTCGCAACATGGCCGATAGAAGGGAACGCTACATGCGCTGCCGCCAGCAGAGCGCCGGTTTCAGCGGCCTCGTCAAGCAGCGCCAGACGCACGTTCTTCGCCTTTTCTGGATCGTGCTCAAAGCCATTCTGCCAGTCTGGATTGTCGAAGTTCACCTCGAAGATCGCGTCGCCCACGAACGTGAGCTTCTCGCCGTTCGAGGCAACGTCCACGACGGTGTGTCCCGGCGTATGGCCGCCCGTCACGCGTGCCGTCACGCCCGCGGCGACTTCCACCGTCTGGTCGAATAGCCTGATATTTTCGCTGTAGAGTTTTGCAAACTTCGCAGCTGCCTTACAGAGCGCTGGAGGAACCGCTTCTGGCATTACCGTCTTGCTGAAGTCGGGATTCTTCCAGAACTCCAGTTCCGCCGCCGACACGTGAATGCGCACGTCTGGCCGCAATCTGGCCTTGACGCCGTCGACGTTCAGCCCCCCGACATGATCCATGTGCATATGCGTAATCACGATGTCCGTGATCGCAGCGAGGTCGATGCCGGCCGACTCCAGCCGCCTCACCGACTGCCCGGCACGCGTGAAGTATTCGAAACCATCGCCTACGCCGGAGTCGACCAGAATCAGGTGCTCGCCGCTGCGCACTAGCGCAATGTTCAACGCCCAGTCGAACATGTCGCGTTGCAGAAAGCGACCATCGAACCATTCGTTGCGCTCCACTTCGCTCACGTTAGTGGACATGGTGGAAGTCGGCAGCGGCAGAACGCCGTCGCTGATCAGCACGACCTCGACGTTGCCTACCTGCACCGCGTAGCGGGAAGACACGAGTTCGCCGGAACCTTCCTTTCCGAGGTTGGCAGTAACCGGCTGCACATTGCGGATTGTTTTGCTCATATTCAATAGTCCTATTGATCAGGTGGAGTAAGCCGCACTGCGCGCGCAGTTCATCAGCACGACACGTGTTTCGCGCGGTTTGCTTGTGTTCGCATGTGGATCCAGCGTGTGACGGATTGTAGTTAGCGGGCGCGAACGCGAGTAGCATCGCGAACGCCCACATCATGTTGTCCGGATGGCAACAATGGGCGAGCGTGGGAAAGATGAGAGGGAGAACAGAGGCAGAAGAGACAATGCAGGCGCGACAAGCTTGCGGTCAGTCGCTTGTCGACCGTGGGGCGCCCACCTCACGCAGGCTGATCCGGCGCGGACCGCTTGAATCAATAGCTGGAAGCCACGAGCAGCACACGCCGCGCGCGGCCACACAATAGAACCAGCGCCCGCGCGTGCGCGTGCGCCTGAAGAAAACAGCGCTCGACGCTCAATACGCGAATTGGCGATAGCTCTCGTCGAACGTTCGTGCGGTTTGTTCGACCACCGGATTAAACCGCAACAGACGGCGCGCCCGCGCAGGAAGTTCGGCAAGCACGTTGCGCGGCACGTCGATATGCACTTCCGGCCGGAAATACCACGCGCGGCTATAGCCGATAACAACCATCGGACGCGGATCGCCGGTGAGATTCGGCGTGCCGCGATGCAGTCCGCGTACGTCGCGGATCATCACGTCGCCGACCTGCATGGTCACGCGCTCGGCGTCGAACCGCTTCGCCTCCAGTCCTTCCAGCGCTTCGTCCCGCGAAATTCGATGGGTCCCGCGCGTCGTCTCGAGCGGGCCATTGCGCTCGTCCACGTCGACGAGCGGGAAGTTCACCGCGAGTTGGAAAGACGGCGTTTCGGGCGCGTCGTCGAAAAGCGGCGGCGTATCGCGATGCCAGTCCTGGAATGTCGAGCCGAGCACCGGCGTGTCGGTCGCGAGTTGGCACATTACCGGATCGGGGCCCGCCACGCGCTCCACGATGCCGACAATGTCTTCATCGCAGAAGATGGCCGGATCTGCAAACAGGCCCTCGAACGGCAGCGTCACGTAATAGCGCCCAGGGCCGCGATTGCCGTTCGCATCAGCCTGCATATGAGGCTCGAGCAACGGCGCAAATGCGTCGCGCCAGGCCGCTATCGTCGAACGCGGAAAGTGCTCGCGCAACAGCACAAAGCCGTCGCGGTTGAACGCATCCGCGAGTGCGTCTCTCGTGCTTTCGTCGTAACGGGCCATGCGTGTCTCCTCCGTATGAATGGCAAAAAGAATCGCACGGGCGCAATCGAGTCGTCAATATTATTAGTAATAGTTGGTGGAAACCCCGATCTCATTAGGGCCAGCGCGCGTTGTTGATCGTCAATATTAGTGGTAAGTTTGCTGCACTCCTGCCGCCAGCCCATGAAGAAGACAACCCAACGCCGCCCCACCATGACCGACATCGCGAAGCTCACCGGAGTCTCGCAATCGACGGTTTCGCTCGTGCTCAACAACGCGAGCGGCGCAAAGTTTTCCGACGCAACGCGCGACAAGGTGCTGCGCGCGGCGCAAGAACTCGGCTACCGGATGACGCCGCGCGAGGCGAGCGCGCTGCCATCGTTCAACACGGCGCAAGGCGAACGTAATCTGATCGTTTATCTGGCCGACGAAATTTCGACGAGCCCGCATCCCGTTGTCAGCATCGACGGCGCGCGCGACGCCGCATTCGCGAACGGCCGCATGCTCGCCGTGTATTCGACGCACGGCAACGCGGAGATCGAGGCGCGCGTGCTGGATGCAACGCTCGGCAATCCGAACGTGCTCGGCGTGATCTATGCAACCGTGTTCACGCGGCGCGTGACCTTGCCCGCAGCGCTCGCGCGCGTGCCGACCGTGCTGCTTAACTGCTATTGCAGCGAGGCCAACCTGTCGTCGGTCGTGCCCGCGGAAGTAGCGGGCGGCCACACGGCCACGGACTATCTGCTCGCGGCGGGACATCGGCGGATCGGCTATATCAACGGTGAGCCGTGGCAGGATGCGGCGCGCGATCGTCTGAAGGGTTATCGCACGGCACTGGCAACGGCTGACTTGCCGTTTGCGCCGGAACTCGTGCGCGAAGGGGACTGGGGCCCGGCAACGGGTTTCGAAGAAACGCTTTCGCTGATGCGTGAGCCGAATCCTCCAACGGCCATTTTCTGCGCTAACGATCTGATGGCACTCGGCGCAATAGAAGCGCTCAAGCAACTCGGGCTGCGCGTACCAGGCGACGTCTCCGTACTCGGCTACGACGATCAGGAAATCGCGCGGCACACGCATCCGCCGCTGTCCACCGTTGTGCTGCCGAACTACGAACTGGGCAAGTGGGCTGTCGAAACGCTGTTGCAGGAGGAACACAACCGCGCGGCGGGCGCACCGGTGCGGCGCCGGACGGTCAAGCTCGACGGGCCGTTGATCGAGCGCGGCTCAGTCAGGGTCATCGCCGAAACGAAGCAGCTCGCAACTAATAATATTAACGACTAGCAGGTAATAGAACTCTCGCAGCAGGCAGAAGACCGGGCATTACAAGCATCGGCATTGACAAGAAACAGGCAAACCATCCTTATCGGAGGAAGACATGCTGTCGCTCAAGAAGAAAGCGGGCCTGCGCCCGATTGCTGCATCGTTTCTCGCACTCGCTGCGCTCACCCTTTCCGCCGGCCTCGGCATCGCGCATGCCGCCGACGACGCCCTGCCCAAGATCCCGAACAAGAAGCCGCTGAAGGTCGGCTTTGCGCAAACGGAAAGCAACAACCCCTGGCGGCTCGCCGAAACCCGCAGTTTCAAGGAGATCGCGTCGAAATGCGGCTGGCAGATGGTCATGACCGATGCCAACAGTTCCGCTGCCAAGCAGGTCGCGGACATTCAAAGCATGATTGCGCAGCACGTCGATCTGCTGGTGTTCCCGCCGCGCGAAGAAAAGCCGCTCGTTCCCGTCATCATGCAGGCGAAAAAGGCCGGCATTCCCGTAATTCTCGTCGACCGCAACGTCGACCAGTCGATGGCCAAAGCGGGCAAGGACTACATCACCTTCATCGGCTCGGACTTCATCGACCAGGGGCAGCGCGCTGCGAACTGGCTCGTGAAGGCGACCAACGGCAAGGCAAGCATTATCGAACTCGAAGGCTCGACAGGTGCGTCCGCAGCGAATGATCGCAAGAAAGGCTTCGACGAGGTCATTGCGAAGAACCCGGGCATGAAGATCGTTGCCTCGCAAAGCGGCGATTTCGCGCGCGACAAGGGCCGTCAGGTGATGGAAACGCTGTTGCAGGCGCATCCCGACGCGACCGCCGTCTATGCGCACAACGACGAAATGGCGCTCGGCGCGATTGCGGCGATCAAGGCCGCGGGCAAGCAGCCGGGCAAGGACATTCAGATCGTGACCATCGACGGCACCAAGGGCGGCCTTGAAGCCATCAAGGCGGGCGAACTCGGCGCAAGCGTGCAATCGAGCCCGTTCTTCGGCCCGCTTGCCTGCGACGTCGCGCAGAAGTACGCAAAAGGCGAAACCATTCCGCCGTGGGTCAAGGTGTCCGACCGCTTCTACGACAAGAGCAACGTAGACGCGAGCATGCAGTACGGTTATTGAACGAAAGGCGTGCCTTTGCGGGCGCTTTGCTCAAAGCGCCCGCTTGTCATTCCGGTTCTTTCGACGATGGACGACACACGATGGCTCAGGCTCCCTTGCTCGATATGCAGGACATCGACATCTCCTTCGGCGGTGTCGCCGCGTTAAAGCGCGCACGGCTGACGGTTCAGGCCGGCGAGGTACACGCGCTGATTGGTCAGAACGGCGCCGGCAAATCGACGCTCATCAAGATTTTCACCGGCGCATACCGAAAGAGCGCCGGCACTATCCGCTTTGACGGACGCGAGGTCGATTTTCGCACTCCGAAGGAAGCGCGCGAGGCAGGCATCAGCACCATCTATCAGGAAATCAATCTGGTGCCGTTTCGCTCGGTCGCGGAGAACATATTTCTCGGGCGCGAGCCGCGCCGTTTCGGGCTGATCGACTGGAAGGCCGTGCAGCGCCGCGCAGGTGAACTGCTCGAATCGTTCGGCCTGAAAATCGACGTGAAGAAACCCGTGCGCGAGTATTCCACTGCGATTCAACAGATGGTGGCGCTGGCGCGCGCCGTGTCGGCGGATGCGAAGATGGTCATCATGGATGAATCGACGTCGTCGCTCGACGAGCGCGAAGTCGAGTTGCTGTTCAGCGTGGTGCGCCGTCTGCGCGACGACGGACGCGCGGTGATTTTCGTGTCGCATCGGCTCGACGAGCTCTATGCGCTCTGCGATCGCGTCACCGTGATGCGCGACGGGCAAACCGTCGCCGAAAGTGCGATGCAGGAGATGGACAACCTCAAGCTCGTCACCACCATGCTCGGCCGCACGCTCGCCGCCGTCGTACACGAAGACAGCGCGGTAAAGGAAGCCAACCTCGCGAAGCGCGGCGCCCTCGCTCTGAGTGCAGAAGGACTCTCGGCAGGCGCGAAAGTCGCGGACGTTTCGCTCGCTGTGCATGCGGGCGAAGCCGTCGGCCTCGCGGGGCTGCTCGGCTCCGGCCGCACGGAAACCATGCGCCTGCTGTTCGGCGCTGACCGTCCGGCCAAGGGCACACTTTCGATGAACGGCAAGACCGTTGCATGGAAGTCGCCGAAAGATGCGATCGCGCACGGCATCGCGTATCTGACGGAAGACCGCAAGGCCGAGGGCATCGTGCCGGAACTGTCCGTACGCGACAACCTCACGCTCGTCTGCCTGCCCGCCCTCACGAAACGCGGGGTGGTGGATGTCGCCCGGCAAAAAGAAATCGTCGATGGTTTCATCGAGTCGCTCGGCATCAAGCTGCGCTCGGCCGATCAGCCGATCCGCGAACTCTCGGGCGGCAATCAGCAAAAGGTGCTGCTCGCGCGCTGGCTCGCCACGCATCCGCGTCTGCTGTTGCTCGATGAACCGACGCGCGGCATCGATGTAGGCGCGAAGGCCGACGTCGCGAAGATCGTGCGCGAACTGCGCGACGCGGGGCTGGCGGTGCTGCTGTCGGCGTCCGAGCTCGAAGAACTGACGGCGGTGGCGGACCGTGCGGTCGTGATCCGCGATGGACAAACCGTCGCACAGCTAGACGGCGCGCAGATGAACGAAGCTTCGATCATGGACGCAATCGCATACGGCGCGCGCGGGCAGTCGACGCTCGCCGAAGCGGTGGAGGAAGCCAAACATGATCGATGACACCCAGCGCGCGGCGCCCATCGTTCACGCGCCGATAAAGAAAAGACGCAGCGTCGCGATCCAGCGCGAAATCATCGTGCTCGTTGCGATGATTGTGTTCAATCTGCTTTTCACGCAGCACTTCGTGTCGCTGCAAACCTTCAACGTCAATCTCACGCAGGTGGTGACGATCGTCATCGTGGGCATCGGCATGACGCTGGTGGTGGCGACAGGCGGCATCGATCTGTCGGTGGGCGCGTCAATGGCAATTGCCGGCGCGCTCGCGCCCATGCTCTTCATGAACATAGCCGGCCCGGCCGGCATCGCGCTCGCCTTCACGCTGCCGATCATCGCGGCCGCGCTGTGCGGCGTATTCAATGGTCTGCTGGTCACACGCCTTCGCGTGCAGCCTATTGTCGCTACGCTCGTGCTGTTCATCGCCGGGCGCGGCATCGCTCAGGTCGTCACGGACGGCAGCCTGCAGGCATTCACCAACCCGGCGTTTCAATGGATCGCGCTCGGCAAGGTCGCGGGCGTGCCCTTCCAGATTCTCCTGATGCTCGCGCTCGTCGCCGTTTTCGCGTGGATCGTGCGCAAGACGCTGTTCGGCAAATATCTGCTGGTGACAGGCGGCAACGAGGATGCGGCGTATCTCTCCGGCATTCCGACGGCGCGCGTCAAGATGATCGCCTATACGGTGTGTGCGGCCCTCGCGGGACTCGCGGGTCTGATTTCGATTTCGGTGAATTCTTCGTCGGATGCGAACGTGATCGGTCTTGGCGTCGAGCTCGACGCGATCGCGGCAGTGGCCGTGGGCGGCACCGCGCTCACGGGTGGCAAGGCTTCGATCACCGGCACGTTGATCGGTGCGCTCATCATCCAGTTGCTGCGTTATACGTTGCTTGCGCACGGCATTCCCGACGCGGCGGCATTGGTGCTCAAGGCAGCGATCATCATCGTCGCCGTGTACGTACAACGCAAGCGAGGCTGATGTACATGAAGAAGAACCTGCCTATCGTCATCGCGCTCGCTGCGCTCGTCGCGCTCGGCGTCACGCGCTACGACCACTTCGCCGACGCGTACAACGTGCTGTCCTTCTGGCGATACAACTCCATGTTTCTGCTGATTTCGATCGGCATGGCGTTCGTCATCATCACCGGCGGGATCGATCTTTCGGTCGGCACCGTGGCGGCGCTGGCGAGTGTCGTGTCGGCACTGGCGAGTCCGCACGGCGGCCTCGCGGCGGTGCTAGCGGGTTCGTTCGCCGGGCTTGCTGTCGGCCTGTTGAACGGGCTTGTCATCACACGCATGCGGATTCTGCCGTTCATCGTCACGCTCGCGACGAGCCTGGGCGCGCATGGTCTCGCGCTGCTGCTCGGTCATAACGATGCCGTGGGCATCGCGTCGGATTCGAGCTTCGCGGGCTTCGGACAAGGCGACCTGTTCGGCTTGCCGGTTCCGGGCATCGTGTCGGCGGTCGCGGCAGTCCTCGGCTGGATTGCGCTGCGCTCGTCGCGCTTCGGGCGACATGCGCTGGCTATCGGCGGCAGCGAGGAAGCGTCGCGGCTCATGGGGCTCAACGTCGATCGCACGCTGGTGGCGGTTTATGCGGTGAGCGGCCTGCTCGCAGGCATTGCCGGCAGCATTCTTGCCGCACAGTTCGGTGCGGGGCAGCCTAACGAAGGTGTCGGTTGGGAGCTGTTCGCCATCTCGGCCGTCGTGCTCGGCGGCACGCGACTCACGGGCGGCGAAGGTTCGATCGCCATGACCATTGCGGGCGTCGCGCTGCTCGCGCTCGTGTTGAATCTGCTCAACTTCGAAAACGGGCTGGGGTATATCAGCTTGTCGGCGTACTGGCAGTCGGTCATTCGGGGCATGTTCCTGCTGCTTGTCATCGTGTTGCAGGCGCGGGTCCAGAACCGCAATCGCGACGGCGTGAAGCTCGCGCACTGACATTCTTTACCGCGACGCCGAATGGCCCAGTGCGCGCCGTCATCGGCTCTTCGCTGACGTACACTACTGCCCCATACGCGGTGATGAAGAGGAGCGAAGCAAGCTATGGCCAGCGCGACACTGTGCGAGCGCCGCCCGGATAACTGGCTCGTCGCGCGGCGCGATCCGGAAACGGGCATCGAGAGTCTGCGCGCGCATTTCAGCGGTCATGCCTATGATCCGCACGATCATGACGAGATGCTGATCGGCTATACCGAGCAGGGCGTGCAACGCTTCCGGTGCCATCGCGCGCTGCACACCAGCGTGCCGGGCCGGGCGATCCTGATCGAGCCGGGCGCGCAACACGACGGCCACGCGCCCGATACCACCGGCTTCACCTACGCGATGTTGTACCTGCCGCCAGCGTGGGTGGAGCGCGCGGCGCGCGAGCTGAACCTTGCGGGCCTGAGCGGCGTGCAGGCGGCTTTTGGCCACACGCTTGTTGACGATCGCGGCCTCGTCGATACGATCCGGCAGGCATTCCTCGCAATTTTCGGCAACGAGGGCAGGCTGGCGCGCGACCAGACGCTCGGCCGTCTGCTGACACACCTGGGTGGTCAGTTGCGCAGCACGTCCCCGACGGGCGAGCGCAGCGTGCCGCCCGCCATCGTCCGTGTGCGCGATTGCTTGCACGAGCGCATGGACCACGACATTAGCCTCGACGAACTCGCCGATCTTGCAGGGATCGACCGCTTTCAGCTCACGCGCCTGTTCCAGCGTGCGTTCGGGGCGTCGCCGCACGCGTACCTGGTGCGCCTGCGCCTGCGTGCCGCGCGCAGGTTGCTGGCCACAGGCCGCGCGCCCGCGCTGGTCGCCGCGGAAGTCGGCTTTGCGGACCAGAGCCACCTCGGCCGCTGGTTTCGCCGCGCTTACCGGATGACGCCGGCCGCCTACCGGCGTATGTGCACAAACGTTCCAGACTGATTGCGGGTGCGTCGTCGATCATGAGCGTCCTTTTAAGGAGCAATCATGTTCGATACGAAAGTGGCCCTGATCGTGCGCGACGATCTCGCAGATTGGCAGAAGCTCAACGTGGTGGCGTTTCTCGCGACCGGCGTAGCCGCAGCAATGCCCGAAGCGCTTGGCGAGCCCTACGAGGATGCCGCCGGGCATACATATGGCCGCATGCTGGGCCAGCCGATGCTGGTGTTTGCCGCGTCCCTGCCGGGACTGCAAACCGCACATCGGCAGGCGCTCAGTCGTGAGCTGAAGATGGTGCCCTACGTGCACGCCATGTTCTCGACGGGGCACGACGCGGCAAACCGCGAGGTTTTTCGTGCCGGCAATGCAGAGAATCTCGACCTCGTGGGTCTTGCCGTGCTTGGCCCCAAAAAAGCCGTGGACAAAGCCGTGAAAGGCTTGCCATTGCATGGTTGAAGCGCCGTTTCCGCGTCGTGGCGCGCGAATGTCATAATCCCGGCAGCGCATCACACGCAGCGCAACCCACATTCAGGCCGCGAGGCCAGCTCACATCGACAAAGTCCGGGAGAATACCTTGAGCGCCATCGACAATCCTTTGCACGACCAGGAAGTCGGCTCGGCCGACGCCACCCAGGACACCACGCGCATCGACGACGTGCGCATCGGCGCAGTACGCCCGCTGATTTCCCCTGCCCTGCTGCAGGACGAACTGCCGGTGCCGCCCGCGGTGCAATCGCTGGTGGAACAAACCCGCGTGGAAATCGCGGACATTCTGCACGAGCGCGACGACCGCCTCGTGATGATCGTCGGCCCCTGCTCGATTCACGACCACGACCAGGCGATCGACTACGCACACAAACTCAAAGCCGCTGCGGATGCCTACAAAGACGATCTGCTGATCATCATGCGTGTGTACTTCGAGAAGCCGCGCACCACGGTGGGCTGGAAAGGCTATATCAACGATCCGCGTCTGGACGGCAGTTTCCGCATCAACGAGGGCCTGCGTCTTGCGCGCCAGTTGCTGCTCGATATCAACGGCCTCGGCTTGCCCACCGCCACGGAATTTCTCGACCTGCTAAGCCCCCAATACATCGCGGATCTGATCGCGTGGGGCGCAATCGGTGCGCGCACAACGGAAAGCCAGAGCCACCGGCAACTGGCGTCGGGCCTTAGTTGTCCGATCGGTTTCAAGAACGGCACCGACGGCGGCGTGCAGATTGCCGCGGACGCGATCGTCGCGGCACGCGCGAGCCACGCATTCATGGGCATGACGAAAATGGGCATGGCCGCGATCTTCGAAACGCGCGGCAACGACGACGCCCACGTGATTCTGCGCGGCGGCAAGAAAGGGCCTAATTACGACAGTACCTCGGTGGCGGCAACCTGTGCAGCGCTCAAATCAGCGGGCCTGCGAGAACAGGTGATGATCGACTGCTCGCACGCGAATTCGGGCAAATCGCATCTGCGTCAACTGGAGGTGGTTCAGGACCTCGCGCAGCAACTAACCGCGCGCGAGCACCGCATTATCGGCGTGATGCTTGAAAGTCATCTGGAAGAAGGCCGTCAGGACCTGAAGGCCGGAGAGCCGCTGCGTTACGGCGTATCCATTACCGACGCCTGCGTAAGCTGGGCGCAAACCGAACCCGTGCTGGAGACACTCGCCGAGGCAACCCGCAAGCGCCGCGCAGGCTGATTGCGGACGCGGCTTCGTCGCGTCACGGGCGAGGCTCGCGTGGAGCCGGCACACGCGCCGCGCCATCCGCCGGAGATACGTCTTATCGGGGCTGGGCAGCGCGTGATTCTTCACACCCAAGGTATCGCTCGCAGCGCCCTCAAGAGGCAGTGCGGACACTCCGGTGTGAAGCGCGTTGCATTACGACGCGTTGACCGCTTCCTTGAACGCCTTACCTGCGGTGAACTTCACCGTCTTGGCTGCGGCGATCTGGATTTCGGCGCCCGTCGACGGATTGCGGCCCACGCGTGCTGCGCGCGCGCCGGTCGAGAAAGAACCGAAACCGACCAGTTGCACCGTATCGCCACCGACCACGGCTTTGGTTACCGCTTCAACGATAGCGTCGATGGTTTGGCCCGTGGCCGCTTTGCTTTCGCCCGTCGCTGCGGCGACTGCATCAATCAGTTCCTGTTTGTTCATAGCACTTCCCGTATGGTAATCATGGAACCGGCGCCACATCTGTCGCGCCGGGACCGACACACTAACGCATCCTCGCGCTTTCGCGCAAACCCTGCGTGTAAGCCTTGTTTCACCCGTCCACAGGGGATTTGACGATTTTTTGCAGCAAAGTGCCATAAGAATCGCGCGCTTACGCGTTTCCGCCGCGCGAGCGGCGCTGGCCGCGCATCACAATCCGTTGCAATTTCAGTGGCTTAGCGCGGCCCCGAGCACACCCGCGGCGCTTTGTGACCATGTGGCAGTGTGCCGTGAGCGCGTCTCGGCATCGGCCTTGCAGTGCGTGCAATGACAGGGCAATCGGGAGAAAGAAAAATGAAATTTCGCCATATTGCAACAGCTGCGCTGCTTGGCGGTCTCGTCTGCGCCAGGGTTTCGGCCGATGAAAGCGGCTGCGCGACGCTCGCGGGCACCGGCAATTCCAGTACGCCCCAGCCTTTTCAGCTGCGCGACGGCGAGCCCGTCGACCTGATAAGCGGAGCAAAGACGGTGCATGGCAGCCTGCGGGTGTTCGGCGAAAACGGCGTGTTCCGCGCTTACTGGCAGGCAGAGAACAGCGCCGAAAAATACGTCCTGGCAAATGCCGGCGACCATGCCGTGCGGCTTGTTTCCACTCCGCCACAAGGCAAACCCGCTGCTCAGGGCGAACCGGGCACGACGCTCGGCCCCTTGCGCGTGCTGTCGTGTCCCAGCCTTTGAGCGGCCGGCACAAAGTCAAACTTACTGAAGAACTGCGCAAAAGCAGCCTGCAACCTCGATTACGGGTCGTTATTACCGCGCGCGGTACGAGTGCCGCTTCTAACGTACTCAAGGTCGGAGCCGTCCTGCCGATATAACTAGCTGCGTCTGCGACGCAAACGTTAAAGGACAGGAATGGTTGCGATAGCCAGATTGAAGGAAGCGTTGTCTGTTGCGGAAGGCGACCCCGAACTCGTGCGGTCGCAGGTCCAGGCGTTTGGCCGCCAGATTCCCCTTCTCTACTTCATCCTGATCGTCAATACGATGGCCGTGACGGTCACGCATCTGCATAGCGCGCCGCCGTGGATGTCCGTGTACGTCCCGGTCACGCTGTGCGCGCTGTGCGTGGTGCGATGCGTGCGCTGGTGGCGCGGGCGCAATCACGTACTGACTCACGAGAAGGCGGTGCCCGAGCTGCGCAAACTGATCTGGCTTGCCGGCATTTTCAGCGTTGCGTTCACCACCTGGTCGTTGATGCTGCTGCCTTACGGCTCGCCGTACGAACAGGCGCAGGTAGCGTTCTATATGGCGACGACGGTGGTGGGCTGCGCGTTCTGCCTGATGCACTTGCGTGTCGCCGCGTTGCTTCTGCTATCCATCGTTATCCTGAGCTTCACGACGTTCCTTATCTTCACGCGATCGCCGGTGTTCATCGCAATGGCCGTGGACATGTCGCTCGTCGGACTGGCACTCGCGTTCATCATCGAACTGTATTACCGGTCGTTCGCCGGCGTCGTGCACACGCAGCGCGATCTGCAGGCGAGCCAGGAGAAAACTCAACGGCTGAGCGACGAGAACTTTCGCCTCGCCAGTATCGACAGCCTGACCGATCTACCCAACCGCCGCAGCTTTTTCGCCTCGCTGCGGGCGCTGTCAGAGCAGGCGCTCGCTAGTGGCGGCGGCTTCAACGTGGGCCTCATCGATCTGGACGGCTTTAAACAGGTCAACGACATTTACGGCCACGCGAGCGGCGACCTCGTGCTGCAGGAAGTGGGCGCGCGGCTGCTCGCGCTCGCGGAGCCCGGCATTTTCTTCGCCCGGCTCGGCGGCGACGAATTCGGCGTGCTTGCGCAAAACCGTCAATCGAAAGACGCATTGCTCGAATTGGGCCAACGCATTTGCGATTCGCTCAGTCAACCGTACCGCGTGGCGGGCAATATTGCAGAACTGTCGGGGACGATCGGCTGGGCCGCGTTTCCGGATGCTGGCCAAACCGTCACTCAAGTATTCGAGCGTGCGGATGCCGCCATGTATGTCGGCAAGGAAAGTCGCCGCGGCACAGCAGTGATTTTCTCGACCGAGCACGAAACGCGCATTCGCCGCTCGAGCCTCGTCACGCAGGAACTGCGTCACGCCGAACTCGAATCCGAGCTGTTTCTCGAGTTTCAACCTATTTCCGATGTGGTGACCAGACGGACCATCGGGCTCGAAGCACTGGGACGATGGCACAATCCGCGACTCGGCGCAGTCAAGCCTGAAGAATTCATTCGCATTGCAGAACGTACAGAAATCATTTTGCGCATTACCGAAGTACTGCTGCACAAGGCACTCGCCGAAGTCCCGCACTGGCCCACCGAGTTGTATCTGTCCTTCAATCTTTCGGCTATCGACATTTCGACTTCCGCACGCGCGCGCCGCCTGATCGACATTGTTGCGGCGAGCGGCGTGCCGCCGCATCGCGTGTCGTTCGAGATTACGGAGACCGCGCTCACGCGCGATTTCGAGCAGGCCCGCTCCGCGCTCACCATGATCAAGGAGGCAGGCTGCCGCGTTTCGCTCGACGATTTCGGCACCGGCTATTCGAGCCTCAGCTACGTGCACCGCCTGCCCTTCGATTCGATCAAGATCGACCGCAGTTTCATGACCGACGTGGATTCCAACAGCGCTTCGAAGAAGATCGTCAAATCGGTGCTGGACCTGTGCAAGAACCTCGGGCTCGAATGTGTGGTCGAGGGGCTCGAAACATCGTCGCAAGCCGAAGTGGTCAAGGCATTGGGCGCTCGTGCGGTGCAGGGCTATCTGTTCAGCCCGCCGATGCGTTCGGGCGCTGTCTCCGGCTATCTGCAAGCCGCGCTCGAGGAAAGCCGGGCAAACGACGCACCGGCCTGACCGCGATGCCGCCCGCAGGCTAGCGCGGCACAGTGTCGTACTCGAGGCTCGGATACCAGTTGCCGCCGCGCCCCTCAGGCGTCAGATCGAGCACGGTCCACAGCGGCATGAGGTCGGGCGCGCCACGCGGATCCTGGCCGGGGTCGGCTGTCCACGCGCCCATTTCCGCCGCCCAGAAGTGCCGCACGGTGCCGCCGGATCGCGTGAATACGTTCAGCGCAGGAACGTCGTCCTGCTCAGGGTCTTCGCCCGCATAGTCGCGATTGAAGCTGTTTCCTGCCGACGAATAGAGCCGCAAGTACCGCCAGCCGCGCTCCCTGGCGAAAGCGGTCAGCTTCTCTATCGGCGAACGGGCGATCACCGCGAACGCGACGCGCTGCAGCATGTCGGGCATTTCGCCGTCGTAGGCACTCAGCAAGGAAGTACACATGGGACAAGGCCGCTCGCGCTTGGGACCGAACATCCAGTTGTAGGTGACGAGCGTATCGTGTGTTCCGAACATTTCCGACAAAGTGACGGGCCCCGCCTCTCCTTCAAAACGGTAGTCTTGCGGCACTACGCCGCCCAGCGGCAACGCGCGACGCTGTGCGGCCACGCGTTCTATATGGCGGCGCAATTCGATCTCTTCGGCCAGCAACTCGTTGCGAGCCTTGCGATATTCAGCGCTTTCGCCGGGAAAACGGCACGGCAAGTCGGCTAGCTCGCGCGCCGGCTTGAGTGTCGATGAGGCCTCATTCAGGTGTGTCATTTACCATCTCCTGTCGACAAGAAGGACAAGCGGGCGCCTCGAGCATGCGCGAAGAAGCCGCCCTATGCATACGACGATGGAGCGCACCGTAAATCGACATGCGCGGCCAGCGGTTTTTCGCCTGCCGTTCAATTCGTTGTTTGCGCACTGCAATGAAAAAGCGCTGGGAGACGCGTTGGGAAACGCGCCGCACCTCGCGGTATGCTGTCGCGAAACCGCACGCACGCGACCTGTCGTGCGTGGCGCCGTCAAACGAGGACGCAACATGCCACTACGTCTGCCGCCTTTGCCCGCGCTTCGTTTCTTCGAAGCGGCGGGCAGGCACCAAAGTTTCAAGCTCGCCGCCGCGGAACTGAATGTCACACCAAGTGCCGTGAGTCACGGCATTGTGGGTCTCGAAGAGGCACTCGGTGTCGAGCTCTTCGTGCGCGAGCCGCGCGGCATTTCATTAACCGCGACTGGCGCCGACTATCTGTCGTATGTTTCAGAGGCGTTTTCGCTGATCGCTATCGGCACGCAGCGTCTGCCCAATCATCGCGCGAACCGTCCCATTGCGCTCAGTTGTGCGCCGACATTCGCCTCGCGCTGGTTGCTGCCGCGTTTGCAACGTTTCAAGGCGCGTTGGCCCGATGTGAACGTGACGGTCGACACATCGCATCGCCAGGTGGGTTTTCCGGTGGATGGCTTCGACTTCGCGATTCGTCTGAGCCGTGCGCCGGTTGCGGGCACGGCATGGACGCGTCTCTTTGGCGAAGAGTTCGTACCCGTATGCAGTCCCGCTTATCTGGCGTCGCTGCGTGACGGGCACGGCACACCCTCACTGCACAACGCGACGCTGATTCACGTGAATGCCGCGAGCGAAAACTGGCATGCGTGGCTCGAGGCGACCGGCACACAGACGATGAACCCGAACGACGGCTTGCGCGTAGACACCATTCAGCTCGCGTTCGAAGCCGCGAGCATGGGGCTCGGCGTCGCGCTCGGCCGCAGACCGCTGGTGAATCGCGACCTTGAAAGCGGCGCGCTCGTGACAGCGGCATTCGCGAGCGTTGCTTCGGCCACCGCATACTGGCTCGTCAGCGCGGAGAATGCCGAACGCCGACCGGAACTGCTTGGTTTCAGGCAATGGATACTCGCGGAGGCCACGCAAGGCTCCATGCCGGCATTGCCACGTCGCTATTCGTGCTCGCTTTCCTGATGCTGATGGTAGCCCCGCTCGGCATGGTGCTGGACAGGGGCGCTAAAACGCTGGTGCCACGCCAGGAACCGCCTGTTTCATCGCTACGTGCCGTGCTCGGGCAGGCCATGCGGCATCGTGGTTATCGGCTGCTCACGCTGGGTTTCTTTACCTGCGGATTTCAGCTTGCATTCATCGCCACGCATCTGCCGGGCTATCTATCGCTCTGCCATATGCCGCTCGGGCTCGGCGCGACCGCACTCGCGCTGATCGGTCTGTTCAACATGGTGGGAAGCTGGGCGTGCGGCTGGTTAGGCGGCCGCTTCCGGCAGCATTACGTGCTCGGCTGGCTCTACCTGATTCGCAGCGCGACGATTGGCGCATTCTTTCTTCTGCCAAAGAGCGCACTCACTGTCGTGCTATTTGCCGCCGTAATGGGTTTGACGTGGCTCGGCACCGTTCCGCTGACAAGCGGGCTCGTGGCCAAGGTTTTCGGCACGCGGCATCTTGGCACCCTGTTCGGCGTGTGCTTTCTGAGCCATCAGATCGGTTCATTTCTCGGCGCGTGGCTAGGCGGCGTCGTCTTCGACCTGACGGGCTCATATTCGCTGCTGTGGCAGGCAACCGTGGCAAGCGGTCTTATTGCGGCGCTACTGCACTTTCCAATTGACGACACTGCCTTGCATACCCCGGCATTGCAGGCCGAACCGGCGAACGCCTGAGCAGCACTGCGCAAACAGGCCTATTTTTGCGGGGTTTCCGCGGCGGCCTTGGGCACGCGCCCCATCAGATAAAACTCGTCGTTGGGGCGCATCGAAATCACATTGGCCATGCGATTGGACAAGCCGAAAAACGCGGTGATTGCAGCAATGTCCCAGATGTCTTCGTCAGAAAAGCCCTGTTCGCGCAAGTTCTGGAAGTCGGCTTCGTCGATGTTTCCAGATTCGCGGCAGACCTTCAATGCGAAGTCGAGCATTGCCCTTTGCCGCGCGGTAATGTCGGCTTTGCGGTGATTGACGGCGACCTGGTCCGCCAACAGCGGCGCCTTCTCGTAGATACGCAGAATCGCGCCGTGCGCCACCACGCAATACAGGCAGTTGTTCACTGCGCTCGTGGCGACCACGATCATTTCACGTTCGCCTTTCGTAAGGCCGCCCTCTTTCAGCATTAACGCGTCGTGGTAGGCGAAGAACGCGCGAAACTCGTCAGGCCGATGTGCAAGAGTCAGAAACACGTTTGGCACGAAACCGGCTTTCTGCTGCACTTCGAGAATACGCGCGCTGATGTCGTCGGGCCATTCGCTCGGGTCGGGAACCGGGTAGCGGCTGATCGGTTGCAGCGTCGTCATGCTGTGTCTCCGTTGTCGAGCGATATGTGATGACGATTGTAGCGCTCGCGACCGTGGGCCGTGGGCGTGCACCGTCTAGTCGCGCAAGTTCGATTCCGGGGAAAACCTTCGAACTCTTCCCGAACCCGGCCATTCCTCCGGGCATACCGCATCAGCCGTTCAATCTGAACGAGCTTGGCAGCGCGAGCAATCGTAGCGCGCAACCAGGCGGACGAACATGAACGCGTCCTGCCTTACGATCCCAGTGCCGGATCAGGCCCGCACGAAGAGGAACCGCAGCAGCGCAGCGCCGCTTATCCTGCGGGCCGCGCCACAGCATGCGGGCGCGTGCAATCCGCACTGCGCTGTCCGCTCACCGCATGCGCAACACCGCCGCTCCGTTGACATGGCCGTCGCGCAGATCGTTCAGCGCGCGGTTTGCGTCTGCGAGCGGGTACGGCGTGGTTTCGATCTGCAACGGCACTTGCGCCGCAAGCTCCATGAAGGCGTGGCCATCGGCGCGCGTGAGGTTGGCCACCGAACACACGCGGCGCTCGCCCCATAGGAGTTCGTAAGGAAACGATGGAATGTCGCTCATATGAATGCCGCCGCACACAACAGCGCCGCCCTTCGCAACCGCCTTCAGCGCCGCCGGCACCAGCGGACCGGCCGGCGCAAAAATCAGCGCTGCGTCGAGCTCTTGCGGAGGCGTCTCGTCGCTGCCACCGGCCCAGTCCACCCCAAGCCGCAATGCGAACTGCTGCGCGGCAGTGTCGCCGGGACGGGTCAGCGCGAACACCTTGCGCCCCTCGTGCAGCGCTACTTGCGCGACGATATGGGCCGCTGCGCCGAATCCATAAATGCCGATTGCGCGCGCATCACCCGCCATGCTGAGCGTGCGGTAGCCGATCAAGCCTGCGCATAGAAGCGGTGCCGCTTCTACGTCGGAATAGCGCTCGGGCAGATGCAGGCAGTAACGGCTATCGGCGACAGTGCGCTCGGCATAGCCGCCATCAATCGTATAGCCTGTGAAGCCCGGATCGTCGCAAAGGTTTTCGCGGCCGCTCGCGCAATAGCGGCAGTGCCCGCAGGTATGGCCGGTCCACGGTACGCCTACGCGGTCGCCCACCGCGAAGCCCGCCACACCTTCGCCGAGTGCAGCGACTGTCCCCACGATTTCATGTCCGGGAATGAGCGGCTGCTTCGGATGCGCGAGTTCTCCATCGATCACATGCAAGTCGGTGCGGCACACACCGCATGCGTGAACGTCGATCAGCAACTGACCGGGCGCCGGCCGCGGCTCGGCTATTTCCCTCTCACACAGCATCGGAGCGATTCCGTCGAACACCATAGCGCGCATGCCCTTCTCCTGTACTTGGCGGATGGCGTGGCATCGCTTCGTGCGTAATGTGTGTACGTACGTGCGTGGGGTGCGTGACCTTCGCGTCTTTTACCGCACGTCGCGAGCGGCAGAAGCCCGGTATTGCGCCTACTGACTTGCGGCCGATGCACCACCCATGGGCGGCGCCACGCTATTGCTCGTGGCGGCCGGCCCGCTCATGCCCGCCGTTCCGGCAGTATCGTTCGTGCCGGAGCGTTTGCATCCTGCGGTGCCGCCTGCCAGCGCCGCAATCATTACAGCGACCACTGCCTTCCTTAGGACTGGTTCCATCATAACCTCCTGGGTGGGTCGTGAGCGTCGAGCGACACGCGGTCCGCCTTAGGCGGGGCGTGGCTGCTTCGACAAGCGTGCGGACGTCGGCCATTATCTGCAACAGGGCCCCAAACTCGACGCGTCACCCGCGCGCCGACGCGACACGGCTTCGCAATACGCGGGCCTTCTGTCCCTGTACAAGTTGCAATCCTATGTAAAAAGCGCAATCTGTACGCTGAGTGCACCCGCTGCCAATTGCATTACACAGCGCAAGCTAGCCAGTGCCAGCTCGCGCACAGAGCTCGATCGTTGCAGGTCTGCATTGCAGGAGCGACGGCAACACGTAGGAGAAACGCATGCATGACTTGCGCCCGTTTTGACCTTGCCGCGACGCGGCCACACAATAGATAAGCGAATGACCGTCTATGCAAGGTGATTGACGTGCAAATGGGCAAATCTCACGCAGACCCACGTGCAACGCCGCATCATGCGAGCGCGACTGGCCGGCTCGCGCGCCGCATTCCCGTCCTGACGTGGATGCGCGACTATCGGCTCGCCTCGTTGCCGCACGACGCGATGGCGGGCCTCACGCTTAGCGCGGTTCTCGTCCCGGCTGGGATGGCCTATGCGGAAGCTGCCGGCATACCCTCGGTCGCGGGCCTGTATGCGTCGCTTGCCGCACTCGTTGCCTATGCATTGTTCGGGCCGAGCCGCATTCTCGTGGTGGGCCCCGATTCGGCGCTGGTGGCGCTGATTCTCGCCGCCGCGCTCCCGCTCGCCCCGCATGGCGGCCCACACGCAGTCATGCTGGCGGGCGCGCTTGCACTGCTGTCCGGCCTGCTCTGCGCCGCCGTGGGCCTGCTCAAGCTCGGCTTTATTGCCGATCTTCTCTCTACGCCGATACGCCACGGCTATCTGAACGGCATCATGCTGACCATTATAATTAGTCAGTTACCCAAACTATTGGGTTTTCCGGTGAAGGGGGAATCGTTCCTCGTCCAGGCGGAGGAACTGTTGCGCGGGGTATTCGCAGGCCGCATCAACGGCACGGCGCTCGCCATCGGCGCGGGTTCGCTTGCCGTCATTCTTGCCTGTCGACGCTGGGCGCCAAGAGTGCCGGGCGTCCTGATTGCGGTCGCGCTCGCAACTCTCGCTGTATCGTGGGCCGATCTTGCGCCGCGCGCGGGCATTGCAGTCGTCGGCAACGTGCCGCGCGGCCTGCCCGCGCCTGAATTTCCCGTGCTCGCATTGCGCGAATGGGTCGCGCTCGGCACGAGCGCATTGGCCATTGCGCTCGTCACGCTCACCGACGTCAGCATGTTGTCGCAAACCTACGGACTGCGCGCCGGCCGGCAAATCGACCGCGATCAGGAATGTTTCGCCATCGGCGTCGCAAACGTGGCCGCGGCGCTGTTTCAGGGTTTTCCCGTCAGCGCGAGCGGATCCCGTACGCCGGTCGCGCAAGCCGCCGGAGCAAAGACGCAAGTCACCGGACTCGTGGCCGCCGCGATTGTGGCCGCGCTCTTGCTGTTCGTACCGCAGGCGCTGCATAACACGCCGCAAGCCGCGCTTGCCGCTATCGTGATTGCGGCTTCGCTGGGCCTGCTTGAAACGCGTGGCGTGCTGAGGCTCTACCAGTTGCGGCGCAGCGAGTTCGTGCAGGCGCTGGTCTGTTTTCTCGGCGTCGTGCTGTCGGGCGTCGTGGCAGGCGTGGGAATCGCTTTGGCGCTCGCAGTGCTGATGTTTCTGTGGCGCGCGTGGCGGCCCTATGCCGCCGTGCTGGGGCGAGTCGACGGCGTGAAGGGCTATCACGACATTTCACGGCATCCCGACGCGCGGCGTGTTCCCGGCCTCGTGCTGTTGCGTTGGGATGCACCGCTCTTCTTCGCCAACGCGCAGATTTTTCGCGAGCGCGTGCAACAGGCAATCGACACGGCATCCGGGCCCACGCGCCGGATCGTGATTGCCGCGGAGCCTGTGACCGACATCGACATTACCGCTGCCGACATGCTCGCCGAACTCATCGAACAGCTAGACGCACTGCATATCGAGCTCTGCTTTGCGGAATTGAAAGGACCGGTGAAGGACAGCCTCAAGCGTTATGGCATTTTCGAGCGTATCGGCGAGCACTCTTTCATGCCGACGGTGGGACGCGCAGTGAGCGATTATGTGCAAACGTATCGCGTGGAATGGCACGATTGGGAAGACGACGCATAAGCGCGCCGCTCCTCACGCATAGCGCGCCAGAAACATATCGGCTGCGGATTCGGCGATTGCCTGCTGCTCCGTTTCGCCGAGCGGCGGCTGTCCCATCGTCACCTGCGGCCAGAACGCAAACGCCTTGACGAGCCCCTGCAACTGGTGCGCGGCAAACACGGGGTCCGCAATCCGCAGACGTTTGTCCGCCGCGGCTGCGCGTATCCACACGGTCAGGTCTTCCTCGCGTTCCCCCAGACGCGCGACCATGTCGCGCGCGCGTTCGGGCGAGTGAATGCCCGCAGCAATCGCAACGCGCGCCAGCGCCAGAAACGCTTCGTCGTTGAGAAGCCGCAGTTTGCGCATCAGGAGTTCGATTAGTTGCTCACGCAACGGTACCGCCGCACGATAGGCCAGAGTTTCGCCGGCGTGGCTGGCGTCCCACAACTGCCGCAGTATTTCGGCAAACAGCGCCTCCTTGCTCGGGAAATGGTTGTAGACGGTGCGCTTGGAGACGTTCGCGCGCGCGGCGATGCGGTCCATGCTGGTGCCGTCGAAACCGGCCGCGAGAAACTCCTCGATGGCCGCGGAAATGACGGCCACGCGCTTGCGGTCGGTCAGGCGCTGTTGAGCGGCAGGGGTGGCGGGGATCACGGGGGTGGCGGCAGTGACGGTCGGATGCATGCCTGAATTTTACACCGTGTAGTTTACTTTTCGGGATAATAAAGTACACTGCTTGGTCTACTTTCGAACGGACGCCGCACATGACATCGTTTCTCGACTCCATCGGGCGTGCCTTGGGTTTCGCTGCCGCAAGGCGCGGGCGCGCGCTCTCCGGCCTGTCGACGCAGCACGACGGCGAGCGGTTTCGCAACGTCAAGCCGCGTCCCGTCGAGCCATTCGGCAAAACCCTGCGCATTGCGTGGAATGTGTTGCTCAACAAGCCGTCGGGCACCGTGCCGACTGGCGCGTTGCCCGTCGACACACTGACGCGCGACGATCTCGCTGCGGCGCCGGACCGGAGCCTTTACCGGCTCGGACACTCCACGGTGCTGCTCAAGTTACGCGGCGAGTTCTGGCTGACCGATCCCGTGTTCGCAGAACGTGCTTCGCCGTTCCGGCGCGTCGGTCCAAAGCGCTTTCATGCGCCGCCCATCGCACTCGCAGACCTGCCGCCGCTTGCCGGCGTAATTCTTTCGCACGATCACTACGATCATCTGGACCGCGAAACAGTGCTTGCGTTGGCGGCCACGACCAGGATCTTTGTGACACCGCTCGGTGTCGGCGACCGCCTGATCGAATGGGGTATCGAGGCAAGCAGCGTACGGCAGCTCGACTGGTGGCAAAGCATAGAGGTCGGCGGTCTCTCGTTCACAGCGACGCCGGCGCAGCATTTCTCGGGGCGCAGCCTGTTCGACGGCAACAGCACATTGTGGGCATCGTGGGTGATTGCCGACGACGACCTGCGCGTGTTCTTCAGTGGCGACACTGGCTACTTCGAGGGATTCAGGACGATCGGCGAGCGTCTCGGGCCATTCGACGTTGCTCTCGTCGAAACCGGCGCGTACGACGCGCAATGGCCGTACGTTCATATGCACCCCGAAGAAACCGTCCAGGCACATGTCGATCTGCGCGGCCGCTGTCTGGTGCCGATTCACAACGGTACGTTCGACCTGGCCATGCACAGATGGCACGAGCCGTTCGAGCGCGTACTGGGACTCGCTGCGGCGCGCGGCGTCGCGCTCTCGACACCCCGCATGGGCGAGCGGCTCGACCTCGCCGCGCCCCATCGCGGGGAGCGGTGGTGGCGCAATGTGATGGACGCGGTCGAGGCGCCCGAAGTATCGCGAGGCCTATTCGCACGTATTGCGCGTATTTTTTCATGCAACGACGCGGCGCGAGCCAATTCCAGAAACAACGCGTGAGGCGGCCCTCTCCCGTTCGCCTAGAACGTATGCTGCATTCCCACGCCATACGTGCTGCCCGACGGATTGGCCGTGAGCTTGTCGTAGGAATACACGGTGTACACGAAAGTGCGTTTCGAAAGAATGTACTCGTAGGCGAGGCTCGCGGTATTGCGTACGTTGCTGCGGTCGAGCGGCGCGCTGTGTTTGGTGCGCGCCCACTCGGCGAGAATCACGCTGGACGGCGTGAGCGGCACCGAAACGCCCAACTCATACGTGTGCGAGCCGGTTTCGACGTTGTTGTTGATGGTCATTTGCGCGGCGCCGTACACCTTCATGAACTTCGCGTCATAAGCGGCGCCGGCCAGATAAAGATACTGCCCGCTTGACGGCGCCACCGCCGCAGTGCGAACGCGTTGCGCGGAAAACACCGCGGTGAGCGGACCTTTCGCATACGTCAAATGGAGACCGACATTGTCGCGTCCCTGATGTCCCGTCGTGCTGCTTACGCTGTAAATTGCGGTACCGGTCAGTCCGCCGTAATTCGGTGATACATACTCGATCGCGTTCTGCCAAACAGTATCGCCAATCACCGTGTTGCTGTAGCTCGCTGTGTATGACTGCACGATTAATGGCGAGAAGACGACAGAAGATCCGAACGGATTCACCAGTTGCTGGTTGATATACGTAGGGTTGGTTTGCTCACCGAATTTGAACGTTCCATATGCGCCGGTGAGTCCTACATAGGCGTTGCGGGAAAATAGCCCGTCGGTCGTATTGCGCCCCATCTGTCCGGTATTCGGCCGGAAGAAGCTTTCCAGGCTGAAGATCACCGCATTGCCGCCGCCAATATCCTCGCGGCCGCGAATTCCCCAGAACGACGTGGTCATTCCTCCACCGCCCATCTGCACGGTGCTGGCGCGCGTCGTGCTGAGTTTCGCGCTGTCGATGTACATGCCGATGAGACCGTACATCTGCACCGACGAAGACGACATCGTTGCAGCGCCTGCCGCGGCTTGCGAAGAATCGGCGTGCGCTGCACCGCTCGCCGCTGTGAATAGAGCCGTCGCAACGCATGCTGTGTGAAAGGGCGCCCCGCAGCGCGTGCTATTTGTTTTTCTCGACATCACTAGTTGTCTCCAGACCGGTTTCCATATTTTTTGGGCGCAAGCGTCCCCTGCCGCGTGCGCAAATGCGCACGGGTCAGCAAGACACCTGGATAGTGACTGCAGCCAGACAGTCAATCGATGCGGCCAAACACGTGCTGAAGCCCGCGATCAGGCGCGTGGTAAATCCGCGCGTTGCCGGGCCATGCGCTCATTCAGCCTGGTTCTGTCGAGCTCGTGTTCCCACGCTGAAACGACGAGTGTCGCCACGCCGTTGCCAATCGTGTTCGCAATTGCGAGGCCGGTACCCATGAAACGGTGGATACCGAGAATCAGCACCATGCCGGACACCGGAATTAGCGGGAAAACCAGCAACGTCGACGTCAGCATCACGAACGCCGCGCCAGCCACACCGCTCGCGCCTTTCGACGTCAGCATCGCCACGCCGACCAGCGTGAGCTGCTGCGTGAGACTGAGTTCGATATTGAATGCCTGCGCGATGAACAGCACGGCCATTGTCAGGTAGATGTTGGTACCGTCGAGATTGAATGAGTAGCCTGCCGGAATGACGAGTCCGACAACCGATTTGGAGCAGCCCAGACGCTCGAGTTTTTCGAGCATCTGCGGAAGCGCGGCCTCCGAAGAACTGGTGCCCAGCACAATCAGAATCTCTTCGCGGATATAGCTCATGAAGCGCAAGATGCTGAAGCCGAGCACTCGTGCAATGGCACCGAGCACGACGATCACGAACACCAGCAGCGTGGCATAGAACGCCCCAATCAGTTTCAGCAACGGCACGACTGCGCCGATTCCATATGTGCCGATGGTGAACGCGATGGAGCCGAAGGCACCGATTGCCGCCACCTTCATGATGATGTGCACGATGCCGAAAAACGTATGCGCAAAGTAATCGATCATCGCGATGAGCGGACGCCCGCGCTCTCCGGTCGCAGCCAGTGCAGCGCCGAACAGCACTGACACCAGCAGTATCTGCAGTACGTTGCCCGAAGCAAACGCACCCGTTACGGTGTCCGGAATGATATGCATCAGGAATTCGACCGTATTCTGGTGCTGCGCGGCACTCGTGTAGCCGGCCAGCGCTTTCGTGTCGATGGTGGCCGGATTCAGATTGAAGCCGCTGCCCGGATGAAAGATATGCCCCGCCACCAGCCCGATGACGAGCGAAAGCGTCGACACGATTTCGAAGTAAAGCAGCGCCTTGCCGCCCACTCGCCCGACTTTCTTCATGTCACCCATGCCGGCAATGCCGGTCACGACAGTGCAGAAGATAATCGGGCCAATCACCATTTTGATCAGCTTGATGAACGCGTCGCCAAGCGGCTTCATCTTCACTGCCAGCGACGGCGCAAAATGCCCCAACAGTACGCCGAAAATGATGGCCACGAATACGTGGAAATACAGCGTTCGGTAAAAGGGCTTTCGTGCGCCGGACGAGGGCGAGGTCATGACGGCACTCTCGCTCATGAAGCCGCTCCTCGCCAATTAACACGACTTTCATTTCTGGTCATCTTTGTCTCCATCGAAAATAGTGAGCGGAAAGTCGTCACTCGGTCGCTTTCCGCATGTCTGCCATCTTAGGGCGGCAGTTCATAACGATTGCGGGTACAACTACGCGGGAAAGCCGTAAAGCCGCGCGGGATTCGTCACCAGCAGCTTTTCGCGCAACGCTTCATCCGGGCAGAAGCGGAACAGCAGATCGACGAGTTCGCCGTCGTTCGGCATGTCCTTGCTGATGTTCGGATGCGGCCAGTCTGTGCCCCACAGCACGCGATCCGGCGCGGCTTCGATCAGCGCCTGGCCGAACGGTATTGCATCGTCGAAAGGCCGGCGGCCCGCCGAAACGCGCTCCGAGCCGCATACTTTGACCCATGCGAGCGGATTGCGCATGAGTTCCAGCAGTTGGCGAAACGGCTGTTGATCGAGTCCGCCTTCGGCCCGCACGCGGCCCATGTGATCGATCACGAACGGCACCTTGATGCGCGCGATCCGCTGCGCGTACTGCAAAATGTCCTGCGCGTCCAGATGCAGCACCACATGCCAGCCTAGCCGCTCGATGCGCTCGAGTACACGGTCGAACACGTCGAGGTCCGGTGCGCCGCCGAGATGCGCGACAAAGTTGAAGCGCACCCCACGCACACCGCGCGCGTCGAGATCGGCGAGTTGCGCATCGGTCACGTCGCCGTCGACTATCGCGACGCCGCGGTAGCGGCCGTTACTGCGGGCAATGGCATCAAGCATTGCGCTATTGTCGGTGCCATGACAACTCGCCTGCACGATGACGCCACGGCTCAGGCCGAGAAAGTCGTGCAGTGCGCGCAATTGCTCAAAAGGCGCGTCAGGCGGGGTATAGCTGCGCTCCGGCGCATACGGGAATGCGTCGGCGGGACCGAAAACATGGCAATGCGCGTCGCAAGCACCTGCGGGCAAGGGCTCTTTCGGGCGGACGGGATTGGGATCGGGCGGCAAACAGGATTTCATCAGAGCTTTGTCTCTATCTTGGTGGCCGCATGGCGCGGCTATGTATGTAAGCTGGATTAAGCGGATTGTGGCGGCGTACGTCGCTCGCTACAATCGCTATACCAAACTAGCTGATATGTGAATTACACATACCTCGCCCATGGACCTCAAGCAGCTGGAAGCGTTTGTGCATGTCGCCGAACTCGGCAGCTTCACGCGCGCAGCAATCACGCTCGACACCAACCAGCCCGCTCTCAGCAGACTCGTGCGGCAACTCGAAGTGGAACTGCGCCACACCTTGCTCGAGCGCAATGGCCGCGGCGTCGCCCTCACGCCTGCCGGGCAGCGCATGCTGGCCCATTCGAAGGGCATCCTTTCGCAGGTGCAGCGCGCGTCGCAAGATCTCGACGAATTGCGCGGCACCGTTGGCGGCCATTTTTGCATTGGCATTACGCCGAGCTTCGCGAAGGTTGCAACCAATGAACTCGTGCGCAGTTTCCGCACGTCGTTTCCGGGTGCGACCATTTCCGTTGCGGAGGGACTGTCGACCTATCTGATCGAATGGCTGATGATGGGCCGCGTCGACGTCGCGGTTCTTTACGACACCTTCGATACACCGCTGATCGACAAGCGCACGGTGTTTACCGAAGAACTTTTCCTGATCGGCGCGGACGATGGCAAAAGAGACGCAAAGCTGGCGCGCGAGCCGGTGAGAACAATCGCACTGCGCGACATTCCTCGCTATCCACTGGTGATTCCCGGCCGCATGCACGCCATTCGTCGCATGCTCGAGTCCGTTGCGGCCGAACAAGGCGTTCGGCTCAATATCGAACTCGAAGTCGATGCGGTCTCGTCGATTCTCGACCTGGTTAGCGAGGGCATCGGCTATGCAGTGCTGCCGCTGAACGCAACCGTCAGCGACGCGCTCAAGCGGCGCTTTCGGGTGATCCGCATTACCGAGCCCACCCTGTTTAGCCGGCTAGCCATCGCCACGAGCAGCAAGCACACGCTCTCACAACTTGCGGTCCAGGCCATTGCCATGCTCGAGGAGCGCGCGCTGCCTCTGTATAGCGCAGTGCGCCGCAAGTAAGAAAAGAGAGGTAACAGAACCGTAAGGCATTGCTCTAACTACGAATGGAGCCGGACATTACTGATGAAGTATGGTCGGTCGACCTCTCGCTGTCGTACATGTGGCTTTCCACGCGTGCAACCTTGACCACAAGGTCCTCGGTTGGCACCGTAACGAGTGCCACGAAGCTGAAGCTCAATCCGATCATTTCATTTGCGTCTGTCGGATATCGCTTCTGAGGCTGCCGACATGCCGAAGCCTTAATTGGTGATTACCACCGCAATGGCTTTTGCGTGCGTCAATTCAAATGTACTGAGCCGGCCTGCGCGAACGTCGAGTACGAGGCGCTCGATCAACTCGACTTCGCGCTGGTGCTCGATATCGACGTTCGTTGCAGACGCAATCTTGTCGAGGCACACGCGCCGTCGGGCCAGCAGGAAATTGACGGCGCTGGCACGCCGCATAAAGAACTGCTCCATCCTGGTGTTGTCAGTGCAAAGACGTGTTGCCGGTAGCGGAGCGAGAACATAGCACGCACGAACGGACCGCCGCAACCGCGCAAAGAACCGGAAAGAAACCCGCCTCGCCTGGCGATTTCTCCTGCCCGGTTGCAAAAGGCGTCGGCGGCAGCTTTAGCCGCAATTACCCGCCGTTGGCGTCAGCAGGCGCCGACATCGCGGCATTCCCGCTGCCACGCCGGGAATACACATAGTGCATTCACCCGGGTACAGCGCTCCAGCCTTTGCTATTGCCGGCAGCCAATATGATACTAATGGCCTGTTCGTATTCCGCTTTCGAGGAACCGCCCATGACCGCCCTACTCACTCGCGAATTCGCTTCGAAATTCGCCAACCTCGCGCTCGCTCACCTCACGCGCGAATACCCGAACAAACTCACGCATTCGCTGGCGGGTCCGCAAGACGTGCAAAGCCCACGCGCATTGCATCCGATTTTTTACGGCAGTTATGACTGGCACTCGTGCGTGCATGGATACTGGCTGGTTCTTCATCTTATCGAGCGTTTCCCGGACTTGCCGGAAGCCGCGCGTATTGTGGACGTGGTCGACGAGCATTTCACTGCGGCAAACGTTGCGGGCGAGCGCGCCTATCTCGACCTGCCGCACAATCTGGGCTTCGAGCGGCCGTATGGCTGGGCTTGGCTTCTCGCGCTTGGTGCGCAACTGCATTCGCTAAAGCGCTCGGACGCCGCGCGCTGGTCGAAGACCTTTGAGCCGCTTACCGAGGTCTTCGTCGAACGCTTCGAGACATTCTTGCCCAAAGCCACTTATCCGCTGCGCGTGGGCACGCATTTCAACATGGCCTTTGCGCTCGCGCTTACGCTGGACTTCGCGCGGCAAACCTCACGCGGCTCGCTGGAGGCGCTGGTTGTCAGCACCGCCGAGCGCTGGTTTTTACATGACGTGGCATGCCAGGCCTGGGAGCCCGCCGGTGACGAATTCCTCTCGCCCTCGCTGATGGAAGCCGAATTGATGCGCCGCGTGTTGCCGCCCGCGCAATTCGTCGACTGGTTTGGGCGCTTTCTACCCGACCTCGGCGCAAAAAAGCCCGCCACGCTTTTCGAACCGGCGACGATCACGGACCGCACCGACGGCAAGATCGCGCACCTCGACGGTCTCAATCTGAGCCGCGCCTGGTGCCAGCGCTCGCTGGCCCGCGCGCTGCCTGCGGGCGACATACGCCGCACCGTGCTGCTCGAGTCCGCGGAGCGCCATCTGCAAAGTGCGCTGCCGCATGTAGCAGGAGACTACATGGGCGAGCATTGGCTTGCCACCTTTGCCACGCTCGCCCTCGAGGCCTGAAGCAGGGATCAGGCTGGTAATACTATCGGCCTGCCCGCAAGCCCGAGTGGATCACTGCGCCGACAGCTTCTTCGGCTTCGCCGGCGTTTGCACCTTGTTGTACTGGAACTCCGGCGTGGCCTTCAACGCTGCCTTGGTCGCGCCCGCCAGATAAAAATTGCCCGAACGAATGTCCAGCGCCGCAATGGGCACGGCTACGTCATGCGAAGCAACGCCGAGAAAACCACCCGCGGCGACAATTGCTGCCGACAGCGAGCCGTCCGGTGCCACCACCAGATCGCGAATCGCACCGATCTTCTCGTTCTGATCGTTGTATACGGCCTTGCCGAGAATGCTCTTCTTGACGCTCCAGCCGCTCAGCAACGCATTGGATTGCTCGACCGTCACACTGAGAGGTTGCGTGCCCGCGACTTGCGCGTGTGCGCTCAAGCTCGCTGCGGCCACTGCGGCAGTCACTAGAAGTTTGCCCAACGTCATCTGATTTACTCCTCTTTTATTGAAAGACTGACCGGCGCACGAGCGCGCCGAAACAGGCGCTGCCAAATCATCATACCGGGTACGCCGCACGGCTGCATGCCCGGTGACACAAGCGCCGCGCGACGCTGCATGCGCAGGACGGTAAAATCGGGCGAGGCGCCAACACGCTTTCCCAGGTTCAAAGGTGGTGGGTTTGACAGAGCTCGAGCAGGGTTTCATCTTGACGCGGCATTGGCGGGACACTCCCGCCGGTACTGAAGTCGATTTCTGGCTGGCAACGGATGCCGGGCCTCGTCACATCCGTCTGCGCCATCAGACATCGGTTGCGTTCATTCCAGCCGAACAGCGTGAACGCGTCGAAAACATCTTGCGCCGTGAGGCGCCGCTCGACTTACGTCCGCTCGAATTGCGCGACTTTCATCATCGACCCGTCATGGGACTGTATTGTCCGCAATACCGCCAGCTGACCGGCTTCGAAAAACGCCTGAAACAAGGCGGCGTGCAAGTGTATGAAGCCGACATCTTTCCGCCCGAGCGCTACATGATGGAGCGTTTCATCACCGCGCCCGTCTGGTTCGGAGGCGAGTTGCAGAGCGACGGCACGCTCATGAATGGCGAACTGAAGCCCGCGGCGGACTATCGCCCCTCATTGAAGCTGGTATCGCTCGACATAGAAACGAGTGCTCACGCCGAACTCTATTCGATTGCACTGGAAGGTTGCGGCCAGCGCCAGGTGTATATGCTCGGCCCGCCGAACCGCGAGGTGGGCAATCTCGACTTCGAGCTTGAATACTGCGAAACGCGCGCCGAAATGCTCCAAAGACTCAACACGTGGATGGAGCGGCACGATCCCGATGCGATTATCGGATGGAACCTCGTGCAGTTCGATTTGCGCGTGCTGCAGCAGCATGCCGAACAATACCGCGTACCGCTGCGGCTCGGACGCGGCGGCGCACAGATGCAATGGCGCGAACACGGCCTGAAGCAGAACCATTATTTTGCGGGCGCCGCGGGACGGCTGATTATCGACGGCATAGAAGCGCTGCGCTCGGCGACGTGGAGCTTTCCCTCGTTCAGTCTCGAGCATGTGTCGCAAGCCGTATTGGGCGAAGGCAAGTCCATCGACAATCCGTACCAGCGCATGGATGAAATCCAGCGCCGCTTCGACGAAGACAAGCCCGCACTCGCTCAATACAACCTGAAGGACTGCGAGCTCGTCACACGCATCTTCGCGAAGACAGAACTGCTGCCTTTTCTGCTGGAACGCGCCACCGTGACCGGCCTGCCTGCGGATCGCAGCGGCGGTTCGGTCGCCGCTTTCACGCACCTGTACATGCCGCGCATGCATCGGCAAGGCTATGTCGCACCGAATGTCGGCGACGTGGCCGGCGCCGCGAGTCCCGGCGGTTTCGTCATGGACTCGCGCCCGGGCCTTTACGATTCCGTGCTGGTGCTGGATTACAAGAGTCTGTATCCGTCGATCATTCGCACGTTCCTGATCGACCCTGTCGGGCTGGTGGAAGGCATGCTGAATCCAGGCGACGATCAGTCCGTAGCCGGTTTTCTCGGCGCGCGTTTTTCACGCAAGCACCATTGTCTGCCCTCGATTGTGGGGCAGGTCTGGCAAGGCCGGGAAACGGCGAAGCGCGAGCACAACAAGCCGCTTTCGCAGGCACTTAAAATCATCATGAATGCGTTCTACGGCGTGCTAGGTTCGACCGGTTGCCGCTTTTTCGACCCGCGTCTTGCCTCTTCGATTACGATGCGGGGCCACGAAATCATGCACCGCACGCGAGAGCTGATTCAGGCAGAAGGTTATGAAGTGATCTATGGCGACACGGACTCGACCTTCGTCTGGCTCAGGCACGCACATGATGAGGACGAAGCGGGCCGCATCGGACGCGCGCTCGTCGACCATATCAACGCGTGGTGGCGGCAGGATCTACAACGGCGCTTCGGGCTAGAAAGCGCACTCGAATTGCAATTTGAGCGGCATTACCGGCGTTTCTTCATGCCGACAATTCGCGGCGCGGAAGAAGGCAGCAAGAAGCGCTACGCCGGACTCAGCGTGTCGCCCGACGGCAAGCAGGAGATCGTCTATAAAGGGCTTGAAACAGTGCGCACGGACTGGACTCCGCTTGCGCAGCGGTTCCAGCAGGAGCTTTACAGGCGCATCTTCACGCAGCAGCCCTATCAGGACTACGTGCGTGACTACGTGCGCGATACGCTCGCCGGCAAGCTCGACGATCAGCTCGTGTATCGCAAGCGCCTGCGCAGACCGCTTGGCGACTACGAACGCAACGTGCCGCCTCACGTGCGCGCCGCGCGCGTGGCCGACGAATTCAATCGCCGGCACGGGCGCCCGCTGCAATACCAGAACGGCGGCTGGATCAGCTACGTAATGACGGTTGCCGGACCCGAGCCGCTCGAAACACTGCGTTCAGCAATCGACTACGAACACTACCTGACGCGTCAGTTGCAACCCGTGGCGGACGCCATCTTGCCGCTGCTACGCGACGACTTCACGCGGCTCGTGTCGGGGCAAAAGCAATTGTTCTGACGCGGCGCGAGCAGCGGCAAGTAACTCTTCTCAGTTGCAACTAATTACCGCGGTGCCGGAAAACCGAGCGCGTCCGCTTTGGTACGCAGTTCCGCGAAACGGCCGCCTGGCGCACTCATTGCGGTATTGGGCACCACCTGGCTTTTGTCTAGTTGCGCGATGCCGCTCGCGCCGGAAGTCGCCGTCGAGATGTTCGAGCACACGGAGCCGAATGTGCCCTGTGTCACGGCAATGGCCGGCGCGTCGGTGCGCGCGGCGGCAGTAAAGTCGAGCGCGTAGGCCATGTTGAAAGTGGTCGAGGCGCTCGCTCGCACGCCAAGCGGATCGAGACCGAAGCGCCATGCGAGCAGTTGGTGAATCGAACTGGGATCGAACGGGTAACGCGATACATAGTTCGCGCGCACGCGCGGCCCGAGCAACATGCAGGGCACCCGGAAACCGAGCCGTCCGTCGTTGCCGAGCGCGGCCTCGGCACTGGACACCGGCTTGACGGGCGGCGCGACATGTTCCATGAAACCGCCCCACTCGTCATACACGATGATCATGAGCGTCCTGCTCCAGTTGGGGCTCGCGCGCAACGCGTCGTAAATCTGGCCGAGTAGTACCTGGCCGTTGCGCACGTCCGCATGGGGATGGTCGTCGTTCGAAGTGCCCTGCGCTTCTCCGCCAAAGCTGGGATCGACCATGCAGAACGAAGGCAAGGTGCCCGCCGCCGCGTCGGAGAGAAAGTCGGAAAAGAGCTTTGAGCGGCCGACGTACCGCGTGCCGTAGAGCGCGGTAAACGGCACGTCGTGGAAGTAGTAAGTGGACGAGATGTTTTTCGCGTCGAGGCGGTCCCAGATGGTCGGCAGCGACGAAGTGTCGAGCGTGTCCGACAGGCGGTCTGTTTCTCCGCTATGCAGATACACGCGGTTCGGATAAGTGTCTGCGAGAATGCCGCTCATGTAGTAGTCGCACACTGTGTACTGCGTGACCGCCCCACGATAGAAGTCGAGATCCGCCGACTGGAAATAGCCGATAGGCAGCAGATCGCCACGCGTGAGACTCGTGGCCGGCGTCAGCAGAAAACCGTTCATCGCTCCATTGGCGAGATGAACCCGGCCTGCATTGTATGAATGATTGGGGTCTGCGAACGAGCATGCCTGGAAGCCGTATGCGGGGTTCGTCGCCAGTGCGAACGGCGCATGCATCTCGCCGAATGCGTCTTTGAAGGTTCGACCTGCGATTGCCGTTTCGGCGTTCGGGACCCAGCCCATCAGATGGTCGAACGAACGGTTTTCCATTGTGACCAGCACGACATGGTCGATGCCGGAGGTGGCCGGATCGGGCAACGCGGGACGCGGGAGATTCGCACGATCGGGCGGAATCGTGCCCACGGGCTGCGATCCGCCGGACCCTGAGCCGCCGCTGTTGCCGCCTCCACCGCCGCCGCAGGCCGACAGTGCAATTGAACCTGCAAGCGCGGCAAGGACCTTGCGGCGGCCGGGATCAGCCGGCTCGGGTGGAACCGCTGGGCTCGGGGTGGTGGGCCTGGTCGTCATTGTCGTCTCCCTTTGTTAGTTGCTTGGTGTTTATAGGCGAATTCGCGTGGCAGCTTGTTGCCGCGAGGCGGATTCGTGCAACCAGGGAGCAATTATTGTTCCGCGCAAAAGGAAAGCCGGGCTCGACGGCGGGACGGCGTTGACGAACGGCTACCAGACCGCTCAGGCGCAGCAGCGGTTCGCTGTGGGCGGCGGCTACACGTTCAACAGCGCCAGGTCGAACCGCAATTGGTGCTGGCGGCCTCCAGATCTCCAATTGCTACGTCTTTGTTGAAATACTTTTTTGCAGCGATGCTCGCGGCGATCAGATCGCAAGAACCATCGCCTATTGCGCTTCTCTTTCAAACCGGCGCTTGACCGTCAACGCGAGCGGCACGGTAAAGAAGATGTGCGACATGAACCCGCCAATGATCACTGCAGGATCGGAGTAGTTCGGGTGATTGTCCGAGGCGATCATGATGGCCACGTGCATCACAATCCACGCCAGCACCGCATAGAAAAGCGCAAGCAGCGTTGCTTCAATGCCGCGTCTACGGAAGTACGGCCAGATCGCGGCGAACAGCACACCCCATGCAATTGCGAATACGAAGTGAATACCCGTGCCCACCACGTAGGCCCATACGCCAATCGAGTCCTGCACGGCTTTGCCGAACACGAGACCCGTTGCATTGCGGGGAATTCCGGCGAGCGGCATCAGGTGCTGAGCGCCAACCCAGATCAACGCCTCGTAAATCCAGATGATCACCGCGCCAAGCAATCCGCCGGCTGCGCCGGCGCGAATCATCGCGCGACGGCTCGGCCATGTCCACGCAAAGGGCAAAGCCGTTCTGCTCAAATCGCTTCTGCTTGTGCTCAGATTGCCGTCCATGTCTGCTCCTTTAAACGCGCTTGAGTGGGCGCGCACCGTGTTTGGATGGGATGCGGGAGTTGCGGCGCAACACGAAAGTCGCAGGCTCTCGCACGGCACCGCAAGAACAGAGTTATGCGTCTGCAACCGGACTCGTGATAAAGCGCAACGCAAGCCTGTTCATCACAATCGCGAGAGCCGCGATGAGGGCGGGAATCGCAAGCACGGAAAACACGACTTGGAAGCTGAATCCAAGCGACAGCAACGCACCGCCGACCAGCGAACCCAGAATGCCGCCAAGGCGCCCGAAGCCGAGCATCCAACTGACTCCCGTCGCGCGTGCCCGGGTCGGATAGCAACTCGGCGCCAATGCATTTAGCCCTGTCTGCGCGCCGCTCATGAAAAAGCCAGCACACGTGACCAGAACCGGCAGCAAGCTCGACTTCAGCGTGCCCATGCCAAGCGCGAAGATAAACACGCCGCCCAGCAGATACGCCGCACCGATCACTCCGTTGCGGTCGAGCCGGTCCATCGCGAAGCCGACGGCCACCGCGCCGATCGTGCCGCCCAACTGGAACATGCCGGTAATGGCGGCCGCGCGCTCGACAGGCAAGCCCGCATCCTTGATAAGTGTCGGCAGCCAGCCCGTCAGCAGATAGATAATCAGCAGGCCCATGAAGTACGTGAGCCACAGCATCAGTGTGCTGAATGCGTAACCGTCGGCAAACAGCATGCGTACCGGCGCTTTTGCAACAACTACGGGCTCGGGCGCCGTGAAGCGAACGTCCTTGTCGAATGCGTGAGCGCAGACGCGCCCAAGCGTCGCCGCAATCCGTTCGGTCGGCAGCTTGCGTACCAGCATCAGACGCGCGGATTCCGGCAGGAGCCATACAAGCAGCGGCACGCTCACGAGCGGCAGGATGCCGCCGAACAGGAATACCGCGCGCCAGCCGTAATGAGGAATCAACGATGCGGCGACGAAACCGCCCGCGCCCGAGCCGAAGTTAAAGCCGGTAAACATGATGGTGAGCAACAGCGAACGGCTGCGCGAGGGCACATATTCGGACAACAGCGTGGTCGAATTCGGCATGGCGGCGCCGAGGCCCAGCCCGGTCAGAAACCGCAGTACGACAAGCTGCAGCGGAGATTCGGCAAACGCACAGATCAGGCTGAACAGACCGAAGCAGAGCACCGAAGCGATGAGCACCTTCTTGCGTCCGATGCGATCGGCAATCGGACCGGCCGCCAATGCGCCGACCGCGAGGCCGACCATGGCAGCGCTCATGACCGGCCCAAACGCGGCACGGCCCACATTCCAGTCATGCATGATGACGGGCGCGACGAAGCCCATCACGGCCGTATCGAGGCCGTCCATCATGACGATCAAAAAGCAGAGAATAAGGACAAGCCATTGGTAGGGCGACATTTTGCGCGCGTCGATAAACGCCTTGATGTCGACTGAGTCAGCTGGTTTCATGCGTGTCTCCGAAGAAAATAGTTTCCCGTCCCGGCTTTCTGTGGAAGCTGGGTTTTGTTCTGTTATCCGAATCAAACGCCGACGTCGTGCGGCGCACTGCCACGCGCGTTAAACCGCTTGCGGCACTTTGCGCGTTTTCAGAAACGCTTCGAGGGTTTCGCCGCGCATGCTTGCGTACATACCCAGATTGGTGATCTTCACGACGCGCGCGAATTTCTCCAGTACGAAAAAGCAGACGCCGTAGCGGATCAGGCCGATCCAGTCGGCGTTATCGACGAGCGTGCGCTCTTCTGGCGTGAGCCGTGCCGCGTCGTAGGCCGCCTCGCGGTTCTCCTGCCACAGAGCGCGCGCGGGCGCTTCGCGCATCTGCCAGAAGAAGCGGTTCAGCCGCATCGCCTTCATGCTCTGGCGAATGTCGAACGGATATGTACCCGTCAATTCTTCGACGCCTTGCAGTTGCGGATTCATTGCGCCGCCTCGTCTTCGTAGATCGTGACCGCCATTGCCGTGCTGGTGGCGAGGTAATAGTTGCGATGCAGTTCGCGCACCTTCGGGCCCAGCGCGCCGCGCATGGCGAGCCACATGATCGTTTCGACACTTTCCGCGCCGCCTAGCCGGACGTAGTCGACATGCTTCATCGCCGCAAGGCGCTCTGGGTCGTGAACGATAAGATCCAGGAACTCCATGTCCCACTCGGTGTTGTTAAAGCCGCTGCGCTCGCCGTGCACCTGGTGCGACAGACCGCCCGTGCCAACCACTACGACGTCGAGGTCCTCCTCGTAGGATTCGATCGCGCGGCGCAGCGCCTGCCCGAGTCGATAGCAACGGTTCGCGGTCGGCAGCGGATACTGCAACACGTTGACTTCCATGGGCACGAGCGCAAGCGGCCAGCCGCCGGCATGCGGCAACATCAGCGACAGTGGCGAATTGCAGCCGTGATCAAGCGGACGGTCCTGGAAAATCGTGAGGTCGAATTCGTCGTTGACGAGTTGCTCGGCAATATGAATTGCGAGATCGGGGTGGCCTGCGATGTCGGGAAGCGGACGCTTACCCGCGCCTTCGTCCGCGAATTCATGATTGGCCGATACGCCGAGCGCGAACGTTGGATAGCAGTCGAAGAAGAAGCTATTCGCGTGGTCGTTGTAGAACATCACCATCGCGTCCGGCCTGCGCTCGGCGAGCCAGCTTGCCACCGGCTCATAGCCTTTGAAAAGCGGCGCCCACGCGGGATCGTTCTGCTTGCCCTTGTCGTACGCCATGCCGATAGTCGGCACATGCGATGTGCCTATGCCGCCAATAATCCTTGCCATTTCGTGTCGTCCGTTACTTCGTGTTGCGCCATGCAGGCGCGTCGATCGGATAGATTGCAGGAGCACTACAAGCTGCCCATGCAACCGCCTTGGGATACAAAGTTAGGGATTTTGGCGTTCTTGCGAAAGTGCGGGTAAACGTGGGACAGACCTGGAATTAGCACTAAGTGCGCGCTAAAGCGTGGCTCCCGCGCTATTGGCTCCGGCTGGGAGCCGCATCGCGCCGGGGCATTTTGGTATCCCGAACCCGACCGCAAGCGCGATAGACACTGCATTTCTTCCGCACATGCCATAAACAGAACAGATGGCCTATAAAGCAACTCGCAAGCCGTATTTCTCGCGTGGTGCGACACCGTTTGCGTGGCTATACTGGACGACGTCCAACGAGTCCACCACGATGAACGAAACTACTCAGCAGGCTATTGTTCAGACCTTACGCGAGAAAATACTCGCAGGCGAACTGTCGCCGGGCCAGCGGCTCGTCGAAGCGCAACTTGCTCAATGGCTCGGCGTCTCGCGCACGCCGCTACGTTATGCATTGAGCGTGCTGTCTTCCGAGGGACTGCTCGACCGTTCCGGAGCGCGGGGTTACGTGGTGCGCCGTTTCAGCGTGCGCGACGTGCTCAACGCGATTGACGTGCGCGGCGTACTCGAAGGTCTTGCGGCGCGTTCCGTCGCCGAAAGCGGAGTAAGCGCCGCGCTTGCTGCGGCGCTCGACGACTGCCTGCGCGAAGGCGACGACATCTTCCGCAACGCCCAGCTGCAACCAGGCGACGACGTGCGCTATGCCGCGATGAACGGGCGCTTTCACTCGCTCATCATCGAGGCTGCGCACAATACCGCGGTGAGCGCCGCGTTGAGCCTGAACGACAAGATACCGTTCGTGTCTCCCTTCACGATTGCATTCGACGAAGCCGCACGCGAGCGCCAGTTCATGATGCTGATGTACGCACACCGGCAACACCATGCGATCGCGGACGCGTTGAAGAAAGGCGAAGGCGCCCGCGTGGAGGCGCTAATGAAGGAACACACGCACATCTCGAAGGAAAGCTTGAACCTGTCGCTGCCGGCCTTGCATATGATCGCGGGCGCGGCATGACACACGACGCATCGCTCAGTCGCATCAAGAATGCTGGGAGAGCGCAAACAGGCGCTCGGGAAGACGCGCAGCCAGGCGCCCTCTCCCTCGGCAACGCGCTCGCGAAGCACACGGCGCCCGCGAGCACCAAAGCGCTTCTCAACCTCGCGCAACTCCGCGCATTCCGCCTTGTCGCCGATAGAGGCAGCGCAACGCGCGCGGCGGCGGCGCTGTTTCGGGCGCAATCGGCGGTGACACGATCGGTGCAGGAACTCGAGTCGGCGCTCGGCGAACCGCTATTCGATCGCGGTCCTTCCGGCATGCTGCCCACGCCCGTTGGCCGCGCCGTGCTGCTTCGCTGCGAAAGAATTTTTGCGGAACTGGAAGAACTCGCGCAATGGTGCGCCGCGCGCCAGACGCGCCGCCGCCCCACTGTTGAGGGCGCATTGCCGGCATACCTGCTGAACACGCGGCGGCTGCAAATCTTCGTCGCGCTTGCGCGGCATCGTCATATGCCCAGCGCGGCAAAGACTTTCGGCATCAGTCAGCCCGCAGTGAGCACCGCCATTCGCGTGCTCGAAAGCGGCTCGGGTTTGAGCCTTTTTCACCGCAGCCCGCGTGGCATCCTGCTCACCGCCGAAGGCGAAACCTTCGTGCTGCACGTGCGCCGCGCGTTGAACGAACTGCGCCACGTCCCCGACGATATCGCTGCGTTGCGCGGCAACATTCAGGGTGCGGTAACGGTCGGTGCGTTGCCGCTCGGGCGCACGCTCATTCTGCCTAAAGCCATTGCGAAGATGAGCGCGGAACATCCCGGTGTTCGCGTCGTCACGGACGAAAGCGCGTATGAAGCGCTGGTCGCGGGTCTGCGAGCGGGCGACATCGACTTCATTCTCGGCGCGCTGCGCGAGAACGACGCGACCAGCGGGCTAAGAAATGAGCGCCTGATGTCGGAAGACATGGTACTTCTTGTGCGCCGCGATCATCCGCTTACGCGCGTGCGCGAGCCGAGCATCATGGACCTGCGCGACGTGCAATGGATTCTGCCGCGCAGCCACGCACCGGCTCGCGCGCTGTTCGAAGCGCAGTTCAAACGAATGAAAGTCAAGCCGCCGCTGCCCACGGTCGAAACCGCCGACCTCGCGGTAATTCGCGGCCTGCTGCTGGGCACCGATATGGTTGCGGCGTTGTCCGCGCAGCAGTTGCACTACGAGGTAGAGGCGGGCCAACTCGCGGTGCTGAACGTGCCGCTGCACAACACGCGCCGCGACATTGGCCTGACGCTGCGCGCAGCGGGCGCGCCTTCGCCAGCGGCACGCGCGCTGATCGACGCCATCCGTCTGTCCGTGGTGGACGTTACGCGAACAGTCAGCGCGGCCGCGAACTGATCGCAGTCTACGCAGAGGCGCGAGCGTCCCACACCGAAGCAGGCAGGCCTACCACGCCGTCGAACAGCCAGCGCGCGGTGCGCAACAGCGCCGCACTCAACACTTCAGGATGATCGCGCTCGCCGCCGAGCGTGAGTTCGACAGTGAACTCGCCGGTCGGATGCTCGACAGATACGCGCTTGCGCGCACCTTCCGCATCGACCTTTGCGAGCCCTTCGCATACGGTGCCGGGCAACACCGTGGCGGTTGCCACGCTAACCGCGCCGAGCACGCCAATGGAGGCGTGGCAGCGGTGCGGAATGAAGCTGCGCGTGGAAATGGCGCCGCCGTCGCGCGGCTCCGCGACGAGGCACATCTTCGGCACGGTGCGTGAGCTAACGTCGCCGAGATTCATCATCGGACCCACGGCCAGACGGATCTTTTCGATGCGCGCCTTCAGTTCGTCGTCCGCGTCGAGGTCCTCGCGGGTTTCGTAACCGGTACGCTGCAGATCGCGCGCTCGCATCAGCACGAGCGGCATGCCGTTGTCGATGCACGTGACTTCCACGCCTTCCACCGTGTTTTTTAGTTGACCCGTCGGCAACAGCGCGCCGCATGTCGAACCAGCCGTGTCCCTGAATTCCAGTGGAATGGGCGCCGCGTGACCCGGCACGCCATCGATGCGCGAGTCGCCTTCATACGTCACGCGAGAGTCTGGCGTACTGACCGTTGCCACCGCGATCTGCCCAGTGTTGACCATGTGGATGGCCACGCGCGTGCTGCCGTCTTGCGCTTTGACCAGTCCGCGCTCGATCGCAAAGGGACCGACGCCCGCCAGAATGTTGCCGCAGTTCTGGCCGAAATCGACGCGCGCCTCGTTGACGACAACTTGAGCAAACAGGTAATCGACGTCGGCATCCTCGCGCGACGAGCGGGAAATGATCGCCACCTTGCTGGTGAGCGGGTCCGCGCCGCCGATACCGTCGATCTGGCGCGGGTCGGGCGACCCCATTACGGCAAGCAGAACGCGGTCGCGCTCCGTCGAGTCGGCGGGCAGGTCGGACGCCATGAAAAACGCGCCTTTCGAGGTGCCGCCACGAATCATCATGCAGGGAATGCGGGTCTGTGTGCGACCTGACATCGCGGGTCTCCAACGCTAATGTGCGACTCATATTGTAGGTTCGGCACCGGTGGATCGAGCACCTAAAGCGACCCGTGCCGGCATCTAATTTCTTTATCGGTAAGGTCGGCATAGGGGCGTTCCGACCTGCTGACCGTCGCGCCCGAGGCCCTGCTGCTGGTTGCGGCAATGCGCTTGAGCAAAGCGCTTTTCAGCGCGCTTTCTACAGACAAAAGGGCGCTGACCAGCCATCGCCTCGATTGCCCCTCAAACCCCCCTCTATTCGACGAATTGAAGTTCGCGTGCGCGGCGCACACTGGCATCGTCGTAATCAGATGAATCGCCCGATTGCCTCACACCCGCAAGGAGCTTCAGATGTCTTTCCGTGATCGCCCGAATCGCCAGTTCGACGAAAACTTTCCTGAGCCCGCACCGGCGGACCTGGGCGACGCTGCGCCTATCGGCGACCCGCGGACCATGCAGGGCCTGCACGTTGCTTCGCAGAATGTGTTGCGCCTGGCCACACAGACGTACAATGCAGCGGCGCGCGGCGACGACACAGCGGTGCATGCGGCGCGTGCGTCGCTGGAACAGCAGCTCGGACTCGCCACGCAGCTGATCGCCGAGCTTCTTTCCAGCGGCACCGACCAACCCACGATGCACTAACCGGCCTGTTTGCACGGCCAACGATAACGACAGCGGTTTCCAATCTTCGAGACACGAAATGAGCGCTTTGACGGTAATTTTCTGCATCTGGGCAATGGTCGCGTTCTGCGCGGTGCTGTTCATTCGCGGCGCCACCGCGCGCGTCGAGCGTCCTGTCAAATCGGCGCAAACCCGTCCTGCACGGTTTTCCATCGCGGAATAAGGGCTCAAAAGGCGCAAGCGCCGGCTGCATCAACCTGTGACGCCGTTGCGCCGAACCTGTGCGAACGACAGTGCAACCGCGCCTTTTGCCGACACCGCTCGCGCATCGAACTCGACGTGATTCGAGCCGATGCGGCTCAACGCTTTGTAAAGATCCGGTCTGCGCGCCGCGAGCCATTCGCGGCCAGGGCTAACCCTTACGAGCGTGGCATCGAGCCCGGCATGGACTAAAGCGCCCGGCGCCTCGCCCTCCGGGCTACTCGCCAATATCCGGCCGAATGGGTCGACTATCATCGCCGTGCCGGCCGGTCGGTTCTCTCGCGCAATCTCCGCGCCATCGCTGAACACCACGAACATTCCATTGTCGACAGCACGCGCAGGCAGCCAGCGGCGCAGCCACTCGTCCGAGTTCTCGCGTTCTGCACGCTGCGCCGCCTTTGCGCCTGATTCACGCGCAAGCGCCGGCTGTCTCGACACGGGGTGCGCGTACTTACTGCGCTCGTCGCCGAAACCATAGCTTCGATGCGGCGCGAGCAGCAGCGTCGCGCCCATCAGCGCAGTCATGCGCACATTCTCGACCACATAGTTGTCCGCGCCGATCAGGATACCGATGCGTACATCCGCCGACGCATCGAAAACAGTGAAGCGATCGCCACTGACGATACGCGGATGCTCGATCGCATGCAGCTTTCTGTGGCAGTGGAGCACGCCGCCCGGCAGACACACCACATAGCTGTTGAAGAACTGCCCGTCCGTCGCTCGCTCGACGAATCCCACACCGGCCCCGACACCTGTTCGCTCCACCGCATCCGCAACGGCTCGCATAGAAGGACCGTCCAGCGTCTGTGCAAGGGCATTCAATTCAGCGCGGCCCAACTTCGCCATGCTCGCATAGCCGCTAATGCAGGCCTCGGGAAAGACCACGAGGTCGATATTCTGCGAAGCCGCGAGTGCGAGCCAGTCCGCAACGCGCGCGACATTGTGTGCAGCTTCGCTGCGGCACGAAACCAGTGGAACAGATGCAACGCAAAACGATGAAGCAGTCGAAGACGGCATGTTAACGGCCCCACAATATGAGAACAGCATCATTGGACCGGTTGGCTATCGATACGTAAAATGAAAGTTTTGACGCATTCAATTACTAAACAGAATGGAACTGAAACTCCTGCGGGCGTTCCTCACGGTCACCGAATTGCGTCATTTCGGCCAGGCAGCAGAGCTTTTGTGCGTGAGCCAACCGGCTCTTAGCAAGCAGATTGCCGCATTGGAAGCGAGCCTCGGAGCGCGCCTCTTCGAGCGCGGCCGGCACGGTGCAGAACTCACGACTTTCGGCGCGGGCTTTCTGGCGGACGCGCAAGCGCTGGTTCGCGATGCTGACGAAGTGCTCGCCCGAGCCCGCGAAGCCAGCAGCGGCGCGCGAGGATTTTTGCGCATCGGCCTCGGGCTCTCCACATTGACCGAAGTCCCGCAACTGGTAGCCGATTTTCGCAAGCGCTATCCGAACGTCAGCGTGACGCTGAACGACCTCTCGTCGGCTGAGCAAACGCGGCGGCTTCTTTCCGGCAAGCTGGAGGTGGGCTTTCTGCGCTTGCCGGCCGACGCCGGCCTCTGCTCTTTCCCCATGATCGACGAAGCGCTGGGTCTGGCTGTTCCGCAGCATGCGCGCTGGAAGCGCATTCCGTCCAATCTCAACGAACTGAATGAGCCAGGCTTCATTGCACTCGCGCGCGGACGCGGTCCCGGACTCGCAGCACAGGTCGACCGGTGGTGCGCGGCACACCGATTCGTTCCCAACGTCATCCAGCAGACCGACGACATACAAACCGTACTTGCCAGTGTTGCCGCAGGCGTCGGTGCCGCTTTTCTTCCGTCACGTGTGCAGTACCTGCTGCGCGATGCACGAGTGCTTCCCTTGACAGGACCTGGCGCCCGCTGGCGCGTCGGCCTCACCTGGCAAAGCGCGCGTGACGACGCGGTCGTGAAATGCTTCGTCGCGTTCGTGCAGGCAGAGATGAAGAGCAAGCGGCCCAACGGCACGAAGCGAAGTTAAGGCCGCCCGCGCGAATCGACACGCGCTTGCACTCGCAGCCCCGGCTTGACACGTATATGCCTCACGAGGTATATAAACACTATGGACTCAACTTTCGCCATCATCGCCGAGCCTAGTCGTCGCGCCATTCTCAGCCTGCTTGCATCTTCGGAGCGGTCCGTGGGCGACATCGAGGAGCAGCTCAACCTCTCGCAGCCCTCGGTTTCAAAGCATTTGCGCGTGCTGCGCGAGGCCGGCTTCGTGGAGTCGCGCGTGGAAGCACAGCGGCGCGTGTACCGCATCAAGCCCGAGCCGCTCATGGAAATCGACGCGTGGCTCGCGCCATTCCGACGTTTCTGGTCGGTCCATCTGGACGCTCTGGAGCGTCACCTCGATCAAACTCATGCCGCACCACGCCGTAAGGAGAAAAAACGATGAGCAATCGCGATTCATATAGACCCGGCCCCGCCGCCGACGCACACGTTCAGAAAGACGCAGACACGTGGACGCTCGTGCTCGTGCGAGAGTTGCGCCATTCTCCGGAAAGGGTGTGGCACGCGCTGACCGACCCTGCAAGTCTGCGGGAGTGGGCGCCGTTCGATGCGGACCATAGCCTCGCGTCAGTCGGTCCCGTCAATCTTTCCACGGTCGGCACCCCTACACCGCAAGTCTCCGAAACCGAGGTGACGCGCGCCGACGCACCGCATCTGCTCGAATACCGCTGGGGCGACAATGGTCTGCGCTGGCAACTGGAGCCGCTTGGCGACGGTACGCGACTCACGCTGTGGCATAGCATCGATCGCAAGTTTATTTCGATGGGCGCAGCAGGCTGGCACATCTGCTTCGACGTGCTGGATCATTTGCTCGCGGGCGATCCGCTCGGACGCATCGTTGCGGGGGACGCGATGAAGTTCGAATGGCCGCGTCTGAACACCGAATACGCAAAGCAGTTCGGTCTTTGAACCGCCAAAGCTTAGGAGAGCAATATGAGCAGATCGACCTCAACGGGAGCGCTGCCGGCCTCGGAACTGATCGACAAAAGAATTACCGATCTCGCGGACTGGCGCGGTGCGACGCTGAGCAGAATACGCAAGCTCATCCACGAGGCCGATCCCGACGTGCTGGAAGAATGGAAATGGATGGGTACGCCTGTCTGGTCGCACGATGGAATCATTTGTACCGGCGAGTCGTACAAGTCGGTCGTCAAGCTGACGTTCCTGAAGGGTGCTTCGCTCGAAGATCCGGCAAAATTGTTCAACTCGAGCCTGGACGGTAATGCGAGGCGAGCAATCGACATTCGCGAGGGTGAAGAACTCGACGCCGACGCGTTCAAGTCCCTGATTCATGCGGCGATTGCACTCAACACGGCAGGCAAGAAATCGAAGCCTAAACGCGCCGGGTAGCTCGCGGCCGTGGGGGCCGGGCAGCAGTCAGGCGCGCACGCCGAATCGCGCAGCACACGCCTGCTTCACTCGCTCCACGGTCGCCGCCCAATCTTCGCCTTTGTCGCGGCGAAATAGCCGCAACGTGTGCGGATACCACGGCGAATCGCTGCGCGCGTGCATCCAGCGCCAGTCCACATCTTTCTCCGGCAGCATCACCCAGCATGGCTTGCCGAGCGACGCAGCGAGATGCGCAATCGAGGTGTCCACACAAATCACCAGATCGAGTTGCGCGACAATTGCGGCGCTGTCGGCCAGATCGGTCACCATCGAACCGACATGTAGCAGAGGCTGAGCAGCGGGCGGGTTGCGCGCTTCGTCTTCGCCCTGCCCTTTCTGCAGACTCACGAAGCTGAGGCCGGCCACGCTCCACAGCGGCGCTAGCGCGGTGAGCGAGGGAATAGAACGGTTGATGTCGTTGTGATGCCTCGCATTGCCCTTCCACACGAGCCCGATCCTGCGGCCCGGCGGCAACGTGTCGAGCAAGGGCCGCCACTTTTCGACGAGCGAAGCGTCGGCCGCGAGCCTGACGGGTCGGGCAATGGTGTCGATCGTCGTGCGCAGATGAAGCGGCGCACTCAGGAGGCTCGTCCAGCAATCATAAGTGGAAGCGCGAGCTGCCGCGGTGTCGTGATCGAGCACGACGTCCACGCCGTCGACGCGAGCCATCAATCGGTGCAGCGCGGGTGCGCAGGCAAATGCGATATGTGCGGCACCCTGTGCTTTCAACAACGCGAAATAGCGGCTGAATTGCAGCATGTCGCCGAGGCCGTCTTCCTGCCAGACCAGCAACGAGCGTCCCGACAGCGCATCGCCCTGCCACTGTGCACAGGCAAGCCGCTCAGCAGTGTGTCGATGCACGAATGCGGGGTGCTCGTAGCGGCACTCGTAAAGCCGCCAGCCCTCCTCGAAGCGCCCTTCGCCGAGCAACAATACCGCGAGCCCGAAACGCGCATCGTGGTAATGGTTGCGCAAGGCGAGCGCGCGGCGATAGGCGCTTTCCGCCTCAGGAAAACGCCTCAGTTGCGCGAGTGCGGAACCGAGGTTGTAATGCGCTTCGGCTAGTTCCGGTTGAACCGATAGCGCCTGTTCGAAGGCCTCGACGGCCTCGGTCAACCTGTCGAGCACGCGCAAAACGCAGCCCAGATTGTTACGCGCCGGCGCAATGTCGGGACGCAAGCGAACCGCCTCCCGATAAGCGGCAACGGCCTCGTCCAGGCGTTCCAGTTTGAAGAGTGTGACGCCGAGGTTGTAATGAGCCTCTGCGTAATCGGAGCGAAGCGCAATAGCCTTCCGGTACGCCGCTTCGGCCTCGGCGAGGCGGGCGAGATCGGTGAGCGCCGCGCCGAGATTGACGTACGCTTCGGCGTAATCGGGACGCAAGGTCAACGCAAGCCGGCAGGCGAGTTCGGCCTCGGTCAGGCGGTTCGCCGCCTTCAGCGCGCCCGCGAGGTTATTCAATGCTTCCGGATATTGCGGCCTGATGACGAGCGCGTCGCGATACGCAGCGTCTGCTTGCGCAACACGGCCCAGATCCATCAATACGTTGCCCAGATTGTTGTGCGCCTCCGCATGTGCGGGCAATAAGCGCAGTGTCTCGCGATAGGCTGCTTCCGCTTCGTCGAGGCGTCGCAGTGCGTGCAGCACTACGCCGTGGTTATAGTGTGCTTCGGCATGCTCCGGATGAAGCGCGAGCGCGTGCCGATACGACTTCTCCGCCTCTTCGTGTTGACCCTGTGCGTGCAACACCGCACCGAGCTGATTGTGAGCGTCCGTATGGCCGGGCTGCAGTGCGATCAGCCGCCGGTAAATCGCCTTCGCTGCGGTAAGGCTGCCGCGCGCCTTGAGCAATGCGCCAAAGCTTTCATAAACCTCGGCATAGCCGGGCATCATGCGCAGGCATCGGCGCCAGTGGCGTTCCGCATCGTCCAGTTGACCGAGACGGCATGACGAAGCACCTGCGATATTCAGCGCGTCGGCCAGGGCATGAAGCGCCGCGTCGTCCAACGTCCTTTCGTCGTGCTCGATCGCAGGCAGCACAGTCGACAATGCCGCCGCAAAATCGTCACTCGAGTAGAGCGCTATCGCCTGCTGGTTCAGTTGGACGATTGATGAAGCGAGCGGCTGGGTGAGAGTCATGAGTCCAATAACGATGCGATTGCGGCGTCCACATGTGGATTCGCCCATGTTGCGAAACGCCGACATGTACCACGCAGATTAAGCGATCCCGCGCCGTTGTAACGCCCGGAAATGAGCGGGTTTCCGCCTTTAATCCGCTGTTATGCCCGGCATCAGGCAGAAAAATACGGCAGGCAATGCTAGAATCGCCGGCGTTTCCCTGCTCATCGACATGAATCCACGCGCGCACAACCGATTGACAGCCTGGCTTGGCCTCGTCGCCATGTGGCTCATCGTGTTTGCGCCGGTTGTGAGTCAGGTGCTTGCGTCGAGCAGCGCGCAGGAGCCCATTGCGGCACTGTGTTCGGCGCTGCAAACCGTGCAGCCCGGCCTGCCGGGCCCAACGCAGCAGGTCGCCCAGGCGGATCATGCGGCTCACGCGGGCCATGCCGGTACCACGGCCATGCATCTCAGCCACGATGACGCGTTCGGTGCCTGCGGTTACTGTCATCTGTTGCAGCATCATGTGGCAATGCCCACGGTTGCCGCGCCACAGGCGCAGCTTCTGGTCGTCGTGGCAGGCACGGCTGCTCCCACTCTCTCCACCCGCTTCACACCACTCGGCGCGTTTCCTTCCGGACGCCCCAGAGCCCCGCCCGTCGTTTCCTGATCGCCGTTGTTCCTGATCGCCCGCATTGGCCATGTTGGGCCGCGTTTGTCGCATCCGTCGACAAATGCGCGCGATCGTCCGTTCAATGCATCCAGGAAACGTTCATGTTCATCTTCGCATGGCGAAGGCTGCCCGCCTTCGTGCCTGCTGTCGTCACGACGTTCGCGACCGCTCCGGTCCACGCCGATACGGCGGGCGCCGAAACGACGCTGCCCGCGGTCAGCGTCAGTGCAAATAGCGCTGCCAATGAAGGTCTCGCAATCCGCACCGTCGATCCCAATCTGCCGGCCTCGGTTGAAACGGTCACACGCGCTCAATTCTCGAACTGGAATGTCGTCAACACAGAAGACGTGTTGAAGTACATGCCGAGTCTTGCGGTGCGCAAGCGTTTTATCGGCGACCTGAACTCCATCATCGCGGTGCGCGGCACCAGCAATACGCAAAGCGCGCGGGGCCTCGTGTATGCAGACGGATTGCTGCTCAGCAATCTGCTTGGCAACAGCTACTCTTTCCCGCCACGCTGGTCGATGGTATTTCCCGAAGAAATCCAGCAAGTCGATGTGATTTACGGCCCCTATTCCGCGCTTTATCCGGGCAATTCGCTTGGCGCGACTGTGCTCATCAGCACGCGCATGCCGAAGAAGTTCGAAGGCGAGGCCGACGTGAAAGCATTCACGCAGCACTTCAGCCTCTACGGCGTCAATCGCAATTTCAACGGCAGTGAAACCAGTGCGTCTCTAGGCAATCGCATTGGCAGGTTCTCGTTTCTGCTCGGTGTGAACCATCTGGAGAACACCAGCCAGCCGCTGCAGTTCGCGACGCTAGCGACGTCGCGCACACCCGCACGGGCCGGCGATACGCCTGTAACAGGCGCGTACTTCTACAACAACCAGAACAATACGCCGACTGCGGTACTCGGCATTAACGGCGAAGGCATTGAACATACGGCGCAGGACCAGTTAAAGCTGAAGATGCAATACGACTTTACGCCGACACTGCAGGCTGCCTTCACACTGGGCTACTGGCATCAGACGTACAACAGCCAGACCTCCAGCTTCCTGCGCGACGCGAACGGCAACCCGGTGTATAGCGGCAAGGTCTCTATCGACGGCTACGAGTACACGATTCCCGCCTCGGCATTCGCGCCGAGTCTCGGTCATAGCGAGAACTGGCTGTATGGCGTGACGCTCAAAACACGCAACGCGACGGGTTGGAATGGTGAGGCCGTTGCTTCGTATTACGACATCGGCAATAGCGTTGCGCGTCTCGCGAATTCAGGCGCGCCGGCCAACGGCGCGGGCACCGTCACGTTTGGCGACGGCACCGGCTGGAAGACACTGGACCTGAGAAGCACCTACACGCCGGCGTCAAAGCAAGCGGGTCTTGCGAATCATGCGCTCGCCTTTGGCTATCACTACGACAACTACTTTCTCGATAACGAAAGCTATTCGACGCCCAATTGGCGCGACGGCCCGGCGGCTTCGTTCGCCAATGCATTTGCGGGAAAAACGCAGACTCAGGCGCTCTATGCGCAGGACGCCTGGCACTTTCTACCGCGCTGGAAACTCGTGTACGGTGTGCGTTATGAAGACTGGCGCGCCTACGGTGGATCGCAAGCGGCGCCGGGCACCACCGTCGCACTCGGTGACGCAAGTCAGCAGCATTTTTCGCCGAAGGCCTCACTTTCATTCGACGCTAGTGACGATCTGACATTACGTGCCTCGATTGGCCGCGCGTATCGCTTTCCAACCGTCGGTGAGTTGTTCCAGGGGCAAATCAACGGTTCGTCGATCGTCAACAACAACCCGAACCTGAAACCGGAAGACGATCTTTCCAAAGAACTCACTGCCGAATGGGCGCACTGGAATGGCATCTTCCGCTTCTCGCTGTTTCAGGACGATGTGAAGAACACCATTTTCAGTCAGACAGATACCACCGTCATTCCCAACGTAACGAACTTCCAGAACATCGGCAAGGTACGCTCGCGAGGTGTGGAAACAAGCTATTCAGGCGAGAACGTGCTGCTACGTGGACTCGATCTGCTTGCGAGCGTGGCTTACACACAGTCGAAGATCATTGCAAACACACAGAATCCCGCGAGCGTCGGCAAGTATTTTTATCGCATTCCGCTGTGGCGTGTGAATGTCGCCGCGACCTATCGCCTCGACGAACGCGCGGCCGTGACGCTCGCCGCGCGTTATTCCGGGCGCCAATACAACACGCTGACCAATACGGATACCAATCCGGACGTATTCGGCGGCACCAGTTCGTACACCGTGGCGGACGCGAAATTCACGTATAGGCCGACAAAGCTGAGCGAAGTGGGTATTGGCGTGGACAACATCTTCGATGCGCGCTACTTCGTCTATCACCCGTATCCCGGACGCACTTTCTATGTGGAAGCAAAGTTACGCATGTGATGCGCAAACCTGAGCGCCTCGCCACAAGAAACCCGTTAACTCTGTTCAGGAGCATTCATGTCCACCCTCGCTCGACACAATGCTGCATCAGACATGGCGAATTCCAATAGCGGCTATCGCACCCTGTGGCGGTGGCACTTCTACGCCGGACTATTCGTCATGCCGTTTCTCATAGTGCTGGCGATAACCGGCACGTTGTACTGCTTTCAACCGCAGATAGAGCCGCTGCTTTATCCGCAGCTTCTGGTCGTCGAGCCGCAAACGGCACCGCGCATGACAGAAGACGTACTGCTCGCGCGAGCGCGCGCAGCAATGCCAGCTGACGCTACGGCGGTGACCGCCACTATCTCGAACGAGCCCCAGCGCAGCACGGAATTCATCTTTCGTCTTGCAGACGGCGAAAAGGAAAGCGTCTATCTGAATCCGTATACCGGAGCCGTGCTCGGCAGGTTGAGCGTGGATCAGCGTTTCATGCAGGTCGACCGCATGCTTCACCGAAAGCTGTTGCTCGGCAAACCGGGCGAACTGCTGATGGAGCTGGCCGCATGCTGGACACTCGTGATGCTCGGCACCGGCGTCGCGCTGTGGTGGCCACGTCAAGCAGCGAGCGTACGCGATGCACTGGTGCCGCGCTTCACGCTGAAAGGCCGGCCGCTGTGGAAGAACGTTCACGCGGTCGCGGGCATCTGGCTTGCGCTCGGCGCGCTGGCATTCGTGCTGACGGGCCTTCCGTGGTCCGGCTCGTGGGGCAAACAGTTCAAGGCGCTTGCCACCGCTGCCAATCTTGGCGCGCCGCCCGGCACGTGGGGCGGCTTGCCATTGCGCTCGACGCTGCCTGCGGGTGCGGGCACTGCGGCAAGTGCAGAAATAGATGGTACGGCCAGCATGGATGCAACGCACTCCGCGCATGCAGCACATTCAGCGCATACAGCACAGGCCACGCAGACCGATTCCATGCCCGGCATGGTGATGGATGACTTGCCGCTGCCGCAAACGCCGTGGGCGGTCGGCAACGCACCGGTGCCCGCCTCTACCGACTATGCCTCTACCCACGATAAAGCGGCCACGCCATTGCCGCTCGGGCGCATCGTCGCGCAAGCCGCCTCACTCGGTGTGACGAGCGGCTACAACGTCGCATTGCCTACGTCAGCGACGGGCGTCTACACGGTGTCGTATTTTCCGGCCGATCCGCAACTGGAACGCACTATTTATATCGATCAGTACAGCGGCCGGGTTCTCAAGGATATTCGCTACGCGGACTACGGCGGCATATCGAAAGCCGTGTCGTATGGGACGTCGTTGCACATGGGCCGTTACTTCGGCATAGCGAACCAGATCCTGTGCGCCGCCATTTCGCTGGGTCTCGCGTTGATGGCGGTAACTGGCTGCGTGATGTGGTGGAAACGCAGACCGCAAGGCTCGCTCGGCGCGCCCTCGCGAGAAAGAGCTGCACCGCCGATGCGCGGCTGGAAAGCAGGCCTCGTCGTACTCGGCATCGTGTTTCCGTTGATGGGCGCAACGCTTCTTGCCGTATGGCTCGGCGACCGTGCAATCTTCGGCCGTGCCGGGCAACGCAAGCGCGCGGCCCAGTAGCGGCATGCAACATGGCGCAGTGCGCGGCGCACGCGCCGCGCAAGCTTACATCAGCCCGCCGCAATCACGTCGATACGCAACGCCGGCGCGCCCGCAGCTATTGCAAGAAGATGATCGACGTTCGGATGAGCACCGGGCCTGTTGCGGGCGTCGGCCCTATGCTCGCCGAACACGGCGAGGCCGTGCTCGGCCGCTTTCGCATCGAGCGTACCGAAAGTCTGTTGCAGATAGTTGTACACCGCAAGCGAGCCCAGTTTGCCGGGCTTGTTTTCGATGCTTGCCGCCACCGCACCCTGCGCGTCGATCAGATCGATACGCGCAATGCCGTCGATGGCGGGCAATTGCGCAAGGTTCTCCTTGAATACATTGCTCGGCTGAATCACTCTAGCCACTCCTTTAAGCGGGGAAATTGTCACGAGGGCCGTATCTTATCCGATGGTCCCCGCGCGAAGCAGCCGCTCGCCACTCATGGCGTCCAGCGATGCACGATGATGCTCGATCCGTTGTAGTTATCTTTCGTGACTACGTACTCGCCGCTCGCGCGCAGAAAGGCCCGCAGCCCGTACATCGAATCGACGTCGTTGCCCACGTCCACTGTACCGGGGCTATTGTTGATGAGTGTCGCGTCGAGATTGCCGGTATTCAGATTGAAAGCGTCGATGTTCGGCACCGTATGCACGTAACCGACGAACAGATAATTGCCGACTGCCGTAATCGACTTCGGATTCGCGCTGGTGAGATTGATCACCGGTTGGGGCCGCGTGGTGTTGCCCGCGCTCCAGCCGTGATAGACCTCGATGCGCGACTGCATCGCCGTCCAGTCCCAACTGCCTGCCACGCCTTGAGCAAGAATCATTGTGTCACTCTCGGGCAGATAGATGATGCGCGTGAGCGGCCGGATGCTCATTGGAATCTTGATCGTGACCGCAGGCCCCCACAATGGTTTGCCGTTGCCATCGAAACCCGTGAGCGGGTAGTGATAGATATGGTTGGTTCTATCGAGACCGGCCCACACGTCGCCACGGCTGTCGATGCAAAAGCCCCCCGTCACCTTCACGGTGGTATTGAACGCGGGCCCAGGCAGCGACCCATCGGGTATCGCAATGTAGCCGCTTGCCGCATTGAAATGGTAGAAGTTGAACGTATCCGGATTCTGGCCCGACGCAACCAGAATCCGGTTCCCGCCAACGGCGACCATCTGACCGAAATGCTGACCGCGCTGGGTGTCGTTTATGTCCAGGCGCGGATCGGACGGATAGGTGAAGGGGTCGATCGTATTTGCCACAAAAGTACCGCCTGCACTGCCTGTGTAGATGTGCGCGCCGCTGTAGAAATACGCGCCGTCTGTCAAAGGATCCGGCGCTGCCACCGCTTCGAAATTCAGCGCCTGCAACTTCCATTTCAGATTGCCGGCGCTGTCGTATGCATGCAGATCGGTCGGCCCATTGCGGCCCAAATCCCAGCCGCCGCCCCACGGATTATTCAGTACGTACAGGTTGCCCGCGGCGTCCTTGCCGATGCCCGCTACGCGCGTAAAGCGCTTGTCGCCAACCTGACCTTTGATTCCAGTGGTGGTGTTCAGATAACCGCCTTGAATGCCGAAGGTGCCGGCCAACGTGGGTGCACCCGCCACGTTGTAGATCTTGATGTTCATGTCGGGGCCTTCGTCGCCGACCATCAGGCGTCCCGTGGACGCATCGAAATACAACGCCGAAGGTCGCGATGCGGCGGGCATCTGAATCGTCTTCAAGGGCGCACCGCCCGGGCTGAACTGCGCGACGACACCGGCGCTCTTTCGCGCGACCCAAAGATTGCCCGCGCCATCGAGTGCAAGCGCGCCGGGACCGGTTACCGCGAAATCCTGCTGCCACACGCCGTCGGTCGTATAGACGCGCACGCGGTTGCCATAGAAGTCGCTGACATAAAGCAGCGTGCCAGCGGTGGCGAGCCCCGTGATGACGTCGGCGTGAGTGATGCCGGTCCACACGCTCACGGGAATGCGAAGTTCGAGCGCTTTGGTTGCACGGTTGTAGCGTCCCACAGAGCCGCTGCCGAACGTCCTGTTGTATTGCAACGCGGTGAAAATGGAGGTTGCATTGCCGGTAATCGCGCTGCCCTGAAAATCGGCGTGTGTGCCTATAGAACCCAGGCTCTGGCCGTTCTGATAGATCGCGACGCCGCCCGCGTTTTCGTCCCATAGCGACGAGGTATAAATCACGCCTTCCGGCGTGACCCACATCGAGCGTGCACCGTTGCCGACGTGCGCGGCGAGCGTGCCATAGGTATTGGCGAGCCAGTCGGTCGTGTATTGCGCCTGGCACACGCAGGCAAGCGCCATCAACGCGAAGCCGAGCAACGCGGCGTAGATTCGTTTAGCAAGCATGAACGGAAGTCCTCCGGCAGTACTTCGTCAAAGTCATAACAAGCCTGCTCATGCACAGGCGTTCAGATACGGAAGTGCCGGCCTAGGCTTCGGCCAGAATCTGCGAAATGACCTGCTCGAAGGTCTCGACAGGTTGCCCGCCGCTCACGAGATAGCGGCGATTGAAGATGATTGCCGGCACGGACTGAATGCCCTGTGACTGGTATTCATGTTCTTCCGCGCGGACTTCTTCGGCATAGTCGCCGCTTTGCAGGACCTTGCGGGCCGCGTCGGCGTCGAGTCCTACCGACTGTGCCGTTTCGACCAGCACGTCATGATTGCTCGGATCGCGGCCCTCGGAATGATACGCACGCATCAACGCGAGCTTGAGCGGCAACTGCTTGCCCTCCATACCGGCCCAATGCAACAGGCGGTGTGCATCGAACGTGTTGTACACATAAGTGCGCGGGCCAAAGGTAAAGCCCACGCTCGCACCGCGCTCGCGGATCAGGGCCTGCGTTTGCTCGATCTGCTCCGGCGTACGCCCATATTTCTTGCCGAGATAGTCGACAATCGCTTCGCCCTCGGGCCCCATCTGCGGATTCAGTTCGAACGGGTGCACGACGATCTGCGCATCCACTGCATCTCCCAGGCGCGACAATGCAAGTTGCAGCGACGAGAGGCCGATTGCACACCAAGGGCATGCAATATCAGAGACGAAATCGATGGTGAGGGGTTGCGACATGGTTTTCCCAAAGGCTGTCTGAATAAGCCTATTGTCACCGATCCAGATTACTCTCGTGCGACGCCTAGCAAAAACCATGCGCTAGCTGGCCTTAAATTATGCGCGACGGTTTTTTCTGACCAGCAGGCCAATACCGCCTGCGATTCCGATGCCAGCCAATGCGCATAGAATGCCCCGATGCCGAACCGCACACATCTCCAGGCTCGTCGATCTGGACTCGAGGTCAAAGCGGCCGTGTGCGGCGTAATCGCCAGGCACGGGCTCAAACAGATTGCCGGGCGCATCGGAAGCGAGCGGCTCGTCGGTAAGCTGCCCTTCATAGCCGGCCTTGGCCAGATATCTGTCCAGCAGCCCCGGTGCAATGAAGTTCGCAAGAATCGCCTTGACGGTCGGAAAGCCCACCCAGACCTCGCGACGCTTATGGGTTGCGGCGAAGTAGATTGCACGCGCGGCCACTTCCGGCTGGAAGATCGGCGCAACGGGTTTAGCCTTTCTTCCCATCTTGTTGCGCGCCCAATCGAACTGCGGTGTATTCAGTGCAGGCAGATCGACCATCGTCAAATGCACTTTGAGGCCGTCGTGGATGATCTCGGAGCGCAGCGCGTCGGTAAAGCCGCGTACCGCGAATTTCGCCCCGCAATAAATGGATTGCAGCGGCACTGAGCGATAGCCGAGCGCGGACCCCACGTTGACGATCGTGCCGCGATTACGCACGCGCATGCGCGAGAGCGCGGCCATTGTGCCGTGAACCTGGCCGAGATATGTCACGCGGGTCCCGCGCTCGAACTCTTGCGCTGTAAGTCGGGATACGGGCGCAAAGACAGTGGCCATTGCAACATTGACCCACACGTCGATAGGCCCGAGCTCTGCTTCTGTGCGCGACGCGGCCTCTTCCACCTGTTCCGCCTCGGCAACATCGGTCGGGAGGGCCAGTGCGTGCACGCCATATTGGCGCTCCAGTTCCATAGCAAAGCGCTCGAGCCGCGCGCTGTCCCGTGAAAGCAATGCAACGTTATAGCCGTGCCGCGCGAATTCCGCCGCAGTAGCGCGCCCTGCTCCCGCGCCCGCTCCAGTGATCACGACCACCTTGTTCATAGCGAATCCCTTGCAACGCCTGGCAACCGCCCTTGCGCACAACCGGCCAGCAAAAACCGCGCCCGCTGCGCTGATGCAACCAGCTCGGGCTTCGTTCTTTCCGAATGAAAGAACGCGGAACAAGGTTTGCAGCCAGTCTGTTGTGACGGTTTCTACTTTGAGGAGTTGTCCATGTCCACTACTGTCGGTGACTTTATCGTCGAGCGGCTTCACGCGTGGGGCGTGCGCCGGATTTTCGGTTACCCCGGCGACGGCATCAACGGCGTGTTTGGCGCGTTGAACCGCGCACAAGCCGAAGCAAAAAAGCGTCACAAGACGACCGATCAACCGGGGCCGATCGAATTCATCCAGGTTCGTCACGAGGAAATGGCGGCCTTCATGGCATCTGCCCATGCAAAATTCACCGGAGAACTCGGGGTCTGCATCGCGACCTCCGGGCCAGGTGCATCGCACCTCGTGACCGGACTCTACGACGCCCGCATGGACCACATGCCTGTGCTCGCAATCACGGGCCAGCAGGCGCGCGCGGCGCTGGGCGGCCACTATCAGCAGGAAGTCGATCTCGTCTCGCTCTTCAAGGACGTGGCAGGCGCGTTTGTCGGACAGGCCTCGGTGCCCGCACAAGTGCGCCATCTCGTGGATCGCGCGATACGTACCGCACTTGCCGAGCGCAAGGTAACGGCCCTTGTACTGCCTAACGATCTGCAGGATCTCCCATATGAGCCCCCGGCGCGCAAGCATGGCACCCTGCACTCGGGAGTGGGCTATCGCGCACCCCGGCTCGTTCCTCAGCCTGACGATCTTCAGCAGGCCGCCGACGTGCTCAACGCCGGCAAAAAAGTCGCGATTCTCGTCGGTGCTGGAGCACTGCACGCCACCGATGAAGTGATCGCCGTCGCCGAAAAACTCGGTGCGGGCGTGGCAAAGGCGCTGCTTGGCAAAGCCGTGCTGCCCGACGATCTGCCTTGGGTCACAGGCTCTATCGGCCTGTTGGGCACCAAGCCGAGTTACGACCTGATGACCGAATGCGACACCTTGCTGATGATCGGCTCCGGATTTCCCTATGCAGAGTTCCTGCCTAAGGAAGGGGCGGCGCGCGGCGTGCAGATCGACCTGAAAGCCGACATGCTGAGTCTGCGCTATCCGATGGAAGTTAATCTCGTCGGCGATAGCGCGGAAACGTTGCGAGAGTTGCTGCCATTGCTCGAGCACAAGCAGGACCGCGCATGGCGCAACACCATTGAAGGGTGGACCGCCGACTGGTGGAAGACACTTGAGAAACGCGCACACGAGCCCGGCAAGGACGCGGTCAATCCCCAACGCACAGTGTGGGAACTGTCACCGCGCATCCCTTCGAATACCATCGTCACAAGTGATTCGGGATCCTGTGCAAACTGGTATGCCCGCGATCTGAAGGTCAAACGCGGCATGATGTGCTCGTTGTCGGGCGGGCTCGCTTCGATGGGCGCGGCGGTACCGTATGCGATTGCTGCCAAGTTCGCTTATCCGGAGCGCCCCGTCATCGCTCTCGTAGGCGACGGAGCCATGCAGATGAACAACATGGCGGAACTCATCACCGTATCGAAGTACTGGCAAGGCTGGGCCGACCGGCGCTGGATCTGCATGGTGCTGAATAACCAGGACCTGAACCAGGTCACGTGGGAACAGCGCGTGATGGAAGGCGACCCGAAGTTCGAGGCGTCACAGGACATTCCTTCCGTGCCTTATCACAAGTTCGCGGAATTGATCGGCCTGAAAGGCATTTACGTCGACGACGCCGAACAGATGGGCGTGGCCTGGGACGCAGCGCTTGCCGCAGACCGTCCGGTCGTGATCGAAGTGAAGGCGGACCCGAACATTGCACCGTTGCCGCCGCATATCACGCTCGCTCAGGCGAAGGCGTTTGCATCGACGCTGCTCAAGGGCGATCCCGATGAGGGCAATGTCATCGTACAGACCGCGAAGCAGGTTCTCGGCGCGGTACTTCCCGGCCACCACGACAGCTAATGTGCGCCGCGATGAAGCGCTCACGCTGCTGCCGGTAGCTGCCGGCAGCTGCCGGTGGCTGGCGGTGGCTTCCGGCGGCTCATGGACTTCTAAAGCCGCGTCCCGCCACCGCCGCGGTATTCACGAGCGAGGCGAACCAAGGCATGCGGGATGCTGCGCAATATGACTCGCCAACCGTTTTCCAAGGAGGGCCACATCATGAAGCTCTACTACTCGCCCGGCGCGTGCAGTCTCGCCGACCACATCGCAATGCACGAAGCGGATTTGCAGTTCGACCGCGTGCGCGTCGACCTCAAGACAAAAACGACCGAAAGCGGTCAGAAGTTCGACGATATCAACCCGAAGAGCTATGTGCCGACACTCGAATTCGACGACGGCCAGCGGCTCACCGAAAACGTCGCCATCCTTTCCTGGGTGGCGCAGCGCAAGCCCTCCCTCGGACCGTCAGGCGAACTCGGCACGACACGGTTAGTCGAAATGCTGGCATTTATTTCGACGGAGATTCACAAACAGTTCGGCCGCGTATTCAAGCCGACATCTGATGAGGAAGCAAACGCCGCGCGAGAAAAAATTGGCCAGCGCTTTGCACTTGTGTCGAACATGCTCCAAGGCGACTATCTGTTCGGAACAGAGGCAAGTGTCGCAGACGCCTATCTGTTCACCATGCTTTTGTGGGCGCACAAAGTGAGCATTGATGTGCCGCAGAAACTGGCGGATTTCGAGCGACGCATGCGCGCGCGGCCCGCAGTACAACTGGCCCTGAAACACGAAGGAATCGAATGAAGCAACGGGCTTGCAAGGCCCGAGCCGGCGTTTCACTGGGTGAGCCATGTCGACCGACCCTACTCTCGCGATCCTGATGTACTTCGTGTTGCCGGTGTGGCTTGCAGCCGGTTTCGCGGACTGGCTGTGCCATCGGGCCACTCATATCGAATCCACCACGGGCGCGAAGGAATCGGTGATTCATCTGTTGATGTTCGCCGAGGTGGGACTGCCGCTCCTTACCGCAATCTTTCTCGAGATCAACGCGGGCATCATTCTGTTGATGATCGTCGCGTTCTTTGCGCACGAGGCGACCGCGCTATGGGACGTCAGCTACGCGGTCGGCGGGCGCAAGGTAACGCCGTTCGAACAGCACGTTCACAGCTTTCTCGAACTGGTGCCGCTCATGGCTATAGTGCTGGTCGTGTCACGTCACTGGTCGCAATTCCAGGCGTTGCTCGGCCTTGGCGGCGAACCCGCGCGGTTCGAGCTCGTTGCAAAGAGCGAGCCGTTACCCGTCGCTTATATCGTCACGCTGTTCGCACTGATTCTGGTGTTCGAGCTGCTGCCTTACCTCGAAGAACTATGGCGAGGACTGCGCACGCGACGACGCGATTTTGCATCGGCGCGTGCGGGTGCGCGTGCGGGTGCGCGCGCGGGTGCGAGTGGCCGCAGCTCGCCTTGATCATCAATCGGCGTTGGACCCGTCGAACTGCACGATCTCGATCCAGTTCGCGCCCTTGCCGACTGGATACTGCCCGAGTGCGCTCAATGCACCCGTCTTGCGATCAATTCGGTAAGCGCTCAGGTTCGTCGACAACTGGCCGACTGCGAGTAGATAATTGCCCGAAGGGTCGACATTGAAGCCGCGCGGCTGCTTTTCCGTCGAATACGTACCGATGCGCGTCAGCTTGCCCGTGGCACGGTCCACGCGATAAGCAGCCAGCGTGCTCGACGTGCGTTCCGATGCATAGACGAAGCGGCCGTCGGGCGTGGTGTGAACATCCGCACCCCAAGGCTTATCGCCGGAAAAATTGGGCGGCAGAATGGAGATGGTCTGCAGCGGTTTGACCGCGTCGCGTTGTTTGTCGAATGCGAGAACATGCAGCTTGCCATCGAGTTCGTCGATCAGATACGCAAAGCGCTGATCCGGCGAGAACACGAAATGGCGCGGGCCCGACTTGGCGGGCAGCGAATAGGCCGGCGTTGCGTCTTCAGTCAGTGCGCCGTTCGACGGATCGAATTTCAAACGCAACCATGCGTCGGCGCCCAGCACGGAGGCGAAGACGTAACGATTATCCGGAGCGTTGCGAATGGCATGGGCCATGGGGCCCGTCTTGACGATCTGCTGAACCTCGCCAGCCACGCCGTTTGCGCCAATGCTGTTTACTGCAAGCAGGTTGCCGCCATACGACGCCGAGAACAGATAACGGCCGCTCGCGTCGGTCGACACATAAGCCATGCTTTCCGCGAGCGGCGCTTTGCCAAGTTCCGTCAGGCGTCCATCAAGCGGATTGACCGCAAAGCTCACCACGCGATAAGGCTTGGAACGTAGCCCGGCATACAGCCGCAAATGATTCGGAGAGAAAGCCATCGGCATGACAGTGCCGCCCACGTTCACTGTTTCGACGGGCTTTAGCGTCCCATTCGTCGGATCGAGGCTGAAGACCGAAATGTCCTGACTGTCCGCGTTCGACACATACGCATAGGTAGACGCATGCACTGAGGCGGACAGCGCCGCGCCAGCCAGCAGAATTGCAATCGCACGCGAGACGGCTTTAACGCTCATATTTGTTTCCCGATCCAGTGAGTATGAATTGTTTGACGCCGGTTAGTGCAGGCGGAATGCCGACACCGCGTCGGTCATGGACTGCGCCTGATGCTCGAGCGCGCTCGCAGCGGCGGCGGCCTGCTCGACCAGAGCGGCATTCTGTTGCGTCACCTGATCCATCTGGCTCACGGCTTTGCCCACCTGTTCGATGCCCGCGGTTTGCTCGGCCGTTGCCGAAGTGATCTCCGCCATGATAGTGGCAACGCCCTGCACCGCCCCGACGATTTCATTCATTGTCTGGCCAGCTTGGGTCACGAGTTCATTGCCGTTGCGCACGTCGTCGACGGAAGCCGAAATGAGTGACTTGATTTCCTGCGCGGCGCTCGCACTGCGTTGAGCAAGCGTGCGTACCTCGCCCGCCACGACGGCAAAACCGCGGCCCTGCTCGCCCGCACGCGCAGATTCCACTGCGGCATTGAGCGCCAGGATGTTGGTCTGGAAGGCGATGCTGTCGATCATGCCGGTGATCTCGGCGATCTTGTGCGAGCTCGCGGTGATCGCGGTCATGGTCTGCACCGCGCGCTGCACGACGTCGCCGCCACGCTGCGCGACATCGGCTGCGCTTGCGGCGAGCGTGCTCGCCTGGCGGGCGTTGTCCGCGTTCTGCCTGACTGTCGACGTCAGCTCTTCCATGCTCGCCGCGGTTTCCTCGAGCGAAGCCGATTGTTGCTCTGTGCGGCTCGACAAATCGAGGTTGCCCGCCGCGATTTCGCGCGCACCGCCATGAATCGCCTCGCAATTCACACGCACGTTCGACACCGTATGCGCGAGTCCGGCCTGCATTCGCGACATCGACCTGAACAACTGGCCGATCTCGCTCTTGCCGCCGTCTGGAATGGACGCGGTCAGATCGTTGCCCGCAATCCGGTCAAGCAGTTTCGACGCCTGCTGCAACGGCCCAATCACAATGGTGCGCAACGCAAAGTGCGTCGCGACGATCAATGCGAGCGCAAGCGCGACGCCTGTTATCACCATCGCGACGATCAACCCATATTCGCGTTCGTTTCTCGCCGCGGACTCCTTCGCAAGCGCGCCCGCCAGATTCTGGAATTTCTCCACGTTCGCCGAATAGACCTGCCCGGCAAGCGTAATGTCGCGATCGTTAATGGCGACGTAGGCGTCGGTATCGCCACGCTGCAGCGCCTCGAATGCCCTTTTGAGCGTGGCTGCCAACGCATTGGACGAGTCGACTAGCTGCTGCTTCAGCGCATCGTCCTGTCCCATGAATCGGGACGCGGACGCGAAAGCACGCGTTTCGGCGTCGGCGCGATCGAGGGTGCGCTGCGCGCTGCCAAGTGCGGAGTCGCGGGTAGCGACGTCGTTGCGCTCCTTGAGCGCCGCATAAGCGCGGGTCAAGGCAGCGCGAGTGCGCGTGCTGTCCTTGTAGCCGTCGTTGGCGAGTATCTCCTGGGTGGCAATCTCCTGAAGCCGCTGCGCGTTCTCATTCGAGCGGCCAAGCGCGAATATGCCGACGACGCCGCCAAACATGATCATCGCGGCAAAAACGACGAGCACTGCAAGTAAGCTCTTTTTTACTGTCAAATCGCGCATGCTTCCCACACCCTCTTGATTGTCTATTTCTCTCAAATCGTTTACGGCAAAAAACGCCGGGAACTTAAGCGCCGCCGCCCGCGCAGGCATAGGCTCTTTGCTTACGCACTCTTTACTGCCGCAGGGTCTCTGGCGCACAATCGCAGCCAAAGCGGCTATCCACGGCTTTCCTTGTGCTGCCGATTGTTCGCATCCCAACGCCAATCCGGCAGCGCAGCGACGGCCGGCAACATGCGTCTTTCCAATCGGACCTTTCATGAGCGATAAAACTTCTGGCAAGCGTGAAGATCTGCTGGCAGGCGGCAGCCGTCACCACCAGATCTTTCCAAAGCTGAACGACGCGCAGTTCGCGGTCCTCGAACGATATGGCGAGCGGCGCAAGCTGAGCGCCGGCGACGTATTGTTTACCGAAGGCGATCGCCATATTCCGATGTACGCGATCGTCTCGGGCACCATAGAGGCAACGCGCGGCAGCGGCGACAATCTGCATGCTCTCGGCACTCACGGTCCCGGCAGCTTTACCGGCGAAGTCGGCACCCTTGCGGGGCGGGGCGCCGTGGCGTCCGCGCGTGCAACGAGCGATTGCGAGGTGATCGTCATAGACGAGGAATCGCTGCGCGCGCTCGTAATTGCCGAAGCCGAATTGAGCGAGACGATCATGCGCGCGTACATTCTGCGCCGTGTCGCCTATATTCAGGACCAAAGCGGCGGGGTCGTCGTAATTGGCAGCTCCGCCTCTTTCCCGACACTGGTGTTGCGGCACTTCCTGAGCCGCAACGCGCAACCGTCGGCGTATTTCGACATTGCCGAGCATGAAGAAGCGAAAGTACTTCTCGAGCGCTACGGCGCCACGGAAGAAGATCTGCCGGTACTCGTCACGTTGCAAGGAGTCGTGCTCAAGCGTCCGACGAATCGTGCCGTTGCGGACGCAATCGGCCTGAGTCCCGACCGTCTGAACGGCGAACGGTTCGACGTGGTCGTGGTCGGCGCGGGCCCAGCGGGACTTGCCGCGGCCGTATATGCGGCATCCGAAGGGTTGAGAGTCGCGGTTCTGGACACAAAAGCACCTGGCGGCCAGGCCGGCACCAGCTCGAAGATCGAAAACTACTTTGGATTTCCCACCGGCATCTCGGGTCAGGCTCTTGCCGGGCGCGGGCTTTCGCAATGCCGCAAATTCGGCGCGGAAGTGGGTGTGCCAATCGAGGCGCTCGGCATTGAATGCGACAAGGGGCAGCCATTTCATATCCGCCTCAGTCACGACGAGCACGTTTATGGCCGCGCAGTGGTAATCGCGACAGGCGCGCGTTATCGAAAGCCGGAGCTCGCGCGTCTAGAACATTTTCAGGGCCGCGGCGTCTACTACAGCGCCACGTATATGGAAGCCGCGTTCTGCGGCAACGAAGAGCTCGTCATTGTGGGTGGAGGCAATTCGGCGGGACAGGCAGCGGTGTTCCTGTCCGGATTTGCGCGCCATGTGCACATTGTGATTCGCGGTGAAGGGTTGGCCGCGAGCATGTCTAACTACCTGATCCGACGTATCGAGGCGGCGCCCAACATCACGGTTCATGTGCGAACGCAAATCGTCGCGCTGAATGGCGAAGCGCATCTCGAGTCGATTCACTGGAATCAGCAGGGAAGAATCGAAGAGAAGCCTATTCGCCACGTGTTCCTGTTTCTCGGCGCGCAGCCCAATACCGGCTGGCTGGGCGACTGCGTCGAACTGGACAGGAACGGCTTCGTGCTCACCGGACCGGATGTCGCCCACAAGTGGACCTCCGAGCGCCCCGCGCATTTCCTCGAAACGAGCCGGCCGGGCATTTTCGCAGTGGGCGACGTACGCAGCGGCTCGGTGAAGAGAGTGGCAGCAGCCGTCGGTGAAGGCGCGGCCGCCATCCAGTCTCTTCACCAGTACCTTGCACTGGACGTTTGACGCGCGATAATCAATATTCGACGAGTATCGTTACCCGGCGATTAGCGGTGTTGGCCGCCGCGTCGTTGCCAATGATCAGCGGGAAATTGTCCGCACGCCCGATTGCGGCCATGCGGTGCGCCTGAATGCCCTTGTCGGCGAAAAAGCGCACCACAGCCCCCGCGCGCGCGGACGACAGTTCCCAATTGGATTCGTACTTCGCGGTGGCTATCGGCAGACTGTCGGTGTGTCCTTCCACCAGAATGTTATTTTTTGCGCGATCGCGCAGCACCGTCGCAATCTGATTGAGCACGCCGTACGACTCCGGCAAAAGGCGCGCATCGCCCGAAATGAACAGTACTTTCGCATTGATCGCGATTTCCACGCCTTGCGGCGTGTGCCCAATCGTGATCTGGCGATTGTCCTGCAACGGCGCGAGCAATGAGAGAAGTTGCTTTTTCGCGGCTTCTTTCGCGTTCGCTGCATCGGCCCCGGGCTGCACGTTCACCGCCTCCTTCACAGGACGATGTTGCAGCGTCTTGATCTGCAACTCGCTGTTTTTCGCGAGCTGCAACACATAGAGCGCGAGGAACAGCACCATCAGCGTGGTAATCAGATCGGCATACGAGATCAGCCAGCGGTCCGACTGCTCGCCGCTATCGTGCCCGTCATGGTGTTTGCTATCGTCCGTCGTGAGACGCTTGCTGCCAGTGGTTGTGCTCATACACACGAGTCCGCGATAAGTTGTGCCCGTTTTTTCGATGCGACTAGCCGAGCAGTTCGGCAGAGCGCTCGCGTACGTCGCCCGCCAGACGCGTTTCGATGGTGTGCGGCGATTCCTTGCGCGAGATGGCGAGCAGGCCGTCCAGATAGAGACGCCTGAAACGCAATTCGCTGTCCACCTGCGCGCGGATTTTGCCGAACAGCGGCAGAAACACCAGGTTCGCAAGCGCGAGACCGTACAGCGTCGCAACGAACGCGACGGCTATGCCCTGCCCCAGTTGCGATGGCTCGAGCATATGCCCGGTCACCTGAATCAGGCCGAGCACGGCGCCGAGAATGCCGAAGGTCGGCGCATAACCACCCGCCTGTTGCCAGATGCGGGCAGCCGCCATGCAATTGCGCTCGTAAGCGTCGACTTCGCGTTGCAACGCATCTTCGAGCACCGCCGTGGTCACGCCGTTTGCGAGCAGTTCGAGACCGCGCTTGGCAAATGGACTGATGCCCTTCGCCTCGATCGATTCGAACACCAGCATACCGTTCAGCTTCGCCTGGTCGCCCCATTCGAGCAGAACGGACAGACTCTTGCGATCCACTTGCCGTGCCTTCACGAAAGCGAAGCGCAGCAGTTTCACACCGTCATAAAAGCGTGCCCAGGTGTTCTGGATCATTACCGCAGCCAACGTGCCGCCAAGCACGATGACAAACGCCTCCAGCTGAATCAGCGACGTAAAGTTGCCGCCTTCGAGCGAGAAGCCCGCGACGATTGCCGCCACCCCGAACACTGCGCCAAATACCGTCAAAAGATCCATACGTCCTCGCGAGCGGCTGCACGAGCCTGCAAATTACAGTTAAACGCTACGTCCGATCGTGTCGGGCGAACCTAACGGGCGTCACGACTCGGCGGGTGCTGCGTGCGCCGCGGGCGACTTCAGCGCCCGAACCGTTTCAATGAAGCGCTGCTCGATCTCCACGATCTCGACCGGATCGATTCTGATCTCGCGCCGCATTACCCACGACACTTCTTTCTTGCGCGCTTCGGTCATGACGGATTGCAGGCGCTCGTCAATGGGCTGGCCGGCCGACGCGGAAAGAAGTTTTGCGAGGTCATAGGTATCGAACGCGCTCACTGCTTCGAACAGGGTTCGCTGATCGATGAACTCCAGGTCGTCGAGCGATTTCAACTCTGCTGCACCGCGCGCAGTGCGGCGCGAGAAGTAGCTCAGGCCCTTCTCCTCGACGTAATTGAGCACTTTGGACTTGCGGAACGCGAAGATGTCTTCGGCGATCTCCGCGTGCGAGAGCTTGTTCAGAATCACTTTCCTGTCCACACCGATCAGTGCTTCCAGATCGTCGAGTTCGATCAGCTCGAGTTCGCTGCTGATCGAAACGTCGAGATCATGGTCGGCCACCTGCTGCGCGCGGTCGGTGATTTTCACCGGATCGAACGTGACGAGTTGGCGGCCCGTTGCGCCCTCGCTCGCCGAATAGCGTCCCGCCGTGTTGTTCAGCCGCTCGGAGCGCCCCGCTTCAATCGACACGAGGTTGAGCTTTTCCATCCGCTTTAGCATGGCCATCACATGCGGGCGCGAATGGCCCGCAATTGCGTTGCATTTCTTGATGACTTCCGAAAGCGGAATGGAGACTTCTTCGTTTTGAGGGCGGCGTGCGCGCGCATCGAAGCGGTCGTTCATCTCGGCGCCTGCCATCAACGACAGAACATGCGCGTAGGAAAGCACGCCGGGAAGAAAGTCGGCATGCGTATTGGTCGCGAGAATGTCGTCTTTCTTTTTTACGCGCCGAATCATCGTGCGCACGATGTGGCGCAAGAGGGGCGACACGCGTTCCAGTTCTTCTTCAACGATACCGCCCGCGATAGCCGTCAATTGACAGAAGCTCAGCGCCTTGGCGGTGTGGGCTCGGGGCTCGGGCGGCAACAACGCCGCTTCGCCGAAGAATTCGCCCTTGCCGAGCGTGGCCAGAATGACCTTTTTTTCATCGCACTGAGTGGAGATTTCGACTTTGCCATCTGCAATGACGTAGATGACGGCGTCGCCCACGAAGCCTTCGGAATAGATGACTTCCCCCGGAGCCGCAGTGCGCGTCCATGGCGAGCGTTGTTGGTTCAAGATTGGTACCCCCGATGAGCTTTGGTCCAGCGCATGCCTTTCTTCAAGCACGAGTCAGTTCGACGGTCTGACTTATTTCACTGGATAACGACAAAGCCGTCCCAATCTTTAATTAGGGCAAACGTGGTGGAAATTGAGCAAACGTTTGCTAGCGCTTCTTGGAAGGCCCGGCGCTCGTTCGCGGAACGCAAATTCTCGTTGGAAGGCTCGCGTGGAACGACCCGTCGGTTGCGTCAACCCTTGGTCGCACCGAACGTCAGGCCGGCGACAAAGTGCTTTTGCATCGCGAAGAACATCGCCACCGAAGGCAGCGCAGCCAGAATGGAGCCCGCCGAAACCAGGTTCCACGCAGTCGTCCATTGACCCTTCAATGCGGCGACGCCCACCGTGATCGGCGCGGCGTCATCCCCTTGCGTTAAACATAGCGCCCAGAAGTAATCGTTCCAGACAAAAGTGAAAACGAGGATCGCCAGGGCCGCCAGGGCGGGCCGGATCAACGGCAGCACGATCTTGAAGAACACCGTCCATTCGTTCGCGCCTTCGATGCGAGCTGCCTCGACGAGTTCGAACGGCAACTGCTTGATGAAGTTGCGCAGGAACAGCGCACAAAACCCCGTTTGAAACGAAATATGAAAGAGGATCAGCGCGCTGACGGAATTGAACAGGCCGAGTTGCAGCGACAGGTCGCGCACGGGAATCATCAACACCTGGACCGGCACGAAATTGCCTGCGACAAACGTCGCGAACAACGCGGAGTTGCCGCGAAAACGATAGATTGCGAGCGCAAAACCCGCCATTGCCGCGAGCGCGATCGAACCGACCACCGCTGGTACAGTAATGAGCACGCTGTTCCAGAAGTAATGCAACATGGGCGAGCTGGTGAGCGCCTCGCGGTAGTTGTCGATTAGCGCGAAGTGCCTGGGCCAGCCCCAGTAGTTGCCTTCGCTGAGTTCTTCCGTGGAGCGCACCGATGTGACGAGCACCGCGATCATCGGCAGAAGCCAGATCAGCAATGCGATAGGCAATGTCAGTTTGTAGGCGCGGCGCGTGGCCGGTTTCCATTTGTCGATTGGAATGGGAAACATGGTGGCTCCTTATTGCTCCGCGCGCAGCATCCGCCGCAAGTGGTAAACGATATACACCAGCATGATGCCGAACAGCACGACAGCGACCGCCGCCGAATAACCGATGCGGAAATACTTGATTGCCTGGTCGTACATGTAGTAGGCCAGCACCGTCGAGCTCTCGAACGGACCGCCGCCGGTCATTACCGATATGAGGTCAAAGCTGCGCAATGCGCCAATTATCGTGACGACAATCGCCATGAACGTGGTGGGCCGCAATTGCGGAAGGATCACGTGCCACAACATCGACCAGCCGCGTGCTCCCTCCATACGTGCCGCCTCGATCTGCTCGGCATTGAGCGATGTCAGACCGGTCAGATAAAGAATCATGCAATAGGCCGTTTGCGGCCACAGTGCGGCAAATACGATGCCGAAAGTCGCATAGCGCGGATCGCCGAGCACCGGCACCCCGTGCCCCAGAATCATCGCGAGCAGACCGAAAGTCGGGTCGTAGAACCACGAGAAGATTAGCCCAACCACCACGCCGGACAACACGAACGGTGCAAAGAACAGCGACTTGACGATGCGAATGCCGGCCACCGCCTGGTTAAGGTACAGTGCGACCGCGAGCCCCATCGGCGGAGCGAGCAGAAAGAGCAGCAGCCAGATGAGATTGTTCTTTAGCGCCGTGTAGAACGTCGGAGCATTGAACAGTTCGACGTAATTGGCGAGGCCGACGAAAGTCGGCTCAGTCATGCCGTCCCAGTTGAAAAAGCTGAGGCGGATTGTCGAAAGGATCGGCCAGATCACGTAAATGGCGACCATCACGCAAGCCGGCGCGAGAAACAGAAAGGCAGCACGCCGCTGGCGCCGCGCGGTGGGCGAAGGACGGCGCCCCGGCGCGCGCGCGTGAGCACTCGATGCGCTGCCCGGCGCCGGCAAGCCGGAACCGCCCGGTGCAACGGATCCGCCTACAGTATGGCGGGTGACGGAATGCGACAAGATGACCCTCCGATACCATGCAAAGCTGTCGGCAGGAGTTTGCGCTTTAGCGCTTACTCCTGCCCCATGCAAAGCTGTCGGCCGGAGCGACCCGCTCCCGCCAGATACAACAGTCAGCGGCCCTACGGCCGCCACCCTTGCCTACTTCTTATAGATGCGCTTGCGAGTCTGCTCGAGCTGCGCAAGCACGCTGTCGAGTTTCGACGGATCGGAAACGAACTGCTGCATTCCCTTCATGCCTTCATCGGCCATTTCCTTCGTCATGTCGCGATCGTAGAACTGCGCAATCCCGCCCTTCGTATTTGCAAGGATCTGAAAGCCGATCTTCGAAATGGGGTCTTCCGGCTCGGGAGATTTGCTGTTCGCCGATAGCGAGCCAAGGCCCTTGGCCAGCTTTGCGCCGATTTCCGGTGTCTCGACAAAAGCGAGGAACGTGTGTGCGTCTGCCTTGTTCTTCGCCTTCGACGGGATATGCAGCGATTCCACCGGACCGTCTTCCGCAGTCGGTACGTTGGCATCGATAATAGGAAACTGGAAATAGCCCATTTCAGGCTTTACGTTCGCCGGGAAACCCGCGGTAATGAACGTGCCCATCAACATCATTGCGGCCTTGCCCTGGAACAGGAACGGCTGCACGGCGTCGAGATCGTACGAAAGCGAGTTGTCGATGAAATAGCCGGCGTCTATCAGTTGCTTCCACGTCGTATAAACCTTCTTCACGCGCGCGTCCGTGTACGGCACTTCGCCCGCCATCAGCTTCTGATGAAACGCGTTGCCGTTCAGCCGCAGGTCGAGATAATCGAACCAGCCGGCGAGCGTCCATGCATCGCGGCCCGCCACGGCAATGGGCGTAATGCCGGCTGCCTTCAGCTTCTTGCAGTCGTCCAGAAACTGGTCCCACGTTTTCGGTTCGCCGGAGATGCCCGCCTTCTGGAACAGATCCTTGCGATAGAACATGCCCCACGAGTAGTACACCGTGGGCGCCGCATATTGCTTGCCCTTGTACGAAGACGCTTCTTTCGTCGAAGCGTACATTTCGTTCCAGCCGTTCTTCGTCCAATCGCCGCTCAGGTCTTCGAAAAGACCGCGCTGCGCGTAATAGGCCATGCGTTCGCCGTCATGCCAGTTGACGATGTCCGGCGCGACCGTCGAAAGCCAGCCGGGCAGTTGCACCTTGTAGGCTTCTTCGTCGATAAACGACACCTTTACGTCGATACCGGGCTGAGCCTTCCTGAAGTCGTCCACTACCGATTGCCAGACGGCGCGCTGGCTCGCGCCCTTGAACGCAATGTTGGCTGTCAGCGTGCCGGCCTGCGCGGGGCTGAGAACGGACGCTCCGAGTGTGGCTGCAGCGAGCGCGAGTGTCAGCAGAACCTTGCGTGGTTTCATTTTCATGCTACCTGTCTCCTTTATTTCTTGATCTTGCGTCGTTGTCGTGAGTGTTTGCAATGCCGGCTTGAAAACGTCCCGTTACCTAACTGCTCAGCTCGATCGGTAAACCGCTACGCCCTGTGGTGGTACTGTGCTCGAACCGATCACGAACCTGTCTTCTGCTACATCGGTAAGCGTATGCACAGCGTTGCCGTAGTTGAACACGTAAGTCAGCGCGCCGCGCCGGCTCATGCGGACGCTTTCGCCGAGCGGATTCGTCTGGATACCCGCGTGCTGTGCGACTTGCGCGAACAGCCGAACAGTGAGCGAGTCGTCGAACAGGCTCGCGAAGTAATGGAACGCGCCGCTTCGCACGTATGCAGGGTGGCCGTCAGCAAAACGCGCGAGCACGTCAAATGCATTCGCGTCACGGCTTTCAATGAAATCGCGCCAGTGACGTGCATGGCCAATCGCCGTATCCGGCTCCTGCGTGCCTGCACCCAACACGGGTTCAGTCACATTGGGGCGCATTGATTCGACACGCCACACTCGCAGCGGCAACAAGTCTGCGAGCGGACCAGGGGGAAGATTCGGCGGAATCTGCAAGTCCTGCGTCTTCGAACCGGTGCGCGGCCCCAACACCACTTGCGCGCCCGAGCTTGCCAGACGCGCGGCAAAATCCACTGGCATCATCGGCAGCGGCGGCACCACGATCATGCTGTAGCCGTCGAACGATGCGTCGACGGGCACGACATCGACATCAAGACCTAGCGCGCGCAACGCGGAGTAGTACTCGAATGCGAAGCGCGGGTAGTGAAAGTCCGCACCCTGTGGATGAATTTCGAATAGCCACTTCGCTTCGTAGTCGTACACGAGTGCGACTTTCGAGCGAACCGCGGCATCGGCGTCGGCGTTCGCCGCAAGTACTGCGCGAATGTCTTTGGCGACCTGCTGCGCCTCGCTACCGCCCACGTCGAGCCGGTTATCCGGCGTATTCAGGCCCGCGTGCATCTGCTCCTGTGCAAACGGCGCCTGACGCCAGCGGAAATACGATACGCAGCCCGCACCATGCGCGAACGCCTCCCAACTCCACAAACGCACCATGCCAGGAAGCGGCGCGGGATTCCACATCGCCCAGTTCACCGGACCCGGCTGCTGTTCCATGACCCAGAACGGCAGCTTCGACATGCCGCGGTACACGTCATGATTGAACGACGCGAAGTCAGGATGACCGCTGCGCAACCAGCGCGCTTTTACTTCGGGCGCGAACCATTGCTCTTCGAGTGCGCCTAGCGGATAACTGTCCCACGTGGCGATGTCCAGATCGGCGGCAACCTTGTAGTGATCGAACTCGGTGAACAGCTGCATGAAGTTGTGCGCGACCGGACGCCCCGGCGAATGCGCGCGGATGATCTCGACCTGCATCCGGTTATAACGCGCAACCTCGTCGGACGCGAAGCGCCGGTAATCGAGCCGATGCGACGGATGCGCTTCAGTGACGGTTGCCACCGGCGCGTCAATCTCGTCGAAACTGCGGTACTCCATACTCCAGAAGACCGTACCCCACGCGCGATTCAATGCGTCGACCGTTTTATAGCGCGCTCTCAGCCACTCGCGAAAACGCGTAACTGCTGCTGGCGAATAACTCACCACGGTGTGATGGCAACCAAACTCGTTGTCGGTCTGCCAGTACGCTACGGCCGGATGCTTGCCGTAACGCTCGGCAATCGCCGTGCAGATCTTTTGTGAGGCCGCAAAATACGAGGGCGACGAGAAGTCATAGTGACGCCGCGAGCCGAACGCGCGCGGGCGGCCATCGGCACCAATCGGCAAGATGTCCGGATGACGATCGATCAGCCACTTCGGCGGCGTCGCCGTCGGCGTGCACATGACCACCTGCAAACCAGCCGCGCCCAGTACCTCTACCGCGCGATCAAGCCACGCCCAATCGTATTCGCCAGGCGTCGGTTCAATACGGCTCCATGCGAACTCGGCGATTCGCACCTGCTCGATGCCGAGTGCTTTCATGCGGCGCGCGTCGTCTTCCCACATCGACTCTGGCCAGTGTTCCGGGTAATAGCAGACTCCAAGGCGCATCCGAATGTCCTTTATGCGTAGTGTTCGACGGATTCGAGCGAAACGGCGGCAAAGCCGTCTTCGGTAAACAAGTGCGTGGCATGGCGCGGCACGCGCAAATGCGCACGATTGCCGGGCGCGAGCTGCGTATTGCCCGGCGCTTTTGCAATCAGAGCGGCGCCGCCGGGTTGATCGAGGTGCACATAGCTGTGTTCGCCGAGTTGCTCGACGAGCGAGACCGTGCGCGTCAATACCGCGTCGTCATGAGTGGCCGACGTGTCGATGAATTCCAGGTGCTCGGGACGCACGCCGAGCGTGACCGCCTGGGCGACCTGCAATGCCGCGCCATCCACAGGCACGCGCACGGTTTCCTGGGTAGCGTCGAGTGTGACGACCACCCCTTGCGCGTCGACGCAAGCCACCTTTCCCGGCAAAAAGTTCATTCGCGGAGAACCGATAAAGCCGGCGACAAAGCGGCTCTTCGGACGGTGATACAACTCGAGCGGCGCGCCGATCTGCGCGATGCTGCCGTAGCGCTCGGTGTCCTTGCCTGCATGCAGCAACACGATCTTGTCCGCGAGCGTCATTGCTTCAATCTGATCGTGGGTGACGTACACCACGCTCGCCTTCGCAAACTGCTTATGCAGCCGCGCAATTTCAATGCGAGTCTGGCCGCGCAGCGTTGCGTCGAGATTGGAAAGCGGCTCGTCGAATAGAAATACGCCCGGCTCGCGCACGATTGCGCGGCCAATTGCAACGCGTTGCCGCTGACCGCCCGACAAAGCTCTCGGCTTGCGGTCGAGCAACGCTTCCAGTTGCAGAATGCGCGCGGCTTCACGCACCTTGCGGTCGATTTCTTCCTTGGGAGTTTTAGCGAGTTTCAATCCGAAGGCCATGTTCTCGAACACGGTCATGTGCGGAAAGAGCGCATAGCTCTGAAACACCATGGCCACGCCGCGCTGCGCAGCCGGCACGTCGTTCATGATGTTGCCGCCGATGAAAAGGTCGCCATCGGTCACGTCTTCGAGCCCGGCGATCATGCGCAACAACGTGGATTTACCGCAGCCGGAAGGTCCGAGGAAAACGCAGAATTCGTTCTCGCCAATTTCCAGATCCACGTCGCGGATCACCGGCGCGCCCTCGCCATACGCTTTCTGCACGCCTCTTAACGAAATGCTCGCCATCGCATCGACTCCGTGATTTAATCGGCCCGACGACGGAGATTAAGCGCTTAATCAGCAAGGCCGAAAAAATCGATCGCATTGCGATCGCCGGTTCTCGCCCTGTCTCCATGTCGTTTTGTCTGTGCGACAAATGGTGCCGTGCCTTGTACTTTGATGCAAATGCCGGGTAACCATCCCAAATAATGAAGAGACATGCCCACACTTAGCGAAGTCGCGCGTCATGCCGGCGTCACGCCCGCCACCGTGTCCAACGTGCTGCGCAACCGCGGCCGCGTCGGTGAGGCGACGCGCCAACGCGTGCTCGCGTCTGTCGATGCCCTCGGCTACCGGCCGCATCTCGCCGCTCGCGCGCTGGCCGAAGGCCGCGCGCCCACGCTCGCACTCATGGTGTCGAGCATCGCCAATCCGTTCTACCCGGAGTTCGCGCTCGCCGTCGAACGTGCGGCGCGCACGAGCGGCCACTTCGTCATCATCTGCAATACTAACGATGATCCCGTGACCGGCCGCGCATACCTGGACCAGATTGCCGGCACGCTCTCCGAGGGCGTGCTGGTAACGAATGCCAATTTGCAGTTCGCCGACCTTCACGTGATCGAATCGCGCGGCACGCCGGTGGTTTTATGCATGTGGGAGCGGCCCAACGAGCCGCCGGGCCTGCCCTGCGTCGCCGTGGATTTTCGTCTGGCCGGACAATTGGCAGGCCAGCATCTGCTCGAGCTGGGTCATCGGCGAATCGGGGCAATCGTAGGCAGCAAGGTCTCGGGCATTCATGCCGCACGCTATGAAGGTTTCGTCGACGCGCTGCGCGCAGCAGGTGTGCGCAAGGGCCGCGTCAAACATGCAGCGGACACGGTGCACGGCGGCTATACGGCGGCGCGTGCGTTGCTCGAGGCCGATCCGCGGATAACCGCGATCTTCGCCACTAACGACCTGCCGGCGCTGGGCGCAATGCATGCGGCCGCGGACCTCGGCCTCGCCGTGCCGAGGGATCTGTCCGTGATCGGCATCACCGATATTCAACTTGCGCACGAATCGCGGCCCGCGTTGACCACAGTGGCCGTGCCGACCGTCGAAGTGGCCGGCCTCGCGGTGTCGTTATTGCGTGAGCTGATCGAATCTTCGTACGGACAGACGGCACGCGGCAAGGCCAAAGTGCCCATGCGCGTTTCGTCGGCGCCGAAACTGGTGGTGCGGGCGTCGACGGGCACGCCGCGGCTGGATTGAAGCTTTCGACAGCAGCGGTTGCGAAGCGATCGGAACAACGTCGCCCTTTCGCCCGGATGTATGCCGTTTTGCTTTCATCATGCTTTCACCACAGCCAGGACTTTCCCCAATCCGGCTCGCGCGTTGCTGCACTGCACCAATCCCCGAAATGCTTGGCGGACAAGGCTTTGCCAGCTTGTTCAGGACGAGCCGCGCTCGCACGACCGCGAACAGCATCGCTTGACGCGCACACCCGCGCCTGCTGTACTAAATCAACCAAAGTGATTTAGGCGGCGTCTTTCGACTAGCGTCACGCGTTCGAATCAGCCGCCGTTCAGGTTGCGACCGCGCAGCGTTCGCGTGTGCAACCGCCCACAGTTCCAAGCGTCATTGTCAATAACCGGAGGAGCGTCCCATGAATCTGAAGTCCCGCAGGCTTCCTGTCGCCAGGAAAGTGATCCCGCTGTGCGTAGCGGCCTCGGCCGTCTGGTGTGCGAGCGTGAGCCAGGCGGCCGACCAGCCGGTAGTCGGCCTCATCACCAAGACGGACACCAACCCGTTCTTCGTGAAGATGAAGCAGGGCGCCGAAGCGGCCGCGTCGAAAGACGGCGCGAAGGTGATCACCGCTGCCGGCAGATTCGACGGTGACAACGCGAGCCAGGTCACCGCGATCGAGAACATGATGACGGCCGGTGCGAAAGCAATTCTGATCACGCCGAGCGACACCAAAGCGATCGTGCCGAGCATCAAGAAAGCGCGCGCAGCGGGCGTCATGGTGGTCGCGCTCGACACGCCCACCGATCCGCAGGACGCCACCGACGCCCTCTTCGCCACCGACAATTTCAAGGCCGGCGTGTTGATCGGCAAATACGCGAAAGCCGCGTTAAACGGCAAGCCCGCCAAAATCGCCACGCTCGACCTCGCACCGGGCGTTTCGGTGGGCGTATTGCGCCATAACGGCTTTCTTGAAGGCTTCGGCGTGAAGCCGGGCGACCCGTCCATTGTCTGCAGCCAGGACACGCGCGGCGATCAGGCGAAAGGCCAGACGGCAATGGAAAACTGCTTGCAGAAAGCGCCCGACATCAACGTCGTGTACACCATCAACGAACCGGCGGCCGCGGGCGCGTACCGTGCGCTGAAGGCAGCGGGCAAGGAAAAGGGCGTGATGATCGTTTCCATCGACGGCGGCTGTGAAGGCGTGCGCAACGTCAAGGCCGGTGCGATCGCCGCAACCTCGCAGCAGTATCCGCTGAAGATGGCCTCGCTCGGCGTGACGGCCGGCGTGGATTACGCCAGAACCGGCAAGAAAGTGTCGGGCTACCAGGACACGGGCGTGACGCTGATTACCGACAAGCCAATGTCCGGCATCGACAGCAAGGACACGAAATTCGGCCTCGACAACTGCTGGGGCAACAAGTAACGCGCACTGAATGGCGGCCCGCCTATCGGGCCGCCGAATGATTCGCCGCGCGGCACATGCCGCGCTCATGTCTTGAGGACATCATCATGTCGACTCCATCCGCGCCCGCGGGCCATCCGCGCCATTTCTCCGACCGCCTGCCGTCGCTCGCCGAAGTCGGGCCGCTCATTGCGCTCGTGCTGGCATGCGCGTTCTTCATTTCGCAGAGCAGCCGCTTTCTGTCGTTCCAGAACCTCTCGCTGATCCTGCAACAGACAATGGTCGTCGCTGTCATCGCCATCGGTCAGACGCTGATCGTGCTGACGGGCGGCATCGATCTTTCCTGTGGCATGGTAATGGCGTTTGGGTCCATCATCATGACCAAGTTCGCGGTCACGCTGGGCCTGCCGCCGGCCGTCGCGATTCTCTGCGGCATCGGCGCCAGTACATTATTCGGCGTACTGAACGGTGTGCTGATAACCCGCATCAAGCTGCCTGCGTTCATCGTCACGCTTGGCACGCTGAACATTGCGTTTGCACTCACGCAGATCTATTCGAACGCGGAAAGCGTGTCGAATCTGCCGGACGCCATCATGTTCTTCGGCAATACGTTCAAGCTCGGCCCCGCCGATGTCACCTACGGCACCGTGCTCACCTTGCTGATGTATCTGGCCACCTGGTTCGTGCTGCGCGACACGGTTCCCGGCAGGCACCTGTATGCGCTCGGCAATAACGCCGAGGCTGCACGGCTGATGGGTCTGTCCTCGCAGAAAATCCTGTTGACGGTTTATACGCTGGCCGGCGCGATCTACGGCATTGCCGCGTTGCTCGCGGTATCGCGTACCGGTGTGGGCGATCCGCAGGCCGGTCAGACAGAGAACCTGGACAGCATCACCGCGGTCGTGCTGGGCGGCACGAGTCTTTTCGGCGGACGCGGTTCGATTGCCGGCACGCTGCTCGGCGCGCTGATTGTGGGCGTGTTCCGCAATGGCCTGACCCTGATCGGCGTTTCTTCGGTCTACCAGGTTTTGATCACCGGCATGCTGGTGATTCTCGCGGTAGCCGCAGACAAACTCTCACATCGCCGCGGTTGAGCACTGCACCGCGATCATCTTGAACGCTGCCCGGACAGGCTCGTAAGCACCCGATTACGCGTCCGTCCAGGCTGCCAGGAGCACGTCATGTCGACAACTACTTCCACTTCCGCCCCGCTGCCCGTCCTGCAGGCACGGGGGCTCGTCAAACGTTATGGCAACGTGACCGCGCTCGACGGTTGCGATTTCGAGGTGCTGCCCGGCGAGATTCTCGCCGTGATCGGTGACAATGGCGCGGGCAAATCTTCGCTGATCAAGGCGCTTTCCGGCGCAACGGTGCCAGACGAAGGCGAAATTCTGCTCGACGGCAAGCCCGTCAAATTTCGCAGCCCGCTGGATGCACGCGCCCAAGGCATTGAAACGGTATATCAGGAGCTTGCCGTCGCGCCGGCCATGAGCATTGCGGAGAACCTCTTTCTCGCGCGCGAATTGCTCAAGCCTGGCTGGCGCGGCTCGATCTTCAAGATGATCGACAAACGCCGCATGCTCGAAGAAGCGACCGCGCATATGAAAGACCTGCAAATCGGCATTCGCTCGATGCGCCAGGCAGTCGAAACGCTTTCCGGCGGACAGCGCCAGGGCGTTGCAGTGGCGCGCAGCGCGGCATTCGCCCGCCATGTCGTGATTCTCGACGAGCCCACCGCCGCGCTCGGCGTAAAGGAAGGCAACATGGTGCTCGAACTGATTCGCCGCGTGCGCGACCGCGGCTTGCCGGTGATTCTCATCAGCCACAACATGCCGCATGTATTCGAAGTCGCGGACCGCATTCACATTCAGCGACTCGGACGGCGTGCCGCGCTCGTCAGGACGAAAGACGTGCATATGTCGGAGGCCGTGGCGATCATGACCGGCGCCAAAGAAGCCGACGTCAAGGCGATTGCATGATGCAAACATTGCGCTGAGGGCCCGCCGTCATGGATACCACCGGCATGCGCCCGTCCCTCAAACGCACGGTCGGCTCGAACCAGGTCGGCATGCGGCAGTTCAACGAACGCATCGTGCTGCAGGCGATCCGTTTGCACGGGCCGCTGCCGAAGGCCGACGTGGGCCGCCTCACGCGGCTTTCGATGCAGACCGTGTCGATGATCGTCGATCGCCTGATCGACGACGGCCTGCTGGAAAAGCAGGCTCGCGTACGCGGGAAAATCGGTCAGCCGTCGGTGCCCATTGCGTTGCGCGCGGACGGTGCGTACACAATCGGCATCAAGGTAGGACGCCGCAGTCTCGACGTGCTGGCAATGGACTTCGCCGGCCGCGTAGTCTGCCGCGATGTGTTCGAGTACCCGTATCCCGATCCGCGCACGCTGTTTCCCGCGCTGGAAACCAGGCTCGCGCGCGTGAATCAGGCACTTGGCGCGAATGCGGGCAAGGTAGTCGGCGTCGGGGTTGCCGCGCCGCTGTGGCTCGGTGGATGGCGCGACTTTCTCGGCGCGCCGCCCGACGCGCTCGATGCGTGGCACGAAATCGACCTGCGCTCACGGATCGGGACAATGACGGGTCTGCCGGTCGAATTCGCAAAGGACACCACCGCCGCGTGTGCCGCCGAACTGGTGATGGGCCAGGGACGTGGCATCCACAATTTTCTCTATCTGTTCGTGGGCACTTTCATCGGCGGCGGACTCGTGATCGACGGACGCCTGCATGGCGGGCCGCACGAAAACGCGGGCGCAGTGGGCTCCATTCCGCTACGCGAGAACAACGCGCGCAAGCCCGCCCGCCAATTGCTGCATGCCGCGTCCGGCTTCGTGCTTGAACGTCTGCTGAGCGAAGCAGGCAAACCGCCCGCGGCCGCGCACGATCATCGCGCGCTGTCGCCGGACATGTGGCGGCATACAGAGCAATGGCTGGACAGCGCGTGCCCCGCGATTGCCAGCGCGCTCACCAACGCGGCCGCATTGCTCGATCTCGAAGCGGTGGTGATAGACGGTGAGCTCGACCGGCAAATGGTGCGCGAAATCATTCGTCGTACCGAGCGCGTACTCGACCGGTTCGAATGGGAAGGAATGGTGCGCCCGCAACTACTGGAAGGCGCAATTGGCGCCGACGCTCGCGCGATGGGCGGCGCGATTCTGCCGATGTACGCGCATTTCGCACCCGTACACGAACTCTTTCTCAAGCCCGCGATCGAGCCCGCCTATTGATGCCCGACAGTCGCGTTCAGTGCACCGCGACCCTGGTGGCTGCGACCGATGCGGTCTTCGCAGGCGCCGGGTCGAGGAGCGGCTGCAACGCGGGCGCCATCGACTTCAGTAATTGCACGGACAGCGCACTCGTGAACTCGTAATGCGCGGCATACGGTTCGTGCACCCATGCGGTCAATGTGCCGTAAAAACGGTCGCCGAAAGAGAACACGAATGTCGCGCTGCGGTTCACCTTGCGCGACTCGATAAGCCGCGCGCCCTTCGCGAAGACATTAAAGCGCTGATCGCCGGTGCCGGTCTTGCCGTACACCTGCACGGTGCGGCCGTCCGGGAACGTGATGCCCTGCGCAAGACGCCGCGCGGTGCCGCCCGTCACCACGTCACGTAACATGCTTTTTACCGTTCCTGCGATTTCCGGCGCAAGCTGCTGTTGCGGCGCGACTGCGGCGCGCCGGAAATGGGTTTCGTATGGGGTGTCTTTTGCGAAGTCCAGTTGCGTGAGGCTCTCGGTCGGCACCTTGTTGCCGTCGTTTGCGATCAGGCCGATCAGTTGTGCGAGCGCGGCGGGCCTGTCACCCGACGCGCCGATGGCCGCCGCATACGAAGGCGTCAGCGTCGCGAACGGATAGCCGAGTGCCTGCCACGATCTGCCGATTGCCTCGTACGCGCGCAATTCGACCATGCGTTTGATGCGGCGGTCCTGTGTCGCGTGATAACGCGTTTTGAAAAGCCACGAATAGCTTTGCAGGCGCACGTCCTTGCTTGCGTTCTGAATCTCGTTGAGGGTGGCGTCCGGATGCTCGCGCAGATAATTGAGCGTCCATAGTTCGAGTGGATGCACGCTCGCGATATAGCCGCGATCGTTCAGATTGAAGCGGTCAATGCCGTATTTCGAGTAAAGCCTCGCGAGATCCTCGTCGTCGAGCACAGAGGCCGCCGGGGTATTTTTCAGTGCGGCTCGCATCTTCTGATTGAACCACGCGCTCGATTCGTCCGGCGCGACGCTGCGCAATACGGTGGCTACCTTGGGCGGAGACTTGCGCACGCCGAGCAGCAATAACGCGAGCGCCTGTTCGCGCGTCTTGCCGTGATACTTCGTGTAGAAGCGATTCATGTACACGCGGCTTTCCTGATCGGCAAAACGCGTCAGGTACATCTTGCGGATCGCCGGATCGCTCAGCCACTGCGACGAAGGTCCGGTGGTCTGCACCATCTCATAGTGAACGATGTCGCGCATCAGCCGCACGAACACCAGATTCACCGAATGCTGGAATGCGCGGCGCACCGTGAGAATACGGCTATTGTCGTCCGCCTCGAAATTGTTGAAGGTCTGCGCGCCGCCCCCGGTGTAGAACGTTTCGCCGGGATTCGCCGAGTACTTGCGCTCCACGGCCGCATCGAGCATGGGCTGCAACGAGCGGTCCTGTGTATGGGACAGATAGTCGAGTGCCCAACGGGTCAACTGGTCGCCAGGATCGGGCTTGATGGCCTTGAGCTCAGCGGCGCTGCGAGCCGCGTAACGGTCATGCAGTTGCGCCACGATCTGCAAGTACGTCACCATGGTGCGCAGTTTTGCAGTGGAACCCAGGTTGAGCCGCGCGCCGGAATTGATGTCGAACGGCTGGTTCACGCTGTCCGTCTGCACGCGCACGAGATTGGCGCCGTCGCGCCGCTCGAACAGCGTAAAGCTGTAGGCGATTTTCGAAGGGTCGTCGGAAGCACGCAGCATTTCATAGCCGACCAGACCCGCAGCCTTTGCGCCCTCCCGCGTGGCGGCAGCGGCAAGCCGTTCGCTCACCGCCTGTTGCACGGCATTATTGAGCGTACCCGTGGCTTGCAGATCAAGCCGGTCCAGTTCGTAGAAGCTCGGAATGCCGAGGGCGGCAAGGAGATTGGACCGCATCGACGTGACGGCCTTGCGCGACACGAACGAGCCCGCGTTTTCAGCGGGTTTTGCCGCGCGGTGCAATTGCACGTTCGCGGAAAGCGCGGCATCGCGCAGCGCGGCCGAAATCACGCCGCCATTCGCAAGCAGGCGCAAATAGCTGTCGGTGAGCCGCTCCAGTTCGCGGTAGCCGCGATGCAGCAGATAGGAAGGCGCGCGCTGCGCAATCATCAGCGAAAGTACCTGGCGGAAAGCCTCGCCCTGTTCGGGGAGATTCTGCGCGGTAGAAGGCGCACTCAGTATGCGGTTCACCTCCGCGAAATCGCGCCCGTACCAGGCGGCGAGACCGTCGCCCATGCCGTTTATTTCGCCGATGCCAGGTTGCGCGGCAAGCGGCACCGAGTTCAGGTAATGCACGACTATCTGCTGGCGTGCGGGCATGGTTTGCGGTCCGTCCAGATAGGCACGCACCGAGGCCGACGCGATCTGCCGCAGCTTTTCCGGCGGCGTGGCAGTGCGCCCTCCCGCCGAGTGGCGGAATTTCTCGATCTGCGTGGCAAGCGTGCTGCCGCCGGGCGTCGCCTGATGGTGATTGAAAACACGCGCGCCCTGGTCGACGAGCGCTCGACTGAAACGCCCCCAGTCGATGGCGGGATTACGGTTCGGCTGATTCGGATCGAGTAGATAGCGGTCTTCGATAAACAGCAGCGAGTTGACGATGACAGGCGGAATTGCCTCGAAGCCACTGTATGCGTGGCCCGGAAAGCTCGCGCTGAAAAGCGGCGCTCCAGTACCGTCGAAGAGCTGCAGGCCAGCCTGATCTTTCTCCGCGTAAGGCAGAAACAGGCTTCTATCTGCAAGGGAAAGCATGCGTTCTGAATCGCGCGCCTGGGCAGTGATTTCGAAGCCGCGTTGCAGGAGGCGCTGCTGGATGGACGGCAGCAACGCATAACCGAGGCGTGTGTCGTAGGGGCCTTTATCGGCTGCGGGAAAGCGGATGGAATGACTGGGACCGTCGTCCACGGTGAAGCCGACGTCGCGCGTGAGCTCGGACAGATAATGCGCCTGCAACCGGGACGTTTCGATTTCGAGCTGACATAAGCGCACGAGCCACGCAAGGCCCAACAATAACGCCGCCGCCAGCGCCCATTTGAACCACTTGCGCACCGACGCGGTGCTGGTGGCACGTAGCGGAAACCGAACCGATGGCCGATTCATGACTGCTCTCCCCGGACGGGAGTCGGCCTCGTAAATCCGACACCCTTTAATGAGTGTAGCGCGGACGCACACACACAATTGGTTCGGTTAAACCCCAGTGTCGCCGCTACAACACCCGCCGCGAGGACATAGCAAAGTGCGAATTGCCGTGCGATATTCGACGTCTGCGACGTGCTTCGAAAACCGCTGGTTCAGGCGGCTTTTCGCCTGGCCGGCGCAACGGCCGGCTTGCGTTTTGGCGCGGGCTTGTGCTTCTCTGGCCCTGCCTCTTGCTGCATCTGCGTGTGCTGCCGCAGCAATTCGACGAAGCGCTCGGCTGGCGGCGACAGCACGCCTCCCTTGCGCGTCACGACGCCAAAGGTCTGTGAAGGCGACTTCAGCGTGACCGGTACGAGGCGCAGCATTTTTTGCCGAATGAACATTTCAGCAATGGCGGTCGGCAACAACGACACGAACTCCGCACTGCTTTGCAGAAGCGCGACCGTCACGAACGTAGACGCCGTGGAAATCCGGTTATCGGGCATTGTGAGCCCTGCCAGATCCATCTCGCGTTCGAGCAGCGCGTGCAACGGCATATGCGACGGATACATCACCCAACGATGACCCGCCAGATCGGCGAGCCTCAACTCCCTCTTTGGCCACGGCGGATGACCATAGCCCACCACAACGGATAGCGGCTCATCCGCGAGCGGACGATACTGGTATTTCGACGGATCGGCCGCCACGGCCGCACGGCCGATCACGAGATCCAGACGGCCGTCGTCGAGTTGCGCGAGCATGCGCGCGCTCGTGTCCTCCACCACTTCGATAGACAGCTTCGGATAGCCGGCATGCAGGCGATTGACGGCAGGAATCACGCATTGCGCAATCGCACCCATGATCGCGCCAATTGCAAGCCGCCCGCCGCGCCCCGAGCGAATTTCAGCCACGTCCTGGCAGAGTGCGGTGATGTCCGTCGCCACGAGGCGCGCATGGCGGATCACGCAGTGTCCCAACTGGTTGGGGATCATGCCGCTTTTCGAGCGCTCGAAAAGCGGTGCTTCGAACATCGATTCCAGTTCCTGCAATGCCTTGCTGGCAGCCGACTGCGTCATCGACATGAGGCCCGCCGCCTTGTGCAGCGACTTCTGGTCGTCCAGCGCAATCAGCAATTGCAGCTGCTTCATGCGCAATTTGCCCAGCAGAACATTCAACGTGTTTTTCATGAGTGCGGCGGTGAGTCGTAAAAGCGATCAAAGGATGGAAACAATTCAATATACCCGCGAGTTGTAGAGCCGTATAGTCGGTTGTGGAGACGCTTGTAGTCGCTTCATAGCCGTTTTATTGCCGCTTTATAGCCGCTTTATAGATCCCATAACATATGAAAGGCGCCTGAATCATGAGCCAGACCACCCATGCCGCCGCACTGCGCGGCGTATTTCCCGTCGCTCCTACGATATTCGACGACGCCGGCCAACTGGACCTGGAAGGCCAGAAGCGCTGCATCGACTTCATGATCGATGCAGGCTCGAACGGCCTGTGCATTCTGGCGAACTTCTCCGAGCAGTTCGCGCTTTCCGACGAAGAACGCAATACGCTGATGCACGTGGTGCTCGACCATGTGGCGGGCCGCGTGCCGGTGATCGTCACCACCACGCATTTCAGTTCCTATCAATGCGCTGAGCGCAGCCGCCGCGCGCAGGAGGCAGGCGCCGCGATGGTCATGATCATGCCGCCCTATCACGGCGCCACGATCCGCATCGGCGAGCGCGGCATCGAGGAGTTCTATCGCACCGTGTCCGACGCGATCGACATTCCGATCATGATCCAGGACGCGCCGGTTAGCGGCACGCCGTTGTCGGCGCCGTTTCTCGCGCGCATGGCCCGCGAGATCGAACACGTGTCGTACTTCAAGATCGAAGTGCCGCAAGCAGCGAACAAGCTGCGCGAGCTCATCCAGTTGGGCGGCGACGCGATTGTCGGCCCCTGGGACGGTGAAGAGGCGATCACGCTGATGGCCGATCTCGATGCAGGCGCAACGGGTTCCATGACCGGCGGCGGTTATGCGGACGGCATCCGCCTGATTGTCGACGCCTATGCGGCCGGCGACACAGAAGCGGCCGCCGCGCATTATCAGCAATGGCTGCCGCTCATCAACTATGAGAACCGCCAGGGCGGTCTCGCATCGTGCAAGGCGCTGATGAAGGAAGGCGGCGTGATTCGCTCGGACGCGGTGCGCCATCCGCTGCCTGCGATGCATCCCGCCACCCGCGAAGGATTGCTGAAGATCGCGCGACGGCTCGATCCGCTAGTGCTGCGCTGGGGCAAATAAGGCCCGGCAGCGGCAAGCGGCTGGACGCGGGCATGTGTTGCCGCTACGCTAGCCGCCATGGAAAACTTCTACGAAGCCACTGTCGCCCGTTCGTCTGCATACGCGCCGCTTGCCGGGCGGCAAAGCATCGACGTTTGCATCGTGGGCGGCGGGCTGGCAGGACTTTCCACCGCACTGGGGCTTGCGGAGCGCGGCCTCACGAATGTGGCCGTGCTCGAAGCGCGGCAAGTCGGTTTCGGTGCGTCCGGACGCAACGGCGGCTTCGTGTTCGGCGGCTACAGCCTCGATTGCGCCGATCTGCTTAACACGCTGGGTGCGGCTCGCGCGCGCGAGCTGTATGCGCTCACCGTCGAGGCCGTCGATCTGATGCGCGCCCGCATCGCGCGCTATCGCATGGATTGCGATGCGACCGACGCCGGGGTGATTCTCGCCAACTGGTTCGACGAACCCGCGCGGCTCGACGCACAACGGCGCCTGATGCGCGATTCGTTCGGCGTGGACTGGGAACCGCTGAGCGCTGACCAGCTTGCCTCGCAACTGAAGACGCGCCGCTACCACGGCGGCCTTTTTGAGCGCAACGCTTTTCACTTTCATCCGCTGAAATACGTGCTCGGCGTCGCGCATGCAGCAGCCCGTGCCGGCGTGCAGATTCACGAGCAGTCGCCCGTGGTGCGTTTGCAGCGCGACGGTGCGGGCTTTATCGTGCATACGCCGCAAGGCGCCGTCGACGCGCGGCATGTGGTGATGGCTGGCGGCGGTTACGCGCGCAACGTGTACGCAAAAGTGGAACGTGCGGTGCTGCCCATTGCCACTTACGTGATGGCTACCGAACCGCTCGGCGCGCGTCTGCAGGATGCGATCGGCACGCGTGCGGCCGTCTACGACACCCGCTTCGCGTTCGACTACTACCGGCCTTTGCCCGACACGCGCATTCTGTGGGGCGGCCGCATCTCAGTGCGCGACCGCGCGCCGGAGATCATTGCGCGCTTACTGCGGCGCGACCTGCTGAAGGTGTATCCGCAACTACATGACGTGCGTGTCGATTACGCGTGGGGCGGCCTGATGAGCTACGCGCGTCACAAGATGCCGCAAATCGGCCGCAGCGTGGACGGCGTCTGGCATGCCGTCGGCTTCGGCGGACATGGCATGGCGCCGACCACCGTCGCGGGCGAACTGCTGGCCGCGGCCATTGCGGGCGAGCGCCCGGTGCCCGAAGCGTTCGCCGCATTCGGGCTCACACCTGCATACGGCGCGCTCGGACTCGCCGCTGCGCAGTTGACCTACACCGCGATGCAAACGCGCGATGCGTTGGCCGCACGTCGCCGGCGGACTCGCCATACCGTTTGAAACCGGCGTGCAAACATGCCGCGTTTGCCCGCATCGTGAGACAGATGAGCGCAGGGCCTAACGCGCCGAAAGGCGCCAGAACGCGCGCGGGAGCCTGTTTCCCGCATGCTAGAATGCGCCGTCATCGCCGCTCGAACAGCTCGAATACACAATGAAAAAGGGAAGCAAGGCAGCCGAATCCGATACCAACGGCATTGCGTCCGGCGCGCCGCCGAAGGACGCGCGACGCAGCGAGGCCCGACGTACCGACGCGCGCCGCAAGTACGACCCCGAGCAGACCAAGCGCAACATTCTGGATGTCGCCACGCAGGAATTCTCCGCGATGGGACTGACGGGCGCGCGCGTGGACGCCATCGCGGAGCGCACCAACACCACCAAGCGCATGCTGTACTACTACTTCGGCAGCAAGGAGGGCCTGTATCAGGCGGTGCTCGAGAAGGTGTACGGCGACATTCGCGCGCTCGAGCAGGACCTGCATGTGAGCGAACTTGACCCGGTGGAAGGCATGCGCGCGCTCGTCGAATTCACGTTCGACTATCACGACCGCCAGCGCGACTTCGTGCGCCTCGTGACGATCGAGAACATCAACGGCGCAAAGTATGTCGAGCAGGTGAAGAGTTTCAAAGGCCGCAACGTCACCGTCATCCACACGATCGAAGATCTACTTGCGCGCGGCGTGGCGACGGGCCAGTTTCGCAGCGACGTCGACGCCATCGACCTGCATCTGCTGATCAGTTCTCTGTGCTTTCATCGCGTGGGCAATCGTCATACGTTCGGCACGGCGTTTGGGCGCGATCCGTCGCATCCGCGATTGCGCGCGCGTCATCGCGCGATGATCGTGGATGCTGTCTTGCGTTTTGTGCGCAAGGAAGACTGAGCCAAGTCACTGCCGGTGGGTCAGCAAATGCAAAACGGGACGTGGCTCGCGCCACGTCCCGTTCATTATTGCACTTCTGCTGCGGCCTGCGCCTGCCTCGTAAGAGCGCTTAGTGCACCAGCACGATCCGCTTGATGTCGCCGACAATGAAGATGTACGACAGCGCGCCAATCAGCGCCACGACGCCGATAAATACCAGCGCACCAACAAACGATCCCGTCGCGGCGACAATGAAGCCGACCACGAGCGGCGTCACGATGCCGGCCAGGTTCGCGGCGAAGTTGAAGATGCCGCCGGTCACACCCAACAGCCCTTCAGGCGCGATATCCGACACCAGCGTCCAGCCGAGCGCAGCCATGCCCTGCGCAAAAAACGCCACGGAGAGAATCGCGATCACGGCGACATTGCTCTCTACGTAGTTAGCGAGAATGATCGTCGAGGCGAGCAGCAAACCAGCGATGATCGGCAGCTTGCGCGCAACGTTTGCCGACTTGCCGCGACGCAACAGCCAGTCGGAAAAGAGGCCGCCGAACATCACACCTACCGACGCCGCGATGAACGGCATGATCGCGAAGAAGCCGATCTTCAGCCAGCCCATATGACGCTCGGTGGCGAGGTAGGTCGGGAACCACGTGAGAAAGAACACGAGCGTCGAGTTGCCGGCGAACTGGCCGAGGCAGATGCCCGTCAGTTGACGATGCTTGAGCAGGCGGCCAATGGTGCGCCATTCGAAACCGCTCTTCGCGGGCGCCGTTCCCGCGCTTGCGGCAGCGCCGTGCCGCTGCGTGAGGCCGCCGCCTGCCTCGATGTAGTCGAGTTCAGCCTGATTCGCCGACGGATGATCGCGCGGTTCGCGATACATCAGCCACCAGATGCCGCCGAACACGATGCCCACGCCGCCCACCACGTAGAACAGCGAGCGCCAGCCGAATGCGCCCATCAGCATGAAGAGGAACGGGCTGAAAAACGCGAGCCCGATGTATTCGCCGACAGTGTAGGTGCCTGTCGCCATCGCGCGTTCGCTTTGCGGGAACCACGTGGCCACGACGCGGCTATTGGTCGGAAAGCACGGCGCCTCTGAAACACCCAGACCAAGACGGAACACGAATAGTCCCGCAATGCCGTGCACCAGCCCTTGCGCGAGCGTGCAAAGCGACCAGAGCGTCATGGACAGGAAATACGTCAGCTTGCTGCCGAAACGGTCGAGAAACAGGCCACCGGGAATTTGCGAAGCAACGTAGCTCCACGAGAACACCGAGAACAGCAGGCCCATCATTGCGGCGTTAATGCCGAGTTCTTTGGTCAATTGCGGTGCGGCAATGCCGAGGACCGTACGGTCCAGATAGTTAATCATGGTGCCGACGGCGAGCAGCCCAAGTATCTGATAACGCGCGTTCGAACGGCGCGCCTTACTGGTGTTCGCAGTCGTAGGCGCGCCGGCTTGACGCGTTGCGTCGGCCGGGCTGGATTGGCTGGGTTGCGGCATGGGTTTTCGTCTCCTCTAACTGATTAGGTATCCGTCATTTACCGGCGTGCGCAACCGGTTAGCGTTCCAGCAACGACTGAAAATGGGTGTAGACGCGCTCGGCATCGGGCTCCCGTCCCGTGAAAATGCGCATGGCGTCGACTGCCTGATACACCGCCATTCCGCCGCCCGTCAGCGTGCGGCAGCCGAGCGCTTCGGCCGCCTGCAACAACGCGGTGCGAATCGGGAAATAGACGATGTCCGCGACCCACAGGTCGCGATGCAGCAATTCGGCGGGCAGCGGCAGTCCAGGCAGTTTGGCCATGCCCGTGGGCGTCGCGTGAATCAGCCCGTTTGCGGCGGCCAGTGTTGCTCCGAGCGCTGCGTCGGACGATTCGCCGGCTGTCACGGTGCGGTCGGCAAAGCGCTTTTGCAGCTCTGCGGCAAGCGATGCGGCGCGTGCTGCGTCGACGTCGAACAAGGTCAGCGTTTGCGCGCCCATCGTGAGGGCCGCATGCGCGACCGCCGCGCCTGCGCCGCCGGCGCCCAGTTGCACGACGCGTTCTAGCGACGCGTCAGGCAAGCCGCGTTGAAAAGCGCGGGCGAAGCCGGACCAGTCCGTGTTGTGGCCGATGCGCTTGCCGTCCTTGAAAAGCACGGTGTTGACGGCACCCAGCGCGCGGGCATCGTCGGACAATTCGTCGAGCAGAGGAATGACCGCCTGCTTGCACGGATACGTGATGTTCAGACCGTTGAAGCCCATGCGTTCCGCGGCAAGCAGCAGGTCGGGCAGTGCCGCAACGTCGAGTTTCAGCGCTTCCAGATCGATGCGGCGGTACACATAATGCAGGCCCAGCCGGCTGCCTTCTTCCTCGTGCATTGCGGGGCTCAGCGAGCCGCCGATGCCTGCGCCGATCAGACCGACCAGATACGATTCCGCGGTGGCTTGCGGGTTCGCGTTTGTGTTCATTTTGCCGCCCTATTCCTGAGTATGGTGGCCATTCGCTCGAGCGCGAGCACATAGCCTTGGGTACCGCAACCAACAATGATTGCGTCCGCCACTGCGGACACATACGAGTGATGCCGGAATGCCTCGCGCCGATGCACGTTTGAAATATGCACTTCGATCACGGGCTTTTCGATTGCAGTGAGCGCGTCGGCAATTGCCACCGACGTATGCGTGTAAGCGGCCGGATTGATCACGATGCCGTCGACCTTCGTGCGCGCCGCATGCAGCCAGTCGATCAACTGGTGCTCGGCATTCGACTGACAGAAATCGACCGACAGCTGGAGGCGCTCGCCGGCGTCGCGGCACAGCCGGGCCACGTCGTCCAGCGTCTCCGAGCCATAGATGGCCGGCTCGCGTGTGCCGAGCAGGTTGAGGTTCGGTCCGTTGAGGACCAGTACTGACGCGAAACTCATGATGGTCTCCTGTGAGCCGGAGCCAGCGCGTGCACTGAATCCGGAGTTCGCGCCTGAGCGCACCACTGCGTTCTCATGCACAGCACTTACTCCGCTTCCCTGCACCGTAGCTGCAAAAGTGGAACATGGTGAAACAGGAAGCGCACGGCCACCGACCCGCAACGCCTCTCAACATAGCCGCAGTGTGCGCTCATGAGCCGTCCGCGTCATTCGGGGTTTATCCGAATTTGTACCATCTAGTTAGTTTGTATATGCTGTCGAAAAAATGCGCTTATTGTGAGCAATCTTTGCCCGCGGCTTGCTGCTCAGGTAACGAACTAGCCCATTTGCGCATCGCAACATCGCCGCGCGAACGCCGGCGTATCACTGCCGTGCGCACCGCCCGCGGCCGTCCGACTGTTTTTGCAGGAGCTGTTTATGCAACGTTCCATTGCCACCGTGTCGATCAGCGGCACCCTCGTCGAGAAGCTGACCGCGATCCAGGCGGCCGGCTTCGAGGGCGTCGAAATCTTCGAGAACGATCTGCTGTATTTCGACGGTTCGCCCGCCGACGTGCGGCGCATTGCTGAAGACCTCGGCCTGAAAATCATGCTGTTCCAGCCGTTTCGCGACTTCGACGGCGTGAGCGCCGAGCGCCTCGCACGCAATCTCGACCGGGCGAAACGCAAGTTCGACGTGATGCACGAACTGGGCACAGATCGCATTCTGGTGTGCAGCAACGTGTCGCCGGACACCATCTGCGACGACGCGCTGATGACCGACCAGCTCGGCGCGCTCGCGCAGGCGGCCGAGGCGGCCGGCGTGATAGCCGGGTACGAGGCGCTTGCATGGGGCAGGCATGTCAAGACTTACCGGCATGCGTGGAAGCTGGTGAACGCGGTGAATCACCCTCATCTCGGACTCGTGCTCGACAGTTTTCACACGCTGTCGCTTAACGACAGCGTCGAAGGTATCGCCGACATTCCGGGCGAGCGCATTGCGTTCGTACAGATCGCCGACGCGCCGAGGCTTGCAATGGATGTGCTGGAATGGAGCCGCCATTACCGCTGCTTTCCGGGCCAGGGCGATTTCGACGTGGCGAACTTCACGGCTCAGGTCGTCAAAGCGGGCTACAAGGGCCCGCTTTCGCTGGAAATTTTCAACGACGGTTTTCGCGCGGCGCCAACCACGATCACCGCTGCCGACGGGCATCGCTCCCTGCTGTTTCTCGAGGAGCAGACGCGCGCGTTGCTGGAAAGCAGGCGCGAAACGGTAGGCGAGCTTTACGAGTCGCCGGCCGCGCCCGCGCACGTCGGCTATCAGTTCCTCGAATTTGCGGTGGATCACACCACGCGCGCGCATCTGGCCGACTGGCTCGGCAAGCTGCGCTTTCGCCAGGCAGGCCAGCATCGTTCGAAAGATGTGACGCTGTATCAGCATGGCGCAGCTTCGATCGTGCTGAACGCGGAGCCTGACTCGTTCGCCAATGCGTTCTTCCAGCAACACGGTTTGTCGCTGTGCGCCTCGGCGTTTCGCGTCGACGACGCGCGGCAGGCATTCCAGCGCGCCGCCGGCTTCGGCTATGCGCCGTTCTCCGGTCAGGTCGGCCCTAACGAGCGCGTCGTGCCCGCCGTGCAGGCGCCGGACGGCAGCCTCAACTACTTCGTCGACGAAACGCCCGACCAGCCCACGCTGTTCGAGGCCGATTTCGTGCTTACGGACGTCAACGGTCCTGCGGAGGTCGGGCCGCTTAGCCGCATCGATCACGTATGCCTTGCGGTGCCGGCCAATTCGCTGGATACGTGGGTGCTGTTTCTGCGCACGGCGTTCGGTTTTCAGGCGGAGCCCGGCGTACTCGTGCCCGATCCGTATGGCCTCGTGCGCAGCCGCGCGTTGCGCAGTCGCGACGGTTCGGTGCGCGTGGTGCTGAATGCTTCCGTGGATCATCACACGGCGGTGGCCGAGGCGCTGCACACCTATCACGGCTCCGGTCTGAACCATGTGGCGTTCAGCACTGGCGACATTTTCGGCGCAGTTGCTCAATTCGCTGCCGACGGCCTGCCGGTGCTGCGCATTCCACGCAATTACTACGACGATCTTGCCGCCCGTTACGCGTTGCCGGACGACATGCTCGAAGCGCTGCGGGAGCACAACATCCTGTACGACCGCGATGAGCGCGGTGGGGAATTCTTCCACGCCTACACGGAACAGCTGGATCAGCGCTTTTTCATGGAGATCGTCGAGCGGCGCGGCGGCTATGACGGCTACGGCGCGGGAAACGCGGCGGTGCGGCTCGCGGCCCAGGCGCAGCGGCGTAGGTAGGCGGCGCAGGTAGGCGGCGCAGGTAGGCGGCGCAGGTAGGCGGCGCAGGTAGGCGGCGCAGGTAGGCGGCGCAGGTAGGCGGCGCAGGTAGGCGGCGGGGCTGCGGTACGCGGCACGGATAAAGGATAAAGGGCGCAGATAAGCGCCGTAGAAACCGGCGACTTCGATAATCGGCGGCGACAAGCGGCAACAAACAACAGCGCCAATCGGCGACCCGCCAAGCCCATCAGGCACGCACCATGCGGCACCGGCTGGTGGCGCGCCCT